>NZ_JBNPVY010000003.1:0-1323849 GCF_050434105.1 Paraburkholderia sp. 40 | reverse complement strand
TATCTGACGGGCAACTCCCTGAACCTGAGCCCGTTCGCGATTCTCGCGAGCATGGCCGTGTGGTCGGCTTTGTGGGGCGTGCCGGGCGCCTTTCTCGCGGTGCCGATCACCGCCAGCATGACGATCATTTTCTCCGAGTTCGAAATGACGCGGCCGGTTGCGGTGCTGCTGTCGAAAAACGGCCGGCTCACTTACGGCAAGACCGAACAGACCGCGTGAAGCGCCCACCATGGCGGACCTATGATCGACCCGGCGCATGAAATGAAAACGGCCCCTGCGGAATAGTCCGCGCGGGCGGTCGAATGAAACACGTCTATCTCGACGCGTGCGGCTTGCCGCCGCCGCACGCTGTTGCCATCAGCGTTTAACTCTTGCTGCTTACTGCGAAGAACCCGACCACGTCTGGCCGGTCGTCGACGAAGGCGAGCACGTTGTTGAGCGTCATGCCGAGCGGAATCTGCGCGTGCGCGATGCCGCCCGAGTTCGCCTCGAAGCCCTCGAAGATCGCCGACGTGCCACCGATGATGTGGATGTTCGACAGCGTGATGTCGTGGAAGTCCGGATAGAGCGGAGAATTCGGATTCGACAGCGCCTTCGTGCTGTAGTACGGCGTGAACAACAGCGCCTGGCCGCTATTGCGGATACAGATATTGTTGTAGTTGATGTTCGTCACGAGACCGCCGCGCGCCCAGTCGGACTTGATGCGTAGCGCCTGTTCGGAGCCATCGAACGAGTTGTCGTACACCTGCACGCTCGTCACGCCCGCATTGGTCTCGCTGCCGACCGACACGCCGTGACCCGCGTAAATATGGTTGTGCGCGATGACAAAACCATACTTGCGATCGGTCGCGACGTCGCGATCGCCGTCGACACCATACAGGCCCGAACCTGCCGGGCTCGGGTTGTTCGAACCCTTGATCGCAATGTCGTCGCCGCCGGTGCTGATGTAGTTGTAGGCGAACACGAGGTTCTTCAGGTAGCCGTCGAACGCGATCTTGCCGGCCGACGAAGTCGTGGTGCTGCCGGTCGCCAGCGCCTGCGTGACCGCCTTCGAGGCCGAACCCGGGTCGAACGCGTCGGTGTTCTTCGCGGTATCGTCCACAGCACCGTTGCCATCTCTTCAAATAAATCGAAAAATTTTCGATCGGCCTTTGACGCGAGGTTCACGCAAAGCCGTGCAACAATGGCCTCGGGTTGCGGCCAGGGCCAGGGGCCGCAGCTTGTGCGTCTTTCCATCAACACGAGGCCTGCCGCTCGATGACAAAGCCTGCCTGGACGCTCCTCATGGCCGCGCTCGTTCTTGCCGCGGCGGCGGCCGGGCATCGGCTATCGGTTCTAACGCGAACATATGCCCGGCTCACACGACCCTGCAGTCCAGCCGACCCCCGTCTCGGGCGGCGCCGAAGCACTCGAAGACCCGGCGCTGCTGCGTCGCCTGCTGCGTGCGAAAGACCGCATCGATGCCGCCTCGCACGAAGCCTGGCCGGTGCGGCGGCTGGCCGAAGTCAGCGGCGTGTCGGACGCGCACTTCGCGCGTTCGTTCAAGCGGGCCTTCGGCGTGCCGCCACACCGCTATCTGTTGACGCGGCGTATCGAACAGGCCACCACGCTTCTGCGTGACACCGACCTCGGCATTACCGACATTGCGTTCGCGACCGGCTGGGAAAGCCTCGGCACGTTCGGCCGCGTCTTTCGCGACATTACCGGCCTGAGCCCGAGCGAGATGCGCGTGCAGGCACGCGCCAATCCCGCTGAACTCGATCGCGTGCCCGCCTGCGTGCTGAAGGCCGCGCAACGCCCCGATCTGACGACCGCAGTTCTGGAAAAGCGCCGCCGCATGGTCAGCGACACCGTCGAGCCTCCTACCAGCGAGACGTCGTGAATGAGGGTATCGATGTGGTCGGCGCGCACGTCGACGATCTGAAGGGACGCAGCGCTCGCGTTCGACGCGCGAGCGCCGCGATACCGACGCCCCGCTGCCTTTGCGAAGCGCTTTAGCGTCTCGCGGCACGCCGCGCCCTGATGCCGGAATCCGCATGTTCGCTGCGGTTTCCAACCAAGACCCGCTCATTCCGACTTCCTATATTCGTTCGACCATGCCCGGCGCCACGGCGCTGCCCTTTCTGGAAGCAAGCTATGTCGACGATTCCCGCCCGTATAGAGCGCCTGCCGTACTCGAGCTTTCATCGCAAACTACTATGGCTGGGAGGACTCGGCTACGTCTTCGATGCGATGGATGCCGCCGTGCTGGCCTTCATGCTGCCGGTGCCTGACGCCGGGTGCCTACGCCGACGTGCTGGTAGTCGACGGCGATCCATTGCGCGACTTGACTTGTCTGACGGGCCAGGGCGAGCGCATCCCGCTGGTTATGAAGTGCGGGCGCGTCGAATTCAACGAATTGCATTGAACCGGCGCGCCGGCGTGCCGAAGGCCGGGCAAACGCCCGAACCTGCCGATCGCAGTTTTGGAGAAGCGCCGCCGCGTGGCCTGCGATACAGTCGAACCCTCAACCAGCGAGGGAGGAGTCATGAATCAGGGTATCAATGTGGTCGGTTTGTACGTCGATGATCAGGATGCGGCGCTTTCGTTCTACGTCGACAAACTCGGCTTTCGCGTCCACACCGACGTGCGCAACGGTGCTTACCGCTGGCTCACGGTCCAGCACCCGGAACAGCCGTCTTTCCAGTTGGGACTGTTCGCGCCGGGGCCGCCGGTCCACGATGAAGCGACCGCGCAAACGCTGCGCGCGATGGTCGCGAAGGGGGCGATGCCGCCATTGGTGCTGTCCGTTGCCGACTGTCGCGCGAGCTACGAGCAGTTGAAGGCGCGCGGCGTGGAATTCACGCAGGAGCCGGTGGATCGTTTCGGCAGCGTCGATGCGGGCTTTCGCGATCCGGCGGGCAATGGATGGAAGATGATCCAGGCGGCAACGGGCAAGTGAGCGTGAGCGATCCGCCGCGCGCGGGCGCGGCGCGCAGCCGCATACGGCCGGCGGTGCGTCGCACGATCGCGACGCACCGCCAGCCGTCATCCCGGACCACTGGACTACCGGACTCTCACTGCTGATGCTGCTGCAGATACTGCCGAACGTCGTTCAACGTCACGCGGCCCGAATGCGCGGTATCGATCTCGTCAAAATGCCTGGCGATATAGCCGAACCCATTGCTTTGCGCCTGGGCCTTGGTGATCGACGAGCCGTTGCTGAGCACCGATTTCGCGCCCAGTCTGTTCTCCACGCGCTGCTGAGCCTGCTGCTGCAGCGTCGAGCCGGTGGTCGGCGCGACAGCGTTGGCACGGTTATGAGGAAAGAACGGACCGTCCACGCCGTGTCCGCCGTTGGGTAGCGTCACGGGCGCCACCGGCTGAGGCGGCAACGCATGCGCACTGCCGACGATCACACCGAGGACGATCAACGCCAGAGCACGTCGCAAGATATCGATTGAAGACATGATCATTCGCCATAAAAAGTAGTCAGAGGGTTTCGCGCGAAGCGAAACCACCATCGATCAGGGCGCGGCCGCGGCGACCGCCTCGCTCGTCGGCGTAGCGGCTGACGCTTCGTCGGCCCACGGCGGAGGCAGCGTCGCGAGCGTCAGCGCGCCCGCTATCGGCGTGCCACCATAGAAGGCCGCGAGATCCGCCTTCATCTGCGGGCGCGCCACGTCATCCAGATAAATCATATGTCCGCCCTGGAAGAAGTTGACCTGCAGATTCGGGTTGAGACCCTGGACCGTCTTGAGCCGCGCGAGCTGCTTCTCGGTATTAAAGAACGGCGTGGCGAGATCGTGGAAGCCGTTTTCCGCCAGCACCTTCAGTTGCGGATTCAGCTTTAGCGCACCGAGCAGATCGGGGATCGTGTCGGGCAGCGGCTGGCCGCCGTGCGAGAAATCCCACACCTGGATGATCGCGTCGTTCAGCGGCATGTACGCCGCGTTCGGCGCCGTGTAGCCGAGGTAATCCGGCATCTGTGTCGCCAACGCATTGGTGAATGGCAGCGAGATCAGGATGTCCGACGGGTCGCCGTCGCTCTGCAGACGCGAGTCCGAGTTGGGCAACGACACGCGACCATCGTAGCGACCTATCGTCGAGCCCGGCACCAGCGTGAGGTTGAACGGATTGATGTTGAAGTAGCCCTGCATCGCCTGCAACGTGAGACCGGATTCGGCGTCCCAGACCCTCTCCAGCCACGTCGGCGGGAAGTTCGGCGGTCCCGCGTAGGTGGGCGCGCCGAGCTGGCTCAAGGTCCAGTACAGCGAATAATTCTTGAACAGGTTGTAGTTGGCGGTCACGAACGCCTCGCTGCGAAGCGCGTAGGTCGCCTGACTCACTGGCGCTGGCGATACCTGGTTGTAGTACGCCGCGACCTCGGCATAGCCCGGCATGTAGCCGCTCAGCGTATCGGTTTCGAGCGCGAGCTGGTCGGGCGAACCCGTGATTGCCACCGCCTCGATCGCGTCCGCGAAGTAGTTCAGGATCGAAGACTGCAGCGTGATCCCCGTCAGATGCACGCCGGCCGATTCGAGCGCGAGCGCGAGGATGTCGGTGCGAGGCGTGCCGTACGATTCGCCGTACAGATAGATCGGCGAGCTGCTGCGTGAATTGACCGTCAGGTAGCGGATGATGAAGTCGCGCATGATGTTCGCGTCCGCATCGGTGCTCCAGTAGGTCTGGTTCGTGTTCGGCAGGATCGCTTCGGAGAGGCCCGTGCCCGGCGGATCGATGAACACGAGATCGGTCGTGTCGATCAGGCTCTCGGTGTTGTTCACAAGCGGATAGTTCGGCCAGCTGGTGCCGTTCAGCAGCGGATCGGTGGTCGCGACGCGCGTCGGCGCGAACGATCCGAGACGCAGCCAGATCGACGAAGAACCCGGCCCGCCGTTATAGACGAACGTAACGGGGCGCGGTTTGCCATTCGTGCTCGGCGCCGTGTAGGCCACGTAGGACATCGTCGCTTCGGGTGCGCCGCTCGTCAGATCCATTGCGGTCAGGTGGCCGGTGGTCGTCGTGTAATTGACGGTGGTGCTGCCGGACGTCCATTGGTAATGCATGATCGCCGCTTTCTCCGCGACCAGCGACGCGGCTATCCCGGACGTCGCACTCGTCGAATAGGTGGTGAGATCGGTGTAGGGCTGATTGGCGGATGGCGTCTGCGGCGCCGACGCCGCTTGCGCCTGATTGGCGACCTGCGCCATGCCGCTTGGCACCGCCGACGCCGACGAACCTCCGTCGCTGCCGCCGCATCCGGCGAGCATAACGATTCCGAGTGTCAGCGCGCTTAGCGCGGCGAGCCGGCCATGACGACGGACGCGACCATCGTCGGTACTCTTTCTGTCTGGTTTCATCTCGTTCCCTGGTGAGTGATACCGCTACACAAAGGCCGCTTTTCGCCGGTCGCGCGCATTGGAGATCGAATAACCCGCACCGCACTCGATGGCACGCAGCGGTTGCATGGACAGCCGTTCGCAATGCATTAATTCAAAATACTTGCATTAATATTTCCATCCGCTTTCTGTAATTGCTAATTGAATGGATAAAGGAATTCCCTGTCGATTTATCTCGACATTTCAAGGGAAATTAAAAATTGAATCTTTCCGATGCTTACAGCAAGAGTGAAAATAGGTTGTGAAATGCGGTCTTGTCAAGGATCAAGCGGCAACTATGCGATTCAGAATAAAGTTGGATCTTGTGGAGGAGTAGCGCTTTGCGATCGAGCGCTGGCGCGGTCGCCGCCGCATGGGGGGCAGAAAAACGCTGGCGGATTTATCCGAATTGCATTGAATGGCGACGACGAACTGCGGATTTTCGTGGCTATGTTGTCGGAATTAATTGCGTTTTATAAATATAGCTGAATGGTAAATTTAACCGGTGAAAATGCGTGCTCAATAGAATTGAAAAAAGAGCAGGCTGGCGAATTTCCGTCCGGGCGGCGTCGATCGCTTCGGCGAGCGGGGCGGCGGTACGCCCGTCACGCTCGTGGCCGAATTCGGTACCACGTAACAATCACCGCCAGCAAGAAAGCGACATAGGCGACTACGAACACCCAGCCCGGAAAGTCGTAATACAGCCAGGCGCTGACCCAGCGCTGTATGAAGCCTTGCGGACCGACCGTTCCCGTGCGCAGACGATCCTCCAGAACGGTTAACGGGCACGGCACATTGAGCACCGCAAGGGTCGCCACGATACCGATGGCGAGAACATGTACCGTCCGGAATGTGCGATTGCGCGCCCACGGAAGTCGCAAACCGTGGGCGATCCAGATGGCGAGTAGTCCGCCGACGATAAACACCACGATCAGCGCGTGCAGCACGAGAACAATATTGGCGAGCCAGATCATTCTGCTTCCATTGGGACTAGCCGCACGACACTCGCTTGACGATGCCGCGGGGACTCACTGCCCATTGCCATACAGATCGAGCAGCATCAACGTTACGCCATTGGTCCACCCGAAGCCGTCCTGCAGCGGATACTCGCCACCCCCGCCGCCGCCTTCGCCCGCGCCTTCCACGACGTACTTCTCGACTAGCTTGTGCTGCGTGTTGTAGACGTTCTCGACGTCCGCGAGAAAGCGCGTGCCGATCGGCTGCGCGAGGTCGGCGCGTCCGTAGCGCTTGAGGCCCTGAATCGCGATCCAGTGCAACGGCGCCCAGCCGTTCGGCGCGTCCCATTGCTGCGTGGTGTTATAGGTCGACGTCGTGAGGCCGCCCTGCTTGAGCAGCACATTCTCCACGGTCCGGGCGGTCTTCCACGCGCGATCGGGCCACGCCACGCCGGCCATCAGCGGATACAGCATCGCCGGTGTCTGGTTGTCGCGCGACTTGCCGAGTTGCCAGTCGTAGTCGCCGTAGTAGCCGTTGCGATTCCACAGATAGCGGTTGATGCCTTCCGCGCGCCGCGCCGCGTAGCCGATGAACTGCGCGACGCAACGGAAGTCGCGTGTCTCCGAGCAGCCGCGCGCGATCGTCGTCTCCAGATGGAACAACAGGCTGTTCAGATCGACCGGGATGATCGATGTCGTGCGCACCGTTGCGAGCGTCTGGTTGTCGCCGAACCAGCGTGAGCTGAAATCCCAGCCGCTTTCGGCGGTCGCACGCAGATCGCGGTAGACCTGGTTGGCCGGCCGGCCGCTCGCCTGCGCGGTCTGCACGTCCTCGAGGTACGACTCGTCGCGCGGCGTGTCCAGATCGTCCCAGTAGCGGTTCAGCACGGTGCCATCGTTGAGCACGACCACATTGCGCGTAGCGCCGCCGCGCGGCGTGCTGGACGAGCCTTGCATCCAGTACGCGTACTCCTTGCGCAGCACAGGCAGGTACTTCTGATAAACCTTGTTGCCTTCCTTTTGCGCCGCGAGCTCCACCATATACGAGTAGAACGGCGGCTGCGAGCGGCTCAGATAGTACGTGCGATTGCCGTTCGGTATGTGGCCGAACGTGTCGATCATGTACGCGAAGTTGTCGAGCATATCGTCGACGAGATCTTCACGTCCGGACTCCTGCAGCCCCAGCATCGTGAAATAGGTATCCCAGTAGTAGCCTTCGCGAAAGCGGCCGCCCGGCACGACGTATGGTTTGGGCAGCGGGATCAGCGAGCTGTAGTCGGGCGCGCTCGTCGTCGTGCGCGTGAGGCCGTTCCAGAGCCAGTCGATGTGCTCGCGCAGGCTCTGGTTCGGCGGCGGCGTGATGCTCTGATCGGGCGGCGGCGTGAAGTACTGGCTGACGAATTTCTGCAGCGAAAAGCCGGGCTGGTTCTTCTGCGTTTCGTATAGCTGGACGATCGCGGCGGGATTGCCATTCGGCGTCGCGTCGACGAACGTCTTCTGGTCGGCGAAGATCTGCGCGGTTTGCACGGCGACGAACAGATCGCCGTACAGAATGTCGGGCGCCGGCGGCAGCGTGGCGCCCACCTGGGTATCGGCCAGACAGCTCGCGGATGCGAAGACGAGCGAGGCGATGCAGGCGACGCCGAGCGTGATCGGCGAACGCCGCGGCACGAAGTACTTACTTGAGCTGGGGAAGAGATGGGCGGTTGATGCGGTGCGGCTGCGAGACAGTGATTGAATGCTCATGATGCCTCCAAGGTTGTGGGCATTTCACTGGTCTCATCGCGTGCCATTCGAGGTCGTCTCCCGGCGACATGCGAGTCCGACACGAGGTGGCCGGATCAATGGCTCCGAAAGCATCGCACGCTTTCGAAGCATCAGGCAACTGCGGCGCAGCAGAGCGTGCATGCATTCAGCATGAAGAATGAAACGTGATGAACGAGGGAGAAGGTGCGCGTAATGGCGTATCCGCGCTTGCTTCGTGATTCGAAGCAATGGAAGCGTTGATCGCGAGCGATTCCGCGGCAGAAACCCGCCCAGCGAGCAAGCGGCGTACCTGCGTCGACCATTCGGCTGGTCGGCGCGGGTACGCGAGAACAACGAGAAAATTACTGCGCGATAGGCTGAGTCACGTCCGTGCCGAACCAGTGCATCGAGATCTTCTTGAGCGTGCCGTCCTGCTTCATTTGGGTCAGCGCGTCGTCGAGTGCTTTCGCGAACTTCGGATTGTCCTTGCGGAACGGGATGCCCATTTCCTGCTCGGCGCCTTTCAGCACCGCGCCCGTACGCAACGGCAACTGCGAGTTCTTGATGATGTACGGCAGCATCAGCCGGTCGTCGATCGTCGCATCGATACGCCTGGCGGCGAGATCGCGCAGTTTCTCGGGCGCACCCGGATAAGTTTGCACGTTGATGCCAGGTACCGCGCGCGCCATCTGGTCGTAGTTGGTGCCGAGCGTCACGCCGATCTTCTTGTCGCCCTTGAATTCGTCGAGCGATTTGAACTCACGCTTGTCGTCCGCCCGTTGGATCAGCTGCGCGGCCGAGTACGTGTACGGCTGGCTGAAATCAAGAACCTGTTTGCGTTGCGGGGTAATGGTGACCTGATTGATGATCACGTCGAATTTGCCGCTCTGCAGCGCCGCGATAATGCCGCTCCACTCGGTCGGAATGAATACCGGCTTTACGCCGAGCTTCGCCGCCACGGCTTTCGCGACATCGACGTCGAAGCCTTCGAGCTCGCCGTCCTTGTTGCGCGAGTCGAACGGCGGATAGGTGCCTTCGAGACCGATCTTCAGGACTCCGGCCTGTTTGACCGAATCGAGCAGATCTTCGGCATGAGCCGCGACCGCGGTAAAGCTGAGAGCCGAGAGCGCCAACGCGTTTATAAGCAGCTTCGAAAGTTTCATTGAGTGTCTCCTCTGTACTTGAGTATCAGGCTGCACAACGCAACGATTTCACCATCGTGTCGGCAACCCGGCAGTGTCGCTTCGTGGAACAGGCCGGGTTGCGCGCGTCATCCTAGCACTTCAAAAGTCGCCTGTTTTATCTTTGTTCGGAAGCGGGCGCGCGCGGATGAAACGCCGGCTTCGAAAAATCGCAGAACTCCCGCATGAGGCTTGCGACGTGCGAATAGAGCCGCTGCGGCCCGTCGTTGCGATAGACCGCGTAGTACCTTACCGGCGGCAGTTCCGGCTGCGAATACAGTACCGCGAGCTCGCCTTGCCGGACGAATTCGGCGAAATAAAGCGCGGGCAGATAACTGACGCCGACTCCCGCGATCGTCAACGAACACAGCGAGATCAGGCTATTGCCCGCAAAGGCACGGCGTATCGATACATTGTTCGACTCGAACCAGCGCTCGTAGATCGCATCGACGCCGGACGTGCCGGCCTGCATCAGGATCGGCCACGCGGCGTTCTCGTCGAGCGAGAACGTGCGCGCGTCGCCGACCAGCGACGGACTGGCCATCCACGCGAGATGCAGCTTGCGCAGCGGTATCGATGTGAAGCGCGGCGTGCGGATCGGGGTCGGCGCGATGATGAAGTCGATTTCGCCGGCGAAGAGTCGCGACGTCAGTTTCGTGCTGACGTCGATTTCCGGCTCGAACGACACCGCCGGATACGCGAGCCTGATCTCGCGCACGAGGCGGCGCAGAAACGTCAGCGCGATCAGCTCGGTAATGCCTAACGATCGGCCGATGGATGATTGAGCGCGCCGGGTGGCGACCTCGCCACCCCTACGCTCTCATCACAGTCACCCCAGCCGCTTCGATCGGCTTCGTCAATTCCGCGCTGGTCTTCTTCTCGACCACGATGGTCTGCGCGAGTTTGATCTCGCCGATCACGAACCGCGATGCGGCGTTCAGTTTCGACGACGACGCGAGCACGACCGTTTCCGCCGCCCGTGCGGCGAGCGCGCGCTTGATCGCGGCTTCCTCGAAGTCACCGGTGCTCAGCCCAGCGCTGGGATGCACGCCGGTCACCCCCATGAAGTACAGGTCGGCATGGATGCGCGAAATGCCTTCCATCGCCGCGGCGCCGACGGCCACGATCGAATGTTTGTAAAGCCGGCCGCCAATCAGGATCACCTCGACACAAGGATGCGCGGCAAGCGCCGTGGCGACGCTCGGACTATGCGTGACGATGGTCGCGTGCAAATCGGACGGCAACTCCTGGACCAATAGCGCCGACGTGGTGCCGCCGTCGACGATCACGGTTTGCCCCGGCCCGATCAGCTCGACCGCTCGCCGAGCGATGCGCCGCTTGGCGAGCGTCTCGATGTCCTGACGCTGCTCGAATGACGCGAGCGCCGCCGACGCGGGCAACGCGCCGCCGTGGACCCGCTGCAAGCGCCCCTCCGCGGCCAGTTCGCGTAGATCGCGGCGGATCGTGTCTTCCGACACGCCAAACGCCGCGCTCAGCTCGCCTGCCAGGACCTGCCCGTTGCGCGCGAGTTCGTCGAGGATCGCTTTCTTGCGTTGGGTCGTCAACATTGCATTGCACGAAATATCTTGAAATTGCACGAAGTTGCACGATACCATGAATCATTGTCGATGATCGACAGGAGGCGCCATGACCGCAACGAAAGACCGGGTTCGCATCGTCGGAACGGCCTTGCTATCCGACGACTGGTACACGCTGAAGAAGGTGACGTTCGACTTCCTGCGTCGCGATGGCACATGGCAGCGGCAGAACCGCGAGACCTACGATCGCGGCAACGGCGCGACGATCCTGCTGCACAGTCCGCGCACCGGCAACGTGATACTCACGCGACAATTCCGCATGCCCGCGTTTGTGAACGGTCACGACGGCATGATGATCGAAGCGCCGGGCGGGTTGCTCGACAACGCTTCGCCGGAAGAACGCATCCGGCTCGAAGTCGAGGAGGAAACGGGGTATCGCGTGGGTCAGGTCCACAAGATTTTCGAGGCCTACATGAGCCCGGGATCCGTAACCGAAAAGCTCTACTTCTATGTCGGCGAGTACGACGCGTCGATGCGGGTCAACGACGGCGGCGGCGTCGAGGATGAAGGGGAAGATCTCGAGGTGATCGAAATGCCGTTGCAAGCCGCGTTGCGAGCGGTCGACGTAGGGGAAATCATCGACGGCAAGACGATCATGCTGTTGCAGTACGTCGCCTTGCGCGGGTTTGCGTCAGCGCGCGCAGCCTAGTTGCGTCGCGAGTTCGTGCAGATCGTCGACGATGAAGTCCCACGCCTCGTCCGCCTTCAGATCGCTCGTCTGTTGAGGGCCATGCTCGGTGGGCCGCACGACGAACGCGGTGCTCAAGCCGACGCGCCGGGCAGCGGCGAGATCGTTGTTATGTGCGGCCACGAGGCATAATTCGCGTGGCGCAATGCCGAGAATTTCCGCCGTTTCGCTATAGACCAGCGGCGAGGGTTTGTAAGCGCGGACGACTTCGGCACCGAGAATGGCATCCCAAGGCAGACCGGCACGCTTTGCCATGTCCACCATCAGGCGAATGTTGCCGTTGGATAGCGGTGCGATGATGAAGCGCGCCTTCAGGCGCTGCAATGCGTCGACGGCATCGGGCCAGGGGTCCAGCCGATGCCAGGCCAGGTTCAACTCATCGATCTCCGGCACGGGAACGTTGGCGATGCCGAAATGCGCCAGCACTTTGACGAGGTTTTCCCGGTGCAGCACGTCGAGACGCACATACGGTCTGCGTCCGCTACGCACTTCTTCCATCGCGGGCGAATACTCGCGTCGCCATGCGTCCGCGAAGTCGGATGCGTCGAGATTTGGTGCGTGCCGCTGCAGAAACGGTTGCGCTTCGCGCGCGACGCCGCTTCGCCAATCAACCACGGTTCCGAAGACATCGAATACGAAAGCTTTGATTGCAGTTTGATGTGTCGAGTCGACGCCCATGACCTTCCTTTGTGGCTCTCCTCCTTTCGCGGTCCTTCCAATAGTTCTCTCTTGCCCCACCTGAATCTCTGCGGCTACCTCTCCCCGCCTTCTGACGATCATTCGAGGGTCGGCGACTTCGTGATTCGGACCGCGGGCGCCGGTACGAGATATCGCCCCCCCGGCACGGCGGTGGCAATATGCAACGCACCGGTTTCGATACGGTCTAGCAAGCCGCGCAGTTTCAGGGCACGCTTTTCGACGCCATGCCACGACATCATTGCAAAGAGAAGTGTGAGGGCGAGGGAAATCGGAAAATGAACGTACCAGGTGAGGGCGGCCGGGGCAAGCATCGCGGCCACAGTTTGCTGTATCGGGAAACCGTAAAGAAAGATGCCGTATGAGTAGTCACCGCTTGCGACAAAGCGGTGGCGTCTTGGTTGCGTGAGTCCGAGAAAGACGGTCAGATAGGCGGCGGGCAGCGCCGCGAAGTAATCCGCGCCGCGAACGGATAGGCAAATCACTGCGACGAGGCCAGATAGCACACAGAGCCATGAACTCCAGACGATCCGGTTGCGGAACTGGTACGCGCAAACGCCATAGAAGAAACAGAGAACGAGCATCGGTCCGTGTACGGTCGTACCAGCCGAACCGGAACGGTTCGCAAGCGCAACGAGTAAGACGTTCGCACCAATCGATGCGGCGAGTAAAAGATGCGGTCGTTGTGCCATGCCGGCATACGACGCAATAGTCAATGCGACGTAACAGGCTAGTTCGTAGGGTAACGTCCACAATTGCTGATTGATTGCATCCGGCCAGGGATTGTTGGCGAACATACCTGGCAGCGCGAAATGGACGTCTCCGAGAATGTTCAGGAAGTACGCCCGGAACCCGGGATCAGTGAAATATTGATGAAGTGGAAGCGTGGTAAAGAACGGCCCGATCAGCAATGCGGCGATCAGCGTGTCGACCGCCAATGCGGGTAGCAGCCGCAGCACCCGCAGTCCGCAGAAGGAAACGATTGTGCGGCAACGTTCGAAGCTGCCAGCAACCAGGAAACCGCTCAGAGCGAAGAACATTGGCAAAATTAGCGCGAGCGGTGCTCGTGCAGGCCCGGACCATACCGCTTGAGTGAACTTGTGACCATAACAGACGTTAATGGTGTGGCTCGCGACCACGAGGACGGCGAGCACGAGACGCAAGTAGTCGAAACCCGATGGCCTGTTTTTCGCATCGGCAAGCCGCGATCCGAGTGTCGTTGCGAGTGGGGACATCACTCCGTACTCCGTGGGGATGGGTCTTGTACAGCGGTGGCGGGTAGCCTGACGGTGAATGGCATCAGCAGATAATCAACCAGACCGTCAGGTTCATCAGTGTAGTCAAGACCGACCTCGGGCCATTCGCCTTTCTTCGGGAAGTGTGCGGTCCCAAACAATACGTCCCATAAGGTCACGACTGCAGCGAAATTTCGGTTGTAATGGCGCAACTCGACTGAATGATGAATTCGATGAAACCGATTGTCTGCGAACAGATAGGAAATCGGGCCAAAGCTGATGCGTGTATCGGCGTGCTCAAAGGTGCCCTGAATGAGTATCACCATGCCAACCAACGACCATAGGAAAGGAGGATGGAAGTCGATCAGTAGTGCCATTGGAAGCGTGACAACGAGGGGACGGAGCAACTCCTCCGATACATGCATATTGCAGTTCCACGCATTCATCTCGCGAATCGAATGGTGGACCTGGTGGAACCGCCATAAGAAACCGAACGTATGCTGCGCGCGATGGAACCAGTAGTACAGCAAATCACCAATCAGTATCGTCCCAGCGATAGCAAGGGCGATGCCGGTGGCGCGCCAGACTGGCTGCGGCGAATCCAATACGCCGTCAAGCGATATCGAGAAAAGCGGTCGGAGATGCAGTGCGACGATTACAGA
The DNA here is from genome assembly GCF_050434105.1 of Paraburkholderia sp. 40. Lineage (NCBI taxonomy): Bacteria > Pseudomonadati > Pseudomonadota > Betaproteobacteria > Burkholderiales > Burkholderiaceae > Paraburkholderia > Paraburkholderia sp. 40. The sequence goes on along the minus strand of NZ_JBNPVY010000003.1, from coordinate 1,309,727 downwards.
ATGATAAAGTTCGAAGAAAAGCCCACCTATAAACAAATAACAAATGTGAAATAGAATGCCGCGCGCGCGTGATGCAAACGACACCTTGCCATACGGCAGCATTATCTCGACGGCGACGCAGAGAATAGAGGCAGCAGCTACGCGCTCTCCCGCACGCAAGGTATGAGCAACATAAGTCAACACATCGAACATTTGCATCATTTTCTCCCATTCGAGATGTGGAGAACGCTGCCATGACGATGAGAATAGTGGGACAGGGGTGCTCTCGGGGGCGCATCACACCGTCAGTTTCGGCCATCATGCAGCGGGTCTTGTCCAAATGTAATACGAATTATGTTTTATGGCCGTACGTGGATTTGCCCCTGTACCTCCGGACACCGCCTCACACTTGAGTTGATGAATCGGTCCTGCGCCTGAACTCGTGTGGCGAGCGGTACTTCAGCGCGCTATGAGGGTGCTGCTCGTTGTAATGCTCGAACGCGACGGCGAGATTGCGCGCGGCGGTTGCGGCATCTGGCTTCGGCATGAAGGCGACATAGTCACGCTTCATCGTTGTCACGAAGCTTTCTGCCATGCCGTTACTTTGCGGGCTGCACACCGGTGTGGTCAACGGTTTCAAACCAATGTCGGACGCCAAGGTCCTGGTTTTCTCCGCCGTGTAGCCTGAGCCGTTGTCCGTCAGCCATTCAATTTCAGCCAGTGCCTTCGAGACGTTGCCAAAGCGCGTCTCGATGGCTGCCAGCATGACGTCACGCACCACGTCGCCACTGTGGTCACCAGTTGTCGCCACCCAGCTCATCGCTTCACGGTCACAGCAATCCAGAGCGAACGTGACACGCAGCGGCTCACCGTTGTCGCAACGAAACTCAAAGCCGTCCGAGCACCAGCGCTGGTTGCTCTTCGCCACCGCGACCTTGCCATCATGCCGGCGCTGCGGGCGTGGAGGGAGCGCTTTGCGCTGTAGCAGGAAGGAGGCCGTGCTGCTTGACGCTGTCCACCCCGCGCGGGTCCCACCCGCTTCACATCACCGCTGGCAGTGCAAAGTGATCGTTTCTACGTGCTCGTGATGTCCGCGTCCGTGTCCAATTGCCGAGTGATCGATAAATCCAAATCGAGATCAGTCCGTCACTGGTTCGAGCTTGAAGTCATCGCCATATTTCAGTGAGGCCCACGCCAATCTCGCGTTCTTTGCAGCAATCGCGATGGCGGCCCGCCAGTAGCCCCGGCGCTCGACCAAGGTTCGGACCCACCGGCTGAAGCGATCCTGTTTCTCGCCGAGACTGGCAATGACGGCGCGGGCGCCGTTGACCAGCAGGCCGCGCAAACAGACGTCGCCTGCCTTCGTAATGCTTCCCAGCCGCGCCTTACTGCCACTGCTGTATTGTGACCGGGCGTCAGTCCGATCCAGGCTGCCACCTGCCGGCCGTTTCTGAAGTCGTGCCCGGCACCGATACTGGCGAGCAACGCACTGGCCGTGGTTGGGCCGATGCCGCGCAACTGCATTGGCCTCTTGCTGCGTGTATCCTCACGCGCGATCTTGGCGATCGCACGGTCGTATCCGAGCAGGCGATCTTCGATATTGCCGGCATGCTCAAGCAGATCGCTGATGCTGCGCTTCGCCCAGCCTGGCAATGTGTCCAGATGTTCGGTGATGTACCTGCGCAACTTCTCCGGGCTCTGTGGCAGCACCACGCCAAATTCCGGGAGCAGGCCTCGCGACCGGTTGTAAGTCGCGGTCCTCTCCTGGACGAAACCTTGTCGTGTCCGTTGCACGCAAAGCGTCGCCTGCTGATGTTCGTCCTTCAGCGGCACGAAACGCATGCTCGGACGCGTCACTGCTTCGCAGATGGCAGCAGCATCCGCCGCGTCGTTCTTGCCGCGCTTGCCGGACGTGCGATAAGGCGCAACAAGGTTGGGCGCCATGAGTTTGACGGTATGGCCGTGCTGCTGGAACACGGGTGCCCAGTGATGCGCACCGGAGCAAGCCTCCATTCCGATGAGGCACGCTGGCAGCTGTGCAATCAACGTCGCCAGTTGATCGCGCGGCACACGCGGCCTGATCAGCATCGCCTTGCCGGTCTCGTCCACACCGTGAACGGCGAATACATTCTTGGCAAGATCGATTGCGATGGTGACAATAGGCATGGACTCCCTTCTCGCTGGTGTCGATGAACATTCGCAACTTCATCTTGGCACATTGATGCCGACTCGCGGCTTCCGCCGTAGCCTCGGGACGGGGAAGTCCCTTTGATTCTCTCTAGGCGAAAAGAAGGCGCGGGTTGCAATCATCGATCATCTAAAACGGACGGGGACGCTATGGCGACCAGGGACGCTTCGACCGCAACGCAGTCCGTATGGGGCGATACATCTGCTAAACGAGTGTCAACCGTCTACGGGTTTTGCCTGGTCTCGTGCGTGTCGATTCCCGCAACGCGGGCGCGTCGTGACAGTATGTTCAACCCCTCCAGTGAAAGGCATACTCATCATGGCTACCGGAACCGTCAAATTCCACCGTGTTTTGCGCACGACGCCCGAGCGTATCTATCGCGCGTTCCTCGAACCCGCCGCGATGGCGAAATGGCTACCGCCGTATGGCTTCACCTGCGACGTGCATCAGATGGATGCGCGCGTCGGCGGCACCTACAGGATGTCGTTTCATAACTTCGGCTCGGGCAAGGGGCACTCGTTCGGCGGCGAGTACATCGAACTGGTGCCGTTCGAAAAGATCCGCTATTCGGACCATTTCGACGACCCGAATCTGCCCGGTCAGATGCACACGACCGTTTCGTTGCGGCAGGTGTCGTGCGGGACCGAACTGAACATCATGCAGGAAGGCATCCCCGAGATGATTCCGGTCGAGATGTGTTACCTCGGCTGGCAGGAGTCGCTCGCGCAACTGGCAAAGCTGGTCGAGCCGGAGATTGCGGACTGACATTCAATAACAGCCGCTGGCTCCGCCATCGAGCAAGTATCTCCTCGCAACGCGCAGCGGGGACGATCGCATCCTTCGTCCCACTTGCTGCTCAATTGGCGACCTTCAAATCGTGATCAGGAAATGGTCGAACTCGGCGCGGTTTTAAACCGCGCCGCCCGCAGTCAAGCTGGGAACGTTCGGCACGTACACGGTGCGCCAGCTACATCGTCGCAATCACACTCGGCGACTCCAGATGGCTCTGGCGGTAATGACCGAAGAAGTCATGATGTCGAGCGCGCGCATGTTCTTCTCCTGTGCGGGCCGCGGCGAGTCCTCACCGGTTGCACGCGTCGCGCGATTTCGGCAGACGCACCGGGGGCAAGGCCGCGGTGCCGAGGCGCCTGGCGTGTAGGTTAACTTTACCGGCTGAGATGCAGGACAAGGCAGATTTTCACGCGGCTAATGGGACACAAGAAAGTCCGCGTCAAACCGTTTTCACTACCTGATTAACGATTAGGTTGTTGCCAACCGACATGTTGCGTAGTGCGATGCAGCAATATTCGCTGTGAACCGCAGTGACCCGAGGGCACTTTATTCTCCCCGCCAAACGACCGTCCAATGTTCAACCGCTTCGCGACGGATTGAATGCTATTCCGCGAGGTTTTCCGATTGGGCGCCGCCGAATTTCCGTTCCGGCGAGGCGTTCTCATCGTTGGCATTGTTTAAGCTTGAATTAAGCCACGCTACGTACTCTTCGGACCGAAGCATGAGACGACAACGGCCCGACGGGGCGCATTCTTTCCGTCGAGGTATGGGCGCGACAACTCGGGGCATTCCCAGACAGAAAGAGGTTGAGATGATGTACTTGATTACCGACCTGAAAATGGTCGAAAGCTACGGTCGCATCAAAGCTGACAGCGGCGATGATGCGCTGCATGAATTTGCGGTCAGCGAGGGCTTCCTCGACCTGATGGAGTTCGCCTCCGCCCGGCCCGCGTTCGCCAACGACTTGCTCGCTGTTCAACTGCAATAAGGAGACTGACGTGGCCATGACTTTGGGGCAGGCCCTGGTGCACGCTGAGCAGTTGGAAGTCTACGGTGTGATTTCCAGGACGTCGCAGGCGCTCATCCGGCTGATGCAGGAGTACCGAGCCGTAGTCGGTGTGGAACAATACGAACAGATTATCGAGCAAGCGGGCTTGGCTCATCCGGACCCGCAGTGACCCGCTCCGCGCATCCTGCACCGGGGAAAAGCGTTGGGTCGATGCATGAAGCAGCGCCATAGGACGTCGCAAATATTCGTCGCTTTTAGACCTATGCTTTTCTACGGGCATCGACTGGCCGGACGTCGCGCGAAATCGCGCCAACTGAAGAATGGACCCTTTCACTCAACATGCGCGCGATGCGCTGACCTTTACGGCATCGCGCGCTGAATCTCCGCATCGGGACTCGAGCTCGATACCCATCGAGCCGCTAAAAGATAAAACCGGTGTTCACGAACTTCGAGTGATGATTCGTGACCATCGTATCGAGCAGCGTCTTGTTCAGGTCGGTCTCCTTGGCCGCGACCATGGAGCGAATCGAGAACGCGCGCAATGCATCGGTGACCGATAGCGTACCTTCCGCAGAATCCTTGCGGCCGGCAAACGGAAAGACGTCTGGGCCTCGCTGGCACTGGCTGTTGAGATTGACGCGGCACACCTGATTGACGAGTGGGTCGATCAGCGAGCCAATTTGGGCAGCGTCGGTGCCGAAAATGCTGACCTGCTGACCGTGGTCCGAAGTGATGACATACTCGAGTGGTGTATCAATGTCATCGAACGGCACGACTGGGATGATCGGTCCGAACTGCTCCTCACGATAGAGCATCATCCCTTCCTTCACGGGATACACCACGGCCGGATAGAAAAGAGTTTTGCAGAACACGCCACCACCTTCGTTCACGACCGCCGCGCCTTTCGCTTTCGCATCGTCAATTGCCTGGGTCATGTAGGCCGTGCGATGCATGCCCGGCAGCGGTGTAATGGACACACCCTGTTCCCACGGCATGCCGACCTTGAGATTTTTGAGCGCTGCGTTAAAGCGCTGAAGAAACGTATCGGCGATCGAGCGGTGCACCATCAATATCTTGAGCGCTGTGCACCGTTGACCATTGAACGACAACGTACCGAGCAGACATTCCTTCACGGCGAGGTCTATGTCGGCGTCAGCCAACACAATCGCGGCGTTTTTGGCGTCAAGGCCGAGAACGGCGCGTAGCCGATGCGACTTTGGGTGCTGTTTTTTCAGGTGGTCTGCAACCTTGCTTGAGCCGATGAGGGCAAGCACGTCGATCTTTCCTGAGGCGAGCATGTGTGGCACCACCACCGCACCCGGTGCATAAATCGTGTTGACGACGCCTTTCGGGAAAGCAGAGCGGAAAGCCTCGAGCAGTGGAAAGAACAGTAGCGTGCCATATTGGGGCGGCTTGAACACGACGGTGTTGCCCATCAGCAATGCGGGAATGAGCGTCGCGAACGTTTCGTTCAGCGGATAGTTGTAAGGCCCCATGCACAGTACGACGCCCAGCGGGGTGCGGCGAATCTGGCCGATGGTTCCCTCGGCGATGACAAAGCGCGAGTTGCTATTGTCTAGCTCCTTGAGCGCCGAGATAGTGTCCTGCATATAGCTGATGGTGCGGTCGAACTCCTTCTGCGAATCGGCAAGGCTCTTGCCGATTTCCCACATGATCAGATTCACAATCTCATGGCGCCTGGCCGCCATGAGACGAATGAAGTCTTGCATGCAGCCGATGCGCTGCGCGACTGTCATCGTTGGCCACTCGCCGCGGCCGTGATCGTAGGCTCGCACGGCCGCGTTCAGCGCGGCATCGCTCTCGACCTCGCCCATGACCGGATAACTGCCAATTACGACCTGTTCAGCGTCGCCGGAGGCTTGTCGCACGCAGACTGGCGACTGCACGTTCTTGCAGGCGCCATCCCACGCCTTCAGTTCTCCATCGACGAGCGAGACGCGCTGATGAATCGGCTCCGCGAGGCGGGCGGTCTCGGGAATATCGTCGGTGACTGGAAACAACTGCCAGAGGTTCTCGAAGTCAATACTTGCCACGTTTCGCTCCTATGTTCGTGCAGTACGCGGTGGCCCGCCAGGTGTTGGGGATTGCTCGAACGCAATCAATGCGACCGTGCCTGCCCGCTGGTGACGTAACGGTACCTGTCGGACCGATCATTGGGTCGTGCGCAAGCGACTGTGCCGGTGTTTGGTGGCCGTGCTTCGCGGTGGGCGCAAGACACAGAGAGAAGCATACCTAATGGCAGAGAACAGAGTTGAAGACGAACCGTGTTCAACGCCTGATGAACGGTGAAGTCGGTTCCGACAGTGATATCACGCGGCGCGGCGCGGCACCGCCGAGCTTGCGGGCGAGCTTAGTCAGCAGCTGCGGAAATGTCCTCGAAACCGGATTGGATTAGATTCGTCATCGTGGTCTGCAGTTCGACCAACGGCGTAGCGGTCACTGCAGTCGCTACGCCGTCGGATTTCGGAAGCAGTCCGGCGAATGCCGCCATTCCCGTCCCGCATGCTGCCAGGAGTATGGTGGCAGCAACTGCGGCTGCACTGCCGCGCAGCGCTTGCTTGGGAGCGAAGTCCGCAAAACATCGCATCATGGCTATCTCCGGTTGACGCAGTTTCTGGACGCAAGGGCCGTGCCGACGGAGGGGCTGTCAGGCAAGCGTGCCGCTAACCCGCTGCGTAGGCGTTGAATGCTCGCGTGACAGTGGCGGCGTGGACTCGGTGGTGGGACTCACCCTACACTTTGACCGCGCAGCGACGGTCCGAAACCAACATTTCGCTGCGGAGAATTGCGCCCGCATGTTCCTGAACGTTGCCCGGCAAGCGTTCAGGGATTGTCCGGTGCCGCTCGCTTGAACAACCGTATGTGCGAGGCAGCGAGGAACCCGGCGATAGTTCACTTGTTGCGAAGTTCACGTGACACTTCTGCGGCCTGCGCACCGATATACTGTTTCCTCCTACCGAACAGCTGTACTAACATCGAGTAACGGTTCGAGCATTGACGACCGGGCGGGGCCGGGGAGGCGAGTGTGTTTTCCCCTTGGAGAGCCAGGATGAAAGAAAACTCATCTCGTGAAATCGTCGAACTGCTGACAAAAGTGGTCGGGCGCAGCGCCACGCATGTACCTAGGGGGCAGAGCCGCCGCAGTGCCTCAAAAGCGATTGACCGGCTTGAAGAGATCAAACGGAACGCCGCGTTTGCTCGCCAATACGAATCAGCACCGGAACCGCTACGCGAATTGGTAATGAGGCGGGCCGTAGAAGTCCACGACCTGGCGATTGCACGAGATTACGCGAGCGCCCTCAATGCCCTCAGTGCGGTTGTCGATTTCCTCTATCAACATCTTGTAGACGACTCCGGCTCAGCAACGCCTCCGAGCAAACTGGCAAGCATCGATTTGAATGCCGTTCACCGGGCTCTTCAATTCGGAGGTCTTCCGGGACAGTCGCAGCAGGACCCAGATGACGACAACCCACCGCCAGTGCGTCGCTGAATTTGCCAAGGGATAATCTCCGATGCTCTCGGGCCTATCGAAACTGCTGGACAAAGCATTTATCCTCGGCTTCTTTTTGCCGGCCCTGCTTGGCTTTACAGGCTTTCTCGCGGCAAACGCCGATATCCCGGCATTTTGCGATTTGCTACACAAGGCGACCTCGGACAGCGACAAGGTTGGAAGCTTGTTCTCTTTCCTCATAATCGTATGGGTCCTATCGCTGATCCTGTTGGTATTGAACAACTGGTTTTATCAGGTCCTCGAAGGATACAAATGGCCATTCAATCGCGAGGCCTGGAAGCGCGATGAGCGAAATCGCCGCAATCGTCAGCTGGACCTCATAGAACGCCTCCGTACGGAACTCGCTACAGAGAACAGTACAATCGAGCGGCTTAAAGCCTCAAAGGAATCGTTGGAATACAGAAAGGCTGAATTGAACCGAGCCACCGTAAGGGCGATGCTGTACCGCAACCAGGAGCGGAACGCCCGTGATTTCCCCCGGTATGAAAATCTCGTTCTTCCTACGGCCTTTGGGAACACGTTGCGTGCATTCGAGGGTTACTCGAGCGAAGTCTATAAGATTGACAGCATATTCGTATGGCCGCGTCTTCTTGCAGTCATCCCAAAGGACTATCAAGCAATCATTGCGGATGCGAGAGCTCCAGTTGACTTTCTGGTCGGACTCGTCGTTCTGGGTACCTTTACGTCCATCTTTACCTTTGTGCGAGCGATTGACCTCTGGCTTGCGGACGGACTGGCCGGTAATTACCTGTTGGCGGATCTTTTTCAGAACGCTGCGATTGCGGCCGCCATTGCGGCAATTGCGTATCGGCTTGCGATTCTTGAGGCAAGAAGCTGGGGCGACGTTGTTAAATCAGCGTTTGACCTTTATCTGCCGGCGCTCGCTGAGAAGTTAGGTTTTGTTCTCCCGACGTCCCAGGCCGCACAGCGGGAGTTCTGGGCGGCATGGAGCACGCAGTTCCGCTTCCATGCACCGGCAAATACCGCGTGGTGGACGCGTATCAAGCCGGTGACGCCAGCAGCAACGACGAAGGCGGATTGGGAGGCGACAGACTCGGCAGGCGAAAGCGACGAGGTGCGTGGAGGTTGACTGTCGAACCCGCGATTCGTGTCGAGCAGAGCTTTTGTTTCCGGACTGACAGCGACAGTGACCAGAGGCAACCGCGCTGCGTCTTATCCGGCCTGGAGTTACGTGCATCATGACGCCACAGTTCGATACCGATTTACGGACCAGACTGGTCAGGGTATATGGCCACGTGCAGGGTGTAGGTTACCGGCAGGCTTGCATCAACGAGGCCACGGCTCGAGGCATCACGGGTTGGGTGCGCAACCGGATGGACGGTTCGGTCGAGGCTGTGTTGCAAGGACACGCTGAAGAACTCGAGCGAATCTGCCATTGGCTGGTTGACGGTGCGCATGCAACTCTGGTGGACCGTCTGGAAGTCCAGGAACTATCGCCACCAGTAGCCAGGTTCGATGAATTCAAGCTCGCCGCGACGGTCTAGGTGAGTTGAGTCAGCCCACTCGCCCTAAGGCTTGAGTGCGGAAGCCAGAACGCAGCTCATCGGAAGCCGCAGGTCCCCAGTATCGCTGCGATACGCCTGCGCGTCGTGTGCGACGGCCAGTTCAATAGACGCTAGCGCGGCCGGCGTCTGCGCGTGTAGCAATGCGGAAACCCGCACGCCACCACGCAGGAGTGCATGAAAAGGTGTATTGGGAGCACGAAGCACGAGCGTGAGGTCCAACTCCCGCACCTCCGGTTGGACGAACCCGGCATCGAGCAACAGGCGCTTCGATTCCTCCCAATCGCTGAATCGGAAGAAGGGTGGTCCCGGCGGGACGGGTACGTCGGTCGTCCCGTGCTCCTCGATCGCCTTCAACACCATGCCGAAGCCAACCGCCTTGTTCGGTGTCGCCCATACCGTGAAGGCGATTCTGCCGTTAGGTTGCAGTACACGAAACGCCTCCGCGAGTGCGCGCTCGGGGTGCGCAAAGTGCAACATTCCGAAGCTGATCCCCACTGCCGAGAAGCTTGCGTTGGGAAATGGCAAATCCTCCGCGTCGCCGACGCGGAACTCAAGTGCCGGAAAGACGCGTCTCGCCTTGTCGACCATCGCGACCGAGAAATCCACGCCGGTGACATCCGCGCCGCTGCGCGCGGCGGCCGCCGCGAGGTAGCCCGGGCCGCAGGCGACGTCGAGAAAACGGGCTCCCCGCCGAATGCAGAGGGTCTCGAGCATGGCCTGGTTCGACTGGGCGGTCAAATCACCAAAATACTCATGATAGGCCTGCGCGACCCGCTCCCAACCTTCGTGCTCGAAGGTACTGAAGTCGAGTTGTCCCATGCTTACCCCCACCGGTTTTACACGTTGGCAACTTTTAGCGCATGCCTATGTTCCTCGTAATCCGTATGTCTGGCTATCGGGGAAACAATCCAGGCCGGCGACAGAGAACGCGAACGAATGTGTGGTGCGATGCACAACCATCGTCGTCTAAAGCCGCCAGACTTTCGCGCGCGTCGGCGCTGGCTGACGCACCCCCACGAACCGATACGCCTGCTTTCTCTCTGGCGCTTCGCATTTCAGCGCCAGGTCGCGAAACGCATCACTTGCGTTAGACTGGCTCGAGCAACCGGGAGGAGACCTGGATGATACGCAAGACGCTTAATGCCTCGCAGCTTCAGCAGGAGGTCAATCGGCGAATCCATCGACTGCAGGAAATCGTCGAGGATGGCGTGAAGATTCGCGTGCCGCGGCCGCAATTGCAAGAGGCTGACAAGACAGGCTGCAACTGGAACATGACCCACTTCGGTAACGCGATTGGCTTCGAGCGCGACATCGAGGGCGTACTCAAGGCCATGCGTGCGGAATACAACCTCAGTACCGAAGTGAAGGACACCGGCAACCCGTTCGGGGACTAGCCGCGAAAGTTACAACCAGCGCGGGTCGCGCGTGAACGCCACCGTCAGCCAGCGGTCCGGGCCCGATTCGCCGATCGCGCGCGAGATCCTGTCGCGAATCTGATCGAACTGGCGGACGCCGGCGTGCTCCATCGCTTCGGGCAGCACGATATGCACCTCGACGAACAGGCCGCGGCCGACGCGCGTCGCGTAGTGCGAGTGCTTGACGAAGCCGTAGTCGGCGGTCAGTTGTTGCATCAGGTCGTGCAGTTCGCGCTCCAGATCCAGCGGCGTGATCAGCAACACTTCCTTGACCGCGTCGATCACGGTTCCGATCGGCATCGGAATCAGGACGAGCGTCAGTAGTGCGAGCACGCCTGGGTCGATGTACGGTGTCAGGTGGCCGTGCCCGATTCGTTCGAGCAGCCATGCAATCGAAAACGCCAGCAACAGCGCCGCGCTGACGCACGCCGACATCAGCCAGCTCTTGATGTCGAGCCCAATCAGTTCGGAGTCGATCGCGCGATTCACGCGCCGCTCGCGCAAGAACATGACGAAGGCGAACGTGGCAACCACCACTGCGTAGAAGACACCCCAGCCGAACTCGAGCTCGTGGCCGCCGTCGAGCAGACCTTTGACCGCGTTGATGAAAGCGTAAAAGCACAGCACCGACAGCAGACTGCCGTTGAACACGAGCACGAGCGGCTCGATGTGCCAGAAGCCGTGCTGGAAGCGTCGACTGCTCTCCTGCCGAAGCAGGCGGGTGACGAGCAGCGACAGGCTGCACATCGCGGCGTCGAGAGCCGAGAACATGCCGTCGAAGATGATCGCCAGCGAGCCGCTCAGAATCCCGGCCGCGATGCCGAGTCCGGCGATCAGCGCAGTGCAAAGCAGCGATTGTTTGAGGATGCGCTGTTCGAGGTCCGTTGCTTTCATGGTCCGAGTGATCGCCCGTGGCTGAAAGACGTTCAGGGGTGAACGGAGTATATCGGGCGCGACTGGCCGGAACTATCCCGGCTCGGCTGACAGCTGTAAAACGCTACTAACTGTCAAGCCGGCCGGGAGCCTGCGCGGTTAGTTATCCCCGGTTTCCGATGCGGCTCGGCGTCGCAACGCCGATCTGGCGACGGGCAAGAGCAGTTGCTCGAGGGTTTGACGTGTTCAGATCACTTCCTTCAACTGCCGAACGATCGCCGCCGTCACGCTCATCTTTCCATGCTGCGCGCGCTCCAGCATTCCCACGTTGCGCCGCACGCCAGCGTCGGGCAGCGGCACGACGCGCAATGCGTCATCGCGAGTCCATGAGCAGCGGCGCAGCAGCGGTACCACCGCAATACCGATCCCTTGGCGCACGAGTTCGGCGATCCCTTCCAGCGAATTCAGTTCGAGAAACTCGTTGACCTTCACGCGCTGCTTGCGCAACGCACGGTCGATGATCACGCCGGTGCGCTGCGTCCGATCGAAACGCAGAAAGCGCCGCGCGCGCAATAACTCGACCACCGGCGCTTCAGCCACGTTCGCATTGACGAGCAGCACGAGCGGCTCCGAATAGACCGGCGTCCACTGGGCACTGGCCGGGCGGCGGCCCGGCGTGTCGATGATCACGGCCGCGTCGATTTCGCCCGAATCGACGCGCGCGGCGAGATCGACCGATTTCAACGACGACGTGCTGTCGCTCGGTTCGACCTACTGGGTGCGTCTGACCGAATCCTTCCTGACGCCTGCATAACTTTCCGGAGCTTCGATGAACCCACCGTCGTATTTCGCGTCGTCGTACGGGGAGGCGCGGCGGCTTTGTCTGCGGTCCGCCGCGGCTGCTGCGGCGCGCGTCGAAAGTCACGTGATAGCGGGTCTGGGTGGCCTCGGCAACGAGGAGCTCGCCACCGACGTCGCGCGCATCGGTCCGGCCAGCGCGCGCCGTCTGCGGGTGCTGACGTCGGTCGCGGCAAACGTCGCGGGTCCGGTCCTCGATACGCTGCTCCGCACCTGCACGCACGCGCGTACGACGGCGATTGCGATCGAGTAGGGCGCGGTGCAGCTCGTCGACATGCTGCACCGGCTGCGCGCCGATGCGTGGGTGCGTCGGCATCCCGACGCTGACCCGCAACAGATCGACGCGATTCGCGCCGAGATCCGCGCCGGCTTCTACTGCGAGGACCACGTGTGGCGCGGGCTGATTCTCGGTCAGGCGCGCGCCGCGATCCTGCAGGCGGTTGTTGAGCTGTCGCGGGAATCGTCTGCCGCATAGGCACCGCGCTGCAGTCTTCGCCGACCAATAGCGAGCCGACTCCAAACAGGCATTCGATCCAAACGCGGGTAGCCGAACGTATTACATCAGGTGACCCGCACCCCACCCGCCCGCGGCCCATCCGCGCGTCTACCCGGGCTTGTCCTGGGGTGTCCTCACGCGCATGCGATTCGCTCCCGCCGCATACCGCCGAGCCTTGCCCACGCTCGCTGCCGCGCCATCCATCGCGATTATTTGCGATTCACGAATACCGCATTCGCCGCTTGTCCCGTACTTGAGCCGCCGCACTTGCGCCAATCTTGGCCGCGTCGCTGCCGCACCGACGACGCGCGGCACGACACCCATTGCTGAATTCGACGAACCCGGCGGCGCGCCTCCGCGCCAGCGAATGCCGTCCGCGCGCAAAGCGGCCGGCCTATGGAGACAAAGATGAAATCGAACGACTGGGACGTGGCCTACGAATGGAAGGCCGTCGTGCTGCTGGCCCTCGGCTTCGGCCTCGTGGGACTCGACCGGTGGCTGATCGCGCCGCTCTTTCCGGCCATCATGAAGGACCTGCATTTGACCGCGCAGGACGTCGGCAACTGCATCGGCATCCTCGGCTTGTCGTGGGGCATTTTCGCGGCGCTGATGGGCGGCATCTCCGACAGGATCGGGCGCCGCAAGGTGCTGATTCCGGCGATTCTGGCGTTCTCGCTGCTGTCCGGTTTCTCCGGGCTCGCCGGCGGGCTGATGAGCCTGCTCGCGGTGCGCGCGCTGATGGGCGTCGCCGAAGGCTCGTTCTGCCCGACCAGTTTCGCCGCGACCGCCGATGCATCGCATCCGAAACGCCGCGGCTTCAATCTCGGCCTGCAGCAAAGCGGCTTCGCGCTGTTCGGCCTCGCGCTGTCGCCGATCATCGCGACGCAGCTGCTCAGCGTGGTCACGTGGCGCTGGGTGTTCGCGCTGGTGTCGGTGCCGGGTCTGATTCTCGGCGTGCTGATGTTCTTCGTGATTCGCGAACCGAAAGCTGCGCCGCAAGCCACGCCGAAGCGCGCCACGTGCCCGGCCGAACACGGCAACTGGCGCGACGTGCTGAAGAGCCGCAACATCCCGATCGCGATGGCCGCGCTGTTCTGCGCGATGACCGGCGTGTTCGTGCTCGGCGCGATGCTGCCGCTGTACCTGACCGAGTATCTGTCGCTCGACACGCAGCGCATGGGCGTCGTCGTCTCCGCGATCGGCTTTGGCGGCTTTATCGGCCAGTTCGGTTTGCCGGGGCTGTCGGACCTGACCGGGCGGCGCGCGGCGAGCATCGTCGGCTTTGCGGGCACCGCGGTGATGCTGTACCTGTTCCGCGGACTGGGCGCGCAGCCGGTGCAGCTGTTCGCGGTACTGTTCGTTGCGTCGTTCTTCACGCTCGGACTCGTGTCGCTGCTGTCCGGTCCGGTTGCGACCGAAGCTGCGCCGATCGGCATGATCTCGACGTCGATCGGCGTCGTCGTCGGCGCGGGCGAGATTTTTGGCGGCGGCATCGCGCCGGCATTGGCGGGCTTCGTCGCGACACACTTCGGCATCCAGCACATCCTGTGGCTGCCGATCTGCGCGGTGCTGCTCGGCATCGGTGTGAGCCTGCTGCTCGAGGAAACCGCGCCGGCCCGAGTGCGTCGTCAGAGGCTCACGCCATCGCTCGACCTGCCGGCCGGTGAGCAACCGGAATGATGCGCTGCAACCGGTCGGCGCGGCGCTCGGCAACGCAGTGGGCGCCGAGCTCTACGACAAGACCGTTGTCGCCGACCGAGCGGCGCGTTCACGCGCCCCAGCCCAGATACACTGACAGGCTGGACGAGTGGACAAGGACGCAGCATGGACCGTTTTCTGAGCATCGAGGCCTTCGTACGCGTGGCCGAGACGAGCAGCTTCGCCGAAGCGGCGCGGCAGTTGGGCGTGACGAGTTCGGTGATCACGACGCGCATCCAGCAGCTGGAGAAGTTCGTCAACGCGCCGCTCTTTCATCGCAGCACGCGGGTCGTGCGCCTGTCCGAAGTGGGCGAGACGTTCTATCGCGAATGCGCGGAGGTGGTCGGACGTGTCAACGAACTGACCGATCAGATGCGCGAGTTGCGCGCTACACCGACGGGCCGCTTGCGCATCCAGATGCTGCCGGGCTTCGCGCTCGGCCATTTCGGGGCGCCGCTCGCCGAGTTCAATCGGCGCTATCCGGGCATCCAGCTCGACGTGATCGTCAACGACCGGGTGGTCGATCCGATCGAAGAGGGCTTCGACGTCGCCTTCCAGATTTTTCCGCCGATCGCCGAATCGCTGATCGAGCGACGGCTGTTCAAAGTGCGGCGCCTTTTCTGCGCGACGCCCGCATATGTGACCGAGCATGGCGCGCCGCAGCATCCGCGCGATTTGCTGCAACACACCACGGCCCTGTATTCGGGCTACCCGTCGCGCAATCGCTGGACCATGGCGCACGGCGACGAGGTCGTCGAAATGGAGCTGCCGGGCATGATCCGTTCGAATTCGGTGCATTTGCTGCGCGACTATGCGTTGACGGGCGGCGGCGTCGTCTGTCTGCCGACGCTCGTCGCGAGCGCCGCGCTGCTCGACGGTTCGCTGGTGCCGATTCTGACCGACTACACGCTGTCGCCGCTGAACTTCGCGGCCGTGTATCCCGCGACACAACGACAGGCGCTCAAGGTGAAAGCGCTGGTCGAGTTTCTGGCCGAGTACCTGGGTCCCGAACCCGCGTGGGACCGGCCGCTTATCGAGCGCGGCTGGGTGACGTAAGGCGGCTGCTCGCGCGGCGATTATTTGCAAAGTGCAAATGCTGTAATCGCCCGATCGCCGGTTGTTGCCATCCTGTTGCGCTTCTAAAGTTGATTCCGACAGCACCCGCTTCCAACAAGGAGACAGCAATGACCGAACAGTCATTCCACACCGTCTTTGGCTCGCTCGACGGCTACCGCAAAGGCGAAATCGAAATCACGAGCGGCGAAGCGCGCCACTACGTGTTTTCCAACATCTTCGAAGTCGCATCCGAAGCCGCGCCGTACGAAAAGGTCGTGGTCGGCAAGAACCTCGACTACGTGATCGAGGCGCTGCGCACCGAAGGCCAATCGCAATGGTTCGCCTGCGCGCACGACGAGTTCGCGATTCTGATGGACGGCGAGGTGCGCATCGATTTCATCAAGCTCGACAACCCGCCGAAGAGCGGCACGGGCACCGTCGCAGCGGGAGCGCAACCCGCCGGCCGCGCGATGGGCCACGTGGTGCTGCGTCGCGGTCATCAGGCATTGCTGCCGGCCGGCTGCGCATATCGCTTCACCGCGCAGAAACCCGGCGTCGCGCTCGTGCAAACGATGCTCGGGGAATTGTCGGTAGAGAAGTGGGCCGACATCTGCCTGCACTGATACGCAGACTACCTAGCAAGTACCTTGCATGGGACCAGAGTAAGAGCTTTGCATGGACCGGAGTAGGCGCTAAAGCGCCAACACCGGTCGACAGCTAAAGCGCCAACTCTGGTCGACACAGGAGACAAAACATGGCATCCCTCGAAACTCTCGATCACCCGGCCGGCTTCGCCGCCGACACCGTGCGCGCCAGCGAACCCGACGCGGTCACCGGCTATCGCCGCTTCACGCTCGGCGCGTTCGAATTCCTGCGCGACGAGTACTTCGTCAAGATCAACTGGCCCGCGAAAGGCCAGACCCGCACCCACGCGGTGCCGGCCGATGCGTTCCTGCGCGCGATGATGCGCGACGTCGCCTGGGGCTTCTTCTACGGCTGGGTCAACTTCGACCACGTGTTCGGCACGCGCAATCACTACGGCAAGGTCGACGTGTATGCGGGCTCGTTCAACGGCATCATGAAGGACGCGGGCGTCGATTACGTGGAGACCTTCGAGACGCCGACGATCATGGCGACCTTCAAGGCGATCCTGCACGACTGGACCAACGAAGGCTTCGACCCATTCGCCGCCCCAGAGGAAACCGGCACCGCGTTCGGTCGCAAGCATGGCGACAACGACGCCGCGATCGAGCGCACGCGCATCGCGACGCGCCGCATGCCGGGCCTCGAAGACGACTCGCCGCTGCGCGACGATCTGCCGGTGAACCGAGCGTTCGCCGACGTCACGCAGGACGATCCGGAGGTGCACGTCGAGCCTGGCTTCGAGGGCCAGCTGCACGCGTTCAGCCTGTTCAAGTATCTGTCGCGCTCGGACGTCACGTGGAATCCGTCGGTCACGTCGGTGTGCGGCCAGAGCCTGTTCTGCCCGACCACCGAGGAATACATCCTGCCGGTTTTTCACGGCAACGATCGCGTCGAGTGGTTCCTGCAACTGTCCGATGAAATCGTCTGGGATATCGGCGACAAGAACACCGGCGCGCCGCGCGCCCGGATCACGATGCGCGCGGGCGACATCTGCGCAATGCCAGCCGATATCCGCCATCAGGGTTATTCGACGAAGCGCTCGATGCTGCTCGTATGGGAGAACGCGACGCCGAATCTGCCGAAACGCTACGAGAGCGGCGAGCTGAAGCCGTACCCCGTCGATTTCTGAAGGCTCGATCGAAGAGTCCCGCGCCCGCATTCACCGAGGATCATTCATGCAAACCCAACTGTTCATCGACGGCCGCTTCACGGACGCCGTCGAAGGCGGCACGATCGACGTGCTCAATCCGCACGACGGCTCGCTGATCACGCGGATCGCCGCGGCCACCGCCGCCGATGTCGATCTCGCTGTCGACGCCGCCGCGCGCGCGTTCCCGAAGTGGGCCGCGCTGCCCGCCGCCGAACGCGGCCGCCTGCTGCTGAAGCTTGCGGACGCGATCGAGGCCAACGCCGAAGAACTCGCGCAACTCGAATCGCTGGACACGGGCCACCCGATCCGCGATTCGCGCTCGCTCGACGTGCCGCGTACGGCAGCATGCTTCCGCTACTTCGGCGGCATGGCCGACAAGCTGCAAGGCTCGGTGATTCCGGTCGAAGCGGGCTTTCTGAACTACGTGCAGCGCGCGCCAATCGGCGTGGTCGGACAGATCGTGCCGTGGAATTTCCCGCTGATGTTCACGAGCTGGAAAATGGGCCCGGCGCTCGCGGCCGGCAACACGGTCGTGCTCAAGCCGTCGGAGATCACGCCGCTGTCCACGCTGCGCATCGTCGAGCTGATGGCCGAAGTCGGTGTTCCCGAGGGCGTCGTCAACATCGTCGCGGGCTATGGTCATACGGCAGGGCAGCGGCTCGCCGGGCATCCGGGCGTCGGCAAGATCGCCTTCACCGGATCGACCGCGACCGGACGGCGCATCGTCGAGGCCTCGCAGGGCAATCTGAAGCGCGTCCAGCTCGAGCTCGGCGGCAAGGGCGCGAACATCGTGTTCGACGACGCGAATCTCGACGCCGCGATCAACGGCGCCGCCTGGGCGATCTTCCACAACCAGGGCCAGGCATGTATCGCGGGCTCGCGGTTGATCCTGCACGAGCGCATCGCCGATCAGTTCCTCGAACGCTTCGTGTCGCTTGCGTCGTCGATCCGGCTCGGCAATCCGCTCGATGCCGACACCGAGATGGGTCCGCTCACGTCGAAGCAGCATCAGGAGCGCGTGCTCGCGTTCGTCGACATCGCGCGCCAGCAGGGCGGTCGCGTGCTGACCGGCGGCGCCGCGCCGAGCGACGCAACGCTCGCGAACGGCTACTACGTGCGTCCGACCGTCGTCGAGGCCGCGAGTCCGGACGACCGCGTCGCGCAGGAGGAAGTGTTCGGCCCGTTCGTCACGGTGCTGCGTTTCCGTACCGACGACGAAGCGCTCGCGATCGCCAACGGCACCGACTACGGCCTCGGCAGCGGCCTGTGGACGCGCGATCTGTCGCGCGCGCATTCGATGGCCGCGCGAATCCAGGCGGGCATGTGCTGGGTCAACTGCTATAAGCGGGTCAATCCGGGCAGCCCGTTCGGTGGGGTCGGACAGTCGGGCTACGGTCGTGAGATGGGCTTCGAGGCGATGCACGACTACACTGAAGCGCGCTCGGTGTGGGTCAACGTCGACGGCAACGTGCCGCCGCATTTCAAACGCTGAGGACCGCATGGAGCGCTTCGTCTATCAGGGCACGCCGTCGCGTGTGGTGTTCGAATGGGGCGGCCTCGCGACGCTGCCCGCGGAGCTCGAGCGGCTCGGCGCGAAGCGCGCGCTGATTCTCGCGACGCCCGAGCAGCACGCGCTGGCCGATCGGGTCGCGGAGGTGCTTGGGGCGCGCGCGGCGGGTGTGCATGCGCAAGCCGTGATGCACGTGCCGATCGGAGTCGCACGAGCAGCGCGCGATGCGGCTGCCGCGCTCGATGCAGACTGCTGCGTCGCGGTGGGCGGCGGCTCGACGGTCGGCCTCGGCAAGGCGATTGCGCTCGAATCGTCGCTGCCGATCATCGCGGTACCCACCACCTATGCAGGCTCCGAGATGACGCCTATCTACGGCCTCACCGAGGGCCGACTGAAGCGCACCGGCCGCGACATGCGCGTGCTGCCGCGCACGGTGATCTACGATCCGTCGCTGACGTTGTCGTTGCAGGCGGGCATTTCAGCGGCCTCGGGCATCAACGCGATGGCGCACGCGGTCGAAGCGCTGTATGCCGAAGACGCGAACCCGGTGATCAGCCTGATGGCCGAGGAAGCGATCCGCGCGCTCGGCGAAGCGCTTCCCGCGATCGTGCGCGCACCGGACGATGCCGCCGCGCGCAGCAGCGCGCTGTACGGCGCGTGGCTCGCAGGCACCTGTCTGGGCGCGGTCGGGATGGCCCTGCATCACAAGCTGTGTCATACGTTGGGCGGTACGTTCAACCTGCCGCATGCGCAAACGCATGCGGCGATGCTGCCGCATACGGCACACTACAACCACGGCGCCGCGTCCGATGCGCTCGCGCGCGTCGCACGCGCGCTCGGCGGCAAGCGCGCGGCCGACGCGGGTCCGCTGCTGTTCGAACTGAACCGCGCGCTCGGCATTCCGATGGCGCTCGCACAGATCGGCATGCCCGAGCAGGGACTCGACGAAGCGGCCGATCTCGCGTGCAAGAATCCGTATGCGAACCCGCGTCCCGTGGAGCGCGACGCGGTCCGCGCGCTGCTGCAACGTGCGTGGCAGGGCGCCGAACCCGCCTGAGCATTGGCCAACGCAGCGCCGCCAGAACAATCGATGGAGGAAGACATGTCGACAGACAGCAAAGAGGCCGAGCAGGCCCTGACCGAGCAGGTGGTAGCAAGCTTCGCGGGCACGCCCGACGAACGGCTGCGCACGCTGATGCAAAGCCTCGTGCGGCACATGCATGCGTTCGTGCGTGAAGTCGAGCCGACCGAGGCCGAATGGATGTCGGCCATTCGCTTTCTGACCGACACTGGCAAGATGTGCGATGACCTCGTGCGTCAGGAATTCATCCTGTTGTCGGATACGCTCGGCGTATCGATGCTCGTCGACGCGATCAATCACCGTCTCGCGACGGGCGCGACCGACACCACCGTATTCGGTCCGTTCTATATTCGCGGCATGCCCGAGCGCGCGTACGGCGAGAACATCGCGTTCACGCCGGGCACGCCCGCACTCGTGCATGGGCGCGTGCTGTCGACGGACGGTGAGCCGCTTGCCAACGCGGTGCTCGACGTGTGGCAGACCGCCGATAACGGCATGTACTCGGGGCAGGACACCGAGCAGCCGCACGGCAATCTGCGCGGACGTTTTCGCACCGACGCCGAAGGCCGCTACGCGATTTCGACGATCGTGCCAGTCAGTTATCCGATTCCGACCGACGGCCCGGTCGGCCGCATGCTCGAAGCGACTGGACGGCATCCGTGGCGACCCGCGCATCTGCACTTCATGATAGATGCGCCGGGGCATCGGACACTGGTCACGCATGTGTTCGATCGCGAGGATCCGTATCTGGGTTCGGACGCGGTGTTCGGCGTGAAACCTTCGCTGATGGTCGACTATCGCGAGTGCTGCGCGGATCACGAACTCACGCGCCGCTTCGGTTTCGATGGACCGTTCCGCGAAGCGCGCTACGACTTCATCCTCGATCGGAGTTGACGACGATGGCACGTTTTTTCGCGGTATTCGCGACCGACAAGCCCGGCATGCGCGAAGTGCGCGAACGGGTGCGTCCGGTGCATCGGACGTGGTTGCGCGGCAATACGCATCGTGGCGTGTTCGTGCGCCTCGGCGGTCCGACGCTCGCGCCGCAATGCGATGCGATGAATGGCACGTTGCTGGTCGTCGAAGCGGAGCGTATCGACGATGTGATGGAGTTCGTCAGCAACGATCCGTATATGCAGGCGGGGCTGTTCGATTGCGTCGAGATCCGTCCGTGGGACTGGAGCCTGGGCAATCCGGAACGGAGAGTCTGAGCGATGAACGAAACACCGCTGTGCCCGCTTGCCGACGTGCCCGATGGCGGCGCGCGGGTCGTCGAAGCTACGGCCGCCGGCGTGCCCGTCGTGGTCGTGCGGCGTGGCGAGCAGGTGTGGGCTTACGCGAACCGTTGCCCGCATTTTTCGGTGCCGCTCGATTTCGAGCCCGGCGATGTGCTGTGCTATCGCGCGCAGGTGTTGATGTGCGCGCATCACAGCGCGCTGTTCCGCTTCGAAGATGGACGCTGTATCGAGGGACCGTGCGCGGGGGCGAACCTCGATGCGGTGAAGATCGCGGTCGACGGGAATGCGTGGGTCGTGTTGAACCCTTAGTCGACGCTCGCCTGACCTGTCGAGGACATTCAAGCCGTCTCGACCGAGTCTCGACAGCAGCCCTCCGGTGACGTACCGTTATGGCCTGCCGCATCGGGCTCGCTTCGCGATGGCAACTGGTTGATCCGTGACGGCCTGAACGTGTCGTATTCGGCGGCACCGCACAGCGTGGAGATCGTCGGCGACGAACTGCTCGTGCACGTGGCGGCGCGTGACGTATCGAACCGCGAACGACAGCTCGATACCGGGCTCTTTACGTGGCGCTTCTTTTCGCCGCAAAGCGGCGTGATCGGTGTGCGCGTCGAACACTTTTCCGGCGCGCTCGACCGTGGCCCGTATTTCGCGCTCAACCGCGAGCCAGCGCTGGACCCATCTGTTCACCGGCAAGCAGCTCGAGGGCGGCAGGTGGGTGCGCGAACGGCACGGATTTCTGAGTCTACCGTTGTACGTGCGGCCGAATACGCTGCTTGCGATCGGGACCGAGAACCAGCGTCCCGATTACGACTACGCGTTGCGCAGCGAGCTGCACCTGTTCGAGCTGGATTCGGGCAAAGCGGCGAGCGTGACGTTGCGCGGCCCGGACGGTGCGGCGATTACGAGAGTGAGCGTGACGCGCAGCGGCGATGTCCTTCGGATCCGAAGTCATGGCGTCAAAGCAGGATTGCCGCTGACTTTACGGCAATGGCCGGCGTTGC
This sequence comes from Paraburkholderia sp. 40, assembly GCF_050434105.1. NCBI lineage: Bacteria > Pseudomonadati > Pseudomonadota > Betaproteobacteria > Burkholderiales > Burkholderiaceae > Paraburkholderia > Paraburkholderia sp. 40. Next base: position 1,287,677 of record NZ_JBNPVY010000003.1, on the reverse strand, counting down.
GCGATGCGGGCAGCCTCGAGGCGCGGTCACACGAGTCAGGCGTGATCCTCGTGCTCCGGGAGGGCGAGAGCGAACCCACGGTGTATCTGTGAACCGCGCGGAGACCAGTGCAATCTGGTGAGTGGCGCAGTCGTTCTGGAAATGATTCGGGGTAAGGCGCGAGGCTGAACGACGCGCCATACCCCGCCGCCGCTACTTCAACCGCCCCGCCAAAAACTGCTGCAACCGCTCACTGCGCGGATTCGTCAGCACCTGATGCGGATGCCCTTGCTCCTCGATCTTGCCCTTGTGCAGGAATACGACATGATTCGACACGTTGCGCGCAAAGCCCATTTCGTGCGTGACGACGATCATCGTGCGGCCTTCTTCGGCGAGCGCCTGCATCACACGCAGCACTTCGCCGACGAGTTCGGGATCGAGCGCCGAAGTCGGTTCGTCGAACAGCATCACTTCCGGCTCCATCGCAAGCGCGCGAGCAATCGCGACGCGCTGCTGCTGACCACCGGACAGATGCGACGAATATTTTTTCTCCGTGCTGGCCGGCAAACCGACCTTGGTCAGATACTTCCGAGCGCGTTCCTCGGCTTGCGCGCGGCTCAATCCCAGCACGCTGATCGGCGCCTCGATGATGTTCTCGAGCACCGTCATATGCGCCCACAGATTGAAATGCTGGAACACCATCGACAGACGCGTGCGCATCGTTTGCAACTGCTTCGGATGGGTCACGCGTAGCGAGCCGTTGCGATCCCTGCTCGTGTTGATTTCCTCTCCGTTCAGCGTGATGCGCCCGGAGCACGGCGATTCGAGAAAGTTGATGCACCGCAGGAAGGTGCTTTTCCCGGAGCCGCTCGACCCGATGAGGCTAATCACGTCGCCCGCCTTCGCCTTCAGCGAGACGCCCTTCAATACCTCGTTGTCGCCGAACTTCTTGTGCAGGTCGTCGACCGTCAGCTTGTACATGCTCGTATGCTCCATCAGGACGCGAATGCGTCCGGGTTTAATGCGCTTGCGGTTTCAGATAAGCGAGCAATCGGATTTCCATCTTGCGGAAGCCCCAGATCAGCGCGAACACGATCGCCGCATACAGGATCGCCGCGATGCCGTACGCCTGGAACGTCGCGTAGGTCGCGGAGTTGACGTCGCGCGCCACTTTCAGAATGTCGGGGACGGTCGCCGTGAACGCGAGTGTCGTCGCGTGCAGCATCAGGATCACCTCGTTGCTGTACGAGGGCAGTGCCCGGCGCAGCGCCGAAGGCAGGATGATACGCGTGTACAGCTTGAACTTCGACATGCCGTAAGCCTGGGCCGCCTCGATTTCACCGTGCGAGGTCTCCCGGATCGAGCCCGCGAAGATCTCGGTGGCATACGCGCATTCGTTCAGCGCGAACGCGAGCAGCGTGCAGTTCATCGCATTGCGAAAGAAGCTGTCGAGCATCTGGTGCGAATGGACGAAATGCAGACTGTAGAGGCCCGTGTAGATCAACAGCAATTGAACGTATAACGGCGTGCCCCGGAAGATGTAGGTGTAAAGCCAGACGGGTCCGGAGATGTAGCGGTTGCGCGACGCGCGCGCGATCGCGAGCGGCACGGCCAACACGAAACCCAGCAGGATCGACGCAACCAGCAACCACAGCGTGATGACGAGGCCGGTGTAGTTGAAGCCGTCCGTGAACAGGTAGTTCTGCCAATATTGACGAGTCAGTTCGATCACAGCGCGGCCCTCCGTACGCCGATCGAGTAGCGCTTCTCGAGGCGGTTCAATACCAGATTCGAAATGGTGGTAATGGTGAGGTAGATGGCCCCGGTCGCCAGCGTGAAGAAGAAGAACGACTGCGTGCTCTTGCCGGCGTCCTGCGATGCCTTGACCACGTCCGCGAGACCGATGATCGACACGAGCGCGGTGGCCTTCACGAGCACCTGCCAGTTGTTGCCGATGCCGGGCAGCGCGAGCGCATCATCTGCGGGAACAGGATGCGGGTGAACACGCGCCGCGCGCTCATGCCGTACGCGAAGCCCGCTTCGATCTGCCCGCGCGGCACGGAGAGAAACGCGCCGCGGAAGGTTTCGGTGAAGTACGCGCCATAAATGAAGCCCAGCGTGATCACACCGGCGAGAAACGGATCGATGTCGATCTGCTCCATGCTGAACATGTCGGTCAGATCATTGAGCCAGATCTGGATGCTGTAGAACAGCAGCAGCATCAGCACGAGATCGGGCACGGCGCGGATCAGCGTCGTGTACATCGTGCCGATGCGCGAGATCGCACGGTTGGTCGACAGCTTCGCGGCGGCGCCGAGAAGTCCCAGCGCAAACGATGCCGCGAGCGACAGCACCGCGAGCTTGATGGTTACCCACGTGCCCGCGAGGAGCAGCGGACCGAAGCCTTGAAACAGCATGGGAGTGTCCTTGTTGAAGGAGCGAGCCGCGCGCATGCGCGCGGGGCCTGGCGAGCGGGTGGAGCGGGCTTGTGGGGGCGGACCTAACTGCCGTACACGTCGAAGTTGAAGTACTTCTGCTCGATCTTCTTGTAGGTGCCGTCCTTGATCATGTCGGCGATCGCCTGGTCGACCTTCGTCTTCAGATCGGCGTCTTCCTTGCGCATGCCGATGCCCGCGCCGTTGCCGAGGATCTTCGGATCGTCGATGGTCTTGCCGACGAAGTCGAAGCCCGCGCCGCGCGGCGTCTTCAGGAAACCCTGATCAGCCTGCACGGCGTCCTGCAGCGCTGCGTCCAGACGGCCCGACTGCAGGTCGGTATAGACCGCGTCCTGGTTCTGATACGGCACGACCTTCACGCCCTTGGCCTCCCAATAGGTCTTCGCGTAGGTTTCCTGGATCGTGCCCTGTTCGACGCCCACCGTCTTGCCCTTCAGCGAATCGGCGGTCGGCAGGATGCCCGAACCCTGCTTCGCGACGAGACGTGTCGGCGTGTTGAACAGCTTCGACGAGAAGGCGATCTGCTCAGCGCGTTGCGGTGTCATCGACATCGACGACAACACGCCGTCGAACTTCTTTGCCTTCAGTGCCGGAATCATGCTGTCGAAGTCCTGCTCGACCCACACGCACTTCGCGTTCAAACGGCGGCAGATTTCGGTGCCGAGGTCGACGTCGAAGCCGACCAGCTTGCCATCGGTCGCTTTCGATTCGAACGGCGCGTAGCTCGCATCCACGCCGAAGCGAACCGTGGACCAATCTTTGGCGAAGGCGCCGGTGGCAGCGAGCGCGAGGGCGAGGGACAAGGCGAGTTTCTTCATAAAGTCTCCGGGAGGGATGCTGCGAGGTGCGATGTTGTATAGACAAATTATCCCGTGCGAGCGATGAGCGGCAATCAGGGTGAGTGCTTACGGGCACCCGGGCAGCAGACAGGTAATTGGCGTGAAAGCCTTTGTGGACAAGCTTGTAAGGCTAATTGAAGGACTGCGGGCGCAGCCGGAATTTTCGCGTATACCCGCGGTCTATACCGTGGCGGATATCTTGTCCATACAACTTCGTTACGGCGACGTCCCGCCTGAGCGTCGGGTCGCGAACCGCGCAATCCGCTCTACGAATGCGAAGGCGGCAGATAGGTCATGTGCTCTTCGTCGTACAGCGCGTAGATCAGTTCGAGCATGCGCTGGATGTCGGCCGATTCGTCGAGCATGCGCATGCTCATGATGATCGGCGACACGAGGTTCTGATCGTCGAGGTCCTTGTAGGCGACGTCGCCGCGCTGCAAGCCGTACACGCTCGCCGGCACGATCGAGATGCCTTCGCCCGCGCCGACGAGGCCGAGCGCGATCTGCAATTCGCGCGTCTCGTAGAGCCGCTGCGGCTTCAGACCGCGATCGTGAAACGCGGCGAGCACCTGGTCCGCGTAACTGGGCCGTGGCGCCTTAGGGAAAATGATCAGCGTTTCGCCGGTCAGGTCATGCAGCGACAGCACCGGCTTCGCAGCGATCAGCGGATGGCCGAGCGGCAGCGCGACGATCATCCGTTCTTCGCGCAGCACGACGCGCCGGATGCTCGGGTCTTCGTGACGGATGCGGCCGAAGCCGACGTCGATGCGGCCTTCCTTGAGCGCCTTGATCTGATCCATCGTCGACATCTCGTGCAGGCTCAGCTCGACGGTGCTGTTCTCGGTACGAAAGCGCCGGATGATTTTCGGCAGCATGCCGTACAGCGTCGAGCCGACGAAGCCCACCGACAAACTGCGCTCGATCTTGCCGACGCGCCGCGTCATCGCCTCGATTTCCGTCGTTTGCGCGAGCAGTTGCACGGCGTGCGAATAGAAGAAGCGGCCAGCCTCGGTCAGCTTCAGCGGCCGCGAGTTGCGCTCGAACAACTGCACGCCAAGGATGTCTTCGAGCTGCTGGATCTGCCGGCTCAGCGGCGGCTGCGCAATATGCAGACGTTTGGCGGCCTTGGTGACATTGCATTCCTCGGCGACGGCCACGAAGTAGCGCAGATGGCGCAGTTCCATAGAAATACCTTTTAAGTATCGTCGCGATACCAAATCAGTGTTGGACGATGCAAATGGCGTAGAACTATCCTTCAGTTACCGTAGACGCCCCACAAAATTATACCTCCCGAGCATCGATAACTCGGCCCGGTCTGAAGCGTCGGTCGGCCCCTTGAGACGGCGCAGGCAAATCCTCGCGCATGGGATCCAAGACCTAGAAAGAGTTCAGGAGCAGCAATGAGACATGCTGATATCGCAACCCCGATGCAAGGGTTGTCCACCGATTCCCTCAGGCACCAGGTCCCGCCTCCCGTGCCGAAGGTCGAGCGCTTGCGCGCCACGGCCTGACGCCATATGGAGGCGCACCGCCTCCGCTCCCCGACGTGAAAGACCAACCGGCCACCGGCCTCCCGGCAGGCAGGCCGCTCCCTACACGCGTGCGTCGCACGCATACCGACAGTCCGAATCAGGAGACACGCATGATTCCGATCTACCCGGATCACACTCCGCAACTGAAGAACATCGACGACTTTCTCGTCGAAGACAGCGAGCGCGGCGATTACCGCCTGCATCGCAGCGCGTTTACCGACGAGCGTCTGTTCGAGCTCGAAATGCAGCACATTTTCGAGGGCAACTGGATTTACCTGGCCCACGAAAGCCAGATTCCGAACAACAACGATTACTTCACGACCTACATGGGACGTCAGCCGGTCGTGATCGCACGCAATCGTCAGGGCGAGCTGAACGCGTTCATCAACTCGTGCACGCATCGCGGCGCGATGCTGTGCCGCCACAAGCGCGGCAACAAGGCGACCTATACGTGCCCGTTCCACGGCTGGACCTTCAACAACAGCGGCAAGCTGCTGAAGGTCAAGGACCCCGCGGACGCCGGCTATCCCGACTGTTTCAACAAGGAAGGCTCGCACGACCTGAAGAAGCTCGCGCGCTTCGGCAACTATCGCGGCTTCCTGTTCGGCAGCTTGAGCGATGACGTGCCGCCGCTCGAGACATTCCTCGGCGAAGCCGCGCGCATCATCGACATGATCGTCGACCAGTCGGAAGACGGTCTCGAAGTGCTGCGCGGCTCGTCGACCTATACGTACGAAGGCAACTGGAAGCTGACCGCCGAAAACGGCGCGGACGGTTATCACGTGTCGGCCGTGCACTGGAACTATGCGGCAACGGCCAATCATCGCAAGGAAGAGAACGCGCGCGAAGACCAGATCCGCGCGATGGATGCCGGCAGTTGGGGCCGTCAGGGCGGCGGCTTCTACGCGTTCGAGCACGGTCACATGCTGCTGTGGACGCGCTGGGCGAATCCCGAAGACCGTCCGAATTTCAGCCGCCGCGAGGAATTCGCCGCGCGCTGCGGCGCCGAGCGCGCGGACTGGATGATCCAGAACTCGCGCAACTTATGCCTCTACCCGAACGTGTATCTGATGGACCAGTTCGGCTCGCAGATTCGGGTGCTGCGGCCGCTGTCGGTCAACAAGACCGAGGTGACGATCTACTGCATCGCGCCGAAGGGCGAGTCCGACGAAGCGCGCTCGCGCCGCATCCGTCAATACGAGGACTTCTTCAACGTAAGCGGCATGGCCACCCCCGACGACCTCGAGGAATTCCGCGCCTGCCAGTTGGGCTATGCGGGCCGCGCGGTCGAATGGAACGACATGTGCCGCGGTTCGAAGCACTGGATCGGCGGCGCGGACGAAGCCGCGCAAAAGATCGGCCTCAACCCGGTGATGAGCGGTGTGAAGACCGAGGACGAGGGCCTCTACACGGTGCAGCACCGCTACTGGATCGACACGATGAAAAAGGCGCTGAATGCGCCGGGGAGCCGCGCATGAGCAACATCGCCATCACCGATATTCAGGCTTTCCTGTTCCGCGAAAGCCGCCTGCTCGACGACGAGCAATGGGATGAGTGGCTCGCCTGCTATCACCCGGACGCGTCGTTCTGGATGCCGTCGTGGGACGACGAGGACAAGCTCGTCACCGATCCGCAGCGCGAGATTTCGCTGATCTACTATCCGAACCGCCAGGGCCTCGAAGACCGCGTGTTCCGCATCAAGACCGAGCGTTCGAGCGCGACGATGCCCGACACGCGCACGAGCCACAACCTGGCCAACGTCGAAGTAGAGAGCGCGGACAACGGCGTGTACACGGTGCGCTTCAACTGGCACACGCTGAGCCATCGCTACAAGACGAACTACAGCTACTTCGGCATGTCGCGCTACGTGATCGACTTCAACGGCGCGCAGCCGCAAATCCTGAGCAAGTACGTCGTGCTGAAGAACGACTACATCAATCAGGTCATCGACATCTACCACATCTAGCCGGTGCGGTTGCAGGAGACAGGTCATGGAACACACTATTGCACTTCAGTTCGAAGACGGCGTCACGCGCTTCATCAGCTGCCGTGAGAACGAAACGCTGTCGGATGCCGCTTACCGGCAGAAGATCAACATTCCGCTCGATTGCCGCGAAGGCGCGTGCGGCACCTGTCGGGGGCTGTGCGAATCGGGTGCGTACGACATGCCCGAGTCGAGCTACGTCGAAGATGCGTTGACCCCCGAGGAAGCGAGCCAGGGCTATATCCTCGCGTGCCAGACGCGGCCGCGCTCGGATCTGGTGATTCGCGTGCAGGCGTCGTCGGCGGCGTGCAAGACCGGGGTGTCGCGTTTCGAAGGCACGCTCGCGGAGGTCGAACGGCTGTCGGATTCGACGATCCATTTCTCGATCGATATCGACGGCGCGAGCGCGCCGAGCTTTCTCGCGGGTCAATACGTGAACGTCGAGATTCCGGGCGCGAGCGGCGAGAGCCGGTCGTATTCGTTCAGCTCGGCGCCGGGCGCGACGCGCGCGGCGTTCGTCGTGCGCAACGTGCCGGACGGCAAGATGAGCGGCTTTCTGAGCAACGATGCGCAGCCTGGTCAGCAGATCGGTTTCACGGGTCCGTATGGCAGCTTCTATCTGCGCGATCCGCAGCGTCCGGTGCTGTTCCTCGCGGGCGGCACCGGCATCGCACCGTTTCTGTCGATGCTCGACGTGCTGAAGGCGAGCGGCAACCTGCAGCCGGTACGCCTCGTGTACGGCGTGACCAACGACATCGATCTGGTCGCGCTCGAACAGATCGAAGAGGCGCAGCGCTCGCTGCCGAATTTCAGCTATCGCACCTGTGTCGTCGATTCCGCGAGCAGCCACGAGCGCAAGGGCTACGTGACCGCTCATGTGGATGGCGAATGGCTGAACGACGGCGACGTCGACGTCTACCTATGCGGCCCGGTCGCGATGGTCGAAGCGGTGCAGGGCTGGCTGCGCGACAGCAGCGTCGAGCCCGTGAACTTCTACTACGAAAAATTCTCGGCGAGCAACGTAGCATGACTTCGACCTTTACCGATCGCTTCAAGGGCAAGGTGCTCGTCGTGACCGGCGCGGGCCAGGGCATCGGCCGTGGCGTCGCGTTGCGCGCGGCGCGCGAGGGCGCGGCTTTGGTGCTGGTCGACCGTTCGCCGATCGTGCACGAGGTGGCCGAAGAGATCACGTGCGCAGGCGGCGAAGCGCGCGCGTTCATCGCCGACCTCGAAACCTATGTGGGCGCGGCCGCGATGACGGCCTTCGCGATCGAGGCGTTCGGCCGCATCGACGCGCTCGTCAACAACGTCGGCGGCACGATCTGGGCGAAGCCGTACGAGGAATATGAAGCAGACCAGATCGAGGCCGAGGTGCGGCGTTCGCTGTTCCCGACACTGTGGTGCTGCCACGCGGTGTTGCCCGCGATGCTGAAGCGCGCGAGCGGCGCGATCGTCAATGTGTCGTCGATTGCGACGCGCAGCATTTATCGCGTGCCGTATGCGGCCTCGAAGGGTGGCGTCAACGCGCTGACCGCGAGCCTCGCGTTCGAGCATGCCGAACACGGCATCCGCATCAACGCGGTCGCGACCGGCGGCACCGAAGCGCCGCCGCGCCGCGTGCCGCGCAATACGGCACCGCAAAGCGAGCAGGAAGCGACGTGGTATCAGGGCATCGTCGATCAAACGATCGCGTCGAGCCTGATGCATCGCTACGGCACGATCGACGAACAGGTCGGCGCGATCCTGTTCCTCGCTTCCGATGAAGCGTCGTATATCACCGGCACCGTGCTGCCGGTCGGCGGCGGCGATCAGGGCTAGCGAGCGGCTGCGGCTGAACAATGCCGACAGGCCGCGCGGCGATCGTCCTTCATACAATCGGCCCGGAATGACGCCGCGCTCTGACGGTGACTTGCGGCGACCAGCGGCAACCTGCGCCGCGAGGCGCGCGTCACCGACAGCGGGCCGCCCTGACCCACATCGACGATGAATCCCACCCCTAGCCAGGCGCCGACCACGCGCGCCGTTGCGGCCGACTGGTCCGTGTCCGCCGTCGTGGCCGGCTTTCTGGCCGTGCTGATTTCGTACGCGGGCCCGCTCGTGATCTTCTTCCAGACGGCGCAAGCGGCCCACATGCCCAACGAGATGGTCGCGTCGTGGGTATGGGGCATCTCGATCGGCGCGGCCGTCTCCGGCATCTTCGCGAGCTGGAAGCTGAAAGTGCCGGTCGTGACCGCGTGGTCGGCGCCCGGCACCGCGCTGCTGGTCGGACTGTTTCCCGCGTTGACGCTGCATCAGGCGGTGGGCGCGTATCTGACCGCCGCCGTGATCATTCTGCTGATCGGTATCTCGGGCTATTTCGACCGCATGGTGCGCAGCATTCCGAAGGGCATCGCCTGCGGGATGATGGCCGGCATTCTGCTGCAGTTCGGCACGCATGCGTTCAAGGCGGCGGCGTCGATGCCTGCATTGGCGTTCGGCATGATCGGTGCGTACATCGTGTTCAGGCGCCTGCTGCCGCGCTATTGCATCGTGCTGGTGCTGTTGACGGGCACGGTGCTCGCCATCGCGCTCGGCGCCGCGCACCTGGGTGCGCTGCCGCTGCAAGTCACGCGGCCAATCTTCATCAAACCCGAATGGACGCTGAGTTCGACGCTGAGTCTTGCGTTGCCGCTCGTGGTCGTCAGTCTGACCGGGCAGTTTCTGCCGGGGATGGCGATTCTGCGCGTGTCCGGCTATCACACGCCGGCCCGGCCGATCATCACCGCGACGAGCATCGCGTCGATCGGCGTGGCGTTTTTCGGTGGCATCACGATCGTGATCGCCGCGATCACGGCGGCGTTGTGCACGGGCAAGGATGCGCACGACGACCCGGACAAGCGCTATATCGCGGGCATTGCGAACGGCGTGTTCTATCTGATCGGCGGCACGTTCGCCGGCGCGATCGTCGCGCTGTTCACGATGCTGCCGAAGGAGTTCGTCGCGATTCTGGCGGGCCTCGCGTTGATCGGTGCGATCACGTCGAACGTGATGGGCGCGATCCAGGACGAAGACCATCGCGAGGCCTCCGTCATCACGTTTCTCGCGACCGCATCCGGTATGACGTTCCTCGGGCTCGGCTCCGCGTTCTGGGGCATCGTGATCGGCTCGTTCGCGTACCTCGTGCTGAACAAGGTGCGGCGCGAGACACCTGCAAACCGATGACTCAGGGCCGCGCCCCGAGCGCCTGATAGAGCGCGGCGGTATCGGCATAACGCTGCGCGGCGGCTTTGGTGCGATCGAGTCCGGTCTGCAATTCCTGGCGCTGCGTATCGAGCAGGGTTAGTTGACTGATGCCGCCCGCGGCATACCTCTGGCTGGCGATCCCTGCGCTGTGTTGCGCGCTGCGCTGCGCAGCGTCGAGCGCCTGCAATGCAATCGCGTCCTGATCGAGCGCGCGCAGCGCGTCGGCGACCTGTTGCAGTCCCTGCAGCACGGTTTGCCTGTAGACGGCGAGCGCCGCTTGCCAGGCCGCCTCCGACGAGCGCTTGCGCGCCAGCAGTTCACCGCCGTGGAACAGCGGCTGCGTGAGACCCGCACCGAAATTCCACACGTTGAAGCCCTTCAGCAGATCGGACACGTTGACGCGTTCGGTCGCCGCGCTGCCCGACAGCGTGATGCGCGGATACAGGTTCGCGGTCGCGACGCCGATGTTCGCGCTCGCCTGATGCAGCAGCGCCTCGGACGCGCGTATGTCGGGCCGCTGCCGCGCGAGCGTCGACGGCAAGGTCAGTGGCAGATCGGCCGGCAGCACTAGCGTGTCGAGGTCGAGCGCGGCGAGGTCGTGGGTGGTGGCCAATTCCGCCGGCGCGCGTCCCAGATAGATCGCGAGTTTATGATCGGTCTGCGCAAGCTGCGTGCGCAAAGGCGGTAACGTCGCGCGGGTTTGCTGCACGAGCGTGCGCTGGCTCAGCAGATCGACCTCGGAGATGCCGCCCGCACCATAGCGGCGTTCGGCGATATCGAGTTGCTGCATCTGGTTGGCGAGCAGCGCTTCGGTGAGGGCGATCTGCCGCGCAAGCGACGCGCGCCGGATCGCCGCCGTCACGACGTTGCCCGCGACCGTCAAACGCGCGGCCTCGAGTTCGTATTGCTGATAGTCGACCTGCGCGGCCACCGCTTCGAGCGCGCGGCGATTCGCGCCGAACAGATCGAGCGTGTACGACACCGTGACCTGTGCGCTGTACAGCGTGAACGGCGCAAACGCGCGGCCCTGCGTCAGCTGACCGAAGCCGAGCGCCTCGGGATCGATCTTCTCGCGCGTGGTCGACAGGTTCGCATCGACTTGCGGCCATAGCGTGCCGCCCGCCTGCGCGCGATAGTCCTGCTGCGCTTCGTCGAGTTTCGCGCGGGCTTGCGCGAGACTCGGGCTATCGTCGAGCGCCTGTTGCACGAGCGCGTCCAGCGCCGGCGAGCCGAAAGCGCGCCACCAGCCGTCGCCGGGCACCTCGGTCGGCACGAAGTGTTGCGCGGCGCCGCCGGGACCATCGGCTGCGACGGTGCTCGCCGCAAGCGGCGCGGCGGTATAGCTCGACACGCTGGTCACGTCGGGTCGATGGAAATCCGGACCGACGCTGCACGCGCACAATGCCGCGCTTGCGCAGAAGGCGGCCAGCCGGCGCATGGCGGAACGCTGGAACCAACAAGCCGCGCGATGAAAAACCACGTCACGAAAGCCAGGAGCGGAACACATTGCAGGCCTTCCTCAATCGAGCGTGCGCCGATAGAACTTCACGGCGATACCCATTACGACGAACAGAAAGATCAGCAGCGGCCATACATGCGGCCACATGTCGGCCCAACCGACGCCCTTGAGCAGAATGCCGCGCACGAGCCGGTTGAAGTAGGTGAGCGGCAACAGGTTGCCGATGTACTGCGCCCACTTCGGCATGCCCGCGAACGGAAACATGAAACCCGACAGCAGGATGTTGGGCAGAAAATAGAACATCGTCAGTTGCATGGCCTGCAACTGGTTCTGCGCGAGCGACGACAGCGTAATGCCGATCGTCAGATTGGCCGCGACGAACAATAGAGCGGACAGATACAGCGCGATCAGACTGCCTTCGAACGGCACGTTGAACACGAAGCGCGCCGCCGCGAGAATGATGCTGACCTGCACCAGGCCGATCGCCACGTAAGGCACGATCTTGCCGGTCATCACTTCGAGCGGCAGTACCGGTGTGGCGAGCAGATTTTCCATCGTGCCGCGCTCGCGTTCACGCGTGATCGCGAGGCCCGTCATCATCACCATCGTCATCGTCAGAATCACGCCCATCAGGCCGGGCACCACGTTGTACTGGGTCAGGTTTTCGGGGTTGTAGAGCCGGTGCAATTGAACGTCGAAAGCGGCGGGGCCGACCGCGAGCGTCGACAGCGGACCCGTGAGGTCCTTCTGCAACACCGACTGCGCGATCGACGGCAGCGCGCCGAGCGCGGTACCCACCGCGGTGGGGTCCGTCGCATCGGCTTCGACGAGCAGCGATGGCCGCGCGCCCTTGGCCAGATCGCGCGTGAAACCGACGGGGATATTCAGCACGAACAGCACCTTGCCCTGTGCGAGCGCGCGACGACCGGATTCTTCGTCGGGCAGCGTCGATAAGATGTCGAAGTAATCGGAGTTGCGCATCGCCATCAGGAAACTGCGCGTGAACTCGCTGTGATCGGCGGCGATGACGGCGGTCGGCAGATGCTTGGGGTCGGTATTGATCGCGAAGCCGAACAGCGCCATCTGCATGATCGGCAGCACGATCATCATCGCAAACGTGATGCGGTCGCGCTTCAGTTGCAAAAACTCCTTGCGCACGACGCTCCACCAACGCATCAGCGAAAAGCGTGGAAGTCGGCGCGCGGAATTCACGATGCTTTGCCCGAAGGGGTGGCGTAATTGTCGGTCGAGCGGTTCATCATGAAGATGAACACGTCCTCGAGGCCGGTTTCCTGTCGTTCGATCCGCAACGCTGGGTCCGAATGAGCCAGCTGGTCGATCGTGGCGTGGAGCTCGGGCGTGTCGGGACCGCTCACGTGCAGCGACGAACCGAACGCCACCGTCTGCTCGACGCCGGGCGAGCGGCGCAGCCGGTCGCCGAGCTCGACGAGATTCTGGCCGTACACGGCCCACGTCACGAGCCCTTGCGAATCGATGACCTGTTTCGACGTGCCCTGCGCGAGCAGCTTGCCGTAGGCGATATAAGCGAGCTTGTGGCAGCGTTCCGCTTCGTCCATATAGTGCGTGCTGACGAGCACCGAGATGCCGCGCGCCGCGAGGCGATGCAACTCTTCCCAGAAGTCGCGGCGCGCGCTCGGGTCGACACCTGCGGTCGGTTCGTCGAGCAGCAGCAGTTCCGGCTCATGGAGCATGCACGCGGCCAGCGCGAGACGCTGCTTCCATCCGCCCGACAGTGCGCCGGCCAACTGCTTCGCACGGCTTTGAAGGCCAAGCTGTTCGAGCGCGCGATCGACCGCCTCGCGGCGGTTCTTCATCTCGTAGATGCGCGCAACGAAGTCGAGGTTTTCGCGGATCGTCAGATCTTCCCAATAGGAGAAGCGCTGCGTCATATAACCGGTGCGCCGCTTGATCTGCGCGCTGTCCCGCACGATGTCGTAGCCGAGACACGTGCCGCTGCCGGAGTCGGGCGTCAGCAGTCCGCACATCATGCGGATGCAGGTGGTCTTGCCACTGCCGTTGGGGCCGAGAAAGCCGAAAATCTCACCGCGCTGCACGCGCATCGTGACATCGTTGACCACGTGCCTGGTGCCGAAATGCTTGTTCAGCCCCTGCACGTCGATCGCGTACACGGGGTCGCTGGCATTGCCGGGGGGCGCGGGCGCACTCATTGCAGCGTGACCGTGACGGGCTGGCCGGGCCGCAGCTTCGGCGCATCGGCGGTCTGAGGTCGGGCTTCGACCATGAACACGAGTTTCGCGCGGCTTTCGTTGCTGAAGATCACCGGCGGCGTGAACTCCGCCTGGTCCGAAATGAAGCTGAGCACGGCCGGCACATCGGCCGCGCAACCGTCGCAATGAATCGATACGCGACGGCCCGGCGCGAGCGAACCGACCACTCCCTGGGGCACGAAAAAGCGCACCTTGACGTTCTCCGGCGGCAGCATGCGCACGACGGGGCTGCCGGCCGGCACCCATTCGCCGCTGCGATAGATCGTGTCGAACACGAGGCCGGCGTGCGGCGCGTGCACGCTTTTCTGATCGAGCTTCCATTGGGCCTGGCCGAGCTGGGCCTGCGCCGCGTCGACCTGCGCCTGCTGCGCGCGGATCTGTTCGATCCGCCCAGGCAGACGCGCGACGGCCAGCTGGCTTTGCAACTCACGCACGTGCGCGGCGCTCGACAACGCGTTCGCGCGCGAGTCGTCGAGCTGGCTTTGCGCGATGCCGCCCGCGCCGAATTGCTGTTGGTCGCGGCGGAACTGCGTCGCGGCGCGCGTCGCATCGGCTTCGGCCTGCACGAGTTGCGCGCGCGTCACATCGACTTCCGGCGGACGCTTGCCGGTTCCAAGGTCGGCAAGCTGGGCACGGGCCGAGCGCAGTTGCTCGCCCGCCTGCGCGACGGCGTCGGTTTCGTTCTGCGCTTCGAGCGCGAAGAGCGGCGTGTTCTGCGCGACGGTCTGCCCGCGCGAGACCGCGAGCTCGGTCAACTGTCCCGCCTGCGAAGACGCGAGGTACAGGAACTCGCCTTCCACATAGCCTTGCCACGTGTTCGCCGGTGGTCGCGAACAGCTTGCGCACGCGATGCACAGAGCGAGCAACGCGGCACGTCGGGATGAGCTGGCGAACACGATCATGACGGCTTTCCCTTCGCGCGGCGTGCGGTGGACGTCGCCCCGGTTCCGGCCTTGGCGTTGGTCTCGACCGCCGTGGTTGCGCTCATACCCTGCGCGAGCAGCGCGACGACATGGCGTTCGAGCGTCGCGCGATCGAACGAGGTGCGCGGATTCAGGCGCTGCCAGATCCTCGCGGTTGCCTGCGGCAGCATCACCAGTGCGAGCACCGAGTTGAACAGCAGCAACGGTTCGAGCTGAGCGTTCAACTGACCCGACGCGCAGCCACGCGCGATGTTCTGACCGAACGCGGCGAGCTTTTGCACGGGGATGCGCGCAAACGCGCGCTCGCGCAGCAAACCGCCTTCGTTGACGATCTCGCGCAGCCAGAGTGAAGGCAGCCACGGCATGGTTTCAGTGACATCGAACATGCGCTTGACGATGCCTTGCGTCAGCGCGAGCGGTTCGTCGTGTTCGGGATCGACCGGGTCCCAGATCGCGCCGAACGCGGCGACGAGCCTTTCCTCGAACAACGCGTCGAGCAGCTTTTCGCGCGTCTGGAACCAGTAGTGCACCATCGCGGACGTCACGCCGCTCGCCGCCGCGATCTGCGCAACCGTCGTGTTGGCGATACCGCGCTCGGCGAACAGCGCCACCGCGACATCGAGCAGATGTTCGCGTGCGTCGAAGTCCTGCGGATGAGGACGGCGACCCATTCGGGAACGGGCGGGTTGCTGCACGGACACTGGACTAATTGATGAGTTAGTTAGTTTTAACTCATTGATACTAGGATATTTTCCGGTATGGCGAAGGAGGGGAAACCCTGGCGGCGGGCGGCCTTTGTTCTCTGGATAGACGCTGATCTTTCAGCGCTTGCGGTTCGTCCATACGCTGGCCGAAAGCTTAACGATTACTGTCCATTTTCCCGTTAATTGGCATTCTCAATTTTCGCAGCGTATTAACTCTTCTGAAATGATCCTGGCCTGTAAGACGCGGTAAGAGAATGGCTACTTGCTTGGTGCGTTCTCACACACAGTCGTCGAAAATGACTTCATAAAATTCCCGACGAATTGACCACCATCATGCATGTACTCGACGTCGTGAGTCGTGCACCAGAAACGGGCCTCGATATGAAGCGCTGCAGGGTATTGGTAGTCAACGATTATGCGTCGATGGGCGGCGCGGAAGTTGTTTATCAACAATCGGCAGACCTTCTGAGTCGATTGCCCGGGGTCGAAGTTGAACGCTTCGACGACACCCGCTTTCCGGTTGGAACCACCAAGTGGTCCAGGTCCTGGAATATCGCGGCCGCGCGTGCGCTCGAAGAGACCATTGTCGGTTTCCGTCCGCATCGAGTGATGGTGCACAACTACCATAACGCGCTGTCGAATTCGATACTGAGCGTTATCGCGCGTCAAAAGCGAAAGCTCGGTTTTCGCGCATATCACACGAGCCACGACTACCATCTCGTCTATTACAACCCGGCACTGCAATACTTCGATAAGAGGCGCCCGGTGATTCTGCCGCTGGAGGTGTTGGGCACGCGCGCAGCGCTGACCCATCGGTCGACGACGAAAGGCCTTGTGCACGACCTGATGACGAAGTGTTACTGGCACGCAGTACGCGAGGCATTCCCTCCCACGGAGATCTTCGAGACGATCGTATGTCCAAGCGCTTTCATGGAAGAAGCGCTGCATCGCAGTGGCATCACGAATACGAGGGTCGTTTTTAATCCCTCTTCAGTACCGGTCGCGCTTCAGCCTTCGAGCGCTGCTGGCAGGCAAAGATTCAAGATTGCCTTTGTCGGCAGGATTTCACAGGAAAAAGGACTCGCGGAATTTATCGAACTCGCAGAGAGCGTGAACTTTCATCGCATCGACGTAATAGGCGCTTACGGGGACGGTCCGGATCGTCGTGCCATGGAGCGGCGCTTCACGTCGCATATCGAGCGCGGCAAGGTGGTTTTTTTCGGCAGATTGCCGCAAGAAGTATTGTTTCCGCAGATGCGGCGATTTGCCGACGCGGTCGTCGTGCCATCGTTGGGAGCCGAAAATGCGCCGCTCGTCATTATCGAGGCCGCCATGCTCGGCTTGCCTGCCCTCGTCCACGACGGCGGCAGCATGGCATCGACTGGCGACGCGGTGGGCAACAAGATCAAATTTCGGTCGCAGCCGGAGAGCCTCAAGCTGGCACTGGATCGACTGGCGATGCATCTGGCGGACAAGGGCAGAAGGTATTCACTCGCGGAGTATCTGCCAGAGCACTACCAGCAGCGGCTCGCGGAAATCATGGAACTCGGCGAGCAGGCCGGCACGGCGCCTTCGAGGCGGACCGACGAGGCGGTCTGCTGACGCGCTGCGCCGGACTCGGTGAGCAGCACCTTCTGTCGTTTGACGGCTTCGCTGAATAAGCCCTTGACTGAATATTCGATCTGGCGTGCCCATTCGCAGACTGTCACTAACGCTCAATGCGCTATCGCGACCCGCTTCGCTTTCGCCGTTCCGACTGACGTCAAGCTGACAATGGACGGCAGCTGACATCCACGCGCGAAGCGCATTTTCGCCGGAAATTTCTATACTTTCTCTAGCGCACACCTGGCACGATCCAGCCCGTACGACCCAAACGAATTCACGTCGACGAAACGAAACAATCGAAGCGAACCCGCGGCGCGGCCCTCACGGCTCACGCGCGATTCGTATGAGGAGGGAGACATGGCACATTCCGCATCCGCCGCGCCGGCGAAGGAAGGCCACGGCGAAGCGTCGCCGGCTCTGCCAGCGCTCGCACTGGCCGCGCTCGGCGTGGTCTATGGCGACATCGGCACGAGCCCGCTCTATACGCTCGCCACCGTGTTCGATCCCAGCAACGGTCTCACGCTCAATGCTTTCAATATCGTCGGCATCGTCTCGCTGATCTTCTGGTCGCTGATGATTGTCGTTTCGCTCAAGTACGTCGTCCTGATCCTGCGGGCGAATAATCATGGCGAAGGCGGCATCATGGCGCTGCTCGCGCTCGCGGCGTCGTCGATCGCGTCGCGGCCGCGTTTGCGTCGCGGCCTCCTCGTGGTGGGCGTGATGGGCGCGGCGCTGTTCTTCGGCGATAGCGTGATCACGCCGGCCATTTCCGTGCTGAGCGCCGTGGAAGGGCTCGAAGTCGTCGAGCCCGCACTCAAGACCTATGTGATTCCAGTGACGCTCGCCGCGCTCATCATTCTGTTCGTCACGCAAAAGCACGGCACGGGCGGCATCGGCGCCGTGTTCGGGCCCGTGATGGTGCTCTGGTTCGTCGTGATCGGCGTGGCGGGCGTCGCGAACATCATGGCCGCGCCGGTCGTGCTGTATGCGCTCAATCCGCTGGAAGGGCTGGGCTTCGTCATGCATCACCGCTGGCTCGCGTTCGTCGCGCTCGGCGCCGTGGTGCTCTCGCTGACGGGCGCCGAGGCGCTCTACGCCGACATGGGCCATTTCGGCAAGCGACCCATCCGCCTGACCTGGTTCGGCGTCGTTTTTCCCGCGCTCGCGCTCAACTATCTGGGCCAGGGCGCGCTGCTGCTGGCGAACCCCGGCGCGGTGCAAAACCCGTTCTACCGCCTGTTCCCGCAGTGGGCCATCGTGCCGATGATCGTGCTGGCGACGATCGCCACCGTGATCGCCTCGCAGGCCGTTATTTCGGGTACCTATTCGATGACGATGCAGGCCATGCAGCTTTCCTTCCTGCCGCGCATGAACATCGTGCATACATCGGAGCGCGAGATCGGGCAAATCTACGTGCCCGGCATCAACTGGATCCTGTTGATCGCCGTGGTTGCGGCGGTGTTGGGCTTCCGCTCGTCCACGGCGCTCGGGTCCGCGTATGGGATCGCCGTGACCGGCACGATGCTCATCACCACGTTCCTGACGTTCTTCGTCGTGCATTACGCGTGGCGCTACAACTGGCTGCTGTGCCTGCTGTCCACCGCGTTCTTCTTCGTGATCGACGCGTTGTTCTTCTCGGCAAATCTGCTCAAGATCGTCGATGGCGGCTGGTTCCCGCTCGTGATCGGCGCGATCGTGTTCACGGTCATGGCGACGTGGGGACGCGGCTGGGAAATGATGCTGGCCGAAGCGCGCGTGCGGGCGGGAAAGACGCCGCTCAAGCCGTACCTCGCTGCGCTGCTCGAAAGTTCGCCGACGCGCGTGGGCGGCACGGCGATCTTCCTGACGCCGGACGCCGAAGCGGTGCCGCACGCGCTCGTCAACAACCTGCGGCACAACCGTGTGCTGCATGAGCGCACGATTTTCCTGAGCGTAATAACGAAGAACGTGCCGTGGGTGGCCGAAACCGAGCGCGTGCAGATCAGGCCGCTGTGCACGGGTTGCTGGCACGCAACGGTGAAGTACGGATTCAAGGACGAAGTGGACTTGCCGCGCACGCTGGCCGCCTACAAAACGCCGGAACTGACCTTCAACCTGGACGACACATCGTGGTTCCTGAGCCGCGCGGACGTCGTGCCCAAACGCGGCCACGGCATGGCGCTATGGCGCGAGCGGCTTTTCGCGGTGATGCTGCACAACGTGGGCAATATCGCGGCGTTCTTCAAACTACCGGCCAATCGCGTGATCGAAGTCGGCGCGCGCGTGGAGATCTAGAGCGCGCCGTTCAGCAAGCGTGGAGAAGCGGCCGGCCTGCTTCGATACTCCTCGGCCAATTCGGGCATCGAGTAGGAGTGGTCTCCTGTAAGTTCGTAAGTCTGGTTGGCGTGACCCGGCTGCGTGAGCACCGTAACCGCCGCGCCTGCGTAGTCAGCACGCGAGGCGGAGGCGAATCGCCCTTGTCCCACGCTACCATTGAGCGCCGCTTCGCAACGGCCCTCGGATACCTCGGGTTCGAAACTTGCTGCCCACGACCAACCCGCCGCTCGAATCGGCGCGCGCGTTTTGCTTCGCTGCGGGCCGGCATGGTCGGATGCCCGCGCCGCATCCAACGAGGAGACGTGTCATGGGCGACGAGACTCACCAGAATCACGGACACGACCGCCGCCGCTTTCTTGCGGGCGTGGCGGCGGTGGCCGGCAGCTTTGCGCTATCGGGTTGCGGAGGCGGCGGTGGATTGGGGGGAGACGACCAACCGGGCGGCGGGCGCGCCAGCGAACCCGTGTCCTCGATTACCGACATTCCATCGCCCAACGCCGCCGACCGCTACAGCCTGCCGCGCCCGGCATTGCCCGCGCCGACCAGCTCGGGCATCGACTTCATCGTGCTCGTCACGATGGAAAATCGTTCCTTCGACCATTTCCTCGGCTGGGTGCCGGGCGCCGAGGGCAGGCCCGCGAACCAGCAGTTCAAGGACGCGTTCGGCGCGACGCAAACGCCGTTTTCGCTCGCGGCGAATTCCGCGTACGGCTATCAGGCGTGCGCCTCCGTGGACCCCAATCACGGCTTCGCAGGGGGCCGCACGCAACTGGCTTCGGGTGCGATGAATGGCTGGCTGCTCACGCCGGGCACGAGCCTGCACCAGGGCGACCTGCTGCCTATCGGTTACTACACCTCGGCCGATCTGCCATTCTTCAAAGCCGTGGCGAGCAGCTACACGATCGGCGATTTCTACTTCAGTGGCATCCTGACCAGCACGTTTCCCAATCGCCTCTACCTGCATAGCGGTGCGACGGACCGGCTCGATGACCGCACCGATACGTCCTCGCTCGCGACGATCTGGGACAAGCTGAGCGACGCGAATGTCGATTGCAACTACTACTACCACGACGTGCCGTTCACGGCGCTTTATGGCACGAAGTATCTCGGCATTTCGCGCCCATTCGCGGAGTTCCTGTTGAATGCGTCGACGGGGACGCTGCCGTCATTCTGCATGGTCGAGCCGTCTTTCACGGGCGAGCCCGAAGGCGTTTCCACCGACGATCATCCGCATGCGGACATCCGCGATGGCGAGGCGTTTCTCGGCCAGGTCTACGAGGCGCTGCGCACGAGCCCGACATGGAGCCGCACGCTGATGATCATCGTCTATGACGAATGGGGCGGGTTTCTGGAGCACGTGGTGCCGCCCACGAGGCCGATCAGCAATGACGAGCTCAAACTCGGCAACGACGGCAAGCTCGGTTTTCGCGTGCCGCTCGCGCTGCTTGGCCCGCGCGTGCGCGCAGGCTCGGTCACGCGCTATCCGTTCGACCCCAGCTCGATTCACGCGCTGCTGCAATGGCGCTTTGGTCTGCAGCCGCTCGGCGTGCGCGGCAGCGATCCGGCGACGGTCAATCTCGCCTACGCGCTCGATTTCACCGACGCGCCGCGCACCGACGCCCCAAAGTTCACGATCGCCCAAGGGCCGTTCGCCGGCGCGTGCCTGGGGGCGATCGCGCCTGCGCCGTCCAGCTCGGTATCGGCGATCGATCAGTCGCAACAGCGCGCGATCAACCCGGCGGCGGACCCCTTCGCGGCACTGCGCGCGAAGGCAGCTTCATCAGGATTCCGGACCGGAGGCTAAGCTGGGTTTCCGCTTAAAATGAGCGGGCCGCAAGCCGGCGCCGGACCGGGCCGCGCTGGATTGTGAATGCCAGCGCGCACGGCGGGATGCACGGCCTGATGAAGGTTCAAGCCTTGAGCGCAGTTTGGTGAGAAACGCTTGCGCGCGCCATCGTTTTGCGAAGCGGGTCCCGCACTTGCTGGCGAGACCGTCTCGAAGCCCCGCGGTAGCGTGCAGCATGTCATCGGCGCGCGCGGCGGGCCGCCTACGTCGACGTCACCGCGTCGTCCTCAACGGGTCCGCCGATGCCATTTCGTTACGATCTTCCCGTTTGGTGTTCCCGCGAGCGGCCATACCGCCGCGTTGTAGCCAACGTGGCCGCCGCGCTGGCGCTCGCCGCAAGCACCAGCGTCATTGCGCAATCCGCGCCGACGGTCGCCCAGACCCAGCCGGCCGTGCCGGCCGTTACGCCGCCCGCATCGGCCGCCGCCGCGAATACCGCCGGCAGCGCCGCGGACCGGCACGTCGAAAACACGGATCACGCGCAGCCGTCGCCGGTCGTGCCGACGCCGCCGTCCGAGCTGTACGGCGAGCTGTATCGCGACGTCGAACTCGCGCATCTTTACCCGGACAGCAAGACGTTTGCCGATATGTCGCCAGGCGAGCCGCCGGCCCAGGTCATCGCCGACTACGACAGCCAGCGTGCTCAGCCGCGCTTCGACCTGAAACAATTTGTCGAACAGCGCTTCACGCTGCCCCCGCGCGCGCCGAAGCGCTACGCGTCCGATCCTGACGAGAGCGTCACCGCGCACATCGATACGCTGTGGAACGTGCTGCGTCGCGAACCGGATGCGAGCGCGAGCCCGTACTCGTCGCTGTTGCCGCTGCCGTCGCCGTACATCGTGCCGGGCGACCGCTTCGACGAGATCTACTACTGGGATTCGTACTTCATCCTGCTGGGGCTCGACGCGAGCGGCCAGCACGCGCTCGTCGACGACGAGCTGAACAATTTCTCGACGTTGATCGACCGCTATGGCCACATCCCCAACGGCAATCGCACGTATTACCTGAGCCGTTCGCAGCCGCCGTTCTTCGCGCAGATGGTGCAGCTCGTCGCGCGGAAGGAGGGCGATCAGGTCTACGCCCGCTATCTGCCCGAGCTGCGCCGTGAATACGCGTACTGGATGGCCGGCAGCGACCATCTCGCGCCGGGCAACGCGGCGCACCATCTCGTGCGCCTCGCCGACGGCACGCTGCTCAATCGCTACTGGGACGAGCGCGCGGCGCCGCGCGACGAGTCGTACCGCGAGGATGTGATGACGGCGCAGCGGATGCCGCAACGCGATGCGCAGGATTTGTGGCGCAACCTGCGCGCGGGCGGCGAAACCGGCTGGGACTTCAGCTCGCGCTGGTTCGCCGACGGCAGGACGCTCGCGAGCATCGACGTGACCTCGCTAGTGCCAGTGGACCTGAACTGCCTGATGGTGGACCTCGAACGCACGCTCGCGAAAGCCTACCGTGTGACTGGCGATGCAGGCCGCGCCGAGAATTTCGAAGTACGTGCCCGGGTGCGCGCCGATGCGATCCGCCGGGTGCTGTGGGATCCGCAACTGCACGCTTTCGGCGACTACGACTTCGTGCACCGCACGCTCACGCACCGGCTTACTGCCGCGACGGTGTACCCGCTTTACGCCGGCGTCGCGACACGCAACGACGCGCGCGAAGTGGCGCAGACGATCCGGCGCGATCTGCTGCGTCCGGGCGGTCTCGCGACGACGCGGACCAACACCGGCCAGCAGTGGGACGAACCGAACGGCTGGGCGCCGCTGCAGTACCTCGCGGTGATCGGGCTGCGCCGCTATAGCGAGCCGGAGCTCGCGCGCGATATCGCGACACGCTGGATCCGCACCGACGTCGCGTACTACCAGCGCACCGGCAAGCTCGTTGGACCTCAAAGTACAATAGATGAATGTCCGCAGGGCTCCGTCCAGCAAGGGCTTCAGCCGAATGGAAGCGAAGGCTCGGCCGCAGGTGTGCTAGGCGTGCTGATGCAACTCTATCCGGACGCGATGAGTTCAACGAAGCTCGATTGCCGCGAATAGATTTGCTCAATACACCTAGTACGCCACAGGATAGATGAACAATGTCAACGAAAGCGCAAAGCGCGATAAGCAACACGCCACGAATCTATACATACGCCCGTTTTTCCAGTTTACAGCAGGCAGACGGTAGCTCGATCGCACGGCAGGATGCCTACGCCGAAGCGTGGGCCAAACAGCACGGTCTGATACTCGATCGCTCGCTACGCATGGAAGACCGCGGCAAGTCCGCTCACAAGGGCGAGCACGTAAAGAAGGGCGGCGCGCTCGGCGCGTTCATCGAGCGTATCAAGGCCGGTGACGTCGTACCCGGCGATACGCTGATCGTCGAAAACCTCGACCGCCTGAGCCGCCAGAGCGCGCAGAACGCGCAGACGCAGTTCAACGCCATCGTGAATACCTACGGCGTCGATATCGTCACGATGCACGACGGCGTACGCTACAACCGTGAAGAACTAGCGCGAGATCCATCGCCGCTATTCCTTGCGCTTGCGGTCATGGTCCGAGCGTACGACGAGAGCAGTCGCAAGTCGTCGAACGCTCGCGGGGCGTATCGGGACAAGTGCGAGCGCTGGCTTAAAGGCGAGTATCACGGACTGATCGGACAGCCGAGGCATATTCGCGTATCGGACGGAAAGCTGATCAAAGGCACAGACCCGATCTGGATTCTCTACGATACGGAAGCGAAGCGTTTCGAGCTTGTACCCGAGAAGGCTGCTGCAATGCAACGAATCATCGATCTCTATAGGCAGGGCCACGGTTCGGTCGAGATCACGCGCCGCATGGAGACCGAAGGGCTAACGATTAGTGACAAGCGCGCGGTCGTCAGAATCCACAAGCTCATTACCTATCCCGCGTTGAAAGGCGATAAGGTAGTCGTCGTAGACGGCCAGACCTATACGCTCAAGGGCTACTATCCGCCGCTCATAACCGAGACCGAGTTCGACGAACTACAGTTGCTCGTCGACAAGAGGGGCGTCCGCAAAGGCAAAGGTAAAGTCCCTGCCATCCTGACGGGTATGAAGATGTGCTATTGCGGGTACTGCCGCCAACTTATGGTCGGGCAGACGCTTACGACAACGCGAGCAGATGGAACAACGCATCAGAACTTTCGTCGCTTGCGCTGCGGTTCGTATGCCAATCGAGCGGCTGACTGTCGAGGCGGCGCGAGCTGTAGCGGCGTCCCGGTTGAGAAGGCGATCATGACGTTCTGCGCAAACCAGATGAATCTTAATCATCTGTTCACCGGCAACGACAAGTCAGATCCGCTCATGAGGCAATTGACGGCGAAGCGGGCTTCGCTCGCGAAGACAGACCTAAAGCTCAAGGGTATCAAGGACGAGATGCTGAATGGCGACGCGCTACCGTCGACGTTTCGCGAAGTCTTGCGCGAGCTTGAGACGAACAAGCGAACGCTGATGCAGGCGATCACGAAGCTGGAGCGCGAGCTATCCATCAATTCGGCTGCGCAACCCGCACCGGCTGAGACGTGGGCCGACCTCGTCTCGGACGTCATGGCGCTCGATTACGATGCCAGGATGAAGACCCGTAGGTTAGTACAGGAGACGTTCGAACGCATCGACGTTTTCTCGAAGGGGTTCGAATGCGATGGCGAGCATATGGCCGTTCGGGTAACTTCGAAGCGCGGCGTCGTCATGGGCTTCGAATTTAACCGGCGAACCGGAGAACTGATTGAGGCAACAAGGACGCGCAAGTCGAAACCACTACCCAAACCGGCGCGCACGCCTCGAATGAAATGAGCGCAAGCGAATTCGGATAATAAGGCGGCCCCTATCGTGGGCCGCTTTTTATTCGTCGTCGCTATCCTGCAAGAGTCCTTCGGGCGTAGAGTAGATCCGTAATAGGCTTTCGCCGACAAGGACCTGTCGGTACGATAGGATAGCCAAGTCCCAGATTTCTTGTGCTACTTCTGGCCCCGCGTCGAGGACTTTGCCATCTTGGTCAATAACCGCGAGTGTCGCGGGTCTGCCATCCTCACCGGTAATTGTGTAGCCTTCCCATTGAAGTGCGCTCACCGTGCAGTGTTTGAGAACCGGGGCACTCGGGTCTCGCGTGGGTTCTTTCATGACTCGTTCCTCCCATGTACCGGTTTATACCTCATTTCTCGTCGCAGACCCGATCCAGAACGAGCGTCCTGGCTGGTTTGCAAGCGTAGCGCGTCGGCTACCAGTTGGCCGGATTGAGCGCTTCGGCCGTACCGAATGTACAGACGCCGCACATCCCGGACGCATATATGACACATCCATCCTTGACGCCGGTCACGCACGGCGACTGTCCGCAGACTTCGCACGTCGCGCCGTAGTCCGGCTGGAACGCGTCGAGCGTCGTTTCATCATCCGCTGATGGCGCGGCCGGCGCCGGCTTCGCGCGTGCCTTCCTGCTGCGCGATGACATCATTCGTCCCCATCGCCGTTGCTGTTGCCGTTGAGCGCTTCGTCCGATGCTTCAAGCGTGCCGCGCGTATCCGGCCGGTGCAGCAGATCGACAATGCGCGCGGTCACGCTGCTGTCTTCGGGATAGACCTGAATACGCGTGGTATAGGTGCAGGTGCCGCCGTCCTTCGCCTCAAACGTGATCCGGTCGAGCTTCGCATCGGTAAAGCGCAGATCGTCGTCCTCGCCGTCGCCATCGTGAAACACGAACAGCACGGGCGCATAGCGACCGACCCATCTGAGCGTGCCCAGCTGCGGATTACGAAGGCGCGGGGTGCTGTCCGGGTCGAGCATGTCGCCCGTGTCGTCGGGGTCGTATAACGAGTGGCGCAGCGTCGGCGATAACTGGTCGAGCGACCGGTTCGCCAGATCGAAACAGATCTTCAGATCGAGCGCGAGGACTTCATCGTCGCCGTGCTGTTCCATCCTCGTGTTGATGTGTTCAAGCCTCACTTCGTGGTTGTCGAAGTTCATCATGACGTTCCTCGCGGTACCTGCTGGCGCTGTTTCATCTCACGCAGGAACGCCCGCTTTTCTTCGTGCAGGCGCTCCAGCAGCACGACGCCGATTGCTGCGTCCAGTTCGGCGATCTTCGCGGTCGTTTCCAGTATCAGCACCGCGCCCGCATAGAAGGCAATCCGCATGTCGGTGTACTGACCCGGCGACGCATCGAGCGGGATTACGTTGGCCGCGAAGTCCTGCCAGCCGTCCCCGATACTGATGTTGTCCATGACTTCATGCTCCTTCCATGTCCTTGCGCCTGGCGACGTAATGCTCCTCAAGTTCGTCGCGCTGACCTGCTTCGGGTACGCTGCGGATCAGGTCGGCCGCCACGTCGAGCGCGTCGGTCGTCGTCGCCGCCTGCAATGCGTCCATTACCTGCGCGAACGACATCATCGGCGGCGGCTCGGTCGCAGCCGGTGCGCCCGCCTCGTCGTCGCTTTTCTTCGCGGCCTGATGCGCGGCTGCGCGTGCTGCATTCAGCCGGTCGGCATAGGCGGTGCGCGCAATCTCCTTGTCGCGATCGGTGCGCAGCCTGCCAGCCAGTTCACCGGCCGCCGTCAGTTCATCCGCGTTCGACGCGTCGTGAATCTGGCGCAGCACGTCATCGAGCGCGACCGGCCGGCCTGCGGCGTTCTTCTTCAGGTTCTGCTTCACGCTGTCGGTACGTGATGCGGAAGGCAGCACGCGTGGCACTTCGTCGACCGTTCCCATGTTGCGTGGTCCCGGATCGAAGTCCAGTTCCTCGGGCGTATAGACGCCCAGCAGCACATCAGGTGCATGGCGTCGCGCCCACTTGCGGATCGCCAGATAGCCGATCTGCTGCTGCGGGTCGGTCGCCCACTGCGTCGAGAAGCGCGGATAGGCCTGCGCCATCATGACCTGCACGGTGCGCGGCGCGGTCTCGCCGCGAAAGGTCGCACGCGCGATCACGCCGAGCCCTTCCTCGTCCTTCTTCGTGTAGGTCGCCACGTAGTATTCGCCGCCCTTGTCCGACTTGCGCTGTTCGATCTTGCCGAGCACGCGCGACCAGTCGCCGAGATATTCATAGTCGGGACGCGCGATGATCGGCGCGCGGGCGATCACGACCGCCGCGACCAGCTGCCCGTCATAACCGATCAGGCCGCTTTTGGTGATGTGCGTTTTCGAGGCCACCATGTACGGGTCGAACTCCCAGCGCAGCGACTGCATGATGATCGCGAAGCAGGCGCCCTTGTTATCGCGCAGATGGGCAGGGACGGCCGGACCCGCGCTCGCCATCAGTCCGGCAAGGTGATCGATCTGTTCGATCAGGGCGGCGTTCAGCGTGAAACGCTCGCCCTGTACTTCGTGAATCGCGGTACTCATTCGGCTTTCTCCTTCGTGTCGCCCGCCTTCGGTTTGCTGAAAGTCAGGGTCGTGTAGTCGCAGGCTTCTACCGTGTACTCGCCGCGATGGATAATCTTGCGACGGTACTGACCGCCATCCGGTAGCCGCCCGATAGCCGCCTCGCCCATCGCATGCAGGATGTGCGCGCGGGCGCCGTCGCTCACCGCCTGATACGCCTTGATCTGTTCATCCGCATCGAGGCGCACCTGATGCCACGCCTGAATGTCGGCAGGCAGATCGATTACGCCGCCGCCCGTCCCGGGATAAAGACGCTTTAGCAGTCCGATCGCGTGTGGATGGTCATAATCCATGTCGGGCGGCTCGCGGCGCTCGACGTGTTCCCAGAACGTGTGTTCGGCCTCGAGGATCAGTTCGTGCAGTTCCTGATCGGGCTCGATTACATAGCACTTCAGACTGTTTCCACCGACCACCGCGCCCACATGCCAGCGCTCGAACCCGGTCGCGAGCAGGTAATGCTGCGTCTGGATCAGATGTTCGACCGGCACCTGGTCCGTGCCTTCCGCACCCCAGTCGCCCGAGTACTTCCAGTACTCATACGAGGTATTCTTCGCTTCGAAGCCTTCGCGCCGACCTTCGACGAGACGGTCCACCGATGCGGCGATGAACGGCCAGCGCGAGTGGCGGATGATCGAGTTCTTCCGCCGCAGCCGCAGCCCCGTGCGCTCGCTGAACATCTGCGCGGCGATCGCTTCCATTGCCTGACCGAAGCGCATCGCTTCATTGGTTTCAGGCTCAGGCGGTGCCTGTCCGGTCTTTTCAAGGAACACTTCGAATGCAGTCTGATAGCGGCTCTGACCGCATACGGCGGGTGCATCAGAACCGCCAATTCCTTTTCGCCTTTCAATTAGCCATTCTTCGCGCGCATTCATTTATTTCCCTCCCTGCCGGATGCCACTACCTGCATTGCGATTCGCTTTGAACGTGAGTGGGAATTTAGGTGTGGAAAGTAGTGCAGTTCAAGCCATATATTTTTTTTCGGGCTGGCGGAAAAAGACTACTTGACATCGTTTTGACATCGTTTTGACAACGTTTTGACAACGTTTTTTCCCGGCAAAGGCGCGTGGTTGAAGTGTTCCGGTTCCTGTCAAGGGGGTGCAGTCACGCCCGGACTGTCCCCGTTTTATACGGCCATTTGCGACTTCGCGAAGGGTTGAACGTCACGGGTCGGTGGCATATCGTTCAATCGCAGTTCAAACCGCATCGGGCATTAGACAGGGAGTAATCCTAATGACGCGATCCATTGAAGCGCTCGCTATTGCGAGTGCCTATCCCGGCATGCGCGCGTTAATCCGCGCCATTGAATTAACCGGCTCGCAGGAACTGCTCGCGCGGGCGATTGGCGTTGAGGCGAAAGATATCAGCCGCTGGTTACATAAAACGCGCAGGGTGCCGCTTGAATACGTGCCGTTCATTGTCGCGGCGGTCTACCACGATGACGTCAGTCCGGTCACGCTGCGCCCCGATCATCTGAAGGGCTGGGCGATGCTCGCGCGTCAGCTGGCGCGGCCGCCGCGTGGCTATATCGTCGATGCCGACGACCCGGAACTCGAAGGGCAGTCGTGGCCGAAGGCGCCGCGCCGACACTGTGTGTAATCGACGGTCGAAACCGCATCGCGGCGTGTCAGCGTGCTGGCGTGAAGCCGCACACGATCATGCTCAAGGGCGACGATCAGGACGCCTTTATCGCCGACGCCAACCTTGAACGGCGCGACCTGACGAAAGGACAAAAGGCAATGCTGATTGCAGTGCGCTTTCCCGAACCGAATAAGGGCGGGCGCGGCAAAAAACAAAACTCTTTCGATGCGAAACAGTTTTCTGTAGCTCGCATTTCATTAGCTCGCGCCGTTCTCGCATATTGCCCTGAAATGGTTCAGCCGATCATCGACGGCAAGATGAGTCTCGATGATGCGTATAACGAAGCGCAGCAGCGCAAACGTGCTGGCGAAAGCAACGAGGAACGATTCAATGCGCTCGATGCTGCACACCCCGACCTTGCACAGCTTGTTCGCGAACAGACGCTTTCACTCGCATCGGCCGAATCCGAAGCACGCGAGCGCAACGAGAAACACGAGCATCTGATCCGTTCCAAGGCATTAACGATCAGCGAACTTGCGACCCGTATCGGTCTTATCGACAAGGCGCAGGGCGATCTACTGGTCCAGGCTTACCGCGACCGCCCCGAGGCATTCAAGACTGCGTGCCTTGCCGATGACATCGATCAATGGATCGGGGTGTTTGTCAACCTTAAAGCCAAACTTACCGAAGGGGAACGGGAATGAGCAAGCGTCATCCGAATCAGGCAAAAGCGGTACTTCGGGAACTTGTTGACCGATGCACTCCGAAACTTCACGAACTGATCGACGCGGCAAAAGGCGAGCGCGTACCGCGCGATACCCTTGCGACCGATCTGGCAGTGTTCCTCGGCCGGGACGAGATCACCGCGACTTATGCGAAGTCGATTGTCGCGAGCGACATCGTTGACTCTTTTATCGCCCGCACGTCCGACGATGCAGCGCTTACGCTTGATCAGCTGCGGCTGTTCTCCGAAGAAAGCCTGCGCGAGCATCTACGTTTGACTACGTTCGAATGCGGCGATGGCACGGTGATTCATCAAAGTTCGATGACCGACGATGACCTTGCAAAAGCCGAGGAACGTGAAATTCGCAATATTTCCCGGGCAGCAACAAAGCACGAGAAGAACTCTGCTTTTCGTATCCGGGTCCGTGCCTATACCGCAACCGGCATGTCTTACGAAGATGCGGCGGTGCAGGTTCTACGTGATCAGAACAGGGAGAATAGCGATGACCAGTAAGAGCCGCAACAGCGTCGTTATCGACGAGATACATGTTTCGAAGTGCGAATCACGCTTCACATTTTATCCGCGTCATCACCCGCCGCTGACGCTCGCCGACTACGAACGCGCGGCGAAGGTGTTCATGCGCGATTACGAGATGGTGCGCGTAAGCATGGACTTCATGCTAAACGAACTGCGCGATCAGGAAGCGCGCGGTCGTGCGCTGATGCAGGTCGCACCGTTGCCGTTCTCGCAGTCGTGATCAACGGGGACTGCAATGCCACGCATCCGCACCATCAAGCCGGACTTCTGGACCAATCCGCAGGTGGCGAGCGTCAACCACGCTGCGCGACTACTTTTCATCGCAACGTGGAACTTCGCGGACGATCACGGCAACCTGCCGCGCGATCCCGAGGCGCTGAAGAACAAGGCCTTTCCGAGCCGCCACGATGCCGGTGTCGATGTCGAGCCGCTGATCGTTTCACTGATCGCTCAGGGATTGCTCATTGAATATTCAGTGAGTGATACCGGAGAGCGCTTCCTGCATATTCCGACCTTCACGAAGCATCAGGTTATCAACAGGCGCTCGAAGCCCATCTATCCCCTGCCGGATAAGGCTTTGCTCGATTCGCTAAAGCATGGAAAAAAAACTGTTACCGGTCGCACTCATGCACGACTCACTGAACACTCACGGACGGAAAAGGAAGTGGAAGTGGAAAGGGAAAGGGAAAGGGAAAGGGAAAGGGAAAAGGAAAAGGAAAGAACCAGTGGTAGTAGTGGGGTTAGTGGTACATCCGCGCGCATGCGCAAAGTGCGCGCATCCGACACCCACCCACCCACCGGCCCCGCGTCGATCACGCTCGCGATGCGGCAGGCGAACATCACCGGTGCGCAGCCGTCCAATCCGCGCATCGTCGCCCTGGCCGATGCAGGCGTGACACCTGAAGTCGTCAACGATGCCTGCGAGGAAGCGCACCGCGTACATCCGCACGAAGCGATTCCCGTGGCCTACGTCTGCTCGATCCTCGAGCGCTGGCAGCGTGAACCGCAGCAGGCGAACGGACATGGCTCATCGCCAGCATTCGATGAACGGTCGAAGGATCGCAAGCGCACGGTCGAAGGACTCACGGGCCGCTCGCGCAGGTCGCGCGATACCGGCGAAGTCATCGACGTGCCCGCGAAGGAGATCGGTCATGCTGCGAAGCATTCCTGAGCACTGGATCGAACGGCTGTTCAGCCGCATGGCGTCGCTCTACGGTTCGCGCTTCGCCGACATGTGGCGCGACGGCGAGATCGACGAGATCAAGGCGACGTGGCGCGAAGGACTTGCAGGCCAGAGCGACGACGCGCTGCGTCGTGGCGTGGCCGCGCTCTTTCACGAACCACCTTATCCGCCGACGCTGCCGCGTTTTATCGAACTGTGCCGGCCGCAGCCGGCGATGTACCAGCCGAACCGCGTGGCACTCACCGACGAGCGGCGTACCTCGCCCGAGCAGGCCCGCGAGCAGCTGGCCCGCATCCGCGAGATCGCGGGCGGTCTGCTGCGCGAGCACGGCGCACCGGCAGGCGGTGGCATCCGCTGGGCGTTCCGGCTGCTGCAACGCGCGCAGGACGGCGAGCACATCACGGCGCATCAGATCGGCTTTGCGAAGGAAGCCATCGAGAGCTACAACCGTACACACGGCCAGCACATCAACGGCCACGAACGTGAACCCGGCAGCGACGACGAGTGAGGCGATCATGGAAAGCATCAGCGACAAACGCTGGATCGACGTGGTGCAGGCTGTCTGCGGCGCCGCCAGCATCGTGGCGGCGTACTTCGGCAGTCACCCCGCGGGCTATGCGCTCGGCGTGGCGATCTTCGGGCTCGCGCTGTTCCGCGCGATGAAGGCGGGCGAATGATGCGCATCGAGTTCACGATCCTTGGGGAGCCCGCGAGCAAGGCCAACTCGCGCGAGATCGTCGAGCGGAAAATGCGCGATGCGTGGGGCGGCATCAAGACGCGGCCAATGTCGATCAAGTCGGACAAGGCGCGCGACTACGAGCGTTCGGCGATGAAGCAGATTCCGAAGTCGGCGCGCGTGGCGCTCACCGGTCCGGTGCGCGTGACGATGCGGATTTTCTACGCGAGCGAGCGGCCCGACCTCGATGAGTCGGTGGTGCTCGATTGCCTGCAATCGAAGTTTCAGACCGTGAAGCGCAAGGGCCACCCCGATGTTCGCAAGTGCCTGCGCGAAGGCGTGTACATCAACGACCGGCAGGTGCGGCAGAAATTCATCCTGCACGGCATCGACCGGGCAAACCCGCGCGCCGAGATCCGCGTCGAGCCGTTACAGGCCCAGCAGTCGATGCTCGACTTCGACGAAGTGCCGTATGACGTTTTTGACGTGGAGCGGCTATGAGCCGATGGGTCGAACAGCAGGTCGAACTGCTGCTGAACGCGGAGCGGCCGCTGACGGTGGACGAACGCATGACGATCGCCAATGTGCTGGAGCAGCTGGACGTGTGGCTCGTCGCGCGCACGACTGCGCTCTATCGCATCGGCATCGTGGTCGATGCCCCGCAGGGAACGGACCTCGTTCACGAACTGCCGGACATCGTTGCGCAGGCGCTGAAGCGCAAAGGGGAACAGTGATGCACAGGTGTCTGTGGCCCGGATGCGATATTCCGGTTTGCAAGTCGATGTGGGGCTGTCGCGCGCACTGGTACGCACTGCCGAACAACCTGCGCGCATGGATCGGTCGCGCGTACCGGCAGGGCATCGAGCGCGGCGATCATCCGTCGAAGTCATGGCGCGAGGCGCACGCCGCCGCGCTCGCATGGATCGGGCAGTACGAAGGGACGGGTCATGAACACGATGGTTGAACCCAAATCCGGTGATCTGGTTGCGGTGCTTGAGTTCTATCCCGATGCACCGCAGTACCGCTGGGTACTCGCCGAGGTGGTCAACGTGTACGCGCATCAGATCGGCGTGCTGCTGATGGCGGGCGTGGACTCGGGCAAGTACCGCATGCTTGAACGCTCGACCGAGAACCGCGAGTGGAAGCGGAAAACATGAGGTGGAACATGAACACGGTCTTTCTCGATACGCCGACTGCGCTTCACGTATCGTTCCTGATCGGCGCGCTGCCGGTCTCGGAACCGTCATCGTTGCGCGGCGCATTGATCCACATGCTTGAGTGCATGCCGGTGCTGACCTACCAGCAGGCATCCACGCTGGCGAGAATGATCGGCACGCGATCATCGACGGTGAACTTCAGCGGTCTGACGCGGCATGAAATTCACGGCCAGTGTGCGATGATCATCGATGCCGTACAGACCCGCTTGCCGTACCCGGAACTCTGCGTGATACTGGCTCGCTTCGCGCCGACTGAACGCATCAAGGGCATTGGCGTCGATGGTTTGATGCTGTGGCTGGCGCCGGTCGCGCCGATCACGAATCACGCCGCGCTGTCCTCGCTGATCTGGCGGCGCTACGTGCCGAAGAAGTACCGCGACGGTTTCTCGTTGCGTGCCATCGCGAGGGCGACGGGATCGAGCAAGTCCACACTCGGCCGCGTAGCGCAATGGCTCGACGACGAAGCGGCCGGGATGGAACTGCGCGCGCTGCGTCGCCTTGAACAGACATTCGTACCGCATGGCGTCTGCGAAGCCATGCCGATGCAGTCATGAACCCGTCGACAAGGAACCGCCTGATGCTGCATTCGCACCACAAGGCGCACCGACTGCAGGCGGACGTGATGCGCCAGGCCGAAGCGCTTGCCACGATCGCCACGATGGCCCAGAGCGGGTCAAAACGGGCAGCGACTGGGAATTAACGAAACCTGGCTTGACGCAGGTCTCGACTTTTCGATTGCGGCGATCCGAGCGTCAAATCACAGCGAAAGTATTGCGAAGGCGCAGCACCTCCCAACAGGGCTCACGCCCGCATCGCTGTCATCAACGCTTCTGAACCGAGTAGCTTGATCACCCGCTTCATGTTGTACGCAAGCACGTGCAAGCTCATTTCTGTGCTCACCCGCTCGATGGTCCGTGTCAGGAAATGAGTGGCGCCCATCCATGCCTTGATCGTCCCGAACGGATGCTCGACAGTCTGTCGCCGGATGCGCATCATCTCAGGCGCATGATCAAGTCGCGCCTGCATCTCATCGAGAACATCTTCGTGTTCCCAGCGTGCCACGCGACGTTGAGGGCCTGGAGTGCAATCCCCCTTTAGTGAGCATTGCTGGCAATTTGAACTCCAGTATTTACTGATCTTCAGACCGCGCTCAACAGTTGAGAATCGTCAGATTAGCCGCTGGCCCGCCGGGCACCGATATTCGTCCGTCTGTGCGTTGTAAATGAAGTCATCCTTGCCGAAGCGGCCATTAGCCGTTGCGCTCGATGTCACCGGTTTCGGAACGAGCACGCTTATTCCAGCCTCATGGCATGCGAGTATTTCCTCGCTCTTGTAGTAGCCCCGGTCCGCAACTGCAGTGAGCTTGTCCACGGCCATCTCTGTACGGGCAAGCTTCGCCATTGACGTCAACTGATCACGATCGATCCCATCATTGATAACGACGTGCGCGACGATCAGGTGGTGCTTTGCGTCAACTGCAGTCTGCACGTTGTAACCAACAACCCCCGTACCTCGAGTCTTCATCGAACGGGCATCTGGATCCGTGAGCGATACCTGTTTGTCGGGTGCTGCGTTGAGTTGGACCTCGATCTCCTTGAGGCCTCGCATCTGCTCCTTCAAGGCCGCAATCTTGTCTTGCAGTCGCTCCGTCCTGACCTTCGCGATTGCAGGCTCCTGACGATCCGCTGTGTCCATCGCCTCAAGATAGCGAGCAATACTTGACTCGATGTCGCGCATGCGTCGTTCAAGCTTCGCGCTCGTGAAGTTACGGTCACGGTGGTTCACCGCCTTGAACTTGCTGCCGTCAATCGCAACGATCGCTTCGGCGAAGAGGTCCAGACGCTGGCATAGCATGACGAACTGACGGCAGACGCTACGGATCGCTTTGCCGTTGTCTTTACGGAACCGCGCAATGGTCTTGAAGTCCGGTGCAAGGCGGCCTGTAAGCCACATCAGTTCGACGTTGCGCTGGGCCTCGCGTTCAAGGCGGCGGCTCGACTGAATACGGTTCAGGTAACCGTAGATATAGATCTTGAGCATCACCTCGGGGTGATACGACGGCCGACCGGTCAATGCTGGTTCGACGCCTTCAAACCCAAGCTTATGCAGATCAAGCTCATCGACAAAGACATCAACTACGCGCACGGGATTGGTGTCCGTCACGTAGTCATCGAGGGCTTCGGGGAGGAGAAAGCTTTGCGTACGATTGTCGCCTTGAACGAACCGTTTCATCTTGCTCATCCTTCGCTATCGGATGGCAAATTCTAGCGCTCCAAAATGCGTTTTGACACAATCTGGGCCAGAACTGGACGTTCGTAATCTGATCATGGCAGACCGCAACCCACACGTAACCGGCCATTCGATATTGCCTTGCCAGTCCGCCGCGACTGCACTAGCGCGTGCCGACGCGCTAGTGATTGCCCGTCAGTTCGACCACGAAGTCAAGAAAAGCTCGGGTCTTTGCCGGCACGTGGTGCCGGGATGCGTAGTAGACGTATAACGGATACCGTTCGTCTACCCATTCGGGAAAAAGATTGATCAATCGGCCGTCGGCAATCAGGGGCTCGGCACCGAGCAGCAACATCTGCGCAATGCCGGAACCGGCGAGACATGCGTTGAGCAGGGCACCCGGATCGTTGACAGTGAGTCGTCCCTGAGTGTCAACCACAATGCGTTTTCGCTTGCGATGGAATTCCCACTGGAACGGCTTGCCTGTCTCTGGGTTGCGAAATTCAAGGCATCTGTGGCTTCGACTTTCAAGGTCCGCCGGTTTTGCCGGCCGTCCCCAGCGAGCAACGTACGAGGGCGCTGCGACCGTCACAATGCGGGTGTCGAGCAGCTTTCTCGCGATCAGGGTAGACGCTTTGGGTTCGCCGAATCGCACGGCGAGGTCGAACCCATCCATGACGAGGTCGCCAAGACTGTCTCGCGCGATGAACTCGATTTCGAGTTCGGGGTGTGCGTCCATGAACGCATCGAGTTGTTGCCCAAGAATGGTCCGGTAGACGACAGGATCCAGATTGATCCTTAGTTTTCCACGCACAGCGGCGGCGCCACCTGCCGCAGCGGCCGCTGCTTCCTCAAGCCCGGCGAGATGGGGCATGACCTGCTCGTAAAAGCGGCGGCCCTCTTCAGTCAGGGAGACGGAGCGCGTTGTTCGGCTGAAGAGCCGGATGTTCAACCTTTTTTCCAGCCGCGCAATCGCCCGACTGACGCCCGGCGGCGTCATTCCTATCACCTCCGAAGCGGCCACAAACGTTCCCGCATCCACTACGGCGGCGAACACGCTAATGCTGCCGGAAAGCTTCTCGCTGCTGGATCTCATGGTTGCTCGAGTTAATACGAGTTGCAGAGCACGACCGACCAACTGAAGGCGAACGCTGCGCCGCGCAGCAGTGCCGGACGTCTCCCTTGATCATGCCAAATCAGTGACGTGTTGTCACTTATCTGATGACATCCATGTCATTTTGTTTCGTTCGGTGCTTGTCCAGAATACGCCTCACCGAGACATCCGGTCTCGCCAATCGAAAGGAAGTCGCCATGCACACCCTATTTGCATCGT
The DNA here is from genome assembly GCF_050434105.1 of Paraburkholderia sp. 40. Classification (NCBI taxonomy): domain Bacteria; kingdom Pseudomonadati; phylum Pseudomonadota; class Betaproteobacteria; order Burkholderiales; family Burkholderiaceae; genus Paraburkholderia; species Paraburkholderia sp. 40. The sequence goes on along the minus strand of NZ_JBNPVY010000003.1, from coordinate 1,250,710 downwards.
TGCCCTGGCGACCGTTGGACGCATTAACGGGAACCGGTCGCGGAGCGCGTTGTTCGCCTATCACTGAAGCACTGTAATGCCGCGATTCATTCATTCGAAGAGGAACTGAAAATGGCAGTTCAAACGGATCGTCGTCGCCTCCTGAAAGGAGCGTCGAGCCTGCTGGCTCTTGCGACACTTGGTGGCTTCCCAAGCCGCGACGCGCGGGCGGTATCGCAGCGTGCGCCTGGCGACGCCGCGCTGGCCCATCACCCGGCCTACAGTTCGATCGATCAATGCCTGCAACGGGCGGTGGACGACGGCACGGTTGCCGGTGTTGTCGCCATGGGCGCAACGGGCCGCGGACTGGTTTACGAGGGAGCGTGTGGCCGGGCGAATGCCAGCACTGGCGAGGCCATTAGTCCTGACACAGTCTTTTGGCTCCTGTCGATGAGAAAGGCGATCACCGCAGCCGTGTGCATGCAGCTCATCGAACAGGGCAGACTGCGGCTCGATCAACCTGCGGGCGAGATCCTGCCGCAGTTGAAGTCGCCTCAAATCCTCGACGGATTCGACGTCTACGGGCAGCCGAAGCTGCGTCCTGCGCGCAATGCGATTACGGTGCGACATCTGCTGACGCATACCTCCGGCTTTACGTACAGCATCTGGAGCGACGAGCTCAGCCGGTACGAGAGGGTGACGGGTATGCCGGACATCGGCTATTCGATGAACGGTGCATTCGCGGCACCGCTTGAGTTCGACCCGGGCGAGCGCTGGGAGTGCGGCATCAGCATGGACTGGGTCGGCAAACTGGTCGAGGCCGTGACCGATCAGTCGCTGGAAATCTACTTCCGCGAGCACATCTTCGATCCGCTGGGGATGCGCAACACGGGCTTCCTCATCGACAGCGCGCAGAAGCAGCGCGTCGCGACCATGCACAGGCGTCAAGCGGACGGCTCACTTGCGCCCGAGCCATTCGAGATCAACCAGCGCCCCAAATTTTTCATGGGCGGAGGCGGACTCTTCAGCACGCCGCGCGACTACATGTCGTTCCTGCAGATGCTGTTGAACGGCGGCACGTATCGCAGCGAAGGCGTGCTACGCGCCGACACCGTCGCGACGATGTTCCGCAATCACCTTGGCGAACTGCAGGTCGCGGAAATGAGGACGGCGCAGCCGTCGTGGTCGAACAGCTTCGATCAGTTTCCGGGCACAGCGCACAAGTGGGGGCTGTCGTTCGACATCAATACAGAGCAAGGACTTCACGGACGAAGCGCAGGCAGCGTGAGCTGGGCTGGGCTGTTGAACACCTACTTCTGGGTGGATCCGGTCAAGCGGGTCGCCGGATCGCTCTTTACGCAGATGCTGCCCTTCTACGATGCGCGCGTCGTGAACCTCTACGGACAGTTCGAGTAGGCGTTTTACGACGGTTTGCGTCGTGCCTGAGTGGTTGACCGTCGGCACATCCACACTGCGTCACCCGATATATCCACACATGGAGAACGAGCAATGTATGCAATCACGGGAATCACCGGCAAGGTGGGCGGCGCACTGGCCCGCGAACTGCTGGCTACTGGTCAGCCGGTGCGCGCAGTCGTGCGCGATGCGACGCGGGCAGAGGCGTGGGCAGAGCGAGGTTGCGAGATCGCGACGGCTTTCATGGAAGACCCTTCGTCGCTCGCCGCCGCGTTCGAAGGCGCGACGGGCGTTTTCATCCTGCCGCCTTCGGAGTTCGATCCGGAGCCCGGGTTTCCTGAAGCGCGCACGGTGATTGAGGCCGTGTCCGCAGCACTCCTGAAGGCGCGACCCGAAAATGTCGTTTGCCTCTCGACGATCGGCGCACAGGCTGACGAGGTCAACCTGCTCACCCAGCGCACGCTGATGGAGCAGGCACTGCGCGAGATGCCGATGCCGGTGACGTTCCTGCGCCCTGGCTGGTTCATGGAGAACGCCGCATGGGATGTTGCGTCTGCAAGCGACGATGGCGTCATTGCCAGTTACCTGCAGCCGCTCGACAAGCCGGTGCCGATGGTCGCCACTGCGGACGTAGGCCGCGTTGCTGCCGAACTGCTTCAGCAGGCAAGGCGCGGTGTGCGCGTCGTCGAGCTTGAAGGTCCACGCCGGGTGAGTCCCAACGATCTCGCATTGGCTTTCGCCGGCGTGTTGCGCCGTCAGGTACGTGCGGAAGTCGTCGAAAGGCAGACGTGGGAAGCGCTGTTCCACAGGCAGGGCATGAAGCATCCTCTACCCCGCATGCGCATGCTGGACGGCTTCAACGACGGCTGGATCGATTTCGAAAGCGATTCTGACGAAATCTTGCGCGGCCACGTCGAACTGGAGACCGTTCTGGGCGAGCTTGTGTCGCGTCGAATCTGACCAGAGCCGATACGGCGACGCTTGGACTCTGGGCTTGACTCTCCCGATGCATCAGGTTTACGTTCAAACAAGGAATACACGATGGAATACAGCACGCTTGGCAGAACTGGTCTACGCGTCTCACGGCTGAGCCTTGGCGCAATGACTTTCGGTGCTGGCTCGGGCATCTGGGGCAATATTGCCGGCTTGAACAGCGATGAGGCCGCCCGGCTCGTCGCGATGGCCGTGGAACGCGGCGTCAACCTGATTGACACGGCGGACGCCTATTCGCAGGGTCGCTCAGAAGAGGTCGTGGGCCATGTGCTGAAAGCGCTGGGGCTGGACGAAGATCGAATGCTCGTCGCGACCAAGGTTCGGCTACCCACCGGCCCCGGCCAGAACGAAGTGGGGTTGGGCCGCTCGCATATCATGCGCTCGGTCGAGACAAGTTTGAAGAGACTCGGTCGCGATCACATCGACCTGTTCCAGTTGCATGACCGCGACGCGCTTGTTCCGGTCGACGAGACGCTTCGTGTGCTGGACGACCTCGTCACCCAGGGCAAAGTCCGCCACATTGGCGTTTGCAATTTCAGTGCAGCCGATCTCGAGCGGGCCGTCGGCATAACGTCCCGTACCGATCGGGCTCATGTCGCGAGCAATCAGGTGCACTATTCGCTGACGAGCCGCGATATCGAACACGAAATCATGCCGGTGCAGCGACAAACAGAATGGGCCTTCTGGTCTGGAGTCCGCTCGCAGGTGGCTATCTGAGCGGCAAGTACTCGCAGAATGGCGAAGCTGCCGGGCGGCGTGCGAAGCTCGACTTTCCTCCGGTTGATACGGTCAGAGCGGAGCCGATCCTCGAAGTATTGCGTGAACTCGCCGACGAACTGGCGGCCACTCCAGCTCAAGTCTCATTAGGCTGGTTGCTTGCGCGCGAGCAGATTACTTCTGTCATCGTCGGAGCCCGCACGGGCGAGCAGCTCGCAGCTAACCTCGATGCGCAGAATCTCGCATTAACCTCCGAACAGTGCGCGCGGCTCGATAAAGTATCTGAACGGTCAGTGCCCTTCCCCTACTGGATGCAACGCTTCCAAGACCAGGATCGCGTCTGCGGATGAGTGGCGGGGCGTCGAGAATCTTGCCTGCGCGAGGCGGTTGAACGGGGAATGCCTGTGGCCGTGTGCGGCCGCTCATCCTCGAAGAGCCGCCGTTCGAAGTCTGCGGCTGGCCGACCGGATTGGGTCGATCCCGGCCTCTCGTTGCCACTGCGAAAAGCACGCCGCTCGCTCAACATACGCAATCACCGATCCAGGCACGACGCCGATAGCCACGTCGGTCCCGCCGATGCCCGGTCTTTCTGGCCTAAGATATTTCAAAGGAGCATCCGTGCGAGGGGCATCATGAAAGCACTTATCGTTGCTGCGACATTGGCGGCTGGCTGTTCCATCACCTACGCGCAGACTTACCCGCAGGGAGCGCTGGCTGACCAAAACATGGGGGCCTATAGAGCGCAATTGGAAGCGCAGAAGCAACAGATCGAACTCCAGAACGAACAACTCCAATTACTGAAACAACAGCGCGACCTGGATTTGCTGAGGCAGCAGCGCGAACTGAATTCGCTGAGACAACAGCGCCAATTTGACTTGCTCAGACAGAAGCGCTAGTGAAGTTGACCCGCGAAAACGGACACCTATGCTTTTGATCAGGAGGTGTCGAAAATGGGCAGGCATCGTACCCCATACCCTGTGGAATTCCGGGCTCACATGGTCGAGCTGGTTAAGGCCGGAAGAACGCCTGAGGATCTGGCGCGCGAGTTCGAGCCGACCGAACAGACGATCAACAACTGGGTCGCGCAGGCCGATCGCGATGCGGGTGTGCGTCACGACGGGCTGACCACGGCCGAGCGGCAGGAACTCACACGGTTGCGTCGCGAGAACCGGCAACTGAAGATGGAAAGGGACATTCTCTCGCAGGCCGCGGCCTGGTTCGCGAGGGAGACGGGAGCCGTTCCGCCGAAGGGCGGTACGGATTCATGAGAGCGAACCGGGCCAGGTGGCCCATTGCCACGATGGCACGGCTGCTCAGGGTCTCCGCGAGCGGCTACTACGCATGGCTGGTGCGTGAGCCATCGAAACGCTCGTGTAGCGATGCGCAACTGCTCGAGCGCATCCGCACGCTGCATGCGAATTCACGCGGCACATATGGGGCGCCACGTATCCATGCGCAGCTCGCGTGGGAAGGCGTGCATGTGGGATGCAAGCGGGTCGCACGTCTGATGCACCTGGCCGGCCTGCATGGTGCGAGCCGGCGGCGCTGGCCACACACCACGCGGCAACGCGCGGGGGCTCGGCGCGCTCCGGATCTGGTGCGTCGGCACTTCTGCGCGGAGGCGACAAACATGCTGTGGGTGGCGGACGCCACCTACATCCCGACTGGCGAGGGGTTTCTGTATCTGGCCGTAGTCCTCGACGTGTTCAGTCGCCGAATTGTAGGCTGGGCGATGTCAAGCCATCTGTACACCGAACTGATGCTGCGCGCACTCGATATGGCGTTGCTGCAGCGACGCCACGAGGGCGTAATTCTACATTCGGACCAGGGATGCCAATACACCTCTATTGCATTCGGACGGCGCTGCCGCGAAGCCGGTGTGCAACCGTCGATGGGGACGGCCGGCGACGCGTACGACAACGCGATGTGCGAATCGTTCTTCGGCACGCTTGAAGCGGAGCTACTCTCGCGAGAACTCTTTGCGACTCGTGAACAGGCCCGGCAACGCATCTTCTGGTTCCTGGAGGGCTGGTACAACGTACGCCGCTTACACAGCGGCATTGGCTATCGTTCGCCGCTTGAATTCGAAAACCTCAACGTTAAAAGGCAAACCGTATCGCCTTGCGGGTTGTCCACCGGCGGGCAGCGTCATGGTCGTGAGAGGCGACCCGCCGCCCGCCCGTGGACAACCCGCGACTCAACACTCAACGGAGGTTAGATCGCATCAAATCGCAGGCTGCAAATCCGTCCGTCGAACCGGGTCAACCTCACTAGATCGCTGTGAGGCGCGGCACACGCCTCAAGATCCGGCTGAGGCGACTCCCGGCCATGCAGGGACATTGGGGAGTGTCTCGACGCGGACGCTCGAACGTCTCTTTCGCATTCGAGAGCAGACACGACGTCGGAGCATACGCAGAGGAGCGGTCGTAATGTGCCATCCGTAACCGACCAGCAGCGGCACGTCCGCGACGCCGATGTGCCGCCGTAGACGGCGGCTGGGGGAATTGAGTTGGCCACTGCCGCTACCACGCGAAGGCGCAATAGAAGGGCAGGCCCGCAAACAGGCGTGGGAAGGCGTGGGAAACCGTAACGGACAGTCGATGCTGGATCGCATTGCCGCACAATCAGTCATCCTTATGTTAAGCGTCTAGCCTGCGCCAATTAAAAAATCGACAATACCTGCCGACTATTTGCCGCCTCGAAGAGGCCACAAACCGCCTTGTCTTAGCTCGACTCAGCAGCTATGTTTAACTATCCGATTGACCTCTTTGCTCGTCCGTCAGACCGCCGCACAGAAAGGTAACGCTTCTCGACGGCGGCAGGAGAGACGCATCGCACCGATCGCACCGATCGCACCGGAAGCGGCGACCGCATTTCCCGTACCACTCTGCTCGCTGGCCCGCCCCGGATGAGCTTCGCGTCAATCAATGGCACGTGGAACGTCCCTTCCTTGGAGGACGCGAAGACCGCAGGCACCCGGGGCCGACTGACCGCGTCACCGACAAAAGGAGATATCAAATGCGCAAATCGCTTGTGGCTGCTTTACTCGGTTTGAGCGTAACGTCACTCTCATACGGTGGCGATGGCGACCGCTCCGACGGCCGGGAAAATGGCGAACGTGGAGAGCATCGCGTCCTGAAGGTCTTCGACGCTCAAGGAAAGAGTGTCGGGCCACTGGTCTCGGTCTCGAGCCCTCCCCGGACGGCCGGCGTCGTTCTCAACATTAACGGAGCCACCATTCTGGTACCGATTCAGCGGGCGTCCAACAGCGGTGGTCAGATTTCTGCCTCCCAGTATGAATGGGCTGGCGACTTCAACCCTGCTAAATATCCAACTTCGGACTGCAGTGGGGTTCCTGTTATTGATGACATATTCGCGAAATTGAGACCCTCCTCAGTCGTTAGACAGGGTGCTGACGCGACGGTATACGTGGCACCCGACACTTACTCAATGGACGTCACCTTGAGGTCGTCATTGGTTAACGGCGATTGCGTTTCATCTTCGCCCTTTCCCTTTAATGTACCAGGCTGGCAGGCGGAAAGCACCTACTCGCTCACGCAGAACAATCCGGAGCCGCTGACAATTCATTATTGATCGCTGTTGATAAAATTTGTGTCGGCAAGACTGCAAGTTCCCCGGGGCCGTCTGATCGCGTCGCCGATATAGGAGATGTGAAATGCTCAAATCGCTTGTGGCTGGTTTGCTCGCTTTAAGTGTGACGTCACTGTCATACGGTCACGATGGCAGCCGCGCCGATGGCCGGGAAACGGGCGAACGAGGTGACCATCGTGCCCTGAAGGTCTTCGACGCTCAAGGAAAGAGTGTCGGGCCACTGGTCGCCGCGGGCTCGGCGGCAGGCGTCGTTCTCGATGTTAACGGAGCCACCATTCTTGTACCGATTCGACGGGTATCCGACAGCGGTAGCCAGATTACTGCGTCCCAATATAAGTGGTCGGGCAAATTCTCCGATGACATCAGTTTTTATTCGAGTACTGACTGCAGTGGGCCCCCGTTAATCATTGGCGATATAACGGAGACATTGAGGCCCTCAGTAGTCGTTAGACAGGGTGTTGACGCAACGGTGTACATCGCGCCCGACACCTACTCAGCGGATATCACTGCCCTGACGTATCGGGCAGGGTCCCCGGCCCAATGCTACCCCAGGGTGCCCCCCTCCATCAGTGATAAAGGTTGGATTCCCGAAAGCGCCTACTCGCTCACGCAGAATTACCCTGAGCCGCTGACAATTCATGATTGAGCGCCCGTTCATAAAGCGCCTTGTGTCAGCTTGACTCAGCACCTATCGCTAACCATCTGGCACAGCCACTCTTTCGACTCGTACATCGGACTGGCGCGCCGGAAGGTAGCACTACTCGACGGCGGCAAGGAGCACGGACCTTAGGGCCGCCTACCCCGTCACCGCCAAGGGAGATTTCAAATGCGCAAATCGCTTGTGGCTGTTTTGCTCGCTTCGGGTATAACGTCACTGTCGTACGGAGGTGATGGCAACCGCTCCGACGGCCCGGAAGCCGGCAAACAAGGGGAACATCGCGTCCTGAAGGTCTTCGACGCAACAGGAAAGAATGTCGGGCCAGTGGTCACACTCGGTTTTTTCCCGGGCGTCGTTCTGCATGTTAGCGGAGCGACCATTCTTGTACCGATTTCGCGGCCGTTTGACAGCGGGGGCCAGTATCCTGCATCCCAGTATCAATGGGGGTGGTTGGCATCATCCCTTGGATATCCGACTACGGACTGCAGTGGCCCTCCGGTCGTTCCTGCGGGCGGCGATGCATCGGACATATTAAGGCCTTCGATAGTCGTGAGAGAGGGTGCTGACGCGACGGCGTACGTGGCGCCCGATACCCACACAACGGATGTCACTCTTCGGTCGTACGTAGCACACGGCAAGTGCGCGCCTGACACCAGTCGTCCCGACCGACTCCACATGGTAAAAGGCTGGTATGCCGAAAGCACCTACTCGCTCACGCAGAACTACCCGGAGCCGCTGACAATTCATTATTGAGCGACCCATTGTTTCGTCCAAGCGGCCAGCCTGGGGCGCTCCCTTTGGTCCCCATCAAGATGTCGCGGAGCACTTCCTAATAGCGCGAGGTTCTCGTGAAGAACGCGTAATCATGCGAATCCCGAACGCACAACTGACACGGCCGCCGGGAATGCCCGGGTTTGCTGCGCGGGTAGTCAACCACGCGAATGTCTGTTGTACATTGGAAGCGGCATTTGTCGTCTCGATGAGACGACGGGCCGAAGTGGGTCGGGATTTGCCTTTTGCATGAGAGCTGCGCAGGAGGAAACCCCCGCGTTCATTCATCGGGCGCTGGTCGGCCAGAAGTGGACTCTGCCCGTTCGAATCAACCTGCCAGGAAGCGGACGCCCTGTCAGCGGCCACTACACTGGAGCGTCGCGGCGCTTCGGCGACACCGCTTGCGCCAGACCCGCTGCTACTGCTGCTGCAGGGCGATGACGCCGTCGACGGTCCACACATTGCCCAGATGAAACTGCCGTCCCGGTCGCTGAGGCGCGGGGTGCACGCCGTGCCCTTGAAGCAACTGCCACTTACCCCACCCGGAGGCGGTCTGGTCCTCAGAGAGACCTAACTGAAGCACGAACCGCAGCGTCTGGTTGACGTTCATCATGTAGTTCGGGTTCAGCCTGCCAGGCGCATAGATCAGCACCGACTGGAAAAATTCGCCTGGCTGCGGCGCCACTTCACGCCGCCTGAAAGCGACCAGTTCGCACCATGGCGCTGACCGTGCGCCTGGTCCGTCACGCAGTCACGTCGTATCCACCGGCAAAGTGCGCGTCGTGATGACCAATTTACTCGACAGCGCACGCTATCCGGCCTGCCAGTTTGGCGATCTCTACCATCAGCGCTGGCGAATAGAAGAAGCGTACAAGCGTCTCAAGCACCGCTTGAACCTCGAGCATGTTTCGGGACTATCACAACGGGCGGTGGTACAAGATCTCGCCGCCAAAGTGCTGTGCGACAACCTGCAGCCAGTGACCACGGACGCAAGCGCGTGGCGCGCCTGATGCGCCTTGCCGGTCTGTGCGGCGTAAGGCGGCGGCGCTGGCCCGCACCACGCGGCAGCACCCGGGTGCGCGGCGCGCGCCCGAACCGGTGCGCCGGCAATTCAGCGCCGAAGCACCCAACGTACGGTGGATGGCGGACGCCACCTATGTCCTGACTGGCGCAGGATTGCTTACGAAATAAGTTTAATCAAACGCGAAGATCTTCGCGTCCAGCGAACTGCTACATAACTCCTTAAAGAAGGCAGGACTGTCATGAAAAACGCGAAGCTTAATCCTAACAACGAAGGATCCGGCGCAATTTCGGCGAAGCATTTTTCGTTCCTATCCTATCTGTTCGCCGCCGTCTTTTTAGGTGCCTGGATGTCCGTCGCGTCCGGGCAGTCAGTTGGACAGCCTTTATCTCCAGAAGTCACCGACTTAGCTCCTGCCGCGACGGCATCTCCGATCAATACGTTGGCGGCCACGTCCGCGAACGTGTTGACCTATCATGGCGACACGAATCGTACTGGTTGGAATTCGAGCGAGACGACCCTTACCCCTTCCAACGTCAGAGCCGGTTCGTTCGGCGTCGCGCATGCAATCAAGCTCGGCGACCCAGTGAACGACTGGGTCGACGCGCAGCCATTGGTTGTTTCAGCGTTGAGCGTAAACGGGACAACGCAGGATGTCGTATACGTCGCCACCGGAGCCAACAACATTTACGCCTACTCGGCTTCCACCGGCAAGCTGCTCCTCCAACGGAACCTCGGGACTCCGGTACCGCGATCGAGGCTTCCCGGCGGCTGTGGCAACAACGGCCCCACCGTGGGAATCAACTCCACGCCGGTGATCGATCTGGGCACCCACACGCTATATGTGGTCTCGTTCAAGCTGGTAGGCGGCACGCCGAGCTATTGGCTCCACGCTCTTGACATCACCACCTTGGCTGACAAAGCGGGTTCTCCGACCTCGGTCTCGGCTTCGCATACCCTGACGAACGGCACGACCCACCATTTCGCCGCACAGTTCAGCCGCCAGCGTGCCGGTCTTCTTCTGGCGAACGGAAACGTCTACGCCGCTTTCGGCAGCTTTTGCGACATACGCGCCGATGAGTCGAGAGGCTGGTTGTTGGGATGGAAGGCGAGCACGCTGTCACCGCTGCCTGCGAATCAGTTGATGGACAAGCTGTCGACTTCACCCAACACCTTTTTTCTGTCATCCATCTGGATGTCCGGGTATGGCATTGCCGCAGGTCCGTCGGGGGTGCTGTACGCTGTCACCGGGAACTCAGACCCGTCTGGTACGACCTACGCTCCTCCAAACAACATCCAGGAAAGCGTGGTGAGGCTCTCTGCCGACTTGACCACCTTGCAGGACTATTTCACCCCTTCAGGTACACCTAATGGTGTCGCATTGCTAGATGAAACGGACGACGATTTCGGTGCCGGTGGGGCCATGGTTATACCGGACATCCCTGGACAATCGGCTTCTACGCTCGTTGCCGGCGGAAAGCGCGGCCGTCTGTACCTCATCGACCGGGCCGCGATGGGTCACAACGACTCCGGCAGAGCGCGTTCCATCGCCGATTTCGGTTCCTGCTGGTGCGGCCCATCGTATTTTATGGGATCGGACGGCGTCCGCCGCGTTGTCAGCAGCGGCGGCAGAAGCATCAAACTATGGAAGGTTCCGGCAACGGCGACGCTGCAACTGGAAAAATCGTTTTCTAGCATCCAATCCGGCCAGGATGGTGGCTTTTTCACGACGATTTCATCGAACGGCACAACATCCGGGTCCGCGATCATCTGGGCCGTCGGTCGCCCCACCTCCACTACTGCGCCGGCCAACGTGACGCTATACGCCTTCGACGCCTCAGGTGGCACAACACCGATCTTCTCGTCCGTCGCCGGCTCCTGGCCTCACGGCGCCAACGCCAACATCGTGCCCACTGTCGCCAACGGCAAGGTCTTTGTGGCCAGCTTCGCAGCCCTGAACATCTTCGCTCCGGGCGGGACGCTCGCTCCGGTCGTAGTCCCGCCCCCGGCTACTCCGCCAGGACCTCTGCCCAGCCAAATCTACGGAATTGTCACTTCGGTAGGCACGTTGCAAATAACCATCCAACCTCAGACTGGAGCCCCTGTGCTCGTTGACACTTCGGCTGCCGAGCAGGCTCACCTGAGCGTTCCGCTCGTGGTCGGAAAGGCCGTCCACGTCTTCGGCCCATTCAGCAGTGGAGCGTGGCACGCGGAAACAATTCTTCGTGCCAAGGACGACCCTGAATCTTGGGTGCCCACGAACTGACGTCTTTGCCAATTCCAGTTTGTGCCGAAACCGATTGGCGCTAATGGAAGAACTGCTGCAATCGGTTTCAATCTGAACGAGGCAAAGACTGGTGGTCACCATTTACATAAGGGCTAGCCCTAGCTTCGCACGTGATGCCGGCTGCTGTCGACACCGGGCATGAAATTTCGCCGGGCCGCCGGCGCAACGCTGTTCCAACCGCTGTTTCAACCGAAGGAGAAAGCACGTATGCAATGGACGACTCCGAGCTACACCGACGTACGCCTCGGTTTTGAAATCGTGATGTATGTCGCTACGCGTTAAGCCCGCAACCGGGCCGCACGCCGCGGCCCCTTGCGGTTTCGGTTTGTGTTTGACCTCTGCTTCGAAAAGACATTTCGCAAGCACAAGCGCCCGGTGGGCAGGAGTTGGCGCATGGATGAAAGTTATATCAAGGTCAAAGGCCCGGGTTGAGTCGTAATCGCTGTCGGCCTCAACCCGCTCGATAAAACTGAATCCGCCGACGTGTGCTCAAAGATTTGGCGAAAATCCCAGATTGATATTGTCTCGCCGCGTGGCTATAACACTCGAGCATCCCGTCCCAGCACCACTCATCGTTGCCCGGCACAGATAAACGATGGGCTTCTCCAATCCTTCTTTTCATTGAAGGACCTGCTCTCCGCGTGGCAAGAAACCGCATTTTGGCCGTGGTGTGGTTGCCTGTCGTCGAGGACATTAACTCGTTTTCCTACGGAGAGATTCACCGAAGCGGCCAGGTGTTGATGGTGTTCATTATCTGGTGAAATCGAATCAACGTCGTTCTAATGATTAGGAAAACACAATGGATATCGAAATTGATGGAGTGCTTAAGGCGGCGAAGGTCAAGGCGTCTGCTTGCGCCATTGTATGTGTGCTCGGCTGGTCTACGTTAGGCCACGCGGCAACGTGGACAAAGCTGACGAATGCTGCACCCAGTGGAGTGGGGACCATGGTGCTGTTGACGGACGGCACAGTCATGGTGCAGGGAAATCCTTACGACACCTGGTTGCGCCTGAGCCCCTCCGCTACCGGAAGCTATGTGGACGGCACTTGGTCCGCTTTGGCGCCGATGAGCAAGGCGCGTCTGTATTTTGCGTTGAATGTGTTACCGAGCGGCAAGGTCTGGGTTCTTGGCGGCGAATATAGCGGCACCCCACTCCAGCAGAACATAACGAACACGGGCGAGTTGTACGATCCGCTGGCCAATACGTGGGCTCCCGTAACGGACTTTCCGGAGCAGTACTTTGGAGATGATCCTTCGATGTTGCTACCGAACGGGAAAATCCTCGCCGGGTCGATTTTCACAAACCAAACCTACCTTTACGATATCGCATCGAATTCGTGGTCGTTTGCGGGATCCAAGGTTTATCCAGATCGCAGCGACGAGGAGACCTGGGTCAAGATGGTCCGCGGTAAAGTACTTACCTACGACCTTTTCGAAAGCGTCGCGCAGAATGGTCAATATGCCGAGACCTACGATCCCACCACGCATACGTGGTCGAGCATCAGTCCGAGCGACGGCTCTGCACGCGGGACCATTCCAGCCCTGAGCAGCGCCGCAATCGGATACGAGCTTGGCCCGTTCCTGAAAATTCGTGGCAATGGAGTTCAGGGGCAGATCTTTGGTATCGGTGCGACCGGGCATACCGCTCTGTACTCACCCTCGACCAACACGTGGGCACCCGGCCCGGATGTCTTTGGTTCGCTTGCCGGCAAATCGGTTCTTTTTGGTTCTGACGATGCACCCGGCGCGGTGATACCGAGCGGCCATGTCGTCTTTGCTGCGGACGCCGGGCCCACAAGCGGTTTGTTCAGTCCTCCGACGCAACTGTTTGATTACGACCCAGTCGCAAATTCGATTACGCCTCTGTCGCCGAGCATTCCTGATTCTAACCTTGGCAGCATTGCGGCATTTATCACAAGGCTGCTGGTGTTGCCGAACGGCCAGATACTCTTCTCTGACTCGTCGCGCCAACTCTGGGTATACAGCCCGGATGGCGCTCCACAGCGATCATGGGTGCCCGTTTTTTCGAACGTCAAGTACAGCGGCGCAGGGGTTTTCACGTTGCACGGCGTCCGCATGAATGGCCAATCCGCGGGATCAAGCTACGGCGACGATGTTGAATCGGATGAAAACTACCCCATCGTTCGCCTCCAGGACGCGGCGGGCCACGTGTATTACGGAAGGACCACGAATTGGGCCAAGACAGGCGTCGGTCAGGGTGCGAACGAGGAGACGGTCGATTTCACTCTGAAGACAGGCATGGTACCCGGAAACTATTCGATTATCGTGAGCGGCGCGGGAATCTCATCCACGCCGCGGTGCGTCACGATCACGAGCGATCAGATCAAGGGAGTCGGTGGGGCATCAAACGCCGCCATTACGTGCCACGGTAACTGAGGGTTACACCCGAATCCGGGACGCCTGCGGCCTTCGCCCGCTGACCGCAGGCCGCTCCGGGCACGCGAGCTCGCCGATAATGCCGGATTGGGCAGCAGGTTGCCGACCAACCTTGGGCGAGCCGCCAAAAGTGACGTCTCCTGGGGCATAGTAATGACCGCTCCAGAACAAAAGCCGTCCACTACACGTCAGTGGGTCGACCGACGGCTACAGGGTCGACTTGCGGCGGTGGTCGTCGGCCCGGGGTTACTAGCACGACGCGGTTGTCTTGGCGTCGATGTAGGCGAGCTTCACCCATGCGAACGCCTGCGGGCCGATCAGTTCCTCGGAGCAGCCTGTGTAGGCGCAGAGCTCAAAGTCATCCATCGCGGTATGGCCGCGCTCGTCCGGTTCGAGCGGTACGGCTTCCAGCAGGTTTTCGAGCAGCTGGACGGGTTTCTGATAACACATGGCACAGTCCTCCGAGGTTCGATACGTTCGGTCAGCATTTGCGATTCCTGCGACGCGTACGCTCGACGTCTGGACGTGTTCCGGCTACCCGTAATCGGCGCGAACGCTTGTCGCGTAAGGCTTTGCGGCGTCTGTGTTAAAATATACTTTCGCGGTCAACGAGCAAGCTGGTCGAGAAGTACGACGTCGACGCGAGCGGCAAGTCGGCGGGGGGCGGCGAGTATCCGCTGCAGGACGGCTTTGGCTGGACCAATGGCGTGCTGCGCGTGCTGATGCAGCTCTATCCGGATGCGGTGAGTTCGACGAAGCCGGCCGATCTGCCTGGCGGTGCGGTGGGGGTGTCGGATGCGGCGGCATCGGCGGCGGCCGCGCCGCAGACGTCGCACAGCACGTCGCCCGCGGGCCACTAGTTGCAAAGGAGGCGCGCAGCCAGGCCCGCGCGTTCCGAAGAGGTAGTAGCGATACCAGGATGATGGGTTGACTGCCTGGCGGCGGCGCAGCCCGTTACGATGCTTTGGATAGCTCGAACAGACCCTCGTCACCCTGGAAAGCCTCGAAGATGAATCGCAAGCTCGACGTACCATCGGCCGAACCGGTGCCGCCGCAGGCGCAGGCCACGGCGACAGCCAAGGCCGCCCCGCCGGCCGGCGATGAAGCCGCCGCGCATTGGCAGCGCAATCTGTGCGTGTGCGTGTTCGGCTCGTTCACGACCATCGTCGCGATGACGCTGCTGCTGCCGTTCCTGCCGCTCTATGTCGAACAGCTCGGCGTAAAGGATCATGCGGCGATCGTGCAGTGGTCCGGCGCCGCGTTCGGCGCGACCTTCTTCAGCGCCGCGCTCGTCGCGCCCCTGTGGGGCAAGCTCGCGGACCTCTACGGCCGCAAGCTGATGCTGATCCGCTCGAGCCTCGGCATGGCGGTCGCGATGTCGCTGATCGGCATGGCGCACTCGGCGTGGCAGCTGGTCGCGTTGCGGCTGCTCGCCGGGTTGCTCGGCGGCTATGCGTCGGGCTCGATGATCCTCGTCGCGACGCAGACGCCGAAGGCGCGTTCGGGCTGGGCGCTCGGCGTGCTCTCGTCGGGGATCATGGCGGGCAATCTGGTCGGCCCGCTGATCGGCGGCTTCCTGCCGCCGTTGATCGGCATCCGCGCGACCTTTTGGGCCTCGGGCGCGGCGATCTTCGTCGCGTTTCTCGCGACGGCGTTTCTGATTCGCGAAATGCCGGTTCGCAAGCGCGCGGACAGCGCGCCGAAGCAGGGCGCGTGGGCCTCGGTGGACGACAAGGGGCCGGCCATCGCGATGCTTGCCACGGGTCTGCTGCTGATGGTCGCGAATATGTCGATCGAGCCGATCATCACCGTCTACGTCGCCCAGCTCACGAAGCCTCAAAGCGTGACGATGATCGCGGGCTTCGTGATGTCGGGCGCGGCGCTCGGCAGCGTGATCTCGTCGTCGCGTCTCGGCAAGTTCGCCGATCGCGCGGGGCACTGGAATGTGATCGTCGGCTGCCTCGCCGTATCGGCGGTGTTGCTCGTTCCGCAGGCGTTCGTCACCGCGAGCTGGCAGCTGATCGTGCTGCGTTTCCTGATGGGGATGGCACTGGGCGGGCTGTTGCCGTGCATCGCGAGCGTGATCCGCCATAACGTGCCGGCGAGCGTGACGGGCGCGATCCTTGGGTACTCGGTGTCGTCGCAATACGCGGGGCAGGTGGCCGGCCCGTTGCTGGGCGGTTTCGTCGGCGGACACGTCGGCATGCGCGCGGTGTTTCTCGGCACCAGCGTGCTGATGGCGCTCGGCGCGCTCGCGAACTGGCGCGTGAAGTCGGGCAGGGCACGGGCAGCGGTGGCGCGCTGATACAAGCCACCTCGACGGTCAACGCGTTTGCCATTCCGGCGCAAACACCTTTCCACTGGGCGAGCGGCACGAGTACGTCGGGATGGGGCTGGAAATATCCGGGCCGTCTCGGCGACAGTCCCGTGATCGGCGCGGGTTCCTATGCCGATAGCCGTTACGGCGCCAGCGCCTGCACGGGCGCGGGCGAGATGACGATCCGCGCCGGCACGGCGCGCGCGGTGGTGCTCTACATGAAAATGGGGATGAGCGTCGAGCGCGCGGTCAGCGAAGCGGTCGACGATATGCGCGCGCTCAAGGGCGGCTTGATCAGCCGCGTGACGATCCACGCGATCGATGCCGCGGGCAATCACCGCGTGGTGGCGGTCAATGGCTTGCCGGGCAATCACTACTGGGTGTGGACGCCAGCCATGGCGCAGCCGGAGCGCCGTGCTTGCGAGCTGATCCAGATCTCGGAGGGTGAGCCGCAGAGCAAGCGGATTGCGATGCAGGTTTATACCGACGTGTGAGGGTGACGCGCACTGATGAATCAGCGATATTCCCGCCGCGGCACCTAAGACGTCCGCTGCCCCCCCGCAATCACCCGCTCCAACGACAGCTTCAAGTGACGCTGCATCGCCGCCTGCGCCTGAATCGCATCATGCGCCTCCAGCGCTTCCAGAATTACAAGATGTTCGTCGGGCACGGCGCCCCACGTCGTCTCGTTTTCGAAGTGGCCGCGCAGCTTTTCCGACAGCGGACTATGCCGCGCATCGAATAGCGAGCTGACGGTGCGCACCAGCACTTCGTTGCCGGACATTTGCGCGATCGCGAGATGGAACGCGCGATCGGACGCGACCGGAATTCTGCCGGCCTTTACTTCGCGCTCCATCTCGTTGTAAATGGCGCGCAGCATCTTCAGGTCTTTCGGTTTGCAGAACGGTGCGACGCTCGCGATGATCGAGCCTTCGATCAGGCAGCGCGCGCCGAGGATGTCGAGCAGGCTATCGCCGAGTTCGGCCTGCGACAGCGACGCATCACTTTGCGCGGACGGCGTCGCGCACAGATAGACGCCCGAGCCCATGCGAATCTCGACGAGCCCTTCCAGTTCCAGCGCGACCAGCGCCTCGCGCACCGACGGCCGCGACACGCCGAGCGTCTCCGCCAGCGCGCGCTCGGACGGCAGCCGGCCGTTCGGCGCGAACTTCGGCTGAGCGATCAGATCGCGCAATTTTTCCGCGATCTGAAGATAGAGGCGGCGAGTGTCGGCAGGTCTGGTGGTCACGAAACGATTCCCGGCGATGTAGCTTGTGCAAGCCCCATAAGGCGAGCGCCGATTGTAGATCGAAGCGCCCGGCGCGCAAATCGTGCCCGCTCGGGCGGCGCGGCGACAGTGTTCGGGGTTTCCCCAACTCCGTGCGAATTGGCTTGACCAGTATCGCACGCGCCGTTATTTTTGCAAATTGGTAAGGCCAGATCGACGCCACGGAGACGCCAGCCGTGCAGCCCTGCTGGTCGCTCCGCATCCCGACACCCGATCAATTTCTCCATGACGACGAAGACTGTCATTTGCGAACAACCCCGCCAGCTCGCGCTCGCCGAACGCGCGATGCCGGCGGTTCCTCGATCATCGCCTCGCCGACATCGCGCGCAATCACGAGCAAAAGAAAGAGCGGCGTTTCAAGCCGGTGATCGAACTCGCGCGCGAGCTTGGCGTGCGTGTCGAGCAACCGCGTCTGAACGCGGCGCTTGCCGCGTGCGCGCACGACGGCTAACGACGCGGGCCGCAAATCCGCAGTAGATCTGTAGCAGACCCCGGCAGCACACCCCGGCAGCACACCGGCGGCCACGAGGCCGCATGGTTCATCCAAATAGAGTAGATGCCAGCCCAGGAGGAGACGGTTTCATGAAGAAGATGCGTTGGGTAGTGATTTTTCTGTGCTTTCTCGCGATCGCGGTGAACTACATCGATCGTGCGAATCTCGCGGTCGCCGCGCCGCAAATCGAAAAGGCGCTCGGCATCGGCCCCGCCGAGATGGGCTTCATCCTGAGCGGATTCTTCTGGACCTACGCGTTGATGCAGATGCCGTTCGGCTGGTTCGTCGATCGTGTCGGCGCGCGCATCGCGTTGCCACTCGCGGTCGGGTGGTGGTCGGTGTTTACCGCGGCCACCGCGGTCACGACCAGCGTCGCGGGCATGTTCGGCTGCCGCCTGTTGCTCGGCGTCGGCGAGGCGGGCGCGTATCCGTCCTGCACGAAGCTCGTCAGCCAATGGTTCGAGCCAAAGGAGCGCGCGATCGCGACCAGCATCTTCGATAGCGGCTCGCGGGTCGGCTCCGCGCTGTCGATTCCCGTGGTCGCGCTGATCATCGGCACGCTCGGCTGGAAGGCCGCTTTTGTCCTCACTGGCTTGCTCGGCGCGGTGTGGATCGTCGGCTGGTTCGTGATCTATCGGAATCCCGTGCAGGACGCGATGGAGACCGCGCGCAACGCTGCGCCGGCGGCTCAAGCGAGAGGCGGCCAGGACAACGTGACCTGGGCATCGCTGTTTCGCCATCGCACGCTGTGGGGCATGATGCTCGGCTTCTTCTGCCTGAACTTCGTGATCTACTTCTTCATTACGTGGTTTCCGAGCTATCTCGTGCAGACGCGCGGCTTCTCGCTGAAATCGCTCGGCACGCTCGGCATGATTCCGGCGCTGATCGCGATTCCGGGCGGCTGGCTCGGCGGCTTTGTGTCCGACGCGCTGTTCCGGCGCGGCTGGAGCCTGACCGCTGCGCGCAAGACCTGCATGGTCGGCGGCATGCTGTTGTCGTCGGTGATCACGCTGTCGGCGTTCACGGAGAACACGTATCTGATGCTCGCGTTCTTCGGCATCGCCTATGGCAGCCTCGCGTTCGCCGCGGCGAGCATCTGGTCGTTGCCCTGCGACGTCGCGCCGACGCCGCGCCATGTCGCGTCGATCGGCGGCATCCAGAACTTCGCGTCGAATCTGGCGGGGATCGTGATCACGACGTTCACCGGCGTGATGGTCGCGATGACGAAGGGCTCATTCACGATTCCGCTCGTCGTGGCAGGTGGTTTCTGCTTCCTTGGCGCGTTCAGCTATCTGGTGATCGTGGGACGCATCGAGCCGCTGTCGCTGGAATCGGAAAGCCGCGAGCTGCCGAAGGGCGCGGGCTCCACGATCTGACGTATTCTGTTTCCAACGCATTCGAATAACCCTGCTATCGAGGCTTCTCATGTCGACTCAAGCTAGCGTCACGTCCGCGATCATCCGCCTGCATCCCGGCGACGACGTCATCATCGCGACCCGACAGTTGTTGCCGGGCACGCGCATCGAGGCGGAACAACTGGTCGTCGCCGGGCTGATTCCACCGGGGCACAAGATCGCGACGCGCAACATCGCGCAAGGCGAGCCGGTCAAGCGCTACAACCAGATCATCGGCGTCGCGCGTGAAGCGATCGCGCGCGGCCAGCATGTTCACACGCACAATCTCGGCATGTCCGAGTTCTCCCGCGAGCACGCGTTCGGCGTCGATGCGCAGCCGACTGTCTATGTCGACGAGCCCGCGCATTTCATGGGCATTCGTCGCGACGACGGCCGCATCGCGACGCGCAATTACATCGGCATTCTGACCAGTGTGAACTGCTCGGCGACGGTCGCGCGCGCGATCGCCGATCATTTCCGGCGCGACGTGCGTCCCGACGCGCTCGCCGACTATCCGAACGTCGACGGTGTGATCGCCTTGACGCACGGGCTCGGTTGCGGCATCGACATGCAGGGCGAGGGGATCGCGATCCTGCGCCGCACGCTTGCCGGTTACGCGGTGCATCCGAACTTCGCGTCGGTGCTGTTCGTCGGGCTAGGCTGCGAGACGAACCAGATCGCCGGCGTGCTCGCGGCGGGCGGGCTCGACGCCAATACGACGAAGCTGCGCAGCTTCACGATCCAGGACAGCGGCGGTACTCGCAAGACGATCGAACGCGGGATCGCGACGGTGCGCGAGATGCTCGCCGACGCGAACCGCGTGCGGCGCGTGCCGGTGCCGGCCTCGTATCTATGCGTCGGTCTGCAATGCGGCGGCTCGGACGGCTATTCGGGCATCTCCGCGAATCCGGCGCTCGGCGCCGCGGTCGATCGGCTGGTGCGGCATGGCGGCACCGCGATCCTGTCGGAAACGCCGGAAATCTACGGCGCCGAGCATCTGCTGACGCGGCGTGCGGTGAGCGCCGCGGTCGGCGACAAGCTGCTCGCGCGCATCGCATGGTGGCAGGACTATTGCGCGCGCAATGGCGGCGCGATGGACAACAACCCATCGGCGGGCAACAAGGTGGGCGGCCTGACGACGATCCTCGAAAAATCGCTCGGCGCGGTCGCGAAGGGCGGCACGACAAATCTGGTCGACGTCTACGAATACGCGCAGCCGATCGCCGCGAAGGGCTTCGTGTTCATGGATTCGCCCGGCTACGATCCGGTGTCGGCGACGGGACAGGTCGCCTCGGGCGCGAACCTGATCTGCTTCACGACCGGGCGCGGCTCCGCCTATGGCTGCGCGCCGTCGCCGTCGTTGAAGCTGGCGACCAACACCGCGTTGTGGGAGCGCCAGCAGGACGACATCGATATCAATTGCGGCGGTGTGATCAACGGCAGCGCGAGCATCGACGAACTCGGCGAAGCGATCTTTCGCATGATGCTCGACTGCGCGTCCGGCACGCGCACGAAGAGCGAGCTGCACGGCTATGGGCAAAGCGAGTTCGTGCCGTGGCAGGTCGGCGTGGTGACCTGAGCGGGTGCATTGCAGCGACACAACCGAATAGCCGAATGGATCACGCATTGGAGGATGCAATTGGAACGCCGCCTTTATTCAGGCCGCGACGTGAAGCGCGCGCAGCGGCTCTGCCCGTCTGACGAACTGGAGATATCCGATGCAGCACGAACCGATCTCCGCGACCCGCGGTAACGAAGCCGTCGCCGCGCTGCGCGCGGCGCTCGGCGCGGACATCGTGAGCCTGCCGGCCGAATTTGGCGGGCGGCAGTTCGCGGACTGGAGCGGCACGCCATCGACCGATCCGATCGCGCTGATCCGCCCGCGCACGACCGAAGAGGTCGCCACCGCGCTCAGGATCTGCCATCAATTCCGGCAGCCGGTCGTCACGCAAGGCGGCATGACCGGGCACGCGGGCGGTGCCTGCGTGCTTGGCGGGGAGGTCGCGCTGAGCGTCGAGCGGATGAACGGCGTCATCGACATCGATCCGGTCAGCGCGACGATGACCGTGTTCGCGGGCACACCGCTGCAGGTCGTGCAGGAAGCGGCCGATCACGCCGGCTTCATGTTCGCGCTCGACCTCGGCGCGCGCGGCAGTTGCACGATCGGCGGCAACATCGCGACCAATGCGGGCGGCAATCGCGTGATCCGCTACGGGATGATGCGCGACCAGGTGCTCGACGTCGAAGCGGTGCTCGCCGACGGCAGCGTGATCGGCGGCGAGCGCAAGATGATCAAGAACAATACCGGCTACGACCTGCGCAACCTGCTGACGGGCAGCGAGGGCACGCTCGCGGTCATCACGCGCGCGGTGCTGCGCCTGCGGTCCAAGCCGCGCGCGATCTCGACCGCATGGTGCGGCATGCCGGACTACGCGGCGGTGACCACGCTGCTCGGCCGCGCGCAGGAGCGGCTGCCGGCCGGCGTGTCCGCGTTCGAGGTCATGTGGCCCAGCTATTGCGACTTCGTGCGGCAACGCCTGCCCGAGCTGCGTGTGCCGCTCGCGAGCGATCACGCCTACTACGTATTGCTCGAGACTTGCGGCGCGGACCCGGAACGGCAGTCGGCGGCTTTCGAGGAATTCCTCGCCGACATGTTGAACGCCGGCGTGATCGCCGACGCCGCAATCGCGCAATCGGACGCGGACGCCGCGGCGTTCTGGGCGATTCGCGACGCGCCAGCCGAATATCCGCGCCTGATCCCAGGACGCATCTCGTTCGACATCAGCTTCGCGGTCGCGCAGGCGGGCGACGCGGCGCAGCGTTGCGACGAGCGGTTGCGCGCGCGCTGGCCGCAAGCGACGATCCTCGTCTATGGGCATCTCGGCGACGGCAATCTGCACGTAGTGGTGCAAGAACCTGGCTGGACCGACGAGGCCATCGACGACGTCAAGCGCGTCGTCTATGAACTGACGGGGGAAATGGGCGGTTCGGTATCGGCCGAGCATGGGATCGGCGAGGAGAAGCTGGGCGTGCTCGGCCTGTCACGCTCGCCGGCCGAACTCGCCGCGATGAAGGCGATCAAGCTCGCGCTCGATCCGCACAATATCCTGAACCCGGGCAAGGTGATCGCGATGTAGTGTGCGCGGCGCGAATCTGCGTGCGCAGCCACGGCGCTTTCAGCCGCTCGGGAACGCGCTTCTCCGACGTGACATCCAATCCCGTATCCGCAACGGAGTATGGGCGATGTCATGTGAAACTCATCCACACAGTGCTGGCGGCGGCGCTCGCGTTAGCGAGCATCGCGTCTAATGCGCAAGGCTCCGGGCCGAGCGATCCGCAGATTGCCGCGATCGTCGTGACGGCCAATCAGGTCGATATCGACGCGGGCAAGCTCGCGGAAACCAAAACGAAATCGAAGGACGTAAAGGCGTTCGCGCAGCAGATATGAAAGCGTGATCGACGCGCCCGAATCCATCGAACATGCCGATGCAATGACCACGCACGACGACGATGCCCCCGACCAGGCGTTTGCGCGTTCGCAAGTGCGCGCGCTGCTCGAACGCAAACTCGATGAATTGCCCGAGCTGTTTCGCGTCGTATTCGTGCTGCGCTCGATCGAGGAAATGAGCGTCGAGGAGACCGCGCGGTGTCTGAACATTCCCGAAGCGACGGTGCGGAGCCGGCATGTTCGCGCGCGCAGCATGTTGCGCGAGTCGCTTGCTCAGGCACTCGATCTCGCCGAGCGCGACGTGTTCGAATTCGGCGGGGCAATCCATATGCAACGCGCCCCATTCGGGCAACTCGAGCCCGAAATGACCTTCGCGCGACCATTGCCGCGTGTCCTTGTCGAGCCAGAGAATGGCGAAGGCCATCGGGTTGACACGATCGAACGTGTCGAGATGAACAGTCAAACGCATGACATGTCTCCGCAATGTACACGACTGATTCGCATTGCCGGCGCCATCGCGCTCGGCTCGGGCTCGCCATAGGGAACGCCGGCCCTCAGCGCGGACGCCGAGCACACGAGCAGACAGTTTCGGATTCGCGCAATCACGGCACGTACTCCCGTATCAGGAATAAGATCAGTGTACGGGCGGCGAAACCGCCCTTATTGACTTCGATCAAACGGTCTACGGCGCGCGGGCCGATCGCGCGACACAATGGCGCGCCTACGCTGATGAGAACGGCGCGCGCCTCGCTGTCTGCGATGACGGCAGCTTGTCGCTGCCGAAGCATCTGAAGGAGAACCCGATGCGAGCGATGGTGTTCGACGGCAGCTCGGCGACGCTGACCGAGCGGGAAGTGCCTGATCCGCGGCCCGGTGCCGGCGAGATCCTGATCGACGTTCATGCGTGCGGCGTGTGCCGCACGGACCTGCATCTGGTCGATCGCGAGCTCGAGCATCCAAAGTGGCCGGTGATTCCCGGCCACGAAATCGTCGGCGTGGTGGCCGCATTGGGCGCGGGCGTCAGCGGTTTCACGGTGGGCGAGCGGGTCGGCGTGCCGTGGGTCGGGCGCACCTGCGGCAACTGCCGCTACTGTCTGTCCGCCCGCGAAAATCTCTGCGACGACGCTGGCTTCACCGGCTACACGATCGACGGCGGCTACGCCGAGCGCACCGTCGCCGATAGCCGCTACTGCTTTCATCTGCCGCCGCACTACAGCGATATCGAGGCCGCGCCGCTGCTGTGCGCGGGTTTGATCGGCTATCGCACGTTGAGCATGGCGGGCGACGCCGAACGGATCGGCATCTACGGTTTCGGCGCGGCCGCGCATCTCGTCGCGCAGGTGGCGCGTCACCAGCAGCGCACCGTCTATGCGTTCACGCGTCCCGGCGACCACGCGGCCCAGCAACTCGCGCTGCGCCTCGGCGCGGCATGGGCCGGCGGCAGCGACGAGGCACCGCCCGGCGAACTCGACGCCGCGCTGCTGTTCGCGCCGGTCGGCGCACTGGTGCCGCTGGCGTTGCAGGCGGTCGCGAAAGGCGGCGTGGTGGTGTGCGGCGGCATCCATATGAGCGACATTCCGTCGTTCCCGTACGCGTTTCTGTGGGGCGAGCGGCGGGTGGTGTCGGTCGCGAATCTGACCCGCGACGATGGGCTTCAGTTCATGCGCAGCGCCGCCGAGATGCAGCTCGCGATCGAGACGACGACTTACGCGTTGCGCGACGCGAACCGCGCGCTCGACGATCTGCGCAACGGCAACCTGACCGGCGCGGCCGTGCTCGCGGTCCGCCCGTGATCCGCTAGCGAGCCGTTGGCGCTTGATACAGATCAAGCCGCGTGCCGCGTTGGCGTTCATCATGTAAGCGCGAACCGTTGGCGTCCCCGTCACGGGCCGAGGTGTGAAGCGACGCGGTTGACGCGCCGCCTTGCGGTGCGACGATCCGAGGAGAGCCGATGAACACTGCTGCCGAGCGCAACACCTTCCACCGCGTGATGATCGCGTCCGCGGGCGGCAGCGGACTGCCGCTCGGCACGCGCGTCGCCCGGCAGTTGGTCGCGGCGGATGCGCGCTTTCGTCTCGTCGATATCGTTTGCAATCCTGCCGCGCTTTATCCGACGCTGATGCTCAGCTATCCGGACTGGTGCGAGGCGCATCGCGCGATGCTGCACGGCGCGCAGGCCGCGCTGCGCGACGCGGTGATCGCGTTGCACGGCGTCGTCGCGGCGACCGACGCCGAGATCGTCGATCTCACCGCGCTGCATCAGGGCGCGGCCGAAGCGCTCGCCCACACGGCGACGCAATGGGACGCGGATCTGGTCGCGGTGGCCGCGCATCCGCGTGAACATCGCTGGGACAGCCGTATCGATCCCGAGGAACTGGTCGCGTCGATCGGGCGTCCGGTGCTGTACATATCGGCGAGGTCGACCGACGCGAGCGATGCCTCGGCGGTGAGCCGCGTGCTGGTCGCGATCGATGGCAGCGACACCGCGCTCGACGCGCTGCGCACCGCGCTCGCGGTAGCGCCGCCCGACGCGCGCATCAAGGTCGTCTACGCGGCCGACGACCGGTTCGCGTGGTGCGAATGGCTGCCGTTCGAAGTCGTGTCGCAGCATCGAATCGATGTCTTGCGGCGCGGCGCGGCGATGCTCGAACAAAGCCGGCGCGCGGCCGAAACCGCGTTGCTCGAGTTCGACGATGATTCCGGCGATGCGTCGACCGCGATTCTCGACGAAGCGCAACGCTGGCACGCGGACCTGATCGTGATGGGTTCGCACGGCATGCGCGGCGCGCCGCACCCGTTGCCGGGGCACGTGACGTCGCGCACGCTGCGCGACGCGGCGTGTCCCGTGCTCGTGTGTCCGCGCGGCGCGTCGTCATTGCGGGCGGACGACGTGCTGCACGGCGAGTGGCGGGAGCCGTATCTGGGCAGTGCGGGCGGGCCCTTTTATCTGTAGCAGGAGCGCGCCACGCGCGTTGACAAATCCAACCTCAGTGGAGAATCGGCATGTACCAACATATCCTCGTCGCGCTAGACGGCAGTACTTTCTCGAAACGCGCGCTGAAAGAAGCGGTGAATCTCGCCGCGTTGACGAAGGGCGTCGTGCATCCGGTTTATGTGGTCGACAAGACGCCGCTCTTTTCCTATGCCGGCTATTACGACCCGCTCACGCTCGTCGACGCGTTGCGCCAGGACGGCCAATCGGTGCTGGAGGAGGCCGAACAGGCCTGCGCCGCCGCCGATGTGCCTTGCCGCCCTGAAATGATCGAGTCGGAGAGCCTGTCCGACGACGTCGCCGCGATCGTGCTGCGCCACGGCGAGCAGATCCACGCCGATCTGCTTGTGCTGGGCACGCATGGGCGACGCGGCGTGCGGCGCCTCGTGATCGGCAGCGTGGCGGAGCGGGTGCTGCGTTTCTCGACCTGTCCGGTGCTGCTCATGCGCGAGCAAAGCACCGGGGATGCGCCTGCAGAGTAACCCGCGACAGCGGGGCGCTGCAGCGCGTGAACATTACGCGAGCGCGTCGGCCGGTATCTGGATCGAGATCCTGAAGCCATGGCCCGGCGAGCTGGTGAACGACACGTTGCCGCGCAACTGCCGCACGCGTTCGCGAATGCCGAGCAAACCGAATGAATCTGTTCCCCGCGACCGATCCAGCGCGACACCCACGCCGTCATCCTCGATATCGAGCGATACGATGGGGCCCGCGCAGGTCATGTCGATGCGTACGCGGCTGGCCTGGGCGTGCCGCGCGACGTTCGTCAACGCCTCCTGAACGATGCGAAACAGCGCCGTCGCCGCGAATTCGCCGCAAACCGGCTCGGCCGGTTCGAGATGCACGCTCGAGCGCACGTTGTAGCGTTTCGTGAAGTCTTCGGCCAGCCAGTCGGGCGCGGCGGCGAGTCCGAGGTCGTCGAGCAGCGGGGGCCGCAGATCGGCGGCGATACGCCGCAGCGAAGCGGCCATCCGGTCGATCTGCTTTTGCAGTTCGTGCGTCTGCGCGGCCAACGGCTCGGTGTCGGCCTGGCTTTTCAGCTTCGCTTCGAGCAGCGCGACGCTCATTTTAGCGCGGTCAGCCGTTGGCCGAGATCGTCGTGCAGTTCGCGCGCCATACGTTTCTGCTCGTTTTCGCGGGCGATTTGCACGTGGGTGGATACCTGATTCGCGCGTTCGAGTTCCGCGAGGCGCATGCGCTCGGTCAGGTCGCGCGTGATCTTGGCGAAGCCGAGCAGCGCGCCCGACGCGTCGTGCACGGCGGAAACGATCACGTTGGCCCAGAAACGCGAGCCGTCGCGACGTACGCGCCAGCCCTCGTCCTCGGCGCGGCCCACGGCTGCGGCGACTTCCAGTTCGCGGGCGGGCTTGCCGGTGTTTTCTGGAAAATCAGAAGAGGTCAAATGGAACAACAGAAACAGGATGAAACCCGGGGGCAAGGAAGAGTGCCTGCTTTGCCGTATCACCTATGCAATATACTCAAACTTCCCGCCCATGCCGTCCGCAATGGCGCTGAACGTCGAAACCGGCGAATGGTTTCCGCAGGATAGTCGCCATGAATTTTTTGCGCGCCAGGAAGCTTTTAATCCACAAAGGTTGGCATCCTGTTCAATCAAAAGTGACCGGCGAACATATCGGCGTCGAAAAATATACTAATACGAAGTGGTATTAAAGAAGTGGAAAGCTGTGCGATAGACCGGCCATTATGTATTTTCATTTATTCGAAGAATGGTAAGTGTCTGAGGCTTGTTACTGCCGGGGAAGACGTGCCTACGATGCAAATTATCGATATTTCCCACTCCTGCTCATCGTAGACCGTGCTGGCACGATAGACGATAACGTCCGGACGCTGCCTTCCGAGGCTGCTCGGCGTTTCTAGCCTGTCTGCTGTTAAAAACCTCATCGGCGTGCGGCCATTTCGTCCTTGCCTTTTTCTTCTCCTTACCTTAATGCTAGGAGCATCGGAGGTGCCACTATGGCAGCAGCAACTATCACTTCGAAGGGCCAGGTCACGATCCCGGTGGACGTGCGCAACAAGCTTGGCCTGGAGGCGGGAGACCGGATCGAATTCAGCTTCAACGAGGCGACGGGCCGCTATGAGATCTGTCCGGCCACGCGCTCGCTTGCGTCGCTCGAGGGCATCGTGAAGAAGCCCGCCAAACAGGTGTCGATCGAGGACATGAACCGGGCCATCGCCGAGCAGGGGGCATTGGCGCGATGATCGGACTGGATACGAACGTTCTGGTCCGCCACTTCGCCCAGAACGACGCCGTGCGATCGAAGAAGGCGACGGCGCTGATGGAGTCCCTGTCGGCCGGACGGCCGGGGTACGTTTCGCAGATCGCCCTGGTCGAGGTCGTGCGGGTGCTCGCGCGCTGCTATGGCGTCGAGCGCGAGCAGATGAAGGACATCATCGACTCGATGATCGGCAGCAAGGAACTGGTCGTTGAAGGAGTTGTCGCCGCTCGCAAGCGGCGACCCCGAGCGGCGACCCATTGACCTGCGTCAAGCCGCGCGACGGCGCGCGCTTCACACTGTCGGTGCAGACACGCGACGGCACCGCTTCGGTTCATGGCAGCGCTTTCACAGGGAGTCCAACATGTATGCACGAATTCTGGTTGCGCTCGACGACAGTCCCAGCGCGCAGCGCGCCTTTGCCGAGGCGCTGAAGCTCGCGAAGCTGACGGGCGCCACACTCGAAGCCTGCTGCGTGGTAGGGCACGGCAAGTGGTCGGACAATGCCGATGTGGCTTTCGAGCCGGAACCGGCGGCCGCGGCGCAAGAATTCGCCAGCCGCGCGCTCGATGCGCCGCGCGAGCTGATGCGCGAGGCACAGGTGCCCGGCGGCGTGCGGGTGATCGACGCGTACGCCGAAAGCGTGTCCGCGGTGCTCGCGCGCGTCGCCGACGAAATCGAAGCCGACCTGATCGTGATGGGCACGCACGGTCGCCACGGCGTGCAGCGCTTTCTGCTCGGCAGCGTCGCGGAGTCGCTCGTGCGTGCGACCGACAAGCCGGTGCTGATCGTGCGGCATGAGGAACACGGGCACGCGCGGCCCTGAAGCGCCGCGTCGCGCAGCCGTGGCGCGATCGCGTCGGAGCGGCCGCGCAGCAGCCTGGTTTTCGCGGCTCAGGTGAGTTCGTTTTCGGCGCAGGCCGGGACTGACTGGTCGCGCGTCGCGCCGTTCGCGTGCGCGGGAATCATCGGCACCGGGCAGCTGGCGCTGCGCAGCACGCGCTCGGCGACGCTGCCGAGCATCAGTCGTTGAACACCATGGCGGCCGTGCGTGCCCATCACGATCGCGTCGGCGTGCCATTCGAGCGCCGCCTCGACGATGCGATGCGCGACGTCTTCGCCGGTGATCGCGGCTTCGACGGTGCGGGCCGTGCCCTTGATCCCGCGCGCGGTCATCCGGCTCTGGGCATCGGCCGCGATCCGCTTGCCTTCCTCGATGAAGGCGTCCTGGATCACGCAAGGGTCGAAGCCTGGCGCGTCGTAGGCGATGACGGGCACGTCGATCACGTACAGCGGCTGCAGCTCGGCGCCCGATTCGGCGGCAAGGGTCAGCGCGGCGTCGAACGCACGGGAGGCGGTGTCGCTGCCGTCGAGCGCGTCGAGCAGGCGGTGAAACATGGCGGACTCCTTAAGCGCGCACTTCAGTGCGACAACAGCACCGGCACGGTCATCGACTCGAGCATCGTGCGCGTCGCGCCGCCCAGTACGACTTCGTGCAGACGCGAATGCGCGTAAGCGCCCATCACGATCATGTCGCAGCCGAGGTCGGCCGCCTGCGACAGCAGCGCGTCGCCGACCGGCGTGCCGTCCGCGACGCTCAGTTCGCGCACGTCGATTTTGACGCCGTGACGCGCGACGGTGAGTGCGATGTCGTCGCCCGGAACCGTGTCGCGCGGCGGACGATCACCCGACGAATGAACCGTCAGCAGCGTCACTTTGGACGCGTGCGCGAGGAACGGCAGCGCGTCGTGGATCGCGCGGGTGGCTTCGCGGCTGCCGTCCCACGCGATCAGCACGTGGCGGCCGGGCGCCGCGAAGGTGCCGCCCGACGGCACCAGCAGCACCGGCCGCCCGGCCGACAGCACGACGTGCTCGACGAACTGTTCGGCGACGAACGCCTCGGGATCGGTCGGTCTGCCCGAGGACGATCAGATCGGCGAGATGCGCATAGGGCGGCACGACGTCGTTCGCGTAGCCGTTCGCGGCGATCCAATGACCTTCGACGTTCGCGCGCGCGAGTTCCGCACGAAACAGCCGCTCGAGCGCGCTGGCACGCTCGTGCCGCAGGCGCTCGTACTCCGCGTAGTAGTCGGCGGTGCCGCCCATCACGAAGAACGCGTGCTGCGGCGGCACGTAAGTCGAAAACAGGCCGGTCAGCGTCGCATGAAAGCGGTGTGCGAGCTGCAATGCGATTTCGAGACGCGGATGTGCGCGAACGCTCGTATCGAGGTGAACGAGAATGCTTTTGTAGCGCATCGCCAAAGCTCCGTGACAGAACGTGGGGAAACGGGCGCAAGCAGGCTCGAGCCCGTCGTCGAATGGAGTCTAAGGGCCCGGCGGCCGCGGCTGTTGATGCAGATCAAGCGCGGGCCGCCGCGCGCTCGATACAGTGGCAGGCGCACTCGACGGTTTGCAACTGCGCCTGGCAATCCTATGCTTTGCTCTGGAGGGCAGCGATCATGGTTTCCGAATCCGATGCGCCGCTCGGGCGCCCCGCTTCACCATGGACCTCGACGGCATCCGGACCGCCCGAAGGCTGGCTCGACTACGCGGCGGCGTATCAGACCGCACAGGGCGCGGCACACGAGTACGCCGAGCGGTGCGTCGCCGACTGGAGCAAGTCGATCGCTTTCGTCGCGCAGCGCGAGGCGGACTGGTTCGGCGAGGCCAACCGCGCTTGCGCCGCCTGGTATGCGTGGTGGCAGGCGGTGTACGGCATCGCGCCAGGCGTCGCGCCGCTCGCGGGCGGCCTGAGCGCATGGTGGTGGAGCTCGCAGAACGCGCTGCCGTTCGCGGGCGTCGTTTAGCCGCGCGAGCCGGCAAGGCCGGCGCGCGCACCGTCAATGGCAGACACGGCAAGGAGGAGTTCAGATGGGAACGGATCGCGTGGCATTGGTCACAGGCGGGATGGGCGGTTTGGGCACGGCGGTCAGCCGGGCGCTTCATGACGCGGGCATGACGGTCGCGGTGACGCACTCGACGCACAACGATCACGTGTCGACATGGCTGCAGCACGAGCGCGACACGGGGCGCGGGTTTCACGCGTACGAAGCCGACATCGCCGACTTCGATTCATGCGCGCGCTGCGCGCAACTCGTGCTGACCGAACTGGGCGCGGTAGACGTGCTGATCAACAACGCGGGCATCACGCACGACACGAGCTTCGCGAAGATGAGCAAGGAGCACTGGGACGCCGTGCTGCGCACCGATCTCGATGGCCTGTTCAACATGAGCAAGCCGCTGTTGCCCGGCATGCTCGAGCGGCGCCACGGCCGCATCGTCAACGTGGGGTCGGTCAACGGTTCGCGCGGCGCCTACGGGCAAACCAATTATTCAGCGGCCAAAGCGGGCGTGCACGGCTTCACGAAGGCACTTGCGCTCGAAACCGCGAAGCACGGCGTCACGGTGAACACGGTGTCGCCTGGTTATCTCGCGACCGCGATGGTCGAAGCGGTGCCGCGCGAGATCCTCGACACGAAGATCCTGCCGCAGATTCCGGTTGGCCGGCTGGGACGTCCGGACGAGGTGGCGGCGTTGATCGCGTTTCTATGCTCAGAGGAGGCGGCTTTTATCACCGGTGCGGACATTGCGATTAACGGGGGTATGCATATGCAGTGAGGGTGCTCGCCTTCACCGCGCTTGACCCACGTCAATGACCGCCTTTCTGGCAAGAACAAGATAAGCCCCATAGCAAGCGCCTGGACCCTGAGTCTGCGCGGAACAGGTTCGATCGACACTCGCAAGGGGAGGCGAAGATGGGCATCGACATGCAGATCGTCTACCTTGGCTTTGCGGGTGCCGCTCCGCTCGAAGCGGAAGCAGGTGCGCAACTGGTGCGTCTCGCGCGGTTTGGCGCGCTCGTGTCGCACTGCCATCTCGCCATCGAGGCGTTGCGTCCGGGATCGGCGCATCCGATGTATGACGTGCGGCTGGATCTGGTCACGCCCGCGCACGAACTCAAGCCCGTCGCGCACTGCGCTGACGACGACGCCAAAGCGGCGATCCGTCGCGCGTTCGATGTGGCGGAGATGATCCTCGAAAAAGCGATCGACACCGAGCGTGGGAACTGACGAACTTGCGTCGTGACGTGACGCTCGACGATCGCCAGATGCGCACTGCAGACGTTTTCCCGGCACCTCACGCCGATCTGCGGTTTGCCGAACCCCTGGCTGCGCGGCGCGGCCGGCAAACCTTCAACGCGGCGTGCTCGACATCGCGCCAGAATTCGCAGAGCCCCGGATGAACCCCATCGCGCCAACGCGGCCCGATGAACAGGTCGTAGTGATTGCACTGCTCGATGGTGAGCTGCCGCGCGGATCGCATCGGCGATGCATCGCACAGCGCATGCGCGCAATGCGTTTGCCCCGCGCCCGTGATCTCGTCGCTGTCACCCTCGATCGTGCACAGCGGGGTATCGCGCAGCGCGGCGATTCGTACCCGGCGCCCGGCGACCGACCACAGATCGCGCGGCAACTGATGTTCGTGAAACACCACACGAAGCATGTCGAGGAAGTAGCACTCCGCCATGTCGAGCACCGCGGCATATTCGTTTGCCGAACGAAGCGCCTGCTGCGCACCGGGCATGTCGCCGGCGAGCCATCGGGACCAGTAATCCGCTTCGAGTCGCAACTGCCGCTCCGGATGCGCGGCAAAAATCGCGGTCTGCTGGATGAAGCCC
This sequence comes from Paraburkholderia sp. 40, assembly GCF_050434105.1. Taxonomy (NCBI): domain Bacteria; kingdom Pseudomonadati; phylum Pseudomonadota; class Betaproteobacteria; order Burkholderiales; family Burkholderiaceae; genus Paraburkholderia; species Paraburkholderia sp. 40. Next base: position 1,218,014 of record NZ_JBNPVY010000003.1, on the reverse strand, counting down.
GGATACACGAGACGCCCCGCACCGCAATAGGGCGGTGGAACGATATCGATCGCATGGTCGTGAAACCACTCGAGCGAATGGGAACTGGCGAAGCGGTCGGTGACGGTCGGGTTCAAACGGGTATCGATCGGACCGCCGAGTAGCGAGAGGCTCGCGATGGGCGCCGCCTCGTCCATGGCGAGCAGCGCCGCGGCGCCGAGCGCAGGCACGCTCGCCTGACAGATCGCGATCACATGAACCGGCGAACCGAACGCGCGGGCGGCGCCGACGAAGCTTTCGAGCGCCTGCACGTAGTCGTCGAGCGATAGCGGGCCCGCTTCGCGCGGCACGTCGCGCGCGTCGGCCCAATCGGTCACGAACACGTCACGTTCCTCGAGCAGCGTTTCGACGGTCTCGCGCAGCATGACTGAGTGATGTCCGGCGAGGGGCGCGCACAACAGCACCGGCAGTTTTGCGTCGCTAGGGGGCGTAGAGGGGTTGCGCTTGAACCTGAGCAGCGCGCCGAGCGGCAAGGAGGCGACGACGCTTTCGTCGACGGTAACGCGGCTATCGTTGGCGGCAACGGAGTGGATCGCGAATGTCGGCGTTCGTTCGAAAGCGCAGGCGCATCTCAGCAGCCAGTTGCTGAGCGCGTCGGCCGCCTGTTCCGGACCGAGCCAGCCCGCCTGCGGGCGCGGCCCCGACTCCGGTTCGGACAGAACTCCCCCGACCATCGCGCGCGCGAGGCGTTGCTGTGCATCGATGAAGGCGTACCACATGATGAACTCCGACGTTCGTCGATCATGAGGGCAGCGTTGCCGCACCGGCACGAACTCGTGACGCGGATACCGTCGCAAAGCTTACCGCGAAACGTCGGGGCGAGGGGCGCGAAATCGGTGCGCGCGGCGCGCCAAGCACGCCGCGTGCAAGAGGCATTGCGCGTTTTCCCGGTAGGGTTTTCACTCGATGGCGTGCGTCTGAAACGGAGCTGAAAGTATCGGGGAAAGCGAACGACGTCGAGCGTGACTCATGGTTCGTGTTGACGGTTGACGTGGATCAACGAGAGAGGCGTGGCGGGTCATTACGCTGACGATGGCAGTCGCTCGCGACAACCCCGAGGAGCATCCAATGACCATATCAGCAAACGCGCAGGCAGGAACCTGGTCCGTGAGCGTCGAGACGCAGAAGACGCAGGAAGGCGGGTTTCAGTCGACGATCCATGTCAAACATGTGTCGCCCGAGGGTGACTTCGAACGCACCTTCCATCAGTCGCAGGTGTTCGCCGTGGAAAGAGAAGCGGTACTCGAAGGCTTGCGCGAAGGCATGACGTGGATCGCGCTGAAGACGACGCGGACCATCGGGGTGTAACAGCGCACCGCGCCTCGCGTGCTCGCCGTAACAGGCAACGCGTGCGAGGTAGCGGTGCTCGAGCGTCGCGATGAGTGTCTTCAGATTCCGTTCGTCGGATCGACGCGTGTCGCGGGATCGCTTTCGACGACACTGCGCGTCGCTTCCCAGTACGGTTCGCGACGATAGAACTGATGGACCGACGTCCCCCATGCGCGATCGGCCATCGCCGGCCAATGGTCCTTGTCGAAGCCCGGCGAGCTTTTCACCTGCTCGGCCGTGGCGTCCAGCTGGAAGCACTTGCGGTCCGTGTCGAGCGTCAGCGAACGCCACGGGATCGCGTGCAAGGTCCCGCCGATGCCGAGAAAAGCGCCCTCCGTCAGCACCGCATACGCGATGCGGCCGCTGCGCACGTCGAGCATGATGTCGGAGATTTTGCCGAGGTCCTGGCCATCGGAAGAGATCACCTTGTTGCCGCCGAGCGTCGCGGCGGCCATGACCTCGGGTCCGGGACCGTCGCCGACGCCGCCGCCGGCGATACGTGCGCCGGTGCTGGGCTGTGCGGGAGTCGCGGAGGCGTTCGGGTCGAGGGGATCGAGCGGGTTCATGTCGAAACTCCTGATTTCCACGGAATACCTGTCGTCCGCAAGACGCGTACCCGATACCGGATTCGAAGACTAGAATAAAAACACGCCGTGTCGAGACGGCTGCGCTGCGCCCGGATAGGGGGAGCGATCATGCGTTGTGGAATCGTTGGTCTATGCACTGGTGTGGCGGGCGTATGTGTGTTGTCTGGCTGCGTCTATTACGGTCCTTATTCGTACTATCCGGGGGCCGGTGGCTATTACGCCTGCACCAGCGCCACTGCCACTGGCCCCGCGGAAGCATCGTCTGGCAACGCGCCTGTGCCGGCGAGCGGTACGGCGGCCGCGAATGCGACGCCAAACGACTTGCCGTTGTCGGGACAGAATTGCACGTACGTCGCGGTACCTGCGCCTGCTTATTACGGCTATCCCGGGTATTACGGTTATCCGGGCTATTACGGCTATCCCTATGGCTATTCATGGCCGGGCTACTACGGATGGTGGGGACCGTCAGTGGTGATCGGAGGCTACTGGGGCGGTGGCCATGGCCATGGCGGCTATTACGGCCACTGGCACGGAGGACATGGCGGGCACGGGCATTGAGCAGCCAGCACGCCAGCCAACTACGAAAACGTCTCCGGATAAAGATCCTCGCTCATGTCGAGATTGCCAGTCTGCGCGTAGATCAGCGGGTCGCCGTCCGCGCCGGCGAGCGCGCCATCGACGACGCGCCCAACTATCAGCCGATGATCTCCCGCCTCGATGTCGCCGGTCACCCGGCAGTCGAAATGCGCGAGCGCATCGAGCAACAGCGGCGCGCCGGTCACGCCGGTACGCCAGCGAGCCACCGCGAGCTTGTCGACGGCTCGGCCCGACTGCGTGCCGAAGTGCTCGGCGAGCTTCTGTTGATCCGCGCGCAACACGCTGATCGCGAACACCGCGCCGCTGCGCAGGAGTTCGTACGACTCATGCTCGGGACTGATGCCGAGCGCGATCAGCAATGGTGCAAACGAAACCTGCATCACCGAACTTGCGGTGAACGCATTGCGGCGCTCGCCGTCCGCGACGCCGATCACATACACACCCGCAGTCAAATGCCGGAAAAGCTGCGCGATCCAATTGCTCATAGGGCCTCCTCGATAAAATTTCGTCGCGTGTTGCATGCCTGTGCGGCTGCTCCGGAAGATGCAAAACATAAATATTGAATCGATATAAACATATCGAGATAGAATGATTCTCAGCGCGGTTGTTCGTCGCTACGCTGTGTTGCACATCGACAGCGAGGACCTATGACCGCATCTGCTTCAACGCCCATTTCGACACGGCGGCGCTCGCTTGTGCGTGCGCTGGCCGCGACGCCAATCGCCGCGGTATCCGCATTCGCCAGCACGAGCGATGCCCGCGCCACGGAAAACGTCACCCTCGTGCTCGGCGATCAGGCCGGTGGCACGCGCGCCCTCGTCGAAGCCGCAAAAGTGCTCGACGGCACGCCGTACGCGTGGCGCTGGGCCAACTTCCAGGGCGCGGCACCGTTGTTCGAAGCGCAACGCGCCGGTTCGGTCGATCTCGCGCCGGCGGGCGACTTGCCGGTACTCGCGGCGGCCGTCGGCGACCCATCGCTGAAAATCGTCGCGACGCGAGTGGGATCGGGCGCGCAACTCGGCATTCTGGTCGCGCCGCACTCCACGATCGGTTCGGTCTCCGATCTAAGGGGCAAGACAGTGTTCGTATCGTCGGCGCGCGGCAGCATTTCGCAGTTCCAGCTGTATGGCGCGCTGGCCGAGGCGGGCTTGTCGAAAGACGACGTATCGGTGCGCTTCATACTGCCCGTCGATGCGTTCGCCGCCTTCGCATCGGGCTCGATCGAGGTTTGGGCGACGTTCGATCCGTACTACGGCATCGCCGTGCAGCGCGGCGGCCGCGTGCTGCGCGACGGCACCGGCATCAACAGCGGACTCGGCTTCATCACGGCATCGGGCGGGGCTCTCGCGGACCCGCGCAAGCGCGCCGCGATCGCGGACCTGCTGCTGCGCTATCAACGCGCGGGCGACTGGGCGATCGCCAACCCCGAGGCCTACGCGCAAATCTATGCGACGCTCACGCGCTCGCCGTTCGACGCCGCGCGGAAAATCACGAAACGCGCGTCGCTGAAGCAGCATTTCGTCAATGACAGCGACATCGACGCGCTGCAAAAAGTCGCGGACCGCGCGCAGCGCGACGCGATCCTGCCAGGCCGCATCGACGTGCGCGCGATTTCGGAGACTCATCTTGCCAACGCATGATCTGACCTTGACGGAGCGCGACGCGCGGTCGACTCAATCTCACGCTGTCGAACACGCCGGCTTTCCCGACGCCGCCGCACCCGCCGCCCGCGAACGAGGCAAGCGTGTCGTCGCGGTGCTGGCCGCGCTTGGCTGGCTGGCTGGGGCGGCGCTCACGCAATGGTGGCCCGCGCTCGACGATTGGCCGTACACGCGCGAACTGCTGATTCTGAAGCTGGTGCTCGCGGCGGCGTCGCTGGCAATCGGCGCGGCCGGGTGGCGCGTTGGCGCCGCGTCGAATTTCCGCCCGGCTACCGCGGCAAGCACGCGTCTCGACGCATGGCTCGATGCGACGCCGTGGCTGCTCGCGCTGTCGCTCGGCATCACCGGATGGGAAATCGCCACCGCCCAGCTCGAATGGCTGCCGCGGCCATTCTTCGCGCCGCCGCAAGCCCTGCTCGCCGTCTACGCCGACGATCTGCCGCGGCTTGCCGCGAGCGTCGCGCATTCGGTCGTGCTGCTTGCTTATGGCTATGTCACCGGTGCGTTGACTGGCTTCGTGATCGGTGTCGCGATCGGCTGGTCGAAGGCGGTCGGTTACTGGGTGCATCCGGTGCTGCGGCTGATCGGGCCGCTGCCCGCCACCGCGTGGCTGCCACTCGCGTTTTTCTTCTTTCCGTCGAGCTTCAGCGCGAGCGTGTTCCTGATCGCGCTCGCCACGGCGTTTCCGGTTGCCGTGCTGACATGGTCGGGCGTCGCGAGCGTCAATTCCGCTTACTACGACGTGGCCCGCACACTTGGCGCGCGGCCTTCGTTCCTGATCCTGCGCGTCGCGATTCCCGCCGCGTTGCCGTCCGTGTTCGTGGGCCTGTTCATGGGGCTCGGCGCGTCGTTCGCGGTGTTGATCGTCGCCGAGATGATGGGCGTCAAGGCGGGGCTCGGCTGGTACCTGCAATGGGCGCAGGGGTGGGCGGCCTATCCGAACATGTATGCCGCACTGCTCGTGATGGCGCTGATGTGCTCCGGGCTCATCACGTTGCTGTTTCGCGTGCGCGACCGTCTGCTGGTCTGGCAGAAAGGAATGCTGAAATGGTAGCCGTTACCGAAGCGCGCTTCGCCGCCAATACGCGGCAAGGCGCACGCATCGACTTGCGCAACGTCAGTCATCGCTTCGCGCTGCGTGGCGCCGCGTTGCCAGTTCTCGACGACGTCAGTCTGTCGATCGAGCCCGGCGAATTCGTTGCGCTGCTAGGACCGAGCGGCTGCGGCAAATCGACGTTGCTGCGTCTCGTGGCCGGCTTGGAAGCGCCGGCGCAGGGTGCGATCCACGCCGACGGCGAGCGCGTCAGCGGACCGGACCCCTCGCGCGTGGTCGTGTTCCAGGACCCGACGCTGTTCCCATGGCGGACCGTACGCGACAACGTCGGGCTCGGCCCCGAGGCGCGTCGCACGAAGCGCGATGCCGCTGGACGCATCGATGCCGCGCTCGACCTGGTCGGCCTGTCCGCATTCGCGAACGCGTTTCCGCATCAGCTGTCGGGCGGGATGGCGCAGCGCGCGGCGCTGGCTCGCGCGCTCGTCAACGATCCGCAACTGCTGGTGCTCGACGAACCGTTTGGCAAGCTCGATTCGCTGACGCGCATGCGCATGCAGGGCGAACTCGTGCAGCTGTGGCAGGCGCAGGGGTTTTCGGTGCTGCTCGTCACGCACGATGTCGAGGAAGCGCTGTATGTCGCGAATCGCGTGATCGTGCTCAGCGAGCGACCTGCGCGCATCGTCGCGCAGGTGCGCAACGACGCGCCGTATCCGCGGCATCGCGACGATCCCGCGCTCGTCGCGCTGCGCCGCCAGGTGCTGGCGCAACTGGGCCTCGACACCTGACACGCGCGCCGGTATCTCCGAGCCGCTCATTCATCACCACATCACACCGCTGGGAAAGCACAGCAATGAACCATTTCGACGACGACCGCGCGCCGACGAACCTCGCGCGCCGCGCATGGCTCGGCCGTGCGGCACGGGCCGCGGGCGCGGCCGCGTTAGGCGGTGCAGCACTCGGGCTGCCGGGCGTACGGGCATCGGCCGACGAAGCGTTGAAGCCGCTCAAACTGTCGTGGAATGCGGGCGCGATCTGCACGGCGCCGGTGCCGGTCGCCGCGCAGCAGGGCATTTTCCGCAAGCATGGGCTGCAAGTGGAACTCGTCAACTTCGCGGGCTCGACCGACCAGTTGCTCGAAGCGATCGCGACGGGCAAGTCCGACGCCGGCGTCGGCATGGCGCTGCGCTGGATCAAGCCGCTCGAACAGGGCTTCGACGTGAAGCTGACGGCGGGCATCCACGGCGGCTGCATGCGGCTGCTCGCCACGCGCGCGTCGGGCATCGTCGATCTGCAGGGGCTCAAGGGGCGCACGGTCGGCGTCAGCGATATGGCGAGCCCGGCCAGGAATTTCTTCGCGATCACGCTGAAGAAGCTCGGCATCGATCCCGACAACGACGTGCGCTGGCGCCAGTATCCGGCGCCGCTGCTCGGCGAGGCGCTCAAGAAGGGTGAGGTGCAGGCGATCGCCGATGGCGATCCAACCATCTGGACGCTGCGCGAGACCGATCATCTGCAGGAGGTATCGAACAACCTGTGCGGCGAGTACGCGAACCGCGTGTGCTGCGTGCTGGGCTTGCGCGGGTCGCTGATCCGCAAGGACCGCGCGACCGCGCAGGCACTCACGCAGGCGCTGCTCGAAGCGACCGAATGGACCGCGAACCATCCGGCCGAGGCGGCGGCGATCTTCGCGCCGAATGCGCCGGGTGCGAACGCCGCGCAACTGACCGGGATGCTGAAGAGCCACACCGATCGTCACCATCCGGTTGGCGATGCGTTCAGAAGGGAAATCGCGCTTTATGCGGACGATCTGAAATCGGTCGGTGTGCTCAATGCCGGAACGAGTTCGGAACGCTTCGCAACTCGCGTGTTTTCCGACGTGCTGGCTTGACAGAGTTTTGGTTCAAATGATTGCGCGGCGAGTGAGCTTCTCACGCGCCGCGCTCTTTCGTCGCCGTATTACGAATCGGGTAGCGCTTACGCCGGAATCGCTTCGGCTGCGCCTTGTCGTTGCGCGACAGCGCCGCGTACGAGCGGGAGCAGATCGCGGCCATAAGCGAGCGCGTCTTCGAGTGGGTCGAAGCCGCGGATCAGGAACGTCGATACGCCGAGCTTGTGATATTCGAGCAGCGCGTCGCACACCTGTTGAGGCGTGCCCACGAGCGACGTCGAATTGCCCGCCGCGCGCGTGAGTGCCGTGATGCCGGTCCAAAGACGTTGATCGACGACATTGCCCTTGTTTGCCTCGGCCAGGAGCCGCTGCGAGCCGACATTCTTCGGCTCCTTCGGCCGCCGCGTGAAATTCGGCGACGCGGCGACCACGTCTTTCGCGCGCGCGAGTATGGATTCGGCACGGCTCCACGCGGCGTCTTCGGTCGTGGCGATGATGGGGCGCAGCGACAGGCTGAAGCGAATGTGCTCGTCGCGTCCATGACGTGCGGCTGCTTGACGCACCTTCGCGATGGTCTCCTCGACGGCCGCGAGCGATTCGCCCCACAGAGCGTAGACATCCGCATGCTTGCCCGCCACGTCGATCGCCGCATCGGACGAACCGCCGAAGTACACGGGCAAATGAGGTTGTTGCAGCGGCCGGATCTGCGACTTGTGGCCGCTCACGCGGTAGAACGCGCCCGCGTGATCGAACGGCGCGTCGCTCGTCCATGAACGTTTGACGACGTCGAGGTATTCATTGGTGCGTCGGTAGCGTTCGTCGTGCGACAGGTAGTCACCGTCGCGCTGCTGCTCGACGTCGTCGCCGCCCGAGATGATGTGCACTGCCGCTCGCCCCGCGCTGAAGTGATCGAGCGTCGCGAACTGCCGCGCGGCCAGCGTCGGTGCAACGAAGCCAGGCCGATGCGCGAGCAGGATGCCGAGGCGTTTCGTCTGTTGCGCGACGAACGACGCGATCTGGAAGCCATCGGGCGATGCGCTCGAATGCGCGATCAGCACGCGATCGAAACCGCCATATTCGTGTGCCTGCGCGAGCGCGGCGATATAGGCCGGATTGACGGCCGGGCCTTTCGGCAAGTGGATTTCGCTAGATTCCTGATGGCTCACGTAGCCGATGAATTCGATGCTCATCCGTGGATTCTCCTAATGAAATGGACAAGACGACGCGCGCTTCGCGCACGGCCGAGTCTAAGAAGAGGGAACACCCGCAAAGGCGGAGCGCCCGAGATTGCCGAGCACCGTATCGTTCTGCGGCGTATGAATGCGCGCACACAGCACGTCGCGATAGTGGCGCTCCAGCGGGTTGTTGCGGCTCAGCCCCGGATTGCCGCTCGCTTCGAGCGCGAGCTGCACGGCTTCGATCGCGTGCTGGCTGACCAGATACTTGATCGCCGGCGCTTGCGCCGCATCGACGAGACCGGCCGCGCCCGCATCGAGCAGCGCGCGATTGTTGAACAACAGCGCGTCGATGCGGCCCGCCGTCTGCTGAAACCGCTCGAGGCTCGACAGCGGCGCGTTGAGCCCGGAGGGCGCGCGCTGCGCGGCCCATTGCACGAACCAGTTGCGCGCGGCCCGCGCGACGCCGTCGTAGATCGACGGCAGCAGCACGTTCATCCAGACGCCGGTTAGCGGGTCCATGCCGGCGGCCTGCTGCGGCGGTTGTAAATCGACCGCGTGGTCGAGCGGCACGCGCACGTTGTCGAAGATCACCTCGTGGCTGCCGGTCGCGCGCATGCCCAGATGATTCCAGGGCTCGCCGAAGCGGATACCCGGCGTGTCGCGATGCACGAGCCATGTACCGACGCGCGGCGACGCCTCGTCCGTGCGGCCCCAAACCGCAAACCATGTGAGGCCCGGGCTGCCGGTCGAATAGAGCTTGCTGCCGTTCAGCAGCCAGTGATTGTCTTCGCGCCGTCCGATCGTCGCGGGCAGGCCGCCGCGCGACGGCGAACCGAGCTCGGGCTCGACTCGCAGCGAGTTGATCAGCGCGCCACGCTCGACGGCATCGCGCGCGATGCGCTCCTTCAGCGCGGCAGGCCAGTTCGGATTGGCTTGTAGACGCAGGTGATACAGGCATTGCATGACGAGGATCAACGCCGTCGACGGCTCCCCGCGCGCGACCGCGCCGACCACGCGCAGCGTTTGCGCGAGCGTGGCCTCGCGTCCGCCGAGCGCGCGCGGCACGGTCAGCGACAGCAGCCCCGCGCGACGCAGGCGCGCGAGGTTGTCGTGCGGGAACAGCGGGCCCGCGTCGAGCGCGGCCGCACCAGCCGCGAACTCGCGGGTCAGCGCGTCGAGCCACGCGCCGGCCTGCGGACTGTCGAGATCGGTGAGCGCATCGAGCGCGGCGGCGTCGCGCTCGGCTTCGGCAAGCGCGCTATCAGGGGGACGGCTCGTCATCGTGAGGGGATGGGTTGCGCTTGCGGGTTGCCTGGATGCCTGCGATGTCATCGCGCGTCGAGCGGAAATTGCCGGTCGAAGCTTGGCGTGACATCGAGGCGCGTCTTGATCACGTCCGCGCGGTGATACAGGTCCGCGGTCTTTTGCTGCTCGGCGATCAGGCCGTCGTCGATCGCAACGGGGTGCAGTTGCGCGCGCTGGTAGACCGTTTTCAGCACGTCGGGCGGCAAGCCGGTCACCTTCGATTGCATCGCGGCGACTTCGTCCGGATGCGCGAGCGCCCAGCGCTGGCCGGCGGCGACGCGTTTCAGGAAATCGGCGATTTCCGCGTGCTTGTCCTTGATCGACGTCTGCGTCGCCGCCTGAAAACTGAGTCCCGACGAAAGATCGATGCCGTTGGCGATGCTGCGGTCATGATCCTTTTGCTCGGCGAGCGCGACGTACGGGTCCCACGTGGACCATGCATCGACGTTGCCCGACGCGAGCGCCGCTTTCGCATCGGCCGGCTGCATGAAACGCAGCGACACGTCGGACAGCTTGATGCCGGCGCGCTCCAGCGTGGCGATCGCGAGGTAGTGGCCGATCGAGCCGCGCGTCGTCGCAATGCGCTTGCCCTTCAGATCGGCAGCCGTTTTGATCGGCGAGCCGTCGGGCACGACGATCGCGAGGTCGCGCGGTATCGAGCGGGTCGCCGCCACCGCGCGCACCCGCGCGCCCGCGGCGTAGGCGAAGATCAGCGGCGCATCGCCGAGACCGCCGACGTCGATCGCGCCCGCATTGAGCGCTTCGCCGAGCGGTTGCGCGGCCGGGAAGTTGAACCATTCGATCTTGTACGGAAGATTGTTCAGTTGTCCAGACGCTTCGAGAATGCCGCGAGTCTGCAACTGCTGGTCGCCGACCTTGAGCGTGGAATCGGCCATCGCCGCAAAGGGTAAGAGCGCGCCGAGCGCGCCGAGCAGAAGACCGGAAAACTTCAGTAGAAAGCGATTCGCAATAGAGGACATGGGAAGAACGCGCGGGACCATGTGGAAAAGCACACGATACGTACGCGCGTTTTATAAGGCAAACGCATTGTTCTGCTTTGTTAATATGCGAGCGAGGAAAGCGCGCGCCGCTTGAACATCGGTGCGTCGACACGCTAAGCTCATGCAAAGGTCATGCGTGTGCGCACCGTTCAACGTTTCATTCAGGGACACAACATTCCATGAAACTCGATGAAATCGAGGCCTTCGTCGCCGTCGTGCGCAGCCAGTCGCTGAGTCAGGCCGCCGATTCTCTCGCGCTGACGCAGCCCGCCGTCACGCGACGCATCCAGAACTTCGAGGAAGCGCTCGGCGTCGAACTGCTCGACCGCAACACCAAGCCGCTGAAGACCACGCCGATGGGCCGCGCCGTGTACGAGCAGTGCCGCGCGATCGTCCGTGAAGTCGATGCGCTCAGGCATCTCGTCACCGACGACGCACCGCTTGCCGGCGTGCTGCGCCTCGGCGTCGCGCAGACGGTCGCCGACGTCGCGATGCTGAGGGCGTTGCATGCGCTGCGCGGCGCGCATCCGGAGTTGCGGGCGCGCGTGTCGACGGGCTGGGGCAGTCCGTTGCTGCAGAAGCTCGAGGACGGCGAACTCGATGCCGCAATCGTGCTGTTGCCGGCTAATCGCGTGTTGCCCGATGCGTTGGCCGGAGAAACGCTCGGCGAACTGAAGCTCGCTGTCGTCGCGCAAAAGGGGAGTCTGAAAAAGCGCATACATACACTGGCCGAATGCCAGTCTCAGGGGTGGGTGCTGAATCCCGACGGCTGCGGTTTTCGGGCGGGGCTGCAGCAGGCGCTTGCCGCGCAAGGCTACGCGCTGAAGCTCAACCTCGAAACGCTCGGCACGGAACTGCAACTGGGCCTCGTCGCCGATGGCGTCGGGTTGGGGCTGGTTCCGCTGCCATTGTTGCGCATCAGTGCGCATGCCGCGCAGCTCGACGTGATTCAGGTCAGCGACTTCAAGCCCGAGATCGCGGTGTGGATCGTCAGGTCGCGCGCGCTCGGCAAGATGCAATCGGCGCTCGCCGTGCTGTCGGAAAGCGTCGAGCAGAGCTTCAGGGCAGCGCGCCTGTCGCGCGCGGCATAACAACGACGATGCGGGCGCGCGCTTGATGCGGCGCCCGCGTTGAACCCGTCGATCAGATCACGAAAAAGCCATGCGTGCCATCGCGCTCGAGCTGCGCGACGAGGCCGTACTCCCATTCCAGATACCCGTTCATCGCCGCACGCGCGTTGTCGGTACCCTCGTACGGACGCCGGTAACGATCGATGCGCGGCGACGCGAGATGAGCGTCGCCGGTTTCGGTCGGCTGGCCCGCGCGAATCCACGCGGACGTGCCGCCTTCGAGCACCTGCACGGGCTTGCCCGTCAGCGCGGCAATCTCCGGTGCCGCGAACGGCGCGAGCGTACTCGTCGCGCACGTGAGCACGTAGCGTTTCGCATCGGGGAGCGTGCGCAGATCGTCGACGGTGTTGGACAGTCGCGATCGCACGAGCCACCAGGCGCCCGGAATATGGGCTTTCACATGATTCGCGCTAGCTGTCACGTCGATCACGACAGTGCCGCTCGCTGGGTCTGCAAGGAGCGCGGCCAGGTCTTCAGCGGACACGGTAGGTGTGGGCGCCGGCTCTGGCTTCGCGCCGCGCCATGCGCCGCTCGCGCTCAGTTCTTGCGGCGTCGCCCCCTCGACGACATACACGTCGAGGTTCATTTGCGCGAGCCATGAGGCCGTCATGTTCGCGCGTACGCCGTCGTCGTCGAACAGCACGACGCGCGCGCCGCGCACGGGGGCGAACATCTCGGTTTCCTGCACGAGCTGGCCGCCCGGTGCGCCCTGAAAGCCGGGCGCATGCGCGCGTTCGTATTCGGCGGGCGTGCGCACGTCGAAGCGATAGATGGTGCGCGACGCTTCGGCGGCCCAGCGCGCGGCTTCGTCGAGTGTCGTGCGGCTTACGCCCGCGCGGTCCGCGAGCGCGCGCGCCGCGCCACGTGAAGCGGCGAGATGGTTCGCGTCGAGCCCTGCTTGCGGATCGAACTGCCGGTTGCTGCCATGTTCGAGCGACTGTCCCGCGAGCGTCCAGCCGATCGTGCCGTTGCGCAGCGCCGCCACCGGATTCGGCAACCCCGCGTTGACGAGCGACTGCGCGCCGATGATGCTGCGCGTGCGTCCCGCGCAATTGACGATCACGCGCGTGTTCGGGTCCGGCGCGAGCGCACGCGCGCGCAGCACGAGTTCGGCGCCGGGCACGCTGACGCTGCCGGGGATGTTCATCGTCTGGTATTCGTCGAAACGCCGTGCATCGAGCACGACGACGTCGTCGCCATCGGCGAGCAGCGTCTCGACAGCCTCGGCCGACAAAGACGGCGTGTGCCGATGCGCTTCGACGAATTCGCCAAACGCCTTGCTCGGCACGTTGACGTCGCGAAACACCTCGCCGCCGGCGCGAATCCAGCCGTCGAGGCCGCCCGCGAGCAACGCGACCTGTGTATAGCCGAGCGCCGTCAGCTTGCCGGCGGCGCGCGCGGCAAGTCCTTCACCGGCGTCGAGCAGCACGATCGGCACGTCGCGGCGCGGCAGACGCGTATAGGCGTCGAGTTCGAGTTTCGACAGCGGAAAATTGGCCGCGAACAGCGGATGAGCCTGCGCATGCGGGTCTTCTTCGCGCACGTCCAGCAGCGCGATCTCACGGCGCGCGAGCAGCGCTTCGCGCACGTCTTCGTAGGTGCGAACCGGATAGGTCGTCATCAGTGATGCTGTTCCTTGCTGAGGTCCCACAGGTTGGGGAGGGTGTCGTTCGAATAACCGGAGATGAAGGGCTTCGGCAGGCCATCGGGCGTGTACGTCGAGCGGCGCACCGCGCCGATGTTCGCGCCGTACACGTGAATGCTGATCGACGTGCGGTCGTCGTAGGCGTTGCGCACGCGATGAATGTCGCCAATCGCCGGCGATACCGCTTCGACGTCGCCGGCTTCAAGGCGCACTTCGGCGCCCGTCTGACGCAGCGTGCCTTCGTCGCGGGTGTACGGCGCGGCGAGTTCAGCGCCGCGCAGCACGCCGATCAAGCCCCACACCGTATGGTCGTGAATCGGCGTCTGCTGGCCCGGTCCCCACACGAAGCTGACGACGCTGAAGCGCTGGCGCGCATCGGCATACAACAGGAATTGTCGATAGCGCTCGACGGACGGCTGCACGTATGCGTCCGGCAGCCAGTCGTCGACTCGGATCAGTTCGCGCAGCGCGTGTGCGCCTTGTTCGAGCAATGCGGTTTCGTTCACGCCGGAATCGACGAGTGCCGCGATGTCGCCGACAAAGCGCCGCAGTTTGTGAATGGCCATCAGTCGAGCAGTTCCGGTTCGGCTTCGACGAGCCCTTCATACAGGCTGTCGAACGCGTGTCGCGCGCCGTTCGCGCGGCCGACCTGCTGATGCGTGAGGGCCGCCATGTCGTGCGGGATCGGCTGCGGCGTGCCGGCCGCCTGCGCGAGCAGTTGCGCATGGCACGCGTTGTCGAGCGCGATGTACCACCACGCGGCCGCTTCCACGGAAGGACCGGCCGTCAGGATGCCGTGGTTCTTCAGGATCACGGCCTTGTGCGAGCCGAGCGCGTCCGCAATGCGCGCGCCTTCGGAGGTGTCGAGCACGACGCCGCGAAAGTCGTCGAACAGCGCATGGTCTTCGTAGAACGCGCAGGAATCCTGCGTCAATGGATCGAGCTTGCGCCCGAGCGTCGACCATGCCTTGCCATACAGGGAATGCGTGTGCGCGGCGGCCACCACGTCGGGTCGTGCCTCGTGAATCGCCGCATGAATCGCGAACGCGGCCTGATTGACGGGACCGTCGCCGATCACGATCTCGCCGTGACTGTTGACGAGCAACAGATCCGACACGCAAATGCGGCCGAAATGCCGGCCAAGCGGATTGACCCAGAAATGATCGGTCCATTCGGGATCGCGCGCGGTGATGTGACCGGCGAGACCTTGCGCGAAGCCGTAACGCGCGAATAGACGGAACGCGCCGGCGAGGCGCTGTTGCCGGTGCAGGCGCTCCTGCGCGAGCGAGCGGGGCGGCTCGGCTTCGTCGTCGAACCAGAATTTGCGCAGCGGGGTGGAGCGCAACGCAAGCGAGGGCGTATCGGCGAGTACGGTGCTCATGAGGTCGTCGCGCTCCGGTTACGCCGCATGGCGGGCGCGCGACGTTAGTTCGCGCGTGGCGGGAATCAGTTCGCGGCCGTAGTCGATCGCGTCTTCGAGCGGGTCGAAGCCGCGGATCAGGAACGTCGTGACGCCGAGCGCCTGATATTCGGCGAGCGTTTGTGCGACCTGTGCCGGTGTGCCGACGAGCGCCGTCGAATTCGAACGGCCGCCGATCTCCCTGGCGACCGCGGTCCACAGACGCTCGTCCGCGCGCACGCCGTCGCCGCCCGCCGCTAGCAGACGCCGCGCGCCTTCGCTTTGCAGCGGGCCGCCGCGCGCGAAGCCTTGCTCGACGCGCAGCCGGCGCGTCTCGTCGAGAATGTGTTCGGCGCGCTCCCACGCGGCTTTTTCCGTCGACGCGAGGATCGGCCGGAACGACACCGAAAAGCGCACGCTACGGCCATGTTTCGCGGCTTCGGCTCGCACGCGCATGATCTGCTCGTGGACCTGCTGTTTCGATTCGCCCCACAGCGCGTAGACGTCCGCGTATTTGCCCGCGACTGCGAGCGCGGGTTCCGACGCACCACCGAAAAAGATCGGCACGTGGGGCGTCTGTTTCGGCTTCACATCGGAGAAGGCTTTTTCGAAGCGGTAGAAACGGCCTTCGTGATCGAACGGGCGCTCTTCGGTCCAGACCCGGCGCAAGATCTGCAGATACTCGTCGGTGCGCGCGTAACGCTCGTCATGGCTCAGAAAGTCGCCGTCGCGCCGCTGGTCTTCGTCGCTGCCGCCGGAGATGAAGTGCACCGCGAGGCGGCCGCCGGAAAAATGATCGAGCGTCGCAAGCTGGCGCGCGGCCAAAGTCGGCGCGACGAAGCCCGGCCGATGTGCGAGCATGAAATGCACGCGCGACGTCACGCTCGCCGCATAGGCGATCGTGATGGTCGCGTCGGGACTGGTCGAGCTGTGGGGCACGAGGATGCGGTCGAAGCCCGCGTTTTCGTGGGCTTGCGCGAATGCGCGCACGTAGTCGGTGTCGATCGCGGGACCTTGCGGAGCATGCGTCTCCGAGACCTTGCGTTGCTGGATCATGCCGATGAATTCGACGCTCACGGTAGCTCCTTTCCGGATATTCGTTTCGATGGAGAAATGGCAGCGGAAGCAGACGTGACGCAGTGCACGCCTGCGGGACGAATTCAGGCTATCACCGGGTTATGCAAACGATAAATATTATATTTAGCTAAAGATATAGAGCGTGCATGTTAGGCGCGACCGAAAGCTTTGCACCAAACGAGTGCGACCGGCACGAGTGTGTGCATCGATTGGCACTTTCATCGGCTCAAAATGGAGCACTCCTGTTCTCTTATAGGGACGTAAAAAAATCTTCGCGATGATCCCGCTATTAATCTGAAGAATGAGAACGTATTGCCGATAACCAGTTATGTCCGGTACTGCGTTTCGCGTCGGTATGGCCTTGTGTTACAGCGGACGCCAAAGCGGTGATGTACCTGCTTATCCGTTCGGGTTCTTACATTCTCAACAAAGCGAACTATGAATTTCGGCAATATGAAACTCGGCGCCAAGCTGATCAGTGCTTTCATCCTGGTTTCGATCATCAGCGCTGTTGTCAGCGGGATCGGCCTGCGCAACATGGCGCAGATCAGCGCGAACGCAGACAAGACGTATCGGCAGGACCTTGTCGGGCTCAACCTGATACAGCAGGCTAACACCGACGTACTGCGAGTCGGCACCTATCTGCGCAACGCGGTTCTGGCCACGACGGCCGCACAGCGGGCTGGCTCGCTCGATCAGGCTGACAAGGCCCTTGCCTCGGCACGTGAGCACCTCAATCAGGCGGAGCCGCTCGTCTATACCGACAAAGGCAAGGCTACGTTCGCCGACCTCGATCAAGGTTGGCAGGACTACATCCAGGCCTTCAATGAAATGAAAGGCAAGATCAACGCGGCGGCGTTAGGGGATCGGGACAGCCTGACCGAATACATGCTGGGCGAGTACCACCACAAAGGCTTCAAGACCCTCGTGCTGATGGGCAATCTGGTTGCCCTGAAACAGGCCGACGCGCAACGGACAGCTGAATCCAACGATGCCGTGTACGAGCAAGGTCGAAATCTGATGCTGATCTTCGTGGCGATGTCCGTGTCGATCGGCGTGGGAATCGGCATATGGATGATGCGTAGCGTAACGCGGCAACTGGGTACGGAGCCGGCGACGGCTGCTGCTGTGGCCAGAAGCGTGGCGGCCGGCGACCTGAACATCAGTATCGCCCTGCGGCCAGGCGACACGAACAGCCTGATGGCGTCGTTGAAAGCCATGTGCGACGCCCTGGTGCAGGTCGTATCAGAGGTGCGCGAGAACGCCGAAGGTGTCGCGACTGCGAGTGCGCAGATCGCACAAGGCAATCTGGATCTGTCGAGCCGCACGGAGCAACAGGCGGCGTCGCTCGAAGAAACGGCTTCCAGCATGGAGGAACTGACTGCGGCGGTCCGCCACAACACGGACAATGCAACGCAGGCTGCCACGCTCGCGGGTACAGCCTCGAGCGTCGCGCAACATGGCGGCGAGATCGTCGGGCGCGTGGTGGACACAATGCGTGACATCTCCACCAGCTCGGCCACGATGTCCGAGATCATCGGCGTCATCGAAGGCATCGCCTTCCAGACCAACATCCTCGCGCTGAACGCAGCGGTCGAAGCGGCGCGCGCGGGAGAACAGGGACGGGGCTTCGCTGTCGTTGCGGGCGAAGTCCGCACGCTCGCGCAGCGCAGTGCGACTGCCGCGAAGGAAATCAAGGAGTTGATCTCGGACTCTGTCAGCCGGGTGGAGGCAGGCTCGATGCTCGTCGAAGAAGCGGGCGGTGCGATCAAGGAAATCGTGCAGTCAGTGAAGCGCGTGACCGACATCGTGGGCGAAATCTCGTCGGCATCGAGCGAGCAAAGCACGGGTATCGAACAGGTCAATCAGGCGGTCAACCAGATGGACCAGGTCACACAGCAAAACGCTGCGCTTGTCGAAGAGGCGTCGGCGGCAGCCCAGACAATGGCACGGCAAGCGGAAAGCCTGCGCAAGACGGTCGCATTTTTCAAGGTCAACGGCGAGAAGGCTGCTTCATCGCGAGCGACGACGCAAGCGGCAGTACCGCAACGGACGGCCCTGAACCGCGCCCGGTCCTCTGCTGTAACACCGGCAAAGGTTGCGAGGAGACCAGTTCCCTCTTCAGAAGGTCCGGTAGTCGTCGCCGCCGCGACTGAGACGGACTGGCAGAAATTCTGAGCGATTCCGACCGGTTCCGGGTGCTGGATGACGTCGATTCATACCGTCGGCGCGTGCCAGCCCCGCGGGAGTCGAGCGGGCGAAGATCCGCGATACACGTGCGCCGGACGGCTATCAATTCGCCGCGGCGACTGCCTCAGGCACGGAGGCAGCGTGGATGATCAACAGTGCAGCCAGGGCGTGTGATTGTGGACGGAGACACCCGGGCCCGCCGGTCAAGCGGGTTCGAGGAAATAGCGTGATGCGCGACTGCACTCGACGTGCAGCGCCTTGAATGTCGTCTCGCCGTCTCCGCACTGGCCATCGCCGATCTCGTCTCGTGCCGCTCCGACATGCAGCGCGTGACGGGCAGATGCGCAGCGGTGAGATTCGATTAACGGTAACTCGTGAGATCGTAATCAAAACTATGGGATCAAACGCTCCGCTCAATGTCTCGACAATGGTTGTGAACTCGTTGGAGTCCGCCGGAATAGACCACGTGTTCCTGGTCCCGGGCAAACTGATCTATCCGCTGCTGGACGCAATCGACAACTCCCCTTTGATTCGCGGAATCGTAGGCGCTCATGAGACTGGCAGTGCTTTCATGGCCGATGGCTATGCCCGCGCCAGCCGGAAATTCGGCGTTTGCGCAGGGATTTCCGGCCCAGGCACGATGAATTTCGTTCCCGGCATGGCGGCCGCTCACGCAGACCGGATTCCGATGCTCTATATTGCCGGCGGGATCTCGTCGCATGCTGAAGGTAAAGGGGCGTTCCAGGATGCCACGCCCGGAGGCATTTTTGAAAGCGGCGTGGTCAGAAGTCTGGTGACGGATATCGTCGAGCTAAAGAACAAGGAAAATACTCAGGCCGAGATGCGTCGTGCGACCGAAGGGTTGAACTGGATGCGTCGAGCGCAGTCATTCATCAGTATTCCCGTAGACGTTCAAAAGCAGGATGTCCTGCCCGGTCAGGACGTGGCACGGCAACCCTACGCTCACCGCGAATTTAACGCGTGCGAAGTGCCCGCGAACCGCGCCGCTCTGGATGCGCTGTGCGATCAGTATCTGTTTCAGTCGAAGAGAGTCGCGTTTCTGGTCGGAAGTCGCGGCAATGATGCGGAAACTGCAAAGCTTCTTCTCGAGGTTGCCGAAGGCTTTCACATTCCAGTCGCAACGACACTATCGGGAAAAGGTGCATTTCCTGAGCAACATGCCCTTGCACTAGGTGTGTACGGATTTTCAAGTCATTCGCGCGCTGCACGGGTGATCAACTCCGACGAACTTGATGTACTAGTCGTGTTTGGTAGCGACCTGAACCAGCGAGACAGCATGAACTGGAGCAGGAGGCTGACAGGGGGGAAGGAGCTATTCATCTTTGATGACAGCTTCGATTCACCGGCGATGGGGCACATTTCGCGTCAAGGAATCTTCTCCGGAATTTCCGCGAGCTTCCGGTTGCTGGCCCAGAAAGCCGCGGACAACCCTCCCGGGCTGCCGCAGGCACTGCAAAGAAGAAAGGGGTGGATTGCCGAGATCAACGAGACCCCCCTGTACGACCACCGGTTCGAGCAGTTAGGAGCCCGAGATTCCAGCGGTGACGAAGCGCTATATCCTGGAGACGTAGTTAAGCACTTGTGCCGGATGCTGCCGAAGGACAGCAACGTCGTGGTGGATTCCGGAGCCCACCGCATCTTCATGGCCCATTACTGGCTGTCGTCAGGTAAGGGCAACTACTTTTCGTCGAGCTCGCTCGCCCCGATGGGCTGGGCCATCGCAGCCGGAATCGGCGTCAAGCTCGCGGCCCCAGAACGCCCGTGTGTCGTGGTGACGGGCGATGGCTGCATGATGATGCACGGCATGGAGATTCAGACTGCGGCTCGATACGGCGTGAAGGTAATCTACGTGGTTCTGAATAACGCCGCGCATGGCGCAATCCATATCGACGCTATCAGGAGTGGTTCGATTTCAGAGCAGTTCACCAAGTTGCCCTGTCATAGCTGGTCGGCTTTTGCATCATCGATCGGTGTGGCCGCGCGCGCGGTTGAGCGCATCGACGAGCTTGATGGCGTATTGAGTGAAGCTTGTCAATATGACGGCCCCTTTCTGATCGAAGTCATCACCGGAGTTTTTCCCGCGCCGAACCGGTACTATGCAGAAGCCGAAGCCTGTTCGTGAGATTCCATCCTTCAACGCGACAAAGCCAACCGCATTGCTGAACGACACCGCAATCAGACCGTCTGAACGCCGCGCCGCGGTTGTCAACGAAATGTCATTCGAACCGCCTAAGTTTAGACGTCCGAGCCGATGGCAAGGCTCGACGCGGCGATGAGGCACGCCGGGCCTGCGGAATGCGCAAGTGAGGGATCGCGGCGCGTAGCTTGCTGTAACCATTGAACCGGTCAGTCAATCTCGTGGAGGCAAACCATGCTGTTCAAACGAGGAATTGCAGTTCTTGCCGTTGCTCTACCGCTCGCGGCCGCGCAAGCGCAAACCGTCAACATCACCGGCGCGGGCAGCACTTTTGCGGCCCCGATCTATAACAAGTGGGCTGACGCCTACCAAAAGGCGGGAGGCGGCAAGGTCAACTACCAAGGCATCGGTTCAGCGGGCGGCATCAAGCAGATCCTCGCGAAGACCGTTGATTTCGCAGGTTCCGATGCGCCGATGAAGGACGACGAACTGGCGAAGACTGGCCTGTTCCAATTCCCGACCGTGGTCGGCGGCGTCGTGCCGGTCGTGAACCTGCCCGGCGTGAAGCCGGGTCAACTCATTCTGTCGGGTGCCGTGCTTGGCGACATCTATCTGAACAAGATCAAGAAATGGAACGATCCGGCGATCGCCGCGCTGAATCCGGGTATGAAGCTGCCAGATACGGACATCGCCGTGGTGCGCCGCGCCGACGGTTCAGGCACGAGCTTCATCTGGACGAACTTTCTGTCGAAGGTGAACCCGGAGTGGAAGTCGAAGATCGGCGAAGGCACGACGGTGAACTGGCCGACCGGTACGGGCGGCAAGGGCAATGACGGCGTTGCCGCGTTCGTGCAACGCCTGCCGGGCGCGGTCGGTTACGTCGAGTGGGCATATGCGAAGCAAAACAACATGATCTATACCAGCCTGAAGAATTCGGCCGGTACCGTGGTTGCGCCGAAGACCGAAACCTTCAAGGCGGCCGCCACCGGCGCGGACTGGAAGACGTCCTTCTACCAGATCCTGACGAACGAGCCCGGCAAGGACGCGTGGCCGGTCGTCGGCGCGACCTTCGTGCTGCTGCATGCGACGCAGGACAAGCCGGCGCAAGGCGCGGCAACGCTGAAGTTCTTCGACTGGGCGTTCAAGAACGGCGGGCAGGCCGCCAGCGATCTCGACTACATATCGCTGCCGGATTCGGTCGTGTCGGAAATCCGCGCGCAATGGAAGACCAAGGTCAAGGACGCATCGGGAAAACCGGTGTTTCAGTGATGGCCTCGGCGCAACCCGCCTCAAACAGCTCGTGATCGAGCATGGGCGAAATCAATTGAGGCAGATCAATTGACTGACGCGCGGAGGCGGGTAACGTGTGTGTGACGGTCCTTTATCACCGCACGCTCGGACCAAGCCATGGTCACGCGCAACGTCGAGGATGTCATCAGGCAGATTGCCGCCGCTACCGAGACTCCCGAGGAAACGGTCTCGCAGATGTACGCGCAGACGCGGATTGAATACAGCGAAGGCGCACGAATCACGGACTACCTGACGGTGCTGGTCGCTCGTCGTGTGCGGGACGACCTGCGCAGGCGGCAACGGGATTCGCATTGAGAGTCGGTGCCGAGCGTTCAGGCTCGTCTGCTTTTGGTCAATCGCCGTTGTGCGATGCCGCCTTCGCGCCGAAGCGCTCGACCATGAATTCGATAAAGCTCCGAAGCTTCGGCGACGTCTGTCGCTCACGCAGATACAGCAGATTCTGTGGCCGCTCGGGCGCGGCAAACGCCAGCAGCACTTCGATCGACCGCTTCGCTCGCAGATCCGCGGCCACCAGAATCTCGGGCAGCATTGCGATGCCCATGCCGCGCAACACCGCCCGTCGCAGCGCTTCAGAATTGTCGACCGCTTCGGTTGGCCGGCAATTTTTCTGATCAACGTGGGCTGTTCGGTTCGATGGTGCGGCCGGAGCTCAATCATCTTGCCGAAGGGTTGCATCTCGCTGCGATTCTGGCCGCTGTGGTGACGCTCTTGCGCCTCCTGAGCATAGTGATCGACCTCAGGATATCTGGATGACGTGCACAGACTATGCCCCACATAACGCGAGACGGCGCCAGGCGCGCAATGTGCTCGGAAATAGACCCGGTGATTGCTTTTGCGGCGAGGGCGTCGTGTGCACCGCGCCATGCGCCGCTAGAAATGCCGTCAACGGATCATCGGAGCGCACGGTAATTTTTGCAGCGCAGGCAACCGGCGCCATTGGCCGAAACCACAAGGAGAAATCGATGACCCTGCTCATCTATCTGGTCGGATGGATCATTTTCATTGGCGGCGTCGCGTGGGGATTGATGGCGCTGCATGTCGCGCAGCACATCATCGCAATCGTGGCCGTGATCCTGCTCGGCATTGCGGTGATTACGGGCGCCACGCGTGCGCGTAATCGCGATCGGTCGTCATAGCCTTTGGCGTTTGCTTGTCGGATCCATCAGGTGGGAACGCTCATCACATGCCACGCTACGGCACGCTCGCGATGTACCATGTCTGCGTGAAATCTCGCGCTGGATATCGTGGAGTACTTCATGGGAAGCGCATGGAAACGCCGCTTCAAACTGTTTATCCAGCGTTTCTGGCAGCCGACCAGCGCGTGCATGACCTGTATGCCGGGGAGCTGGGGCAACATCATGAGCCTCACGCACTGGGCGATCGCATTCAAAACCGGGCTGCTCACCGGTGTGCTCGCCCTGCTGCTCACCTTCACGCCGGCGGCGAAGTGGTACGGGAATCGCTATAGCAACGCGCTGCTCGTCGGTTGCCTGACCGCTATCGGCGATGCCTACTCTCATTTGAGCCACTACCGCTCTCATGTTCTCGAACACGTCGCGACGGGGGTCATGTCAGGCCTGTTCGCGCTCGCTGCGTCGTACCTGTTCGAGGACCGCGCGCGCCGCATACGCGCGGCGTGGTCGCGTTTGTTCGGATAATAAGACTTCGATCTCGAACATCGTGAGACCTCACGATGAGTGTTGCGCGTGACACGTTCGTGCCGGGATAGATCGCGGTGAATTGTTCGCGTCAGTGCGGTGACGAAAGCAGTTTGAAGCGCTTCCACAGCTTCTTCAATGTCTGATGATCGGCCGCGACGCGTGACGCGAGGAAGCCGCGTGCGAAGGCCGCGCCCGAGACCGCTTCCGGCGACGTTTTCAACAACGACTTCAGAAGCTGATCGGCGACGACGGCATCGTTGCGCCAGCCGAGATCATCCTGAAGCGCGGTGAGCGCGTCGACATAATGGCGAACGGCCTGCTTCGGGCATAGCGACGCAAAGAACTCGGTGGCGTATCGAACTTTTTTCGCCGCGATGCGGGCGCGGTGACGACGGTGATCGTCCAGATCGGCCAAACCCTTGCCACGTTTGATCAGTTTCTTGTGCCGACGACGCAGGACATCGGCGGCGAATGACTTCACCGGGCCGCTGATTGCGTTGCGCTGTTCGTCGGACATCTCATCGCGCCAACCTTTGCAGTTCAACCAGAGCGCGAACTGGAGCGCGAGCCGCGTGTAGCGAACCGACTCGACCGCGGCAGCCGCGCGCTGCCGGTTGTTGACGGCAATCTGCTCGCACGCCTCTCTGACGGGCCGGATCTCGTCCGCATTGCCGTCGGCTCCGGCGTGTTCGAGCGTCGATGCCGCAAGCACTTCCCAGTCGCGCGCGGCGCCGAGCTCCGAGGCAATCCAGCGCAACTCCTCGTCGAATCCGGACGAGGCGGGGATGACTTTCGCAAACAGGTCGAGAGCCGAACGCAAGCGGCGAAGTCCCACGCGCATCTGATGGACGCTCGATGGATCGTGGCCCGACACGACGCCCCGTTCATTCGCGTGGACCTGGTCCAGACAGTTGCGCACAATCACGCAGAACGCATCCTCGACCGAATCGCGTTTGTTCAGTCGCACTGGTTGCGCTTTCACCGCCTCGCTGTGCTCGTCAATGAGCAGTGCATACCCGATATCTGCCTTGCTGCGATGATCGATACGCAGCGGCACAGTTTCGAGCATTTCCAGCGCGACGCGGTACAGCACATCCGGATTGCCCTGTTTCAGTTCCAGTTCCACCGCGGCGATCTGCACTGATCCTGAATCCGCCTCGACGCTTCCTTCGTCGAGAGCAAGCTCGAGTTCGTCTCCGGACGGCTGGCGCAGCACAAACACTGATCGGTTGATCCGCGTGACGAACACCGGCTTCAGTTGGGCCGCAACGGTCTCGTCGCGAATCAGTTTTCCGCAGTCGCTGTCGTCGGGGATCTGGTCGTACAGCAGCGTTAGATCGGGCGCGTCGCTATTCACGGGCATCTCGAACTCGTCCCGGTCGAACAACCCCGCCTTGGCCGATCCTTCGCGCTTCAGCGTCTGGATTTTGTCGTTGCCGACGGTGCGCACCCGCAGCGAAGCCCCGCACCAGTGAAAAGAAAAATCGGGCGTGTCGAAATAGGTGCTCGTCAGCAGGTGAGGCGTTCCCGCTGTGGCTTCTGATTGCGCAAGTATCGACGCGTTACGCAATTTGACGAGATCTTCGTTCGCAACGCGCAGCTTCAGCTCCCGTTCCATGCCGCCTCCGAAATGAGCACCAGACTGTCAGACTACACCGGATTGGCTGGACCGCGTCACGGCCGATCGTCCCCAGTGGTTTCAGATAAAAGTTGCACACGGAAAAAATGGATGAGACGGTGGACGAGCCTGGCGCGAATGCCTGTACACGTTGGGACATCTTGATTAGGAAATGATCATTTCCTATAATCGCCGTATGACTACACGCAACCATGCTGCCAGACAGCCACGCGCTCCAGGTCGTCCACGCGAATTCGAAATGGACGTCGCGCTGGACGGCGCAATCCAGATTTTTCGCGAGCGCGGTTATCAAGGGACGTCTCTTGGCGACCTTGGGTCCGCGATGGGGCTCACGGCCGGCAGTATCTACAAGGCGTTCGCCGATAAGCGAGCGGTATTCCTTGCCGCGCTCGAGCGCTACATCCACCTACGAAATGGCCAGTTGCAGAGCCTGCTCGACGTGGAGCAGACCGGCCGCGACAAGGTACGGGCCATTCTGCGGTTTTATGCTGAGTCTGCAATTGGCGAAGAGGGTAAGCGAGGCTGTCTCGTAGTCGGAAGTGCAGTCGACCTGCTGGCCTTCGATGATGAGGTCGCGAGTCACGTGGTCGCGTCTTTGCAGCGAACGGAGCGTCTGTTGTGTCGTTTGGTCCGAGTGGGCCAGACAGACGGTTCGATCGCGTCCGCCGTGGATCCGGACGCTACCGGCCGCGCACTGCTGAGTCTGACGCAAGGTTTCAGGGTCGTCGGCAAAGTCGGGCGATCCCGGGCACACATGATGGCGGCGGCGGATCAGGCCATGCGTCTGCTGGACTAAGCACAGCAAGACATAGCATCGCATGACCTCCGCGTGCCGCTCACCCTATTAGGAAATGTCCATTTCCTAACATGATCCGCCAATGAGAAAAGCCGCTCAACGGTGTCATCCCCCAACCCAGAGGAGTTTCGTTCGTGAAAATACATCACTCGCCCATGCCATCAGGGAGTTCCGGAATCGTAAGCACGTTGCCAGTAGCAAGGCCCGTGGTGGGGCTAGCAGGATTCGAGCACAAGTTCGCAACCGTAGACGGACTGAGGCTGCACTACGTCACCGGTGGAAACCCACAGGGCGACGTGGTCGTGTTGCTCGCGGGCTTTCCCGAGAGCTGGTTCGCCTGGCGCAAAGTGATGGGACTGCTTGCAAAGACCTACCGAGTCGTCGCACTGGACCTTCCCGGACAAGGTGATTCGGATCGTCCGATAGACGGCTACGACACACAAACCCTTGCGAGCCATGTTCATGGTTTGCTCCAGCAACTGGGGATGACCCGGTACTTTCTTGCTGCACACGACATTGGAGCGTGGGTGGCTTTTCCTTACGCCGTAATGTTCGGCGACGAGGTCCGGCGACTCGCGCTGCTGGATGCGGGGATCCCCGGCGTGACGTTGCCTGATGCGTTGCCGAGCGCGCCCGAGCGTGCATGGCGCACCTGGCATTTCGCATTTCACGGGCTACCGGACCTGCCGGAAGTGCTGCTCGCCGGCAAGGAACGTGAATACCTCGACTGGTTTTTGCGGCGAAAGGCGGCCAATCCCGATACTTTCACTGACGCCGATATCGATGAATATCTACGCATTCTCAAGAAAGACGGCGGCTTACGCGCGGGCCTTGCGTATTACCGGGCCGCGCATGTGTCCGCCCAACAGAATGCAGAACTGAAGCAACGAGGCATGCTCGACCTGCCACTGCTGACGCTCGGTTCCGATCAAGGTTCCATCGCCGATATGGCAACACCTTTGAGAGCCTTTTTCACCGACGTCAAAGGCCGCACCATCAGTCACTGCGGGCACTTCATTCCAGAAGAACAACCGCGCGCGGTCGCCGACGAACTCACTGCTTTCTTTGGAAGCGAAGAGGGGTAACGGGGCTGCGTGGGCGCAACATGCCGCGCATGGCTCAGGCGATGCCGGCGTGCTGTACGACGATCCATGCGGACCACACAAGCAACGCAATGCCGAGCGGCTTGCCGATGGAGCTGCCCCAGCGGAAATTCTTCTCGGCCGACATGATCGCGCCGAGCGCCAGCATCCAGCCGACGCTGCCAGTGCCGACCGCGAACATCAGCAGCATCAGGGCCCAACAGCAGCCGATGCAGAAAACGCCGTGACCGATGCCGAGCACAAAGCTCTCGCGGCGCGCGCTCCTGCCGCGCCAATGCTCGGTGATGAACATCAGCGGCGAGCGGCATTTGTCGAGACATCGGTGCTTGAGGCTGCTGAACTGATAAAGGCCCGCGAGCGCGACGATCGCGGCGCCGATCAGCCAGCCGTTTGCAAGCAAGCTCGGAGACTGGTCCGCGACCAGATGGAGCGCCGCGTCGAAGCCGTGCGCGAGCACGCCGAACAGCGCCCACGTCGTCGCATAACCGACGATCAGAAGCGCCATCAGCGTGCGCCGGTTGGCGCGCGCGACGGTCATCCGCCGGAACGTGTCGAAGAGCGGGAAGGCGGTCGGCAGCATCATCGCCGCGATCATCAGCAGCCATGCGACGCTGTGCAGCAATGCCGCAATCGTGAGGCTCGCGCCGGGCACCTCACGGCATATCGCGCCGACGAGCGGCAGTTCGGCCCAACTCGCATGACGCAGAAAACGCGCATAGGGCCCCGCGTCCCATATCCATAACGCGATCCACGCGCTGCCCGTCAATGCGACGAAGAGCGGCGCGAACAGCCGCGAGCGTGCGAGCATCTTCACGACGCGAAGCTGAACGATCCCTGAATGGCGTTATGTCCGGTCAAGGCGAGGTCGAGATCGAGCTTTTCTTGCCGCAGGCGGAATGCGTTCGCCTTGCCGACGAAAGCAGGGGAGCCGGGTATCGTCGAAAAGATGCTTTCGACCAGTTTGGTCGGCTCGCCGGTCGGGCCGCGATAGGGCTCCAACTCGGCCTCGATGGCTTCGCCGACTTTCATCCTGCCCTTGCCGTCGACGACCGCGTATTCGATCGGCGCGCGTTCCACGGACACGACTTCGCCGATCAACTGCGCGAGATCCGCGAGGGGGCCACCGCGCTCGCCACGGTGCACGCTAACCAGGGCGTCGAATTGCGCGTCGCTCGCGCGCTCGTCGACGAACATCGCGACGCGCCACCCGCCTTTGAGCACGTTGCCGGGAATGAATGCCGCGAACGCGATCGTCAGGCCCGATACATCGACGCCGTCGATCATGCCTTGCTCGTAGTGGTATGCAAGCGCGCTGCGGCAAATGCCGTTATCGGGATCTTCTCCGATCCAGCACGGACACAGCACCTTGCATTCACACACTTCGAGGATGCTGCCCATCAGTTGATAGCTCATTCACGCCTCCGCTGCCGGTTGGATCCGGCCGGGAAGAAGATCGCCGGACATCCTCTGTTGTAGCCGTTAAGCGGGCAGGAATCAAAGCGTTCCGGGCACTGGGAATGATTGAAGCGGCTTACACAGTCGGTGCTTTTGCGGTGCAGGAGGGGGCCGCGGAGTCAGATTGGCGGTCCTGAAGCGCGTGGCGCATCGACGATTTTCGCGGGACAACTCTTATATAAGACATAAGACATTTGACCTTGCATGGGTAATGCAATTAAAATCGCGATCGAAGCAGTGCCCGGCACAGCTTGGAGTGCCTTAAAAGCCTTTCCCTGAAACGCAAATACCAGCAGGTCCCCCATGCTTGAAAACTTTCGTGCTCACGTGGCCGCACGCGCCGCGCTCGGCATTCCTCCCCTGCCGCTGACGGCTCAGCAGACCGCCGAGCTGGTCGAACTCCTGACGAACCCGCCCACTGGCGAAGAGCAGACGCTGCTCGACCTGATCACCAACCGCGTGCCCGCCGGTGTGGACGAAGCCGCCCGCGTGAAGGCAGGCTTCCTCGCCGCTGTGGCCAAAGGCCAGAGCGCCTGCGCGCTGATCTCGCGCGCCCGTGCCACCGAACTGCTCGGCACGATGCTGGGCGGCTACAACATCCAGCCGCTGATCGAACTGCTGTCCGACGCCGAAGTGGGCACCGTGGCCGCCGACGCGCTGAAGAAAACCCTGCTGATGTTCGACCAGTTCCACGACGTCAAGGAACTGGCCGACAAGGGCAACGCCAATGCGAAGGCCGTGATGCAGAGCTGGGCCGACGCCGAATGGTTCACGAGCCGTCCGGAAGTGCCGCAAAGCATGACCATCACCGTCTTCAAGGTGACGGGCGAAACCAACACCGACGACCTGTCGCCGGCCCCGGATGCGACCACCCGTCCGGACATCCCGCTGCACGCACTGGCAATGCTGAAGAACGCGCGTCCCGGTATCACCCCGGAAGAGGACGGCAAGCGCGGCCCGGTCAAGTTCATCGAGTCGCTGAAGGAAAAGGGCCACCTGGTCGCGTACGTGGGCGACGTGGTCGGCACTGGCTCCTCGCGCAAGTCGGCCACCAACTCGGTGCTGTGGTTCACGGGCGAAGACATCCCCTTCATCCCGAACAAGCGCTTCGGCGGCGTGTGCCTCGGCGGCAAGATCGCCCCGATCTTCTACAACACGATGGAAGACGCCGGCGCTCTGCCGATCGAACTCGACGTGTCGCAGATGGAAATGGGCGACGTGGTCGAACTGCGCCCGTACGAAGGCAAAGCCCTGAAGAACGGCGCAGTGATCGCCGAGTTCCAGGTCAAGTCCGACGTGCTGTTCGATGAAGTGCGCGCCGGCGGCCGCATTCCGCTGATCATCGGTCGCGGCCTGACCGCCAAGGCACGTGAAGCGCTGGGCCTCGCCCCGTCGACGCTGTTCCGCCTGCCGCAGCAGCCCGCCAACAGCGGCAAGGGCTTCTCGCTGGCGCAGAAGATGGTCGGCCGCGCTTGCGGTCTGCCGGAAGGCCAGGGCGTCCGTCCGGGCACGTACTGCGAACCGAAGATGACCTCGGTCGGCTCGCAGGACACCACGGGCCCGATGACCCGCGACGAACTGAAGGACCTGGCGTGCCTCGGCTTCTCGGCCGATCTCGTCATGCAGTCGTTCTGCCACACCGCCGCTTATCCGAAGCCGGTGGACGTCAAGACCCACCAGACGCTGCCGAACTTCATCAGCAACCGTGGCGGCATCGCGCTGCGCCCGGGCGACGGCGTGATCCACTCGTGGCTGAACCGCATGCTGTTGCCCGACACCGTGGGCACCGGCGGCGACTCGCACACGCGCTTCCCGATCGGCATCAGCTTCCCGGCCGGTTCGGGTCTGGTCGCCTTCGCGGCCGCCACCGGCACGATGCCGCTGGACATGCCGGAATCGGTGCTGGTCCGCTTCAAGGGCAAGATGCAGCCTGGCGTGACCCTGCGTGACCTCGTCAACGCGATTCCGCTGTACGCGATCAAGCAAGGCACGCTGACGGTTGCCAAGCAAGGCAAGAAGAACATCTTCTCCGGCCGCATTCTCGAAATCGAAGGCCTGCCCGATCTGAAGGTCGAGCAAGCGTTCGAACTGTCGGATGCTTCCGCCGAGCGCTCGGCCGCCGGTTGCACGGTGCACCTGAACAAGGCACCGATCATCGAATACCTGAACAGCAACGTCACGCTGCTGAAGTGGATGATCGCTCAGGGCTACCAGGATCCGCGCAGCCTGCAGCGCCGCATCAAGGCGATGGAGCAGTGGCTGGCCGATCCGCAACTGCTGTCGCCGGATGCCGACGCCGAATACGCAGCCATCATCGAGATCGATCTCGCCGACATCCACGAGCCGATCGTGGCCTGCCCGAACGATCCGGACGACGTGAAGACGCTGTCGGACGTGGCCGGCGCGAAGATCGACGAAGTGTTCATCGGCTCGTGCATGACCAACATCGGTCACTTCCGCGCCGCGTCGAAGCTGCTGGAAGGTAAGCGCGACATCCCGGTCAAGCTGTGGGTGGCCCCGCCGACCAAGATGGACCAGAAGCAACTGACCGAGGAAGGCCATTACGGCGTCTTCGGCACGGCTGGTGCGCGTACCGAAATGCCGGGCTGCTCGCTGTGCATGGGCAACCAGGCACAGGTGCGAGAAGGCGCGACGGTCATGTCGACGTCGACCCGTAACTTCCCGAACCGCCTCGGCAAGAACACGAACGTGTACCTCGGCTCGGCGGAACTGGCGGCGATCTGCTCGCGCCTGGGCAAGATCCCGACCAAGGAAGAGTACATGGCCGACATGAGCGTGCTCAACGCCAACGGCGACAAGATCTATCAATACATGAACTTCGACCAGATCGAGGACTTCAAGGAAGTCGCCGACGCCGTGACGATGTAAGTGTGCTGTCGGACTACGGCGTGTGGTTCGCGTCGTAGCGCCACGAAATGGCGCCGTGGGCTGAATGCCTGCGGCGCCATTTTTTTGCGGCGTTCGAGTCGAGGTCCGCGCGCGGCAGCCTCGCCGGGATCGCAGATGAATCTCAGGGCCTGGCGATAGCCGATCCGCATCGCAAGACAAACCCCGCGACCTGGTCCAACGCGTATCGGGCGCTTGCAAGCTCGTCGGTCGAGCGCTGGAACACGTGATGGAGTCCCTCGTAGATTTCCAACTGCACCGTGTTTCCTCGCTGCGCAGCGGCAGCCGCGTAGCGCCGGACGTCGTCGAGCAGCAGTTCGTCCGTGCCGACCTGAATGGCGATCGGCGGCAGATGTGCGGGAACGTGGTACAGCGGCGACGCGCGTCGGTCCGCGGGATCGGCTGACCCAAGGTACGCGGCGGCGGCATCGGCGAGTACGGGCCGCGTCAAGACCAGATCGCAGGTCTCTTCACTACGCGACGACGGGCCCGTCAACGCAAGATCGAGCCACGGCGAAAAAGTGGCCACACAAGTAACGTTCATCGACCGGCCTCCGTCAGCGCCCAGCGCCGCAAGCGCGAGCCCGCCGCCTGCCGAGTCGCCAACCAGCGCGATGCCGCGAATGCCTGACGTCGCGATCCACCGCAGCGCTTCGATCACGGCATCATATGCCGCGGGAAACGGATGCTCGGGCGCAAGCGGATAGTCGAGAACGAAAGTGTCGATGCCGGCACGCACGGCGATCTGACTCGCCAGGCCGCGATAACCGGTGGCAGACCCGAATACGAACGCGCCTCCATGCAGAAAGAGGATCGCGCGGCCGGCCACGGCCGATTCGGGCCGAATCCACCAACCTTTTACGTCCGCGCTCTCGACTTTTTCAAGATCGACGCCATCCGCTATAGGCGTTTGCGCCGTCATCGCGTCGTAGGCCTCACGCGAGGCTCCGCCGAATTCCGCAAAGAGTCGTTGAGTACGGTCGAGCACCGATATCGCCGCCTCGCGGTCGTCGTCATTCAAGGGGTGCCGCGTCTCGATCAGGTTGGACTGCTGTACGACGCTCATCATTTGCTCCTTCAGTTAGCGGTGGTCGATGGGCAGACGATATCGATTCCACGCAGCGTCCAGAAGAAGGCCGAACGGAATACAATCAATTCCATTCTGGAAGTTTTGGGAGGCAAGGGGTGGACCGTCTGGATGCTCTCAAACTTTTCGTCCGCATCGTCGAGAGCGGGAGTTTCGCTGCGGCGGCGCGCGAAATAGGCGTGGGCCAGCCCGCGGTCAGCAAGCAGATCGCGTCGCTCGAACGCCATCTTGGCGCGCAACTGGTCAGGCGCACGTCGCGCAGCATGACGCTGACCGAGACGGGACAATCGGTCTATGAAGCGGGTTTGCGCATCATTGGAGATTTCACGGAGCTCGAATCGTCCGTAGGGCGCGGTCAGGTTTCGCCGGCCGGGATGGTCCGGGTCACCGTGGCGCCGGTTTTTGGCCGGCTGCATGTGGTGCCGCGCCTGCCGGCATTTTTTGCCAGGTATCCCAACGTGTCCGTGGACCTGGCGGCAACCGAGCGAACCGTCAATCTGGTCGAGGAGGGCTTCGACCTTTCGATCAAAAGCGGGCGGCTTGCCGACTCTTCGATGATTGCAAGGCAAGTGGCATCGAGCCCAGTCGTTGTCGTCGCAACGCCGGATTACCTCGAAAAACACGGGCGCCCCGAACGGCCACAGGATCTCGCTCGACATGCCTGCGTCGTTTTCGCGCCGCTGCGCGAGCCGCGGGCGTGGCGCTTCGAAAACGTCGACGGTCCCGGCTTGCACGTCCCGTCCGGCAATTTTCACACCGGCGACGCGGAGCAGATTCGCGCTGCCGTGCTCGCCCATATGGGACTGGTTCAAGCGCCGGCGTGGCTCTTTGCGCCGGAGATCGCGAGCGGTGCGGTCGTCAGCCTGTTGCCGGATTTCGCGCCGGCGCCGATGCCCATTCACGCCGTTCATCCTTCCGGCCGACGATTGCCGACCAAGACCCGCGTATTTATCGATTTCGTTTCGGAAATTCTCACGTCTGATCCCGGTCCGGCCTTTGTCCCGGTCAGGACCTAGCGAGTATTCCGCCGACACCGGATCATGCCGAACAGGGATCGCGGTCCGGCCTTACCGCGCCGCAGCCAATCCCCGGTCGACAAGGCACTTGACCCGTCCGACAATGCTTTGCGAAACACGGTCGAACGGGCTGCGATCCCAGCGTCTTTTTCCAATGCAGCGTGGGTCCCAGGCGGTCGTCCGCGATTTTTTTGACGCCCGCTGTCCGTCAGCATGCGGCCCGCGCGTCATTGTGATGGCGGCCGATGCAATTCATCCGCCTCAACCCCATGACGGAGGCTCAAATGGAATACCTGTTGATGATCTACTCGGAAGAAAACGGCTGGAACAAGATGACCGACAGCGAGCGGCAGCAAGGCGTTGCCGCCTATCACGCGTACACCGAATCGTTGAAGAAAGCGGGGGTCCTGGTGGGGGCCAACCGGCTGCAGCACACGAACACGGCCACCACGGTGCGGCTCGTCGACGGCAAGCCGCAGGTGCTCGATGGACCGTATTCCGATTCGAAGGAGCAACTCGCCGGCTACTACCTGATCGACGTGCCGAACCTCGACGCGGCGATGTCGTGGGCGTCGCGTTGTCCCGGCGCGGCGCACGGCGTCATGGAGGTGCGCCCGGTCTGGACCGCCCCTTACGAGGCACCCACTGCATGAGTGCGTCCGGCGGCGCCCTTGGCGATGACGGCGCCGCGCGTTCGATTGCCGAGGCGGTCGCTCGCCGCAGCTACGGCAAGCTCGTCGCGCTGCTGGCAATGCGCACGCGCGACGTCGCCGCAGCCGAGGACGCGCTCGCCGACGCATTCGCGGCCGCGCTCGCGGACTGGCCGGAGCACGGCTGTCCCGCGAGTCCTGAAGCGTGGCTGATGACGGTTGCGCGTCGCCGGGCGATCGACGGCGCGCGTCATCGCCAGGTTGGCGACGACGTGGCGAACCAGTTGATGATCCTCGCCGACGAGATCGACGAGAGTGAGGCAGGCGCGTTGCCCGACCGGCGGCTTGCGCTGCTGTTCGCGTGCACGCACCCTGCGCTCGAGGCCGCGATTCGTACGCCGCTGATGCTGCAAGTGGTGTTGGGGCTGGAAGCGAAGACGATTGCGTCCGCGTTCCTGATGTCGCCCGCCGCGATGAGCAAACGCCTCGTGCGGGCGAAGACCAAGATCCGCGAAGCGGGCATTCCGTTCAGCGTGCCCGAGCGCGAGGAGCTGCCGGGCCGGCTCGACGCGGTGCTCGAAGCGGTCTATGCGGCGTATGCGGAGGGTTGGACGGACCCGGTCGGCGGCGATACCGAGCGACGCGACCTCGCGGACGAGGCGCTGTATCTCGCGCAACTGCTCGTCGAGCTGCTCCCTGACGAACCCGAGACGTTGGGCCTGCTCGCGCTGATGCTGTTTGCACAGGCGCGACGTGATGCGCGACGCGATGCGGCTGGCGACTACGTGCCGCTGTCGGCCCAGGACCCTGCAACGTGGAACGCGCCGATGATCGACGCGGCGAACGCACTGCTGCGGCGCGCGAACGCGCTCAACGCAATCGGGCGCTTTCAGCTCGAGGCCGCGCTGCAGTCGGCGCATGTGGATCGCTGCCGCACGCGTCGCCCGAACTGGGACGAAATCGTGCAGCTCTACGATGGGCTGTTCGCCATTGCTGCGTCGCCGGTAGTGGCTGTGAACCGTGCGCTTGCCGTGGCCGAACGCGACGGCCCGCAGGCGGCGCTCGACGCGCTTGCGCCGTATGCGGACGACCCGCGGCTGGCCGACTACCAGCCCTACTGGGCCGCACGCGCCAATCTGCTCGCGCGTGCCGGCGCGACTGCGCAAGCACTCGACGCGTACGATCTGGCAATCGGTCTGGAGCGTGATCCGGCCGTGCGCCGGTTCCTGCAGCGCAAGCGAATGGAGCTTGCATCGACGAGCGGGACCTTCACGCGCGGTGCGGAGCCCCCATAAGAGACGCCTGAATGGAGCGGCTTGGCGATATCGGTCAGATACGCTTGGCATTCCAGAATGCTCTTGAGGAACGCGCGCGTTCTGTCGCGCGTCGGATTGCCAAAGATCTGTTCCGGGGGGCCTTCTTCATAAACAGGCGCTGGATCGGTGCTGTAGGCGCTAGCTGAGCAGGTCTATCCGGCCGTGGTTGTGCGGTACCGGCGTCGGCGCGGCGGTGGCGGTCGGGCGTCAGGGCGCGATGGTCGGACCGGTGTACGCCGGCATGATGTTGTCGCTCTGTTCAACCCGTCGATGCTGATGGAGCCGAACAACCTGACCGATGCGCTATGCAAACAATTCGGCCAAAGGCGCCACGGGGCGGGGCTGAGTTCTGCGTCAACAGTGTGGCGGGTGGCTGACGTTGGCAGCGTGATGCCCTCGACGTCAACTTTGAGCATCGACGAACCCACAGTTTTGACCCGGAGCTGCCTATTTGGACCTCGCCCATTGCGATGGCGGTTTCCGGGATAGAGTCGTCACTTGCTCTGGGCGGAGTCCGTCGATGAGTGGCGAAACTGCCCGCTCCAGTGAGTCCCCCCATGCAGGCGCGTAACGACAGACGCCCCGGCAAGCCGAACCGAGGGTTGGTATACTATCGCTTCAAAACCAATTGGTAGTTGATAAAAGATCGACAGCCAATCTTTCGCGTTTGGTGGCGGGCAGTCAGGCCGTGGCCCGCTGTCGGAGCCGCACACAGCACATTGACGCGTATTGGAGCGTTCCCAGCCTTGCCGGGCGGCACTGGCTGTTGAAACCATGGAAGGTTGAGCGAAGTATGGAACCCAAGTTTTACCGCGGCTGGCACCTGGCCAAATCGGACACGGAGTACAAGGCTACGGAGTTCGAGTGGGCGTTGATCCGCTTTTACGAGTCGTTTTCGCGTTTTGTGCTGACCACGGGCATGATCACGATCGCGGCCGACGTTGATATCAAGTATCAGGAGCATGTGATCCTGCACGTGATCCGCATGCAGGATCGTCCGAAGAACAGCGCGACCATCGCGCGGCTGATGAATCGGGATGACATCCCGAACATTCAATACAGCTTGCGCAAGCTGGAATCGGCCGGCCTGATCGAAAAGCTCAAGGACAAGAACAGCAAGACCTACTCGTATACGGCGAGCGAGCTTGGCGTCAAGCTGACCGACGAATACAACAAGGTCCGGCAGGAGATTCTGGTCAAGCGTTTCGAGGAGATCAGCGACGTCGACGAGAAGTTCGAGCGCGGCGCGCGCTTCATGTCTCTCCTGACCGGCATTTATGAGGAAGCGGCTCGCGATTCGGCGACCATCACGCCCCAAACCGACGAGCCGCCGCCGAAGCCGAAGGCTTCGCGCAAGTCCGCTTAATCGGCAACCGCAGCCGCGCGAGTCACAGCGCCGGATGCAACCTGTGCCAGTCGCTAGCCTTCTGGTACGCCATGCCGGCGCGGCACAGCAGGGCTTCGGCGCCATGAGCCGCAACGAACTGGAAGCCAATTGGCAGGCCGCCCTGCGTGAGCCCGCATGGCAGAGCGATCGCGGGATGGCCGCTGGAGTTGAACGGTGCCGTGAACTGGATCAGGCGCGCATTGAGTTCCGGGTCCTGCGCGAGCGCGCCAAGCTGTTCATGTGTGGGCGCGGCGAACGGCTGCATCGGCACGATCAGCAGATCAATCCCGCTCATGAGCCGGTTGATCTTTCCGCGTAGCGCGGCACGGTTCAACAGGACCTGCTGATACGCCATCCCACTGGTTTCGCGACCAATCTCGATCAGGCGCGTAAGCGCTGGCCCATAGTGCGCCGCGAGCCGCGGATAGGTGTCGGCATGGGCCACCGCCACTTCCACACCGCAGTTGATCTGCCACTCGTCGACTACCGTGCGCACATCGGGAGCGCGCACTTCTTCCACCTGAGCGCCTAGCGACTTCACCACTTCCACGACCCGCGCGAGCGCGTGCACGATGACGTCGTCGGTGCCATTGCTGTTCCACTCGGCATCGATGCCGATTCGCAGTCCGCCCAGATCGTGCGCGTCGTCCGGCAACACGAGTCTGGCCTCGGGCAACGAGGTTGGGTCGAGTGGATCATGCCCGGCAATCGCACCAAGCAGCAGCGAGGCATCGGCTGCACTGCGCGCCATGGGGCCCGGATGATCGAGACTGGCGCCGAGTGCGAACACACCGTGACGGCTCACGCGTCCCCACGTCGGCTTGATGCCGGTGAGACCGTTGGCTGCAGAGGGAAAACGGATCGAGCCGCCCGTATCGGTACCGAGCGACGCGTAGCATAGCCCCGCCGCCGTCGCGACGCCGGAGCCACTCGACGACGCGCCCGCCCAGTGCCCCGGATGCCACGGATTGACCGGCTCGGCGATCTCGGGGTGATGCGTTGCGAATGCGCCCTCCGTGAGCTGAAGTTTGCCGAGCACGATCGCGCCGGCATCGCGCAGCCGCTTGACGGCGGTCGCGTCTTCGGTCGGCACGAAGTTGCGATGAATGGTCGTGCCGGCGG
This sequence comes from Paraburkholderia sp. 40, assembly GCF_050434105.1. NCBI lineage: Bacteria > Pseudomonadati > Pseudomonadota > Betaproteobacteria > Burkholderiales > Burkholderiaceae > Paraburkholderia > Paraburkholderia sp. 40. The sequence goes on along the minus strand of NZ_JBNPVY010000003.1, from coordinate 1,180,326 downwards.
CAGTCGGCGAACCCGCGCACCAGTACAGGTCCTTCACCGACAGCGGTACGCCGTGCAGCGGCCCGAGCGCCTCACCATTCAGCACTTTTCGTTCGGCTTCGCGCGCGGATGCGAGCGCCTCGTCACGCATTACGAGCGCGTAGCTGTGCAGCGTGGGGTCGAGCCGCTCGATGCGTTCTAGCATCGCGGTCGTGACTTCCACGGGGGAGATCTCGCGCGTGGCGATCAGGCGCGCCAACTCGCGCACCTCCATGTAGTGCAGTCCGGAATGGGACATGGTCAATCTGCCTCCGTACTCAAAGTCCGAGCTCTGCGCGCTGCCGCGTGAGCGTATCGATCACGGCGTACATGATCTTGTGCGCGCAAGGCATCAGGTCGGGAATGTAGGTCGCGCCCATGCCGCCCAGCCCCTCGGCCACCGGCACCGGCGAGCCTTCGGCGGGCCATGGCCAGCCGATGCGCGCGGTCGGAATGCCGAAGCGGCGCAGCGCGGCACCGTCGGTCTGGCCGCCGAGCAGGTCGGGCGTCGGATGCGCACGCTGCTCGATATGCTCCCAGCCGCGCCGCGCGGACTGCACGATCCAGTTCGACGGGGACGTCGTGCCGCCGGGCACGGAGCCATACATTTCCCAGTCGAGATCGAAATCGGGATGACGCTCCCGTAGTGCCGCGACGAATGCGGCGAACTGCGCCTTCACTTCGCCCGGTGAGGTACGGGGATTGATGCGCACGTCGAAGAAAATCTCGGTGACGGCCGAAGGAAACGCCGGCCGTTCAGGCCAGCCCGCCCGCACGCCCGAGATCCAGCCGTGCGGCTTGACCGCGCCGGACGTATTGCGCTCGGCGTACTCGATCAGCCATTGCTCGAGTTCGAGTATCACGTGCGCGGCCGGCACGACCGAGCTGCGAAAGCCCGGCGTGTCGCGCGGCACGCCCGCGTAACCGAGTGTGCCCTTGACCTTCAGCTTGAACCAACCCATGCCGGGTTCTTCGTGATAGACCCAGTTCCAGGGCTTCATCACGATCGCGAAGTCGGGCGCTACGCCTCGGCTCAACAGGTGCGTGACGCCTGCGGACATGCCCGCGTGGTCGCGCGCGGCGAGATCGACGGGCATGCCGCCATCCGCCATCGCGACGATCAGGTCGCCGGCCAGCGGCACGTCGGCCTCGATCAGAGCGGTCGCGACTTCGGTCAGCGTGGCGATCATCCCTTTGGGGTTCGACGCGCCAAGGCCGTAGACCCAGTCACCTTCCATACGTGCGCGCGGCTTGAGGTCCGCGAAATCGGGCGGACCGATCCACGGGTCGTCGCTTTCGTCGCCCTCGAGATGGGTGTCGATGGGCGCGTAGAGCATCAGCGCGGCACCGCCGCCGCTGCCGCGTTTTTCGGCGACGACGTTGCCGGTGCGCTCGTTCATGGGCCGATAGCTTGCGCTCAGGCCGACGCTCGCCAGATGCCCGACCATGAACTGGCTCGCGTCGCGCGCGGCGCCGGTCGGGCTGTGAATGTCCGTGAGTTTGAACAGCAGCTGTTGCAGCCGCCGCGCGTCGAGCTTTGCGCAGGCCCGGTCGTACCAGGCCTGTTGCTCGGAAGAAAAGGGCAGTGGCGTGGTGCTGATCACGATGGATACCTCCAGATTGCGTTGCGATGCGTGGTCAGTTCGACGGCGCGAACTGTTCGGCGTAGATGTTTTCCGGGCGCAGGCCGAGATTGACGAGCTTTTTCGTGGCCGCCTCGATCATGCGCGGCGGACCGCACAGATAGGCGACGGCGCTTTCGTGCGTCACGTCGGCCTCGCCGATCGCATCGACGGGATTGCCGGCGAGCAGTTCGCCGCTCGCGTGGTGGTCTACCGAGATGCGCGTTTTGAGATTCGGCAGCCATTGCCGACGCAGCTCCAGATCGTCGAGGCAGAAAAGCTGCTCGGGCGTTGCACAGCCAAAGCTCAGCAGGATCGGCGGCTTGCGTCCGGGCTGGCGACGCAGGGCGTCGATCATCGACAGGATGGGTGCGAGGCCGGTCCCGCCCGCCACCATGATGTGCGGCGCAGGCACCTTCTCACGCAGGAAGAAACTGCCGAACGGGCCTTCGATTTCGAGAACGTCATCGGGTTTCGCCTCCTGCTCCAGCCACTTCGACATCACGCCATCTTCAAGCACACGAATCAGTAGTTCGAGCTTCGGCAGATCGGCCGCCGTGCTGGCGGGCGAATAGCTGCGCGTGACATTCGTCCCCGGCACGCGTACCTGAATGAACTGCCCCGGCTTGAAGTCGAGCCACGCGCCTTCGGCAAGTTCGAGCCGCAGGCGCACGACGTTCGACGCCACCTTCTCGACGCTGTCGACGAATGCGTGCGCCTTGACCGCCTGCACGTCGGCCGCATCGCTCGCATAGTTCAGCGTGAACGTGCAGTTGGTTTCAGGTTCGGTCAGGCACAGCAGCCGGTCGCCGGCCTCGTATTCGCTGCGCAGAAGCGTCGAGCTGGCACCCGAGCGCATGCCGGCGCGGCCCTCGACAAGCTTCGCCATACAGCTCGAACAGGATCCCGACCGGCACTGGTGGATGACCGGGATACCTGCGGCGAGAGCAGCGTCCAGCACGCTCTCGCCCTGCTGCACGGCAACCGATGTCGCTTTCCCGTCGCGAAAGCTCAATGTGACGTTTTTAACGGAAGACATACGGATACCTTCAGTACTGCTGTGATTAATGATCCTCTTCGATCTTCTCGACGAAGTACGAAGGACGTTTGCCGTCTGCGGTTCGCTTCATGCGGATGCTCGACGCCTTGATGGTGCCGTCGATACCATTGCCTGGCTTGGCGATGCCTCGATTCCAGCGCGAAGCAATCTTGCGCCAGGTGATCGGCGATACGTCGGTTGCAACGAGTTGTTCGTTGTTCCAGCCGGTGCCATCGGCATAAAAATCCTGCATCGCTTCGCGTGCGTACAGGTCGCAGTTGTTGAAGCCATGCAGGCACAGCGGCTTGAACAGATAGTCGTAGCGATACTTGAAGTCCTTGCGCTCCTTGTCGGTCGGGCACACGCGCGCGAGGATTTCCCAGTACTCGTAGGTGTCGTCAGTGATCGGCACATACCATTCGAACTGGACGACATGCTCTTCCGGCCAGTTCTCGACCATCAGCACGCCAGGCATGAACACGGAGGTGCGGTACGGGCGGGCATTGACGTTCTCGACCTTGAGGTCGACTCTCTCGTTCTCGAGGACGGGGTTCCACTTCTCCGTGAAGAGCCATTGCACGAGGCCCTTGGGACCGTTCTCGTCTTCGACCGGCGCGATGCAGTCGTCCGCGGTCGGCACGATGCCAAGCGGCAGCACCCAGTCCTTCGCGTGAATGATCGCGTTGTCCTTGTGCACGAGGATGTGCGCGTTATCGAAGCCGTTTTCGCAGGCAATGCGCCAGTTCGCGAAACCCGTGCGGTGCATGCCGTACGCGACGACGTCCTTGTCCAGCAGGCTCGGCGCTGACGGCCACAGCGGATGCGGGAAGCGCTCGTCGTTCTCCGGGAAGCGGATGGGCAGGTCGTGCGCGAGCGGTGGCACGTCTTCATCCGGATAGTCGTCTTCGCGCACGAAGACGAAGATCATGCCCGCGACTTCCTCGACCGGATAGGTCGTGATACCTGTCGTGCCGATCAGCTTGTCATCCGGATTGCCGGCGATGGTCGCGAGCTTGCCGCTTTCCAGGTCGAACGTGAACCCGTGGTACCAGCAGCTGATCGTGTCCTCGGTAAGACACATCGGCTTGGCGGAGAGCCGCACGCCGCGGTGAATGCACTGGTCCTTCAGCGCGTAGATCTTGCCCTTCACGCGGCGCAACACGATCTGAACCCCGCAGATCTGGATGCCTTCTACGGCATCTTCCGGCAATTCATGGCTGAAGAGCGCCGGATACCAGTGGTTGATAAAGCCCCATGCCGCGTCCTTGTACGGCTGGTACTGGCTCTGGACTTTCGCGTCGTTGACGCGGGCATCGCTGATCTCGTTGAGTCGCTGACCGGTGCTGCGCCGGCGGACGATGGGCGTGTCGCTCATGGAGTGCTCCTGATGTGTGGGCTGGGGCGCGTCTCGTGACTGCTCACGAGCGCTGATTTCTGTACAGCTTGTCGCGGCTCGATGCGCTTCGCCGTGCGCGTCTCATCCGATGCTGTGAGTGAAGACTACGGAAACAGAAATTGACAGTCAATTAATTTTCAATCAATCTTCGGTCGTACTTTGATCGTAAATCGATTGAACATAACGCGATAAAAATCGGCGAACGCCCGTGGGAAGGCGCTGAGCGGGAGATGTGCTGGTCGGAGGCGGGGTGCCGCTATGGACGATCTTCCCAGGGTTGTCCCTAGCGATGCTCCCGCCCAGAATGCGTCCCGGACGAGAACCCGGTACCCGAGCAGAGCGACGCGCAGGGCAAAAGAAACAACACGAAACGTGTGCTGAAAAGCCGCCGCCTGGCGACTCGCCCGGTCAGCGGGCGCAGCAAAGGCTATTGACGAAAGGAAGAGGAGAACCCGGTGAAAATAAAGAAGTCTGCACTACTGATCGGCCTCGCGCTGGCCGCTAACGCCCATGCGCAAAGCAGCGTCGAAATCTACGGGATCATCGATACGGGCGTGATGTATGTGTCGAACGTGGGCGGTCACAGTAACTGGCTGGCCGACCCCGACACGATGGCGCCGAATTTGTTCGGCTTTCGCGGAACCGAAGATCTCGGCAATGGCCTGAAGGCGATATTCAAGCTCGAAGGCATGTTCAGCCTGAACAACGGCGAATCCACCAACGGGCTGTTCGGGCACGAAACCTATGTGGGATTGCGTGACGACCGTTGGGGCACGCTGACCGCCGGCAATCAGATCGACTTCATGTTCTATTCGCTCGTGGTCGATCACTGGGGCCCGGCCTTCCCGTTCGTCAATTCTCTGGGGCTGCGGCAAGGCTCGTTTTCGGGCCTGAATATTCCAGGGCCACCGGGCAACGGTTCGTTCGACTTCGACCGCACGCTCGGCGCTCCGATCGCGAACTCGGTCAAGTACATGAGCCCGACAGTCGGCGGCCTCTCGATGGGCGCGCAGTACAGCTTCGGCGGACAGGCTGGTTCGTTCGGTCAGGATAGCGGGCAGAGCTTCGGCCTGAACTATCACATCGGCGCCGTCGCGCTGAATGGCGCGTACACATACATCAAGTATCCCGAGTTGAACAACGGCAACGACGGTATCCGCAACATGGGTCTGGCCGCTTCGTGGGTCGTGGGGCCGACCGAGCTCGCCGCGATGTACACGAGCACGCAGAACACGCAGAACGGCGCGCGTGTCGGTGTCTACGAGGCCGACGTGACGTGGACGGTCTCCCCGTTCCTGCACACGAATCTCGCTTACCAGTACATGAAAGGCAACGACGTCTTGAAAGGCCAGAAGGCCAGTCAGGAGACGTTGTCGGTCCTGTATTCGCTCTCCAAACGCACGAGCATCTACTCAGCGCTGGCGCTGCAGCAGGCCTCGGGCGGTCCCGCCTGGATTTCGCTTGTGCCGGGACCCTCGTCGGGCGGCCGGCAGACGGCGGTCGACATCGGCCTGCAGCACGTGTTCTGACGATATGACCTGACCACGCGGAACCCGTCGCTCAACACACCGAGGCTGTGGCACCGCGCTTCTCGACTGGCGCAAGCCAGTCAAGACCCTCCAAATACATACAGGAGATACCACCATGAGCAACCACCCCACCATGCGCGCGATGCGTGTACACGAACCCGGCGGGCGCTTCGTGCTCGACACGATCCCGCGCCCTGAACTGCTGCGGCCGACCGACGTCCTCGTCGACGTGAAGGCGTCCGGCGTCGTGCCGAATCTGCGCAACGTAATGAGCAATTACGGCGAGCGTGCTTACCTCACCGTGCCGGATCTGCCCGCTATCTACGGGCTGGATGCGGCCGGCGTGGTTGCCGAGGTGGGCAGCGCCGTGACCGGCCTCGTGCCGGGCGATCGTGTCTATATCAATCCGGGCCGCTCGTGCGGATCGTGCGACGCGTGCCGGACAGGTCAGTCGATCAACTGCGTGGCCTTCACGTTTCAGGGCTACTTCGGCTTTGGCCCGCAATCGAAGGCGATGTACCGGCAATACCCGTACGGCGGTTTCAGCGAGTTCGCAACGGCGCCCGCCGACGGCCTCGTCAAGCTGCCTGAAGCAGTGAGCTTCGAGCAGGCCGCGCGTTTCGGCTACCTCGGCACCGCGTATTCTGGTCTGCGCAAGGCAGGCGTCGGCGCGGGCCGGACCGTGCTGATCGTGGGCGCAAGCGGCACGCTGGGTCTGGGCGCCGTGCAGATCGCACGCGCGATGGGCGCGACTCGCATCCTGTGCGTCGCGCGCAACGAAGCGCTGCTCGCCCGTGTGCGTGCACTCGATCCGCAGCGTATCCGCACGTTTTCGTACGGCACCGGCTCGCTGGCCGACTGGGCCCGCGAGCAGACGGACGGTGTGGGCGTCGACGCGGTCATCGACGCGATCGCGCCGGGCGCCTCGCATCAGGTCACGCTCGACAGCATGGCGGCACTGAGGCGTGGTGGCCGGCTCGTCGAAATTGGCGCGATGACCGACCCGCTGCCGCTGAACCTGCACGAGATGATGTGCGCGCAGATCAGCGTGATCGGCTCGCTCTGGTTCTCGGTTGCCGAAGGCCAGGACCTGGCGAAGATGGCTGCGGCCGGCACGCTCGATCTCGGTGTGTTCGAACACCACCGCTACACGCTCGATCAGGCCGACGAAGCACTCTCGGAAGCAGAAAAGCGCGCTGGCGGCTTCGTCAACGTCGTCATCGTTCAATGAAACAGCCCGAATCGAACAGGAGAACATCATGGTAAGACGCGTCGTGACAGGCGAGAAAGACGGCAAGTCGGTCATCGTCTCCGATGGCCCCGTCGCCAATACACACGACTACGCAGCCGTGCCCGGCTTCCAGACCACGCTCGCATGGGCGACGCTGCAGGGCATGGCGCCCCTGCCGCATGACGGCAAGGACCCGGTGGTCGGCATCCAGTCGGTGGTGCCCGATCCGCATGGCACACGCCTGCTCGTCGTGCAGTTCCCGCCGGACAGCTCGCTCGATTCCGCGGACTTCGACCCGGTTGCGGCTGGCGCGGAATACGAAGCGCATCTGCCTGGCCTCGCCCAGGCGTTCGAACCCGATGGTTCAGGCATGCACCGTACCGCGTCGGTCGACTACGACATCATCGTTTCCGGCGAACTGTGGCTCGAACTCGACGACGGTGAGATTCGCCATCTGAAGGCAGGCGACATCGTGATCCAGAATGGCACGCGTCACGCATGGCGCAATCGCAGCACGATGCCGGCGGTGATGGTGGCGGTATTGATCGGCGCCGAGACGCAGGCGGCGCGGTAACGGCAAACGAAGTGAGAGAGCAAACGATGAGTCAGCAAGCAGAACATCCCCACGACGGGCCGCCCAGGGCACCACGCGCCGAAACGCTGGAATGGAGCGACGCGATGTTGCTCGGTCACGCGCCGATCGACGCCGCGCATGAAGAGTTTGTCGAAGTGGTGACGGCGCTCGCCGGTTGTACGCAGCATACGGCGCTGGCCTGCTTGCAGGCGGTGGAGGCGCATCTGCTGTCCCACTTCGCAGTCGAGCAGGAATGGATGGAAAAGACCGATTTTCCCGCCGCCGAATGCCATCTCGACGAGCACCAACGGGTGATGGAGGCCGTGCAAAAGGTGAACGCACTCGCAGCCATTGGCCAGGTCGGCCTGCAGGACGTCAAGCGTCTCGCACAGGCATTGGCCGACTGGTTTCCAGGTCACGCCGACTATATGGATTCGGCATTGTCGGCGTGGATCAACAAGAAGATGTATGGCGGCGCACCCGTCGTGTTGCGACGCGATCTGCAAGTGGCTGAGGCGGCCTGAACGAAGTGACGGAGCTAAACATGATCATGAAGGACAAGGTGGGACTCGTAACGGGCGGCGGCTCGGGCATGGGGCGCGCGGCGGCGCTTGCGCTGGCGCGCGAGGGCGCGATCGTCGTGCTCGCTGGACGCGGTGAAGAAAAGCTTGCGACCGTGCGCGACGAAATCCAGCGAGCCGGAGGACGGGCGGAAATCCGCTCGGCCGACGTATCGCGTCGCGAGGATAACGAGGCGCTCGTCGCGTTCGTCGAGTCGCGCTTCGGCAGGCTCGATTTCGCATTCAACAACGCGGGCGGCCACGCGGACTTTAAGCCCATTGATCAGACACCGGTCGAAGAGTCGGAATGGGTGATCGATCTGAACTTCAAGGGCGTCTATTACGGCGTCAAGTATCAGGTTGAAGCGATGCTGCGCGCGGGCGGCGGCGCGATCGTCAACAACGCGTCCATCTTCGGCTTACGCGGCATGAACGGCATCGCTCACTACGTTGCAAGCAAGCACGCGGTAGTCGGCCTCACGCGTGCGGTCGCGAAGGAATATGCCGGTAGCGGTATCCGCATTAACGCCGTGTGTCCGGGCGCAACCGAGACGCCGAACTACATGCGCTCGACCGACGGCGACGTGCACCTGCTCGATGACATGATTCCGATGCGCCGCATCGGCCAGCCTCATGAAGTCGCCGACGCGGTGCTCTGGCTGCTGTCCGACAAGGCGGCCTATGTGACTGGCACCACCCTTTCCGTCGACGGCGGCATGACAACCTGAACGACCATTTCAGGCTCACGGGACACAAGGAGAAGGAACGATGAGATCGAATCGTGCAGCACGGTATATCGGCGGCGCGCTTATCGCGCTGATTGCCTTCGGTGCGAATGCTCAGGGCGGCGGTGCAACGGCTTCGACGCCGGCTGCGAGCGCGGCTTCGGACCAGAGCAAAAGCGCGACGCGCGCGGCGAACCGGCAACTGCAGAAGAAAGTGCGCCGCGCGCTGGCTCACACCAAGGGCCTCAACGCGTCGGGCATTGCAGTACGCGCGAATGACGGCGCGCTCACTTTGCAGGGGTGGGTGCCGGAGCAGTCCCAACTCCAGCTTGCGTTGCGCACGGCCCAAGGTGTGCCCGGTGTCGTGTCGGTGAACAACCAGTTGACCATACGACCGGTGGGGCAATGAGACGTCGTCCCGGCGCGAGCAATTGGACGTTGAACGATCACGCCCGGGACGACGAATCAATACGGAATCAGCAAAAAGAACTGACGCAGACGATCGACGTGAAATTGCGCGATGAAACGGGGCGTTTGCAGGCGGCGCTGCGGGAGATGAACCAGGGCCCGATCCGAATTGCCGCGAAGGAAATCAAGCTCTTGATCGACGACTCAGTGTCGAAGGTCGCCGCGGGCAGCAGGCTCGTCGACGAAGCGGGCGCGACGATGACCGATGTGGTCGCGAGCGTCCACCGGGTCGCGTCCATCGTGCGGGAGATTTCGGCGGCGAGCCAGGAGCGATCGGCGGGCATCGACCAGATCAATCGCGCGGTCATGCAGATGGACGAAGCGGTGCAGCAGAACTCCGCGATGGTGGAAGAGGCCGCGGCCGCCGCGAATGCCGCGAACGCGCTACGCGACGAGGCCGGCCATCTGGCCCGGGTTGTGTCTGCATTCAGCGTGGAAGCGCCGACGGCGGTTTGAGTTGACGCTTGACGGCGTCGGAGAAAGCCCTTCGGCGGAGGGGCCAAAGCGAAGTTGAATCAGCCTCATGTACTTCAGTTGGCTTTACTAACTAATTGTCCGCCGAATGGCGAAACGTTTGGAGAGAGTCATGCCTAGCACGATTGAATTGACGCAGGAAGATGAAGTCGATGTCTCGACCATCAGGGTGCCGGAGAGTTCGCGCATGCCTAAGTTCGCGCTCACCATGGCCTGGTGGGGGCTCTGCAGCGCGATGGTGTATCTGATCATCGGCGCGACGCTGGCGCTTTATTACGGCACGACCAATGCGCTGATCGGGATGGTGATGTCCGTGGTCGTTTATTCGGCCGTGAACTACGTGCTGACGAACTATGCGATCCGCACGGGTCTTTCCGTGTCGCTTTTCTCCCGCGTGCTGTTCGGCAGTGCGGGCGCCGCATTGGCAACGCTGATATTCGCGGCAACCGTCATCTACTATGCCGTCTTCGAGAGTTCCGTTATCGCGGTCGCGCTGAACAGTCTTTTTCCATCCGTTTCCTATCCACTGGCTTGCCTGATCGTGGTCGCCTATAGCGTGCCGCTCGTTTTCGGCAGCGTGCAGAACTGGCTCGACAAGCTCAACGGCGTGCTTCTGCCGTTCTACGCGGCCGGCCTGATCGCGGCTGTGGTAGTGGCGACGTCCACGCACGGCTATAGCCCGGCCTGGATGCATTTCGGCGAGACTAAGGGGGCAGTCGTGTCGAACGGCTGGTGGGACTGCTTCGTCTACTACATGGGCGTGTGGCTGTTCATGCTCGCCGCTTTCGACTTCGCGCGCTTCGGCAAGAAGCAGGACGTCCGCTATCACAGCGTGATCAACTTCGGCATGCCGTTCTGGTTTGTTACGTTTATCGTCAACGGCGTGATCGGGATTTATCTCGTCAGCACGATCCCCGGACAAGGCGCGCTGTCCGAGGTATCGGTCGTGCTCGCGCTGCTCAAGTTGATGGGACTCTGGGGACTCGGCTTCCTCGTCGTCACGCAGACTCGCATCAACACCGCCAACTACTATCTCGCGACCATCAATACGCAGGCACTGTTCGAAGCAGGCCTCGGTCTGAAGCTGCCGAAATTTGTCTGGACGATCGTCGTCGGCGTGATCGTGTACGCGCTGATGCTGTCCGGCATCTTCTCGAAGCTGCTCCTCGCACTCGCCTATCAAGGAGTGTTCGTCGTCGCGTGGGTGGCGGTGGCGCTCGCCCATATCCTGTCGCACAAGTCGGAGCGGACTTCCGACGACGCACTCGAATCGACGTTGCGCAACGTGCCGACCTTCAACGCCGGCGGACTGATTTCGTGGTTTGTCGGCGTCGCGGCGGGCATTGGCGTGATGAGCGGACCGGAATCGGTCCACACGTTTTCCGCGCCGGCAACGTTTGTGGTTTCGGTCGCCGCGTACCTGATGGTGTCGATGCATGGCAAGCGCTCCATCTCCGTCACGACGTAATTCACCTATTTGGCTTCGATAACGGCCAGGCATTGCAGGCTGGCCCACGCACTGATTTGGTCAACGGGGCCGTGCGAACGGCAAGTCCGCGGCGCCCGATTTCATCATGGAGCGAAGTAATGTCAGACCCGACGATCGTCCGCCGCCGCACGGTGAGTGGCGGCAATAGTGGTACATCGAGTCAATACCAGCCCTATAAGGACGCTGCGTGGGGCTTCGTCAATCACTGGTATCCGGCGCTTTTCAGCCACGAACTGACGGAGGACCAGGTGGAAGGCGTGCAGATATGCGGGATTCCGATTGTATTGAGGCGCGCGAACGGCAAGGTTCATGCGCTCAAGGATCAATGTCTGCACCGTGGCGTTCGCCTTTCCGAAAAGCCGATGTGCTTCAACAAGAAGACGATATCGTGCTGGTATCACGGCTTCACGTTCGACCTTGAAACGGGCAAGCTTGCGACCATCATCGCGAACCCCGAGGACAAGCTGATCGGCACGGTCGGCATTACGAACTATCCGGTGCACGAAGTCGCGGGCTTGATCTTCGTCTTCGTGCGCGACGACGATTTCCCGCTTGAGGACGTTCCGTCGCTCGAACAGGATCTGCCGGTGCGCTTTCCGAAGCAAAGCGACCGCTACCCGCACCCGCTGTGGCCGGCCGTGCCCAGTCTGCTCGACGAGAACGCGGTGGCGATGGGCATTCATCGCATCGGCTTCACGAACTGGCGCATTGCGTGCGAGAACGGCATCGACAACGCTCATCTGCTGCTGCACAAGGACAACAGCATCATTCACGCGATGGAATGGGTCCTTCCGCTTGGCCTGCTGCCGAGCGGCGAAGACTGCGTCGAGACCCTCGAAGACTCTGACGGTCCCAAGGGCATGCTGCAGTGGCTCGGCACTGACAAGTGGCAACCGGTGCTGGAAAACAAGGAACTGGGACTGAAAGTGCCTGGACTCGTAGGCCGCCCCTATCGGACTTCGATCGTGTTGCCCGGACTCGTGGCGGTCGAGAACTGGCCGGGCGAACATATGACCCAGCTGGAGTGGTTCGTGCCGATTACCGACGACACGCATGAGTATTGGGAGGTGATCGTGCGCATCTGCAACACGCCGGAGGAACTGGAGGCGCACAAATATCGCTACGAGCGTGTCTATGAGCCGCTGGCACTGCATGGCTTCAACGACTGCGATATCTATGCACGCGAGTCGATGGAAGACTTCTACGGTGACGGCACCGGATGGGAGAGCGAGCAGATGGTCGCAACGGACATCTCGGCCATCACCTGGCGCAAGGTTGCTTCGCGCTGGAATCGCGGCATCGCGAAACCGGGACGCGGCGTGCCGGGCGCGCGAAAGGACAGCAGCCTGCGCTTCAAGCGCGCTGCGGACGGCAAGCGGATGACCTACAAGACCGAGCAGATCGAAGACTGATCCGCCCCTGCTACCTCTCTCCTCGGACTTTGCGCCGGGGGAGGGGTTGTTTTCGCCGCATCAGACCCGATTCAGGGTTCCTTTTGCTGTGTCACGCTTTGCGCCGATCCGGTGGCTGTCGCACTTTTTTCAGTCTGCGGTGTGATGGTGGCGGCGTCGCGAGCAGCCTCATCGTAAATCCCAGTAAGCAGAGACATGAAGCGCGCGTAGCGCTCGAACTTCTCCTCTGTGTCGCTGATTTCCCCGAGGCGCTGAACCAGTATCTCTTTTCGGACCTTGTAGTACTCGTCCGTCAATCGGATCCCCAGATCGCTCGCGCAATACAGGTAGGTCTTGCTGCTCGTGTCCTGTAGCTTTTCGATCAACCCGGCGGCTTCCAGCTTTCTCAGGCTGTACTGGATGTTGGGAATATCGTCGCGGTTCATCAATCGTCCGATCATTGCGCTGGTCTTGGGACGGTCCTGCATACGAATGACGTGAAGGATCACGTGCTCCTGATGTTTGAGTTCGACGTTCGCTGTGATCGTAACGACGCCTGTTGCCAGAACGAAGCGGGTGAAGGACTCGTAAAAACGAATCAGTGACCACTCGAACTCCGCGATCTTGAACTCGGCGTCAGATTTTGCGAGATGCCACGATCGGTAAAACCTCGGTTCCATTGCTTGACTCGCTTATCAAAGATTGTCGACAGGGGCGTGCGGCCCCGGCTGGTCCGGCTGCCGTCCAGCACCGGCATCGCGAGACAATTTCAAGTCGGTGTGTACTTGCCGCGGCGGGTGCGTGAAATCAATTATCAATCGACAATATGTTGAATGACACTGGATAATCTACCAATTTTTGGAAAATTTTCCGCCGAAGTCCGGGGGCTTGGCGTTGGTTGCGTAACCTGAATGTCAGGTTGGGTCTGGATCGGGCGAATTTCGTTCTCTTGCTCGGCGGTCGCATCACCGCACAGCTGAAAGTCCATGCAAAGTTCCGGACACAGGTCAGGCGCAGGCGAACGCTTTGCGTAGTCCAACTCCACGGTATTGCGTATCACTCAGGTACGCTCGCGCCGCGCAACGTCTCGCGAGAAAGGATTTCTCCCGGACGATGGCGTTCGAAAGACCGCTTCTCGAGGCGGATTCAACCGGTCGAATGTCGCGGTGGAGCGGCTATCGGAAGACCGTTCATGGCCGGCAGTACGCATTCGTCCCCCTCGCCGGAAAGCGGCCATTGAAGACCCCGACGTCAGCTCTGGAGTAGGTTCGCGGAACTGGTGCTCTCGACCATGACGCGACGCTCGACGTGTGGAACCGAACGTCCGCTGGATTATGTGCAAGGGTCGTTCGCAACGCACGAGCACCGACGGGCATCAGAACGAAACGCGGTGCTCGTAGCCTTACCGGGCGCGTGGAAAGGGGTACCATGAGCAAGCCATCGAACGCCAGGCTCATCCGTGCCTGAACGTGTAGCATCTCCCTGGCCTGGGGGCTTGCCATGATCCGTTATCACACTGCACCCGATTCGTCGGTCATCGAAATAGCCGTTGAAGGCAAGATCACCGACCACGAACTGCGCGAAACCATCGAGCGTATGCGTGGTGATCTTGAACTGAACGGTAAGACCCGCGTGCTCGAACGCATTGAGCATTTCAGTGGCATCGAGCCGAAGGCGCTGTGGACCGACCTGACGCTCGGCGTCTCCGTCGCCCGCAAGGTCAAGCGCGCCGCCGTGGTGGCTGACGCGGGCTGGATTCACGCCTCGATGCATTTGGCGCGGTTCTTCACAAAGGCTGAAATCAAGGCGTTCCACGTGAACGAGCTGGAACAGGCGCGAGCCTGGATCAACGCCTGAACGTCGTCTCCAGCCGAGCGCATCGGGCAGAGGCCGGCCATGAAGCGACGCTCGCTCGACGCAGACATGTGGCTGAAACTCGTCGCGTTTCAGTCATATGCCCATTGGATGCCTGGCTACCTGACCCCGAGTCCCGAGTCTGGCCGAAAGGTCGTTCTGATTTCCTGATCCCCAAGGAGAGTCTGATGCCGTTCATGGATATCGCCGCCGGCGAGATCTCGTCGATCCAGCCGGTCGAGGCCAACAACAAGAACGTGGTGCTGCTCATTAGCCAGCGCAATGCTTCGCGCCCGCTGGTGGTGAAGTCCGAGGACGGCGCCGGGCGCAACAACGTCGGCGCCATGCTGGAGTTCCATGCCACCGCCTTCTCCAGGCTGCGTGGCCTGCCCTTCGAAACCGCCAAGCTCTCACTCAAGGAAATCGACGAACTCAAGCGCTGCGACCCGGCCAAGGTCAAAGCCACCCCGCCGCTCACGCAGACGCAATGGTTGCAGAAGCTCGACGACCTGCTCCATACCGCTGACCGAACGGTCAAGACCGCCATCAAGGTTAGCTTCGTCGAGGAGCTGGCAAACCTGCACGGTATCGGCAAGGATCTGGAGCAGAAGAAGCTACTCGGCGACGCGCTGGTGCGCGGCAATACCGACGTGCCCTTCGGTCTTGGCGAGATACTGGCGGTCGACTTCTTCATCGGCAACGGAGACCGCTTTCGCGAAGTGAACTCCGGTGAAAAGTATCCGCGCGGCTCGATCCTCGGCGACCAGAACATCTTCTTCCAGATCAGGTACGGGAAGTTCACGGCCGTAGGCCTGGATACCTACGACGGCGCCGGCCCCTGGTCCGACCTGAACCGCACCATCGAGGACCTGGAGGCCACCAACAAGAACTTAGGCGTCGAGTACGCCCTCTGGCCCGGCCGCATCCTTGCCCCGGGCGCGCGGCGCGAGCGCGACGAGGTCGCGACCGCGCTGGTCGACTCGCTGATCGAACTCTGCTTCGGCAATGGGATCGGGTTCTCGGCTTCGATGCGCAAGAAGCTGATCGAGGCCTGCCACCGCGGCATCTCGTCGGGCAAGGAAATGCTGCGGGGAAAATACAAACTGGGCGACAACGTGCAGTCGCTCACGGAGGGCATCCGCTCGCGCTGGCTGATCATCCGCGGCAAGTGAGTCCGTGCCGGCGCGAGATTGATCAGTCGCGGAAGGCGCGGACTGCGAACCCTCGAACAGATTGCCCTGTTGCCGGTTTTCCGTACCTCTTCGGCTTTGGCCGCCAGACGAAAAATCGTCTGTTCTGGGTCTGGACTTTGTCATCACCATAGCCCGCTGGCCTTAGGTGGGAGCCGTCAAGTTTTCACACGTTCGGGCTCGCGTTGGTTTCGCGCGGCGTTATTTCTACGACTGTATTGGCGTCTAAACGTAAGCGGCGGGCAATACGCCACGCGCCACGGCGGCAGGTGGTCGAGTCGTTCGAGGCGCGCGTCTTCCTGCCCGGGTGGTTCGGAGAAAAAGTCCGGCTGGAGCCGCTGCCGGACGGTGGGCTAGTAGCTCACTGGACGACGTAGTTGCTGCAACCATTGATGAATTAAAGTCGATTCAAGGAGGATGAAGGGCAATTCCAGCCATCGGTAGTGCTCGACAGACGACAGAGACTCGACGCAGATCAACCCTCCAGTCGCGATCGACGTGACGCCCCAACCCGGCAAACCGACTCACGCATACCGCGCGAGAAACATATCCGCTGCCGCTTCCGCGATGCGCTTCTGCTCCTTGGCATCGAGCGGCACTTGCCCCATCGCCACTTGCGGCCAGAAGGCAAAAGCCTTCACGAGCCCCTGCAACTGCAGTGCCGCGAAGACGGGGTCATCGGTCTTGATGCGGCCGTCCGCGGCGGCCGCCCGGACCCACGCCGTCAGATCTTCCTCGCGTTCCCCCATGCGAGCGACCATGTCCCGCGCGCGCTCCGGTGAATGTATGCCAGCCGCGATCGCCACCCGGGCAAGCGACAAAAAGGACTCGTCGTGAAGCAACCGCAGCTTGCGCTCCAGCAGATCGAGCAACTGCGCGCGCAACGGTTGGCCAGCACGATAAGAGGGTGCATCGCCGTCATGGCTCGCGTCCCACAGCTGATGGAGAATCGCCGCGAAAAGCGCTTCCTTGCTCGGGAAATGGTTATAGACCGTGCGCTTCGAGACGTTCGCGCGGGCGGCGATGCGGTCCATGCTGGTAGCGTCGTAGCCGGCCGCGAGGAATTCCTCGATCGCGGCGGCGACGATCGCGACGCGCTTTCGGTCAGTCAGACGTTGGGGGCGGGCACAGGATTCCATCCAACGATTTTACACTGGCCAGTTTACTTTTCTTGAAAATAAACTACACTGCCGAGTGTAAATTTTCTTCGGAAGGTCAACTTCATGACGTCGCTTCCCGCCTTTGTCCGCCGAATGCTCGGCGTGAACGCCGCACAGCGCAGCCGCGCGAGGTTCAGCCTGTCGCCGCAGCATGACGGCGAGCGCTTCCGCAACGTCAAGCCGCGTCCGGCGGAAAGCCTGCGCAAAACGCTCGGGCTCGCGTGGACGGTGTTGTTCAACAAGCCGAGCGGCACCGTGCCGGCCGACGCGTTGCCGGTCGAAACGCTGACGCGCGCGCAACTCGACGCGGCGCCCGACCGCAGCCTGTACCGGCTCGGTCATTCGACGATGCTGCTGAAGTTGCGCGGCAAGTTCTGGCTGACCGATCCCGTGTTCGCCGAGCGGGCGTCTCCGTTCCGCAATCTCGGTCCGAAGCGCTTTCATGCGCCGCCGGTCTCACTCCACGATTTGCCGCCGCTGCGCGGCGTGATCCTGTCGCACGATCACTACGACCATCTCGACCGCGAAACCGTGCTGATACTGGCGCAGCGTACCGAGGTGTTTTTGACGCCGCTTGGGGTCGGCGACCGGCTCATCGAATGGGGTATCGACGCGGCAAAGGTCCGGCAGTTCGACTGGTGGCAGGGCACGGAGGTCGAGGGCATCGAGTTCACCGCAACGCCCGCGCAGCACTTCTCCGGGCGCAGCCTGTTCGACGGCAACCGGACGTTGTGGGCGTCGTGGGTGATCGTCGATCACGATTTGCGCGTGTTTTTCAGCGGCGACACCGGTTACTTCGAGGGTTTCAGCGCGATCGGCGAGCGCCTCGGACCATTCGACGTCACGTTGATCGAGACCGGCGCGTACGACGCGATGTGGCCATACGTCCATATGCAGCCCGAAGAAACCGTGCAGGCGCATATCGACCTGCGCGGCCGCTGGCTCGTGCCGATCCATAACGGCACCTTCGACCTCGCGATGCATCGCTGGCAGGAGCCGTTCGAAAGGGTGACGGGGCTGGCGCTTGCGCGAGGCGTCGCGCTGTCGACACCGCGCATGGGCGAGCGGCTCGATCTGACTGCGGTGCATCGCGGCGAACGCTGGTGGCGCGACGTTGCGCAAACCGCTGCCGTGCCGAAGGCTTCGTGGCGGATGTGCGCGTCGCGCGGGGTCCAGGAGTGGGAGTCGTCCTGAGGTGGTTGGCACCGCCACGTCTTTGCGGCGGACGAGAGCGCCCGAGCGGACTGTTTCTCGGCGGCGCGCTGGTGCGGCGCGCGCACGTTGCCGTTCCCGCCGAAGCGCTCGCGACCTCGAAGTACGCTCCGTCGGAACTGTCCGCCGTGGCGTGATACGCAACCGTCGATCTGCGGGTTAATTCTTCAGGTCGGCGAGAATGCGTTCCGCGAGAAAATCGCACACAGGCCGTTTCGAAGCGGCACTTCGCGCCAGCACGACTTCAAGTGTGCCGATTTCCGGCAGGCCATTCGCGGTTCCCAGCAGCGAGAAGTGAGCCGGTACCGCGCACTTGGCCAAAGGAGTCACCGCGAGTCCGGCCTCGGCCATCGTCAGCAGACCCAGCAGACTCGGACTTTCATACGAGGTTCGATACGTGATGCGCGCGCGCTCCAGGCTCCGGATGGCTTTCTCCCGCGCGACGCTGCCGGGCAAAAACACGGCGATGGGCAAGGGCCTTTCACGCCAGATCTCGGTCGCGCCTGGCGCGGCGGCCCAGACCATCGGTTCATGACGCAGGAACTCGCCGTGCAATCCTTTCACGCGCGTCGCGCAGACGAGATCGACCGTGCCGTCCTTCAACATGGGCTCGAGAGCGACGCTTGGCAGGCCCACTACCTGAATCTCCACCTTCGGATAGGTCGCCGAGAATTTCTTGAGGATCGGCGGGAACAGTGACGTCGCATAGTCGTCAGGCACGCCGATCACCACGCGTCCGGTCACGTCGGGCCGTACCACCGCTGCCCACGCTTCGTCGCGCAGGGCGATCATCCGTCGCGCGTAGGTCAACAGCATTTCGCCGTCCTGCGTCGGCACCACGCTGCGAGGCTTGCGCACGAAAAGCGCCTTGCCGAGCGCCGTCTCGAGCGTCTTGATCTGCATGCTCACCGCCGATTGCGAACGATGCACGACCTGCGCCGCGCGACTGATCGTGCCGGCGTCCGCGACCGCGATGATCATGGACAGCACGTCCAGATCGAGCGCTTTCATTTCCGTTGCCATGATGGTTGATATCAGAAAAGTAGATCGATTCCATCAATATTATGCGATTTTCTTTTGCGAGCACACCCTCGATAGTGGCGCCAAAGGAGCCCCTGTGATGAATGCACGTAGCAGCCCATCGATTCTGGCCTCGGCCTTTGGCGCGTCCGCGCCATCGTTTGTGACCACCGCATCGAGTCTTGCGATACCGTATGTCGAGTCCGGGCGCGGCGAGCCGATGGTGTTCGTGCACGGCTCGCTTTGCGACTATCGCTATTGGGACGCCCAGATGGCCTCTCTGTCTGGCCGGTTTCGCTGCTTCGCGCCGAGCTTGAGCCATTACTGGCCCGAGATCGATGCGTTTGGATACAGCGACTTCAGTTGGGAGGCGCACGTCGAGGAAATTGCCGGATTCATCACGGCGCTCGACCTTGCTCCCGTTCATCTGGTCGGTCACTCGCGGGGTGGGTGCGTGGCTTTCCATCTCGCGCGCGAATTTCCGCGCCTCGTGAAAACGCTGACGCTAGCCGATCCCGGCGGCCCGCTGCAAACCGAACCGAGGGGGCAGCCCGCGTTCATGCCGCCAGCGACCAACGTGTTGCGCGCACGGGTCGCGGAACTGATCGAGCGGGGCGAGTTCGACGCCGGCTTGTCGATGTTCGTCGACTCGGTGAGCATGCCGGGGTTCTGGAACAAAAGCCCGGAGAGCTTTCGTCGCATGGCGCTCGACAACGCGCTCACGCTGCCAAAGCAGTTGCTCGATCCGCTTCCCGCCTATACGCCGGAATCCGCGCGCGATATCAAGTGCCGTACGTTGTTGATCGATGGCCAGAAAAGTCCCCGTATGTTCCGCAATACGGTCGACAAGCTCGAACAGTGGATCGAGTTTGCCGAACGCGAAACGATCGAGGGTGCGTCGCATGGGATGAATGTCGCGAGACCGGATGCGTTCAACAGGGCGGTAGCGACTTTCGCGGCGTAGCCCGGTTGGCGGCAGAGTGCTCCGGCGTGCACGCTGGTTTTCCCGGCCAGCACGCGATGCGCCTGCGGAGCCCAAAGGGGGCAGCCCCGCGCATCGCGCGCCTCTTAATGTTGAGACACGGCCAGCAAGGTATCGATCTTGTGATCCTCGGCCAGCAACTCGACCACCGTACTCGAATGAACAACCGAGCCGCGCTCGAGCACCACGGCGTTGTGCGTGATGCCCAGCGCCTTGCGCGCGTTCTGCTCGACCAGAATCACTGAGAGGCCTTCGTCGCGGATGATCTCCGAGAGGATGCGCATCAAGTCCTGCACGATAATCGGCGCGAGGCCCTCGAGCGGCTCGTCGAGCAGCAGCACCTTGGGATTGAGCATCAGCGCGCGCCGGTGAGGCTTGAATGCGGTGACGTCCTTGCCTGTCGTTCATGTCCTTGAGAGCGTTGAGCAGATGGCCCGTTCGTCTCTGCTGGTGACCTCGAACTTCTGGGCGATGTCCGTGATGGCGGCGATGGCCTTCGTTGTCCCGGCGACCTGAAACTGGTTGATGTCCTCGAGTGTCGCCGTGTAACCGATGTAGATCGGCAGCAGCTCCTTGTTCAGGGTTTGGATAGCCTGACTACGGAGGCCTTCGGCTTGCAACCCGACGATCTGTTCGACGGCACGGTCGTAGTCCGCGCTTTTCTTCACGAGCCGCGCGCCCACTTCCGGACGCGCCAGCGATTTCGACGGCTTCAGCCGAAGCACGCTGCCTCTTCATTGGGCGGCCAGAGGCAGCCGGTCACAGTTCTTGCTCGCGTATTCATCGATTCATCAATTCGGCGGGGCCAGGCGCAATGCCGGCACGCATAGTGCGGACACGCGAGCGCCGTCGTGCCAGCGGGCGACTCGGGCGCAGCGTCGAGCGAACCCGCGGTCACGACGACGCCCGATGCCACGCAACCGGGCCCTCGACCACAAGGAGGACTTTCAATGAAAGACATCGATCTGAACCAGCGCGTCGAAGAAATCGAACTGGCTCTTTCCACGCTATTCGAGTCGCCGAAGGCGCCCGCGATCAGCAGCTACGACGACGGCCGGACGTTTTTCATCCGGGCCTCCTGGGTCGTCGAGTCACATGGCGACACGACGCTGGATGCGCGATGCGTGCTCACACTCCACTTTTCGGATTCGCAGATTCAGCGTTACGCGCGGATGGACACGGCACAACGTATCCTCGTGCGCGAACGCCTCGGCCAAATGGTCCGCGATCGACTCCGAGCGGAAGGCGGTGAGCTGCCCTTGCGGGGAGAGTGCGCCGAAGATCTGCATGTGGAGGATCGGCTGCTGGATGTAGACGACCAGCTCTGATCCATCGCGGACGGCGTACGTCTGCGGCTTGGCGATTGGCTGTCCGAGCCGGCGGCCGCCTGCCAATCGAGTTGCGCCCGAATCTCCACGATGTAGCGAGGTCGAAAAGTGAACAGGCCCTAGCACGATTCTTCGCTCGGGACCGGGGGCGGGAGCGACTCGAGCAACTTCACAAGCCTTGCCTGCTGCCGCGGAGTCAGTCCTTGAGTAGCGCTCACCTGCTGAACACGCGCGCGCCAGTAGGTCCGGCTGAACAACGAATCCGCGCCATCGGAGGACAGGATCCGTTCGAGATGGGAAATCGCATCTCCAGCGGTCAGGGGTGTATAGGGGCTCTCCCTGTCCGGGGGCCCTTTCTTGCTTGTTGTTTTCATCCACTTCTCTCAGGTGGTGACCGGCTAGGTCCGGTCGTATGCGTCCGACTTCAATTGGCCGGTTCGTGCCAAACAACCCATGCGGGGCGCGCGCCCGCCAGCTACCTGGCGGGCCAGGTAGCATGACGCGCGCGGGGTGGCGTGGCGACGCGACCCATTGCAAGCGGCACGGCCCCGGTGTTCAGCAAAGTTCCGCGGCGGCCACCCACGGCATCGTCTCGAACTGCCTGAGAACGGTGTGCAGCGATCCGGAGAACCTGTCGGCAAACGCGATCGTCATGTCTTCGACGTCGCGTTTGCGGTTGCTCGTAATCCGTACGTCCTCGATGGCATCCGCGACCGGCATCAATACCTGCCACACTGCGGCGACCCGCATGCCGCCGCGCCTCGTACGAACCGTAATCTGATGGCCTGTGGCCTTTAGTTGTCCGGTGGTTTCCGGTGTCATTCTTCAGCCCTCTCGAAGTATCTGATCTGTTATTGGCACGGACGATGCGCCTACATTCGCCCGCGCGGTTGATGCCACCACTCGTGATGATCCAGATGTCGTAGCAGTCGTGCCCGTCTGCGCTCACGGCGATAGTGATCAATCACCATCAGCATTGCGATGCTGAGGGCCGAGCCCCCAATGATCAGGCCCATCCAGGTCTCACTCATGACACGTTCCTCTCATGGAAGCACAGGGGTGTTGCGTGAATGGTTCACGCCGTCTTCGTCCGATGTTCCGGGGCGTACCGGCGCGGTGTGTCGCGTTACTGCATGTGCTGGCCACCGTTGATCGCGATATTGGAGCCGGTCACGAAGCCGGCATCGTCCGAGCATAGATAGAGCACGAGCGCCGCGACTTCCTCGGGCTTGCCGAGACGTCCCATCGGGATATGCGGCAGGACCTTCGTATCGAGGATCTCCTGCGGAATCGCGGTGACCATCTTGGTGGCCAGGTAGCCCGGCGAAATCGTGTTGACGGTGACCCCTTTGCGCGCCACTTCCAGTGCTAGCGACTTGCTGAAACCGTGCATGCCAGCCTTGGCCGCGGCGTAGTTGGTCTGGCCGACCGAGCCTTTTGAACCGTTGACGGACGAAATATTGACGATGCGCCCCCAGCCTCGTGCGACCATCTCTTCGCACAGCGGCTTGGTCATGTTGAAGACCGAATCGAGGTTCGTGCGAATGACCGCATCCCAGTTCACCTTGTCCATCTTCCTGAGAGTCATGTCCTGGGTGATCCCCGCGTTGTTGACCAGGATGTCGACCGGGCCGACCTCCGCCCGAATCTTGTCCGCGCAACGCTGGCATGAGTCGTAGTCGGCCACATCGACCGGGTAAGCGCGGAAGCTCCGGCCCTGAGTTTCCATGTCAGCCAGCCATTTGTCCGCACCGGTGTTGTTCGGCGAGTGCGTGACTACCACCGCATACCCTGCGTCGTGCAGTTTCGTACTGATCGCTTCTCCCAGGCCGCCCATGCCGCCTGTTACTACTACGATTCGTTTCGTCATCCTTTCCATCCGTGATCGTCATATCTGCGAGGATCGTGAATACCCAATGGCCGTCTCGCACAACCAGCCATTCCTTTGCCACAATGCGCTGCTCCTCCCGCGTCGTGGGAGAACGGCTGCGGCATTGATTGAACCGCGCGGGTTTTTATTGGCTTGTGGTATTGCGCGAATGGAGCCGGGTGCGCCAGCTCGCCGCGATATGCCGCGCCGGCGCACTGCTCAAAGATTCCAGATGCCCCGAATGGCGTTTCTCGCCAGCCGGTTCAGGCCGGCGAGTTTCTGTGCCCTTCAAACGCTTCGCTGGCGAGCGAAAGAAAAATTGACGCATTCGTTCGGCAGAGTTTCAGCAAATCTTCGGACGAGAGGTCTTTCATTGCTTCTCCCTGAATTGATTTCGAACCCGCTTGCCCCGGAGACGACATGCGCGATGAATGTGCTGAATGTCGGTCGAGAGGATTCCGGAGCAAAAGTGTTATTAGTAAGACTAAATAAACACCACAAAACCAGTTCGGCCCGGATCGCACTTCTGATCGTGGGTATTCAACAGTCGAATGACGACCCGGTGTCCATCATCGGGTCGTGGCCGATCGGTTGGCCATAACCCTCGTCAGTCCTGCCGTGTCACTGACCGGATGCTGCGCCCTCTATTTCAACTGTCATGAAATGACATCACAATCTCGTTTTTAGAGGATTAATTCTAACTTCGAAATGTTAAATTTTTGGGACGAAAGGCTAGGTGAATACCCCTATTCCGAAAGGTCGGCTGTCAGGGGCGTAGTCGCGCTAAGTCGACGTTTGAACGTCCGAACGAAGGACGTCAATGGCCAGCGATGATGAATGCGCTCTCCGATTGCTTCGCAGAGCACCCCAACAATGTCACCAAAATGGCCGAAATGACAGGACACTGCAGTGAGCACCACCGGATGCATCATTGCATGTTATGCAAGAAAATGTCAATTCAGCCGACCCTGTCAGGCACTCCGGCGTGAGCCCGGCCGGCTTGCTGCACGAGGGGGCGGCTGCCCAGGTAGCGTCGCTCGAGCGCGACGCGTGCTGTAGAGAATGGCGAACGCTGCGGCGCGGCACGCATAGCGAATGCGTGTCGGCGGCGGTGAACGGGACCGGGTTTCGAAGGGCAACGCAGGCGCATAGAACACCGTTCGCACGCGAGCGTAAGATGGAAGCGATTGATCGATGAGTTTCATGGGGGGCGCCATGAAGGTGGTGTGCCCGCTGCACGGGCCAACGACCATCGTCGGCACGAACGCGTATGGGTTTCCGATCTATGCGTGTTGCCGCGACGACGTTCCTTATGTCACGCCGCCGGACGCCTGTGCGCGTGAACCGGCGCAACGCGGACAAGAATCGAAGCCGCCACCGCGGCAGCCTCAGGCAAACAAGGAACCACGCTGACGTTCGCGGGCAACGTCATACCCGCAGCGAAACCTTATCGGCTCCAGTTGCAGTCGATCAACGCATCAACGAGGCGCCAGTCCTGCCAGTCGCAAAAGTCGAGCATCATTGTGCCGCCTGGTTCCGGACGAGCCGCGAGTCGCTCCGCAAGTTGCTCGTGAATGCCGCGATGCCGTGTATCGCCACACGCCACGACGACCGGCGCCGCCGCCATCCCGTGCCGCTGCAAAAGTTGACTACCCACCGCTCGCCGCACAGAGCGGGGGCGAGGTTCAACAGTGAATCGATGGCGCGCCATTTGTAAGCGATCGATGTCGGCACCGGCACGCGAAACTCGTCCTGAATGGTGAACGGCGCCGGCGCGACGTCGATATCGAACGTCGCGTTCTCGGGCCAGACTGTCAGGTCGATGCCGAGCGGCTCTTCACTTGCGAAGCGCCGCAGTAGCACGATGCTCCCGCGTACCGCCTCCAGCAGCGGCCGCCCGGAAGCAAGGTGCCAGCGCAAATCCGCATGTCTTTCCACATACCATTCGAAGGTCGCGGCAAACGCGCGGGCGCACTCACGCGCGGGCCATTCGTCCTTGACGGACATGACGATACATTCGCCGCGGTGAAGCGTGAGAAACTGAGTGCATGTCCGCACCACATCGTCGAAAGTCAGACCCAGCGAGATGCCGCCGTGATGAATCGCGAAGCGATCACGCACATGGCGGCAGCGGATGTCGAGGACCCGCACGCCATGGTGCAACTGATCGTCGAGCGTGGCATGCTGCGTGCGCGCGAGCCGGTCATCGATCGTGTAGGCGCAGGTGTCGTGGCTACCCGGCAAGGTGAGTACGGACAGCAAGCGGCTGCCATCGACGGCCGACATCCAGTCAGCCGGCGAAACGGTGTGATCAGTCAGGGCAGGGCGCAAGAGAACCTCTGGATAAGCAAAGCGTCTGCCGCAGCGGCGGCGTGAAGTCGGAGCCCCCTACTTCAACCCGCCCGAAAAGCCCTGCAGCAGATAGCGCTGCACATAGCCCGCGAGCAGAAGCGTCGGCACCGACGAAATCAGCCCCGCGCTCATCAGTTCGCCCCAGTCGATGCCGTTCTCGGTCACATAACCCGCCATGGCGAGCGGCAGCGTGAAATGACTCGGCGACGAGACGAACAACAGCGCCAGCAGAAACTCGTTCCACGCGATGATGAACACGAAGATGGCGGTGGCAACGAGACCTGGCGCGCACAGCGGCACGACGATGAAGACGATGCGCTGCGCGAGGTTCGCGCCGTCGAGCGCCGCGGCCTCCTCGAATTCGATCGGCACGTCGCGCACGAACGGCAGCAACATCCAGATCGCCATCGGCAGCGCGTACAGCTGATAGGCGAGTATCAGCCCAAACAGCGAATCGAGCAGATGGAGCCACTTGGCCAGCGAAAACAGCGGTACGGCCACCGTAATCGGCGGCATCAGCTTCAGTGCCAGCACGAGCAGCAGGAACAGCAGATCGAGGCGCGCGGGAAACGCAAGCCGCGCGAGTGCATAAGCGGCCGGAAAAGCCAGCGCGAGCGCGAGCAACGTGGCGACTGGCGCGACCCACACGGAGTTCAGCACCGACTGGGCCATGCCGCTTTCCCACACCGCCGCGAAATGCTCGAACGTGGGCGCCGAAGGCCACAACGCGAGCGGATGGGCGAGGCGTTCCAGCGTCGGCGTGAAGGCCGCGCCAGCCATCCATATGCACGGCAGCAGCAGCACCGCCAGCGCAGCGATCCGCAACAGCCCTCGTACCGCGGCAGCGGAGGAGCGTCGCGCTAAACCCTGCAAGCGTGCGAGAGGCATCAACGGTCGCGCTTGACGGCCGATTTCCATATGTATCCCGAGACCAGCACCGCGCACGTGAGCAGCATCAGTACCGAAGCCGCGCTGGCGGGTCCTACGTTGAAGAACCGGAAACCCGTGTCGTAGATGTACGTCGACAGCGTTTGCGTGGCATTGCCCGGACCGCCGCCCGTCAATGCGTACACCTTGTCGAACAGCTTGAAGGTGTCGATCGAGCGCAGCAGCATCGCGAGGGCGACGTGGGGTGCAACGAGCGGCAGCGTGATGTATCGCAGGCACTGCCATTCGTTCGCGCCGTCGGTGCGGGCCGCTTCGGCGATTTCAGGCGGAATCGACTGCAGCCCCGCGAGAATGATCAGGAATGCCATCGGCGTCCATTGCCAGACATCGACCAACATCAGCGACCAGAGCGCGAGGTGCGGATCGGATAACCAGGGCACCGCCGGCAGACCAGCCGCCGTCAGCAGCGCATTCAGGAAGCCGCGGTAATTGAGCCAATTGCGCCAGATGGCGGAGCACACGAGCGTGGAGAGCATCATCGGCAGCACGGCGAGCGGCAAGGCGATGCGCCGGCCCGGAAACGCGCGGACGAACAGCAGCGCGAGCGCGAGGCCGAACAGGACTTCAGCGAGCGAGGCCACGCTCATGAACTGGATCGTATTGACGAAACTCGTGCCGAACTCGCCGTCCGAAATGACCGATCGATAGTTGGCGAGCCCGATGAATGAGCGATGCCCCGACGCGTAATTCACCGAGAAAAACGAATCGATCAGCACGCGCGCCATCGGGTAGAGCGCCAGCACGCCGAGCACGAGCGCAGCTGGGCTCATCAGGACGATCAGCGGCAGATAACGTCGCAACCCGCTCATCGACTCTTTCCCACGCTTGTCTGCGCTGTCACAGCCGCTTTCACTGCAATGCGGCGTTGGCCTGGGCGATCTTCTGCGCCGCCTGATGCAAGGCTGCGTCGGGCGCGGCCTGCCCCGTCAGCGCGAGTTGCAACGCGTCGCCGAGAATCGCCTCGATCTGCTGCCAGTCTTTCACGCGAGGCCGCGCACGGCCCGCTTCGAGCGCCTTCAGCTGGTCCGGGTACCAGCGATACTGCTTGACGAGCGTCGGATTGACGAAGACGCTCTTGCGCGTCGGCGGAATGCCGAGCACGGCCAGTTGTGTTTGCGTGGCCGACGAAGTCAGATAGGCGAGGAAATCCGCCGCCACTTTCGCATGTGCCGCATCTTTCGCAATACCCATTTGCCAGATGCCGAGCATCGGCGCCGGCCCTTTGACCTGACCGGGCGGCGGTTGCAGCGCGACCTGGCCGACGACGCGCGACTTCGCCGGATCGTCGAGCGCGGGCAGCCAGGCGGGCCACACTTCGATGGCCTGCGCGGCCGTGCCGCCCTGCAGGGCGTCTCGCACTTCACCGGCGCCATATACGTCGACGTCCTTCGGCGCCCACTTCTTCAGGGCGAGCAGCATCTTCAGCGCGGCCAGCGCTTCGGGCGAATCGATCGTGACCTTGCCGTTGGTGTCGACGACTTCTCCGCCATAGGCCCAAAGGATCGGCAGAAAACCGCTGACGACGGGGTTACCCTTCACGCCGCGAAACACGACAGCCGAGACGTCCTTGTCGGCAGTGCCGATGGTCTGCGCGATCTTCAGCACGTCGTCCCAACTGCGCGGCGGCTGCAGGCCGCGACTCGCGAGCAGATCCTTGCGATAAGCGAACATCTCGACATTGCCGACGATCGGCATCGCGTACAAGGTTCCCGTCGACGTGCGTCCGAGGGAGATCGTGGACGTCACCATGTCGGCATCCGCGAGCGTGGCGGGCAGCGGCTGAAGCCATCCGTTGGCGATGAATTCGGGGGACCAGGTGTCGTCCATCATCACCAGGTCATAGGCGCGCGTGTTTTCGCGCAATGATAGCTTCAGTTTCTGATACAGGTCGTTGTTCGGCAGCTTCAGCAACTCGATATCGACGCCCGGGTGCTGTTTCTTGTAGCCGTCCACCGCCTGCGCGAGTCCGCGGCCGTAGATGTCGTCCCGGCCTGCGATCACGAGATCCGCGGCATGGGCACCAAAGGCGGCGATGGACAGGCAAGCCGCGACGGAAGCCGCGCGGAGGCAGGCGAACAGGGTCGTCCGCTGGATCATTGAAGCCATGGCTCTTGAATTCCTCTAGGGGAAAGGCGTATGCGTACGATGAGTCCAGAGCAACCCACCCCGCTTTTTTTTGATCGCGCGCAGCGTTGCGAAAAATAGATGCCAGATGCGGCAGCGGGAATTGCAGCAACCTATCATGACGTACATGTGTCAGCAAGCAGGGTTGCCGCGCAGTGTTCGGACCCGCACGCAGGCACGCTCGCCGCGTGGTCCGTTTCCGCGCCGCGACCGCCCTCAGCTGATCATGGCGCGGGTCGGTCCATTGAACCGCCGCACCAACCCCGCAAAGCGATGCGGCCACAATGCTTCGGACGACGAATGAGCGAGAGGACGAAGGCCGCTAATCTCGCGGTCCATAGCCATCGCTCTCACGGTGGACAAACCGCGTCCGGCGGCGCGGGAGGAATATTTTTTCCGCTCTGCACCATGAAATCCGTAGGGACCCGGTCATCGTTTGTACCGATTGAGCGCTGCGAGGCCCGTGAATATTGTTGTGTGCGCATTCTTCAAATGCTGCGATGTGGCGGGCAAATGTTGCTCAACGATCCTTTCGAATCGGAGATGCATGATGTCCAGTAACAGTGTGTGGCGAAACTTTCATTGCGTCGTCGCGACGGGGATGGTAGCGGCGGGCCTGGGTCTGCCGGCAGGCGCCCATGCGGCGGCAGAGCCGATCAAGATCGGCGTGATCAGCGAAGAATCCTCGGTGGCGGGCGCTTCGATCAGCAAGGCGGCGCAACTCGCCGCGGACCAGATCAACGCCAGCGGTGGCGTCGATGGCCGGCCCATCCAGATCGTCGCGTACGACGACCATTCATCGGCTTCGGACGGCGTGCGCGCCTTCCAGCGCGCGGCGACTCAGGACAAGGTGGTCGCTGTGATCGGCAGCTACATCAGCGAAGTGGCGCTCGCGATGGAACCGTGGTCGGGACGCCTGAAGGTGCCTTTCATCACTCCCGGCGCGGCTAGCAACGACATTTCGAAGCACGTTCACGACGACTACGATCACTACAAGTACACGTTCCACGGCTGGATGACCTCGGCGTTCATCGCACAGTCCATCTGCGACTTCTCACACGACGTTCTGGTCGGCCAGTTCAAGATGAAAACGACGGTCGTCATGAGCGAGGACGCGGCGTGGACCAAGCCGCTCGACGAACGCTACCTCGAATGCCTGCCCAAAGCGGGACTTCAGGTGCTCGATCACATCCGCTTCAATCCTGACACTTCCGACTTCACGCCGATCTTCAACCAGATCGAGGCGAAGCACCCCGACACGATCACCACCGGCATCAGCCACGTTGGCGTGCAGCCGACCGTGCAATGGCACGACCAGCAGGTGCCGATCCCGATGTCGGGCCAAAGCTCGCAGGCCACGACGACGAGCTTCTGGAAGGACACGAACGGCGCGACGGAAGGCGTGATCACGGCCTCGGCCGCGGCGCCGGGCGTGGCGATCACGTCGAAAACGGTACCTTTTACGGATGAGTATCAGAAGAAGTTCGGCGTCTCTCCGGCGTATTGCGGCTTCACGAGCTACGACCTCGTCTACATCGTCGCGGACGCGATCAAGCGCAACAAGGGCTCGACCGATCCGGACCAGATGGTCGACGCACTCGAGAAAACCGACTACGTGGGCACGATCGGACGCTGGCAGTTCTACGGCAAGAGCGATCAGTTCACGCACGCGCTGAAGTACGGGCCCGGCTATATCACGGGCATCGACCTGCAATGGCAAAACGGCAAGCAGGTTGCGATCTGGCCCAAGTCGATTGCCAACGGCGTGGTCAAATTCCCGACCTTCATCAAGGTGCAGCAGGCAAGCGCGAACTAGCAGCGCGACGATCGCGACTGTCCGGACCCGCGCATAGCGAAGGCCCGGACAGCGCACGCATCGACACCTTAACCAACATGAAAGGCCGGGCATGTTGCTACTGCAGATTCTCGTCGACGGCTTTGCAATCAGTTCGCTTTACGCGCTGGGCGCGATCGGTTTCACGTTGATCTTCGGCGTCTCCGGCATCTTGAATCTCGCGCACGGCGGCGTGATGCTGGTCGCGGCGCTGATGGGCTGGATGCTCGCGGGCGAGGCGGGACTTGGCACCTATCTCGGCACGCTGCTCGGCGTGTTGGCGGGCCTCGTGACGGCCTTCGTCACCTACCTGATGGTGGTGCGGCCCATTCAACGCTCGGCCGCGATTCCCGGCGAAGAGAAGGAAATCTTCGTGCTCACCGGCACGCTGCTGTGGGGCATCATGATCCAGCAGGGCATGGCGTGGCTCTTCACCGACAACCCGGTGACGATGCGCCCGCTGATCAGCGGTGTGGCGATGATCGGCAGCGTGCGCGTGCCGCTCAACGAAATCATGATCGCGGTGGTCTGCTGGGCCGTGATCGCCATGTTGTGGCTGTTCGTGAACCGCACGCGCGCAGGCAAGGCGCTGCTCGCGGCTTCGATGAACCCTCGTGGTCTCACGCTGCTCGGTTTCGAACTCTCCCGAATCTATCTTCTCGCGTGGAGCATCTATGGGGTGCTGGCCGGTATCGCGGGCGTGCTGCTCGCTTCGTTCCTCGGCGTGAGCACCAACAATGCGGGGCAGCTCACGGCCAGCGCATTCTCCATTGTGGTGCTGGGCGGGCTCGGCAGCGTGTCCGGTTCGCTGATGGCCGCGTATGTCGTCGGTTATCTGGAAACCATGACGGCCTATCTGATCGCGCCGACCCTGCGGCCGCTGCCCGCGTTGCTGCTGCTGGTGCTCGTGGTGTATGTAAGACCCCAGGGCTTCCTGGGACGCCGCTAACAGTGCGAATGGAGCGTACCCCCATGTCCGTTCTTCTCCGTTCGCGTGGCGCATGGATCGCCGTTGCGCTCGCCGCGATGGCGGCGACGTTGCCGTGGTGGTTTTCGGGCTACATCCTCGGCGTGCTCACGGTTGCGTATTACTTCGGCGTGTTCGCCATGTCGTGGGACCTGTTGTTCGGCTTTGCCGGCGAGGTCAACTTCGGGCCGACGTTCCTGATCGGACTCGGCGCCTATTCGGCCGCGATCCTCGACGCCAGATGGGGTCTGCCCATACCCGTTTGCGTGCTCGCTGGCGGTGGCGTCGCGCTGGTGGGCGGCCTGCTGCTGGCGGTGCCCGCGCTGCGGTTGCGCGGTCCTTACTTCGGGCTGGTTACGCTCGTGGCCGTGCTGCTGCTGCAGAACGCCATCGTGATCTTTGCGGGCATAACTGGCGGCGAGATCGGCATGATGGTGCCGGACGTGATGTCGGTCGATGCGAACCATAACTACTGGATCGCGCTCGCGTTCCTGATCGTTTGCGCTGTCCTGCTGTTCGGCCTGTCGCGTTCGGCAGTCGGTCTGATCCTGCAGGCAAGCGGCCAGGACGCGACCGGCGCGCAGGCGCTGGGTTTCAATGTCACGCGACACAAGCTCGTGGCCTTTTGCATCAGCGCCGTTTTCTCCGGCGTGGCCGGCGCGATGCTGGTGTTCTACCAGGGCACGGCCTCCGTGAGCACGGTGGTGGATCTCAGCGTGGGAGTACAGATCATCATCGCGGCCGTGCTCGGCGGACGCCGCACGATACTCGGCGCTGTGCTCGGCTCGATCTTCCTGATCGTCGCCGGCGAGTTTCTGCGCCCGCTCGGCCAGCTCAACACATTCGTCGTCGCGGCGGTCGCACTGGCGGCGCTGCTGTTCTTTCCAGACGGTCTGCTCGGCAATCTGCTGCGTGCGAGGGAGCGCCAATGAACGACACGCCGCTGCTTTCCGTACGCGGACTGACCAAGCGCTTCGGCGGTCTCGTCGCCGTCAGGGATATCGGCTTCGACATCCGGCCCGGCGAGATTCTTGGCCTGATCGGACCAAACGGCTCGGGCAAGTCCACCGTCATGAAGCTGATCATGGGAATCGAGCGGCCCAACGCGGGGTCGGTCAAGGTGAATGGCGTGGAGATGGCCGGCTGGGCGCCGCACCGGATCGCGCGCGCGGGCGTGGGCATCGTGTTTCAGCATTCGCGGCCGCTCCATCGGCAGACGGTGCTGGAACACATCAAGCTCGCGCTGCTTCCTGATTCGCTCGTCAAGCTGGCCGCCGAACCGCACGTGCACCAGCGCGCGCAGGAAATTGCCTCGCGTGTGGGCCTTGCCGCCGTCATGCATCGGCATCCCGCGACACTGCCATTTGCGGATCTGCGCCGCATGGAGATGGCCAAAGCGATTGCGCGCGACCCGCAGGTCGTGCTGGTGGACGAGCCGTTCGCGGGACTGACGGTGGCGGAATCGGAGGCGTTTTCCGAGCTGATTCGCGGCTTTCGCGCCGAAGGCCGCGCGGTGCTGCTGGTCGATCACAACGTCAAAAGTCTGTCCGCGCTCGCCGACCGCGTGCTCGCGATGTACCTTGGCGAGCACGTCGCCGAGGGCACCGCCGAACAAGTGATGCAGAACGAGACAGTGCGCCGGGTCTATCTGGGCAGCAAGCTGGAGTTGCGCCAGCGCACCGGAGCCGCGGGCATTGCCAGGCCCACGATCCTCGAGGTGACCGGTGTGCGTGTGCTTTACGACAAGGCGTGCGCACTCGACGACGTCAGTCTGCAGGTGCGCGAGGGCGAGTTCGTATCGGTTGTCGGTCTGAACGGTGCGGGCAAGACGACGCTTTTCAACGCGCTCTCGGGCCTCGTGCCGTACAAGGGGACGATTCGCTTCGACGGGCGCGATCTGCGCGGTAGCAGCGGTGCCGCGATCTCGCGCGCCGGCCTCGTGCAATGCCCGGAAACGCGCGAGCTATTCGGCGACATGACGGTACGCGAGAATCTCGAACTCGGCGGATATCATCTCGCCGATACGGTGCGCGCCAAACAGCTGTCGTGGCTGTTCGATCTCTTTCCGATCCTCAAATCGCGCCAGGGCCAAACCGCGCGCACGCTTTCCGGCGGCGAGCAGCAAATGCTCGCGATCGCGCGCGCGCTGATGACCCAGCCGAAGCTGCTGATTCTCGACGAACCGACACTGGGGCTCGCCCCCGTGATTCTCGAGCAATTGTCGAAAGCGCTGGATTCGCTGCAAAAGTCCACGCCCATTACCGTACTGCTGGGCGAGCAGAACGTCAGGTTTGCGCTGCCGCATGCGGACCGTGTCTACGTGCTCGAACATGCACGCATCATCTGGGAGGGCAGCGCTTCGCGCTTCGAGGCTGAGATGGGGCGCGGCTTTCTCGAGGCGGCGCCTACCGGTGAGCCCGACGCCACGACCTCCGGCGACGCGCGCAGCTAAGGCCCGCAGCGGCAGGCGAGCCCGTAGCGCGGCATCAGGACAGGGACGCAAAGCGAAATCGACCCGCCGCCTTCGTCAACAGACCGGTCTGCTCGGTCAGCGACGCGGCCGCGGCGGCTGCCTGCTCGACCAGCGCGGCATTTTGCTGCGACATCTGGTCCATCTGCGTAATCGCCCGATTGACTTCCTCGATGCCATCGCTCTGTTCGGCCGAGGCCGTCGCGATGTCGCTCATGATCGACGTGACGCGGCTGACGGCCGTCTGTACTTCGCCCATGGTCTCACCGGCCCGACCGACCAGGCGCGAACCGTCCGCGACGCGGGCTGTCGAGGCGTCGATAAGCTCCTTGATTTCCTTCGCCGCTGTCGCTGAGCGCTGGGCGAGATTGCGCACCTCGCCAGCGACGACGGCAAAGCCACGTCCTTCCTCTCCGGCGCGAGCAGCCTCGACAGCCGCATTCAACGCAAGGATGTTGGTTTGAAAGGCGATGCCTTCGATCACGCCAATGATCTCGCCCATCCTCTTCGCACCGTCGTGAATGTCGCTCATCGCGGCGATGACCTGACGCACCACGTCCGCACCCGCACCAGCCGTGGTCTTCGTCGCGTCGGCCAGCTCGCGCGCTTCACGCGCGTGCGCGGCGTTCTCCGTGACGGCATTGGTGAGTTGCTCCATGCTCGCCGCCGTTTCCTCGATGGACGCCGCCTGCGTCTCGGTGCGCGCCGACAGGTCCGCGTTGCCGGCCGAGATCTGCTGGGTCGCGGATGCGATCGACTCGCTGCCGCGCGCGATCTGTTCGATCATCGTGCCGATGTCCATCTGCATCTGCCCGACGCTTCTGACGAGGCGACCCATTTCGTCATCACTGTCGAAGCGCAATTGCTGCGACATGTCACCCTGAGCGAGTCGCTCGACATGGCGCACCGTCATATCGATCGGGCGCGCGATTGCGCGAAGCAGCGTGAAACCGCAGGTGACGCAGGTCAGAAGACCGACGGCGATCGCGATTCCGGTAATTGTCACGAGGGTGTCATACCGGTCCTGTGCCGTCTTGTAACGCACATTGCCCTGCTCGTTGCGAAACTTGTCCAGATCCGCGGTTTTCTGCGTGAGAGCCGCCGACAGCGGTGGCATCAAGACCATCGCATCATGGTCGGCGGCTTCATGATCGCCACGGCTCATCGCGTCCATCATCGGCTCGAGTGCGCCATGCAGCATCGCTTCACGGGCGTCGGCCACGGCCTTCGACAAGGCCGCCTCGGCCTCGGAAACGGGCAGTGCGCGGTACTCTTTCCAGGCCTTGTCGGAGACCGCAAGATAGTTGCGCGCCTTATCGATGAGCGCGGCTCTGTCCGCTGCTTCCGGGTGCAGCAGCACGCGGTCGAGCGTGGTACGCACTACCGTCAGGTTCAGGTTGGACTTGCCGAGCGCGGTTGCGGCAGCCACGTCGTTCGTGTACGCCTGCGCAACGGCATGGTTTGAACCACGCATGCCGGCGATCCCCAGCACGCCGGTCACCGTCAGCAGGAACCCGAGCAAGGCGAGTGTGGCGAGAAGACGGAACTTGATGGTCAGTTTCATGCTGAATTCGGTGGAGTGAGATGTCTCTGCATTAACGGCACCCACCCGGAAAAGTTCAGTTCTAGCGATGATTCGGCGAGCCGTCGAGAACCGCGGCGGCTTCGGTCGTCGGTGCCGGCGGGATCGCCGGTTGCGCGGCAGGAACAGGTGTGTGGAAGTGAGGCGTATTGTCGCGATCCAGCACCGCGCGCGCCAGGTTCCTGTCGAGTTGCCCCTCCCAGCGAGCGACGACGACGGTGGCAACGCCATTGCCGATCAGGTTCGTGACTGCGCGCGCCTCGTTGAGAAAGCGGTCCACGCCGAGCAGCAGCACGAGGCCTTCCACGGGAATCTTGTGCATCGAGGCGAGCGTCGCGGCCAGTGCGACGAATCCCGCCCCGGCCACACCCGCAGAACCCTTCGACGTGAGCAGCAGTACGCCGAGCACGAGCAACTGGTCCCAGATGCTCAGGTGGACGTTCATCGCCTGGGCGATGAACAAGGCCGCCATCGTCAGATAAATCGCCGTTCCGTCGGCATTGAACGTGTAGCCGGTGGGCAAGACCATGCCGACCACCGGGCGAGCGCAGCCCATCGCCTCCATCTTGATCAGCATCTGCGGCAACACCGCTTCAGTCGACGCCGTGCCGAGCGTAATCAGAATCTCGTCCCTGATGTAGCGGAGAAACTTCCACAGCGATAGCCCGCACATTTTCATGACGAGGCCGAGCACGAAGAACACGAAGAAAAACGAAGTCAGATACAGACAAAGCATCAATTCGCCGAACGATGCCAACGTGCCGATGCCGTATTTGCCGATAGTGAAGGCCATGCCCCCGAACGCGCCGATCGGAGCAACGTACATGACGATTCGCACGACGCCGAACATTCCTTGAAGGAACATGTCGAGCATGTCGACGAATGGCGCGGCACGAGGTCCGAGCTTTGCCAGCGAGATGGCGAGCAGGACTGAAAAGAAAATGATGGGAAGCATCTCGCCATTGGCGAATGCCCCGACGATGCTATTCGGAACGATGCTCATGAAGAAGTCGAGCATGCCGTGTTGCTGCGCCGCGTGCGTGTAGGTCGAAATCGCAGCGGCATCGATCTGCGAGGGATCGATGTTCATTCCGCTGCCGGGTTTGATGACATTGACCACTACCATTCCCGCTATCAGCGCAATGGTCGACGCCAGTTCGAAATACAGGAGGGCTTTCACGCCAACCCGGCCGGCTTGATGAAGGTCGTTCATGCGCGCAATCCCGACCACGACCGACGCAAAGATGATCGGTGCAAGCAGCATCCGGATCAGCTTGATGAACAGGTCGCCCAGCGGTTTCATCTGCGAGGCGAGCTCGGGGTAGAAGTGGCCGAGTAGGACCCCGGCCACGATCCCGATGAGGACCTGAACGTACAGCTTGGAAAGTGCTCTTCTTACTTTCGATACTGGCATGTCTGTCTCCTGTGCGTGGCGTCTTCAAAGGGAAAATGCGGCCCTCCCACGCAGCAGCGTGGGAGGGCCGCATTGAGCCGGCTTCGTTCCGTCTTTATATGAGCCATTCAACCGGGAATATTGGTCGGTGCCGTTGCGAGCACGCGTTATTCAGCCAACTTGCGCATCTCGGCGAT
This sequence comes from Paraburkholderia sp. 40, assembly GCF_050434105.1. Taxonomy (NCBI): domain Bacteria; kingdom Pseudomonadati; phylum Pseudomonadota; class Betaproteobacteria; order Burkholderiales; family Burkholderiaceae; genus Paraburkholderia; species Paraburkholderia sp. 40. Next base: position 1,143,327 of record NZ_JBNPVY010000003.1, on the reverse strand, counting down.
GAGGTCGGATTTGCCTTCGAAGCCGATGCCGGGCAGCTCCGGCATCGTGATATATCCGTTCTCGACGCGAACGCCGTCAGGGAAGCCGCCGTATGGCTGGAACAGGTCCGGGTACGATTCGTTGCCGCCAAGTCCGAGGCCCGCCGCGATGTTCAGCGACATCTGGTGCCCGCCGTGGGGAATACAACGGCTGCGCGACCAGCCATGCTGATGCAGCATGTCGAGCGTTCGCAGATATTCAACGAGGCCGTAGCTCAACGCGCAATCGAATTGCAGCCAGTCGCGATCGGGGCGCATGCCGCCGTAGCGGATCAGGTTGCGAGCATCCTGCATCGAGAACAGGTTTTCGCCAGTTGCCATCGGCTTGTCATAGTAGTTGCGCAGTGTCGCCTGCAACTCGAAGTCGAGCGGGTCGCCCGCCTCTTCGTACCAGAACAGGTCGTACTGCGACAGGGCCTTCGCATACCTGATCGCCGTATCGAGGTCGAAGCGGCCATTGGCATCGACCGCGAGCTTCTGGCCGTCCTGCAGCACGCTGAGGATCGAGTCGATGCGTCGCAGGTCTTCGTCGAGCGAGGCACCGCCGATTTTCTTCTTCACGACCGTGTAGCCCCGGTCGATGTAGCTGCGCATCTCATCCTTGAGCTTTTCGTGGTCCTGGCCCGGATAGTAGTAGCCGCCCGCCGCGTAGACGAAGATCTTGCGGTTGGCCTCGCCATTGCCGTGTCGTTCCGCGAGGAGCTGAAACAGCGGTTTGCCCGCGATTTTCGCCACCGCGTCCCAGACGGCCATGTCGATCGTGCCGATGGCGACGGACCGCTCACCGTGGCCACCGGGCTTCTCGTTGATGAACATCGTCGCCCAGATCTTGTGGGGATCGAGGTTGTCGCCGGAGTCGTCGACCAGCGAGGCAGGGGCGGCCTCGAGCAGGCGCGGAATGAAGCGCTCGCGCATCAGCTTGCCCTGGCCGTAACGGCCGTTCGAGTTGAAGCCGTAGCCGATCACCGGCTTGCCGTCGCGAATGACGTCCGTGACGACCGCGACGAGACTCAAGGTCATTTTGCTGAAGTCGATGTAGGCGTTCCGGATCGGGGAACTGATCGGAACGGTTTTTTCGCGGATTTCAACGATTCTCACGCCACTGTCTCCAGAGATTTGAACAGTTATTGAGCCACCCCGGCTTCAATGTGGTGCATAGCTTAGCCGCGAAAGAGCTTGCTAGAATTCACTTACGTTCACTACATATTTCACCAAAAGTGAGTACTGCCCCCGCATCCGACTTTGAGTTCTTCATTCTCCTGGCGAAACTCAGGAGCATGTCCGGCGCCGCCCGGGCGCTCGATCTGAGTCCGCCAGCGGCGACCAAGCGGCTGGGGATCATCGAGCAGCGACTCGGCGCGCGTCTGGTCAACCGGACCACGCGCAGCGTCAGCCTGACGCCCGAGGGCGAGACCTATCTGCGCTACGCGTCCCAGATCGTCGGGCAGGTCCGCGAGATGGAGGAGGCCATAACCGGCGCCAGACGCGATCCGCATGGGCCGTTGCGCATCAACGCGACGCTCGGTTTTGGCAGGACGACCATCGCGCCGCTCGTCTCCGACTTCGCAAAGCGCTTTCCGAATGTCGAAGTTCAGTTCGAGGTGACAGACCGGCCGGTCGATCTCGTCGAAGGGGCCTTCGACATGGCGATACGGTTCGGCGAGCTACCCGACAGTCGCCTGAGCGCGAGGCGCATCATGAGCAATCGCCGTTTTCTTTGCGCGTCCCCGAAATATCTGGAACGTTTTGGAACGCCCGAGCGGGTGGAGGACCTGCACCAGCATCGCTGCATCATTCATCGGCAGAACGATGACGCTTATGGCGTGTGGCGCTACATCGTGAACGACCACATCGAGGCGATCAAGGTCAAAGGCGCGCTATCGAGCAATGACGGCGACATTGCCCTTCGGTGGGCGCTCGACGGTCATGGGATTCTGATTCGCTCTGAATGGGATCTGGCCAAGTATGTACAGAGCGGGCGTCTTAAGCTCGTGCTGCCGAATACCGTGCTGCCGTCTGCGGACCTGTTCGTCTATTACCCCAGGCAGCGCAATCAGACCGCGCGGGCGCGCGCCTTCATTGACTTCCTCGTCGATCATTTTCACGCACCGTTCACACCGGTCGACGCCATCGTCGAAGTTCCGGAAAGGAAGAAGTGGGTCTCGCGAAAGTGACGTTGATGTCGCGAGGCGTCGCTGCGACTCAATCACAGGTGGATCGTATTTGATGGGAACAAGCTTTCGAATACCCGACTAAGCTAGTCAGATAACCATCAATAATTCATGCATTGAACGCGGCGGTCGAAGCCGCCCGTGCTGGCGACGCCGGCCGTTCGTTCGCGGTCGTCGCCACCGAAGTGCGCATGCTGGCGCAACGTTGCGCGGAGTCTGCCCGGCAAATCAAGTCCGTGGTGGATCTGACCGTCGCGGAAGTCTCGCAAGGAACGGAACTGATCGACCGCACCGCGTCGCAGATGAAAGTGATCGACGAGACGGTCAGACGCGTACTGACCATCATCGACGATGTCTCCAATGCAAGCGACGGCCACCGCGCAACGGCTGATCGACTCCGCTCATGTGCTCGATGAGACCGTGCGCCTTTTTACTATCGCCGGTCAGCGTGAGTCGTCGCTTACGGTCGCTCGATGATCGCTCCCATTCGGGGCGGACCGCTCGGATCGTAGTGGAGGTTTAGCGCATCACCGCCGGTTTTTTCCAGCGGCTCGATCTTTGCAGTCAACCTAGTTCGAACGAACTCACCCCGAACACGCGTTGCACGGGAACGGCCGGCGGGGCGCGAGTGTACATTCGCGCCGTTTCGAACGCGCTAACCATGCCGTAGCGTTCAGCGAGCGCTACGGCGGCCGCGTTGACCTCCGGGACGTCGAACGCGATGACTTCGCCTTCGACGCTCGCGACCAGTCCGTCGAACAGATCGTTGGCAATCCGTGAGTCGTCCGCAAAGAGCGGACCGATCTTGTAGCCGGTCCTGCAACGGCGCAGCACGCCGTACCCCCTTATCTGAGCGTTGCGCACATCCGCCAGGGCCAGCGCCTGCGGTTGCGCGATCCAGTCCGCCAGGAAGCGGGGACGGGCGGTCGAAAAACATGCGCTGTCGTAGGCAACCAGTTGCGCGAAGGGTACCTCCCGCGCGTTCGTCAGGTTTGGCGTCGACGCCGCTTGCACGACGCTCTGGAAGCGGATGTTGCGATAGGCGAGATGGAAGCCGGATTTTTCATAGTTCTGCTGCTGGGCAACGACACCATCGAGGCCGATCGTACGATCTCCCAGATAGCGCATCGCGTGCTGCCAGGTGCGCAGACCGAAACCCCTGGCGCGAAACGCCGGCTTGACGATGTAGAGGCCAATGAAACCGAAACGCTCATCGTAGGCGACTGCCGAGATACATGCCACCGGCTCCCCACGCCAGGTACCGACGAAAAAGCCATTGGGGTCTGCATTCCAGAAGCACCTCGCGTCGTCGAGGCCCGGATTCCACCCCTCTGCCGCAGCCCATTCGACCGCCAGATCGACCTCGCGGAACGACATGTTGCGCACAATGAAATCGTCACGATCATCCATGATCAAATGCATCAACGTGATTGGCTACAACGTCTACGCAGGTGTGAAGACGACAGCGCCCTGCTCGGCAACTTGCGCGAAGGTCCGAGCGAAGCGGTAGGCCTGTCCTTCAATGACCAACTGGTTGAATCCTGACCGTGTGGTCTCCAGAAGCGCGTGGACCAGCTTGTTCGGAATGGCCGCGCAGCTTATCCAGTCCGCGTCTGGCTCGCCAGGATCACCAAGATAGACTTCGCAATTTTCGCCTTGAGAGAGCACAAAAATCAGGCTCTTTCCTTTGTCTAGCGAAAGCTCCAGGTACCCTGAAAGCGTAGATACCGCCTCGGTCGCTACATCGAGCGGGTCACGAGAGGAAGAGGTCATAAGTGGCCTTTGTGGGTCGGGCGTGGCATCCAGATAGGTAACACGACATGGCACACCTGGAAGACGATCAGACCGGCAACTGGCCGGGCGCACCATCCAGAATGCGAAGCTTGTCGTCGATGTCGGGAAGCTGATGACCAGCCGCGCGAAGCTCGTTCACAAGCCGATGCGCAGTTGCACAACACTGCGCAAGCGTCTCATGCAGTCGCGGTTCGCCCCGCAGACCGGTCACCACCTTTTCCAGCTCGGAGGGGGGCTCGCTTAGCAGGGCGGGAACCACCTCTTCCGGCGGGATCAGCGACCCGTGGCTCAAAAGCTGGGCCGTCCACTCGCATCCATACAGCAACGTCCGTCGCTCAGCCCGTTTCGCTTCTTCCTGCTCCAGAGTCGCGAGACTGTGCCGGTTCTTGTGAATCGAAGCGCGCCAGGTCGCAAGTATGTCGGCGCGCAACGCTGCAATTGCATTGCCGAGCGACGTGCTCTGTCCGCCAACGACGAGCCGGCGTTCGTCAAGCCTGTCGACGTGGTCCCGGTATCCTTCGAGGAAGGCTGCCAGTTCAAGGGCAATTCGGTCGTCTCGGAGAACGACCGGCTAGTCTCATTGAGCTCGGTCCTGATGTCCTCGATGGCCCGAGCGTCGGCAAGCCGTGCCTCATAGACCTCATGAGCCGTCACCATCTGGCGATGAAGGGCGAAAAGGGGATTCTTGTGGCGGCGTTGCAGGTGTCGCTCGGCGGCGCCGGGATGAGCACTCCATCTCCAGTTGGGCAGCGATTTCGCGTCGAAGTCGACCGCGTCTATCATGGGCCGGAATACCGCCAGCCCCTCTTCGGTTGCATGGTGAAAACAGTCGGCCAGTTTGAAGTCGTTGCCTTGCAGGTAGGTGCCTTCGTTCCCGGCATAAGGCGAGTCCGGTGCGAGCCGGAGGAAGGCAGTAGCGAGGAAAAACTCCATGGGTAGCTCGACGGACAGACCCTCCAGTCGGAAGGTGCGCTGTTGAGCGGAAAGGTCCTCGACAGAATGCGCGAGGCGGTTTTCGAGGTCGAGGAGCGAGTCGATCTTGTCGCCGGACGACGGTTGCATCGCGTCGGCGAGCAGGCACAAAGACTCACGCACCATTTTTGCCGCGATCGTGCCGTGCTTCTCGGCGAAAAGCCACAACCAGAGGGCAAGCTGATACCCCCGGACCCCGTCTCGCGCGAGCGTTTCGACTTCGGGCGCAAAAGTAATTCCAGGCGCGGCCCAGTTCGCAAACGGTGGCGAGTCGCCGCCCAGGTACATATCCAGAAGCTGCTTCAACGACTCATGCGTGCCGCTCGGCCAGCTTCGCGTCTCGTCGTACCGCTTCTCGGTCTTCCAAAGTTTCCAGGCCATCGTGAACCTCGCAAGAGTGTGCGGGATGCGGCTTGGTGAAGATACTTGCACACTCGGTCGGGGGCGTAAACCGGCGGTTGACCTTGTTGACCCGGAGAGGTTGCCGCGGTGCGATGGGGTTTAAAGCGGGTCAAAACGCTATGAGGATGGATCGGCTCTTGGTCGATCAGTGTCGCCATAAGTCAGGCTTTCTCGGCCTGCTCGATCCTGGACTGGCGCGACTCGGAAGCGGTGTCCGGGCGCATTCGAATCCCGCGGCTCGTGGTCGGTCGAGGTTTCGCTCACGCGCGGTTAGTACTAGGCTAGAAGCCGGATCGACGAAGACCGGCTGACACGCGAACCATCCACGGTCGCGTTGGCCCGTGTTCGACGTGTTTTCATCGGCGTGTTGCCGCAATGGAGCGAGGTCCACCATGCAATTGTCCGCCGTCAAGGTCGTCAAGCCCGAAGCGACCAACTTCATTCTCGGGCAAAGCCACTTCATCAAATCTGTCGAGGATATTCACGAAGCGATGGTCGGCACGGTGCCCGGTATCAAGTTCGGTCTCGCGTTTTGCGAGGCTTCCGGCAAGCGCCTCGTGCGGCGCTCCGGCACCGACGAAAGCCTCGTCGAGATGGCATGCCAGAACGCAACCAACGTCGGCGCGGGCCATAGTTTCTTCGTGTTTCTGGGCGACGGCTTTTTCCCCGTCAACGTGCTGAACACGATCAAGGCCGTGCCGGAGGTCTGCCGCATCTTCTGCGCAACGGCGAATCCCGTCGAAGTGCTGATCGCTGAAACAGATCAGGGGCGAGGCATCGTCGGCGTGGTCGATGGTTTTTCGCCTGTCGGCACGGAAAGCGCGGAGGACATTCAATGGCGCAAGGATCTTTTGCGCACGATAGGCTACAAGCTGTAGCGGCTGCGCGTTCACCCGCTTTACGCGCGCCGCGATGCCTGCCGACCTCCTATGGAACGACAACGACGCCTGATTCCGGGCACGCTGTGGCCCGCCATTGTGCGACAGACCGGACATGCGCTGAGCTGCGGCGCGCTGCGACCGATCGACACGCAACAGTCCGTGATCGACAGCGGCGGCATCCGCTTTCTCGTGCGTCAGGTGTCGAGCCTGACGCGCAAGGAACAGCAACGCGAGCAAGCGCGAAAGCTGCAGACGGCAAAACACCCTCAGGCGAACCCATTTCTTCCCTATGAGCCGGATCTGTTCGTCGCCGACATCTCCGATACTCACCTCGCGTTGCTGAACAAGTTCAACGTGATCGATCATCATCTGCTGATCGTCACGCGCGAATTCGAACCGCAGGAAGCGCTGCTCGATCTTGCCGATTTCGAAGCGCTGCTCGCGTGCATGGCCGAATTCGACGGCATCGGCTTTTACAACGCCGGCACGCAGGCGGGCGCGAGCCAGCCGCACAAGCACCTGCAGATCGTGCCGCTGCCGCTCGGGGAAGCCGATCCGTCCGTGCCTGTCGAGCCCTTGCTCGGTGCGGAGAACGGCATGCCGGATCTGCCGTTTCGGCATGCGTTCGCACGCTTTCACGCCGATGATCTGGCTCGCGCGGATGCGCCGAAGCTGGCGCTTTCCCGCTATCGCACGCTGCTCGACGCGGCGGATATCGGCGCGCTCGAAATCGGCCGTGCCTGCTGTCATGCGACGCCCTACAACCTCCTGGTCACGCGGCGCTGGATGTTGCTCGTGCCGAGATCGCAAGAGCGCGTCGAAGGCGTGTCGGTCAACGCACTCGGCTTTGCGGGTTCGCTGTTCGTGCGCGATGCGGCTCAACTGGATGTGATCGAAAGCCTCGGCCCGATGACGGTATTGGAACGCGTCGCGCTGCCTGCGAATACATAGCGGCCGTGCAACCCGACCGCGCAGCAGACTCACGCGACGAACTCAAGCTCCGTCCGACTGCAAATACCTGTGCGCGAAAGCAATCGCCATGCTGCCCTCGCCGACGATCGTCACACGCGCCTTTGGCGGCTCGGCGGAAAGGCTTTGCAGCCCGCCGATGCGTTCGCGCGCGAGCGCGCCCATCTTGAACGCCACGTCGGGCGCCGCCGCGAGCGCATAGTATTGCGGCGCGTCGACCCGCATCACGCGCGAAGGCTCGGCCGCTCGATACGCGCCCGGAAACGGTGAGCTCAGCGCGAGCGGCACTTCGCCGAAAATCGTGCCGGGCAGACGCCAGCCCAAGGTTCGCTCGATGCCGTCGAACGTCTTGATGACTTCCATCTTGCCCGACAGCACGGCGTATAACGCGCGCTCGCCGCCTTCATGGACCGCGAACTCGCCCGCGCATAGATGCAGGTCGGCGCACGCGTGCACGAGGATTTCCAGTTCGCTGTCGGGGAGGGTCGAGAACAGCGGGACGGCGCGGATGTCGTCGATCGTCAGCATGGCTTGGTTTTCCGTTCTGTCAGGCAGATGACGCAACGCGCGGTCCACCGCATTTCAGCGGCGTCATGTCGGACGATTGGACTCGCGCAAACGGATGCGCAGACAACGCGCGAAGGCAGCAACCGCACCGACCCAGTATAGGATTTTCAGATCGCGATGCAGACGATCGAGCCATGGGTGCGCTTCTGAAAGACCTAAGCTGGATGAACGGCCGCGATATGAATGCCGTATTTCGTCGCTGTCATGCAACTAGTACCAGGCGATCTGCGTGGAGGTGCGCAATGGTGTTGCGATGGGTGCGAATGGTATGTCTGGCGACGTACCTGTGTGCCAGCGCACAAGGATGTCTGGCCGCGGATTCGTCGGCAGCGCTCGCGGCTCCTGTCGCGCCGCCGGTCGTCTATGTCTCCGATTTCGATCTCGACGCCGCGAACATCGCCCCTGACAGCGGGCCAGGCCACCGCGCGCGAGGCATCCTGGGCGATCTCAAAGCCAGTTTCAGGTCGCGGTTTCCTGCGATAACCTGGCTACACCGGAGTTACCGCCGCTCTATGAAACTGTTGAAGAGGGGGCGAGCAGGGATATGCCGGGCGCCGTGATCAAGCTCAACCCGTACGTGATCGCCGCGAAGGTCGTTCTGTCCGGCCGCGATGAAAAGACGGCGGTCAGGAAAAGCGCGGAGCAGATCGCTGACGAACTCGCGCGACGGCTTCAGACGGGTGCAAGGGAGGCCGGCAGCGCAGCCCCCGCCCGATAGGCGGCCGAAGCCGCCCGCTCAGCAGCCCGTCCGCTTGACGCGCTCGACCGCGAGGCCGAACACCGGACGCAGCTTCGTGCCGACCACGTTGCCGAAAAATGCCGAGACGAGCCACAGCCAGCCGTGCAGGCTGCCCGACACGATGCCGCTGAAGTACGCGCCGATATTGCAGCCGTACGCGAGGCGCGCGCCGTAGCCGAGAATCAGTCCGCCGATGATTGCCGCGATCAGCGAGCGCAGCGGCAGACGCCACACCGGCGCATAGCGGCCGGCCAGCGAAGCGGCAACCATCGCGCCGATCACGATGCCGATGTCCATTACCGACTTCACGTCGTGGCTGATCGGTGCGGCAAGGGCGGCCGCGTTCGGGCCGGTGCTCCACACATGCCAGCTCGCGACGTCGACGCCCATCGCGGAGAACGCCTTCGCGCCCCACAGCGCGAACGCCGACGTGATGCCCCACGGATGGCCCGACAGCGCGAGCGTCACGAAGTTGAGGATCGCGAGCACGACGCCGCCGGTGAGGAGCGGCCACGGGCCGTGCAGCCACGGCGATGCGTTCGGGGCGCGATCCACGTCGCTGACGAGACGGCCGTGACGGCGCTTTTCGATCAGCACGGTCAGCGCGGCGATGGCCGCGAACACCACGAGGTTCAGCGCGATCGCCGGGCCGACGCCGAGCGTCTGCACGAGCGAGATCGGCGGGAGATGCGGCAGCGCGGACCAGAACGGCATGTGCGCGGTGCCGATCACCGAGCCGATGATGAACGCGATCAGCGTGACCACCATCCGTGTGCTGCCGCCGCCGACCGTATACAGCGTGCCGGAGGCGCAGCCGCCGCCGAGCTGCATGCCGATGCCGAACAAGAACGCGCCGATCAGGACCGACGTGCCGACGGGCGACACTTCGCCGACGACCGGATGACCGAATAGCGTGCCGGCGGAAAGCGCCGGGAAGAACAGCAGCACGCCGATCGCGAGCATCAGCATCTGCGCGCGCAGGCCGGCGCCGCGGCCGTCGGCGATGAACACGCGCCATGCGGACGTGAAGCCGAACGCGGCGTGATAGAGCGTGACGCCGAGCAGCGCGCCGAGGACGTACAGCGCGGCCTGTTTCACGCTGACGGTCTGCGCGAGATAGATCGCGCCGAGCACGACCAGCGCGAGCGCGACGGCGAGCGGCTTCGGATTGATGTTGACGAGACGGCGGGGCGCGCCGAACGGCGTGGAGAGATCGGACATGATGAGCGGGGCGGACGCGCTTGTCGCGCGAGGGTGGCACGCCTATGAAACGGCGGTCGATGGCGCGGGACGAGGGCCGCGAATAATCGTTTTGGGAAAGCTCGCAAGTATACCGAAATGTCGCGTTGCGGCTGTTGCCCGGCAAGGTTCGCCCTGCTCGATGGCAAATCCGGGCGCGCACGGTGCCGCCAGGCTGCAACGCCCGCCGCACGGGGGCTTGGCGGAGGTCGACCGCGCTTGAAACCAGTGACTTAATAACCTCCCGTAATAACGGTATTTCAAACTTGCATTGAGATCGTTATCAAGATGGAAGGCGACGGTAATCCGGCCTGCTGGGTGGTTCGCCATGCAGTCAAGGATGCGCCGTGCCGGTCGCGCAACAACGTTTCGGGCCGAAATATCGACCAAATCAGCCACGATTTTCAAAAACACATCGCTTCACGACGCTGACTGGTTGGCGCTCACACACCAGACCGCCGTCATGCGGCACGACCCGTACGAAAGTCTCAACCCGAAGGCGCAAAACGTTGAGATTGTCGTTAAGTGCCGACGAAGCGAACTGCTAATCTTCATACGCGGCGACTCACGCGTTTCCGGTCGGCTCCACGGGTCGTTGGCAGCCGTTTCGCGCGAGCGTGGAAGGGGGATGTATGAGCACTCGAAGGCCATCTCTGCTGCGGCAACGTCCATCGCAACGCCGTCATGCAAGCGTGCGAATTTCATTTGCCATCGCCATTTCGCTGACCGGACTTTGCACGACGCACGTCGCGTACGCGGCGGGTACCCTGCCGCAAGGCGGGCATTTCGTCGCCGGCTCGGGAAGCATCACTCAGAACGATGCCGGCCTGAGCATCACGCAAGCGGGCTCGCGCGGCATCATCGAATGGAACAGTTTTTCGATCGGATCGTGCCGCACGGTGTCGATCAACAACGGCACGGGCGCGACACTCAATCGCGTGACGGGTAACGATGTGTCGGCGATCTACGGCACGCTGAAGGGCACCGGCAGCATCTACCTCGTCAATCCGCATGGCGTGCTCATCGGGCCAGGCGGCGTGGTGTCGACGGGAGGGCGTTTCGTCGCGTCGACGCTCGACGTCCCCAACGATGTCTTTCTCAACCCGCCCGCGTTCGGTGGCTCGGCTTACACAGGCAATTCCACGGCGGATGTAGTCAATCTCGGCAAGATCAGTTCGTCGGGTGGGGACGTGTTCCTGATATCGGCCAGCAAGGTCACGAACGCAGGGACGATCGATGCGCCGAACGGCAATGCCGAACTCGTCGCAGGCCGTCAGGTCCGGCTCTTCGACGGCAACTTTCAACAAGTTTTCGTGGAGGTGGGAAGCGGCGGCACGGTGACGAACTCAGGCACGGTACAGGCGGCGATCATCAACGTGCAAGCGGCCGACGGCAATATCTTCGCGCTCGCGGGTCATTCGGGCGCCCTGCGCGCCACCGGCACCGCGACGCGCGACGGCCACGTCTGGCTCGTCGCGAACACCACCGTCAACGGGGTCGTCGTCAACTCCGGCAACGTCGATGCGCGCGGGGCGCAGATCAGCGCGCGTAACGCCGACGGCAGCGGCGGCACGCTCGACATGTCCGGCAAGGACGTCAAGGTCGGCGGCGCGGATGTGCGGGCGAAAGCATGGAACATCACCACTGGGGACTTCACCGCGGACGTCCCGACCGCCAACACGCTCGGCGCAAGTCTGAGCAACGGCGCGTCCATCTCCGTGCTCGCGAACGGCGCGGACGGCAAGCTCGGGGCGACCGGCGAGGGAGACATCGCGATCGAAGCGAGCGTGCGCTGGCACGGAGCCTCCTCCCTGACGCTCGACGCGGCGCACTCGCTGACGATCGCACCGCAGGCGACCATCGCCAATAGGGGCACAGGCTCGCTCACGCTGTCCGCCGACACCTATGGTTTCGACAACGGCGGCAGTCTGACCAACCAGGGCACGATCGACTGGTCGCGAAGCATGGGCATTGTCAGCGGCCTGTACGACATGAACGGCAGCTATACACCCGGCACGGTGTACGCCAACGTATCGTGGCACCCCGCGCCGTTTACTGGGCTCGTCACGCAGTTCACGGCCTATCAGCTCGTCAACTCCATGACGGACCTGAGCGCGGTGAATAACAACCTCTCCGGCAACTATGCGTTGGGCAGAAGGGGGCTGGAATTCGCGGGTGCGCCGGAGTTCGGAGGCATCGGCACCGCCGCGAATCCGTTCACCGGTCAGTTCGACGGCATGGGGCATCTCCCCGCCGATCTGCGTCTCTCAAGCGCGGCCGATACCGGACTCTTCGGCGTGATCGGCAAGAGCGGCGTCGTGCGCAATTTCACGCTCGCGGACGGCACCGCGACGTCCTCGGGAGAAACGGTCGGCTTGCTGGCCGGCATCAACTACGGATACATGGTGAACGTCGGCGCAACGGGCGCCATTGGTGCCCCGGGCAACACGAGCACAGTGGCCGGCGGTCTGGTCGGCGAGAACTTTGGGCGCATCGAGCGCTCGTGGGCGGGCGTGAACATCATCGGCGTGGGCCAGATCGGTGGGCTGGTCGGGCTGAACGACGGTCGCGTCGATCAGTCTTTCGCGATCGGCCGCGCATCGGCCGGTGCGCAAAGCACGGTCGGCGGACTCGTCGGCACGAACCATGGCGTCATCGGCCGATCGTATGCCTACGAATTCCTGAACGGCGGCGCGACTGTCGGCGGACTTGTCGGCATCAATACGGGCTTCATCCGCGAGTCGTATGCCGCGTCCAGACTCACGGCGGGCGTGAACTCGACGGAGGGCGGTATCGCGGGCACGAACAGCGGCCGGATCGCGACGAACGTGTTCTGGAACAGCCAATCGTCGGGGGCGGCGGCGGGTGTCGGTTCGGGCACGGCGGTGGCCAGTTCGAGCGGACTCACGGACACCCAGTTGCTCGAGCCGGCGAGCTTCGGTCCGACGTGGGATTTCAGCGCGAACGGCACGTGGGTCGCGGGATATCCGGGGCCTCAGTTGCGCTGGCTGGTAGGGCACTGACATCGAGGGTCCGACAGAACCCGGCGCGGGCGCACTCGGCCTTCGGTGCCGCGATCACGATGCAAGCCGGATTCAGCGGTTTGACGACTGTTCGCGCAGGTAGGTCTGCGCTTCCGCCTCCGTCTCATAGACATAAGGTGACAGCCCGCGCCGCGTAAGGGCGCCACCCAGCTTGGCGCGCATGAAAGCGCTGGTAGTGAAGCGCGTTACGCCGAAATAGTAGCGCTGCACCATATCCTCGACCATTTCGACGTACGCGTCCTCCAGCGCGGGGTCCAACACGAAACCCTCGTAGTTCACCACTGCATAGACCTTGTGGTCCAGTGGTTCGCAGACGCGGCATACCTGAGTCCGGATCGCCGCGATGTCGTCGGGACGCTTCACCTCGAGGCGCGCGAAATTGAGAAACATGATGTTCTTGTCGTCGTCGTAAATGAAGCGCGCTTCCAGCGGCAGTCGCAAAACATTCGAGCGCAGGCCCATCGGTTCAGGCAGGAAAATCCGCTCGTCCATCTGCGTCGGCGAACGCAGGATCGGTGCGAAGTCCATCCTGGCCAGAATATCGCGCTCCAGATCGACGCCCGGTGCAATCTCGATGAGTTCCATGCCCTCGGCGCCCAGCTCGAACACGCAACGCTCGGTGATGTAGAGGACCGGCTTGCCCATTGCCGCCGCATACGGGCCAGAGAACGTGCGATGCTCGACTTCCTCGATGAATTTCCTGGCCGTGCCGTCACGGTGGATACGCAGCTTGCCGTCGACGACTGAAATCTGGCTGTGGCCCGCCATGAAAGTGCCGACGAACACGACTTTCCTGGCATTCTGGCTGATGTTGATGAAGCCTCCGGCGCCGGCCAGGCGCGGCCCGAATCTCGACACATTGAGGTTTCCCATGCGATCGGCCTGGGCGAGGCCAAGAAAGGCGACGTCGAGCCCGCCGCCGTCATAGAAATCGAACTGGGCGGGCTGATCGATGATCGCCTGCGCATTGGTCGCCGCGCCGAAGTTCAAGCCTCCCGCAGGAATGCCGCCGATGACGCCGGGCTCGGTGGTCAGCGTCATCAGGTCGAGGATCCTTTCCTCGTTGGCGACGCTGGCGATGCCTTCGGGCATGCCGATCCCGAGATTCACCACGCTGTTCGGCTGGAGTTCCATTGCCGCGCGTCGCGCGACCACCTTGCGCTCACTCATCGGCATCGGCGCCACACTGCTCGCGGGGACCCGAATTTCGCCGGCGTACGCCGGACTGTATGGTGTGGCAAAGGTCTGCTGGTGGTTCTCGGGCGGCGCCAGCACGACGCAATCGACCAGCACGCCGGGGATCTTGACCTGTCGCGGATTGAGCGAGCCGCTTTCGGCGATGCGCTCAACCTGGACGATCACGAGGCCGTGGCAGTTGTGCGCGGCCATGGCGATCGCGAGAGCCTCCAGTGTCAGGGCTTCGCGCTCCATCGTTACATTGCCTTCCGGGTCGGCAGTGGTGCCGCGCACGATCGCGACGTTGATCGGGAAGGCCTTGTAGAACAGATATTCCTCGTCGCCTATCCGCATCAACTCGACCAGATTCTCGGTGGTGCGCTCGTTCAGTTTGCCACCACCGAAGCGCGGATCGACGAAGGTGCCGAGGCCGACCCGGGAGAGATGGCCTGGCTTTCCGGCCGCAATGTCACGAAACAGGTGGCTGATCACGCCCTGCGGCAGGTTATACGCTTCGATCTGGTTATCCACCGCAAGCTGCTGTAGCTTCGGCACGAGGCCCCAGTGTCCGCCGATGACGCGCTTGACGAGTCCCGGCGTCGCCAGGTGGTTCAGTCCGCGTTCCTTGCCGTCTCCCTGGCCGGCCGCATAGACTAGCGTGAGGTTGGCGGGCTTTGGGAGGGTGACCAACGTATCCTCGTCATGCGCCGTACAGAGTTCCTCGATGGCAATGGCGATGTCTTCGGCGAAGCCGATGCCGACGAAGCCGCCCGTCGCGACCGTATCGCCGTCGCGGATCAGGCGCACGGCATCGCGCGCCGACGTCACTTTGCCGGACGAGCGGGAAAGGATGGCCGGTGAAAGGGCCCCCGCGGTTGATTGCGTGCTCACGTTTCACCTCGCCTGATTCGAGCGCGACTGGCTAATAGGCGCCACCGGTATCAATGGTCAGATGGAGCATGTCGTCCTCGAGAATCCTGATGAAATGCTCGTCCTCCTGCAGGAGTTCCTCCAGCACGTCACTGTCGGAAAGCACGCCGATGACGCGCCCGGATTCGATCACAGGCAGGTGCCGGATCCGCCGGGTATGCATCGACGCGAGGCATTGATCGCAGGTATGCTCGGGCGTCACATAAAGCACCTGGGTAGTCATGATGTCGCCAACCCTCGTGTTCGCGGCGTTGCGGCCAAGCACCTCGACCTTGCGGGCGTAGTCGCGCTGAGACAGCACGCCAACCAGATTGCCGCCCTGCAGCACCAGCACCGTCGTTACGTCCTTGTCGGCCATCAACTGCAACGCGTTCAGCACCGTGTCGTCGGGGCCCACTGAGATAACCTCCCGAGGGTTCCCGGACAGAATTTGCCGTGCTGTCTTCCTCTCCTTTTTCATGACCGCCTCCAGACAGAAAGGGGAGCATGTACGGACTACGCTTGATCAAAGCGAAATCGGAATACGGTCGTCCAGACCCCGCCAAGGCTGGCGATCTTTTCTTATTCGTTGAATTGCAGTGTAGATCGCTTGACCTGAGTCGAACGAACATTTTCCGTTCCGGCGCTACGCCACTCGGTGAGTCGAAGCGACGAGGCACCTGCCGCACGAGCGCGCCTTGCCCATTCGCAACCGTCCGGCGCTAACTGTCGCCTCACCACCGCAGTCACACCGGCAAACCCACAATCCATCGCCAGCGTACCGCTCGGTCGTCAGCTGGCCGAAAACCTCGCCGCTCTTCAGCGCAGGTGAGCCCGGTCGCGACCGCCACACGCGACGCTGCTCACGGCAGCCGCAATCACGCACTGCACCGCTCTCTACCGTCTTCAGGGCGGAAGTCACATGACCGCCGCATCGGCATCGCCAGAGCCACACGTCCGCGCCGCAATATTGAAGCGCGACGAGATCGCCAAAGGCGCGACCAGCGACATCGCGACTTGGCGGAAAGGGCCATTGAGGCTGCAAGGGGCGGCGGGTACGTTTGTTCACAGCAAGCAAAATGGGGTGCGGCGTCGTGTTCTCAAGCATACCTGCGCCTTTGGTTCGGAGCGGGTCAACACTTCGATCAGCTCATAGCCGTTGTGTGGTACTGCTCACACTTTGTTGCAATTTGCTGCAGGCGGCTAGAGTGCCCGCCCGGCAAGGCTTAGCGGCTCACGGCGAAACGTGGACACGGTTTCGCTTCCCACAGCAGGGTGAAGATTTCAAACGCTGATCCGTTAAAGGACTCAACCAGTGGGGAACACACACCATGAAGATTGAATCCAGCAATTTTCCGCTCGCGGCTTCGCAGAACGGTCCGCAACGCGCAACGATCAACAGCGATGCGAAGGATGCCGTCGAGTCCGCGCACCAAGTCAGCGCTGCCGCCGCGCAGAATTCGACGGTTAATCTCTCATCAGTGTCCGCAATGCACACGTCCAGCGATTCGGATAGCGACACGGCGAAGGTCGAGTCGATCAAGGCCGCCCTGCGTGACGGCAGCTACAAGGTCGATTCCGGAAAGATCGCCGACGGCATGCTAAGCACCGCGCGGGACCTGCTGCAAACGACTACTCGCTGACCGGCGGCTGAACGTAGCAATACCGACGGCGGATAAGCGACGGAGGCGCCAGCGCTGACAGCCGTGAAGGCGAGCCATTGGCTTCATTGTCGGTCCGCGTTCGAGGTGGCGGCACGCCTGCAATGCAGTGCATCGCAGGGAGAATTTTCGCTGCGGGCTTGTTCGAAAATTTTTCCCAAGACCCACCACCCGACTGCGGGAACGACGCCATTGCGCCGGTCTGCGTCGTTGCAAGGCAGTCCATGAAGACTCGCACGGCGTGATTGGCCGGCCCGGGGGGCCGGCCCGCCATGCTTACTGGACGATCTTTTTCGCTTCGTCGCGCCAGTAGTGTTGCTGGTTCCACCCAAGAAGGCGCTTGAGCTTCTCGTTGCTGAGCAGGGTCTCGAACTCGCCGAGTTGCTTTTTGAGCGGCACGCCGGGGTAGTAGCGTCGGAGCAGTTCCGCGGTAGGTACGTCGGACGACACGTCGTCGGCCGCGACGTTCATCACCTGAAAGCCGAGGCCGTCCTTTTCGATGGCAAGCCGGCACGCGCTCGCGAGATCGCGGCCGTCGATATAGCTCCACGCAATCCTCTTGCGCAGTGCTGGATCCTTGAGCCACGCCGGAAACTTCGCGTAGTCGTTGGGTTCGAGCACGTTGCCAATACGAAAGCAGTAAATGTCAGAGCCCGTGCGCGCGTGGAACGCCTTCGCTGTCACTTCGTTGATAACCTTCGACGTCGCGTAGCTGTCCATCGGGTTCACCGGGTATTCCTCGTCGAGCGGGAAGTACTCTGGACTGCGATCCCGGTGCGCGAACACCATACCGTATGTGGTTTCGCTCGATGCCACGATCACCTTGCGGATGCCAAGCTTCGACGCTGCGTCGAGGATGTTGTACGTGCCCATCACGTTGATCCGGTAGACCTCGTTGTCGGGCGTGATCATGATGCGAGGGATCGCCGCAAAATGCACAATCGCGTCGATCGGCTTTGGTTCGAGGTCGTTGGCGAATTCTCCCGGCGCGGTGCTCGATGCCAGCGCATTGAATACCTGGCCCGCATCGGTGATGTCCGTAATCAACGTGCGCGCCGTGCGCGCCGCCATCGGCACGCGATCAAGATTCATCACCTCGTAGCCGTGCTCGACCAGGTTCTCGACCACCCATTTTCCGGCCAGGCCGCTGCCGCCGGTCACGATCACTCGCTTCGTCATGTGCTCCTCTTCTCCTGTTTTCCTACATGTTTTAGCGCTTTTCCGCGCGTGTCGCGCGGCCTTATTCCATCATAGGATCGTTGCGCTCCGTGTCCTTGATTCGGCAGTAACAGTTCTGATGTTGAGTCGTGCGGCTCCAACTGGCCGGTCTCCGTCCGATGCGGCCGGCCGGAGACGACGTTCAGGCGTTGATCCAGGCTCGCGCCTGTTCCAGCTCGTTGACGTGGAACGCCTTGATTTCAGCCTTCATAAAGAACCGGGCCAAATGCATCGAGGCGCGAATCCAGCCCGCGTCGGCCACCACGGCGGCGCGCGTGACCTTGCGGGCGACGGAGACGCCGAGCGTCAGGTCGGTCCATAGCGCCTTCGGCTCGATGCCGCTGAAATGCTCGATGCGTTCGAGCACGCGGGTCTTACCGTTCAGTTCAAGATCACCACGCATGCGCTCGATGGCTTCGCGCAGTTCTTGGTCGGTGATTTTGCCTTCGACGGATATTTCGATGACCGACGAATCGGGGACGGTGTGATACAGGATCATGGCAGGACCCCTGACCAGAGAGACGTTATACGCTCAGGCACGGATGAGCCTGGCGTTCGACGGCGTACTTCATGGTACCTCTTTCCACTCGCTCGGTTAGGTTACGAGCCGATCTTCCCCTGAGAGGCAGTCGAGGCCATCACGCTTGCGCCCTGCCGACAGGTTGACCTCACCCTCGGTCGCATGGACCTCGTCGAAGCAGCCCGGATGATCCGCGATGGCCTGCGCATAACGCTGGTGCGTGGCGGTTGCAAGCACGAGCGCACGGCCGGCCGCGAGCCGCGCCTTCAGGCCCGCTTTGCCACCATGCAGCAGCCAGACCAGCAGTTGCCAGCAGCGCAGCGGCGAGGCTTTCAGAAAGGCCCACACGCACTCGATCAGAACGTCGGAGCGCAACAGCGTGCCGTCGAGATCGACGACGAGCGGCCGGCCGCGATACGGCGTGATGGTCGCGTGGCTCACGACTGCGGCACAATCACGAACAGTTGGTAGGGGCGCGCAGGCAACTCCCGTCCCCATGCGGTCTTGCTCACCTCGAGCGCAATCGGCGCTGCATGGCTTAGCGACGATGCCGTCGCGATGCAGCCCGAGTCGTCGCCACGGCACACAATCAGCGAGCCCTGACGCGCGAAATCGGCGGATGTGAGCCAGGGCGTTGCCGCCGGCCAGTCGAGATCCCAGAAGCGGGCGCGGCCGCCGTCATAGAACACCATCGAAGCGGCCTCATGCGTCGAGCCCGCCACGATCGACAGCGGCTGGCTGGTGCGTTCGTGCCACACCGCCTGCGCGGCTGCCGCGAGTTCCGCGCGCGGCTCGGCCGCATCGTCGGAATTGTGCCGCGCCCCCGTGTAGCCGACCACTGCCGATACCGCGAGCACCAGCGCCCAGTACACCGCCATGACGCGTATGGCACGCTGCGGCGCGAACTCGAAGCGGGCCTGGACGAGCACGGCAAGCCAGAGCGGCACCATTGCGAACCACTGCGCCATGCCCCAGACCGAGGCCATCTGCGTCTTGCCGATCACGGACAGCACGCCCACCGCGAACAGTGGCCCCAGCGCGAGCCACCAGAGATCCGGGTACGCCGCGCTCCGAACAACGCTCAGCGCCATGAGCCGCGCAGCCCCGCGCGTGCGCACCATCAACAGCACGAAAACGAAACTGAGCGCGAGATAGCCGATCTGCGCGAGCGTGTAGATGCCAAAGCGCCCGACCGCGGCGAGAAGCGTGCCGCCGGTGCGTTGCGCGGCATACTCGAGCGTCGGGAAATGATTAACCATCATCCAGTGCACGTGCGGGGCCAGCACGGCGACACCCGCCGCCACCGCGAGCAGCGAATCGACGCTGACGAGGCGCGCACGCCATGCGGGCCGCGCGAGCAATGCCAGCAACAGCCCGAGCAGCAGCACGATCGTGAAGTACTTGCCCAGCACGGCAAGCGCCGCGCACGCCCCGAGACCGAGCGCCGCGCCGCTGCGCGCAAGGCGGCTGCCCGGCTGCACGTAGCGGACGAAAAAGTAGGCGGTCCACGGCCAGACCGACAGCAGGATCGAGTTCGGATTGAATTTGATGGCGAGATTCGAGTAAAGCGGCGAGACCGCCATCGCAAGCCCGGCGATGATCGCGATCTGGCGCGGCACGAAGCGCCCGGCGAGCGCGACGATCCCGGCCAGGCCGACCAGCACGTTTACCGCCGACAGCGCGAAATACGCAAGATCGGTGTGCGGGAACACGCTGAACCAGGCCGCTGCGACCCACGACGAAAGCGGCGGGTGCTTCGCGTAACCGGCCTGCCACTCGAGGCCCCAGACATAGGTCTCGACCATGTCGCCCTGGATGTCGAGATTGCCGCGCGCGAGCCAGGCGGCCAGCGTCCAGACCAGCGCGTGGAAGGGGAGCAGCCAGGCGAGTGATGCGATGCGCGCGGCGGCAGGTTTGTCGGAGGCTGAGGCGAGCGACGTGGGATTCGAAAGCTGGGTCGACATTGAACCTTTGGGTCTGTGTGCCGCCGTACGGGGCAGCGTTTGAGCCCGGCATTGTAATATGAGCTTACGTAGGGGGAGTGCGATCCTGACAGACTGCCCGGCAACCCATGGCGCCCGATCAGATTAAAAAGGTCTTGATGAAGGACGTTCGCGGCGAAAATAGACCCGTGAGGTCAAGCCGGAGAGCCGATTCTCTTGACGCGGCGCTCAACTCGGCCGCAAACAACACCTTTGCCGGCTGCATGCTGGAAGCAATCGACTCCACGCTTCCGGTTGATATCGAGAAAGCGCCGAGCAATTGCAGATGCGCTTGAGGAAGCTCTGCGCTGGGCGTGGATCGTAGCAACCCTGACACAAGCCGCGCAACCGTCGCCAGTGTTCCAGTGGATCTGACGGCGAAAAGCTGCGCGTGACGCGCGATAGCGCGTCTCGAAGTCGCAATTCTTTGAGCGCGACGTGTACCGACGGGCCATGCGCGGCGGATTCGACCGGTCGATGCAATAGTTTGCTGGCATCGTTCGGCTGGGGCCCCATGTTTTGGCTGCAAAACGCGTCGCCATCAGTCGCAAAGCAGCCCCACCATCGGAATCGCCGGGGTTCGTCCCGCGATCAGGTCGGCCGTGATTCGAGCCGATCCGTGCGACATGGTCCAGCCGATATGACCGTGACCGGTATTCAGATAAAGATTGCGATACTTCTTGCGCCCAAGAAACGGCAAGTTCGTCGGCGTCATCGGCCTGAGACCGGCCCACATTTCGGCGCGATCGTAGTTGGCGCCGGCCGGGTAGAGTTCTTGTGTCACGCTCTTCATAAACGCAAAATCAGAAGGCTTATGGCTCGTGTCGTAGCCAGCAAACTCCGCCGTCGCGGTGACCCGGATCCGGTCGCCGAAGCGCGAGATTGCGACCAGGTTGTGCTCGTCGACCACTGCGACCGAGGGTGGCAAGGGCCGGCCATCGATCGGAATCGTGAGGGAGTATCCCTTGATCGGATAGATGGGAAGATCGATGCCGATCTGTCGGCCAAGAACCGGACTATAGGGACCAAGGGCGAGCACATACGCGTCGGCTTTTACAAGGCCGCGACTCGTTCTTATGCCCACCACGTCCTGCCCAGCGGTTTCGAAGCCGTCGATGGTGGTGTCCGTCAGAAGCATACCGCCACGCGCGACAATCTTTTCCGCAAGGGCGCGGGTGAACTTCGCAGGGTCTCCGGTCTCATCGGTCGGGCAGTAAATGGCACCCGCTATCCTGTCTTTTGCCGAAGCCAGCGACGGGTCGAGTGCGACGACCTGATCGCGGCTGAGAACCATGATGACCTGCCCATCGGATTCCAGCAGCTTCATGTGTTCGACTCCGCGATCCTGCGCTTCCTGCGTCCGATGAAAATACAGAATTCCGCGGTCATTTCGATCGTATTCAATGGCGTCCTCAGCGATCACATTCTGTAGTACGCGTTGCGAGTACGCGGCAAGCCGATGCTTGAGCAGGGTATTGCGGCGTGCCTTCTCTGATGTGCATTCCATCAGGAAACGCCACGACCAGCTGTAAAGCCTGGGATCCGCCGAGAACTTGAAGCGCAACGCCTGATCTTTCAGCACCAGCGATTTGAGCAGAATCATCGGCGCTTTGGGCGAGGACCAGACAAAGGAATGCCCGGGCGCGATCATGCCCGCGTTACCCCAACTGGTTTCCGATGCGACTAAAGGCTGCCGCTCGACGATCACGACCTCATGGCCATCCTTCTGCAACTGGTACGCGGTTGTCACACCGACTACCCCGCCACCGAGCACGACAACTTTCATGATGTCCTCAGATACAAGGGGGCCGGCGGGCATTCAAGGCAGCGCGGTCTCGCTCCGGCTTTTGTGCTGCGCCACCATCGATTCCTGCTGGACAGGAGGCACCAGTCTCACTTCCATTGCGGCTGATTCAGCACCATTCCGTGCTGCCCTTTGTAGGCAGCCACAGCCGGCGGCGTCCACCCATCCAGCATCTGTGGCGCGAGTTGCCAGACCTCGATGCCAAGCGGCCGGCAGACTTCCAGTGGATCGCGCGCGTCGGGTCCCCACATCGGCACTGACAGATCGCCGCCCGGACAGGTCGACAGCGCGCACAGCAAGTCGATCTCCGCGAAGAATTCGAGGTAATCGCCTTTCTTTGCCGGACACGCCTTCATGAAGTATTTGTCTTCGAGATTCAGGCCGGTGCACTGGAACACGTTGAGCACGTCGTGGACGTCGTACTCAGTCAATCCATACGGGGCGATGGCACGCGTCAGGTTGGAGTGGCAGTGAAAATGAAAATCCTCGCCGGTCAGCATGCGGTTCACGTAGGGGTCGCAGCGCGTGCCGAGCAAATCGTGGACACGCCCGCCGTGCTCGTCGACACCGTAGCCTGCGAGACTGTCGTCCGTGATGGTCACCATCGGACGCAGGAATGGCAGCGTCGACCACAGACGGTCGAACGTGCTCACGTGCGCCTGCTGCAACTGGCGCGTGCGCGATGCCCACATGCGCTCGCGCGGGTTGTGCCGGTTCCACATGTTCAGGTCGGCAACCTGCGGGCCTTCGATCGTGACAATGCGAAACACGTGGCCGGCCGGCACGGTCCACGCTTGCCCCGAGCGGATCGGCACGACGATCGATTCGACCAGCGTGCGGGTGTCGTGCTGTGAGGCGATGCGCTGATAGAACGTCTTGTCGACGTCGAGCGCTGAGCCTTTGGTGGACTGATAGGCAGCAGGATAATTCAGCATGATGCATCCTCCGTCGAACTCAGGCCGGCGCCATGCCGCGACGAGGCGGCGTCGTCATCGCTCGGGCGACGCAGCACCGCAACGACTTTTTCCTGATCGATCTCTGACATGTTTTGCGTCCATTACGTCTGACCCGTTTCAGCCAAGGTCGATTGCCCGGTTGGCGGGTTACTCTGCCGAGATGGCACTGCCGCCCAGATAGGCAGCGCGGACCCGGCTATCCTGAGCCAGCTCGCGGGCGGACCCCGCGAGCGCAATGTGCCCACTTTCCAGCACGTAAGCCCGATGAGCGATCCGCAGCGCCTGGCGGGCGTTCTGCTCGACGAGGAGAATCGAGGTGCCTTCGCGGCAGATGTCGGCGATCATGCCGAAGATCGCGCGGACCAGCTTCGGCGCGAGTCCCATCGACGGTTCGTCCAGCACCACGATACGCGGGCGCAGCATCAGGGCTCGGGCAATCGCCAGCATCTGCTGTTCGCCACCGCTGAGCGTGCCAGCCAGCTGGCTGCGTCGCTCGCTGAGCCGGGGGAAAGTCGCATAGAGCTGATCCCTTCGCTGTTGCAATGCCGCACTGTCGCGCCGGATCAGATAGCCGCCGAGATGCAGATTTTCCTCCACCGTCAGCGCGCCGAAAATGCGCCGCCCCTCTGGCACGTGACCCAGACCCAGCGCCACGATCTGATGTGCGCGCAAGCCCGTCAGGCGCTGGCCAGCCATCGCAATGTCGCCCGCGCGCGGCCGGATCAATCCGGAAATCGCCCGCAGCGTGGTCGTTTTTCCCGCGCCATTGCTGCCGAGCAACGCGACGATCTCGCCTTCCGCGACGTCCAGCGAGATGCCGTGCAGCACTTCGACAGTCCCATAGCTCACGCGCAGATCGCGGATTTCTAGGAGTCCCACAGCGATTTCTCCCCGGCAGTATCGTCGCTCGCCTCGTCCTTTTCGGCTGTGCCGAGATAGGCATCGATCACCCGCGGGTCCGCCTGGATCGCGGCGGGCTGGCCCTCGGCGATGATGACGCCGTGGTCCATCACGATGATCCGGTCCGACACGCCCATCACCAGCATCATGTCGTGCTCGATCAGCAGCACCGTCACGCCATGATCCCGGATGCGCCGGATCAGTTCCATCAGCGCGCGTTTCTCGGTCGGGTTCATGCCTGCAGCCGGCTCATCGAGCAGCAGCAGGCGAGGGCTGCTGGCGAGCGCACGGGCGATCTCCAGCCTGCGTTGGTCGCCGTAGGGCAGATCGGCGGCGCGCTCGCCCGCCCTGCCGGCAAGTCCGACGAAGGCGAGCCAGCGCAGGCCTTCGGTGGAATGGTCCGCCGCCTCGGCGCGCGCGGACGGCAACGCCAGAAGCTCGGCTGCGAGCGGTGTCCGAAGCCGATGGTCCATGCCGGTCAGGACGTTTTCGAAGGCCGTCATGTGGCCGAACAGGCGGATGCCCTGGAAGGTGCGCGCCATGCCTTGATGGACGATGCGATGAGGCGCGCCGCCGGCAAGCCGTTCCCCGCACCAGACGATCTGGCCGCCAGTCGGGCGGATGACGCCGGTCAGGCAGTTGAACACGGTGGTCTTGCCGGCGCCGTTCGGACCGATCAGGCTCACGATCTCCCCGCTTCGCACCATGAAGCTGACACCGCCGACCGCCAGCACGCCACCGAAGCGGCGCTGCATGTCGCGCACCTCCAGCAGGATCTCATCGGTGACGGCGTGATCGGGCACAGCGACGCGATCGGCGTCAGCGCCCTTGCGCGCCGGCGCGACGCGGCGCAACGGCGCTGGCCACAACCCCTGCGGCCTTAACAGCATCAGGATCACGAGCCCGATCGCGAAAGCGAAGATGCGCCAGAGGTTGAGAAAACGCAGAATCTCCGGCAGGCCGGCGACGATGATGGCGCCGAGGAGCACACCGGGAATGCTGCCCCGGCCGCCGAGCACGACGACAATCAGGATCGTGACGGACTGCAGATAGGTGAAGCCGGTCGGATCGATGGTGCCGAAGCGGGCGGCGAACAGGCTGCCGCCCAGCCCACCGATCAGCGCGCCCATCACATAGGCGAGCAGCTTGACGCGCAGCGTCGGCACGCCGACGGCCTCGGCAGCTGCCTCGTCCTCGCGGATGCTGGTCCAGGCGCGGCCCAGCCGCGACTGGCCGAGCCGGATGGCGAACACCAGCACCAGCACGAGGAACGCCATGCCCAGTTCGTAGAGCGCTAGCGGCGAACTGATCTCGAAACCGAACAGGCTCGGGCTCGCGATGCCGAAGATGCCGTTCGGGCCGCCCGTGATGTCGAGATTGGTGGCGACGATACGCGTGATTTCGCCGAAGCCCAGCGTGACGATCGCCAGATAGTCGCTGCGCAGGCGCAGGGTGGGATAGCCGATGACTATGCCCGATACCCCGGCGAACGCCAGACTGAACGGCAGCGTCTCCCAGAACGAGAAGTGCAGCAGGGTTTCCAGCAACGCCGTCGTGTACGCGCCGATCGCGAAGAAGGCCGCGTAGCCCAGATCGAGCAATCCGGCATAACCGACTACGATGTTCAGCCCAAGACCCAGGATCGAATAGGTGACGATGGTCAGGCCGACATCGACGACATAGTTGCTGACGAAAGCGGGCAGCGCCACGGCGGCGGCCAGCAGCGCACCGCCGACAGGCCTGGCCCAACGCGCGGAAGCCTGACTGGCGCTCATGGACTACATTCTCTCGACAACGCGTTCGCCGAACAGCCCGGTCGGCTTGATCACGAGCACGGCGATCAGCACGCCGAAGACGAACACGTCGGTCCATTGCGAAGAGACATAGCCCGCGCCGAAGGCTTCGAGCAGGCCAATCAGGATGCCGCCCGCCATCGCGCCCGGGATGTTGCCGATGCCGCCGAGCACGGCGGCGGTGAACGCGCGCAGGCCTAGCACGAAGCCCATGAAGAAATTGATCTGCGTGTAGTAAAGACCCTCCATGACGCCCGCCACGGCGGCCAGCACCGACCCCAGCAGAAAGGTGAGCTGGATCAGGCGTTCGACGTCGATGCCCATCAGACGCGCGGCGTCCTGATCGATTGCCAGCGCGCGCATCGCGGTGCCAAGGAAAGTGTGGTGAACGAAGAAATACAGTGCCAGCATCAGGGCCAGGCTCGTCACGATGATGCCGATCTGCGCGAAGGTGATCTGCACGCCGTGGAGTTCGAAGCCGGCCTGGCTCAGCACGTGCGGATAGGTGCGAAAGCCCGCGCCGTAGATCAGCAGCACCCCATTTTGCAGCGCCAGCGAGACGCCCAGCGCCGTAATCAGAATCGACAGCCGCGGCGCGCGCAGCAACGGCTGATACGCGAGCCGCTCGATCAGCAGGCCGAGCGCGCCTGTGACCGTCATGGCGGCCACAAGGGCGATCAGCAGCGCCAGGGCGAGCGGCAGATGCGCGGATGCAAGAACCATCAGACCGGTCCAGCCGATGAACGCGCCGACCATGAACAGGTCGCCATGAGCGAAGTTGATCAGCCGGATGATTCCGTAGACCATCGTGTAGCCGAGGGCGACGAGCGCGTAGAACGAGCCGGTCGTCAGCCCTTCGATGACGAACTGGAAGAAGTCGCTCATGACGGCGCGGGGCGCGCAATTGCGCCTACTTCATCGCCGCCCAATGTCCGCTCGCATCCTGCCTCTGGTAGGGCTCGAAGTTGTCGTTGTGCACGATGATGGTGATGTACACGGCTTTGCTGCGGTCCCCCTTCGGATTGAAGGCAATCGTTCCGGTCGCGCCCGGGTAGTTCGAGATCTTGTGCAGAGCAGCCGTGATCGCGGCAGGCTGTGCCGATTTCGCGTCCGCGATGGCTTTCGCCGTGACCCCCACAGCATCGTATTCATAGACCGAGTACGGTCCCGGCCCTTGCCCGTAAGCCTTCGTATAGTCATCGACGTAGGCGTGCGCGCCGCTCAGGAACTGCGCGAGCGGTGCCGTCGTGATGATCATGCCGTCGGCGGCGGGACCGGCCGTCTTCATCAGGGTGGGGTCATTGGTGGCGTCGCCGCCCATGAAGGTCATTTTCAGACCCAGTTGCCGCGCCTCCTTGACCAGCAGGCCGGCTTCGGAGAAATAGCCTGTGTAGTAGATCACGTCAGGCTTCAGTGAGGAGACCCGCGTGAGCGTCGGTGAATAGTCCATCTGTCCGGGCGTGATCGAATTGGCGTACACGACATCGACACCGTCCTTCTTCAGGGCTTGCACGGTGTTCTGGGCGAGGCCCTTGGAGTAGGTCGTGTTGTCGTCGATCACCGCCACGTGCTTCGCGTGCAGAACGTCTTTCATGAAGTTTGCCGCGAATGGGCCCTGCTGGTCGTCACGGCCGATCGTGCGGAACACGTTGTCGTACCCCATCTCGGTCAGTTGCGGATTCGTCGACGCATCCAGCACGTAGGGAATCCCGGCGCGATGAAAGGTTGTCGATTCCGGCAGCGCCGCGCTTGAGCAATATCCGCCCGCTACCGCGACAACGCCCGCATCGACGAGTTTCTGTGCCGCCTGCACCGCGGTCTGCGCATCACAGGCGTCGTCCTCGGGCACCAGCTCGATCTGCTTGCCGAGCACGCCACCGGCCGCGTTGACTCTGGCGGCGGCGAGCTTCGCGCCATTGACAATATCCGTGCCGGCATTGGCACTGCTGCCCGACAGCGGAACGGGCACGCCGATCTTGATGGTGGCGCCCTGGCTTAGCGCCGAACCGGGAGCCATGCCGACAAGCAGGGCCACGGCGGCCGCCATGCCCGCAAAGGCCGTTTGCCGCGAGCCCCGCTTCGCACCGGACCAGCCAATCGTCTGAGCAAACATGTTAGCGGCTCCTTATTGTGAGAGGGATCGGACGATCCGCCACACGGGTATACCTGTGACATCGGAAAGCGGAAGGAAATGGGGCGATTGCGTGTGATTCATACCCACCAGGTCAACGGCGTGACTGCTGGTTTCACCGGAGCGCTGACACTAAAGCGCTTCTTTCATGATAGAAGCCGGTGTGCGTTGGGACGGTATAGGGTATTTGCGTATAAACCATTACACAAAGGCGCCGGCAATCCTCTACCTTTAAGAGGCAGTGACGACAGAGACTCGCGAGCCCGAACGCGACATGACAGGACGACTCCGAAATGAGTGCGATTGCACAGCATGACGACGTGTACACGAAGCTCGATTTCACGCTGGACGACGGCATCGGCCGTCGTGCCGCGATTGGGCTCGTGGTGCTCGCCACCGATCATACGATCGAGCATGAGTGGCGGGGCTTGCTGACGCAGGACGGCGTGGCGTTCTACGAAAGCCGTGTGTATAACTCGGCGGACATCACGCCCGAACGGCTAGCGGAAATGGAGGACCGTATTGCACCGGCGGTCGCGCTGATCCGTCCGGCAGAGCGTATCGATGTGGTGGCGTTTGGCTGCACGTCCGCGTCGATGGTGATTGGGGAGGAAAAGGTGTTCGCGCGGATTCGCGAAGCGCGTGCGGACGCCGCGTGCACTACGCCGATCACCGCGGCGCTGGCGGCGCTTCACGCACTAGGCGTCCAACGTACGGCCCTGCTTACTCCCTATGTGCGTTCGATCAACGAATACATGCGCGACTATATCGAGTCGCGTGGTCACGGCATTACGCGCATGGCGTCGTTCGAGCATGCGAACGATAACGAAGTGGCGCGGATCGATGCGGCGTCGTTGCGAACTGGTGTTGAGCGACTTGCGCGCAATCGTGACGTGGAGGCGATTTTCGTATCGTGCACGAGCTTGCGCATCGCCGGCTTGATTCCGGAGCTAGAGGCGGCGATCGGTAAGCCGGTGATATCGAGCAACTACGCGATGGCGTGGCACGCGTTGCGGCTCGCCGGCGTGGGAGATTGCGAGGCTCATCTTGGGCGGCTGTTTGCGCTGTGACGTTGTACCTTGAAACGCGACGCAGCGCGTCGGGGCGACCATGCGGCGATCGACGCCGAGGCCATGTTCCAGACATCGACGCGCACCACAGACGCGGCAGGCGCGTCGGATGAACCGCCGCAGGAATCGCTCATCGAAGCGTCTGCGCGGCGGCAGGACTACGACAACTGTCCGTCATTTCCCAGCATGGTTCGACGACATGCCGGCGCGCCGCAATGACACGTGTACTGGGCGCGAATGTCGTCGGTGACCGGGCCGTCCACTGACAGACCGTAATTGATGAAAAGCTCCTCCCCGGGTGCGATCGTGGCGAGCGCATGAATGAACACCCGGTCGCCGGTCTCGATGGCCTCGCAGTTGGGGGCGCACGCATGGTTCAGAAAGCGCGGCGCTGTTGCCGCCGCGGCTGCCGTCGATCACTCGTCCGCTGGACAGCCCAAACACGAACGTGTGGCCCGCGTCGGCTCGCTGACGGGCGGCGGCGCGCCGCCAACTGGTCACTTCCCCCTTGTACTCGATCACCCGTTCGCCCGGGGCGATCGGCTGCAGGGCGAACAGTCCCATGCCATGCACTGGTGAGCGTCGTGCGGTGATGCGTCGCAATCGCATTTTGTCGTTTCCTTCGCGACCCTCGGTCGTTGCATGTGGTTTAGCGGCGATGCGAAGCATATCGCCACACACTCAGGTGCTCAATATTTTTCTTTTTAAAAGCGCAACTAACAGCCAAGGACGGGCCGCGCCAAGGGTTCCGGCTTTGCCGCAACGAGGCTGGCAACGGTCGACCATTACAGGGAGGCTATCAAGTCGCATGTCCACGGCATCACGCTGGCACAACAGTCGGCTCAGGCAAACGAGCGGCTGGCCGCCGCTGCGCGCTTGCGCAACCAGTTCATGCAGGCGAACAGGGCGATGGCGAACGCCATCAGCAGTGTGGCCACGGCAAGGATCGACGGGTCGATCTGGTCACGGATGCCACTCCACATCTGCCGCGGCACGGTGCGCTGCTCGGGGCCGCCAATGAACAGAATGACGATCACTTCGTCGAACGACGTCGCGAATGCGAACACACTGCCCGTTGCGACGGCGGGCGTGATCAGCGGGAGCGTGACGCGACGAAACGCGACCCACGGCTGCGCGCCCAGCCCCGACGCAGCGCGAAGCAGGCTTTGATCGAACGACAGCAGCGAAGCCGTCACGGTGATCACCACGAAGGGCGTACCGAGCGCGGCATGCGCAAGCACGACGCCGATATACGAATTGACCAGGCCGAGCGGCGAAAAGACCAGATAAAACCCTGCCGCGACGACAACGATAGGCACGATCATCGGCGACACGATGATCGGCATGATGATCGAGCGGTAAGGAAACTGCGTGCGGCTCAAGCCGAGCGCGGCGAGCGTGCCGAGCACCGTCGCGATCAGCGTCGACGCCGCGCCGATGCCGATGCTGTTCGCCAACGCGCGTTGCCAGTCCGGCGAACTCAGCGCCTGCGCGTACCAGCGCAGCGAGAAGCCCTGCATCGGGTACGAGAAGAATGAGCCGGAGTTGAACGACAGCGGCACGATCGCGAGGATCGGCGCGACGAGGAAAAAGAAAATGAGCGCGCAATGCACACGTAGTCCCGCGCCCGCGATGCGTTCCGAGAGTAGCCGGGTTCGTCCGTCTTTCATCTGAGTCTGCCTGTTGATCAACCATACGAAGGAGCGACAACCCATTAGCGTCGATTGCGCGGCGCGTTAGCCGAAGCGCAAGCGGTCGATACCGACCAGCCGGTTGAAGATGAAATAGAACACCGCCGTGAATGCGATCAGATAGCACGACAACGCACCCGCGAGTCCCCAGTTGAGCCGATCGTTGGTCTGCGACGCGATCAGCTGGCTGATCATTTCGTCGCCGGCGCCGCCTAGCAGGGCGGGGGTGATGTAATAACCGAGCGCGAGCACGAACACGAGAAAACATCCCGCGCCGACACCCGGCAGCGTTTGCGGAATATACACTCGCACGAAGGCCACAGCCGGATGCGCGCCGAGGGATTTCGCCGCGCGCATGTACACGGGCGGGACACCTTTCATCACCGAAAAGATCGCGAGGATCATGTATGGCAGCAGGATGTGCGTCATGCCGATCAACACACCCGTGCGATTGAAAATCAGCGGCAACGGATGATTGATGAGCCCAAAGCGGAGCAACGCGCTGTTGATCACACCACCCGGTTGCAGCAGCACATACCACGCGGTGGTCCGCACCAGCAGCGATGTCCAGAACGGTACGATCACGAAGAGGATCAGCCGGTTGCTCTGGTTCTCCGGCAATGTCGCGAGCAGATACGCCACGGGATAACCCAGCACCAGGCACAGCAGCGTGACCGTCGCACTGATCGTGACCGTGCGTCCGAAGGCCGCGCGGAAGATGGCGCTGTCCGCCGCGACGGACGTCACCGAGCCATCGGGCGCGACTTGCGCGTCGACGGCGTTCAGCAAATAGTCGGGCGTGGGCGAGATCGACGCACGCTTGAGGAGCCGCCAGGTTTCCGGTGTGTTCCAGCGTTCATCCAGATCGATCAGGGCGGGCTTCCATTGCGCGGGCGTTTGCGAACGTGTGGCACGCGCCGTCTTGAACAGCAGGCTGCGGAACTCTGGTCGATAGAAGTTCATGCGTCGCGCGATATTGCCGAGCTGGCCGGATTCGCTGGCGTCCTTCAGGTCGTGCGCGAGTGCGGCAAAGGCCGGTTCGCCGGGTACGCCCGCACCGTCCCATCCGGCCAGCGCCGTGCTCAATTGCGGCATGCCGGCGCGCACTTCAGGGTTTCGCACGCTGCGCGCGAGCAGGCTCGCGATCGGCGCGACGAACGTCACCAGCAGAAAGATGAGCAACGGCAAAGCCAGCAGCAACGCGCGCATCGCGGCCTTGCGGCGCGCGGCGCGAAACGACTCGCGGTTCGCGGCCTGCGGGCCGCGGCCAAAAGGGGCGGTGGATGGCAGCTGCGTGTTCATCGTGCTCGATCTCTCGGGTGACGTTCGTTCGATCTGGCGCTACTGCGTCAGCCAGTTCTGGAACCGCTTGTTGATCGCATCCGCGTTGTCGGCCCAGAACGTCGCGTTGATTTGCAGCGGGCGTTTGAAGTTCTCCGGCGCTGTCGGCAGATCGTTCAGACGCGCCTTGTCGATCAGCGGAATGGCGTCCTTGCGCGGCGGCGCGTACGCGATGTACTTCGACAGGTCCGCATAGGCCTGCGGTGTCGAGGATGCGACGATGAACTTCCGTGCCGCGTCGGCATGCTTCGCGCCGTTGACCACGGCCCACCATTCGTAGTCGTACACCTGTGCATCCCAGACGATCTTGAAGGGCTTCTTGTCCTTGTGCACGGCGTCGTCGATGCGGCCGTTGTACGCCTGCGTCATCACGACCGCGCCGTCGGCGAGCAGTTGCGGCGCCTGCGCACCCGCCTCCCACCACACGATGCTCGGCTTGATGGTGTCGAGCTTCTTGAACGCGCGATCGACGCCAGCCGGCGTGGAGAGCGTCTTGTAGACGTCCTTGGGCGCCACGCCATCGGCTATCAACGCCCATTCCATCGCGACCTTCGGCGATTTGCGCATGCCGCGCTTGCCCGGGTACTTGTTGAGGTCGAAGAAGTCGTTGATGGTAGTAGGCGCGGATTTCAGTTTGCTGGTGTCATACGCATAGACGGTGGACCACACCATCGCGCTGACGGCGCAGTCACTGATCGACCCGGGCAGGAAATCGCTGGTGTTGCCGAGCGCCTTTTTGTCGAACTTGGCGATGAGGCCTTCGTCGCATGCGGTGATCGCGTCGTTGGTTTCGAGGTCGATCAGATCCCAGGTCGGGTTCTTCGACTGTTCCATCGCTTGCAGCTTGGCAAGGCCGCCATCGTAGGACTCGGTGGAGAACTGGTCGCCGGTTTTCGCGGTGAACGGTTCGAACCATGCTTTTTTGGCGGCGGCTTCGTACGCACCGCCAAAGGTGACGACGGAAATCGTATCGGCCGCGTGAACCGTGGCGGTGGCAAACACCCCGAGTGCGCAAGCCGTGAGGGTGGTCCGGAATGACGAGAACTTGGTCTTCATTTCTAGTTGGCTCCTGCGATAAGTGGCGAGGCGGACGAGGGAACGGCAACAGTGGAATAGTCGGCGCCGCCGGACGCGGCGGCGGAATGCGGCGCGGGCGCCATGACGGGCAGCACCTTGCAGTCGTCACGCCGCCAGGTCACGGCGGTCTGACGGCCCAGTGCGGGCAGATCATGGTGCTGTGTGTTCGGCACCTTGACCACCATGCTTTCGCCATGACCGAGCTTCAAATGCACGCGATGATGATCGCCGCAGTAGACGAGTTCCTCGACGAGCGCGTGCACGACGTTCATGTTCTGCCGTGTCGCTTCCTGCACGGCGTCCGGCGTCGCCGCGATGTGCGCGCGCTCGGGACGCAGCGCCAGCACCGCCGTGTCGCCCGACGCGAGCCCCGCGCCTGGGCGTCCGCGCACAGTGCTGCCATCGGCCAGCTGCATCGCAGCCCATTCTCCGCCGTCGGAATTGACGCGACCGGTCAGTCCATTGTTCTCGCCGACGAAATTGGCAACGAACGCATTCGCCGCGTTTTCGTAGAGTTCGGTCGGTGCGGCGGCCTGCTGGATGCGTCCATCGGAAAACACGGCGACGCGGTCCGACATCGTCAACGCTTCGTTCTGGTCGTGGGTCACGTAGACGATCGTCAGCGACAGTTCGCGATGCAGCCGCATGATTTCGTATTGCATGGTTTCACGCAGGCGTTTGTCGAGCGCGCCAAGCGGCTCGTCCATCAGCACTACGCTCGGCTCGAAAACCAGCGCGCGGGCAAGCGCAACGCGCTGCTGCTGGCCACCGGACAGTTGCGACGGACGCCGTGCCGCCAGATGCGATAACTCCACCATGTCCAGCACGCGCGTCACGCGCGTTTTCTGTTCGCTACGGCTTATCTTGCGCACCGACAGCGGAAACGCGACGTTTTCGGCAATCGTCATGTGCGGGAACAGCGCATAGTTCTGAAACACCATGCCGATATCGCGCCGATGCGGCGGCTTGTCGTCCAGACGCTTGCCGGCGAGGCGGATCTCGCCGCGCGTCGGCGCTTCGAATCCCGCGAGCATCATCAGTGTCGTGGTCTTGCCGGAACCGGACGGACCGAGCAGCGAAACGAATTCACCGTGCGCGACATCGAGATCGAGTCCCTCGACGACGCTATGCACGCCGTCGTATGACTTGCTGACGCCGTCGAACGAAATAAATGGTTGGCTTGACATGGGTAACTCGGCAGAGTGTTGGCGGTCCACGTGGGGCGGCAAATCACTTCGCGCCCAGGCGTCCCGCCAGATAGCGGGCGAAGTCGTAATTCGGCCGTTCCAGAGGGCTCAGATGGCCAGGCTTCGCGAGTGGCGCGTGCACGCCGCGAAACACGGCCTCGACGCCGCGCCGGTCCTCGGCGTTGACTTCGTCGAGCAGCGTCTTCAGCGTAGCCATGTAATCGGCGGCTCGCGGATCGTCGACGAAATCCGGTGCGAGGCCGCCGCCGAAGCGGATATGCACGCGGCCGACGCCCCGCGGCTGCAGGATCAGATACCAGAAGTAGCCGGGCGTCAGCGTGATCAGGTGTGTCGGGTAGATCGCCAGCAGCGCGGTGGTACGGCGCCAGTGCCCTTGCAGACGTGTATTGCTGGGATGCGCGTTGCCGATCGGCAGCGACGCTTCCTTGGTGATCCAGTGATAGTTGAACGCAGGCCAGCCCGGCGGACATTCCATTTCTTCGAGCTTCGAGTGCGGCCCGACCGTTGCGCGATGCAGCATCGGCAAATGGTAGCTCTCCATGAAATTTTCCGCGAGGATCTTCCAGTTGGTGTCCCACACGTGCTCTTCGTGGAAGGTCTCGACGTAGTTGCTCATGCCGTACGGCTCGATCAGCTTCGTCAGCCCGGACAAATGTGATTCCACCGAAGGCGCGTGCGCGTTGAGCGTTACGTAGATCCAGCCTTGCCACGTCTCGCAGCGCACGGCAGGCAGCTTGTATTGTTCCTTGCAAAAGCCCGGCTGCCGATCCATCAACGGCGCGCCCGCGAGCGAACCATCGAGCGTGTAGTTCCATGCGTGATAGGGGCACACGATCCGGCGCACGTTGCCGCGCCCTTCAAGCAATACCGACATCCGGTGCAGGCAAACATTCGAGAATGCGCGCAACGCACCGCTCGCATCGCGCAGCACGAACACCGGCTGGTCGTCGATTTGCGCGGTCAGATAGTCGCCGCTCTGTGCGAGCGCGCTCGCGCGGCCCACGCACAACCACTCGTTGCGAAACACGTCGCGCCGTTCGAGCGCGAGAAACGCCTCCGACGTGTAGACGGCCGGCGGCATTGCGTGTGCATCCCCGAACGGACGCTCGCAGTTCTCGCGCAGGGCGCGAACGATGTCGAGCTCAGTGTCCGTCGACTGAAGAATGGCTGACATAGGGGGCCCCCCATCAGTGTGTGCATCCGATGAGCACCAATCTAACAATCCAAATTGCTAGGTAAAATATTGTTTTTGCATGCAGTGCATAGCTCATGCCTATGCCGAGAGGCTTTCCGGGCCGCTAACCGATGTGGAGGCGCCGAATGTACGTTTCACAGAATGCCGAGAAGCGCTTCACAACCTCGCGCGGCTTGACGGCGCCCGATAGTGCGATGCCAAGCGTCGTCGCATTGACGCTTTCCTTGAAATGTTTAATCACGAAGTCTTCGCCGTCCACTGTTCGGGTCGACTTCAGCGGGAAGTTGAGTATGCTGTAACCTAGGCCGTTGGCGACCATGCCACGCACCACTTCAGGCTGTGACGACCGGAAAGCCGCGGTAGGGCGGCTGCCGACTGCGTCGAACAGCGCGGAGAAGTACTCGCGGCTATGCGGAAGGTCCAGCATCACATAGGGCTCGGGCAGCAGATCGGCCAGCGACACTTTGCGGGCCCGTGCAAGCCTGTGTGTTTTAGGCAGGATGACATACGGTGGCAGCGAAAGCAGTGGGGTAAACGCGATTCCATCGGTGATATCGAGGCTGTAGGTCAGCGCGATATCGAGCGAGCCGTCGCGCAGGCCGCTCAAAAGCGTGTCCTGATGCGCTTCCGTCGTACGGAAGGTGACCGCCGGATAGTCCTGCACGAAGCGGCTGATGATGCCTGGCATCAGCGGCGGGGCCAGCGACACCATGCAGCCCAGCGAGATGGAGCCCGACATGCCGCCGTCGATTTCCTTCGCGGTCAGCTGCAATTCTTCGGCGTTCTGAAGCAGATTGCGAGCGTGGCCGAGCAGATCGCGGCCCGGTTGCGTGAGCGACAGCCCGCTGGCGTGATGGCGGATGAACAGTTGGACGCCGAACGATTCCTCCAGATCCGCGAGCGACGTCGAGATAGACGGCTGCGAAATGTGCAGACGCTTTGCCGCGGCGGTGAACGAAAGCGTCTCGGCCGTGACGACAAAATACCTGAGCTGACGCAACGAGTAGCGTATCGAGTTGCCGTCCATCAGTTGCTCCGTGTTCGGTCGAACCGATTGTCGCTCGCCAATTGTCGATTGCATAGCGAAAAACGATGCAAAGCATTTTTAAAATATAGTTTTTGTTGCCCGCCACGCGGCGTACATTCTGTCCGACCGAAGAGAGAGAGTGACCTGAATCCAGAGCGCTTTTCAGAAGGAGAAGGCCATGTCGGCTGAAAAATTGTCGATCGACACGCTGGTCATAGGCGCGGGTCAGGCTGGCGTGGCAATGAGCGAACACCTGAGCAAACTCGGCGTACCCCATCTCGTGCTGGAGCGCGACCGCATTGCCGAACGCTGGCGTACCTGCCGCTGGGATTCACTGGTCGCCAATGGTCCCGCCTGGCACGACCGCTTCCCCAATATGGAGTTCGAAGGACTCGATCCTGATGGGTTCGCCGCCAAGGATCAGGTCGCCGATTACTTCGAGGCCTATGCGCGCAAGTTCGATGCGCCGATCCGCACGGGCGTCGAAGTCACGAGCGTCGAGCGTCTGAAGGGCCGGGCAGGATTTACGGTCGCAACGTCCGATGGCACGATCGAAGCCCGTCGCGTGGTCGTTGCGACGGGGCCGTTCCAGCGTCCCGTCATTCCCCCCATCGCGCCACAGGACGTCGAGCTCACGCAGCTTCATTCGGCCCACTATCGGAACCCGGCGCAGCTGCCCGAAGGCGCGGTGCTCGTGGTTGGCGCGGGGTCGTCCGGCGTGCAGATCGCGGACGAACTGCAACGCGCGGGCCGCAAGGTTTATCTGTCCGTCGGTGCGCATGACCGTCCGCCGCGCGCCTATCGCGGTCGCGATTTCTGCTGGTGGCTGGGTGTACTCGGCGAATGGGACAAGGAAGTCGCCGTGCCGGGACGCGAGCATGTGACCATTGCCGTCAGCGGCGCGTACGGCGGCCAGACCATCGATTTTCGCAGGCTCGCTCATCAGGGCATGACGCTGGTCGGCACGACGAAATCGTTCGCGAATGGCGTCGCGACCTTCGAACAGGACCTCGCCGCCAATCTGAAGCGTGGCGACGAAAACCTGATGTCGCTACTGGACGCGGCCGACGACTACGTCGAGCGCAACGGCGTGGACCTGCCGGAAGACCCCGACGCACGCCTGATTCCACCAGACCCGGAGTGCGTGACGCATCCGCTCCCGGAACTGGATCTGAAGAAGGCGGGGGTGAGCACGATCATTTGGGCCACCGGCTATGCCGTCGATTTCAACTGGCTGCACGTGAACGCATTCGACGATAAGGGCAAGCCGCAGCATCAGCGCGGTGTATCGAAGGAACCGGGCGTGTATTTCCTCGGCTTGCCGTGGTTGTCGCGGCGCGCGTCGTCGTTTATCTGGGGCGTCTGGCACGACGCAAAGCACATCGCCGATCACATCGTCACGCAGCGCAAATACCTCGCGTATCGCGACGCGTCGCAGCGTCGGCAGGACGCGCGCGGCGTGCACGGCGCGAATCCAACCGATACCGCGTGCGACGAATCGCACGCGCCGAAGACCAAAGAAGTGGGAGTGAACTGATGCCTACGCATACCCGCATTCGCATGTTCAATACGAAGGATACGTACCCGAACCAGTCGCTCGATAACGATCTTTGCCAGGCGGTTCGCGCGGGCAATACGGTCTATGTGCGCGGCCAGGTCGGTACGGATTTCGACGGCAAGCTGGTCGGTCTCGGCGATCCGGGCGCGCAGGCCGAGCAGGCATTGAAGAACGTCAAGCAACTTCTCGAGGAAGCGGGCAGCGACCTGTCGCATATCGTCAAGACGACGACTTACATCACTGATCCTCGTTATCGCGAGCCGGTGTATCAGGAAGTCGGCAAGTGGCTGAAGGGCGTGTATCCGATTTCGACGGGGCTGTGCGTCAGCGCGCTCGGCCAGCCGCAATGGCTGATGGAAATCGACGTGATCGCCGTGATTCCGGACAACTGGAAGCCATCTCAGGCGTGAGGAGCTACCCATGACATTCTCGATCGTCGGACGTTGTGGCAAGACCGGTCAGCTCGGTATCGCGATCAGTTCGTCGAGCATTGCGGTGGGGGCGAGGTGTACGTGGGCGCGCGCGGGCGTCGGTGCGGTGGCGACGCAGAACGTGACGCAGCCCGCGCTCGGGCCGCAGATTCTCGATCTGCTGGAAAGCGGGCGTATCGCGGCGGATACGGCGCTCGAACGGGCGCTAGGCGCGAGCGAATGGAGCGAATACCGGCAGGTGACGGTGGTCGACAGTGAGGGGCGAACCGCGATGTTCACCGGCAAGGAAGCACTCGGCGTGCATCACGCCGTCGCGGGAAATCAGTGTGTGGCAGCGGGCAATCTGCTCGCCGGCAAGCCGGTGATCGACGCGATGGTGAAAGCGTTCGAGAGTGCACAAGGCGCGCTCGCCGATCGTCTGCTACACGCGATGCATGCGGCCGCCGAAGCTGGCGGAGAAGCAGGGCCCGTGCATTCGGCTGCTCTGAAGATCGTCGATACACACGTCTGGCCGATCGTCGATCTGCGGGTCGATTGGGCCGACGACGATCCGATCGGCAAACTTGCCGCGCTTTGGCAAGCGTATCGGCCGCAGATGCGGGACTACATCGCACGCGCGTTGAATCCAACCGCGGCGCCGAGCTACGGAGTGCCCGGCGATGAGTGAGTTGTCGAGCCGTGCACTGCTCGAGCGGCTGATCGGTTTTGCGACTGTCAGCCGCGACTCCAATCTGGAACTGATCGGCTTCGTGCAGCAATACCTCGCGGATCTCGGTGTGGACAGCGAGCTGTTCCATAACGCCGAGCGTACCAAGGCTAACCTGTTCGCCACGATCGGTCCGCGAGACCGTGGTGGCATCGTGCTGTCCGGGCATACCGATGTGGTGCCCGTCGACGGTCAGGCTTGGACCGTGGACCCGTTTCGTCTCACCGAAAAAGAAGGGCGACTGTACGGACGCGGCACAGCCGATATGAAAGGCTACATCGCGTCCGTGTTGGCGGCAGTGCCGGCTTTCCTGAAGCCGAAGCTCGAAGTGCCGGTGCATCTCGCGTTTTCATATGACGAGGAGGTAGGCTGTCTCGGCGTGCGGCCGATGCTGGCCGAACTCGAAAAGCGCGCGCATAAGCCGCGCATGTGTCTGATTGGCGAACCGACCGGGTTGAAGCCTGTGCTGGGACACAAGAGCAAGCTTGCGATGCGCTGTCACGTGAAAGGCGCGCCATGTCATTCCGCGTACGCGCCGCACGGTGTCAATGCGATTCAATACGCGGCGCGGCTGATCAACCGACTGGAAGAGATTGGCGACGAACTCGCGCGGCCGGAACATCACGACGCGCGTTTCGATCCACCGTTCTCGACGGTGCAGACAGGCGTCATCAAGGGCGGACGCGCGCTGAATATCGTTCCCGCCGAATGCGAGTTCGATTTCGAAGTGCGCGGCGTGCCGGGCTTTGATCCCAACCGGGTGGTGGAGCAACTGCGAAGCTATGCAGCAGCCGAATTGCTGCCGAAGATGCGCGCGGTGCAGCCCGATACCGATGTCAGTGTGCAGATGCTGAATGCCTATCCTGGGCTGGCGACTTCACCCGATAGCGACGCGGCACGCCTGGTCGAGATGTTGAGCGGATCGAAGCAATACGAAACGGTCGCCTTTGGCACCGAAGGCGGCCTGTTCGCGCAGGTGGGCATTCCGACCGTGGTCTGTGGACCTGGCAGCATGGATCAGGGCCACAAGCCGGATGAGTTCATCACGATCGAACAACTGAACCGGTGTGACGCGATGTTCGCTCGCCTCGCTGAACATCTCAAAAGCGTGAGGTAGCCTGCGCGTCTGCGGTGCAAATCGGGCGTGAGGGGTTCATCAGGACACGCGCTCCGCCACTTCGAGCACGAAGTGCGCGACCACGACCACACCGGTGATCAGGGTCGCGAGCCAGCAGAGCGCGCGTAACGACCAGTGCGCGACGATTTCGCCGACCGCTTCTCGTTTCGCACTCAGCAGCACCAGAAGCACCAGCACGGGCGTAATCGTCATACCGTTGACGATGGCGCTCCAGTACAGCGCCTTGACAGGGTCGACGTGCCATAGGCAGAGCGCAACGCCAAGCAGCGTCCCGAGCCCCGCGAGCGCAACGAGCAGAACAGCAATGCGCCGATCACGCCGTTGGCCGTGGGGCCAGTCGAACGAACTCGCGACCGCTTGCGCAGCGGAACCCGCAAGCGAAGGTAGTGCGAGCAGCGCTGAGCCGATCAGTGCAAGCCCAAGCAGTGTGCCGGCGTAGCCATCCACTAGCGGTTCGAGCACCCTGGAAAGCTCCATGGGCTCGCCGGGCCGCGTCTGTGCACCATGTAGCGTCGCCGCAGCCGCAATCATCATGCACAATGCGGCCACGCTCGATAGCGCGGTGCGCGTCAAGGTCTGCATGCGCAAGCGGCGAAGCTGCTCTGACGAACGTCGATCGCCCCGCGCCGCGTGCTGTTCGTGCTTTCGATGCTCTTCCTGTGCTTCCTGCTCGGCCTGCGAAAAAAGCAGATAGGGACTCATCGTCGTACCGAGCACGGCCATCAGCATCGTGACGAAATCTTCTTTCCACTCGACGTGCGGCACGAACGAGCGCAGCACGACCGTGTGCCACGGCACATCGACGATCAGCAGCACGCTGGCATACGCGAGCATCGGCAGCATCAACCATTTGAGCACCTGCGCATAGCGCGCATAGGGAATGAACCACTGCAACGCAATCGACGTGCAACCGCATGCGAGGGCAAGCAACCAAAGCGGCCCATGAGTGAAGCGTTGCACGACCGCGGCCATCGCCATCACATTGACGGCGATATTCAGCGTGTTCGCAATCACGAACCGCGCCACCGCCAAATAGAAGAACACCGGCGAATAGTGGGCGCGCATGTTCGCGGTCAGGCCATGTCCAGTGACGGCAGCGACACGCGCCGAGACCAG
This sequence comes from Paraburkholderia sp. 40, assembly GCF_050434105.1. Taxonomy (NCBI): domain Bacteria; kingdom Pseudomonadati; phylum Pseudomonadota; class Betaproteobacteria; order Burkholderiales; family Burkholderiaceae; genus Paraburkholderia; species Paraburkholderia sp. 40. The sequence goes on along the minus strand of NZ_JBNPVY010000003.1, from coordinate 1,101,902 downwards.
CTGCAACGCGACCATCGACGGATACGACAGCACGCAGGTCCACAGCAGGTCATAGCCATACCACGCGCCCGCGAGTGAATATGTGGCGATACCGCTGGGATCGTTATCGCAGCCGAGACTTGCCAGCCCCGGCCCGAGATCGGCGGCCCACGAGCGGGCGGGCTGCGACGAGGCAGCGTGCGTACTACCTTGTGCGGCGCGGGGCGCGGTGCCCCTGTCGGGGGAAGAGTGCATTCGCCTGACCGTCGGGAAACCAGGGATGCTGTAGCGCTCGCACGAAACGTTCCTTCGTCGACTCGCTTCGCGGCTTACATATTCAGCGGATGTGACGCTATCGGGGGCGACTATCAGGACTCCCTCAGGCTGACGATACAATGTCACATCCTCAACCCGCGCCGGCCAGCGCGAAACGCTCGTCGACCGCGGCGAGCGAACGACCAGTCTCCGCGATAGCTCCTCGCAAGTGAGGTCTCAATGCCCAGGCGTCTTTTCCGCCGCTGAAGAAAACCGCTGGAAAGGAGAAATCTTGAAAAAGACAGGATTCACGGTTCTGATCATGACGCCTTGCACGGGCGCGCACGCAGCGGGCTACGCTGAGGTCTGGAATCCACCAGAGGCACCCGCGAGCATGCCTCGCGTGACGACTCGCGCCACAACCTTCAGGGTCGTGCGCTAATGGAAACGATCGACTACGACGGGTACACGTTGTGGGGGCATGCCATCCTTCAGCAGGAAGGCGAAGGCATCCTGCAACCGGAGCGCTATGCGGCGAGCGGAACCATTACGCGAGGCGGAAAGCTGATCGAGGCATCAGGCATTCTGGGACTATTCGATAGCGAGGAGGAAGCCCACCATGCAGGCCTGGACTGGGCGCGCGCGTGGGTGGATGCTCATGGATGAGCTTGCGCTTGGCAGGGTAGTCGAGAGGCTTGGAGCCGTTGCCGTTGGTGGGCCGGGAGGACGCGCCAGCGGATCGACTCAAACTACACTTCCCGCTTGCTGCGCCCATACAGCAGCAACATTGCCGCTATCACCACGCCGTAGATGATCTGACGTCCCGCCTCGGGCATCTGCGCGACTGAAAGGATCGACTGCAGCAGCGTGATGAGGATCGCGCCAGCCACGGTGCCGAGGTATGAACCTCGTCCACCCAGAATCGATGTGCCGCCGAGCACGACTGCCGCGATCGCCGGCAACAGGTAGGCATCGCCCATCGACTGCGCTGCCTTCGACGCATAACCGGCGAGCAATACGCCGCCGAACGCCGCGAAGGCGCTGCACACGGCGAATGCGGCCACGGTCACGAGCCGCGTATTGATGCCGGACAGATACGCCGCGCGTTCGGTATTGCCGATCGCGTACAGCGTGCGGCCGAAGGTCGTACGCGACAACAGGAACACCGTGGCGCCGCCGATCACGAGCCATAGCGCGACGGCATTCGGCACGCCCGGTACGAGCCAGCCCGCCGCGAGCCATCGCATCACCTGTGGCGCGGAATCCTGCGGCGACGATCCGCCGGTATAGACGATCATGATGCCCTGTGCGACCGCATTGGTCGCGAGCGTGGCGATCATCGACGGAATGCGCAGCAGCGCAACGAGGATGCCGTTGACGACGCCAATCAGCACGCCGCAAGCAATCCCGACCGGTATCGCGAGGATCCGTCCGAGTTCGCCGTGCCCCGCTACCGCGCACGCCATCATTGCGCCGACGGTGATGGTCCACGGCAGCGACAGGTCGATGTGGCCGAGCAGGATCACCATCATCAGGCCGGTCGCGATGATGCCGAGGAACGCGCCGACCTTCAGTTGCAGCAGGATGTACTCCGGCGACGTGAAGTTGCGCGAATACATCCCGCCGACGAGCAGCAGCGCGACGATGCACGCGAACGCGATCACGATCGGTTTGTCGATTCCGCGCGCGAGCCTCGACACGAACGTGGTCCGGCTGTTTGCTGAAACGTGGCTCATTGAAACCACTCCAGACGGTTGCGTACCCTGAACAGCCCGCATGCGCCGATCGCGACAGCGAGCAGAAGAATCACACCCTGGAATAGCGGCTGCCACAGCGCATCGACGTTGAACACGAACAGCAGGTCGCCGATCGAGCGGAACGCGAATGCGCCGAAGATCGCGCCAATCGCGCTGCCCTTGCCGCCGAGCAGCGACACGCCGCCTATCACCACCGCGGCAATCGAAAACAGCGTGTACGAGTTGGCGCTGCCGAGGCTCGCTTCGCCGGTGTCGGTGAAGAACGTCAGGAATAGGCCGCCGATCGCAGTGAGCAGGCCGGCCAGCGTATAGCTGGCGAACTTCGCGCGGCGGATCGGCATGCCGGACAGAAAAGCCGCGGGTTCGGACGAACCGGTCGCGTACGCCGCGCGCCCAACCGCCGAGCGTTTGAAAGGAATCCAGACGATCAGCGTCGCCGCGAGCAGAATCAGCAAGCTCGCCGGCAGGACGCCGGCGACCTTGCCGGTCACTGCGTCGGCGAGGTCCTCGTTGATCGAGCCGCCGGGCACGGGGCGCAGCAGCAGCGCCAGGCCGTAGTAGACGGCGCCCGTCGCGATCGTCGTCACGATCGGCTGCAGCCGGCCGAAAATGATGATCACGGCATTCAGCGCGCCGCACAGCGCGCCCGCCGCGAGCACGCCGGCGATGCCGAGCGCGCTGTGCAGCGTGTCACCCGTGACGATCCACGAGCCGATGCAATTGGTCAGCACCAGTGTCATGCCGATCGACAGGTCGATGCCGGCCGTCAGCACGACGAGCGCCTGCCCCATCGAGACGAGCGCGAGCAGCACCGCCTTGTTCGCTGCCGTCTGAAACACGTTGGCCGACAACGCCGACGGATAGTTGACCAGGTAGATCGCGAACATCAGCACGAACAGGCCGAACGCGAACACGGCCCCGCGATTCTCCGCATACCAGTAACGCAGCCCGCTCATAGCGCGACTCCGGTGGAAGGCGAAATCTGTCCGACGGGCAGGTCCAGTGCACTGGCAATCAGGTTCTGCTCGGTGATCGCCGAGCCGATGAGTTCCTTCTTGATCCTGCCTTCGTACAGCACGAGCACGCGGTCACAGCAGCCGATCAGCTCGTCGTAGTCGGTCGAATAGAACACGATCGCGGCGCCTTCGTCGGCGAGGCGCCTGAGCAACTGATAGAGCTCCTGCTTGGTGCCGACGTCGATACCGCGCGTCGGGTCGCTGAGCAGCAGGATCCTCGGCTGCCGGATCAGCCACTTCGCGATGACCACCTTCTGCTGGTTGCCGCCCGACAGCGAGCTCACGGGCGCGTCGACGCTGAACGACTTGATCGCAAGCAGCTCCATCATCCGGTCGACGAGCGACTGCTGGCGGTCGCGATCGATTACGCCGGCGGTGGACATGCGATCGAGCGCGGCAAACGACAGGTTCTCGCGTACCGACATCGGCAGCATCAAGCCTTCGGTCTTGCGGTCCTCCGGTATCAGCGCCATACCGATGCCGTTGGCACGCGCGGCCAACGGACTGCCGATCGACACGGCTTTGCCGTCGATCTCGATCTTGCCGGCGCACCCGCGCAACACGCCGAACAGCGCCAGCAGCAGTTCGCGCTGGCCTTGTCCGTCGAGGCCGCCCAGTCCGAGAATTTCACCGGGCTTCAACGAAAAGCTGATGCCTTGCAGCGTGTCGTTCCACGCGAGATCCCGGCAGGCGAGAACCGGAGCGGCACTGCGGTCGCGGGCGGGTTTGGCCGGAAACGCATGCTGGTACTTCCGGCCGATCATCATTTCGACGACCTCGTTGTCGGAGCGCGCGCCTGCCTCGAAGCTCGTCACATGACGGCCGTTCCGGTAGACCGTGCATTCGTCCGCGAGCGCCTTCACCTCGTGCATCCGGTGCGAGATGAACAGCAGCGCGAGCCCCTCTTCGCGCAGGCGCTTGAGCACATCGATCACGCGCGCGACGTCGGCCGCGGTCAGCGCCGAGGTGGCTTCGTCGAGGATCAGAATGCGCGGCGCGTGTGCCAGCCCCTTCGCGAGCTCGACCATCTGCTGGCGCGACAGCGGCAGGTCCCGGACCTTCGCAAGCGGATTGATGTCGGCGGCGCCCGCCCGGGCGAGCGCCTCCTCGGCCTGGCGGCGCTGGGCCCGGCGGTCGATCATGCCGAAGCGTCGCGGCGGGTGCGAAGCGAAGATGTTGTCCGCCACGCTCAAGTCGGGGATTAGCGACAGCTCCTGATAGACGCAGACGATGCCGGCCGCGTTCGCCTCGGCCGGCGACGCGAACGAGACCTGCCGGCCATCGAAGTGCATCGTGCCCTCGTCCGGCTGTACGACGCCGGACATCACCTTCAGCAACGTGGACTTGCCCGCGCCGTTCTCGCCGAGGATTGCGTGAATGCGGCCCCGGCGCACCGTGAGCTCAGCGTGATCCAGCGCGACGGCGCCGCCGTAGCTTTTCGACACGCCAGACATCTGAAAGAACGGCTGCTCTGCATCCTGCAGCATGCTTCGTCTCCCGTCACATCCCGGCCATCATCCGATCACTGGTTGCCCTGGCTCTGCTTCATGATTTCCTGCGCAGAGAAATTGATGCCGCAAGTCGGAAACGAGTTGCCGACGAAAAAGTTGTCGGAGTCGTTCGGGAAATAGTTGACGCCCGCCTTCAGCTTCGAATCGTCGGTGACGTCGAGAGGCAGCTTGATCGAGACCGGGATCGTCTGGCCGTCCAGCGCGGCGAGCGCCGTCTTGATCGCCACGGCCACCTGCGCGGGACCGGTGCCAGCCGACGTACACTTCAGGCCCTCGCTCCCATACTGCGCGCAGAATTTGCGAAAGCCGTTCTCGGTCTCGCCGCCGAAAGGCACGAACGGATGTTTCGCATCGATCATCGCGCGCACGACTCCCGTGTCGCCGCCTTGCGCCGAAATTCCATCGAAATGGCCCTGCACGGCAATCGCGTCGGCGGTGGCCTTTTGCGCGACCCCGTCGTCCCACTTGCCGTAGACCTGGACGACGTTCCACTTCTTGCCGGTGTCGTCCAACGTTTTCAGGAAACCATTGTGCCGGTCCGTGTCGACCGACGTGCCCGCCACCCCGCGAACCTCGAGCACCTTGCCTCCGTTCGACAGGTGGCTCGCGAGCCACTTGGCCCACAGCACGCCGAGCCCGTACTGGTCGACGTTGACGTTGATCGCGTCTTCGCTGTCGAGGATGTTGTCGAACGCGATCAGCACGACGCCGGCTTTCTTCGCGCGGCGGATCGCGGGGCCGAATGAGGCGGGATTTTGCGCGTCCACGATGACCGCGTCATAGCCGGCATCGATGAAGTTGTTGACGGCCGAGATTTGCGCCGGCACGTCCTCGCCGGTCGAGACGACCTTGAATTCCTTGAGCTTGGCGGCGACGGCAGGCTGCGCCGTGTAGGCCTTGGCTGTCTTGATCATCTGGATACGCCAGGTGTTCGCGATATAGCCGTTCACGAGTGCGATCCGGTAGGGCCCGTTCTTCTTCGGATACTTGATGAACTTCGTGTCGCTCTTCCAGGGGACCATGCAGGTTGGATCACTGGACGGTCCTGAAACGATCGATGCCTGCGCGAAAGCCGCGCTTGCACACAGCGTGAATGCCGCGGTCGCCGCCGCTCGAAGCACCTGGATTCCTGAAAGCATGTCGTCTCCTTTTTGTTGGATTGAACTTGCCGATTGCCGGCGAACATGGCGGCCATGGATCGCCGCCGAATTCTGTGCGAGAAGCAGGGAATCTTGCGGAATATGCTGCAGCGGGGCTGACTCGGACTCGCCGAAGCAGCGCGATGACCTCTTCAACGGCGCCGCCTCGAAGCAAAACGAAGGGCCGGCGCGAACGCGGTCACGTCTGACAGTACTGGCATACCAATCCGCGCGCGATAGTGGTTTACCACGGCGCCGCGGGCGGATTCGAGTAGTCTGAAACTGCTGCTGTACTGGTTCGATGGGCGGCAAGCGCGGCGTCAGGCCGATGCAGGCTGACGCCGGCAATTGGTGTACCATTTTGGCGAACTCGAGCCAATCCTTGGGCGGCTTCGAAGCTTTCTGGAATCCTGAATGGCCGAACTTTCGCACACGCCAACCGGCCGCGCCGCCGATGAGGACGCGACCGACCGTTCCTATGTCGGGCTCGCGAAGCAGATCTACGATCTGATCGTCGCCGGCGACGTCGGGCCGCGTGAGCGCCTGCCTTCCGAGCGCACGCTGGCCGAGCGTTTTGGCGTGAGCCGCACGCAGGTGAGGGAAGCGATCATCGCGCTGGAAGTGCAGGGCGTGGTCGAGGTCCGTGTCGGCTCGGGCATCTATGTGGCAGAAGCGCCGGAGGCGCGCTCCGCCATGTTTAAACTGCCGCGCGGACTGGGCCCGATCGAGACGCTGCGCGCGCGGGCGGTGATCGAAAGCGGGATCGCGGCCTTAGCCGCTACCGAGCGCAAAGATTCAGACCTCGACCGGCTCTTCGCCGCGTTGCGCGCGATGCGCGAAAACATGGACGACAAGGCTGCGAACGAGGCCGCTGACCGTGATTTCCATCTGGCGATCGCGCGGGCGACGGGAAACGAAATGCTCCGGCTCGTGGTGACAGCGATGTGGGACAACTCCCGTGCCGACCCGTTGTGGAAAAAGATCGAGGAGCACTTTCATACTCCCGCATTGCGGGCGGCGTCACAGGATGACCATCAGCGCATCTTTGCGGCCATCATGGCGCGAGATGCGACCGCCGCGCGCACGGCGATGCAGGCGCATCTGGCGCGCGTGGTCGGCGAGTTCACACGAGCCTGGCGTTAGCTGGGACCATGTTCTGCGGTGCGCGCCGCAAGCTGCAACGGCACTGCCCCGATCCGTTCGCCTTCAGCTCGGTCACGGCTCTGATTCATCGCCGGCAGTCTGGTCGAGGAACCGGGCCAGTCGTTCGGTATCGGCGTGCGTCCAGCCCTCGGGAGGCACCACGCTGGCCCAGCCGTTGACGTAGTCCTCCGACGAGTAGTTGTGACCAAAACCCGCCGGCACGCCGAGCTGGTGAATCAGATCGCCCACCGCCTGCACGCCCGAGACGATGGGAAACCAATGCATGGCGCGGGGCATGTCGAAGCCGCGAGGCGGAGCCATCCATTCTGGCGGCCACCAGAACGCACTGGCACTCCAGAACACGGCCGGATCGGCCGGATGCTGAAGGTACACGATTCGCGGGGTCGGCCAGTCGGCGTGCAATGCCACCTGATGCGGATCGCGGTTCAAGAACCGTACCGAACGCCCCCCATTGAAGATCGGCTGCCAGAAGGGCGACCCGCTATCGCGCTCGTGAGTGAGTTGCGAATGGATCGGGTTGCTTTGTTTGGCGCCGACGATCAGCACGCCATCCGTTCGGGCCATCATGTTGGCCACCGAGGCAGAGGCGTCTTTCCCGACGAAAGGCGCTTCCACCCCTGCGGCGCCGAGACTTTTGCCGAACAGAACGAGCTTTGGCCGTCGTTTCGGCGGGAGCATCGACCATCGGGCGCGAACCGCGTTGAAGAGCGCGATACCCGCCTCGTTCGCGAGACCAGCATCCATGAAAATGGCGAGTCGGCTAGGCAGGAAAGAGTATTGGATCGCCACGATCGCCGTGTCGCCACGGTGCAGTTGCTCCAGCGAAGCCGCGGCTTTGGGGACTATCCAGCCCGTGCCGGTGGGTATCCACACGACCAGCACTTTCCGCTCGAACCCGCCGGCGCGCTCGAGCTCGCGGACCGCAATCTGCGCACGCTGCTCGAGGGAGTCCGCGGAACGCACTCCCACGTAGACCCTCACCGGATCGACCAGTCTCGCATCAGTCCCGTGGAACTTCGCGAGCTCTTGCTTGTTTGTCGCTGTCGCCACGAAGCCGCGCCCCATGCGGCCCAAGGTGTCCCATGCGACGAACGACGTGCTGCTGCCGGACACCGCCGGCGACGTGGGGGCCACGATTCCCTCGGTCGTGTTCTCGTTCACCCGCCCGTGGACGAAGTTGGAGACCGTGGTGAGGACGGGAAAGGCCACTCCGCGACCGAGCGCCATGCCAATCACGATGATGAGCAGCGATGTTGCCGGCACCGAAACGATCGGGGGCACGTGGCCCTCGATGACCCGCTTGACTGCGGCGACACCGCGCGCCGTCAATCGCCCGATGACTACCAGCAACACCGCGCTGAACGGCGACACGACGATCACCAGCACGGCGTCGAACCAGGCGATCGGCGCCATCCCCATGAAACTACGCTGCTCGTTCTGCCAGCCGAGCCATAGCTTCGAGCCAACGAATAGTGCAATGAGCCACGTCGCTGCCAGAACGATCCAGCTGCGCCGTCGGATCTCGCTGCCGGCCACGCGCCCCCATCGCTCCAGCAGCCGATGCACGCCGCGGCCGACCACTGTGCCTATCCCATAGCCGATGGCCAGACAGAACGCGCCGACCACGGTTTGCGTTCCCCACGACCGCGGAATCAGTGTCGGCGTCAGTGACTGCCACCAGAACACGAGCGCGAGCAGCGAGCCGCTGAGCGCCGGCGTCCAGGACGTGCTTCGAAGCCCGGCGGCTACCGGCTCATGGGAGTCCCGCATGCGTGCTCGCTCGGATTGGCACAACTCGCACCTCGTTTCCGCGGGTCACCCGCAAAGGAGTTGATGACGCGACCAGCCTTGATTCAGACTCCGCCAGGAGGGCAGTAATGGAAGATGCCGCCGCATGATCAGCCACGACGATGTTTTCCTGATTACCGCGCGCAGCACGACACTTGGGGGCAGCGGAATGGACGGGGCTGCTCCGATCTCGTGCGATGTTTCTCCTGCGTCGAAAAAACGTCAACGATAAACCGGCCATGCGTCGCATTGTATTTACCTTTCTGTCCCCCCAACAACATCGTCGCTCTGCGCGCATCGTGTTCAAACATCGATGAACCGGCCTGTCGGTGGCGACGTCGCCCGAGCGAGTGGCTTTACGGAGCCAGCGCTACTGCGACCCGGTCAAGACGAGCGCCGCACGATTTTAGCTACGCCGTTGTGGCAGATGGCCGTTGTAGCAAGGAATACCGTCGTGAAAAAAGCGTCCCTAAAAAATCTGCCGGTTCCTGACTTCGGGCGCCCCTTCTGGCAGCGCTTCGCCGGCACAAAATGGCTCGATCGGCGCACGCCTACGTACGTGGAAGCGCGAGGCGCTTTTATGCGTGGCTTGACAGCCAGGCTCCCGGCGCGTTGCCCGATGGCCCGCCCGTGTGGATTTGCGGCGACTGCCATCTCGGGAACCTCGGCCCGGTCGCGGATGCAGCGGGCCACCTGGCAGTCCAGATCAGGGATCTGGATCAATGCGTGATCGGGCAATCCTGTGCACGATCTGCTTCGGCTGGGACGGTCGCTGGCCACCGCGGCGCGCAGCGCGGACTTGCCGGGCGTGATCACCAGCCGTATGGCGGAAGCGCTCGTCGACGGGTACGAACACGCATTCGACGACGCCCGCACCAACGAAACGAAAAGGACGCAACGCCCGGCGGTCGTGCAAGTCGCGATGAAAAAAGCGCTACACCGGTCTCGGCGCAAGCTGGACCGGCAGACGATCGAGGGCGTGGTGCCGCGCATTCCTCTCGGTGAGCGTTTCTGGCCGCTATCAGAAGACGAAGCGAAGGCTGTCTGCTCCCTCTTTGACTCGCAATCGGGTCTGGATATGCGCGGGGTGCTGGGCCCGGCGACGACAGGCGACGCGGGAATCGAGGTGCTGGACGCGGCTTTCTGGGTGAAGGGGTGCAGTTCCTTGGGGCGGCGCCGATACGCCGTACTGCTGGACATCGACGGAGAATGTTCTGCTGGCGGGCCACCCTGCCTTGTCGACATCAAGGAGATGGTGTTGCGATTGTCGGAAGACTTCCCGGAAGACCGGTGTCTCCGGTCGCTTCTGTCTGCCGCACGAAGCTCGAAGGGATCATAGGCAAACGCGGCGACGCGCCATACCGCTCCGAAAGGTCGCGCGCCGGCGCGAGCCATTAAACCTCCTGGCGCGTTGCGGGCCGAGCGACCGCGTCGCGGAGCCTGCGCCTTTGAGAAGGCGTCGAGAACATCGAATCGACAAAGGTGTGCGCCCGATTTTCTCCATACTTGAACGCTTCATGCTCGGTCAGAAAATCGAACTGTTCCGGAAAACTCAGCAGTTCCTGTTCCGGATTGCCGGGCAACGTCACGGTCCATGACACGCGATAACGGCGATATTTGCCACCGAGCCAATGCGTCTTCGATAGCGTAACGTTCACCTCGATATTGCAGCCGCGATACGGCGCATATTCCTGAATGGACATCGCTTTTCTCCCACAACTGAACGCTTGCCACGTACGTCTGCTTTGCCGGTGGTTGCGCGCGGCCTCCAGATCGGCGGGATAGTCGATCTCGTCCGCGACCGGGACATAGACGCTCGCCCCGCTGGTCGCGCCGTTCGGCCGCGAAAAACGCGCAGCCCATGGGTGTCTCCGTTATGCATTTCGTATTGACGATGCACATCGAGCAACGCGCGTTCCCGCGCGGCAACCATCGTCTCGGCCCGCAGCGCGGCTGCGCTCGTGGCCATTCCCCCGATCTTCGTGACGCGGCGCTCGCGCACCGGCTGAACATCAAGGCGATTCAGTTGGCGGAACGGGACTTCCAGGTCGCCAAACGCCGCAAGGCGCGAAACGAGTTCGTCGATACGTGGTCCGTCGACGCGTTCGTGGGAGAGGGCATGCAGCCGGCGGAACCACGATGGGGTACACATGAACGGCATTGGCCTGCGGACGCGCATCGGCACCGGATTCGGTAGCGATGCGGGCAAGTCATCGGCCGCATGCGCAGGCGCATGACGGGCGTTTTTCCGCAGCTCGACGGCGTGAACATCGACTATGCATGGGGTGGCTTTGTCGACGTCACGATGAACCGCGCGCCGGATCCTGGCCGTACCGGCGACAACCTCTACTATGTGCAAGGCTTCTCCGGACATGGGCTGGTGCTCGCGGGAATGGCCGGCAAAATTCTCGCGAACGCGATCGGTGGCGACGCTTCTCGATTCGACGTGTTCAGCCGCATCAGGCATCGACGGTTCCCGGGCGGCAAGATGCTGCGCACCCAGGCTTTGATTCTGGGCATGTGGTACTACAAACTGCGGGAACTCATCTGAGCGCCTGAGGAATGAAGGGTCGATGGCTGCGCCCCAAAGCAAGCCGGTGATCGGCAAGGCGCGTCATCTCCGCTTACGAAAGCGCGCGGGACACTCAGCCGGCCACGCCGCGCCGACGGGCTCGATCAACTCGATGGCACCCGGTTATCAAGGCCCGGGAAGGAACTGGACGTCTCCGTACCAGGCGTGTGTCGTGGCACCGGTATTGTCGGTATCGGTCAGCAGCCCGTAGCCTGTGATTCGTCCTGGCGGTTCGTGAAAGACCCGCTCATAGTCTTGCACGATATTGCGGCGCAGGCTTTGCCACTGACCCGCATCGCCAGGCAGACCGGAGACCACGATCATCTGTACGCGGTTCGTGCGAGGGTTGGCAATGACGGTACCCGGCGCGGCGGTGGTCGACCACACGTACATCAACGTGGCATAGGGCAAATGTTCGCCACTCAGTTGCTTGGCCAGCCCCATCTTCGCCCGGTCGAAAAGCGACAGCTTGCTCTTGTCTCCGGCAAACATGAACACCAGCCGCGCTGGCGCGTCTTCCTTCGACGCCACGCGGTTATCGGCGCCTTCGATCGGTCTATCCGCTTTCCAGCGCCATGCCACGACGGGTGTGCGAGCGAGGTCGATATCACCCTCGTGCATCAGCGCGGAAGCAGAGCGGTTCGCGTCCGCCTGCAGCACAGTGGTGTGGTCGTCGTGAACGAGCGTGTATTGCGTGATGGGCTTGCCGCGCACGACCGGCAGGTTCTTCCAGCCCGCGGGCAGCGATGCGCCGGGCTCGATCGAGGAAAAGGCGATACCGGGCTTTTCGTCCTGGGCAAGGATGGGTGGCGACAACAAAAGAAGCGCGACGCATGCGGCGATCCAGGCTGACGGGGCTGTTCGTTTTTGCGCTCGACGGCGCGAGGGAAGATGCATGGAAGATCGCATTCGTATTTTGGATAGCGTCATTGTAATGGGCTCCTCTGGCGACATTTCAGCGGAGCTTTCACGCCGACGGTTGAGGTTCTGTTTGCTGCGTCGTAGCGTTTGCATGGCGAGGATGGCAACGCGCCGCGCGGTATTCCCGTCACGTCGTGCGGCGCGCGAAGGGGTCGCTATCAATGACCATGGTCGCCGCCACTCATGAAGTGACCACCGCCCCAGCCGCCGCCACGACCCCAGTCGAGGCATGCGCTCGAGTCCCTCGCGTGTAGCCCACACATCACAGTGTCAATTTCCCACATATTGGGGAAACTCCCTGGCTGGTAAAAATCGTAACCCGACTTAACGAAGTTAGAATGGCTGCTCTAAGACGGCTTCAGACCGTCTGCCTGGCCAACGGCCCGGTGTGGGAACGACCTTCACGAATCGCAGTGGCAGCGATCGCCGTGCCCGCGAGAACCTGAGAGATATTCCGTGAGCAGCCCAAAACAGATGCCATTTACCCTATCCGTTCCGACCGACGTGTCGCAACTGCCCAACCAGTTCCTCGCCGGTTATTGCGCGCTGATACGGCTGAACGTGGATACGTGCAGATCCGCAGTCACGGGTGCCGCGCTGCACTGGGAAAGCGTATTGCGCGCCCAGACGCCTGAACAGTTCATCAGACGTCAAGCGGATGTGATGCCTTGGCTCACCCTGCAGTTCGCCGGATACACCCGCGGCTGGATGGACATCGCCTCTGAAACAATCAGACCGTGCCACGCCGGCGACGATCGCGACGACGGACGTGAGCTCCACGAGGACACCATGCCCGCTGGCCTGCCGGCCTGCGCAACGGGCGTCGACGCGATGATGCGCGCGGCTGTGGCGCCGGAAGTGCAGCCGGACGGCGAGTCCGTTGCCGAGGCACAGGTCGGAGAAATGGTCCGCGCCTTTCTCGAGCGCGTCGAAAAGGCGACGCCTGACACGGCGGAACGACGAGGTCCGCCTCGCGCACGTCGCTCGTCAACCCGATAGGCGACAAGCTTCCACCAATCCTGCCGGGTCCGGTATTCGCGTGCTGCCGATGCAGCCGTGGCCGGATCTGGTCGCCCGTTCTTCGTTCCCGCCGTGAGGTAAACGACATGTTGAGCCCGCACGAAGTGGCCACGTTGTTGCTGTTGAAGGATGCGCCTGAACGAATTGATTCGGATCGGGCAGAGCTTGGCGCGCTCCGCGAACTGCAGTTGATTGCGAATGAGCCAGCTGGGCCGGGCTTCCGGTTACCTCACGTGACGCCGCGCGGCGACGCCGTGCTGCGTGCGTTCGCACGGGTCCGTTGACAGGTGCGCAGACAACGTATCTGACGAGCTATACATGTTGGGTGTGCCGCCTTCGCCGGCGCTCGGCAACCGTGTGCACGAACAGCTTCGCCAGTGACTGTCGCTGAGCACCGCAGCGCGCAGCGGGGACTTGCCGGGCGTGATTACCTGCCGTATGGCGGAAGCGCACATCGGCGGGTTCGAACAGGCATTCGACGACGCAGTCGCTAATCACACACCATTCTCCCCGCGCGGGGAACGAGTTATGCGACGGCTCGAATAGAGGCCGGAGGTGCGATATGCCAGATTCTCGGTGAAAAGTTATCGGGAGAGTCCGCAACTGCGGCTCGATCTCCGAAGTGGACGCAAAAGTCTATTGCTGCCGCTTCAAAGCGACTGACACTACGCTCGCGCCAGCTTATGAAATATCTCGCCCGGGCTGCCGCACTTGCTGGCCTGGCCATCGCGGTCTGGCTCGTCTGGCACGTCGACGCGCAGAAGGTGCTCGGTTTGATGCGCGCGGCCGGCGCCGGGCTCGCGCTTGCAGGGATGGTCCACGTTCTGCCGATGCTCGCCAACGCAAGGAATTGGCAAATGCTGATGCGCGGCGCGATACGCCCGAAGCTGTTTGCGGTACTGCGTCTCGTCTGGATTCGGGAGTCCGTGAACGGCATGTTGCCCGTTGCCCGAGTGGGCGGTGAAGTCGTGACGTTTCGCATGATGCGCAAATGGGGCATGGAGCCTGCCCCAGCCATGGCGAGCCTCGTCGTCGACCTCCAGCTCACGCTCATCAGCGAAATGCTGTTCGCCATCGCGGCCATCGGCTATCTGATCGCCCATGCCGGCTCCAGGGCGTTGCACCTCGCAGCCAGGCTCGGAGGCGGCATCGCCATTCTGACGGTTCTGCTCCTGGCGTTTTCGTTCGTGCAGCGAGCGAGTCCGTTCGCGCGGCTCACGAAACTTTTCAATCGCATCACGAGCGGCAAGTTCCGCTCGCTCGTCGGCGAGTCGGTGCGCATCGATCATTCGATCAGTGACCTCTGGCATCAGCCCGGCGTCATCATCCGTTATCTGCTCATCTGGCAATCACTCCAATGCATCGCGACGGCGCTCGAGCTATGGCTCGCGCTCTATTTTCTGTCGTCAAAAGCAGGTTTCCTGCAGGCAGTCGTACTCGAGTCGCTCATCCAGGCGCTCAGTAGCGTCGCGTTCTTTGTGCCTGGCGCACTCGGCGTTCAGGAAGGTGGATTTCTGCTGATCGGCACGGTGCTTGGTTTCCATCCGCAGCTTTGCCTCGCGCTCGCGGGTGCGCGCCGTATTCGTGACATCATCGTCTTTCTGCCTGGACTCATCGCCTGGCAGGTGGAAGAGTGGCGCGACAAGCGGCGACTTCGTACCGAGGGAGGTCGGGGCCCGAATCATGATGCGAGACACAGGAAAACATGATGCGGTCGTGGTGTTCGGCGCCTTCGATCGCCACAACCTGGGTGACCTGCTGTTCCCTCACGTCGTCGCAAAACTGCTTGCGTGCGACGACGTGATCTTCGCCGGGCTCGCGGAGCGCGACCTGCGCGTCCACGGCGGCCACGCTGTTCAGGCGCTCGCGCAACTGGCCGCCGAACGCGGCAAGGACCGTGTGCATATCGTGCACGCAGGCGGCGAGATCCTGACTTGCGGCGACTGGGAGGCGGCGGTGATGCTGCTGCCGTGGGACCAGGCACAGAAGGTCGTCGCGCGACTGGAAACGCACAACGACGAGCGACGCGCGTGGGCACGTGCGCTGACGGGTCTCGATGCGCTTGCCCCCTACATGACGTCTCGCGAGATGTTTCCCTGTGCGTCGAGCGTCACTTATCAAGCGGCCGGCGGCGTCGATGTGGAGCGACTGGATCCCGGGATGCGAGCAGAAGTCCTGTCGAAGCTCGCGCAAGCCGACGACGTCAGCGTGCGTGACATCCACACCCAGAACGGGCTCGCCGCAGCAGGCATTCTCGCGCGGCTCGTGCCGGATCCGGCGGTGATGGTGACGGAGCTGTTCGGCGCGAACATTCGTGCGTGCAAGGAACGAAGCGGCGTGGCGGATTTGCAAAGGGCGTTTCCCGACGGGTATGTCACCGTGCAGTTCAGTGCGGATTTCGGCGACGACGGAACGCTCGGTGTGCTTGCGCGCGAGCTCGATCGCGTGTCGAACGAGAGCGGGCTTGGTATTGTTTTCTTTCGAGCGGGTGCGGCGCCCTGGCATGACGATATGGCCTGCTACGAGCGGATTGCGGCACGGATGAAGGTCTCACGTACGCAACTCTTCCGTTCGCTGGAGATATGGGACATCTGCGCACTGATCGCAGATGCCACGGCCTACGCGGGAAGCAGCCTGCACGGACGGATCGTCGCGCTGGCGTTCGGCTTGCCGCGGGTGAACTTCTTCCATCCGGCGCGCGCGAGCGACACGACGAAACAGTCCGCGTTTGCCGCGACGTGGGAGCCAGCGTGCGTGCCGGGCAGCGTCGGGATCGAGGCACTTTCGAAAGCAATGCTCCATGCCCTGACGATCGACCGGACGTTGCTGTGGCGGACGGCCACACACCTCACCGCTCGCTATCGCGAGGGATTCGCGCAGACGCGAGCGGCAATGTGTTCTGCGTGAAATGCAGGGCCTCGCGCGACGAGCGGTGTCGGCGCGGTCGTGTAATCTCGCGAAGCCCTATCAGACAAACCCTGCTAGCAATGTCGTCAGATTTTCAGTCGGGAAACCTTTGTGCCGGCAAGTGACACGTCACCCATCAGACCTGCATTTGTCAGGACGATCGCCTGGACGGGTTCAGTGGCCGTTGTCGTATCGATCGTTCCGTTTGCTCCGACCTTCACGAGCGCGACCGAACCTTCGCCACCGACCGACCAACCGTTGGATTTGCGAAAGCTGTCGAGCGCGTGCTGCGTCATGAACAGAAAGATCATGGCCTTCGACTGTGCACCTGCCTGCAAGCCGAATGACCCCGAGATCGTCTTGAAGTAGCCAACCGATTTCCCGCCCACCCGCAGAGCGCCTTCACCGTATTGGCCGCCCGCGACGAAGCCAACCTTGATCACGGACGGGAACACGAGTACGCCGTTCGCCTTGTCGACGAGTTCTCTTGAACCTTTGACCGTCTCGAACAGCCGCGACAGGGTCTCGTTGACCTCGGCATCGATTACCTGCCGCTTCGATGCGTTGGACTCGCCGGCAACGGCGCCATTCATCGTCGCCGCAGAGCCGCTCAGCGCAACACCCGCGACTGCCAGAACCGCGGCACCTGTTTGTAAGAAGTTTCTTCTGCGCATGGTTGCCTCCATCGTGGTTCATGGTCGAACCCGTGATGCTGCAATTGTTGAACGACCCAAAGAAACGTGCATTCAGTCATCACCTGATCGTAGAAGATGACCGCGCTATTGTATGTAAGGGGCAGCACTGGTTTTGCGTTGACCTGCGTCGATTCGCGCAATCTGCGAATCGACGTAGCCGCATGCATGAAGTAAGTACGCAGAAGATGAAGTGTCGTAGCCGCTTGTCTGGAACGTCTCGTGGAAGACGCTGATGTATGCGCTCGTCGCGCCCGGAATTCATCATCTGGAGCGGCACTTCAAAGAAGTGCGCCCGTAGCATCTCTCAAACAAGCAAGGTTTCCTCGCTTGTTTTTTCCTTTGCTTAGTCCACGTGTACGAGCGAGCGTGTGGTGCGAACCGTGGACGGCCGGTCGCGCAGCAGCAGTGGCATCAAGCGCCGATTGGCTGTCTGCGCCGCCCATTCGCAATACGCGGGGCTGCCGAGCACCCAGCCGTTGAGCGTCGACTGCATCAGGTTATTGATTTCGCGTTCGTCAACAGGCTGTGCGCCCAGATCGCGATAAGCCTGGTGGCGCTCGAACGGCGTATTGCCGAGCGCCCGGTACAGTGGATGGTCCCTGATGAACCTATCGACACGCAGCCCGATGTGGTGCGCGCAGCTCGACCACGGGTAGTTTCCCGGCTCGGCCGCCAGGCCATTGCGCACCGGCGCCTGATCGATGACCTGGCTCGCGAGCAGGAAATACCGGTCGGGCTCAATCACTGTCGCCCGGTACTCGCCACGCCATACCGCACCGCGGCGTCCATGGCGGCGGTTGAAGGTCTCGGCATAGCGACGGCCAACCGCCTGCATTGCCATGGCGACGCTCGACTCGTACGAAGGCGTGACGAGGAACTGTACCGCATGAGGCATTAGCACCCACGCATGGACCGCCAGATCGGCGACGCGCGCTGCGTCTGCCACGCAGGCGAGGAAGTACAGGTAGTCTCCTTCGTCCATGAAAGCGGGCCCCGCGAGTCCTTGCAAGATAACGTGCTGCGGTTGATCGGGGACGTAGTGCCGTGCAAGCCGTGCCATGCTGAATTAACCGGAGATCCGATGTGAGAAAGCGGTCCGACAGATATCGGACGCGGGACCGTGTGAAACGTGCTAGAGGAAATTCTATCGATCATGTTCGTGCATTTGCATCACGAACAGGCCTTTTTTATGGCCTCTGTTCGTCGATTTGCCGATCGCAGCCAGTGTCTCTTATGCCAATGCTGAATTGCAGCGCCGCGCTCGGAAGTTCATCGACGAACGCTTCGCATCGCAGATCTATCCCTTGTCGAACAGATTTGAAACACGCGAGATCGTTTTCGCGGTCAGAACCAGCAATGCACCAGCGATGCTGTAATCGACGTGATGCATAACGTCGGCCAGATAGAAAACGGATAGCGCAATGATCGGGTGGTACATCGCACGGCTTATCAGACGTTTCATCGGTGTCTCACGCTACTGTGTTTGCGCGAAGCGGTCAGTTGCTGTGCTTGAACGAATTCGTGCAAGTTGGGTGACGCGCCAGGTTTCAAGAGTCCGAGGAAGGCTTGTTTGCGAAGTACGGATGACGCCGATCCGTGATGTTCCTTCCTGTCATGAACTCTGCCCGCGGCAAGCCATTGCCGTCCTGTCCGTGCGTCGATCTTTCTTGACCGATCGTCCATTTCGTGCCGATGCATCGCGGGCGCAGGGCGGGCGTCCACAAAGATCGTCCTGTCATCCTGGCGAAGCGCACGTTCCGTGGTGCGCTTTTTGCCAGGCGCGAGTCTTCAACGGACCCGCAAAGCGCTTCATAAGCCTCGCGAAAAACGTCAGTAAGGGAATTGTCATCAAGTGAGGTTGCGGGTATAACATGGAGCCCTTGGCCATCCTGAAGAATGAACGGCGGCCAGGTTTCTCGCCCGGGAAATCGCATTTCACGCGAGCTATCCATGGATGCAGTCTCTGATGTTCTGCGCGCTGTTCGTCTGAGCGGCGCCGTGTTTCTGAACGGGACATTCACCGCGCCGTGGTGTCTGATCGGTCGCACCGATGCATCGCTCTGCGGCGCTTACTTGCCGCCTTCCGAGCGCGTCGTTTCTTATCATCTGATCATGGAGGGGAGTTGCTGGACGAAGCTGGCCGACGATCCCGGTTCGGCGATTCACGTCCATGCCGGCGAACTGATCGTGGTGCCTCAGGGTGAAACGCACATCATCGGCAGCGCGATCGATATTTCCCCTGTGCCGTCGGACTCGCTACTGGCCGGGCAGATAGCGACAGCACCCGGTGAAGTGATGACGCTGTCCTATGGCGGCGGGGGCGCTGTGACGCGCATCGTGTGCGGCTTTCTGGCCTGCGACGATACTTTGAACAATCCGCTGCTCTCATCGCTGCCGCGACTGTTCAAGATCGACATGCGCCAGGATCCGCGTGCGGCATGGCTCGAGTCGTCTCTCGAACTTGCTGCCGCGGAAGCGGCCGACTCGCGCGCGGGCGGCACGATCGTGCTTGCCAGGCTATCGGAACTGCTGTTTGTCGAAGCAATCCGTAGCTGTATTGAGGCGCTACCTGATAACCAGACCGGGTGGCTCGCCGGCGTGCGTGACCGCTACGTTGGACGCGCGCTCTCGCTGCTTCATGCGCAGGCGGCGCATGCGTGGACCGTCGAGGAACTTGCGCGCAAAGTGGGCCTGTCGCGTTCCGCGTTGGCGCAACGCTTTACCGATCTTCTGGGGCAGCCGCCCATGCAATACCTCGCGAAATGGCGCATGCAGATTGCGGCGCACGAACTTCTGATCGGTAGCAAGCCGCTCAACGCCGTTGCGGAACAGATTGGCTATGAGTCGGAAGCCGCATTCAGTCGCGCGTTCAGACGCGAATTCGGCATGCCGCCGGCCGGCTGGCGCAAGAGCAAAGGAAAGTCGAACGGCGTGGCCACATCAGCGCAGCAAGCGCAACCTACGCGTGGCGTTGCCGCACTGCGGGATCAGTGATGCCTGCCGTGACGCGCCGCGCTGTCTCTACCCACTCAATTGTCGACCTGTGCGACCAACGTGACGAAACGGTGTTTCAGTCATATCGTCCGGCGACTTGATCATAGAACTTCAAGACTCCCAATCGTAAATTGAGCGTGCCGGAAAGCCAGATCATTCGACTGGCTCTGCCCGGTGAATCGACACTCAACGCTAGACCGCGTGGCGGTCCATATTGGGAGAACTTCCATGAACGAAATATTGCGGCTGTCCGATCGCGATCGCTACGCCCGATGCATTCGCGCTTCGAAGATGGTCAATTGGGACATCGACCGTGACGTGATTGGAGGCCGTACCTTCGACATGTCCCAGAAGTATTTGCCGGACGGGCTCTCGCTGGTGCCGGATTTCATCATGCTCTCGGAGAGTGAGAAGCGGTTCGTCAGCCAGATTCAGGGGCGCACATACGCGAACGTGTTCGGGCTCGTCGAGCGCTTCATTAACGCCAAGGTGCTGGAAGTGAGCCGCGACTACTGGCTCGGCGATCAGGTGGCACTCGAAGCGCTCGTGCGTTTCAGCGACGAAGAGCTTAAACACCAGGCGCTGTTTCGCCGCATCGAAAAAATGATCGGCGAAACGCTGCCCGCGGGTTACCGCTTCGACGTCGATCCCGATGCGCTTGGCGCCGTGGTCCTCGGCAAGAGCACCTGGGCGGTGCTGGCCATGACGCTGCATATTGAACTCTTCTCGCAGATTCACTACCGCCAGAGCATTCATCCTGACGATCAGTTATCCGAGCTGTTCAAGGATGTATTTCTGTACCACTGGAAGGAAGAAAGTCAGCACGCCATTCTCGATGAGCTGGAATGGAAGCGGCACGACGCTACGCTGACAGATGCGGCGCGCGACAACGCGGTCAACGAGTTCATCGACCTGATGATTGCGATCGACGGCATTTTGCGCGGGCAGGCGACAGCGGACTCGCGGTATTTCATCGCGAACTGCGGGCGTGCCGTCGTCGAGGCAGAAGCCATGTCGATCGAAGCGAATTTCTATCATGCCTACCGGTGGCAGTACCTCCATTCCGGTATGCATCACCCCCGTTTCGCGGAAGTGCTCGATCGGCTCGTCTCCGAAGAGCAGGGGATGCGTATCCGGGCCGCACTCGCCACACTGCATTGAGCGAGCCCGAACGCACACGAATCATCCAGCTAAAGGTGCGCGCGGCGAGGATCTGCGTTTCACCAGTCGAGTCCCTCGTGCTTCATGGCAAGCTGGACGGCCGGACGCGCGCGCATCAGTTCGGCAAAGTTTCGCAATTTCTCCGGCACTTCGATGCCTACCTTTTTGGCCCAGAGCAGCATCGTGAACAGATAGGCGTCCGCCACACCCGCTTCGCTGCCGAACAGGTATTCGCCCTTGAACATGGTGGCGATCAACTGGAAGCGTTGACCGAGCTTCTCGCGCGCTGCCGTTGCTTCAGCATCCGAAGTGGGTTTGAAAACACGGCCGAACTGTTTGTGGATTTCCGTCGAAATGAACGCGAGCATCTCAAGCAGGCGCAGGCTGCCGGGTTCGCTATTCGGCGCAAGGGCGGGCTTGCGCTGTGCGACCCACGAAAGAATCGCGATATTCTCGGTAAGCCGTTGACCATCATCCATTTCGAGGGTTGGGACGTAACTCTTTGGATTGATCCGATTGAACTGCTCCCCAGTCTCGGTCTCCTTGGACTTCAAGTCGACGCGAATCCTTTCGAAAGTGAGATCGGCCTCATCCATTGCGATATGGTCGGCGAGGCTGCAGGCACCAGGCGAATAGTAGAGCTTCATGATAGGGGTCCCTTTTCGTGAGATGAACTGAACCGTTTCAACGCAGCAAAGGGCGTGCCGCCGCCGTCGACACTTGGAACGAGAGTTCGACGTCGAGCGTCGATTGCGATGGATGAACTTTGGCATAATTGCCGCATCGCTGCGCCGGGCCCTGTCCGTTTTGACTCGCGCCACGTCCACAAGGGTCTTTCGTCAGGGTTCGTGGAGCGGCTTCAGATAGCTTGAATTAATGTAGCCATCCGAACCCGGATCGCAATCGCAGCAGGGCAGGGCGACGGCCAGCACAGGAGAGACCATGTGGTCGGAAGTGAAGTCCGGCGTGCACCTGAGACGTTATGCAATCACGGTGACGGCCGTCATCGTCGGCCTGCTTGTCGTCGGACGCATCACCGGCATCCTGGTCAACTGGCTGTGGCTCTCTTCGATCGGCTATGGTGGCGTTTTCTGGACCATCCTTTCCGCGAGAGCGCTGCTGTTTGCCGGGGTGTTCGCAGTCTCGGCGTGCGCGATATGGCTGTCTGGGATTTTGGCGCATCGTTACGCGAGGCGCGTCGATGTCTTGCGAGCGCAATCTGTTGATCGATCGGGTGCGACTGAAGTTGCCGTTGAACTGTCTGAACTGATCGCGCCGCACGTTCCCTGGCGCTCCAGTATTGCCTGCGCCGCGGTCGTCTTGGGGTTGGTTATTGCCGCTAGCGAAGTCTCGAGCTGGGACCTCGCGCTTCGCTTCATTTATCAGGTCCCTGTTGGCGAACGCGATCCGATCTTTGACAGGGATATCGGCTTTTATCTGTTCTCGCTCCCCGCGTATGTCGCACTCAAGAACTGGCTGCTGCAGCTAATCTTCTGGAGCGCGATCGTGGCAGGTGCTGTCTACGGGTTGCGCGGTGACATCGCGCTGGAGCGGCCACCACGCACGCTCTCGGCCGCCCCCATCACTCATGGTTCGGCACTGCTCGGTTTGTTCTTTGCGGTGAAGGCCTGGGCGTGGTGGCTCGACCGCTTTCTGCTGCTCTATGGCGACAACGGCGTCGTGGTCGGCGCCAGCTATACCGATGTCCACGTCGAGTTGCCGGTCCTGTGGATGCTTGTCGGCCTTGCCGCGGCCTCAACCGTTGCCCTTTGGATCAACATGCGCCGACGGAGCCATCTGCAACCCGTCGTTCTCGCGCTGCTCGTATTCGGCAGTTCGTTTGTATTCGCTGTGATCTATCCATCGCTGTTTCAGCGCTTCTATGTCAAACCGAGCGAGCTGAAACTGGAAACACCCTATATCGAGCACACTATCGCGCTAACGCGACAGGCATACGGCCTCGCAAAGATCGAGGTTAAACCGTTTGAGGCCGAGCAGGGACTGACTCTCGACTCGCTGCAGGCCAATCGGGCGACCATCGACAACATCCGGCTATGGGATGTGCAACCGCTGATGGATACCTATGCACAGTTGCAGGAGATCAGGACTTACTACAAATTTATTTCGGTGGACATCGACCGCTATCAGCTTGACGCCGGATACAGACAGGTAATGCTGTCGGCGCGTGAGCTGGAACCGGCGATGCTTCAGACCAACGCCCAAACCTGGGTGAACCTGCACCTTATCTTTACTCACGGCATCGGCGTCGTGATGTCGCCAGTCACCGAGAAATCCACCGAAGGCTTACCGTTTTTCTATCTGCACGATATTCCGCCAGTCTCCAACGGCGGCCCGGCCATTCGCGAACCACGTCTTTATTTCAGCGAAGGCCGGCAGGACTACGTCATCGTGAACGGCAACGTAGCTGAGTTCGACTTTCCCCAACGGCCGACTAACGCCTACACGACGTATAGCGGGCGCGATGGCGTCAGCATCGGCAGTGTGATACGCCGCAGTCTGTTCGCCTGGCAGCTCGACGATCCGAACATCCTGCTGAGCGGCTATATCACAGACCAGAGCCGGATCCTGCTTCATCGCAACATTCAGGACCGCGTGCGTACGATCGCGCCATTCCTGACTCTCGACCATGACCCCTATGTCGTCGCAAGCAATGGGCGCCTGTTCTGGATCCAGGACGCCTACACCGTCAGCCGGTGGTTTCCTTACTCCCGGCCGGGTTTCGGGGACGGCGCCAATTACATCCGAAACGCGGTCAAGGTCGTGGTCGACGCGTATAACGGCACGGTCGATTTCTACGTCAGCGATCCCGCCGATCCGCTCCTGCGCGCATACGAGCGCATCTTCCCGGGTTTGTTCAAGCCTTTGGACGTGATGCCACCGGAGCTGCGAAAGCATATCCGCTACCCCGAAGATCTGTTCCTGATCCAGGCGCAACTCTACCGCGCCTATCACATGGATGCGCCGGAGGTCTTCTACAACCGCGAGGATCTGTGGCAGTTTCCCCAGGAGCTGGTCGGAATGGATGGCGGAAGCACCGCCAGCACGATGCCGCCGTATTACACGATCATGCGACTCCCCGGCGACGCACGCGCCGAGTTCATCCTCATGCTGCCGATGGTGCCGAGCCAGCGGGAGAACATGATTGCCTGGCTGGCGGCGCGTTGCGATCCGCCCGGGTACGGCAAGCTCATCGTGTACACCTTTCCCAAGGACAAGCTGATCTATGGGCCGTTTCAGATTGAAGCGCGGATTCAGCAGAATACCGAGATCTCGCAGCAGATCTCGCTGTGGAACCAGATGGGCTCACGCGTCATTCGCGGTCATCTCGTGGTCGTGCCGATCGAGAACTCGATCCTCTATATTTCGCCGCTCTATTTGCGCGCGGCGTCCGGTCAGTTGCCGGAGTTGAAGCGGGTGATTGCCGCGTATGGGGACCGTGTGGTGATGGAGAACACTCTGGATGAGGCGCTGGCGGCGCTTTTCAGTGAGACCGCACAAGCGGCATCGCCAGCCCGAGGCACAGTGGACGCTCGCGCGAGAGAGGCACTTGTCCACTATGACCGCGCCATCGAGAGACTGAAGGCGGGAGACTGGAGCGGCTTCGGCGCGGAACTGGACACCCTCCGGCCGTTGCTCGAGGCACTCGGCGCTGGCCGCTCCGATGATCGGAAGTGACCAACGGGACAATCAATGCGGCTCGCCGAGGCAAGCGTCGGCAACATCGACGATCGGCTCGCTGTCGGCGTGAGCTTGAGGAAACCGATCAACGCACTTGATCTGAACGTAGGTCCACCACGTTCCCGGTGGATCGTGACCCAGCCACAACACAGTGGCTGCGACCTTGGTTCGCAGCCCCCATTGGCGCCAGTCAGCACCTGTTGGCGAAAAGTTTCCGTGAATGTCCTTGTACAGGTTACGGTCCAACCCGTATCGCCTCAGATAGGGCGGGTTGATGCGCTCCTCGGGCGTAGCCGGCTCCCCTTGTGCGATGCCCGCTTGTGCCAGGGCCGCGTCCCGGCGGAAATCGCTCACGGCATGGCCGACCACCAACAGCTCGAACAGCAATCCCCCGCCAACTGCCATGCAAGTCGCGATAATGCAAAGCGAGAGCGCCCAAAGCACCCGCCTTCTGGTCGTCGGTGTCTTCATCACTGTCGACCTCCTACCGGCATCCGGATTCGCCGCCATGCCCGGCGCTGCGTTCGCCATTCAAATGGCCGCTCGGCTTTGTCGCAACGGATTTGAGATGGTCGACGGCAGTCGTATCAGACAGAGCGGCCCCCTTGCCTCGTCAGCAAGAGCCAAGCCGGTTCGCGGTCCGGTACGGGTACTTCAGGCCCTTTGTAGAAGGTCAATCGCCTTTTCGGCATCGTCCAAGGAGTCGACCGCGAGATACGCAATGAACTGCGTGCCAAGTACAGCGGCCGAGACGCCGCGAAGGTTGATCCCCCCATCCGCCAACATCTGGGTCAATTGCGCGATGATGCCCAACTGGTCCAGACCCATTACACGGATGGAGTGAAGGCTCGGGCTGACGCTGAACCCCGCCTGTGTGGCGGCACGGATCGCACTGTCTCCCTGTAGCGGAGCGACAAACACGACTCCCTTACCCGATGCCTCTGGCGTTCGACGTGCCACGACGAACTGCAAGTCGACACCAGCATCCCGCAAGACGCTTAAAACTTTCGCAAGACCTCCCGGTTTGTCGTCGATGGGCGCTGCCCACACCTCGACACGTTCCACGCTCAGTTCCATGGCAATCCCTCCCGGCACGGACCTCATTAGGAAAATCTACTTCACGAACGGCACGCGGGCAAGGACTGTCGGACTAGGCGCCGGTCGGCGATCCGCGTCCAACTTGCTGCTACTGAGCATCTGTATCAAGATCAAGTCGCCTCATCACAAACAGGCGACTCTCATGACAGACGATCCCGATGGCGATCCTGCTACCGATCCCGACAAACTGAAAGGCCCAGGCGGCATGAGTTTGAGGCAGATCCACGAACAGGTTCAGAAGTCCGTCCAGCGCGACCGCGAAGCGCAGACTGCGCGCCACGCACCCGCTCCACCGCAAAGCCGCTGGCAGCGGTGGGTTCGCTATGTATGGGGCCGTAGCGGGCGGCGCTAACCGCAGTGTGATCAGGGACGTGCTGGTCGCAGACCAGACTCGTTGCATCGTGAAGTCCGCGCTGCATCCACCCGGCTACCCATTTGGGTGGTGTGCGCCCCCCGTCGTTCTGTCATTGTGAACCCGTCGTCATAACGCTAGCTGGACAGGCGAGCAAACGTCGACGCGAAGCACTGGCAGGTCGCACGCAATTGACAGGGGGCTTGAAATGGAAACCACATCCTCGAGCGGAAATCCTTTGATGGATCTCTCGGACAATCTGGCGGACATCGTCGCGCGAGTCGGGCGGAGTGTCGTCGCAGTACACGGCCGACATCGCATGCCGTCGAGTGGCGTAATCTGGCGACGTGGCGTCGTCGTGACGGCTGCACACACGCTCAGGCGTGAGGACGGCATCGAAGTCACATTGACCGACGGCCGTACGGTCGCCGCAGTCCTCGCGGGCCTGGATCTGGGGTCCGACGTCGGCGTGCTGAAACTGGACGGCGTGGACCTCGACCCGATCGGTTCCGGCGACGCCCACTCACTGAAGCCGGGTCATCTTGCGCTCGCCGTCGCACGTGCGGACGACTCCGGCGTCAGCGCTGATTTTGGCGTGATCGGCAGCATAGGTGGTCCTTGGCGCACGTGGAAAGGCGGACAACTCGATGCGTTCGTGCGTCTGGACGGCGGTCTGCGCCCGGGTTTCTCCGGGGCGGCCCTCGCGGACATGCGCGGGCAGGTCATCGGCATCTGCACCTCGGCACTGATGCGCGGCGCCGGCATCGTGATTCCGGGGATGACCGTGGAGCGCGTCACCGATGAACTGTTGGCTAAAGGGCGCGTCTCGCGGGGCTACCTTGGTGTCGGCACGCAGCGGGTCGGCCTGCTGGACGCCTGGGTCAATAAAATGAACCTGTCGTTCAGCAGTGGATTGCTGATCAATTCGCTTGCACCGGGCGGCCCTGCGGAGCAGGCGGGCGTGCTGATAGGCGATGTACTGATCGAACTGGACGGCAAGCCTTGCCGCGACATGGGTGACGTAAGTGCGGCGCTGGGCTCCGCAAGCATTGGGCAGCAGTTGCACATCGCCTTGATCCGAGGCGGCGAACGCCACGCGTGTTCGGTAACGGTGGGCGAACGGCCCCAACGGAATTCGTGCAGGTGACGCCCGGGAAGCGACCAAATGTCGGATGGACAGACGATACGGAGGGCACCTTTACGGGTCGTAGTGATCGCGGCATCGTGGCAAGAGCGCGCAAGCCTGCAAGCGCTTGTCGAGGCGAACCCGGCACTTGAGTTCCTGGGTAGCGCGCCCGACGCCGAAAAGCTCGTCGATTGCCTCGCCGGATCGGTGCCGGATGTGGTCGTCACCGACATCGCGCCGGAGGCGAGCGATGCGCTCAAGACGCTACTCGAACTCTCACCCGTGTCGCCGTCGCTCGTCCTGTTGAGCGACGACCCGGACAGCGACTGGATCCTCGATGCGTTGCCGGCCGATGCGGCGGCTATCCTGCCGCGCAACGCGATACCAGCTGAAATCGTCGTGTCCATCGAAGCCGTC
The DNA here is from genome assembly GCF_050434105.1 of Paraburkholderia sp. 40. Lineage (NCBI taxonomy): Bacteria > Pseudomonadati > Pseudomonadota > Betaproteobacteria > Burkholderiales > Burkholderiaceae > Paraburkholderia > Paraburkholderia sp. 40. Next base: position 1,074,331 of record NZ_JBNPVY010000003.1, on the reverse strand, counting down.
GCCGCAGGCCTTTGCGTGCTGACGCCCGACATCCTCGCAAGGCTACTGGCCGAAACAAGACCGTCGCGCCAGAAGGGATCCGGCGAACCGTTCGAAGCCTTGACGTTACGAGAGATCGAAGTGCTGGCGATGCTCGCCGACGGACTCGGCAACAAGGAGATCGCGCGGCACCTCGACATCTCGGACAACACGGTGAAATTCCACCTCTCGTCAATCTTCGGCAAACTCGGTGCGACCAACCGCACCGAAGCGGTGATGCTCGGCATGCGGCACGGATTCATCATGGTGTAGACAAGCTCGCGTTTTTCTACCCACGACACTAGACGACGTCATGCTCGAACGTTTTCCACCAACGTGGCAATACCATAGACCACGCTGTGGCAGAAGCCAGCCCAGTTTCTGCCGTTCGATCAAAGACACAAACAACGGCCGCTTTGAATACTGGAACGGCCGTTAGCTGACGTGGCCTTTTGCACCGTTGCTCTGGTCGCGGCAGTGCTTGCTGCTGAATGGTTTTATCGTCACACTCCATGCTGCGGGAACGTTGCAGCGACGCAATTTCGCGCAGCATTGGCAAGCGATCGAACAAGCAAAAGGCCCTGACAACGCCGTTCCGCACCGCGATGCCTACCAGCTGTAGCGCACGCCGAGATCTCCGACGACGCCGTTGCGGCGGACGTTGCTGTCTCCACTCACGGCAAACTGATAGCCGAACTGGCCGTACAGGCTCAAACGCTCCTTGATCTTCGCGGTGACACCGCCGGCGAACTCCACGCGCGTGGCCTGCACGTTCAGTGGCACCGGGTCGGTGCCGAAGGCCGTGCTCGCCTGCGCGCCCCAGTCCCGCCACAGGTTGGCCCGCACGTACGGCTGCCATACGGCACCGTTGCTGCCCTCGATGGTCCACTGCCCTCGCAGGCCGAGCCGCCCGGTGGCGCCCGAAGTCGAGCCCAGCGCAACCGGCCCCAGGCCGTCGTTCTCATCGCTGAACGATACGTGCTGCCAGATGATCTGCGCCTGTGGCTCGAGCACGAAGCCAGGCCCTAGCGGCAACGGCACCGGATAGCCCCCTTCAAGCGAGGTCACAAACCCCGAGCCGCGCAGCGGCAGGCTGGCGTACTGCGTACCCGCGTTGCCGTCGTAGTACGTGCCCTGCAGCACCGCATCGAGATACCAGCCGCTCGGGCCATAATGCGTCCAGTAGCCACCGCCCGAATACGCATTCAGGTGCATCGAACCGGTGTGCTCAAGGACGTAGCCGGTGGCCGCCGCGTTGGTGACGAGACCGTCGACGTCGACATTGCCATAGCCATAGGCGAAGTACACGCCGGCGGTGTCGCGATGGCCCGGCCAGATGCTGCCGCGCCACAGGTCGAGGCCAGTCTGCAGCCCGCCGACCCAACCGCTCGCACGTGGATCGGCGAACGCCCGATAGTGGTTATCGACCTGCTGACCGAACACACGGCCCCAGGCGGACTGCGCCCAGCCCGAACCGTCCGTGCCGCCACCGGCGGCCGTAAGCGTGTCGCCGATGCGCTCATGCAGCGTGCCGAGCATCGTCAGGCCCATCTGGCGGGCGATGGGCTGGACGACGCCGTAGGTCGCGAGCTCCGGTCCAATGATGGGCCACACGCCCGGCGGCGGTGAAGGTTGAGGCGGCGGTTCGGTGCCGACGTTCTCCTCCGGCCCCGGCGGTTGAGGTGGTCCAGGTGGTCCTGGAGGCTCGGGTGGTGGGCCAGGTGGCGGTGGCGGTGGCACGATGAAGGACGACCGCAGGAACCAGCTGGTGGGGTCCGTACCGTTGCGGCCCCCCGGGTACAGGCGATAATCGAACAGGCCCGCGCGCAGCTCCGGGTTATCAAGGTCAAAGACACCGGGTGTCGCCGCGGTTGCTTGCTGCACTACGAGGATGCCGTTCCCCGGGGTCGACGCGCCCGGTCCACCGACATTGTTGACGAAAATACTCGTGGTGCCTGAGGCCGAGCCAGTAATCAACTTATCGGACGCAGAGCCGTCGCCGCCAAGAAAACTGTTGAGCACGAGGTGGCCGCCACTACCGGAGTAGCTACCGTTGACGGTCAGCGTCGTGGCTGGACTGGATTCACCCGCAATTGCCGGGAGCACGACCGTGCCCGCGTTCGAAAGGCTGGGGAGCGTCTGGTTGAAGCTTTGCAGGGCGAGCGTTCCGCCAGGATTGACCACGGTCGCGGAATTCGGACTGAAGACATCGACCGCGCCCGCTGCAAGCGTGCCGCCCGTCACCGTTGTCACACCGCTGTAACTGTTGGCTGCATTCGTAATGAACGTGCCGCTGCCGATCTTGGTCAGCCCGCCCGCGCCGGTGAAGGCCGAGGTGGTATCGGTGGCGACCGTGAAGCCTTGACTGTCGATGCTCAGGCCGCCCGCCATGATGTTGAGTTCTGTGCCGGAAAAGGCAGTGAGGAAGCCTGAATTGTTCGTCAGCGCACGCAAGGTGCCGTCGTTGAAATTAAGCTGTGCATTGCCCTTCTGGACGCTGGTGCATCCCTGCTGGCCGATGCGAACCGGATCGCAACCGGCTGTCAGGAACGTCGTCGCCAGTGTGCCGCCGCCATTCACATTGACGGTGCCCGTGCTGTTGGCCAGAACTGCGACGTCCATTCCGCCGTTGGCCGTAGTCAGTCCGCCATTGATGATGTTCAGAGTGCCCACCCCCGCCCAGCCGACACTGATCTGAGGGCCGCTGGTATAAGTGGCCCCGCCGCCAGTGCCGTTTACCGTCACCGTACCCACGGAGTTGGAAAGCCAGCCGATCTGATCGGCGGTGGCAAAGGGGCCCCCCGTGATATTGAGCGCTCCGCCGCTGGTGATCGCGATGAAGCCCGTGCCGCCGGTGGTGTCGGGCGGTCCGTTGACGCCGGAACCAACGCGCAGAAATGCTGCGTTGACTGTCCCGCTGTTCTCGATGGTGAGATTGCCCATCCCCCCGTTCTGACCGAGCTCCAGATTGCTGGCGTTGGCCGGCGAACTCGTAAAAGTCGACCCCGGACCGGTCACGATCACCGTGGCCATGTTTCCGGCACCCACGCCCCATATGTTTCTGGCGACGGACCCGGTGTTGGATGTGACGCTTGCGCCGCCTTCGATGGTGAGACTGCCGTTTGCGCCGTTGCCGACGCCAACGGCCGCGGGCACCTGGACGGGGCCCGTGATGGTCGAGGTAGACGGCAATTGCGCCGTGGGGGTCACGTTGCCCGTGGTCGTTATTGACTGTGCATGAGCGAGATCGGCAGCGCCGGTAGCGCCCAGGGCAGCCAGAAGGGGGAAAACTACAAGCCGGAACGTTGTTAGAGCGCTTTTCGGTGCGCCTTCGTCTGACGCGTCGGGGTTTGCCATCCCGACCCGCATTATCTTAGCCGGGTGATACAGGAAGTTGTCGAAGGCAGACGGCGGTGCGCCTGACCTGAATGCCTTGCTGCCCAATGTGGTCGGACGCTGAAATGGAAATGATTGGTTCGGCGACGCTGCCGCGGCAATCGGACCGCGTTGCATGAGTTGGCGGAACTTGCCGTGCCAGCAATCTGCATAGGGCCTGGTCATTGGGACCGTGACGCCGTGCTCGGTCAGCGATGGCCAGGATTGCGCCGCTTTCGTGCATCCCTCTATCTGCATTGCGTGCCCCCTCTAGAGATTGACACGGCAAGTATTGAAGTCGCGGAAGCAAGCCGCTTGCGCTTGCTTCTGTTGTTGTAGTACCGAATGATCAGACAAGCCAATGAAATTGGCTGCGCGCGCCAGCAGTATTCAACGCTTGGCGCAGCTCCAGGTCCGCTAAGAGCTGTCCCCGGACGCTTGAATGTCATTGCGCGATATAGCTTGAATGACCGGATGTGGCCGATCCCGGAAATCGAGCGGCCTCCGGTGATCGTCGGCCGCACCGCCGCGTCGAACTTCCGTAGGCGACCCACAAGGGACGGTCAACTTTCCGCGAAGCGGACATTCAAAATGATTGATGTGGTCTGCCAGACGAGGTGCCGAGTAACGACCATCAGTCGGAAGCATCGCATCAGGTAGCGTTGGCCTTCGTTGCTTCACGGGCGCGATACGCCGCGACTTTCGCAATTGTCCCGCACGCCCGTCCGTCTGGACCACCTTTTGTCATACTGCACCAGCGTTTGCTGCCGTTGCGTGTGTGATCGTCTTCAGACGTGCCCACTCGCCCGACGCAATGGCATTTGTCACTACGGCTACGATATAACCGACAAAGCTCGCTTCCGACGATTCGATAATCAACTTCATAGCGCCACCTATCCATCGGGTTTTCACACGTAGTGCAGCGCTGTTGAACCATTCATTCAGTGCGTCGTTACTGGAACCTTCTCCTTGGCATGCACTGCGCAGATCAGCACGTCCGTTGCAGCCTGACCGGAGTGTCGGCTCGCGATAGGCACTGGTGCGGAAACGCCTTCCGCCACACTTCGGGCGCACGAGCCAATGCGGGCAGTGCGTCTGTTTCTTCACGCGTGTCGTTTGGAATCGACCAGGTGTTGATGAACCGTCGCACGGCTTCAAGCTCTCCCGGTGCAGTCTGGTTGTGATCCGGCATAGGTCCGCACGCGGCATCTGCAGTCTATGTTGTGAACGGCGTAATCGGACTTACATTCATGCTGTCCGCGAAACGCTGGCTGGTCCGGATAAATCCAGCGACCTCGACCATGTATGCGTACCTGGCTGCCGCAATTGCCTTCACAAGCGTGGCTGTATTCGACAGTCTCGGTTGGTTCCTTTTATTTATCGCCGGATACACGATCATCGAAACAATCATGCTCCCGGCACTGGAAACCATGATCGCATCGTTGGCTATCGACGGAAGTCAAGGAACGTTTTTTGGCGCGCTGAGTGCCGCAGGGGCACTAGGTGGCGCCGCTGGTTACTACACCGGCAGTTGGCTCATCTTGAACGGAACATCGCTCGAAACATGGTCGACATTCGGCGGCGCTGGGGCAATCGGATTCGCAGCGTCCGCTCTGATACTTCCGGGAATTCCGCGCCGAGTGTCGCTAGAGTAGACACGCGGCAGTGATACGGTCACCTCCGCAGAGAGCATTCATTTGAGTGACAAGCCTGAGTACCTCTTCATGGCCGGGCGCCCCTCATGCAGTGCGCATACGCCGTTTGAACCTCGCAAGGCTGCGACCGCTAGCACGCGACTCTGAACGGCCTTCGAATTGCATATAGCGGCCCTTCAATATTCACCGAGGCCAATTTCACGCGCGGCCTTGACCGCGAAGCGGGCAATCACCCGGCGGCCTCAAATCTGAAGTGCAACACCTGTTTCGTATAAGGTGTTGCGATGCACGAAAGAACTCAGTATCAACAACTTCAGCCTGAAGAGCGCCTGATCATTGCAAGTCTGCATCTGCAGGGTTCGAGTATCCGGGCCATGGCCCGGATACTCGGTCGCTCGCCAGCCACCGTTAGCCGTGAACTGGCGCGAAACAGCTTGCCTGCTGGCTACGCGTCCGTGTCGGCTGAAGCGCTCAGTGCCGCACGCCGCAGCGCGGGTCGCCGCCCCCCAAAGCTTTGCCTGCAAAGCGTCTGCTGGCGCATCGTTCTCACTCTGCTCGAGTGGAAATGGTCACCTCAGCAGATATCGGGCACACTGACGCGTATGTATCCGACCGACCCAACCCAGCAGGTTTCGCACGAAACCATCTACACGGCTATCTACGCCCAGCCGCGCGGCGAACTGCGCCGTCAGGTCATTGCGTGCTTGCGCCATGGCCACAGCACGCGCATGCCGCGTACACGGGGCACAGACCGGCGCGGACAGATTCCCGACATGGTCAGTATTCATGTGCGGCCGCCCGAAATCGAAGACCGACTGCTGCCTGGGCACTGGGAAGGCGACTTCATCAAGGGTGCCGGCAACCAGTCCTCGGTAGGCGTGCTGGTCGAACGGACCAGCCGTCTGGTGCTGCTTGCCAGGATGGAAGATGCCACCGCCGCTTCAGCGCTGGCCGGCTTCTCCGCCAAACTCAATTCGATTGTCGCGCCATTACGGCAGAGCTTCACCTACGACCAGGGCAAAGAAATGTCGCGGCATCAAGAACTCACCGCCGCAACCGGCGTGAAGGTGTACTTCTGCGACCCGCACAGTCCCTGGCAACGCGGCACTTGCGAAAACACCAACGGGCTGCTGCGCCAGTATCTGCCCAAAGGCACGGACCTTTCGGTCTACAGTCAGGACGAACTTGACGCTATCGCCGACAGTCTGAACAGCCGACCTCGTGCCACTCATGCCTTCCATTCGCCGTTCGAGGTCTTCGCCGCGACCCTTGCTTCAGCAAGTCAACCTCAAGGCTCTAAACATTAAACCCGCTGTTGCGCTTCACTCTTGAAACCGCCCCCTGAATCGTCATTCAGGCGACTTTGTGCGCCATTCCGTTGCTGCTTTATTTTTCTCGCTAGAATCACCGGCTGCCAACCGCTCCGTCACGCTGCTCCCGATACATTCGGCTTTTCTAACAATCAACTTTTGATTAGAAGGAACACTCTATGTCAAGCGATTCGAGCAAACTGGATTTGGGGGATTTCGGGAGGTATATGGAAACTCTCGTGCGTGACTGGCACGTGCCGGGAGTCGGTGTGAGTATTGTCAGGAATGACGAGGTCGTGATGACGCAGGGGTACGGCCATCGTGACGTTGCGAAAGCGCGGCCATTTACTTCCTCGACACTGTTTCCAATCGCGTCGAATACGAAACTTTTTACCGCTGTCGCTGCAGGTCTGCTGGTTGAACGCGGCCTGCTGAGTTTCGATGAACCGATTCGCAATGCAGTACCCAGTCTGCGGTTTTATGATCAGTCACTTGATGCGGCAGTCACATTACGCGACATGCTCGGGCACAAAACCGGTGTGCCGCGTTATGACATGATCTGGTACGAATCGGACTACTCGACGAAGGATCTCTTTGATCGCATCCGGTTCATGAAGCCGATTGCTCCGCTGCGCTCGCGGCTCATCTACAACAACATGATGTACGAAGCGGTCGGCCATATCATCGAGCTGATAAGCGGTAAGCCATGGGAACAATTCATCAGCGACGAGATTCTGGTGCCCCTTGGTATGCACCGAACCTTGTTCACGTATGGCGACGCAAAAGCCGACGACCAGGGAGACTACGCGTTACCTTTCTCTGAACGACGCGACAGTAATGAATTTTGGCAACCACCTGCGCCGAAAGATGACGAGTGCAGTCCGGCGGGCAGCATCGTCTCCAGCCTGGAGGACATCGCGCGCTGGTCGATCATGCTGATGAACGACGGACGGATCGACGGCAAGCAAGTCATACCCGAGAGCGTTCTAAAAGCGACGCTCGCTCTCGGCTTGCCGTGGCCAACCGAAATGAGTGACGTGTTCGGCTTCAAAACCGATCTTAACGGCATCTACGGCATGGGACGCATGACGGCCGCGTTTCGGGGTCATCTGTTGACGAGTCATGGCGGCACGCTGCGTGCGTTTCATTCGCAGGTGTCATATCTGCCGGAAGAGAAGATCGGTGTTTCTGTATTCGTGATAGGCGACCATTGCGCCCCGCTAAGCAACGCGATCGGCTTCGATATCTATAGTCGCGCGCTTGGCCTCAAAGAGACCGACTGGACGGCGCGCCTGCTCGACTTTCGCAGGAAGGCAAAGGCGACAATGCGCGAGGCGCGAGAACGGGCCGTGCCACGTGCGGTTCCGAACACACAGCCGTCGCACAACTTGGCGGATTACGCCGGCTCGTACGAGCACCCGGCGTATGGAACGTTGGATATCACAATTGACGGCACGCAACTCCAGTTCGCATTCCGTCAGGTCAAGCTGCCCCTTAACCATTTCCATTACGACCGCTTCGACACGGCTAATGACGAGACGAATGGCGCGTGGTCGGTTTCGTTCCTCACGAGCATGCTCGGCGATATAGATCGCGCGGCGATACGGCTTGATCAGGCGGAAGCGGTGTTCGTTCGCCTGCCAACGCGACCCGATGCGGGCGTCCTTGCAAGACTTGTCGGCACGTACAAAACGCCTCTTGGGAGGAAGGTCGGTGTCAAGCTGAGTCGAGACAACGATATTGCATTGTTTCATCCGGGCGAACCGGCCGATGTCCTAAAGCCATTCAAAGGCCTGCAATTTCGCAGCAGCGATTTCCCGGACATCACGTTTGAATTCGTTCTCGATGAGGACGGTCGTGCGAAAGCACTTCACCACTGGAATGCACATGTCGAGTTAGAGTGGCCGCGCATCGACGACTCCATCCCCGCTGACGCGCTCGAAAGCGATGGGCTGCTCAAGAGTTAGCCTGACGTTCCCGGCAGACGGCTGTGGGTACAGCTAACTGCCCAGACACGCTGCCTGCTCACGTGCTTTAATAGAACCATCCTTTCCCGATGCACCGCCTTCGTCATGACAACCTTTGAACCGGTCACATTGACTACCACGCGTCTCATTCTGCGGCCGCTGCGTCATGAGGACGCGCAAGGGCTGTTTGCGATCTGGTCAGATCCTGAGGCAATGCGCTATTTTCCGTTTCGAGCGATGACATCGCTAGACCAGGCAACGGATCGCGTCTCACGCAAATTGAAGACGTCAGCCGACGGCCAGGATTTCATCTGCGTAGTTGAATTGCGGGCGACCCGTGAAGTGCTCGGCGACTGCGCTCTCTTTAATGCGAACGAGGGCGGCCTCAAATCTGAAGTGCAACACCTGTTTCGTATAAGGTGTTGCGATGCACGAAAGAACTCAGTATCAACAACTTCAGCCTGAAGAGCGCCTGATCATTGCAAGTCTGCATCTGCAGGGTTCGAGTATCCGGGCCATGGCCCGGATACTCGGTCGCTCGCCAGCCACCGTTAGCCGTGAACTGGCGCGAAACAGCTTGCCTGCTGGCTACGCGTCCGTGTCGGCTGAAGCGCTCAGTGCCGCACGCCGCAGCGCGGGTCGCCGCCCCCCAAAGCTTTGCCTGCAAAGCGTCTGCTGGCGCATCGTTCTCACTCTGCTCGAGTGGAAATGGTCACCTCAGCAGATATCGGGCACACTGAAGCGTATGTATCCGACCGACCCGACCCAGCAGGTTTCGCACGAAACCATCTACACGGCTATCTACGCCCAGCCGCGCGGCGAACTGCGCCGTCAGCTCATTGCGTGCTTGCGCCATGGCCACAGCACGCGCATGCCGCGTACACGGGGCACAGACCGGCGCGGACAGATTCCCGACATGGTCAGTATTCATGTGCGGCCGCCCGAAATCGAAGACCGACTGCTGCCTGGGCACTGGGAAGGCGACTTCATCAAGGGTGCCGGCAACCAGTCCTCGGTAGGCGTGCTGGTCGAACGGACCAGCCGTCTGGTGCTGCTTGCCAGGATGGAAGATGCCACCGCCGCTTCAGCGCTGGCCGGCTTCTCCGCCAAACTCAATTCGATTGTCGCGCCATTACGGCAGAGCTTCACCTACGACCAGGGCAAAGAAATGTCGCGGCATCAAGAACTCACCGCCGCAACCGGCGTGAAGGTGTACTTCTGCGACCCGCACAGTCCCTGGCAACGCGGCACTTGCGAAAACACCAACGGGCTGCTGCGCCAGTATCTGCCCAAAGGCACGGCCCTTTCGGTCTACAGTCAGGACGAACTTGACGCTATCGCCGACAGTCTGAACAGCCGACCTCGTGCCACTCATGCCTTCCATTCGCCGTTCGAGGTCTTCGCCGCGACCCTTGCTTCAGCAAGTCAACCTCAAGGCTCTAAACATTAAACCCGCTGTTGCGCTTCACTCTTGAAACCGCCGAGCAATGCCGGCGCGCGGAGATAGGCTTTAGTCTGAAACGCAAGCATTGGGGAAACGGATTTATGCGAGAGGCGGCTTCTGCGATAATCGAGCATGGTTTCGGCACGCTGAATTTACACCGGATTGAAGCGGATATCGACCCACGGAATTCAGCCTCGGCGCGTCTTCTCGAGCGGCTCGGGTTTATCCGTGAAGGGTTGTTGCGTGATCGTTGGATAGTTGGCGACGAGGTGTCAGATAGCGCGTTGTATGGCCTGCTTGAACGTGATCGTCTGGCCTATATAGACACTAACTGCCGCTAGACCGATGAACTTGCCACTGTCCCTTGAGAGGCTGAACTCTCCAGGACGGCGCAAATTCACTTCGGGGTGTCGACTTACCGGAATTGCCTTACCACTACTGCAATCTTTGGTGCGATGGTGGCCACGCGACAAACGGGAGCGGCGCACCGCCCCCAACTCGCCCATTATTCATTTTTCGTTGCGCAGCCCAAGCGAATGAAAGTGAGGATTTGTCTTCCATTTGACGACCACGTGGACGCAAGCTGCCACCTACTTCAGCTCCGACGTGATTAATCCGACCTTCACAGAGGAGCCCCATGCCATCGAAAGATCCCCTTACACCCAGTACTCGCTTTCTCGATGACAACGCAATCCGACGCATCCTTTCGGACCGGATCGATACCCGCCACGAAGGCGTGGGAATCGTCGTTGGAATGGCGGGCGACGGCGAGCGGCGCGTTGTCGGCTATGGCCGATTCGATCAGAACGACGCCCGTATCCCCGACCAGCACACTGCGTTCGAAATTGGATCAGTGACGAAAGTGTATACCGCGATCCTGCTCGCGGACATGATCGCGAGTGGCGAAGTCTCGCTTGATGAGCCAGTTCAGCGTCTTTTGCCCGGCAATCCGGCCGTACCAGAACGCAACGGCAGGACTATCACTCTACATGATCTTGCGACGCATACATCCGCGTTGCCCCGTCACCCCGACAACATGGCCGGGAACGGTTCACCCGACCCGTTCTCGGGTTACACGATCGATCTTCTTTACGCGTTCCTGGCCCGCTACGAACTGACCCGTGACATCGGCTCGGAGTTCGAGTATTCGAACCTCGGCGTTGGCCTGCTGGGCTATGCGCTTGCATGTCGGGCAGGAACGGATTACGAAACCGTGCTGAGGGCTCGCATCCTCACACCGCTGCAACTGGCGAGTACGGCCATCGCACTGCCTGACGAGATTGAAAGGAGGTGCATCCCTGGTCACGACCTCGACCTGCGTTTCGCGCAGCGGATGGATCTCGGTCAGGTGTTTGGAGCGGCAGGGGCGTTGGTGTCGACGGTAGGTGATCAACTGCAATTTCTCGAAGCCGTGATGGGTCATCGGCCGTCCGCACTCGATAAAGCAATTGGCAATACGCTCGACATACGTCGGCAGCTTGGAGACCAGGTCATTCCACTTTGTTGGGGAATGGGCGTCGGCAGCACAGATGGCGAACCAGAATGGTTCGGCCATACCGGAGGAACACTGGGGTGCCGGTCGTTCATCGGGTTCGATCGTCGCGCATCACGAGGCGTCGTGGTGTTGGCGAACGCGGCGTTCGACGTCGGCGACATTGGCTTGCATCTCTTGAAACCCGAAAAACCCCTACGGCAACCGGTCAAGATTCGAAACGAGATCGACGTCGATCCCGTCCGCTTGCAATCCTATGCAGGGCGTTTCTGGCTGCGTCCGGACTTCATCCTGACGATGACGGTCGACAAGGGACAACTTTTCACCCAAGGTACCGGGCAACCGAGAATCGCGCTGTATCCCGATGCCGAACACCGATTTTTTGCGAAGTTGATTGACGCGCAGATTACCTTCGAAATGGACGATCAAGGGATCGCCGAAAAGCTGACGCTGCATCAGAACGGGTACGATCTGGTCGCGCGCAAAATGGATTCTTGATGACGCGAATTCCTAGTATCGCTATTGACTCGATTGTCGGCACAACATGACGATTTTCAACGACTGCGCTGTCACCCGCGGAGCAAGCGAGGAGTCTGAACGGCAACTGTCAACGACCTGGGATTCAGGATCGAACGTCTCACATTGGGCCGATCCCAGCCGTCGAAGGTGATGTGGCGTTCGCCTTCCTGGTCGTAAGCGCCTCGCGTCGGCCGTTCGTGATGTGTCGCGCGCATGTGGCACGCTATCGGTAACGCGTTGATCGATACCTCGCGGATACCGGCAGGAGACGTTGCGGCGATCAGGTTGTCGCTGACGGCGGAGTGGATTGCGTGGGCAACTTGCCGACCATGTTCCAGGGCAGCAGTTCGTCGATGCGACTGATTTTGTGGTCCGCGATGTGAGTCAGGATGTATTCCAGATATGCACGGGGGTTGATGTCATTCAGTTTGCACGAGCCGATCAGACCGTACATGGCAGCGGCCCGTTCGCCTCCACTGTCGGAGCCTGCAAACAGGAAGTTTTTCCTCCCCAGACTTACACAGCGCAGAGCGTTTTCGGCGAGAGCGTTGCTGATCTCAATACGACCGTCTTCGCAGTACAGAACGAGTGCGTTCCATTGATTGAGCGAGTAGCGTATCGCCTTGGCCAACTCGGATTTTGCCGACAGGGTCGCGATCTTGTCCGTCATCCACGCCTTGATGGTCGCGAGCACCGCGAGGCTTCTCTCCTGCCGTACGCGCAATCGTTCGGCGGCGGGCTCGCCCCGGATATCAGCCTCAATGTCGTAGAGTTCGCCGATCAGCTCGAGTACGTGCCTTGTCGACTCAGTCGGCGTGCGGACATGAACGTCGTATATGTACCGTCTCGCGTGATCCCAGCGTAAGCGCCTCGCGTCGGCCGTTCGTGATGTGTCGCGCGCATGTGGCACGCTATCGGTAACGCGTTGATCGATACCTCGCGGATACCGGCAGGAGACGTTGCGGCGATCAGGTTGTCGCTGACGGCGGAGTGGATTGCGTGGGCAACTTGCCGACCATGTTCCAGGGCAGCAGTTCGTCGATGCGACTGATTTTGTGGTCCGCGATGTGAGTCAGGATGTATTCCAGATATGCACGGGGGTTGATGTCATTCAGTTTGCACGAGCCGATCAGACCGTACATGGCAGCGGCCCGTTCGCCTCCACTGTCGGAGCCTGCAAACAGGAAGTTTTTCCTCCCCAGACTTACACAGCGCAGAGCGTTTTCGGCGAGAGCGTTGCTGATCTCAATACGACCGTCTTCGCAGTACAGAACGAGTGCGTTCCATTGATTGAGCGAGTAGCGTATCGCCTTGGCCAACTCGGATTTTGCCGACAGGGTCGCGATCTTGTCCGTCATCCACGCCTTGATGGTCGCGAGCACCGCGAGGCTTCTCTCCTGCCGTACGCGCAATCGTTCGGCGGCGGGCTCGCCCCGGATATCAGCCTCAATGTCGTAGAGTTCGCCGATCAGCTCGAGTACGTGCCTTGTCGACTCAGTCGGCGTGCGGACATGAACGTCGTATATGTACCGTCTCGCGTGATCCCAGCAAGCCGCCTCACGAATCTTGCCGCCTGCATACAGCTCGTCGAAACCACCGTAGGCGTCGGCCTGCAGGACGCCCTTGAATCCGGCCAGATGAGTCTGCGGATGTATCCCCTTTCGGTCGGGCGAGTAGGCAAACCAGACTGCGGCCGGGTCCGTCGAGCCCGAACGGCTGTCGTCGCGAACGTACACCCACAGGCGACCCGTGCGCGTCTTTTTGTTGCCCGGTGCAAGCACCGGGATCGGCGTGTCGTCCGCGTGCAGCTTGAACGTTGCCATCGTGTAGACGCGCAGCGCTTCGGTCAACGGCTCGCACAAAGCCTCGCACTGGCCGACCCAGCGCCCCATGCTGGCGGGGTCGAGCTTAACGCCGTCACGCGCGGCAATTGCCGACTGCCGGTACAGCGGTTGATGATCAGCGAACTTCGAAACGAGGATGTCAGCAAGCAGGCCCGGATGCGCGATGCTGCGCTCAATTGGCAAGCCCGGCATCGGCGGCTGCGAGATGTGATTGCAGCAGGTGCAGACCGCCTTGCGGCGGATCGTGCGAATCACCTTGAACATGGCGGCGACACGGGCAAGCTGCTCGGACACGTCCTCGCCGAGTGGCCGCATGGTGTTGCCGCAGTTCGGGCAGCTCGGATCGGGTTCGAGCACGCGCTCTTCACGCGGCAGATGGGGCGGCAACGCCTCCTTCGAGGCTGCTGCGCCGGCGGGCACACTTGTGCCCGATGTGCGGTCGCGGCGAACATCCGCGACACCGCGCCCACCGCTCAGCTCATCCAGTTCCGTTTCGAGCCGCTCGATCTGCCGGTCCAGCTGCTCGGACTTGCGGCCAAACTGCACCCGTTTGAGTTTGTCGATCTGGGCCTTGAGCTGTTCGATCTCGATATCGCGCTCGGCAAGCTGGGCACGAGCCTCCAGCAGCAAGGCCTTAAGCGCATCGACGTCATCCGGAAGACGGGCATCATCGGTCATGCGCCGGAGTTTACGCGTGCCCCGAAGCGTTTACAACACCGATAGCGCCGCGGTTCGACGCGGCTGCCGCCAGTCAATGCCCTCGAGTAGCATCGAGAGTTGTGCCTGTGTCAGATGGACCTTACCGCCGTCGGCCTGCGGCCAGACAAACCGCCCTCGCTCAAGCCGCTTCGCCAGGAGCCATAGCCCGTCCTCCGTGGCCCACAGGATTTTGATGAGGTCACCGCGCCTGCCCCGGAAGATGAAGACGTTCCCGTCGAACGGATTCTCCTCCAGTGCAGTTTGCACCTTCGCCGCCAGGCCCTGAAATCCGGAACGCATGTCGGTGACGCCAGCCGCAATCCAGATGCGGGTGCCCGCCGGCAGCCCGATCATCGGGACAGTTCTCGTACCAGTAACCGCAGCATATCAGGCGACACGTTGCCGCGGATGCGCAGGCGTGCACGGTCAAATTCGATCTCGCAGACGTTCTCCGACACAGCCTCGCGCATGGACATCGATGTCTCGGTTTCGGCGACAACGCTCACCGGAAGAAACGGTGCAACGTCAACCTCTGACTGCTGTTGCACATGCGCCGGATGTGGTGCTCCGAATACGCCTTGAAGATATTGGCGACGCCATCTGAACAGCAGGTTGGTGTTAATGTCGTTGCGACGCGCGGCCAGCGATACGGAAGCTCCCGGTTCGAAGGTCTGTTCGACCAGCTGTCGCTTGAATTCGCGCGGAAAGTTCGGGCGCCTACCGGGCGCTTCGTTCTTGCCATCTACTATGTCGGCCACTTTGGTTCCCGCCAAAAAATTTGGTGGGAACCAAATTACCTCCATTTATGGCTGCTTAGAGAACGGCCGAGATGAGGCGCTTACTCCTGGTCATTGCCGAAGGACCGTACATCAGTTCATTTTCGCGGAGCGCCAGCAACCTGTCGCCGGAATGACTCATCGCCGGCTCCAGCCTCTTCGTAAAGGTGCGCGACACTGTGGGCGAGGCACCGAACGCTGCCTGGCTGCGGTATCATCGCGACCCATGCTCAAGAGCATCCTGGATGCAGCCACCAATGTCCGACCAGAACTATCAAGCGATCCTCGAACAGATCCATCGCGACATCGAACCGTGGCGCACCGCGGGCCGCGCCGCGGACTACATTCCCGAACTCGCGAATGTGCCCGCCAACAGCTTCGGCTTGGCCGTCGTCACGACGGCGGGGGACGTGTATCGCGTAGGACAAGCCGATACGCGCTTTTCAGTTCAGAGCATCTCCAAGCTGTTCGCGTGCACGATGGCATTCAGGCTGCTGGGCGATGCGTTGTGGCAGCGCGTGGGCCGTGAGCCGTCGGGTACGGCCTTCAATTCGCTCGTGCAACTCGAAGCCGAGAAGGGCAAGCCGCGCAATCCGTTCATCAACGCAGGCGCACTGGTCGTCACCGATGTGCTGTGCCGCCGCTTCGTCAACGCGGAGACAGCGCTCGTCGAATTCATGCGGCGGCTGACGGGTGAATCGACGATCGACTATGATATGCGCGTGGCTCAGTCCGAATTGCAGCACGCACACCGCAATCGCGCGATGGCCCATTTCATGGCGAGCTTCGGCAACCTGGAGATGCCGCCCGAGGCTGTCGTCGATGCGTATTGCCGTCAATGCGCGATATCGATGAACTGCGTCGAACTGGCGAAGGCGGCACTCTTTCTCGCCAACGGGGGCGTCGCGCCGATCTCTGGCGAACGTATCCTCGACGCGAGTTCGGCCAAACGCCTGTCCGCTCTTATGCTGACATGCGGCACGTACGACGCGGCCGGTGACTTCGTGTATCGCGTCGGCTTGCCAGCGAAAAGCGGCGTGGGCGGCGGCATCGTCGCGGTGCTGCCGGGGGAAATGGCCGTTTGCGTCTGGTCGCCCGGACTCGACGCGAACGGCAACTCACTTGCGGGCGTCCAGGCGCTTGAACGGTTGACCACGCTTACCGGCCGGTCGATTTTTTGAGACACCGGAGTCTAGGTCATTCGGCAAGAGTCAACCCACACTGAGCGAGCGCTACGTGAAAGGCTGGGACCGACGGCGGATTCAACCGGTCGATCGCGTGCGAAGCAGACGTTCAACCGGTCGCGCCGAGCGGGTGCCATCTCGCCTGTGGTTGTGCGCCCCACAAGGGCATAGGACGCACAGCCGCCAATCTTTCGAGCGTCACCGGCAGCCATCCCCAAGTGTCGTCATTCCTTTGACAGTCCGGGTTAGTCGTAGCCCGCGCTCACCGTCTTCGATTTGCCATCCCAAGGCTCTCAATGTGTCACGTAGGCGGTCGGCTTGGGCCCAATCGCTGTTGGCGCGCGCCTTCTCGCGCTGCTCGGCCAAGGCAGCAATGTCTGCGGGAATGTCCCGCTTGTCAGGCTGCCAATCGGGCAGTCGCAACCCAAATACAGAATCGAAGCTGTCAACGGTGGCCCGTCGCGTGGCCGGCGGCAAATCGCTCCTCACCAGATCCCACAGCACGGCTAGTGCGCGCGGTAGATTCAGATCCTGATTGACCTCAGCGTTGAACCGGGCGACAAAACGCTCATCCGCCGTACCACCGGTGGGCCAACTCGCATAGACGTTGCGTAGCCGGTCGAGCGCGACCCTTGCGGCTTCAAGCGCATCCCAGTTGAAACGCAGGGAGCTTCTGTAGTGCGCCGTCAAGCACAGGTAGCGATACGCCAGCGGATCGACTCCGCGGTCGACCAATGTCTGCAGGCGCAGGAAGTCACCGCCCGCCTTGGACATTTTCGTAGCGTCCAGTGTGAGGAAATGGCCGTGCATCCAGAAGTTGGCGAGCCGGGTACCGTGCGCGGCTTGCGTCTGCGCGATTTCGTTGCTGTGATGCACGGCGATGTGGTCTTCACCTCCGCAGTGAATATCGAACCAGGACCCCAGGTACCTGGCCGACATCGCCGAGCACTCGATGTGCCAGCCGGGAAAGCCGCGTCCCCAAGGGCTGTCCCATTCCATCTGCCGCCGGGAATCAGCCGGGCTGAATTTCCATAGCGCGAAATCCGTGGCGCGTTTTTTCTCGCCTGGTGCAACTCGCTTGCCGGCTTGCAGGCCCTCGTGGTCCAGGCGAGCCAGAAAGCCGTAGTCGTTCTGCTTGCTGGTGTCGAAGTACACGCCATCTGCAGTCTGGTACGTGTAGCCGGCGCGTTCAAGGGTGACAATGAAGGCGACCTGATCCGCGATATGGTCGGTTGCCCGACACCAGACCGAAGGCTCCAGCAAGTTGAGCGCTCGCCAGTCGGTCAGGAAAGCCTCTGTATAACGCTCGGCGATCGCCCATGCCGACTCTCCCGTTCGCCGGCTTCCTTTCTCCATCTTGTCTTCGCCGTCATCGGCATCGGAGACCAGATGGCCAACATCGGTGATATTGACGACGTGCTGCACGGGGTAGCCGTTTAGCATCAGGACGCGCCGGAGCACGTCTTCGAACACATAGGTCCGCAGATTGCCGATATGCGCGTGGTCGTACACCGTAGGCCCGCAGCAATACAGGCCGACGTGATCGGCTTGTATCGGCTTGAAGGGGCGCAGGGCGCGCGACCAGGTGTCATACAGGACGAGTGGCATCGGAATTTTTGTGTGGTGGAGCGATCGTGAAAAACAAAAAGGCCACCGTTTTCGCAACGGGTGGCCAGTTGAGGCTTGGACGTGACGCAGATTGGCGCGCTAGACGCAAGCTCCCCCTGGCAGGCCGTGACAGCATGCGCGAACGAGGCGGGAGGGGTAATGGGCGTAAGCGAGCATGAAAGGCATGTTAGAGCCTGCCGCTCCGTAGGTCAACGTCAGTGAGCGGCCGCTTTTGAGAGCCACTGTCGAGCGACAGCTTGTGGCCGGAGTTCGCCTCTCACGCGACCGTGCGACTTGCTGCAAAGCGATCGAGACGGCATCCAAATGCATTACGCATGCATCATGAGGGCCACGCCGAGTTTTGCAAAACGATTCGGTAGCCGTCGTGATCCTCAAATGTTTTACCTGACACGTCCCAATAAGGATTGAGCGACGCCACGCAAACAAATCCGCTCTCGGCGAGACGATCGCAAGTCGACTGCCACTCAACTCGATCCGGGGCGTAAAACACCAGCAAATCCTCACGTGTTGGTGTTGGCGCTACCGGATGTTCGCGGCACTGTGTGAACTCGAAGTGATAGTCCATGCCGGAACGTCCGAGCATCAACCCGTCGAACCCCTGATGGTCTTGAAATTTCGCCAGCACAACGAGGCTGAGCGCTGCGCAATACATGCTTTCTGTCCGCGAAAGGTCGCTGACAGGTCTGGCTATTCTGAGATGTGCTTGCATCGGGTTTTGTTATCGGGATCGTTGGCCAAGAGTGTCGGAACATCGATCCTCAAGGATACGTCGAACGAAAATTGTCGCCGCCTTTCCGCGTGACCGGTTGTGGCCGAAGCGAGTTCTTGCCCTGAGCTCAGTCAGAGACAGCAAACACCGTTTGCAGGTCGCGCTTCATATAGCGAACCCACCCGATTCTTCCCTTGTCCCGGGTTCCCAGATCCACCCAGCCGGCTTTCGCATACGAACGGCGCCCGGTCTCATTCTCTTCGTCGACGGAAAGCATAATGGACTTGGTGTCGGCCCAGTGGGTCAAAAGCCATTCCGGCAGACGCTGGAGCGCAGCCGTTCCGATTCCTAGACCTTGGAAGCGTAAGTCGATACGTAGGGCCGAAATGACGGCGGCTCCCATTGAAGCCCAACTGGGGGCGGCGTTTCGCCTCTTCAGAACGAGAAAACCTACAATTACTTCCATGTGGAAGATAGCCGCGCCTTGGATTTCGCCAGTCAGCTCGGATATGCAAGCCTCGACTGCGCGGTGAGTTGGCCCAGCATACTCAATCTGTTGATCGGAAATCTTCAAATTCTCAACGTCGATTTTCTGGGCCGGGCTTAACGCCTCCCATCGGACGATGCGGATCACATGAGTCATTGCTTTTTCCAACCAGGCGAACGCGGGAAAGGGTATCTGGGTAATCCGCCACATTCTACTGGCCGTTCGCCGCGTCGAAATTGTCGACGATTCAGTATTCGCCGACGACCGTCCGTTCATGGCCGAATCTGGAGGCACGTCAAGCAACAACGGCGTCCGACTGTGATCTTAGAAAGGGCGAAACAAATCATCTTTAGGATACGGGAGTGCCAGTTCCGGCATCTCGTGCCTTCCGAAATATTGAATTGACTTGGTTTCGGAATCGCTGGGTATCCCGGAGCCGCCAATGATTTTGCATTGGAACAGAGTCACTACGTATTCGACGTGGTCGCCGCTTGGATACGTGTATCGGAACGGCCGTCCGCCAAACACGCCGAGAATGCCGTGAATGCGGATTGCATATCCGGTCTCCTCCATTACCTCGCGGATGATGGCCTCTTGCGGGCTTTCTCCCAGTCCAATTCCACCAGCGGGCAAACTCCACGCCTCTCCGGACGATTTCTCCTGAAGCAGCAGTTTACCTTCATGATCGTGAATCACGGCTGCAACGGAGGGACTCAAAATCAAATCCCTTCCAACCTTTTTCCTCAGCCGACTGATGTAGCTTTCGTTATCATCGTGCAGCGACACCTTCACCCCCGTCGAGTTTGTGCGTGTCCGATTGTCGGCGATTTAGGAGGCTCAATCGACTGTCTCGTTCTGGCCGGCTACTGCCGAATGCGGTCTACAGCAGCCGAAGCACTTTTCCTTTTCACGACTCTACCGGAGGTGCGCACCGCACGCGGATCGCTTGCAGGCGCGTGACGCATCGTGGCCCGTTGGAGCGGGTGATGCCAACGCGTCCCGGCGAGCGACAACCGCTTACAAATCTCACAATAGCAGGGTCCACCGGTTTGATGGCATTGGCGTTCTTGCAGGCACATACCATGGAGCCAGCAATGAACACAAACCTGCCTTCCGATTCGTCCCCGCACAGTCGCATTCATCCTCTGGTCGCCGGAGCTGCCGTTGCTGTGATTCTCGCCAGCGGCACCGGCATCGCCGCAATGACCGGTCTGCTTCCGACGTCCCGGGCGGTAACGCCGCCGCTGTCGCAAACTGCAGCAGTCGCCTGGCAGCCAGCCAGCACGCCGCTCGACTCGGCTCAACCGTATGCGGAGCAACAAGGCACGCGGACCAACACGGTGAGCGAACCCCATGTTCATCACCACCACAGCAGTGCGTCGTCGCCAGCGCCCCCGTACGCGCACGACGATATTTACCGTGATGCCACCCAGCCGCCACCTCGACCGGCTACCGTCGACCCTAATGCAGGGGAAGTCGTCGCGGTCAACGCAGTCCAAACGCAAGAGCCGACCACCGGGCTCGGCGCAGTAGGCGGTGCGGTGGCAGGCGGGCTGCTGGGCAACCAGGTTGGTCAAGGGCGCGGCCGTGTTCTGGCGACGATAGCGGGTGCAGTTGGCGGTGGCCTTGCCGGTAACGGTATCGAACATGCCGTACGCAAAGATGCCACCTACCAGGTGCAAGTCAGAATGCAGGATGGCAGTTATCGATCGTTCGCTTGATCGCCTGAAGGCGGGAGACCCGCTCGATGCGCCCCTCAAAAGTGCATAAGGACCCCTTCTCAGCCATCCAAACAGCGGGCGGCTGAATGCGGTCGACTGCACAACCGTCAGCCGAATGCGTCCTCAACGAACGATGCATAACTCTGCGCATTGACGAGCGCGCGCGGTCCGAAATCCCTATCCCTTGCGAGCGCCCGGCATCGGCCTGGCATAAATGCCTGGTCGACGTCTATCGTCCCGGCCAGTGCATGAGTGAACTCGTGAATAAGGCCCGCGCCACGGCTAATGCTCGTTCCGTCATGAATCACCTGTTGTTCGAGACCGAAGAAGTCGATCGCCAGGTGTATGTTTATTTTTCCGTCGCGGCGAACTGTCTTGAGGTCGGGGGCATAGGCCCGGACATTGGGGATGACGCTGCCGCCACCGTAATAGAGGCGCACTGACCTCATCTGGATGCCCTTCCAGACGCATTGCAGCACCGCGCGCACCAACGCGCTTCTGGTTTGACTACCGGACAACCCCAGATCTGAGCCGCCTTGGAATCCAAGCGCCGCGACATCCACTTTGTCGTCTGGATTACCGAAATAGCTGGTGAATGTTTCCTTGTACTGTTCCGGTATGCCGGACGAAGCGTGCAAAAGCCGCTGATGCATCAACGTCAGCAGATCGGTGGCGCTCTCGAAGGCATTTTCCGCGCCGAGGAGGAAAGTCGTTTGAATACTTTCGAAGCCGATCGACACACTGTTGAAGTTCTTCAACTGCAGACTTGGAAATCGCTTCGACTGGAAGACATCGCCCGTCGACAGAAGAATTTTCAACCGCGTCTCGAGGTCGAGAATATCGCGCCTTTCCAGAATGGGTTTAGCCTTTCTGAGCGTATCCTCATCGAGATTCAGGACGATCGACATCGCCAGCAGCATGGCCGCGACGGCGATTCTCTTAGGATTGTCCGGTGTAGAAAGCAGCGTGCTTTCGCGCCGTAGACCGCAAACCTCCAGAGGACCGGTAATCAACTCACCCGCCTTCCTGACTGATGCGCCCCCCGCGTTTTCCCATCGAGAGACCTTTTTCTCGTGGTACTGCTGCAAGTCACGAAATTTTCCGGGACTGCCGTCAAAGCCCTCGATGCCGCCGGGTGGCGCGTGCTTTTTGATGTATGTCCACAGCGTGTTCAAATCGGTCATGTAGGCCTCGTCAGTGTGAGTCAATGCCGTTGCCAACAGGCGCTGCATGCCACGTTCTGGCAACCAAAACTGCGCGCGGGCCTCTTAAGATGCGACGCATGAACTGTAGATAGCAATATTCGCGGTGACATGTTCTTCTGCAAGAAAGTGTGCGGAAGCGAACATTGAAACAGAACTTGCCGTCTGCATCGCGACGCAGGGATTGCATTGGTCGCTAGCGACATGACGGTTCCATCGCGGGATTCGCAAACCGTCATCTCGCCCGTGCGGCAAGGCGCGCAATCATCCGGTCAGCCATTGTGCGATCGACGACTGCGAATGAGCGGCTCGTGCGCTCATAGGCATACATGGCGCCCGTCGCAATGTCGAACCACCAGCCGCTCAATACGAGTGCCCCGGCAGTGACCTGCTGGCGGACGATCGGGTAGGTCATCAGGTGCTCGAGTTGCACGAGTACGTTGAGTTGCGACAATTGATCGTGCGCTTTCAGGCTATCGTCGAGCGGACCTTCCTGTTCGAGGCGAAACGCTGCGTTGTTGGCGTGGCATAGCCATTTATCGAGGTTTGGTGATTTCAGCTTGGCGTGCCTGGAGAATACGGCCTTCATCGCGCCGCACTCCGAATGTCCACACACGACAATATTCGCGACTTTCAACACCAGCACGGCATATTCGATCGCGCTCGCCTCGGAAAGATCTCCGGTAGAGACGCCCTCCGCAGTCGCCGGTGGTATCAGATTGCCCACGTTGCGCATCGTAAAGAGATCGCCGGGATGGGTTGATGCCAGCAGATCCGGCACGACCCGGCTGTCCGAGCACGTTATGAAGAGCGCATCAGGTGTCTGCGCGAGCGCGAGTTTGCTGAACTGCTGCGCGTATTGCGGCAGCATTTTCTCCCGGAATTCAACGATGCCCATGATGAGTTTTCGCATGGTTTGCCTCTCAAACGATGGGTTGCCTTGCTGTCGAGCTTTCCGAGCCTCCAAGCCCTTGCGAGTCGGGGATACGGGCCAGCGCCAGGTCCTCCGGAAATGGATGCTTCGAGCCGATCGCACGGTCCAGCAGGGTCAGCTCGACACGCAAGGCGTCGTGACGATGCTCCGGCAAGCACTGCAGGAGATTCTCTATCGCCGCGCGCTGACGCCGCGCGATCTGAATGCTGCCCGCGCCGTACTGACGTATCTCGCGGAAACTGATATGCACGAAATCTTCCCAGTTCGGCGTTCGATAGATGACGCGCACAAGTCCGGACTTATCCGTTATCTCTTCGGTGTACAAAGACCGTTTTCCGACTACACGCAATAGCCGCTGCAACTGATCGATGGCCAACACGGCTGTTGTTGGATCGTTGATCGCAGCCGACAACGCTTTCAGCGCAATATCAACAAGGATGCGAAACGCGAACATAGGATCCTGTTCCATTGTGCGTTCAGTCCCGAAAGCAACCAGTGTACGCAGCCGGTTTTCATCGATTGCGTCAGAGTCTCCGTACAAATAAAACAAGGGTTCGTCCACCGCGACAAAGTCGCCGACTTGCGGCACGAATTCGATAACCGAGTTAGTGCGCCTCGCCTTGGCGACAAGTCTTTCGAGATTCACGGCCAGAACGATGCCGGATGTACCGCTATGGCGAACAATGCGGCCAGGTACGCCTCGCTCGTGGTCAAGTCTCTGCGGGGTGATTCGGCCCGTCGCGGGGTCGGGATAGACGCTTTCGATGACCGCGATCCCGTGCTCCCCAACCCGAGCCACGAGGCTTACTGGACGCAGGCATTTCGCCGCATAATCAATCAGGAAAAGGAATGCGACGACAGAAGCGAATCCGAATAGCGCTGCAATGAATACCTGAAGCTGGTGCACCTCGCTGTCACCCATCCAGCCCAGGGTTCTGTTGGCAAACAGAAGCGTGAATACGAACAATCCCGAGATGCTGCGGATCACGTTATCGCGCAGCAAGGTGGTCGCGATGATCCGCGGGGTATATTGACCGCCGGCGACCTGGATTGCGACGAGCAGCGAACCGAAGGTAAACACCAGAAACGCCAGGTCTGCGGAAACGATGTCGCCGACAAGTGACCGCGCTCCAGTCATGGACAGCGCAAAAAGGCCGGTTTTCGGATCGAGGATGTCGTGTCCGATCATCCACCTTCCCAGCATTTCAGTGAGCGGCTTTACCACGGCATAGATCGCCACCGCGACGAGCGGTACCGTCCACAGGGAAGATCTGAGGTAACTCTTCAAGCTGTACCAGCGGTTCCAGTCCATGTTTGCGCTCTTCCTACGATTCATGCGGCAGCGGAGGCCGAAACGTTCGCGGTTCGCCTTTGACCATGTAGAGGAAACTTCCCGCTGGGGTGCGAGCATGTCTTCGCTTACCCGAGGGGGCGCGTCTTCCGGTAGCCACGTGGACCCTCCCGAAACAATCAGACACGTGACCTTCAGGTCGGTCAATCAGACTTTGGTCCGATAGGTCGAGGACATAGAGTTTCGGGAGTCGCGTCTCGATCGATTCCGGATTTTCGATGCCCGTCTATCGCGCCATCGCGGGCACCGCGTCTTCGGCGACTGGCGCGCCTGCCGGCACGTTTTCGGCAGCGGTATCGGACGCCACGTGGGCCAGCTTCATCAGACGCGGCTGTAGCAGCAGCGCGACGAGACCGCTCCAGCCCGTCTGGTGCGAAGCGCCGACGCCACGTCCGCTGTCGCCGTGAAAGTACTCGTGGAACAGCACGAGATCGGACGAGCGCGGGTCGGCCTGCAACTGCGGATAAGCCGTCATCACGGGCCGCACGCCGTGCTCGTCCTTGAGAAAGAGGGTAGTGACACGCCGCGCGAGACCGTCGGCGATCTCGCTGAGCGAGCACCGGTTGCCCGATCCCGTTGGATATTCGATGCGGAACTCGTCGCCGTAGTAGCGATGGAATTCATACAGCGATTCGATCAGCAGATAGTTGACGGGCATCCACACAGGCCCGCGCCAGTTCGAATTGCCGCCGAATACGCGCGACTCCGATTCGGCCGGCTGATACGCGATGCAGACGTGCGCGCCGCCATGATCGAACTCGTACGGTGTATCGCGATGCACGCGTGACAGCGCGCGCACGCCGTGATCGGACAGAAATTCGTCTTCGTCGAGCGCGCGGCGCAGCAATGCCGTCATCCGGTATCCGCGCAGCAGCGAGAGCAGCGTGGTGTTGCCTTTGCCGGGTTCGGTCCAACGCGATACGAGTTTGGCGAGATTGGGCCGGTGATCGAGAAACCAGGCGAGCCGTTCCCGCAGGCCGGGCAGGTGGCCGTATATGCGTTCTTCGAGCACATGCACGGCGAACAACGGAATCAGGCCGACGATCGAGCGGACGCGCATCGGCACACGGGTTCCGTCTGGAAGATGCAGTACGTCATAAAAGAATTCGTCGTGACCGTCCCATAGCCCCGTTCTGCAACCTTCGCTGCAACCGACGGCTTCTGCGATATACAGGAAATGCTCGAAAAATTTCACCGCGATTTCGACGTACGCGTTGTTCGTCATCGCGAGCTCGAGTCCGATCTGCATCAGGTCGAGCGCATACGAGGCCATCCAGGCGGTGCCGTCCGCCTGGTCGATGCGGCCGCCCGTCGGCAGCGGGGAAGAGCGGTCGAAGATGCCGACGTTGTCTAGCCCGAGAAAGCCGCCCTGGAAGATGTTGCGGTCCTCTGCATCCTTGCGGTTGACCCACCACGAAAAGTTCAGCAGCAACTTGTGGAACATCACCTCGAGAAACTTGTGGTCACCGACGCCCGTGACTTCACGGTCGAGTTCGTACACGCGCCATGTCGCCCATGCATGAACGGGCGGATTCGCGTCGCCGAATGCCCATTCGTAGGCGGGCAACTGCCCGTTCGGATGCATGTACCGTTCCTTCACGAGCAACAGCAACTGTTTCTTCGCGAAGTCGGGGTCCATCATTGCGAACGCGGCGGCATGAAACGCGAGATCCCAGGACGCGTACCACGGGTACTCCCACTTGTCCGGCATCGATACGACGTCGCCGTTGCACATATGCCGCCAGTCGGCGTTGCGCCCGTGCCGGCGTCCTTTCGGCGGCTTCGGCTGACCGGGGTCGCCGTCGTGCCAGCGCGTCACGTCGAACTGGTAATACTGCTTCGTCCATAGCATGCCGGCGAGCGCCTGGCGTTGCACGAGCCGCGCATCGGCGTCGCTGATGTCGTGCTGGAGCGCGGCGTAAAACTCATCGGCCTCCGCGATCCGGCGCGCGAACAGCGCTTCGAAGTCGAGCGGCACGTCGTCGCGCGTGATGCCCGTTAGTGCCGCCGGACGCCAGCGCAGATATAGCACCGCGCGCTCGTGCGGCGCGAGCGACAGGGCCACATGCGCGGCGGCGCGGGTGCCCGCGTCGCGGCGTATCGCGTGCTCGTCGCCATCGACGAGGTAATCGTTGAAGCCATCCTTGAACGGGCCTGCGCCGGCGATGCCGAAAAGTCGGCGGACGTTGGTTTCGTTTTCGCAGAACAGCCATTCGATCGGCTGCGGCGCCGAGGCCGTGACGATCATCGTGCCCAGCGCGGGATTGTGCGCGATCACGCGCGCGCCCTCGGCGGACGCCGGCTCGAGCGTGAGCGACGGCTTGCCGGGCTTGCCTGACCACGCCCAGCGGTTGCGCGCCCAGAAGAGCGGCAGCACATGGAGTGGCGCGGGCTGATCCGCGCGATTTTCGACGGTTACGCGCATCACGATGTCGTCGGGTGTGTGCTTCGCGTACTCGACCCAGACGTCGAAATAGCGATCGTTGTCGAACACGCCCGTATCGAGGACTTCGTATTCGGGCTGATCGGCGCCGCGCCGGACGTTTTCCTCGATCAGGTCCTGATACGGGTACGCATCGTGGGGGTATTTGTACAGCATCTTCATGTACGAGTGCGTCGGCGTGCCATCGACGTAGAAGTAAAGCTCCTTCACGTCCTCGC
This sequence comes from Paraburkholderia sp. 40, assembly GCF_050434105.1. Taxonomy (NCBI): domain Bacteria; kingdom Pseudomonadati; phylum Pseudomonadota; class Betaproteobacteria; order Burkholderiales; family Burkholderiaceae; genus Paraburkholderia; species Paraburkholderia sp. 40. The sequence goes on along the minus strand of NZ_JBNPVY010000003.1, from coordinate 1,047,354 downwards.
CGTGATTGCCTTGCGCATTGGTCAAGCCAAACAGCCGCTCCTTCAGGATGGGGTCGCGCCCGTTCCAGAGCGCGAGCGACACGCACCAGTCGAGTGGGTCGTTGCCGAATCCGGCAATGCCGTCCTCGCCCCAGCGGTACATGCGGCTGCGCGCATGCTCGTGGGGGAAATACTCCCATGCGGTTCCGTAGTCGCTGTAGTCTTCGCGAACGGTGCCCCACTGCCGGTCGCTCAGATAAGGCCCCCAGCGGCGCCAGCAGTCGAGGTCCTGGCCATGCAGGCGGAATCCTTCCTTCGAATGGAGCAGATCGTTTGCGCGTAGCGATGACATGTGACCTCCCAAACCGGGATCGACCGTCGAACACGTTCAGTGCGTGAGTCCCCGCCCATCCTGTTGCGCGTGCGCCGCTGGGCGGTATCTGGATGATAGGCGTCGTTTAGCCTGATTGAGTCCGGCTCCGCAGCGCAACGGATTTAATGTGGTCGACGCGTATTTTCTGGCCGCGGAAAGCAGGTGAGGTCCGGGTTACTATGGGCATCCGGCATCCATCACAATGCACGTTTTGTCCGGGTGAACGTCGTCTCTGTCCATTGAGGGGAACGCGGCTCAGGCTCTAAATTGGCGCCATTAAGCCCACCTTGGCGCTTGCGAGAAACAAAACTACCTCGCGCGCCACCCCGCCCGAACATACCGCCAGCGGAGCGGCGTGTTCGGGCGGCTCTAGAGGAGACACCGCCATGGCCCATCAGATAACCCTCCGTTTTGAGGACGGAGTGACCCGCTTCATCGAGTGCGAGGAGGGCGAGCGCGTCACCGACGCCGCCATTCGCGCGAAGATCAATATTCCACTCGATTGCCGTGATGGCGTGTGTGGCACCTGCAAGGCGGACTGCGAGTCCGGCGAGTACGTTCTGGGCGACTGCGTGGAAGATGCGCTTAGCCCGGAGGAGGCGAGCGCCCGCAAGGTTCTCACCTGCCAGATGAGCCCATGTTCCGACTGCGTGATCCAAATCGCCACGAACTCCGATGTCTCGGGTACCGGCCCCTCCTCCCACAGGGGACGGATCGTCGCCTGCCAACGAGCGTCGGACACCACGATCGCCTTTTCGGTCGAGCTCGAGAACCGCGCGGATCTCGGCTTTCTTCCTGGGCAGTATGTCAACGTCCAGGTGCCCGGCACCGACCAGACACGGTCCTACTCCGTCAGCTCGGGGCCGTCCGAGCCGCACGTGTCCTTTCTTGTGCGCAATGTGCGTCAAGGGGTGATGTCGACCTGGCTCTGCGAAACCGCCAAAGTAGGCGACGCAATCGAGTTTCGCGGCCCGATGGGAAGCTTCTACCTGCGCGCCATTGAACGGCCGGTGCTGTTTCTGGCGGGTGGCACGGGCCTCGCGCCGTTCCTCTCGATGCTGGACAAGATCGTCGAGGACGACGGCAGCCCGTATCCGATCCACATGATCCTTGGTGTGAACACCGATGAGGATCTGGTTGGCATCGACCGGCTCGAAACCTATGCGCAGCGCCTGCCGAACTTCACCTATGCCTGCACCGTCTCCAGCCCCGACAGTGCCCATCCCAACAAGGGCTATGTGACCCACCACATCAGCGCTTCCCAGCTCAACGGTGGCGATGCGGATGTCTACCTCTGTGGCCCGCCGCCGATGGTCGATGCGGTACGCGATTTTCTGTCGTCCGAAGGGCTGACGCCGCACAATTTCTATTATGAGAAGTTCGCCGGTACAGGCCTGGTGGTCCAGACCGGCGAGGAGCGCATCGCTCCTGTCGATGTCGATGAAGCCTTCGACCTGCGCATGGCTCTCGAACTGGGGGCGGCTCAGCTGACCATGGGCCGGCTGTCGAGCGAGCAATTGATCACCTTCCGCCAGCTCGCCGAGGCGACGGCGCCGTTCGTGCGCGGGCGGCACTTTACGGACGTTCCACGCTACATCGAGGCGAACCACGCCTTCCACATGTTCACGATCGAAGCTTCCGGGAACGCACAGTTGATCGCGCTCTACCGGCAACTGGCCGTGCAGGACTACATCGCTCGCGCGCTGACCGACCAGATCGAGATCGTCGGCGATATCGTCCAGCAGCACCGGGACATTGTCGCCGCCTTCGAACTGGGCGACCTGAACGCGGCGCGGGACGTGATTGCGCTGCATGCGCTCCATTCCAGGGCCACGATGAGCCGGGCGCTGGAGCGCATGGCGATGGGCAAGAAGGCACCCGTGGCCGCGGCGGCCCCCGCTCTCCCGTCTGCCGTGCCGCAGAGCGCGCCGCAAGGTTGCCCTTTCACGGGCAGCACGCTTCCGTCTTATTCACACGAACTGGACTGGCCCGAGGGGTTGGAGCCATTCAAGGTGGTCGATGACGGCTCGCAAGGCGATCCTTACGAGCACTACCGCTGGATGCGGGAGCATGCGCCAGTGCTGCGTTGCCAGTCGTCGACTTCGGACGTGTGGTTCCTGTCGCGCTATGACGATGTCTATCAGGCGATCCGTAACCCGAAGCTGTTTTCTTCCGAGGTCGTCAGCCCGCCGCCGCTGACGTTCCTGACGCTGTTCGATGCACCCGACCATTCGCGGTTACGCAAGGTCGTCCAGCCGTCCTTCCTGCCGCTGGCGCTCGATCCCTTTATCGATCAGATCGCGCAAAGGGCGGAGGACCTGCTCGACGCGATGATTGCCAAAGGCGGCGGTGATGTCGTCAACGATTTCGCGATCCCGCTCAGCATCTCGACCATCTCCACGATGATCGACGTGCCGAACGAGGATGAGGAAAAGATGAAGTTCTGGTCCGACGAGACCTTTAGCTATTTCGGGCGCCTCGCCCGCAATGCGCCCGGGACCGGCACCGACGAGCAGAGCGCGCAAGCTTTCTTCGCCTACCTGAAGCAAGCGCTGGAGCGGCTCGCTCTCACCGACAGCCAGTCGATCGGCGGACATATCGCGCGCATGTGGAAGGACGGGCTGCTTTCGGAAAAGGAAGCGAAGGAGCTGTGCGCGTTCGTCTTCATCGCCGGGCACGACACGACGACTATCCTTGTCGCCAACGCTTTTCGCATGTTTGCCGAGCAGCCGGATCTGCTGGGACGTATCCGCGAAAACCCCGCCGACGCTGACCGGTTCGTCGAGGAGGTGGCGCGCTATCGCGGTACCGTCCAGCGCGTGAGCCGAATCACCACCGAGGCGACCACTATCGCGGGCGTCGATCTGCCCAAGGGCGCGGTGGTGCGATTGCTGCTGTCGGCTGCGAACCGCGACAGCCGCAAGTTCGCCGAAGGCGAGACGTTCGACATCGACCGCGATTCCAGCGGCCATCTGGGTTTCGGCAACGGCATGCACAAATGCCTTGGCGCGCCGCTCGCCAAACTGGAGACGCTGATCGCGACGAAGGCTCTGGCCCGCAAGATTGGCGCTATTGCGCTCGATCCGGCAAGGCCGATCCAGTATGTGCGGGGCAACAATCTGACCAACTCCGGGCCGGAGCACCTGTTCGTGAGGCTAGGTGGGTTGTCGGCCTGAAGCGGATCAGGGGGCGAGGGCGAGTCAGCCCGCTCTCGCCTTTTCTGGCGGCAAGGATCGATCGTGGGCCGCGGAGCGATATTCGGTTGGCCGGAGTCCCGTCTGTTTGCGAAAGAAACGACCGAAATAGGCCTCGTCCTGAAAGCCCAGTTCACTGGCGATCTGCTTCACGCTGAGCGTCGAATAGCCGAGCAGCCGCTTGGCCTCATGGATCGAGCGTGCATCGATCGCCTCGATTGCCGAGACCCCGAACGTAGCGCGGCAGATGCGGGAGAGCTGGCCGGTGGTCACGCCCATCGCGTCGGCATAGCTGGCGACCGGCCGCCGCTCACGGCAATGTCGGTCGAGCAGGGCGCGGAACCGCTCGATCCGGGCGGCCATTGTCCGCTGCTCGGAACTGGCTGAAAGCCGCGCGCTCTCGCTGAGGCGCCCGATCTTGACGAACAGGGCGATCGTCAGTGCAGCGCCTGCGGTGAACTGCCAGCGCTCGTGGCTCTCCGCCTCGTGCCCGATCGACTGGAACAGGGTGTCCAGAGGTGTGCCGCGCTCGACGTCGGGATCAATCGACAGCACGGTCGGCGTGCGGATGAATTCCAGCAGCTCGGGCGCGGCCGTCATCGCCAGCGATTCCAGCGCGGACTGCGCTGCCGTGATGACGTGACCGTCGATGTCGCTGCGGAAGTGAAAGCCGTGGACCGAGCGCGCTGGCACGACGATCAGGCATGGCGCAACGACCGCCCAGGTCTTGCCGTCGATGAAGGTCTCGCCGCCCCCGGCGGTGACGTAGAGCACCTGGATCAGCGCATCGTGGACGTGCGGCTCGATGTCGAAGTCGAAACGGCCGGCACGCAGGGGAATGCGTTCGTAATGGACCATGTCGACCCAGGGTTGGTCCGCTTCCGCGCCATAGAGCGCGAAATGCAGCACGGTCCGGCGGCGCTGCTGGTCAGAGGCCATGATGCACGTTATGTCCTGCTCTATGTAATCTCTGTCCATTGTTCCATATGCGCTCGAGGCGTTCAATGGCGATACGAATTTCAGAGAAGCGTAATCGCATACAAATTTCAGGAAGGTAATTACATGAGACAGGAACTTGAAAATCGCGCAGCTGCGTTGACCCCGTACGCGCTGAACCTGCACGGAAAGGTCTGCGTGGTCACGGGTGCGGGCAGCGGCATTGGTGCCGGCATCGCACGCGCCTTCGCCGAAGTCGGAGCACATGTGGCGCTTGTGGATCGGAATCTTGGCGGCGCTGAAGCGCTCGCCGCCGAACTTCGGAAGGCCGGTGCGGTGGCACAGGCGATCGGCTGCGACGTGTCGGACGAAGCCTCGGTTGCCGCAGCTGCTGACAAGGTTCGCGCAGAGCTAGGGCCAGCCGGCGCGCTCGTCAACAATGCAGGGCTTCTGCGCGCCGGAACTCTCGAGACGGTCTCGATCGAGGACTGGAACCAGGCCATCGCCGTTAACCTGACCGGCTATCTCCCGTGTGCTCGAGCTTTCGGGCGCGACATGCTGGCGGCGGGCAAGGGCAGTATCGTCCATGTTGCCTCGATTGCGGGGCTCAATCCGCAGACCAATAGCGGTTCCTATAGCCCGAGCAAGGCGGGCGTGTTGCTGCTTTCGCGGCAGTTGGCGGCGGAGTGGGGCCCACGCGGGGTGCGCAGCAACTGCGTGCTGCCCGGCATGATCCGCACCGCGCTGTCCGCGAAGTTCTATGAGGAGCCCGGCTTCGAGGCTCGCCGCGCCGCCGCCACCGCGAGCCGCCGCATCGGCGAGCCAGAGGATCTCGCCGGCCCGGCCATGTTCCTCGCCTCTGACCTGGCTGCCTACGTCAATGGCGCGGAGTTGCTCGTCGACGGCGGGCTCGATTGCATGCTGATGGACATGGTCCCGCGCCCCGGTTTCAACGCGACCCCGGCCGCGTGAGCTGGATCACACCATAACGATAAGGAGATTGGATATGACCAAGGAGATCACTTGCGATCTGGTCGTGGTCGGATCGGGTGCCGCGGGCCTCGCCACTGCGATCACTGCACGCAAGCGCGGCCTCGATGTGATCGTGCTCGAAAAGGAGCCCGTGTTCGGTGGTACGACCGCGCTGTCGGGCGGGGTCTTATGGATTCCGCTGAGCAAATACGGCCGACAGCAGAACCCGGCTGACACCGTCGAGCGCGTGCGCGAATACATGATGAGCGAGACGGGCAACAACTTCGATGCCGCCGCGGTCCAGTGCTTTATCGAGAACGGGCCGGCTATGGTCGAGTTCTTCGAACGCGAGACCGAGATGAAGTTCGTGCCCACGCTCTATCCGGACTATCACCCGGATGCGCCCGGCGGCGTCGACATCGGCCGCTCGATCCTTGCCGCGCCCTATGACATTCGCGGGCTGGGCAAGGACATGCGCCGCCTCAAGCCGCCGCTCGAGACGATCACGTTCATGGGAATGATGTTCAATTCCTCGAATGCGGACCTCAAGCACTTCTTTCGCGCGACCAGGTCCCTTGTTTCGTTCCTCTATGTGGCCCGCCGTCTGGCAACGCACGTCAAGGAGTTGGCGCTCTACCGGCGGGGGATCAACGTCACGAGCGGCAACGCGCTCGCCGCGAGGCTCGCGAAGTCGGCACTGGCGATCGACATTCCGATCCTCACGTCGACGCGTGTGAAGGAACTGCTGAGCGAGGACGGCAAGGTGATCGGTGTGCGCGCGACCGTAGCGGACGGCGACCTTCGGATCACCGCACGGCACGGCGTCGTGCTGGCTTGTGGTGGCTTCCCGCACGATCTCAAGCGTATCGCCCAGGTCTATCCGCATGTGAAGCGTGGGGGTGAGCATCTGTCGCCCACGCCCGTCAGCAATACCGGCGACGGGCTGACCATGGCGGAGAAGGTGGGTGGTGCCGTGAAGCTCGGCTTCGCCGATGCGTCGGCCTGGATGCCTGTCTCAAAGGTGCCCTTCGGCAAGGGCCGCACTGGCGTATTCCCGCATCTGCTCGACCGCTATAAGCCCGGCGTGATTGGCGTGTTGCGGAGCGGTCGGCGCTTCACCAATGAATCGAACTCCTATCACGATGTCGGCGCGGCGTTGATGCGCGCCTGCGAGGGTGAGCGGGAGACGGCGATGTGGCTGATCTGCGACAAGGTGGCGCTGGGCAAGTATGGACTGGGATATGCCAAGCCCGCGCCGATGCCAGTGGGGCCGTTGCTGCGCAAAGGCTACCTGATCAAGGGCGAGACGATCGGCGAGTTGGCGCGCAATTGCGGGATCGTTCCCGATGCGCTTGAGATGACGGTCCATGCCTACAATCTCGATGCGGAGCGCGGAGAAGACCCGTCGTTCCATCGCGGTCGCACATCGTTCAACCGTTATCTCGCCGATCCGGACAACAAGCCCAATCCTTGCGTTGCGCCTATTGCGACCGGCCCCTTCTATGCGGTGAAGGTCGTGATGGGCGATCTGGGCACGTTCGACGGCCTCGGGACTAGCGTCACCGGCGAGGTGCTGCGGGCCGACGGCAGCGAGATCGAGGGCCTTTACGCGGTCGGCAATGACCGGCGCAGCGTGATGGGCGGCAACTATCCGGGCGCCGGTATCACCCATGGGCCGAACATGACGTTCGGCTATGTCACCGGTAACGCGATCGCCACCAAAGCCATGACCTCCAAAGAGAAGGTGTACGCATGAGCACCCGCCCCATGTATCTGGCAAAGCCCCTGTTGGATTTCCGGGTCTACACGATCGCGCTGCGCAAGATGCCCGAGTTTCTCGACGTGTTTGACAGGCTCGCCATGCCAATCCTGCTCGAGACGCTTGGACATCCGCTCGGTTTTTGGACCAGTCTGGTCGGGCCGCAGAACCAGTTCACCCACCTGTGGGGGTATGACGATCTGGCAGACTACGAACGACGGTGCCTTGCACGCGATACGCATCCGGATTTCCCCGCCTATCTCAAGGCATCGGGCCATCTGATCACGGCACAAGAGACACGGCTCATTCGTGCCGCCGCGTTGGATAGCGTCGCAGAGTAAGCCGGTGCTGCGGCCGAAGCGGGCTCCATCGAGGAGCCCTGCGTGCTTCATGAATGGAGGAACTGGCTCAGGTCTGGTTGCCCCACAGATCGTCAATCGCGCGGATTGCCAGCAAGTATCCGTTTGCGCCAGCCCCGCAAATTACCGCGGTAGCCGCCACCGAAATCGTCGAGTGACGATATTCCTCCGAGCGTCGGTGGATGTTGGTGATATGCAATTCCACTACTGGTCGGCGGATGAGCTTGACTGCGTCGAGCACCGGAATCCGACCAAATGAAAAGCCGGCTGGATTGATGATCAGCGCGGCGTCCTGCAAGAACGCTTCCTGGATCCAGTCGATCAACCCGCTTTCGCTGTTCGTTTGTCGGAATACGCAGTCGAACTCGAGGGCGTCGGCCAGCGCGAGGCAGTTCTGTTCGATGTCCTTCAGCGTAGTGCTGCCATAAAGATGAGGCTCCCGCGCGCCCAGCATGTTCAGGTTGGAGCCATTGAGGATGTAGAGTTTGCGAGTCATGGTGTCAGTGTGTAGAAGAGCGTTCCAGGGCCGTGTCTTTGGTTTCCCGGGATATTGCGATCATCAGGAAGGAGATCAGGTTCAGCGAGCCGCAGACCGCTACGATGGCCCAAGGGGAACCGTTAAAGGCATTGAGCAGCGCCACGGCGACGATTGGCATCGGGCCGCCGGTGAGCAGGTTGGCTCCCGAGTACGACAGTGCGGACCCCGTGTAGCGCGCCTCGGTCGGAAATGACTCGGCGAACCACACCGGCTGGATGCCGCTCTGGAACTGTGTGAAGCCGAGAAAGGCGCCCATCACGGCCATCGTCATGGCGATCGAGTTCTGGTTGAGAATCGGAAAGTAGATCAGGCAGCAGATCAGCGTGCAGAACGAGCCGATCATCAGCGCACGTTTGCGTCCGATCCGATCGCTCAGATAACCGCCCGCCAGCGCTCCCGCGATGGCACAGACATTCGCAACCATCAGCAGCATGAAACCGGTCTGCTTTGGTACGCCGAGGTGTTTCGTCAGATAGCTGAGCGAGAAAACCACGATCAGATAAAACAGTGCGGCCGGACCACAGAAGAACAGCGTCAGGCGAAGCGCGGTGCGCCAGTGATATTTGAAAACGGTGCCTAGCGGATTGGCAGCGCGTGTGGGAGCGGCAGTCCTCTTGAGCGCCTCGAAGGCGGGTGTCTCGCTAACCTTCCTGCGGATGTAGATGCCCAGCAGCACCAGCACAAAGCTTGCGAGGAACGGGACTCGCCATCCCCAGGAGTCGAAGTCGTCCGATGAAAGCAACGCGGCCAGTGTAAAGAGCGAGAAGTTGGCGAGAATCTGGCTGAGTGGCGAGCAGATGCCAAGCAGGCCCGAATACAAACCGCGTCGGTTAGCAGAAGCATGCTCGACCGCCATCAGTTGCGCGCCCGTCGACTCGCCGCCAAGCGCGAATCCCTGGATGATGCGCAGTGTCACCAGCAACGTCGGCGCGAGGATGCCAACCTGGTGGTAAGTGGGCAACAGCCCCATCAGGAACGATGAACCTCCCATTACCGACACGGTGATAAGCATCAGTTTGCGGCGTCCCCAACGGTCCCCGAGCATCCCGCAGATCACCGCGCCAAGCGGGCGCGCGGCAAGCCCTGCCCAGAAACTAGCCAGCGACGCGAGCAGCGAGGCGGTCGGGTCCAGCGATGGGAAAAACAGCTTTGGAAAGATCGTGGCCGCGACCACACCATACAGCGCGAAGTCGAACCATTCGAGCGCCGTTCCGACGGTTGCGCCTGCCACCGCCCGACGCGCCATCAAGTGAGCCTGCACGGACTGTTGTTCCGCGGCAAGGTTTGAATCAGCAAAAAATGACATGTTGTCTCCTGAATTCCTCATATGTCGAACCGTTCGTTTCTGGCGACGAACAAGTGCTATTGTTTGCGCTCAGAAAGCGAGGCGTTCCGCACCGGAACTGCATTGCACATAATGAAAATCACGCGAAATGTCGCTCAAAAACGGCCTGAGAATTCTTGATTTCCTGGCGACGCAAGCCGAAGGCGCGGGTCTTCTGGCGATTGCCGACGCTTTGTCCCTGCCTCGCAGCACGTGCCACCGCGTGCTCGCCGAGCTCATCGAAGGCGGCTATGTCAGGCAACTGGTCGATCACAGCCGCTACATTCTGACAATGCGTATGACGTCGAACGGGCTGGAATTCCTGAGCCTGACGGGCATCGCGGATATCGCCCAGCCGATCATCGAACGCGTCGCTGCGCAGACAGGTGAACTGGCGCGGCTGTCGTTGGTGGACGGCGAAGCAATCATCTGGGTGGGGAAGGCGGACGGACAGCGCATCGGCTTTCGCTACGATCCTGACATGGGCCAGGCAGCACGACTTTCATGCACGTCGACCGGACACGCATGGCTGATGACAATGACTGACGAACAGGCGGCGGCACTGGTTTTGAAGCAGGGTTTTGGACAGCCCAATGAGTTTGGACCCAATGCGCCGACGACGCTCAAGGCGCTGCTGGGCTTCCTGCACGCTGCGCGCGTGCGTGGCTACGCGATGATCGACGAGGTGTTTGCCCCGCGCATGTCAGCGGTGGCGGTGCCCGTGGTGAGCGGCTCGCGTTGCGTCGGCGTCATCAGTTTGGCCGGTCCGCGGGTGCGGCTGACGACCGAGAAGATTCACGAGTACTCGATGCTGCTGCGCGAGGCGGCGAATGAACTGGCCCAGCTGAGCAATATGGCGGGATTCCCGAGTCGGCCGCCGCTCGGCAAGGGATGACGAGACCCAAGTGTAAAGCCATCCGACCGGCGAACTTGGTCCGCTTCGCGCCGAACTGCGGTCTCCGATACGTTGGCGCAGATGACCGAACGTCTTCCTGTCGGATGCGCAACTAACGGTCGGGCGCCATGCTGCCATCACACTCGGGCTTCGCCCCAAAACCCGCTTACAAAGGCGGCCACGACGACTTGCCGTCGCTGCGTTATGTCTGGTTGGCACCGGGATAGCACGCTTCCATCGAAGCGACTTCACTTTCGTACAGCAAACACGTCGCTCATCTGCCGTGCCCGCTTTACTTCGTCACTGTGCAGATAGATCGACGTCGTCGATACAGACGCGTGCCGCAGATTGTCCCGCACGGTGGTCAGTTCCGCACCGCGCCCCAGCGCATGCGGGCGAGGGCGTCCCACGCAAGCGGCGGCAGCGCGACGCGCGCGAGCTTCTTACCCTTGCCTGTCACGCGCAACCAGTGGTCCCCGCGCGCGCATTGGTCTCGTCGTGTCCGAGCGTCGCACCGACGAGTTCGCTCGCACGCAGCCCCGTCGCGTAGCCGAAGTCGAGCAGGAAGCGCAGCCGTTGCGCGGCCGGGGCTGACCAGCCATACGACCACTCGAGTCGCCGATCATGTGAAGAAGGTTACGATGGAGCTGGGCGAGCTGGGCGGACATGCACCCGTGATCGTCCATGCCGACGCGGACCCCGTGGAAAGCGCGAAAAAGCTGGCAACGACCAAGTTCCGCAATTGTGGTCAGGTCTGTATCTCGCCGTCGCGTTTCTATGTGCACCGCTCGCTCCTGACGCCGTTCGCGGAGACGTTTGCGGCCGTTGCGAGGGAACTCCGGATAGGGGGAAGGCGTGACCCTGAAACACCCTCGGTCCGATGATTCGCGCCCGCGCGGTGGAGAGAGCACTGTCACTGATCGAGGATGCCCGCGTCCGTGGTGCGCGAGTATTGGCTGGCGGCCGACGGCCGCCCCATCTCGAACGAGGGCATTTCATCGAACCGACCGTGCTGGTTGACGTTCCCGACGACGCGAGGATCATGTGCGAGGAACCGTTTGCACCCGTTGCGCCGATTGCGGCTTTCGATGACGTCGCGGAGGTAATTACGCGCGCCAATGCAACCGAATTTGGTCTGGCAGGCTACGTCTTCACGCACGATTCGGCACTGGCCGCGATGACCGCAGAAGCGCTCGAGGCGGGCACGGTCGGCATCAATGAAACGCTGTTGGCGACGGCCGAGGCTCCCTTCGGCGGCGTCAAGGAATCGGGCTTTGGCTGCGAGGGCGGCAGCCTCGGCGTACTGGATTACCTGACGCCCAAATACATTCGTCATCGCCTGATCGTAAGGAATGGGACATGAATCAAAAACCGCGTGGTCTGGACAATGGCCTGACGAACTACGGTGATCACGACTTCGCGCGCTATCTGCGCCGGTCGTTTGCCAAATCGATGGGCTACACCGGCGAATCGCTCGACAAGCCGATCGTCGGGATCTGCACCTCGGAGAGCGGTTTCAATAACTGCCATCGCCACTTTCCCGAAATGATCAAGGCGGTCGAACGCGGCGTGCTCGCGGCTGGCGCATTGCCGGTCGTATTTCCGGTGATTTCGCTTGGCGAGGTCTTCCTTTCGCCGACTTCGCTGGTCTATCGCAATCTGATGGCGATGGCCGTCGAGGAAATGATTCGTGCCCAGCCGATGGATGCGGTGGTGATGCTCGGCGGATGCGACAAAACCGTGCCGGCGATGTTGATGGGCGCGATCTCCGCGGAGCGGCCTGCCGCCATGGTGGTGGCCGGTCCGATGATGACCGGGCGACATCGCGGCGAGCGGCTTGGCGCGTGCACGGACTGCCGGCGCTTCTGGTCGAATTTCCGCGCGGGGAAAGTCTCGGCGCAGGAGATCAGGCAAGTGGAGGGGCGTCTGGCCGTCACGGCGGGAACGTGTGCGGTCATGGGCACGGCGTCGACCATGGCGCTGATCGCGGAAACGCTGGGCATGATGCTGCCCGGTTCGGCGGCGATTCCGGCCGTGCACGCGGATCGTCTGCGCAATTGCGAAGAAACCGGAGCGCTGGTTGCGCGCATGGCCCTCAATGGCGGACCGAAACCGGCCGAGATCGTGACGCCCGCGTCGGTGCGCAATGCGTTGCGCGTGCTGCTCGCGGTCTCCGGTTCGACCAATGCCGTGATTCATCTGGCGGCGATTGCTGGTCGTATCGGACTGAAGATCGATTACGACGAGTTCAACCGGCTGTCTGATGAAACGCCCGTACTCGTGGATCTCAAGCCGGTAGGCAACGGCTACATGGAGGATTTCCATGCAGCCGGCGGGCTGGAGGGCGTTCTGCGCGGACTGATGCCCCAACTCGATCTGACTTGTCGCGATATCGCCGGGCAGAGTCTCGAGGAGCGTTTGAACAGGCCGCTTGCCGATCCGATCGATACGGCCGTGATCCGCTCGACGGAGAAACCGGTCAGTCCCGAGGGCGGGCTGATTGTTCTAAACGGTAGTCTGGCGCCCGGCGGTGCGGTCCTGAAGCGCGCCGCCGCTACTCCCGAACTGCTCGAACATGAAGGGCGTGCCGTGGTATTTACCTCGCTCGAAGATCTGGCCGCGCGCATCGACGACCCCGGTCTGGACGTTCGCGCGGACGACATTCTCGTATTGCAGAACGCGGGGCCGCGCAGTGCTTCAGGCATGCCCGAGGCCGGCTATCTGCCGATTCCGCAGAAACTTGCGCGGGCGGGGGTGAAGGACATGGTGAGGATTTCAGATGCGCGCATGTCGGGCACGGCGTATGGGACCATCGTGCTTCACGTGACGCCAGAAGCGGCGCTCGGTGGCCCGCTGGCGCTGGTGCGCAACGGTGATCGGATCCGGCTCTCGGCGCGGGACAAGCGGATCGATCTACTGGTCGACGAGGTCGAGCTGGCGCGTCGTGCCGCTGAGATTCGTCCGGCGGAAGGGACATATGCGCGCGGTTACCAGCGTCTTTATCACGATCACGTGCTCTCTGCCGCCGCCGGGTGCGACTTTGATTTCCTCACCGCATTTCCTTCCGAAGACCTTAAGTAGCGGGTGCTTTTTCTACTCCCTGACCAAAGCGCCCGCGCGACTCGATCTGTTCGGCGCCTGATCAAGCGCAAACGACGAAGAGTTCATCCCTCACCAGAGGTGTCGTCGAAGATTGCGGATTGCCTGGGCCACAGTGTTTCGAGGCGACCCAGCAGATCACCGGGGAAAAGAAGCGAAATGTAAGGGGTATCGGGTCCCGCTGGGTTGCGGACTACGAGCCGGTTCAACCGACCATCCGCCGCAGCCTGTTCGATGGCGGCGCCATCGTCGAGTGTCGACCCTCTCCGGCCGTTGGAGCCGTGTAACGTGAACGGCAGCCTCCAAGGTCCATGAGTCATTCATGCGCTCGTGAGGCCCATTCTCCGCACGGAGCCGGGAACCGTCACTGCGAAGGCGACCGAGCATCTGGATCTTGAAACCCATCTCGACGATGGCGAAAGTTTCTGCGTAGCAGTACAAGCGCGCCTTCGTCGTTGAAGTTACGAGCATCCCAGATCCACGTCGGTATCAGCGGCGAACTCAACGGCGATTTCGCGGCCGCCTATCAGTCCCATCGTCGAAGCCACGCAGCTCCCCGCGGTCGACATCTACTTCACATCTCGGGTGGTGGAACACGCCAGCGGCGGCGCTGCTGATGGTTCCGTCGCTGCACGTTTCGGCGAGTTTCCGCAATTCACTCTGCCTAACGTTGGACAAGACGCCGCCGTGCCGAGACAAGTACGTGACGCTGCGAACGCGAGATCTGCTCCGTACCGTCGCGGAGCCAACTTTCGGAGCGTTTTCGGCATTCGTTCGGCATACGATCGTGTGGCACCGCGCCCCGCGACCTACGCTGGTCTAGCCAACGAGCGTCGCGCGCCGCTCAAGATCTTCGCTACTGTCCGAGGAAATAACTATGCGATCGCCGATTAGACGGACACGCGCGTTGCTCGAAGGATTCGGCCTCGAAAACGCCAGCCAGTCGGCGCCCGGGTGCTACATCGTCGAGCGCGCGTTCGCATCGTGAGCGTACTGCCGCTCGTGCAATTTTTTTTAGGAACGAAGATGAAGATCATAAAGGGTTTTGCAGCCGCCACGCTGATCGGCGTCGCGGCTATGTCGGGTACGACGCAGGCGCAGGAAAGGGTGCCAGACGGTTACTGGACGACACCAACGATCGAGAACTACGGTCGGGTGCACTTCCTGCCCAATGCCGCGTTCAAACCTCAGCCAGACCACACATACAAGATCGTGTTCTCGCTCACTCAGGCCGCGAAAACGCCGGACGCGGTCGATCCGGGGCTCGACCGCGTTGCGCGCACCGTCAATCTGTATGCGGCAGCCGGCGTGCCAGTGTCACATCTGAAGTTCGTCGCGGTGGCCTCCGGCGCAGCGACCCCGCTCGTGCTCGACGATGCGCACTATCGCGCCGCGTACGGGGTTGCCAACCCGAACCTGCCGCTGATCGCCGAGCTGAAAAAGGCCGGTGTGACGGTCGCCGTGTGCGGGCAAGCAGTGGCCGAGCATCATTTCGACTACGGCTGGGTCGCGCCCGACGTCACGTTGGCGCTGTCCGCTCTGACGACCGTGACGACGCTCGAAACGCAAGGCTACGTGCTTATGCCGCTTTGACCTTCGCCATCGGGAGAATCATCCATGTTTTCATTCAACAAGAGGCTGCTTTCATTCATGATCGGCTCGGCGGCTGTGCTGGACGCACGCCGTCGACGGATGAGCGTCATAAACTCGATAATACCCCGCCACTATGGGTGGTATGGTTCAGGTCCGGCGAGTACATCGTCGTTGAGGCCGACACAGCGGCCGACGCGCGCGACAGTGATGAGGTGCGTAAGCGTCAGGAATACGACGCGAATCGGTTCGCGGTTACCAGGGTACGGGGATCGATACGGGCGTCGGCAGTCGCGGCCAAATATGGAGGTGGCACAGATCCAGTGGTTCACTGCGGCATTTCGCGCCTCGAAAGGTGCCTGTTAAGACAGAGTCCCACCTGACGAGCGCTGCCATATCGGACGAGTACCGGTCTACGCTCGAGGAAGCTTACGCCTTGGCGATCGCTTTCCACCATTCGCGGGCGAGTCGTCGCCCACTGGCGATTGCCATCATCGATGAATAATGGGCGGCACTCAATGAGCCGACGCCTGACGACGCGATGTCTCGCCCCGAGGTCATTCGACAACTGGCCGAATGCGCAGACGAGAATCTCACGGAACGGCAGTTCTACTGTCCTTTGCCAAGGGGTGTATGGCTGCTATCGGTTCGGCATGCGCGAATGCCGACGGAACTGCCGCAGTCATGCTGCAAACAGTGCCGCCGCGATGCCGGCGGCGGGCCGGTTATTGCCGCAATCAAACGACGTGGGCGGCCAATGAGCGCAAAACCTCATGCTGTACGTCAGCCTCCCGATCGCCGCCCATCACCACTGTTGACCAGGTGGCGGCCGCGTTTCACGGCGCGCTCGGTTCGGATTGGTCGTTCCTCTCAGTTCCCGGCGGGGATCGAGATCAATCTCGTGTGCCAACCGTCGCACGGCGACCTAATATTGATGGGCACATAGCAGCCAGTGGGGCGTCGGGTCGCGCGACGATGACGAATGAATGCCGAAATTCCCGCGAACGTGGCAACGATGTTGGCCACCGACAGGGCGGTGGTGCCGGGCGTGTTGCGCTACCCGGGATTCGAGGTCGACATCGACCGGGGCGAATTGCGTGTCGACGGGCGGGCGGTGCCGCTCCGCCCCAAGACGTTTGCACTATTGACATACCTGGCGAAACATCCTGGTCGTCTCCTAGCCAGAGACGAGATTATCCAGTCCGTGTGGCGTGACGTCATTGTGACCGATGACTCATTGGTACAGTGCGTCAGTGAACTGCGCGCGGCGCTGGGCGATCAACGCCAGAAGGTGATTCGGACGGTGCCCCGTCGCGGTTACATGCTCGAGCTTGCACCCGTGGAACCCACGGCACCTGATGAAACGGGCGTAAGTGAATCGTACCCGGTTGCACCGCCGGCCGTCACGCCCTCTCCGTCTTCGGCACCGGTCGGCATCAACCGACGACGGTTCGTATTGGTGCTAGCAAGCAGCTTGACAGCGTTCGCAGGTGGCGGTGTCTGGGCATGGTGGCGGACGCGGGAAGCGACAGTGGGACATCGCGCCAATGACATCGCGGCGACCCGTCGAACAATTGCCGTGCTGCCGTTTACAAATTTGAGCGGCGATGCATCTCAAGCTTACTTTGCCGACGGCATCACGGCCGACGTAATCGCCGATGTGTCGCGTTTGCCAGATACGCTAGTCATCGCTCAGAACTCGACACAGATGTATCGCGACACAGCGTCAGATGCGCACCGCGCAGCCCAGGAACTTCAGGTCCCCTTCGTCGTGACTGGAAGTGTATGGCGCTCGGGGGGCGAAGTCCGTATTGCTGTTCGCTTGGTGTCTGCAGAATCCGGTGCCGTGCTGTGGGCCGACACGCTCGTGTACCCGAATGAGACGCAATGGAACTGGCGACGCGATGTGGGACCGCGCGTCGCGTATGCCCTCGACATTCGGACCAAGGACGTCATCGGCGGCTGGGGGACAGCTGGCCCGGAGCCACGGGAGGCGATCGAACATACCATGCGAGGCTTCGCGACGCTGCGGCGGGCTTCGGCGCGGTCGGAGTTTGAGACTGCCTTGCGCGAGTTTCGTGAAGCACTGACAACAGCTCCGAAGTCGGCTTCGGCGTGGGCCGGACTGAGCCTCGCCTTGTCGGACGTAATCTTCTACGGGCATGTCCCTTACCCGCAGGATCAGCTTCGCGAAGCTAAAGATGCGGCTGACAGAGCGCTGGCTCTCGACGGGGACAATCCGTACGCGCATGTGGCGCAAGGCAAAGTGCTATACCTACTCGGCCAATTGGACGCCGCTCAAGACGCGTTCGAGACCTGCCTGGCCCTGAATCCGAGTTTTGTGTTCGCTCATGTGCGGATTGGATTAATCAGAATCGAACTCGGGCACGCTGAAGAAGCGCAGCGACATGTCGATATGGCCCTTCGCCTGGGTCCGAAGGATCAATTCCGGGCGGCGTCGGCACATCTGATCGCAGGAATCGCCCAATTCCACCTTGGAAACGACGATCAGGCCTACGCGGAATTGGAGAAGATGGTTACGGCAAACCCTCGGGTAGGGTTCGCGTACCTGTGGATGGCCGCCATCGACGCGCTCCACGGACGCGATGAAAAAGCGCATGAGAATCTGGAACGATACAAACAACTCATCGAAATTCACACGATTAGCGGTTTGAAGACCATCGAGCATTCAAAAAACGCGGTATTCCTCGCGCAGCGCGAGCGCTTCTATGATGGACTTCGCAAAGCGGGTATGCCGGAATGACGAAGGAGGCTTCCCATCTTGCTCGCCGCGCACTTGAGGCTCCAGATCACGGTTAAGTAAGTCAGTATGACTCCCGTTCGGCAAGGCTGGCCGCCGAGGGGAATTAAGCGCGGGTTAGCATTGCCGCCAGAGCCGCATTGAGTGGGGACGGAGCCACCGCTCAACGGTCTGTTCCGACACGGAGGCCAGCGTGGAAAACGATAGCACGTTGTACGTAGGACTGGATGTCCATAAGGATTCGATCACGGTTGCGTACGCGATCGGCATGAGCGAAGTTGAACTGTTTGGCAAGGTCGGCGCCATGCATATTGATATCGACCGGTTGTGCAAGAAGTTGCAAACAAAGGCGCGGCACATCTGCTTTGTCTATGAAGCGGGGCCCTGCGGATATGGGTTGTACAGGAGGCTGATCGATAAAGGCTTCGACTGCATGGTCTGCGCACCGTCACGCATTCCACGGAAACCGGGAGATCGCGTCAAAACAGACCGTCGCGACGCGATCAAGCTAGTGCGTTCGCTACGCGCCGGCGACCTCTCGGCCGTACATGTGCCATCGGTTGAAGACGAAGCGTTCCGAGACCTGGCACGCGCCTGGTCAGCTGCCAGAGAAGATCTGAAGGCCGCACGCTGCAGGCTCAAATCGTTTCTGCTTGCCCACGGCGTTCGTTACCTTGGTCACCCCAACTGGGGGCCCACCCACCGACGCTGGATAAGTACGTTCTCGTTCGACAGCGCATGGCAACAACTGGCGTTCAATGAACACCGGCGCACGATCGAAGACCGGCTCGCGCAATGTGAAAGGCTGGAACTGGCATTGCGTGAATCTGTCACCAGCTGGCGGTTTTACCCGGTCGTACTCGCGTTGCAGGCTGTGCGCGGGATTAACTTCACGTCGGCGATCGGCCTGGTCTCCGAGCTGGGTGACCTGTCGCGCTTCGAGCATCCGCGACAGCTGATGGCGTGGCTCGGCGTGACGCCTTCTGAGCACTCCTCAGGCGGAAAGCGACGCCAAGGAAGCATTACCAAAACAGGCAACAGTTATGCGCGCAAGCTATTGGTCGAATCCGCCTGGAGTTACCGCCATCCTGCCCGCGTGAGCATTGACATCCAGCGCCGGCATGAAGGGCTACCCAAGCCGATAATCGACCGTGCCTGGGACGCGCAACTAAGACTGTGCAGGCGATATCGCAAGCTCGTCGCCAGAGGGAAGACCGCGCACGTGGCCATCATCGCTATTGCACGCGAGCTGGCGGGCTTCATCTGGGACGTCGGCCGATTGGGAATGACGCTGGCTTTACCGCCAAGCGCGCAATCCGCATGAACAAAGGGCTGTACGTAAAAAGACCAACCAGTATCAACAGTTTCCTGAAGGCGGCGCAGCCCGGTATTCGAGTAACCCGCGACCACGTTTGGCAACGGCATCAGTCGACTTGCGTAGTAAGGAAGCGGCAGGCTCATGAGACGGACCTCTGTAATGCGGCAACCAACCCGCGAATGTCAGCGTGATCCACCGTCGAGTTTTACTGCTACGCCGCCTTCAGGAAATTTGCTTTGACCATGGAGTAAATGGTGAAAACCGATCCAGATTGACACTGGGAGTCATATCAGCGAGGGAACAGTCACAACGACGCGTGTGCCGTCGCGACCCTCAAAGAGCCGTACAGCGACATCATCTTCGCCTATGTCCGTGCGGACTGAACGCAATCCGACTTCGGCTCAAGCTCGTGCAGCTCCGAGTGCTCGAATGTTCTGCCTGGCATTGTTCATAGTCGCGAGCGGACCGGCCGCTTACTGAGCGGAGCCGACGTCTGAATGTCCCAGCAACGATGCACGCGATTGACGCCTCATGGCCGGGAGTCGCCTCAGCCGGATATTGAGGCGTGTGCCGCGCCTCACTGAAGTTGACCCGCGAAAACGGACACCTATGCTTTTGATCAGGAGGTGTCGAAAATGGGCAGGCATCGTACCCCATACCCTGTGGAATTCCGGGCTCACATGGTCGAGCTGGTTAAGGCCGGAAGAACGCCTGAGGATCTGGCGCGCGAGTTCGAGCCGACCGAACAGACGATCAACAACTGGGTCGCGCAGGCCGATCGCGATGCGGGTGTGCGTCACGACGGGCTGACCACGGCCGAGCGGCAGGAACTCACACGGTTGCGTCGCGAGAACCGGCAACTGAAGATGGAAAGGGACATTCTCTCGCAGGCCGCGGCCTGGTTCGCGAGGGAGACGGGAGCCGTTCCGCCGAAGGGCGGTACGGATTCATGAGAGCGAACCGGGCCAGGTGGCCCATTGCCACGATGGCACGGCTGCTCAGGGTCTCCGCGAGCGGCTACTACGCATGGCTGGTGCGTGAGCCATCGAAACGCTCGTGTAGCGATGCGCAACTGCTCGAGCGCATCCGCACGCTGCATGCGAATTCACGCGGCACATATGGGGCGCCACGTATCCATGCGCAGCTCGCGTGGGAAGGCGTGCATGTGGGATGCAAGCGGGTCGCACGTCTGATGCACCTGGCCGGCCTGCATGGTGCGAGCCGGCGGCGCTGGCCACACACCACGCGGCAACGCGCGGGGGCTCGGCGCGCTCCGGATCTGGTGCGTCGGCACTTCTGCGCGGAGGCGACAAACATGCTGTGGGTGGCGGACGCCACCTACATCCCGACTGGCGAGGGGTTTCTGTATCTGGCCGTAGTCCTCGACGTGTTCAGTCGCCGAATTGTAGGCTGGGCGATGTCAAGCCATCTGGACACCGAACTGATGCTGCGCGCACTCGATATGGCGTTGCTGCAGCGACGCCACGAGGGCGTAATTCTACATTCGGACCAGGGATGCCAATACACCTCTATTGCATTCGGACGGCGCTGCCGCGAAGCCGGTGTGCAACCGTCGATGGGGACGGCCGGCGACGCGTACGACAACGCGATGTGCGAATCGTTCTTCGGCACGCTTGAAGCGGAGCTACTCTCGCGAGAACTCTTTGCGACTCGTGAACAGGCCCGGCAACGCATCTTCTGGTTCCTGGAGGGCTGGTACAACGTACGCCGCTTACACAGCGGCATTGGCTATCGTTCGCCGCTTGAATTCGAAAACCTCAACGTTAAAAGGCAAACCGTATCGCCTTGCGGGTTGTCCACCGGCGGGCAGCGTCATGGTCGTGAGAGGCGACCCGCCGCCCGCCCGTGGACAACCCGCGACTCAACACTCAACGGAGGTTAGATCGCATCAAATCGCAGGCTGCAAATCCGTCCGTCGAACCGGGTCAACCTCACACAGCGATCTAGCGCTTCTGTCTGAGCAAGTCAAATTGGCGCTGTTGTCTCAGCGAATTCAGTTCGCGCTGCTGCCTCAGCAAATCCAGGTCGCGCTGTTGTTTCAGTAATTGGAGTTGTTCGTTCTGGAGTTCGATCTGTTGCTTCTGCGCTTCCAATTGCGCTCTATAGGCCCCCATGCTTTGGTCAGCCACCGCTCCCTGCGGGTAATTCTGCGCATAGGTGATGGAACAGCCAGCCGCCAATGTCGCAGCAACGATAAGTGCTTTCATGATGCCCCTCGCACGGATGCTCCTTTGAAATATCTTAGGCCAGAAAGGCCGGGCATCGGCGGGACCGACGTGGCTATCGGCGTCGTGCCTGGATCGGTGATTGCGTATGTTGAGCGAGCGGCGTGCTTTTCGCCGTGGCAACGAGAGGCCGGGATCGACGGCGGATTCAACCGGTCGATGCAACACACTGAAAGCTGCGTGTGCAGTGGGAGTGTTGCATTCACCGGTTGAATCCGCCACCCACTCCGGTCATTGGTGCCGACGCTACATCAACGGCAGCTTGCTCCCTTGTCAGCGGACACTGGTGCGCACTGATGTGCTGTTTCCTGGAATCGAGTGCGTGGTGTGGCGTGAGACGATGCGACCGGGAGCCCTCAGACGTCTGGGCAACGGTGTGTGGCGAGCGATTTCTTTGCGAATTGGCCATGTGCGAATTGCTTTCGGCTCGGCGCGGACGACCTTTCCTATCGATGGACTTGCTGCGGGCGCAAGGAGGTTGCACGCGCGGAGCGCAAGTCGCAGTTGCAACAAATCGTTGAGGATCAAGCCCATGTCAAGGAAGAGCGGGCACGGACAGGGCGCGCAGCGACGCATCCAGGTACTGATTGGCGCAATCGCATTCATTCTAATTGTGACTGCCGGGTGGATCATTCACCAGACTCGGACGGTCGCACGCCAGACTTCCCTTGCGTTGGCGTCGGCCGCGACGACGGCGAACGACGCGGGAATTTATGACCGCGCAATGCGCTTCGCGATGCTGGCGATGGGCAACGGTTGGCTCTCGCCGGGATCGGTAGAAGCAGAGCTTGAGCTTATGCGTGGCGCGCAAGCATCAGTGCAGATTGCGTTGCTCGGCGGCCATCAGAATGCGGTTGATTCCGCCGTCTTCAGCCCGGACGGTAAGCGGGTGGTGACCGCGTCCTGGGATGGGACAGCGCGGGTGTGGGACCTGGCCACGGGTAAACAGATTGTGCAGCTCAGTGGCCATCAGAATCTGGTCTATTCTGCCGCCTTCAGCCCGGACGGCCAGCGGGTGGTGACTGCGTCCGCGGACAGGACCGCGCGGGTATGGGACGCGGCTACGGGCAAACAGATTGCGCAGCTCAGCGGGCACCAGGATCTGGTTTATTCCGCCGTCTTCAGCCCGCACGGCCGGCGCGTGGTGACCGCGTCCGCGGACAGGACCGCGCGGGTGTGGGACGCGGCTACGGGCAAACAGATTGCGCAGCTCAGCGGGCATCAGAAACCGGTTTTCTCCGCCGCCTTCAGCCCGGACGGCCGGCGCGTGGTGACCGCGTCCGCAGACAGGACCGCGCGGGTGTGGAATGCGGCGACCGGCCACGTGATCGCACAGCTCACCGGGCATCGGGAACCGGTAAGCTCCGCGGTCTTCAGCCCGGACGGCCGGCGCGTGGTGACAGCGTCCGATGACAAGACGGCGCGGGTGTGGGATGCGGCGACCGGCCAGGTGATCGCGCAGCTCACCGGGCATCGGGGACCGGTTTTCTCCGCGGTCTTCAGCCCGGACGGCCAGCGCGTGGCGACAGCGTCCGATGACAACACCGCGCGGGTGTGGAACGCGGCGACCGGCCAGGCGATCGTGCAGCTCACTGGGCATCGCGGACCGGTGAGCGCCGCCGCCTTCAGCCCGGACGGCCAGCGCGTGGTGACCGTGTCCGATGACAAGACGGCGCGAGTGTGGGATGCGGCGACCGGCCAGGTGATCGTGCAGCTCACCGGACACGAGGGGCCGGTGAATTCCGCCGCCTTCAGCCCGGACGGTGAGCGGGTAGTGACTGCGTCCCGTGATAGGACCGCGCGCGCATGGGACGCGGCGATGGGCATCTTGCTGCTCAGAGGGCATCAAGGCTCAGTTATTTCCGCCGCCTTCAGCCCGGACGGCCAGCGGGTGGTGACCGCGTCCCGTGATCGGACCGCGCGGGTGTGGGACGCGGCCACGGGCAAACAGGTCGCTCAGCTCGGCGGGCATCAGGGGTGGGTTTGCTTCGCCGCCTTCAGCCCGGACAGCCAGCGGGTGGTGACCGTGTCCAGGGATGGGACCGCGCGGGTGTGGGACGCGGCCACCGGCAAACAGATCTTGCTCCTCAGCGGGCATCAGGGCCCGGTTGATTCCGTCGCTTACAGCCCGGACGGCGAGCGGGTGGTGACCGCGTCCAGGGACAGGACCGCGCGGGTGTGGGACGCGAGCACGGGCAAGCAGATCGCGCAGCTCAGCGGGCACCAGGATCGGGTTTATTCCGCCGCCTTCAGCCCGGACGATCGACGCGTGGTGACCGCGTCCGCGGACGGGACCGCGCGGGTGTGGGACGCGGCCACCGGCAAACAGATCGCCCAGCTCGGTGGGCATCAGGGACCGGTTTTCTCTGCCGCCTTCAGCCCGGACGGCCAGCGCGTGGTGACCGCGTCCGTGGACGGGACCGCGCGGGTGTGGGACGCGGCGACCGGCGAGGTGATCGCGAAGCTCACCGGACATCAGGGACCGGTTTTCTCCGCCGCCTTCAGCCCGGACGGCCAGCGCGTGGTGACCGCGTCCGCGGACAGGACCGCTCGGGTGTGGGACATGGCGACTGGCCAAGTGATCGCGCAGCTCCGCGGGCACCAGGGACCGGTAAGCTCCGCCACCTTCAGCCCGGACGGCCAGCGGGTGGTAACTGCGTCCGCGGATCAGACCGCGCGGGTGTGGCCTATCCGATGGCTCATGCAGAAGCGAGGTCAGAGCCTGGCTAAAGCCGTGTGTAGGGAAAGGCTCGTGGGAGCAAACCTGCTCACAACCGATGATGAAGCTGCTCTTTCTCTCGTACGGGGGCGCCGGGGCGAAAACGTATGTGGATCGTAACTCGCCGACCGGTCGGAGCGAGCTGCAACGATACGTTTGGCCAGCGCGACCAATTGCTTGCCAATCTTCCTGACTAGCTTCACATCGAAGTCCGCGGCAATGAGCAGGTCCATCGCCTACTCGTAGGTCCGCTCATGTTTTCCTTTGCACCGTGAGCCGCTCATCCGGCGTTCATTGCGTTGCATCGACCGGTTGAATCCGCCAGTGCAATCGAAATCGGCCGCTCAGGCAGTCGAGGGTCTTGTTTGCTCACTTGACACCGGGCCCGCTAATGGGTGTCAACGATCACATCGAAGCGGAAGCCGTCCGCCATGACGTCAAGGCCGCATTAGCCACGTTCCACAAACCGCGATACGAGCAAGCCGATGGAAGTACAGAGCGCATTGATTCACGTCTTCGACGGCGCCGATCGGGTCTGCGAAAAGGTACTTCGACCACAAGACAGTCCTGCTGTTGGCGGCTGTGAGGATCCGACATTAGACGGCGGTGCAAGGTTGAGTAAAAGCGTCAACGACCAGGGGCCGTTAGCGCCCCCTGTTGTCGAGCGATGGCCATCAGAATGGGTCGTCGACGTCGTTCAGGTGAGGTTTCATGGGAGGCGCACGTTGCTCACGTAGCAGTTCGTGCAATGCGAGCTGATAGTGCCTGCAGATTCGCTCGCGTAGATCGTCGAGGAGTTCGACGACGGCGAGTGCCTGATCGGCGGACCAGTTGTCCGGGGTCAGGAAGTCGAGACCGCTGGTGGTTCCGGAAGGCCGGTGATGGCGTGTCATGACGTCTTCCTGTCAGCCTTGGCCGCACTACGTTTCTTCGTGCGTTGCTCAGCGCGTTCACGCGCCTCCTTCACGCGATAGGACTCGCCTTCGATCACAACGACTTCCGCACGATGCACCAGTCGGTCAACAAGGGAGACGACGCAAGCCGCGTTCGGAAACACCTCATGCCATTCCCCGAATGGTCTGTTTGTCGTAACCACTGTCGATGCAACCCCGTACCGCCGGCTGACGAGTTCGAACAGCAGATCCGCGTGGCGGTTCGAGTACGAGAGGTAGCCGACTTCGTCGATCACGAGCACGTCGGGTGAGGCATAGCGGTTCAGCCGGCGGCGCAACGCCGAATCGCTGTCGAGCGCGGCCAGGTCACCGAGCATCTGGCCGGCGGTAGTGAATAAGGCTGTGTGGCCATGTACGATTGCCTGATAGGCGAGATTGAGCGCCAGTGTCGATTTACCGACGCCGTTCGGGCCGATCAGCACGACGTTCGCGGTGTCCCTGACGAACTCAAGCGCCATCAACTCTTCGACGACGGCGCGATCGCACCGCCTGGGCCAGGCCCAGTCGAAGTCGCACAGCGGTTTGAAACTGCCCAGATGGGCATCGTGGATGCGTCGTTCCAGAGAACGGCGTCCGCGCTCGTCCTCTTCCCACTGCAGCAA
This sequence comes from Paraburkholderia sp. 40, assembly GCF_050434105.1. Classification (NCBI taxonomy): domain Bacteria; kingdom Pseudomonadati; phylum Pseudomonadota; class Betaproteobacteria; order Burkholderiales; family Burkholderiaceae; genus Paraburkholderia; species Paraburkholderia sp. 40. The sequence continues at coordinate 1,021,737 of NZ_JBNPVY010000003.1, read as the reverse complement.
CGGCGCGACCCACGGCTCGGCCACCACATCGGGCCAATGTGCGAGCAGTCCGTACAGGCGCAAGGCGTGCGCGCGGTTTTGCAGATCGTCAGGCGCGCTCATCAGTGTCTCCCGCGATCTGGTCGTATATGTCGAGGCGGTGGGGTGTTACCAGCGTGTCCTTCTTGCGTACGTGTTCGGGCAATGGGATTGCAACGGGCGGAGGTGCCTGGCGCGCTTCGCGCCGGCACTCCAGCGCCAGACGGACCGGATTCGGATGAGGCGCCGCGCCACTGGCGAGGGTTTCCTCAATGGCCGCCTGCAGTTCGGCAGCGCCATAGCGGTCGAGCAGGCGCAGCAGATTGGCTGTGATGTTGCCCAGATTGCCGCCGAGTTCAGCGGCGCGCAGCATCAACGCCTGGCTGGCCGGCGCCGCGCGGGCCAGATGGTCGAGGCCGCGATGGTGACGGGCTTCGCGTTTGCGCCCGACGAGGGCGTCGATGTGCGCGGCAATCTCGATCTGTGCGCCGCGATCGTAACTTCGCACATGGGTGGCGAGCAGTTCGGCGCCGTCGAGAATGCGTACCTGCCGGGGATCGGCCCGCACCGTGAGCGTGCGGCGCACGTGGGTATGCGGGATCGTGTAGTCGTTCAGGTCGAAGCGCACGTACGGCTGCTTGCCAACCTTCACGGCCAGTTGCAGTTCGCACGGGTACGGATTCTCCGGCAACGCGAGCAGGTTGGGCTGCTCGCGCACGAAGGCCTCACGTACGGTGATCGTGGGCTCTTCCCGGCATGGGCGATCGGCTGCCGGTCCCGCACACCAGAGTGCGGCCTGGGCATTCAGATCGTCGAGGTCAGTGAATTTGCGCGCGGCAAAGAAGCTCTCACGTACAAACCTGATTGCTCTTTCGACGCGACCCTTCTCGTTCCCCCTGCACACGGCCACCGGACGGGGCTCGTAATGATGATGCGCGGCGAACGCGAGCAGCGTCGGGTTGAAGCGGATCGCGTCGCCCCGACGTTCGAGCACTGCACTTTTAAGATTGTCGTACAGGACGATACGTGGCAACCCGGACCATGCCGCCCAGGCCCCGGCGTGACCGGCCAGGAAGCTGTCCATGCGCGCATCGAGGAAGAAGCGCAGGTAGATCTGCCTGGACCACGACAGCACCATCACGAAGGCCATCAGGGGCCGGCGCGCACGCCCGATCTGCAGATGACCGAAGCTGGCCCAGTCGCATTGACCTTGTTCTCCTGGCAAGGTGCGAAGCCGAAGGTACGCCTCCGCCACCGGACGTGGACGATGGAGCGAGATCAGGTGTCTGAAGTGATCATGACTGCCCCGATAGCCGCGCTCATAGACCATCGCATACAGGCGACTGGCCGTGAGTGACGGAAACTTCTTCAGGGTCTCGTGAATGAACGGCAGGTAGGCATCGATCTGCGAGGGCCGCAGCACGGCGCCGACCCGGGGCAGTCCAGCCTGCGCCAGCACGCGCTGGACGGTGCCGCGGTGTACGTGTAACTGGCGCGCGATGGTGCCGCAGCGCCACTTCTCGACATGGTAGTAGCGCAGGATCTGCGCTTCGAGTTCAACTCCGATGGTCATGGGTCGCTCCCTGTGCAGTGAGTAGCAGTACGAACGTCACGGAAGACCCGACGGCGCAACGGCCCGAGGCGCACGAAGCCCGCACCGGCGCAGTGGCAGAAGTGGCAATGCTCAGGCAGAGGTGCGGCGGTGGTGGGTACCGGTGCTTTGGCCGCCGACGTCGTCGAAGTCGGTGCCAGTAGAGCATCGGCGGCAGGCACGGCGGAACCGTGATGCGTCACTTTATTCTGGCGGCTGCGATAGCGGCGCATTCGTTTGGCGTGCGCAAACCGGCCGTGGCGACTGCGCTGATAGCGCTGAGCGGCCTCGCGCAAGCTGGCCTGGCGCGAAACCTGGGAGCATCCGCTATTGCAATAAATCTGTCCGCGGTCGCAACGGCGGCAAACGATGACCTGCGCCCTGCAGCGGGCGCACACAAAGAGGCGGCCTGACGCCGACATCGGCAATCCCCGTCAATGCCGATGCGATATCGACAGGGCTAACGGGGCGTGCAATACTTCGCTGGCACCCGTACCCCGTCGTGCGCGTGCTGGGCTCGACACCGGATTGGACCTGCCAGTTTAGGCCGGTGTCGGGCCTGTTTCTTCGGCGGTAGGTAAGACCTTCTTCTACCGCATCCAGACTACTGCGTCACCCCCTCCTGAAACACACCGCGCCGGGTGCGTCTGCACTCGCCCTTCGGGCTCCTTTCGACGCACCCGATACCGCCCGTCGGCATCCCGACCAGTCATCACCAAACCGCTCTGAAGATCAGACTCGTTTCCCGTTTCTGATCGACACCGCCATCTGGTGTCGGATTCTGACCGCCGTTCACACCTGCGTCGGCTCGGCGCTGCAAGGCCCGCGGGCTGTCTTTCGTCCCTTTCCATGCCATCCGCCAACCTGTTGGCAAGCCATCGATGCACCAGCGCTGCGTCTGCCATGTCGGGAAGCGGGCGAGCCATCCGATTGCCGGTGCATTCCAGTCTACGGCATCGTTTCCAACGTTTTCTTCAGCCGCGCGACTGCCTCTTCGGACTCCTGCTGGATTCGCGCGCGCACGAACAAGACATTCACCGCTGCAAACCATAGTGACGGGGAGCGGTACACGAACTCACGCTCAAATCGCGTCCCGGACGCTACGGGCCTCAGGGAGTAGCTCACCGCGCCGGCGGACTTGCCATCTATCGTGCCGACGATGACCCATTTGCGCGGACGGTCCCGCACCGCAACCGTCCACACGACGCTTCCCCGCCGACCCGCCACGCGAAATTCTTCCACGACCTGTTCGCCAACGCTCAACGGGTGGTCGGTCGCCCCCCTTACCGATAGTGAAGACGGGTGCCAGTCGGGCCAGTGCGCGGGTGTCGTCACGTAGTCGAAAACGACCAAATCCGGTTGCTCGATCAAGATCACGGTGACAATCTTCGTCGTCAGGTCGACGGACTCGGGCAGCGGTAGAGCAAGCAGGACAGCGGCCGCGAAGGCTGCCATGATCGCGCTGATCCATCTCAATGGCCATTTCATCTGCGACTCTTCGAAGTATCGCGCACACGTGGACTGCCGGGCCTCTAAACAGGCTCGAAAGCTCTGCGGGTTCCCCAACCTGATAACGGCGAAGCCGGACGCAGATCGAGGCACGCGCCGTGCGCCGATAGTACCGCCTTGCCGCGCTCGTTCCGGTCAGACATATCTCGCCAGTTCACCTCGTCAATGTCGTCCGGCCCGGTCATCTAAAACCAGGGCGCCAATGCAGTGACCTCCTTCCTGCCATGAACCTGGTCGGCGGCAGTTGTGCCATCGAATCTGATTTGAGGCGTCATGCTGCTTCTACAAGCGCATACATGCTTCCATCGTCCTTCTGCAAGCCCCATACCACATCAATATAAATAAGGATGGGGCCTCCCAAATAGCATCCGTCAGGAATTTTTCACACAAATCCGGCGCGCGCGTCCTAGTGTGTCTCCATGGTTGGGCATCGGACGTGCATCGATGCAACTCTCGAGGGGCGGTAGCAAGAACAATCGGTTTTCACATGGGTGCCGGTGACGGATGCCCGCCAATGCGCAAGCGTATTACCCTTTTCGCGAGGCACGACATGACATCGATTTTCAGACGGCTATCCCGTTCTGCTTCCCGCGGCTTTGCAGGTGGCAGCGTCATCGCGCTTACGTGCGCGATCGTCCCAGGTGCCGAGGCGCAAGTGGTCGGCCCGCTCGTCACGGTGGCCGCGGGCGATCCATTCAGCGGATGCACTGCGGACCAGCTTAACGCACAGGAGTCCGCATTCGGGAGCGTGCTGTTTCCGGCCACGTCGATTGAGCCATGGGTGGCGGCCGATCCGACCAACCCGTCCCGCCTGCTCGTCGGCCATCAGCAGGACCGCTGGGACGACGGTGGCTCACGCGGACTCGTCGGCGTCGTCTCCACCGATGCGGGCAGCACATGGACCAATACGATCCCATCCGGCGTTACCGATTGCACCGGGGGCAAATTTCGTCGCGCCTCCGATCCGTGGGTAGACTTCGCGCAAGACGGAACCGCGTTCTTCTTCTCGTTGGTGTTGGACCCGATGAAGCCGACGACTCCGTTTGGGGCGCGCAATAGCGGCTTGCTGGTCAGCCGCTCAGTCGACCACGGCGCGAGCTGGCAGGCTCCCGTGACGCTGATCCGCACCAACTCGCCGCACGCGCTCAATGACAAGAACTCGCTCACCGCCGATCCGACGGCGAACGGTTACGTCTATGCGGTGTGGGATCAATTGAGCGTTTTCCCGCCAACCAAAGCCGGCGATCAGTTGCTCGCGGGAAACGACGGTGTCGAGATCGCACGTCAATTGCGCAACGGTGCAGCGGGTGGTGCTCCGGTCGTCAAGTTCAATTTCACCGGCCCGAGCTTCTTCTCGCGATCCATCGACAACGGCGTGACCTGGAGCACGGCCGCCCCGATCTATCAACCGGGCACGAACGCGCAGACGATCAACAACATCGTACGGGTGTTGCATGATGGGACCCTGCGTGACTTCTTCACTGCATTCAATGTCACAAAGTCGGGGCTCAGCATCGGCTATATAAAGTCCACGGATAAGGGCGCGAGCTGGAGCACGCCGACGTTCGTCAACGATATTCACGTGCGCAACCTGGGAGTGGTCACGCCGGACACCGGCCAGCCGATACGCGATGCCGCCAATCTCTTCAGTGTCGCTGTCAACCCGGTCACGGGAGCAATCTATCTCACGTGGCAGGACAATCGCTTTTCGACAGCCACCTGCATCACGCCCGGGGCCGGGTCAATCGCGATCACCGGGATCGTCTTCAGCGAGTCGGATGACGGCGGGGCCACCTGGTCGACGCCGGTGATGATCAACAAGACGCCGGCCAATGCCGCGAACCCGTGCCGTCAACAGGCCTTCATCCCCGCCGTGGTGGCGTCGGGCGACGGCAAGACGGTGGCGGTGACCTACTACGACTTTCGTAACGACACGAACACGCCTGCCGGCGTCGAAGGCACGGACAATTTCGCGCTGTTCTGCCCGACCTCGTCCGCGTGCACGCGCTCCGCTAACTGGGGCAACGAGCAACGACTGACCACGGCCTCGTTCAACATACTCAACGCTCCTGTGGCGCGTGGCCATTTCCTTGGCGATTACATGGGTCTGACTGCCAGCGGGCTCAAGACCATCTACCCGGTATTCGGCACAGCCACAGGTCCCAACGTGACAGCCGAATTCACCCGTCAGATCACATTGCCATAAGCGCAAGCGGCGGCGACTCGAGGAGGTCGCCGCCCAGTCCCCGCAACAGCTTTGATGGGAATAGAAATGAGCGAGTTCGTTGCGAAATCGCGCGACCATTCGAACTCCACAACTGTATCCAGGCGTGAGCATCACCTGACCGGTCGTCTCCGTGTTAAAGCCGCAGCGATTCACGCCCGGTTCGCGAAGCCTTTCGCCGCTTCCCGGAAGTTTGGTTGCTGCTCAGACGCGCGCTGAGTCGAGATATGTGACCTACGTCAGGCTCATCAACGCCGGGGCGTCAGCGAACCGCAGTTGCCACTCTCGATCGGCGATATCTGAAGCCGGGACGAGGCTGGTCGCCCGCCGTGGGACCGGCGGCGGCCGGCAGCGAAATGGGGGTGTGCTGGCGAATCGGAAGCTCCGTTGACAATGAAAGGAAAGGATAAACCTCATGCCGAGCGTTGAGCGCGCCCGGGTGGCTGCGCTGATCGACTCTGTTTGGCGCATGGCGCTTCGCCTCGGATTTCCGCTCGCCCGCGCGTGGTGGCACCTTCGACGCCCTCGCCATGAGGGCGCGTTAGTAGCAATCTACGTCGGTCGGTCGCTGTTGCTGCTGAAGTCGTCGTACCGCGCCGAATGGGGGTTTCCGGGCGGCAGTATCCGGGCCGGTGAGACACCTGCTGCTGCGGCGCTGCGCGAGATGGAAGAGGAGATCGGACTTGCGTCTCACCCCTTACTGCCAGCAGGCAGCGCCGCCGGCATGTGGGACGGGCGAAGAGACCGGGTGCATTTCTTCGAACTGCGCCTCGATTGCCTACCCGAACTGCGGCTCGATAATCGCGAGATCGTCGCCGCGCATCTGGCGTCGCCGGAGGAATTGCCTGGCTTCGCCGTAACAGGCGCGGTCGCTGCGTATCTCGGCAGGGATGTCTGCGGCTAGTCGAGCCGTTTTTCTAGCATGACCGTTCGAGTCCGCGTGACGCTGCGCGAGGCGCGGGCCTTCCAGGCATCAGGGTTACAGCCCCACGGTTTTTAACGCTTCCAGATTCGCTAGCATGGCATCGATAAGAGCGCGAGCCTTGCGATCGACGCACGTGAGAGCAACACTTTCCGACTCGTAGGTAGCGGCATCGGCTAAGTCACCGGTGACGTGCTGTTTTCGTGTCCTTCTACGCAACGACCACGTGACGCGATATGTCAGCGCGATTCCATCGGACAAACGGGCCGTCCGCGGCTCCATGTGCGCTTCGATGACGAATCCGCGATAACGCCCGACAATGTGATGTTTCATTGATTGACTTCACCGTCTTTCGCCTTCATCGCTCGCCTCTCAATGCACGACGCCAAAGAACAAAATTGCGCCTTCGGCCGGCGTCAGGCCCGCCTTGAAGTAGCCTTCGAGCCGGTCGGCTGTCGCTTCATCGAGCGTGAAGGGCGGATGGACGTAGCCTACGGCGAATGCATGGTCGTACCAGTCGTTGAGCCACGCGCGCAGTTCTATCACGTCCTGCGGCAGTGTGTTCGAAGCATCGTCGTGCATGTGCGTTTCCCCGGCTGGCTGAACGATCAGGCCGCCATGCGGCCTATCCCCATTTCCGGACGGCGCTGGCCCGGCGGAAACACGTGCCATGTGCCGTCGGCATGGCGAAAGAAGAAGAGTAAAAACGCCCCGGTCGGCAGATCGATTTGAATGCACACCCGGCATGTTCCACCCGAGCGCGAGCGGTTCAGCAGACGCACGCGCGCCCCTCGGAACCCCGTCGGGCCAACGAGTTTTTCGACCTGAGAACGCAGCGATGTGTTCCCCGCCATGATTTTCCCCGCGATGCACGATGATTCGATGCTATGGCGATCGGTGCGTGCGTCCAATCGGCGCCGGCCGGAATGTCGTTTCAGGAATCGCTGGTTTCAGCCGTCAGGACTTCCTGAACCGGAAGAGCATATAGAACGGCATTCAAGGGTCCTTACCCATCTGCGGGGGCTTTCGCCATGAATGGCACTAAGGATTTCCTGACACGCGAATCAGGAAGTCACACCCTGATTTTCCAGCTTGCGCTGAATGCGACACACATTCTGCTCGTAGATGATGAGCCATCGAAATGCAATGTCGAATTGATGCATCATGATCGGCTATCTATCGGAGCGGGAAAACGTCATCGAGCAAATCGACGCGATATGTCTGCGACTGTTCGACACCTGGTGCGAGACGCGCAGCGTGACATCGCTTGCGTATTTGATGCACTGCTGGCCATTGATAGACAGCACGACCAACGCGCTCAGGCGCCTGGGCGAAACCATGCGCGAGTTGCGGCGCAATCACGCGGACCAGATCGACGAGTATGACTTTCGCGCGCTGTGCGAGGTGGCCGACCTCATCGACGAACTGACCTTGCCGCGCACGGTCCGACTGATCGCGGTGGCGGCCGAGGCGCCGCACTAGCGAACGGCAACGCCGGCAAGGCGCGCAACTGCTTACAGGCACGTAAGCGGCGGCTGTGAGGCCACGGGGCGCGCCGTTTCATCGGACGTTTGAAACCCGGAGCGGGCGTGATGGACCAGGCGCCCGCATCGAGTGCAGAATAGGACAACTACAACGGCGGGCACTCGCGGGGATATATGGGCGCTCGACATTTTCGACGCATGGTGGAGCGGAATCCTGCAACCCGCTGAGCGGTATCTCGAAGGGAACACCGCATCATGAGCCATCTCGCCGCTCCGGTCGCGTATACGGGCACGATTCTGATCGTCGACGATACGCCGGGGAATCTTGGCGTGGTTGTCGACAGTCTCGAGGCGCGCGGCGTTCGCGTGCTGGTGGCGCTCGACGGTATCGAGGCGTTGGAGCGCGCAGCCTTCTCGCAGCCCGATGTGATCCTGCTCGACGTGAAGATGCCGGGCATCGACGGCTTCGAGACCTGTCGGCGCCTCAAGCGCGATGAGCGCACGCGCGATATCGCCGTCATATTCATGACGTCGCTGATGGACAACGAGGACCGCGTCGAAGGCTTTCTGGTGGGCGGTGTCGATTATGTGACCAAGCCATTGCGCGTCGATGAGATGGTCGCGCGCGTTGGCGTGCACCTCGAGCTTCGGGTGATGCACAAGCAGCTTCTCGCGCAGAACCGGCAACTGCTGGCGGAAGTCGCCGTGCGCAAGGAAACGGAGGCCGCGCTATCGCAAGCGCGCGACGATCTGGAGCGACGTGTCGCATTGCGCACCGAAGAGCTGGCGCGCGCCAACGCCAACTTGCGGGCGCAGATCGACGAGCGGCGGCGCGCGGACGCGCGCCTGCGGGCAAGCGAGGCTCGCTTTCGCGCGATTGTCGAAACGAGTCCGGTGCCGCTGTGCATCACCTCGATGCCGGATGGGCACATCCTGTACACGAACCAGCCGTTGCGCGAACTCTTCGGCATGGACGAAGGCATGTCCGCCAATATCGCGGATTTCTACGCCGAGCGGGGCGAGCGCGAGCGTCTGATCGAACATCTGCGGACCAAGGGTGGCTTGCGCAACACGGAGGTACAGTTCCGGCGCCAGGACGGTACCCGGTTCTGGGCGATGGCGACGGCGCGCGTCGCGACTTACGACGATTCTCCCGCGATCTATGTGGGCCTGAATGACATTACGGGGCGCAAGCAGATGGAACAGGAACTCGTCGAATCGCGCGAGCAGCAGCGCGAACTGTCCGCGTACATGGAGGCGATTCGCGAGGAGGAGAGAAAGCGCATTGCGATGGAAATTCACGACGAGCTGGGGCAATTGCTGACCGCGCTCAAGATGGACGTGTCTCTGCTCAAAATGCGCATCGCGCACGACGCGGAAGCGACAAAAAAAGCCGACGATATGCGCCAACTGGTCGAAGGCACGATCTCGATGGTGCGCAATGTCGCGAGCCACCTGCGGCCCGCGGCGCTTAACTTCGGCATCGTGTCTGCGCTCGAATGGCTTGTCGACGAGTTCAACCGCCGCAATGCGATTGCGTGTGAATTGCGCATCGAAGGCGGCGAACCCGCGCTGTCCGACGCCCATGCGACGGCCCTGTTCCGCATTGCACAGGCTTCGCTGACGAACGTCGCGCGTCATGCCGCCGCCACACGTGTCGAGGTGACGCTTGTTTCGACGGCTGCACAGCTCTTGCTGCATGTGCGTGACGACGGACGCGGCTTCGATCAGCAAGTGGTGAGTCGCGACTATTCATATGGCCTGCTCGGCATGAACGAGCGCGCGCGGCTGATCGGCGGATCGCTTTCGATCGACAGCTCGCCGGGCGCGGGCACCATGGTTTCGATTCATATTCCGCTCGATGGCGGAGCTCGAACATGATCAGGATACTCATTGCGGACGATCATGCGATAGTCCGTGGCGGACTCAGACAGATCATCGCGACCACGAGCGATATCGTCGTTGCGGCGGAAGCGGCGCAAGGAGCGGAAGTGATCGACAAGCTGCGCTCGTGCGCGCTCGATCTTCTATTGCTCGACATGACGATGCCCGGCATCAGCGGCGTCGCTCTGATCCGCAGGATACGGGCGGAACATCCTTCGTTGCCGGTGCTGGTGCTGAGCATTCACGACGAGGCTCAGGTCGCGTCTCGCGCGCTGCGCGCGGGAGCAACGGGATATCTGACCAAGGACAGTGACCCGGAGGTGCTGCTCGCGGCAATCCGCAAGCTCGCGGACGGCGGCCGTTTCATCGATCCGAAGCTCGTCGATGCGATGGTGTTCGATACACAGCGCGGCGACGTGCCGCCGCATGAAGTACTGTCGGACCGCGAATTCCAGGTCCTGCAGATGCTCGCGGCAGGCAGGAGCATCAATGAAATTGCCCAGGCATGTGCCCTCAGCGCGAAAACGATCAGCACACACAAGATGCGGTTGATGCAGAAACTCGGGCTTTCCAACAACGCCGAGGTGATCCGGTACGCGATCCGGCACGGAATGATCGTCGAGTAGAAAACGAAGGATGATGCGGTTCGCGTTCTGAGGCGCGAATCACTGCAGCAGCCTCCTTTCCAGATATTGCTCGACGAAGCTGAGGATCGCCTTGGACCGGTAAGCCTTCGCCAACCGGCAAAGATGGTCTGCGAAGGGTCGATAGCGCTCGTCGAGCTCGCTCAAGTGTCGGGCGTGTTGCACGATGGCACGCATGTCGCCGAGTCGGGCCAGGTAGTGCAGCGCTTCGATCTCGCCCTGCGGCGGTGCCATCAAGGGCCCGGTAAAAGGAGCGGCAGCGGGTACAGCCGTGTGGTCCGCGCCAGTGACTTGCGCCTTGGTCGCTTCGTCGATCCACTCGACATTCAGGAGCGACGCGACCTGGGACAATAGCCGGCCGAAATCGATCGGTTTGGCAAGAAAAGCGTTTGTGCCGGCCGCGAGACTTTGCGCCGCATCGGTCCCCGAGGCGCTTGCGGAGACTGCGACGATGGGCAGATCCCGGAACTCGGGCATCTGGCGCAGGCGACGCGTGGCTTCGAGCCCGTCCATCCCGGGCATGACCACATCCATCAGGACAAGCGCAGGATGCAGGGAGCGGGTTTTCTCCAGAGCTTCGGATCCGTTGCCAGCCTCCGCCATGTCGAATCCGAGCGGCCCCAGCATATCGACCATCACGGCACGGTTCTCCGCCACGTCATCCGCGACCAGGATAGTCTTGCGCGGCCCCTTGTAGCCGCTCACGACCCGTCCGGACGCGGCGACAGCCGCCGGGGGCGCCACCACCTGGACATCCAGCTCGATCGAGAAGACGCTGCCAATATCGCGGCGACTCTCGATATGGATCTCGCCGCCCATCAGGCGTACGAGTTGCCGGCTGATGGCGAGCCCGAGCCCCGTGCCGCCAAAGCGATGCCGGCCGTCGCTCACTTGCTCGAAAGGCCTGAAGATTTCCTCCAGGCGCCCTTCATCTATCCCAATGCCGGTGTCCTGCACTTTGAAACATAGTCGCGCGGGCGGCATAAAAGCGACGCTCAGATGCACGCTCCCCTGCTCGGTAAATCTGATCGCATTGGAAAGCAGGTTGAGCAGCGCCTGACGCAGCCGTATTTCGTCCACCCGGACAGCCGCGGGCAGATCGGGCGGCATCTCGCAATCGAAGGCCAGACCCTTTTCCGTTGCCTTGACCCGCATCGTCTCGGCGACAAAGTAGACGAACTGTTCGAGCGGAACATCGGAAAGATTGAGTTCCATTCGTCCAGCTTCGATCTTGGCTATATCCAGGATGTCGTCGATGAGCATCAGCAGGTGTTCGCCGCTGCGCTGGATGACTGCGAGTCCGTCGATCTGGCGTTGATCGAGAGTCGTGTCGCGTGTGAGGATCTGCGCGTAACCAAGAATCGCGTTCAGCGGCGTACGCAGTTCGTGGCTCATGTGCGCGAGAAAGTCACTTTTTGCCTGGTTGGCCGTATCTGCATGTTCCTTGGCCACGGCGAGTTCCGCTGTCCGTTCGCGGATCATGTCTTCGAGGTGCTCGCGATAGCGCCGCAATTCCGCTTCGGCATGCTTGTGCTCCGTGATGTCGCGTGAGATGCCGAGCAGGAACTGCGGCACGCCGCGCACATCGGCGATCGGGATCTTCATCGTGTGCACCAGGCGCACGCCATGTCGCGTATGAAGCGGCTCTTCCGGTATGTCGATCATGTGATGCGACTCCAGCACGGCCCGATCCTTGAGCGCGAAGAATTCAGCCTCCTCCGCGGGAAACAGATCGTGGACGGACCGGCCGAGGAGCTCCTCGCGCCGGTAGCCGAGAAGTTGCTCCGCCGCCTTGTTGCAGCGCACGAAGCGCAAGGTCGCGGCCTCCTTGACGAAGATCGTGTCCGGGATGTTTTCGACGATGCTGTTAAGAAAGTTCTCGCTTTCCCGGACGGCATCTTCGGCGTGCTGACGTTCGGCGATCTCGGCCGCCTGACCCGCAAGCGCCGTACTGAGTTCGGCCGTGCGCTGTGCGACGCGCGCCTCGAGTCCGGCGTTGAGCTCCTTCAACGCATCCTCGGCCTGGCGGCGCTGGCGCCGGTCTTCAAGGAACTGCTCGACTGCGCGCGCCATATCGGCAATCTCGTCGCCGCCGTGCACGGGGACTCCGGCTTGCGTGCTTCCGGCATCGCCGTGCCGCAGAAAGTGACTGACGCGGCGCAGGCGCGCCACGACATGGCGCCCGAGGAATTCGCGGGCGATTAGCCAGGTGAGCAGCAGGCTCACCGCGACTCCACCCGCCACCCATTTGCGTGTGCGATCTGCGCGACCGGCCAGATCCTGGACTGCTTCGCGGTAGTCGCGCGTCAAATAATCGGACTGCCGTTGCGCCGCGACGGCCAGAGCCTCGGCCGCGCCGTGCAGATCCCTGTCGAGGCTGGTCAGCGACACGCCCGGCCGCTGCCCATCCGCCGGCGCACCCCGGGGGCCGAGCGCGGTCTCGCGCACCTGGGCCTCGATGTTGACGATGTTGCGAAAGCGTTGGCTCGACCGGTAAAGCGTCAGCGCGTCGACCCCCGGGTCGTCGCTTGCGGCCGCGGAGGCCAGGCGGTCAACCAGGCGGTCGAAGGATGCCAGCTGTTCGAGCACATGCCGATGGGTCTCGCGCACGGCATCGATCGTATCGTCGCGAGACAACTGCAATGCGAGGCGTTCGATCGTCAGCGTGTGCTGTACGAGATCCTGCGCATCCGCGAGGCGCGTGAGCCGTTCTTCGGCCAGCTGACGGATCGAGTGGGCCGAACCGGTCAACGAGTAAATCGTCGTGGCTCCGACGACGACCACCAGCGCGGCCAGGCACGAAACAACGAGCGCAAATTGAGCGGTAAGCGATTGTGGGAAAGGCAGTTTCACGGTCGTTGTCAGATCTGACGATAAATGTCGCGATAGCCGTTGTCAGGGTCGTAGAGTAGACGATCGCCGCCGTCCGCGGCGACGTTGTCCGCCGTCACGAGATGCACCGGAGTCACGTAACCCGTGACGCCAGCGCCCGCGAAAAGTCGGTTCATTTCGTCGACCAGTTGCCAGCCGTGCAGATTCAGGGGTTCGGCCACGGTGCCGGTCTGGAACGTGCCGGTGCGGATGCGCAGGAAGGCGGACTCGCTGCCGTCGCCAGCCGATCACCTTGGCCGCCTCCAGCACACACCATCGACCACACCGAGGATGCCGCCGTTGCGCAAATCCTCGGCGACGACCGCGATGTGTTTTCCAGATTGCGCAGGTGGCCCGTTGCGTGGCCCGTTCCAGGGTGCAGCGGGTCGCGAAGCGGTGTCGACCACTCGCTTGGCCAGGGCCAGGAAGTCCGTCGCGGCGACCGGGGCTCCGGGCGCAGGGCCAGGCAATAAATCCTGCGCCGCGGCGGCCGACAGCACACACGCGCAAGCCAATGCCAGAAGGAAGCCCCTCATGCTGTTCCCCCATGGGCTGCGTCGAGGTCGATTGGGTTTGCCCAAAGCCGCTCGCGGATGACCTCTTTAGCAGGATATTACAACCCGATTCCCGCGTGTCATCGGTCATGCGCTGGGGCAGACTGGATCAAGCGTGGTCAGCACACAACTGCAACGGTCCGGTGGTCAGTGTTCGCCACGATTGCGCGATCAACCGTTCATCGATCGCAAGCCATAGATTTTCTCGACTGCAAGCAGGTACGACAGCATGACGACTGGCAGTGTCGTTGTGTTGGCATTGCCGAAGAAGCACGAGACGCCGGGATTGTCGAGCGAGATCAGCGCGGAGAACAGCCCGCCAGCGAAGATGCCCGGCGATATCAAGGGAAGTGTGACGTGCCGGAAGCGTCGCCAGACGCTCGCGCCTGGCACGGAAGCCGCTTCGCCGTATCCGGGGTTGAGGGATGGCGTTGAAACGGTCGAAACTGCATCTTCCCGCGATCGGGCTGGGAGCATGAAATTTCGCCGGGGTACGCTGAGCGCGGCTGTACAGCACTGAAGGCCCGCTTTCGCGGGGCGACGTCAGGTGTTACATCATCTCGGGTTTCGCCAGCCGGGTGCCATCGCTAAAGCGCGTCAATCGATATGGCTGTGTCTCGATCCCTGTCGCGTCGTCCGTCACGATGCGGCTAACCAGCATGCCGGCTCCCGGGCCCAGCCCGAATCCATGACCGCTGAACCCCGAAGCGATCACAAGGCCCGGCTTGCTCTCCACGCATGACATCACCGGCACCAGATCGGGCATCGTGTCGATCGCGCCTGCCCACGCATGAGCGATACGCAATCCCGACAGTTCGGGAAAGACCGTCGCAACGTTTTGCAGTGCACGGGTCGGCCACTCGGCATCGGGCACGGGATTGAGAACCCGCGTCACCTCGAACGGAGAGATGTCGTCGTTGCGCCAGTCCGCACTTCCTTCGGGGCCGCCGAAGAAAGGTTGCGCGATCCGGAATTTGAGCTTCTTGTTGAGTTTGCTGCGGAACATCTGGCGAAACTTGACCGCGTACCGCAGGTTCTGTGGCGCGATCTCCATGCGTCCATAGCCCGGCACCGCGATCGTGTAGCCGCCGTCCAGCCGCCGCCGCATCGCGAAGTTCGGGCCGGAGAAGCACCCGTCTATCACGGCCGGCGCTTCCGCCGTGCGCACCGCGGTGCCGATCACATTGACCGCCGGCAGATCGATCCCATGGTGCCGGCAGAACAGGGCGCTCCACGCGCCACCGGCCAGCACGACGCTGCTCGCGCCAATCCGGCCGCGCTCGGTCCATACGCCGGAGATTCGACCCGCGCTGCTATCGAGTCCGCGAACCGCACAGGTCTGATGCACGCGCGCGCCGAGTCGTTGCGCGCCTCTTGCGATGGCGGGCGCTGCTCGCGACGGCTCCGCGCGTCCATCTGAATGCGACCACACGCCGCCCGCCCACTTTGCCCGACTATGCGGAACGCGCGCGGCCAGTTCTCGAGCCGACAGCAGCTGACTGTCGAAGCCGAGCGCGCGCGCCTTGCCGAGCCATGTCTCCCACTGGGCGACATCGGCAGACTGCTCGCTTCCGTACAGAATGCCGCTGCGCCGAAAACCGATGTCCTCGCCAAGTTCGTCGCTCAACTCGCCCCAACGCTTCAGGCTCTGCATCGCGAGCGGCAACTCGTAACGGTCGCGGTTCTGCTGACGCACCCAACCCCAGTTGCGCCCCGACTGCTCCGCGCCAATGATGCCTTTTTCGAGCAGCACGACCGATACGCCGCGCCGTGCCAACTCGTAAGCGGTGCTGACGCCGATAATGCCGCCGCCGATCACGGCTACGTCGCAGCGATCGGGGAACCCCTCGCTATTCGGGACTTCGTCGATTCTTAGCATGTTTGAGCAACCATGATTGACATGAGCAGCCGGATACCGGGTGCGTACGCTGTCAGAAGATCACGTAGATCTTCCGCAGCGTTTCATCGATGTTCCAGAGTCCTTCCGTGTTGGCTTGGAAAAATAGCGTATCGCCGGCGGCGAAGCGGACCGTGTCTTCTCCGTCGGGCGTGAAGGTGCCGCTGCCCTTGATGAAATGCATCACCTCCGCCTGCTTGACGGAGCGCCGATAGGTGCCGGGCGAGCACTCGAACACGCCGGTATCGATTGCTTCGTGACCGGGAATGACGTACTGGCGTCCCGATACGCGCGACGGTTCGGTACCGGGCAGGCCCGCGGTTCCCCAATCCTCCAGTGCGGAGACTTCCGCGGCTTGCCTGATCTGCTGAACTTTCATTGCGCTGTTTCCTGTTGTCGTGAGCGGAGGTCGATACGTCGGTCGATCCGGCCTAGCCGGACCACGGTGACGCCGGCGCGCAACTGGCGCAGCGAGGGCATCACCAGCATGCAGTCATCGTACGGAGTCGAGACTGGCTGACCGTCGGACCATGCGATCACGGTGCCGGCCTTGTCGAACGTCTCGAGGCCTGTATAAGGACCCGCGAAACGGAAATCCATGCTCCTGGCGACGACCGGTTCGGTCACGCGCACGATGCGCATTTCGTCGGGCAATGGCGCGATCCAGCCGGGCGGCAGGTCGGCTGCGTCGACGATGCCCGACAGCAACAGAAAGCGTGCGGTGCAGTCGCGCGCAACCGTCACCGCGCTGGCTTCCCAGTGCTGGCCGCATTCGATCAACAGGGCATTCTTCGGACTCATGTCGTCGCCGAACCCCTCGTAGTCGCGCATCCGGCGGCCTTCGGGATGGCCTTCGTCCTGAATCACGGTGGCGGGCGTGCCGAGCCGCTCGGCCAGTTCGGCTCCCTTGCGCAGCGGCCCCGCGACGATCAGCGGCGCGCTTTTTTCATGCATCGAATGCAGGTCGAGCAGCAGATCCACTGTGTCGATCACCGGCCGCATCGCGCGCGCACGATCGAGTTCCGACGAGCGGGTCGCCAGATCGTCGAGCTTCGCGGCGGTCCAGACGCGGTTGAAGTCCTGATCGACGAAACGCGCTTTGTCTGGTGTCGCGGGATCGAACCGCGCATACGCGGCGACGTTCGCGAACGACAGCGTGAGCTTGCCGCGACGCGGGCGCAGGCCGCTGCGCAACAACGCGTCGACGGTGATCGCGCCGCACACTTCGTTGCCATGCGTGAGCGCATTGATCATCACGTGCGGCCCGGCTTGGCCGGAGTCGAACGAGTGCACGTATGCAATGCCGGTATTGCCGTCGGCGTGCGCCGAGATGTCCGGAAATTCGACTTCGATCGGATAGGCTTCCATGTTTACTCCAGACCTCCCTGACACAGATACTTGATCGACAGATAGTCATCGAGACCATACTTCGATCCTTCGCGACCGTAGCCGGATTCCTTCACACCGCCGAACGGCGCCGCTTCCGAAGCGAGCGCGCCCTCGTTGATACCGACGATGCCAGCTTCCAGCGCACGCGAGACACGCTCGATACGGCGCATGTTCTCGCTGTAGAAGTACGAGGCGAGCCCAAACGGCGTGTCGTTGGCGGCCTGCACCGCTTCCTGCTCGCTGTCGAATGGGAACAGCGGCACGACCGGGCCGAAGGTTTCCTCGCCGCACAACACCATCGACGACGTGGCGTTACCCAGCACCGTGGGCGCGTAGTAGTGCGGTCCCAGCTCGGTGAGCCGTCGTCCGCCCGTCAGCACGAGCGCGCCGTTCTCGAGCGCGTCCTCGACATGACGAGCGATCTTGTCCACAGCGCGCTCATTGATCATGGGCCCGATCTGCGAGGCGGGGTCGCTGGCGGGTCCGACCCGCAGTTCGGCCACTTTCGCGCACAGCAGCGCGGAGAAACGTTCGTATACGCCGCGCTGCACGAAGACGCGGTTCGGACACACGCAGGTCTGCCCGCCATTGCGGAATTTCGCGGCCAGCAGGCCATTGACCGCGGCATCGAGGTCGGCGTCGTCGAATACGATGAACGGCGCATTGCCGCCGAGTTCCAGCGAGAGCTTCTTCAGCGTGCCAGCCGATTCGCGCGCGAGATGCTTGCCGACGGGCGTCGATCCGGTGAACGTGATCTTGCGGACACGGCTGTCGGCGAGCCAGTCGCCGACCGTCTCGGCCGCCGCCGCACGCGAAGCCGAGATCAGGTTGAGCACGCCGTTCGGCACGCCCGCCTCGTGCGCCAGCATCACCAGTGCAATCGCGGTGAGCGGCGTGTCTTCCGCGGGTTTCGCGACCACCGTGCAGCCCGCCGCGAGCGCGGGTGCGATCTTGCGCGCGATCATCGCAAGCGGAAAATTCCAGGGCGTGATGGCCGCGACGACCCCGATCGGTTCCTTGACCGCGCTCATCCGTTTGCCGCGCTGCTGCTGCGGAATCAGGTCGCCGTAGATGCGGGTGGCTTCGTCGGCGAACCACGCGACGTACGACGCGCCATAGTTCACCTCGGCGCGTCCTTCGGCGAGCGGCTTGCCTTGTTCGAGTGAGATCAACGCACCGAGGGCGTCGCGATTCGCGACGATCAACGCGTGCCAGCGGTGCAGTACCGCCGCGCGTTCGCTGGCCAGCCTCGCGCGCCACGCGGGCAGCGCTTTAGCGGCGGCGTCTGTGGCCGCTCGCGCGTCGCTGGGGCCGCTGTCGGCAACTTCCGCGATCAGCTTGCCGGTCGCCGGATCAGTGACCGCGAAACGCCGACCGCTCGCGGCGGCGACCCACTCGCCGTTGATGAAGTTCTCCGTGCGGATCAGCGCGCGGGCCTGTTGTTCGAGATTCGTGCTCATATGAGGTCTCTGTGCCGGTTGGCATGCGATGGCAGAGCGCCCGACGCGCGCCGGGCAGTCAGTGCTGCGTGCTCTGTGAGTGATCAGGACGGATTGGCGACCTGAGCCGCGATCGCCGCGCCGACCTCCATGGTCGATGCGCTGCCGCCCAGGTCGCCCGTGCGCGGGCCTTCCTTCAGCACCCGCGTGATCGAGGCGACGATGGTGTCGTGCGCATCGCGCTCGACACCCGCGCCGTTGCCGAGAAAGTCGAGCATCATCGCGGCCGACCAGATCATCGCGACCGGATTGGCAATGCCGTTGCCGGCGATGTCGGGCGCCGAGCCATGCACCGGCTCGAACAGCGACGGAAAGCGCCGATCGGGATTCAGGTTGCCCGACGGCGCGATGCCGATCGTGCCCGTGCACGCCGGCCCGAGATCGGAAAGGATGTCGCCGAACAGGTTCGATGCGACCACCACGTCGAAGCGATCCGGGTTCAGCACGAAGCGAGCGCACAGGATGTCGATGTGCTGACGGTCCATCTTCACATCCGGGTAGCGGGCGGCCATTTCATCGGCGCGGGCGTCCCACCACGGCATGCTGATCGCGATACCGTTGCTCTTCGTTGCAACCGTGAGTTTCTTCGCTCGACGCCGTGCAAGGTCGAACGCGAACTTCATCACGCGCTCGGTGCCGTGGCGCGTGAAGATCGACTGCTGCATCACGACTTCGCGCTCGGTGCCCTCGAACATCGTGCCGCCCACCGACGAATACTCGCCTTCGGTGTTTTCGCGCACGATCATGAAGTCGATATCGCCCGGCTTGCGGTTAGCGAGCGGACAGGGCACCCCTTCGAACAGCCGCGCGGGGCGCAGGTTCACGTATTGGTCGAATTCGCGGCGAAACTTCAGGAGCGAGCCCCACAGCGAAATATGGTCGGGCACCTTGTCGGGCCAGCCGACCGCGCCGAACAGAATCGCATCGCAGTCCTGCAGTTGCGCTTTCCAGTTGTCGGGCATCATCTGGCCGTGTTGCGCGTAGTAGTCGCACGACGCCCATTCGATATGGTGGTAGTCGATGCCGATGTCGAAGCGTTTGCATGCGGCGTCCAGCACGCGCAGGCCTTCGGGCATCACTTCGGTGCCGATGCCGTCGCCGGGAATCACGGCAATGCGGTATTTGCGGGTCATACATCTCTCTCCTTGCCGTGATCGCGCGCCGTCTGCTGACGCCGCGCGGATGGCGAAATGGGGTTGCGTTCGGGGGCCGGGCCGCGCATGGGTATCAGTAGCCGCGCGTCCGGTCGATCAAGCCGTTCATCTGCTCGCCGCTGCGATAGCGGCGCAGGTTTTCCAGTACCGCATCGACGGCCGGTTCGGGCCGCGTCGCGCTCGCGATATGCGGCGTGATGCGCACGCGCGGTTGCGCCCACAGCGGATGGTCGGCGGGCAACGGCTCCGGGTCGGTGACATCGAGCACCGCGCTGTGAATCTGCCCGCGTTGCAGCGCGTCGAGCAGATCGGCGCTGACGAGTTGCGGTCCGCGGCCGACGTGAACCAGCGACGCGCCTCGCGGCAGCATGTCGAATACCCGCCCGCAGAGCAGGCCGCGCGTGGCGTCCGTGAGCGGCAGCAAACAGATCAGGATGTCGGCACGGGCAAGCAACTCATCGAGCCCGGCCTCGCCCGCATAGCAGTCGATCCCTTCGAGCTCATGCTTCGAGCGGCTCCAGCCCGCGCAGGCGAAGCCGAACAACCGCAAACGCTCCAGTACCGCGCGGCCAAGCATGCCGAGGCCGAGCACGCCGATTCGACGCGACGCGGCGGCGCGCAACGGCATCGGCTGCCATACGCGCGCCCGCTGCTGCAACCCGTAATCGAACAGATCGCGGTGAATCGCCAGAACCGCCTCGGTGACATATTCGACCATGCCTTCGACGATGCCCGGCTCGAGCATCCGCACCACCGGCAGATGCGCCGGAATCTGCGACAGATCCAGTTGATCGACTCCCGCGCCGACCGAAAACACCACTTCGAGATTCGGCAGCGTGACCGCGAGGTCTCCCGGTTGCCACGCGACCAGATAGCGCACGGCCGTGGGATCGCCGAGGTCCGGCCACACCCGGAACGGCACATCGGGCGCCAGCTGCGCGAAGCGCTCGGCCCATAGCGCTCCACGCACCGGATCGGCTTTGTAGAGGACGGTCATTGGCGGTTACGCCATCGCCTGATTGATGATGCCGAACGCGCGCCAGCTCGAGTCGGGGGCCACCTCGCGCAAGTCGGCGGGCGCGTTGCGCACCATCTTTTCGACCGAGTCGACGCGCGGCATGCCGACATGGGTCAACCAGTCGTTGATGCCGGCGTCGTCCGGCACGTCGATCCGCACGAAGTCGCCGGCGTGCTGCGCGAGCCAGTACGAAATCAGTGCGCGGGCACGCAGATCGTCGGCCCCATGCTGCGCGACCACCGGTCCAACCGAGTAGCCGCGTCCGAACGGACGGAACAGCGAGAAACCGACCACTTCGCCGTCACGTTCGAGAACCATGGCTTGCGCGAATTCGAGCAGCGCCGGTATCGTCGCGCTGCGGTCGAAGCCGCTCGCGCGCGACGCGAGTTCGATCAGCTTCGGCGTGTCGTCCGGCCTCGCGGCACGCAACTGTTCGCCGGGCGGCGGCGCGACAGCGGCCACGCTGCCGAGCGTGCCCTGATGCTGGGTGAGTCCGCCGCAGCTGACGAAGCCGAGCTTTTCGTAAAGCGGCTTGCCCGCGACCGTTGCGTGCAGGAAGGTCATGCGGTTGCCCAGTTCTTCGAGCACCAGTTCCATCAGCTTGCGGCCAATGCCACGGCCCTGTTCGTCCGGCGAGACGATCACGAGGCCGAGCGTGCCGCGGTCCGCGCCGAATTTCCAGCAGAGCGCGGTGCCGATCACGGCGCCATTGTCTTCAGCGACGAAGCCGGTGCCGGCGTCGTACATGAAGCGCCAGTCATCGGCGCGGTGCGGCCAACGCACCGCAACCGAGAGGCCGTGCGCGGCGGCGATGTCATCGGAAGTGAAGCGGCGATAGGTCAGTGATTTCTTCACGGTTGATTCGGACACTGCAAACTCCTGCTGGCGGCATGATCAGCCTAGACTGTGGCATTCCCGGTGCCTGCTTCATAGGACGATCTTTTTGTTATTCGGGCCGGTGTGTGATCGGGTCTGCTTCACGGCGACAGCGACGCGCAACGCAATTGCACAGGTATTTTTGGCGTTCACCCCGCGGGTGCTATATTCAATATAATGCTGAAAATTGAACGGGCGTTCATTGTAACGAAGCGGCTGGCGCGTCATCGGATGCGACCGTGCGCGCCCAGCACAACAACCGCACAGGGCGGCACATAGGCAGCCGGCCGCAGCGTCATCAACGGGAGACACATGCAGCGAACCGAGCTCAGCAAGAAGCGCACGGCCGACCCGGGTCACGGCGACGTCGGCGCTCGTCTGCGCGCGCTGCGCGTCGCGCAGGGTCTGTCGATCAACGAACTGGCGATGCGCGCGGGCGTGTCGGTCGGCACCGTCAGTCAGGTCGAGCGCAACAAGGCCAATCCGTCGGTGCGTATTCTCGAGCGCCTGCGCCTGGCGTTGGAGGTTCCGCTGACCGCGCTGCTCGAAGAAGACGACGCGGTCTCGGACCCGATCACCGGCGATTTCGTGCGCAAGGCGGCCGAGCGGCCGCTGTTCGAAGTCGGCAAGAACGGCATGCAGAAAGAATTGCTGTCGCCGCATGGCGATCACGATTTGCAGATGATGATCATCATGCTGCCGGCCGGCTCCGGTTCCGAAGAGGTGCTGGTGGGCATCGGCGAGAAGGCGGGCCTGGTGCTGGAAGGCACGGTCGTGCTGAATGTCGGCGACCGGCGCTCCGAACTGCGCGCGGGAGACAGCTTCCAGTTCAAGAGCACGGTGCCGCATAGCGTGCGTAACGAAAGCAGGAAGACTGCTCGTTTGCTGTGGATCATGAACACGCAGCCGCCCGTCATTCATCTTTGATCTGTTTGTTGTACCGGAGCCGCATGTCGTGTGGCAAGCGGCGCTGTCTTCCCTCTCTTTTCCTCGCTCGCTCTGACGCGTCGCGTCCGGTTCGCACGGACGGCGGCTGACGTCAACGCCTTTCTTTCTCTCATTCACTTTTCGGTTTTGCGTTGCACGACGGAACGGGCGTGTCGCGTCGCCCCGCTCGTGCGCGCCCCAGCCGTGTGGGCTTGCGGCCGGTGCCCACCAGTGCGGCGGTGTGCTCTCCGAGGCAGGCAATGTATCGCAGCGCACAACGAACTGTTCACAAAAGTTTATTTTTGACCACTAGTATTTCATTTGGTGTTCATTAAAATGAACTTCATTCGATGTTCGTTCATTCGGTGGTCGCGATGGCGAACAGCAGTGCCGAGTGGTGCAAGCAGTCACCAGTGCATAAGCGCACGCGGCACCACACACTTGAACCTACTGATCAGGCCGGACATGTCCACTCCGTCACTCGATTTCGATCCTTCAGCCGTGCCGCTGCCGCAGGGGCATTTCATTGGCGGTGCGTACTATTCGGCGGGCGAAGCGCAGATCGCCGTTCACCGGCCGTCGGACGGCGCGCTGCTTGGCCATGTGCCGGACGCGTCGGACGCCACCGTCGATCACGCAGTCAGCAATGCGCTAACGGCATGGAAGACGAGCGGCTGGGGCATTCGCTCTCCGCGCGAGCGCGCGAAGGTGCTGAGCCGCTGGGCCGATCTGATCGATCGCGATGCGGTGAGCCTCGCCCAACTCGAAACGGTCAGCTCGACGCGTCCGGTGACGGAAAGCTATACATCAGATGTGCCGTTCACCGCGGAGGCGATCCGCTTCTTCGCGGAGCTGGCCGACAAGCTCGGTGGCGATATCGCGGCCACGCGCCGCGACAGTCTCGGTTTTGTTGCATCGGAGCCGTACGGTGTGATCGGTGCGATTACACCGTGGAATTTTCCGCTGTCGATGTGTTCATGGAAGTGCGGTCCCGCGCTCGCGGCGGGCAACGCGGTCGTGATGAAACCGTCGGAAATGACGCCGTTCTCGACGCTGCGTCTCGCGGAACTCGCCATCGAAGCCGGCATTCCTCCGGGCATCTTCAACGTGGTGAATGGCCGTGGAGCGACGGCGGGCGCCGCGCTGACGCGTCACGCAGGCATCTCGAAGATGAGCTTCACCGGATCGACCCGCACGGGCGCCGCGATCATGAGCGACGCCGCGATGCACGGCACCAAGCCCGTCACGCTGGAACTCGGCGGCAAGAGCCCGCAACTGGTGTTCGAGCATGTGCGGGACCTCGAGCATACGGCGCGCTGTGTCGCCCGCGGCTTTACGGCCAACGGCGGCCAGGCCTGCGTGGCCGGCACGCGGCTGATCGTGCACGAGCGCATTGCCGAGCCGCTGGTCGCCGCCATTCAACGGCAACTGCAGCCGATCAAGCCCGGCCCGCTGTGGGACAGCCGCACCGCTTATTCGCCGATCATCAATGCCGCCCAGGCGCGACGCATCGAAGCGCTGATCGGGCAGAGCCGCGAGAGCGGCGCGGAAGTGATCTTCGGCGGCGGCTTTTTCGAAGGCACCGACGAAGGCTATTTCCACCGCCCGACGCTGCTCGCCAATGTGACTTCAGAGACGCCCGCCGTGCGCGAGGAACTATTCGGCCCGGTGCTGACGGTACAGACATTCGCCGACGAGGAAGAGGGCATCGCGCTCGCCGCGCATCCGATCTACGGTCTCGCGGCGGGGGTCCATAGCAGCGACATCGGTCAGGCGCTGCGGGCGATGCGCCGCATCGCCGCGGGCACCATCTGGATCAACCGTTACGGCCGCAGCGGCGACATGATCATTCCGACGGGCGGCTTCGGCCAGTCCGGTATCGGCAAGGATCTCGGCCGCGAAGCGATGGTGGCGAGCATGCGGCACAAGAGTGTGCTGATCGATTTCGAAACGCTGTGAAGCACGGCTTTACACCGGATATACGCAAGCATCAACCGCACTGATTCAACCCGAAACTGAACCCCGAGCCTGCAACCAGGTTCGCCACGACGACAGGATGTTGACCATGATCGATTTCGAGCCGAAGTACATCACTTTCGACTGCTATGGCACGCTGACCAACTTCCAGATGGGCCAGACCGCGCGCGAGCTTTACGGCGACAAGCTGGACAAGGCGAAGATGGATGAGTTTGTCGAGTTCTTCCGTGGCTACCGTCTCGACGAAGTGCTGGGCGCATGGAAGCCCTATCGCGACGTGGTCGTGAACTCGGTGCGCCGCACCTGCGAACGCACCGGCGTGCCGTTCGACGAAGCGACCGCACTGAAGATCTACGAGGCCGTGCCGAACTGGGGCCCGCACGCGGACGTGCCGGAAGGGCTGTCGCGACTGGCCTCGAAGTACAAGCTCGTGATCCTGTCGAATGCGTCGGACGACCAGATCCACAGCAACGTCGACAAGCTCGGCGCGCCGTTCCACAAGGTCTACACCGCCCAGCAGGCACAGGCGTACAAGCCGCTGCAGAAAGCCTTCGAGTACATGTTCTCGCAACTGGACTGCAATCCGGAAGACGTGCTGCATGTGTCGTCGAGCTTCCGCTATGACCTGATGACCGCGTACGACATGGGCATCAAACACAAGGCGTTCGTCAACCGCAGTCACGAGCCGCTGAACCCGTATTACGGCGTCAACGAAGTGTCGGGCATTCCGCAACTGGCATCGCTGCTCGGTCTCTGATTCGCACGTCCGGCCTTCTCACGACATCGCTTCCCGCGCGCCGCTGAAAGCGGCGCAACCAACCGACAGGAACGCATCACGATGAAGCTCGACTCCTACTGGCTCGACACTGCGCCACGCTTTACCAGCGGCGTCCAGGGTCCGCTACCGCAGCGGGTCGACGTTGCGGTGGTCGGCGGCGGCTTCACCGGGCTGTCGGCTGCGTTGGAGCTGGCCAAACGTGGCATGTCGGTGATCGTGTTCGAGGCGGACCGACTCGCGGCGCAGGCATCGGGCCGTAACGGCGGCCATTGCAATACGGGCGTCGCGCAGGACTACGCCGCGTTGTCCGCGCGCATCGGCAGCGAACGCGCGTCGGAGTTCTACCGTGCGTATGCCGGCGCCGTCGAAACAGTGAAAACGATCATCGGGGAGGAGCAGATCGACTGCGATCTGCGCCACTCCGGGAAGATCAAACTCGCCGCGAAACCGCAGCATTTCGCGGCGCTCGCGAAGTCGTACGAGGTGTTGCGGCGCGAAGTCGATCCCGATGTCGAACTCGTGCCGCCCGAGCAGATTCGCAACGAGATCGGGTCGGACAGCTTTTTCGGCGGCCTCGTGCAACGCAACGGCATGCAGATGCACATGGGCAAATTCGGCGTGGGTCTCGGCACGGCTGCGGCACGGCGTGGGGCGCAGATCTACGAGAACACGCCGGTGACGAACCTCGAGCCGCGCGGCGGCAACGCGTTCGACGTGCAGTGTCCGCTCGGGACGGTACGTGCCGAGCGCGTGCTGATTGCCACCGGCACGTCGCAGGTCGGTCCGCTGCAATGGTTCCGGCGCCGCATCGCGCCCGTCGGCAGCTTCATCGTCGCGACCGAGCCGCTTGGCAAGGCGCGCCTCGATGCGGTGTTGCCGACGCGACGCTCGTATGTGACGACGCTGAACATCGGCAACTATTTTCGTGCGACGCCGGACGAGCGTCTGCTGTTCGGTGGCCGCGCGCGCTTCGCGATGTCGAATCCGCGTTCGGACGAGAAAAGCGGGCGGATTCTGCGTGATGGGCTCGCGCGCTATTTCCCGCAACTGGCCGACGTGCGCATCGATTATTGCTGGGGCGGCCTCGTCGACATGACGGCCGACCGGCTGCCACGCGCAGGCCAGCATGAAGGACTGTTTTATTCAATGGGCTACAGCGGCCACGGTGTGCAGATGTCCGTGCACATGGGCCGTCTGATGGCCGACGTGATGTTCGGCGCCGCCTCGCGCAATCCGTGGCGAACGCTCGAATGGCCCGCGATTCCAGGACATTTTGGACGCGCGTGGTTTCTGCCGCTCGTCGGCGCGTATTACAGGTTGCAGGATGTACTGCATTGAATGGATCGACTGATCGCTACCGTTAGATGTCGGGCAGCGCGTAGATTGAAAATCATTATTCCCAGAGGAAATCCCCATGTTGCGTTTCATGTTCCAGCCTGCAGCCGCCGTCCGCCTCAACACTGTGCAGCGCTTTGCCGCCGGCGCGGGCCTCGCGATGACGATGATGTTCGGCGCCGCCCACGCTGCCGAAACGGCGACGCTCACCGCGGGCTCGCCGCCGTCGAGCGCGCCGACCACGTTCATGAACGTGAAGACACAGCAGATCGAAGGCCTGATGCCGGATGTCGTCAAGGAGATCGGCAAGCGCGAAAACTTTAACGTGTCGTACGACGCGGTGCCGTTCTCGGCGCTGATCCAGTCGGTGGTATCGGGCAAGATCGACATCATCGTTGCCGGCATGACGCCGACGCCGAAGCGCGCCGAAGTGGTCGATTTCTCGCAGCCGGTGACGGCGTTTGGCGAAGGCATCATCGTGAAGGACACGAACAAGGCGGTCTATCACTCGGTGCAGGACCTGAAGGGCATGACGATCGGGGCGCCGACCGGTACCGACTACGGCGATCAGTTGAAGAAACTCGGCATCTTCACCGAAGTGAAGATGTATGACAGCCCC
This sequence comes from Paraburkholderia sp. 40, assembly GCF_050434105.1. Classification (NCBI taxonomy): domain Bacteria; kingdom Pseudomonadati; phylum Pseudomonadota; class Betaproteobacteria; order Burkholderiales; family Burkholderiaceae; genus Paraburkholderia; species Paraburkholderia sp. 40. The sequence continues at coordinate 994,567 of NZ_JBNPVY010000003.1, read as the reverse complement.
GCCGACATGACGCGCGATGTCGCGCTTGGCCGCATCGTCGCGGGCTTCAACGACTATCCGATCCTGAAGGCCCAGGAAGCCGCGGGCGCGATGGCGGGGACTCGGGTCGACGACGCATATGTGCCGATGGAAAAGTTCGACATTGCGATCGCGGTGAAGAAGGGCAATAGCGCGCTGATGGCGAAGATCAACGACGCGCTGACGAAGATGAAGGCCGATGGCACGCTCGACGCGATCCTCAAAAAGTGGCACCTCGTGAGCTGATTGGCTTCGCGTGAAAAGAGCCGTGCCCGCGGCGACGCGGGACTCGTCCTGCCAGGTCCGTCGCGCAGCGGCGCGGCGGACTGAACGAATGCAAAGAGCAATGGAAGGCACGACATGCACTGGCAAGATATAGCCGACTTTGTACCGATTTTGCTGGAAGGCGCGGTGATGAGCATCGTCATCACGCTGGGTTGTCTGGTGTTGAGCACCGTGCTCGGCCTGACCTGGGCATTGCTGAAGATGTCGCGCTATCCCCTCGTCGTACGCGGTGTGAGCACGATGATCAACGTCGTGCGCGGCCTGCCGATGATCGTGCTGCTGTTCTACATCTACTTCGTGCTGCCGGAAATCCACATCCAGGTGTCGGCGCTGCAAGCCAGCATCATTGGGCTTGGTTTCGGTTACTCGACTTACGTCGCAGAAATTTTCCGGGCGGGTATCGAGGCAGTCGATCCGGGTCAGTACGAAGCCGCGCAGTCGATCGGCATGGGCCGCGTAAAGACGATGATACGGGTGATCCTGCCGCAGGCGATCAAGGTCGCGCTGCCGCCGTACAGCAACACGCTCGTGATGATGCTGAAGGATTCATCGCTCGCGTCGACCATCACGGTCGCCGAAATGACGCGCGAAGGCCAACTGATCGCGTCGTCGACGTTTCAGAATCTGACGGTATATACGCTCGTCGCGCTCGGCTATCTCGCAATGAGCTTGCCGCTGATGAGCATGACCCGCACGCTTGAACGACGTTTCGGTCGGCACAGGGCGAGCTAAGTGCGAAGTGAGGATGCGATGATCGAAATCACGAATGTGCACAAGAGTTTTGGCACCGTACCCGTTCTCAAGGGCATTTCGCTCAACGTCCGCGAGGGCGAAGTGGTCTGCCTGATCGGTGCGTCGGGCTCGGGAAAGTCAACCCTGCTGCGCTGCATTAACGCGCTGGAGTCATACGACGAAGGCGAAATTCGTCTGCTCGGCGAGCGCGTCGAACAGCGCGCGCGCAACATCAACCAGTTGCGCACCCAGGTCGGCATGGTGTTTCAGCGCTTCAACCTGTTCCCGCACCGTACGGCGCTCGAGAACGTGATGGAAGGGCCGGTGCACGTCAAGCGCCTCGCGCGCGCGGACGCGCAACGCGAAGCGTCTGAACTGCTCGACAAGGTGGGGCTCGGCCACAAGCTGCACGCCTATCCTCATCAGCTTTCGGGCGGGCAGCAGCAACGGGTGGCGATTGCGCGCTCGCTCGCGATGAAGCCGAAGGCGATCCTGTTCGACGAGCCGACCTCGGCGCTCGATCCAGAACTGGTCGGCGAAGTGCTCGGCGTGATGCGCACCCTCGCACGGGAAGGCATGACGATGCTGGTGGTCACCCACGAAATGGGCTTTGCGCGTGAAGTGGCAGACCGGGTGTGTTTTCTGCACGCGGGACTCATCATCGAGGAGGGCACGGCGCAGCAGGTGCTGGGCTCGCCGCGCGAGGCGCGCACCCGCGAGTTCCTGCGCCACGTGCTGACCAATCGCAGCGACGCTCACGTCGCGCCCGGCGGTATGGCAGGAGCCGCGGCATGAACGGCAGATTCGTACGCGTAGGCGAGACGGTTCGCGCCAAAGTCGAACTGACGATCAACGGCGAGCCGGTCGAAGCGCTGGCCGGCGACACGCTGCTCACTGCGATGCTGTGCTCGGTGCGGCATGTGCGGCAGTCCGAGTTCGGCGCGGAACAACGCGCGGGCTTTTGCCTGATGGGCGCGTGTCAGGACTGCTGGGTATGGACCGCGGACGGCGAGCGGCTGCGCGCCTGCACCACGGTGGTCGAAGCAGGCATGCGCGTCGTCACGACGCAACCGGAGGCGCAATGGCCGAACCTCGCATCGTAATCGTCGGCGCAGGGCCTGCAGGGGTGCGCTGCGCGGAAACGCTGCTGGCGGCCGGCATCCGCCCGATCGTCGTCGACGAAGGCAGGCGCGATGGCGGCCAGATCTACCGGCGTCAGCCTGATGGCTTCACGCGGCCGTATTCGAAGCTGTACGGCACGGAAGCCGCGCGCGCGGAGAACCTCCATCGAACTTTCGAGCGACTGCGCCCGCAGATCGATTACCGTCCGCAGACGCTGGCGTGGAACGTCGCGCAAGGCAAGCTGCATATCGTGCATGAAGGGCACGCGAGCGCGTTGGGCTACGACGCGCTGATCCTGTGCCCCGGCGCGACCGACCGGTTGATGCCGGTCAAAGGCTGGCAGTTCGCCGGTACCTACAGCCTCGGTGCCGCGCAGATCGCGCTGAAGTCGCAGGCCTGCGCGATTGGCCGTCAGGTCGTTTTCATGGGTACCGGCCCATTGCTATATCTGGTCGCGAACCAGTATGTGCAGGCGGGCGCCAGGGTAGCGGCAGTACTCGACACGTCGAAGACCGGTGCGCGCTTGCGCGCGCTGCCCAAATTGCTGGCGCGCGTCGACGTATTGCGCAAGGGCCGCGCGCTCGTGACCGCGTTGAAGCGCTCAGGCGTGCGGGTGGAAAACGGCATCGAGCCGCTCGAAATTCTCGGCACTCCGGACGACGGCGTGCTTGGCGTACGCTTTCGCGATGCGCGCGGCAACGTCGCGCAGGTCGAATGCGACGCGGTCGGTCTCGGCTATCACCTGCGGCCGGAAACCCAGCTTGCCGATCTCGCGCGCTGTGCGTTCCGTTTCGACGCGATCACGCGGCAATGGGTGCCGCAAATCGACGAACTCGGTCGCAGTAGCGAAAAGGGCGTCTATATCGCGGGCGATGGCGCGCGCGTGCTCGGCGCGGACGGCGCCGAGGTCGCCGGACGGCTCGCGGCCCACGCTGCGCTGAGCGATCTCGGGCGGCCCGTTGCGGCGATCACGCTCGACGCGTTGACGCGCGAACAGCGCAAAATGGATCGCTTCCGGCTGGGTCTGGCAGAGGCGTTTGCGTGGCCTGCCGCGCAGGCGGCGGGTCTGTCCGACGATACGATCGTTTGCCGGTGCGAAGGCATCACCGCGGGCGAACTGCGCCGCGTGGTGCGCGATGAAGGCGCGCAGGAAGCGAACCGTGCCAAGGCCTTTAGCCGTGTCGGTATGGGGCGCTGTCAGGGACGTTACTGCGGCCATGCGGGTGCGGAGGTGATCGCGGCGGCGGCGAACGTGCCGCTCGAGCAGGTTGGCAGACTTCGTGGACAGGCGCCGGTAAAGCCGCTGGCCATCGCAACCGTGGAGGATACCGAGTGAACCGTGCACAAGCCGATGTTCTGATCGTGGGCGGCGGGTTCATGGGTGCGTCCGCCGCATTTTTTCTGAGGCAGCGGGGCCGCTCGGTGATCCTGCTCGAGCGCCAGCTCGTCGGGCAGCAGGCGAGCGGCACCAACTTCGGAAACGTGCGCCGTCAAGGGCGCTTTCTGCCGCAGTTGCCGCTGGCGAACCGTTCGCGCGAAATCTGGGGGCGTCTGCCGGAATTGATCCAGCACGACGCCGAGTTTCTGATGTCGGGCCATGTCCGCGTCTGTTATCGCGAAGAGCAGGCCGACCAGTTCGAAACCTACGCGAAGGAGGCCGCGCACTACGGTCTCAAGCTCGACCTGTTGCGCGGCGACGCCCTGCGCGCGCGGTTTCCGTTTCTCGGTGCGGAGGTGCTGGCGGGCTCCTATTCGCAGATGGACGGGCACGCGAATCCGCGCCTCGCGGCGCCCGCGTTCGCCCGCGCCGCGGCTCGGCTCGGTGCGCAGATCGTCGAAAACTGCGATGTCGTGACGGTGGAAAAAGAGGGCGCCGAGTTTCGCGCGACGAGCGCCGACGGCCGCACGTTCCATGCGCCCGTGCTGCTGATCACGGCGGGTGCGTGGGGCAACCTGCTGTCGGAGCAGTTCGGCGAAGCGGTGCCGATCGCCGTCAACGGTCCACAGATGGCCGTTACCGAACCCGTGCCGTATGCGATCCAGCCGGTGGTCGGCGTGTCGTCGCCGCAGATCGAAGAGGTCGTGTATTTCCGCCAGGTCGCGCGCGGCAATATCGTGATCGGCGGCTGCGCGCGTGCGCCAGCGTATCTCGACGAGCGTCGCGCGAAGGTCCTCCCGACAAGCACGTTGCTGCAGTTCAGACAGCTGCAGCGGGTCGCGCCGATGCTGCGCAAGCTGAGCATCATCCGGGTGTGGAGCGGCGTAGAGGGCTATATGCCCGATGACAAGCCGATCATGGGCGCAAGCGGGACGACCAGCGGCCTGTTCTATGCGTTCGGTTTTTGCGGCCACGGTTTTCAGCTTGGTCCGGGCGTGGGCGACACGATGGCCGAACTGATCGACACCGGCGCCACCAGCACGCCGCTCGAGCCGTTCGACATCCGCCGCTTCGCGGCCAGTCGGGAGACGGCACCGACAGTGCCGCCCACGTCGCGCGTTGCGTGAGCGGAGCGTCGATGCTGAGCCTGAGCCCAACCTCATCACCATCCGCGCCTGAGCTTGCGGGCGCGAGCCGTCATCCGACGCGCGCGCCGAATCGCGTGAGCCGCGCCGTGCAGCGTGCGCTCGACTTCATCGATGCCTGTTTCGCCGAGCCAATCAGCCTGTCCGAACTGGCGGCCGTCGCGGAGTTGAGTATTTCGAGGTTTGCGGTGCGCTTCAGCGCGGAGATTGGCGTGTCGCCGCAGCAATATGTGCGGCTAGTGCGCGTGCGGCATGCGCAGCGCCTGTTGCGACGAGGCTTGCCGCCGTCGATCGTCGCGACCGAGGTGGGCTTCTTCGATCAAAGCCATCTATGCCGGCACTTCAAACGTGTGCTTGGCAGAACGCCAGGGGAATGGCTGAGCGCGAATGGTTGACTGCAAGTCGACAGGCCACCGGCGTCGCGCCGGTGGCCTCGAACGCATTCGACCCGATCGGGCCGGCGCGCGCAGCCGAAACCATCACCGCTTCATTGATGCTGCTGCGAGAAGAGCGTTTCCAGCGGGTATTCGGATTTCACGAATGGCGTCTTGATGATGACGTAGCTGAAATACTTCTCGATGCCGATGTCGCGCTCCAGCAGCCCTTCGATCACGCTCTGATAATGGTTGACGCTGCGCGTGACGAACTTCAGCAGGTAATCGTAGCCGCCGCTCGCCAGATGGCATTCAATGATCTCGTCCACAGGACGGATCGCTGCCTCGAACTTGGCGAAGTCTTCACGACGATGGTCGGCGAGCGTGACCTCGGTGAACACGATCTGCACGTCACCGAGTTTCTGCAGTTGGATATGTGCGCCGTAGCCGACGATATAGCCGGCCTTTTCAAGCCTTTTTACGCGAATCAGACAGGGGCTCGGCGAGAGCCCCACGGCGTCCGCAAGCTCGACGTTCGTGATACGGCCTTTCTTCTGGAGTTGCGAAAGAATACGCAGGTCGATCCGGTCCAGCTTCGTGTCGCCGCTTGTCGTCATGTATCGGTCTGCCCGTCGAAGGTTCTGCTTTTCGCTTCGTTGCGCTTCGCCCTGGTCAAGCAACGCGCAGGCCGATGTTATCACGCGCTCAGGCGGCCGCGCGGCTCGCGCTGCGCAATGCGGCACGCACCTCCGCCTGGTCGAGCACGTCGTCGAGCGTGCGCCGCAGACGGCCGAACAGTTGTTCGAACTCGGCCTCGCCGAAGCACAGCGCGGGCGCGAAGCCGAGAATGCTGTCGCCGAATGCGCGGAACACGAGGCGGTTGCGGTAGGCTGCGGCCGTGATGCGGTCCGGCAGCTTCAGCGACGGATCGAAGCGTGCCCGCGAGTTCTTGTCCGCGACCAGTTCCAGCGCGCCGAGCAGCCCGCGATGACGCGAGTCGCCCACCAGCGGATGATCGAGCAGCGCGTCGAGCCCGGCGGCAAAGCGCGGTGCCTGCGCGATGCCGTTCGCGAGCAGACCGCCCTCCTGATAGAGACGCAGGACTTCGAGCCCGATGGCGGCGCTTACCGGATGCGCGGAGTAGGTCTGACCGTGACCGACGACCGCGGTATCGCGCGCATCGCCTGCAATGCCCTGGTAGATTTCGTCGGACATCAGCACCGCGCCCATCGGCGCATAACCGGAGGTCAGCCCCTTCGCCACCGTCATCAGATCCGGCTCGACCTGTTCGGCCTCGCACGCGAAGAGCGGGCCGGTACGACCGAAGCCCGTGATGACCTCGTCGGCGACGAACAGGATGTCGAGGCGGCGGCACGCGTCGCGCATCGCCTTTAACCAGCCGACCGGCGGCACGATCACGCCGCCCGAACCCTGGATCGGCTCGCAGAAGAACGCGGCGACGTTCTCCGCCCCGAGTGACGCGACTTTCGCTTCGAGCGCGGCGACGGATGCGGCGATCAGCGCTTGCGCGTCACTGCCTTGCGGCTGACGGTAGGCATACGGCGACGGCAGATGGTGCTGGTGCGGCAGCGGCAGGTCGAAGTTGCGGTGGAACGCGGGCAGCGCAGTGAGCCCCGCGCCGACCGACGACGATCCGTGATAGCCACGTTCGAGCGCGATCATCTGCTTTTTCGCCGGGCGCCCCGTTGCATTGAAGTAATGCGTGATGAAGCGTATCGCGGAGTCGATCGCATCGGAGCCGCCGAGCGTGAAATAGACGTGCTGTAGCGAAGCGGGCGCAAGCGACACCAGTTTTTCGGCGAGTTCGATCGCGGGTTCCGACGAGAAGTGGAAGTAGGTGGTCGCGTAGGGCAGCTTCGTCATCTGGCGCGTCGCCGCTTCGACGATGCTCTGCTGGCCGTAACCCACGTTCACGCACCACAGGCCCGCAAATGCGTCGAGCAGTTCGTTGCCGTCGATATCGCGCAGATACGCGCCCTGGCCGGATTCGAGTACGGTGGTGCCGCGCGCTTCGTGCGCGCGATAGTTGATGACCGGGTGAATCAGGTGCTTGCGGTCGGCGTCGATCAGCGATGAGTTTGACATGATGGTGGTTCCCCGCACGTGGCGATCAGGTAAGAGTCACCCCTCGATAGTAGCGACAGCCGTATGCGTGCCGTTCAGCCAAAAAAAAGCCTAAAGAGCGTCGACGCAGCGTTTTTCACCCCGCAGACAGCATTTTCTGCTGGGCGTGCTTAATAGCAGGGCGAACCCCAACGCTGCCGTGCACGAGCGACCGTGTTTGCATGTGGAAGAGAGATGCGCCGCGGTGCAGCGGGTTCAGGTTCAGCGTGGCTTGACCTGGCTCAGGTGAGCGACTGCGCGATCACCGCATACTGATGCAGCCCCGGGTCGGCGCGGCTCGACTCGCCATCGGCTGGCGCGGATGCAAGCCGGCGCATCTTCACGACCGTCTCCGAGCGTGCGAGACCGAGGCCGGTTAGCCACTCGCGCAGGCCGTGCCCGTGCGGCACGTCGATGCGCACCAGCGCGCCTTCGTTCAGCGCGAGCCAATGGCTGATCAGCGCCTTGGCCCGCACGGCGTCGGGAAACGCGCTGGCGACGACGGGGCCGATCACGAAGCCGCGTCCGAAGCGGCGGAACAGCGAGAAGCCGAGTAGTTCGCCGTCGCGATCGAGCGCGATACCGTCGGCCAGATCGAGCAGCGGCGGCAGTACGTGGCTGCGATCGAGGCCGCTAGCGCGTGATTCGAGCGCGACGAGTTGCTGCGCGTCGCTCGCCCCGAGCGGGCGCAGCCGCTCGTTGGCGGGCAGCGCAACGAGCGGCGGCCGGAACGCCGCACCCTGCATCTGGTCGAGGGCGCCGCAGCGCTCGAAGCCGAGCGCGTCGCACAACGGCTGGCCAGCCTCGGTCGCATAGAGCGTGATGTCACGCTTGCCAAGCTCGTCGAGCGCGTGCGTGAGCAACGTGCGGCCGATACCCACGCCGCGATGCTCCGGCGCGACGATCAGCATGCCCAGGGTCGCCTGATCCGCGCCGAACTTCCAGCAGACCACGGTGCCGACCAGCGCGCCCGCCGTCTCGGCGACGAAGCCGATCCCGGTGCGCGCCGAGAACCGCCAATCTTCACGGCGATGCGGCCAGCCAATCGCGGCGGACAGGCGTTGAGCGGCAGGGATGTCGTCGGCTGTCAGGCGTCTGTAGATGAAACGTGCGTGAGGCGTTGGATCGGACACGGGGCGCTCCGTGAATAGTCGGCCGTGCCGCGACTGTTGCACGTTGCCCGGTGATTGACTAGTACGAACTTCTCATCGTGGGGAGGCGTCCTGTCCAGAACATCAGGGTCAACGCCAGGAGCGGCAAATCATGCTGTTTTGACCACTCAAAACCATGTTTTCGAATGGTCGAATCCGCCGATACGCGATCAACGCCATTTTTTGCAGTGCTTAAATCGATTCATGCAATGCCACCGCGCCGCGACCAGCACGCGGAGCGCCGTCGAACACCAATGCTGGATACCCCGCGTTCAATCACGAGTGAGGAGCAGTTGCATGTACGACGACCCAATCAAAACGGGCGGCTTCAGCCGCCGAGACATGATGCGTTTGCTGGCCGCCGGCGGCATCCTTGCCACCGGCGCGGGAGGTCTGCTGGCGGGGGCTCGCCCGGCATTCGCGGCACCCGCGCCGAAGAAAGGCGGCAAGATCCGGGTGGCCTACGACGCATCCTCGACCGCGGATACGCTCGACCCGGCCAAGGGTTCGGCAGGCTCCGATTACATCCGCTTCTTCATGTTCTATAGCAGCCTGACGCAGCTCGATTCGTCGCTGACGCCGAGGATGAATCTCGCCGAATCGATCGACACCAGCGACGCGAAAGTGTGGGTGCTCAAACTGCGCAAAGGCGTCACGTTCCACGACGGCAAGCCACTCGCGCCCGCCGATGTCGTCTACTCGCTGATGCGTCACAAGAATCCGGCAACGGCGTCGAAGGTGAAGACGCTGGCCGATCAGTTCGTGGAGGCGAAGCAGACCGGTCCCAACGAAGTCACGCTGACGCTCGCGTCCGCCAACGCGGACCTGCCCGTGATTCTTGCCACGCCGCAATTCGTGATCATCAAGGACGGCACGACGGACTTCACGACGGCCGTCGGCACCGGCCCGTACAAGCTGAAGACGTTCAAGCCCGGCGTTTCGACCGTCGGCATCCGTAACGACAGTTTCTGGAAGACCGGCGGCGGCCCTTACCTCGACCAGATCGAGCTGATCGGTATCGGCGATAACGCGGCACGGGTGAATGCGCTGCTGTCCGGCGATGTTCACCTGATCAATTCCGTCGATCCGCGCGCGACGCAGCGCATTGCCGCGACGCCGGGCTATGAGGTGCGCGAGACCAAGTCGGGTCTCTATACCGATCTGATCATGCGCCGCGACAACCCGCTGACGGGCAACCCCGATTTCGTGCAGGGCATGAAGTATCTGTTCGACCGTGACCAGATCCGCACCGCGGTATTTCGCGGTTATGCGGTGATCGGCAACGATCAGCCAATTCCGCCCGGACACCGCTACTTCGATGCGTCGCTGCCGCAGCGTCCCCACGACCCGGACAAGGCGAAGTTCCACTTCCAGAAAGCTGGAGTAATCGGTACGACGCTGCCGCCGATCTATGCGACCACCGATGCGAACGGCTCGATCGAGATGGGTGTGCTGCTGCAGCAGTCCGCCGCGAAGATCGGCGTGAACCTGGACATCAACCGCGTGCCGGCGGATGGTTACTGGTCGACGCACTGGATGAAGCATCCGCTCGGGTTCGGCAACGTCAATCCGCGCTCGAGCGCCGATGTGCTGTTCACGCAGTTCTTCAAGTCGGACGCCCCGTGGAACGAGTCGGGCTGGAACAACCCGAAGTTCGACCAGTTGCTGGCCGCGGCCCGCTCGGAAACCGACGATGCGAAACGCAAGCAGATGTACGGCGACATGCAGGTGCTGGTATCGGAGCAGGGCGGCATTGGCATCCCGACCTTCCTGAGCCTGCTCGATGCGAACGACAAGCACTTGCAAGGGCTCCAACCCGTGCCTACCGGCGCGATGATGGGCTTCAACTTCGCCGAGTACGTGTGGTGGAACGCGTGACCCGCTGAAGCGCCCGGACGCGGCGGGTGGCCCCCGCCGCGCCGCTCGCGGCAGGCAGCCGCAGCGCACCCGAGCGGCACGGCTCATGTGTGACTCGCCGTGTCGCGCAGCCTAACCGAGGAGCTCATGCCCATGAACGGGAATATCGCCCAGTTGATCGGCCGGCGCGTCGCCGTCACTGCGCTCACGCTGCTGATTGTCTCCATCATCATCTTCGTGATCACCAACCTGTTGCCGGGCGATGCCGCGCAGGCCGCACTCGGCCAGTCGGCGACGGCGGATACGGTCGCGGCGCTGCGGCTGCAGTTCGGCCTCGACCAGCCGGCATACCTGCGGTACTTCCATTGGCTCGTCGGTCTGCTGCACGCGAACTTTGGCGTGTCGCTGTCGAGCAATCTGCCGGTGTCCGAGATGATCGAAGGGCGCCTGCCGAAGTCGCTGACCCTCGCGGCGATCACCACCGGGGTGTCGGTGCCGATCGCGGTGTCGGCGGGCATTCTTGCGGCGGTCAACCGCGACTCGCTGATCGATCGGATCGTGAGCCTCGGTACGCTGTCGCTGGTCGCCACGCCCGAGTTCCTGATCGCGACGCTGGCGGTGCTGGTGCTGGCCGTCAAGCTGCACTGGCTGTCAGCGCTGTCGTATAGCGGTGAGATCGAGAGCCTGCACGACTTTCTGCGCGCGTATGCGATGCCGGTCGTCACGCTGTGCGCGGTCGTGATCGCGCAGATGGCCCGCATGACACGCGCCGCGGTGATTGAGCAACTCGGTTCTTCGTATGTGGAAATGGCGATGCTCAAGGGCGCGAGCCCCGCCCGCGTCGTACTGCGCCACGCACTGCCGAATGCGATCGGCCCGATCGCCAATGCAATCGCGCTGAGCCTGTCTTATCTGCTTGGCGGCGTGATCGTCGTCGAGACCATCTTCAACTACCCGGGCCTCGCCAGCCTGATGGTCGACGCGGTGAGCAACCGCGACTTCCCGCTCGTACAGGCCTGCACGCTGCTGTTCTGCCTCGGCTATCTGCTGCTCGTGCTGCTAGCCGACCTGTGCGCCATCATCTCGAACCCGAGGCTGCGGACATGACGATTCTTCGACCTTCTTCCGATGCGCCTCACCGGCTCGGTGCGCTCGAACCGGTGCAACGCAGCAGCATGATGCCGCAGGGCGCCGATCCCGCGCGGTCCTGGGGCGGCGGCGGAGGCCCGGCGCCTCGACCGGTGCGCCGTCGCAGCCTCGCGCAACGCATGAACCTGTCGACCGGCGGCTGGATCGGCCTGGCGATGGTCAGTTGCGCGTTGTTCGTCGCGGCGTTCGCACCGTGGATCGCGCCGCATTCGGTCGGCGCGATCCTCACGCCTGACGTATTCGCGGGCTTCAGCGCGAAGCTGCCGCTCGGCTCCGACTACCTGGGTCGCGACATGTTGACCCGCATCATCTACGGGATGCGCCTGACGGTCGTGCTCGCGCTGGCGGCGGCGCTGCTCGCGGCGCTCACGGGGACCATGCTGGGACTGCTGGCGGCCGTGGCCGGCCGCCGTATCGACGAAACCATGAGCCGGCTGCTCGATGCGGTGACGTCGATTCCGTCGAAGATGTTCGCGCTGATGATCGTCGCCGCGTTCGGCTCGTCATTGCCGTTGCTGATCGTGACCGCGGCGATCAGCTACATGCCGGGCTCGTACCGGATCGCCCGCTCGCTGGCGGTCAACATCGGCACGCTCGAATACGTGCAGGTCGCGCGGGCGCGCGGCGAAAGCGCGCTCTACATCGCCTGCTTCGAGATGCTGCCGAACATGATTCATCCGATACTCGCCGACACCGGACTGCGCTTCACTTTCGTCGTGCTGCTATTGAGCAGCCTGAGCTTTCTCGGTCTCGGCGTGCAGCCGCCGTATGCCGATCTCGGTTCGCTGGTACGCGAGAACATCGCCGGCCTCGGTGAAGGCGTGCCGGTCGTGATCCTGCCCGCGATCGCAATCGCGATCCTGACGGTCGGCGTGAACCTGCTGATCGACGGACTGCCTCATCATGGCCGCCGCAAGGGCATGCCTGATGCCGATGGAGGTCACTGATGAAGGCACCCTTTTTCAGACGTGCTCACGCGGCCTTTGAGGCCATCTCGAGGACCGCGCCGCTACCCCCGTCGAATCTGGTCGAGGTACGGGGGCTGCGCGTGGTGGGAAGCCGGCCCGGCGAGCCGGATACGACGATCGTGCATGACATCGACTTCGAAATTGCGCGCGGCGAGGTGCTCGCATTGATCGGCGAATCGGGCTCGGGCAAGACCACGATCGCACTGTCGCTGATGGGCCATGCACGCAGCGGCTGCCGCATCGCGGGCGGCGCGATCCGGGTAGGCGACACCGACGTGCTCGGGCTCTCGCCGAAAGCGCTCGCGGGATTGCGTGGCCGCAAGGTTGCCTACATCGCGCAAAGCGCGGCCGCTGCGTTCAACCCGGCGCGCCCGATCATGGACCAGGTGATCGAAAGCGCGCTGATTCACGGCACGCTCGGCAAGCGCGCCGCGCAGACCAAAGCGATCGAACTGTTCCGCGCGCTCGCGCTGCCGGACCCGGAGACGATCGGCCGGCGCTACCCGCACCAGGTGTCGGGCGGCCAGTTGCAGCGGCTGATGGCGGCGATGGCGCTGATCACCGACCCCGAACTCGTGATCCTCGATGAACCGACCACGGCGCTCGACGTCACCACGCAGATCGACGTGCTGCAAGCGTTTCGCAGCGTGATCCGCCAATGCGGAATGACGGCCGTCTACGTATCGCACGATCTGGCGGTGGTCGCGCAGATGGCGGATCGCATCGTCGTGCTAAGCAATGGTGAAATCCGCGAAACGGGCCGCACTGAACAGATTCTGCATGCGCCGGCGCACCCGTACACGCAAAGCCTGATTGCTGCCGTGACGCCCGTCGCCCCGGCTGCCTCCACCTCGGCGGCTCCCGACGCAGCCCAGCCGAACACGCCGCTGCTCGAACTGCGCGGTCTGACGGCCGGCTACGGCCGCACCGACGCGAAGGGCTGGCCGCACAAGGTCATTCTGCGCGACGTGGACCTCGTGATCGATCGTGGTCAGACGGTAGGCGTGATCGGCGAATCCGGTTCGGGCAAGACGACGCTCGCGAAGGTGATCGCCGGGCTCGTGCCGATGGCGCGCGGCAATCTGCTGCTCGACGGTGAGCCGCTCGCCGCCAATCTCAGCCGCCGCAGCCGCGAACAGTTTCGCTGTATCCAGATCGTGTTCCAGAACGCCGACACCGCGCTTAATCCGACGCACACCGTCGAGCGCACGCTGGCGCGTCCGCTGAAGTTCTATCACGGCATGAAGGGCGAGGCCGCGCGGCGCCGCGTCGCCGAACTGCTCGGCCTGGTGCGCCTGCCTGCCGAGCTGGCGCAGCGGCGCACCGGAGAGCTGTCGGGCGGGCAGAAACAGCGCGTGAATCTCGCGCGGGCCCTGGCCGCCGAACCCAAGTTGATCCTGTGCGACGAAGTCACGTCCGCGCTCGATACGGTGGTCGGCGCTGCCATTCTCGAGCTGTTGCGCGATCTGCAAAAGAAGCTCGGCGTGTCATATCTGTTCATCACGCACGACATCGCCAAGGTGCGTGCGATTAGCGACGACATCGTCGTGCTGTACGCTGGGCACCGCGTCGAGACGGGCAACCGCGACGCGTTGTCGGCGCCGCCATATCACCCGTATTCGCATCTGCTCGTGTCGTCGGCGCCGGAGCTTCGCGCCGGCTGGCTCGAAGAAGCGGGCGAGCGTTGTCATCAGACGTTGCCGCCGATTGGTGAGTCGACTCATGAGCCGGAGCTTTGCACATTTCTCGCGCGATGCCCGATGCGCATCGACGGTGTCTGCAATCGCACGTCGCCGAGCGTGCGCACGCTCGCGAGCGGCGCGCAGGTGCTGTGCCATCGCAGCGAAGCGGAACTGGAGCGATACCAGAGCGGGCCGCCCGACGGTGCTGCTGCGGCGAGCGTGCTCGCGCAGTCTGGCACGGTGCGGGTCTGATGCCGCTACGAAAACGTAGCGCGAGGGGATAGAACATGACCGGAGTCTTCTACGACTGCGCAGGCGATAGGACCGTGGCGATGTCACGCGCGATCAGGCGGGCCGTGGCTTTTATCGAGAGTTCGTTCGCGCAGCCCGTCAGCCTCGCGACGCTTGCCGGCACCGCCGGGTTGAGTGTTTCGCGCTTCGCCACCCTGTTTCGCAAAGAGGTGGGTATTTCGCCTCATCGCTATGTGTGTCTGGTGCGAATTCAGCACGCTAAACGGCTATTGCGTGACGGCGTCCCGCCCTGTGAGGTCGCTGCCGAAGTCGGATTTTTCGATCAAAGTCACCTTGGCCGACACTTTCGGCGCGCGGTCGGCGTGACGCCGGGGCATTTCGTTGCTTCGCCAGAATCGGGCAGCGCATTCAGGTGAAGCGAGGGCCGATGGAGATGAGCTGGACGCGTTGCAGTGGGGTAGGCGACAGAGCTGCCTGGTTCCGGGATAGCGTGGGCAACCTGCTCGGCATCGGGCAACCGCTTAAGTAAGCAGGCCGACGCCATGCCTCGAAGAGCCGCAGGCTATCAGAGCAAAGGGACATGACTATTGTCGATTTTTTGACTCCCCGCTCGTCGTGCGTATGGGCGGCCGTGTTGCGATGCACTGCCAACCGGCACCTACTGTGCGTGTGTAAACAAGGAGATTGCAAATGAATTACATCGATGGATTTGTTGTCCCCGTACCTACGGCCAACCGCGAATTTTACAGGCAGTTCGCCGAAAGAGCGGCGGCCGTCTTCAAGGAGTACGGTGCGTTGAAGGTGGTCGAGTGCTGGGGAGATGACGTGCCAGAGGGCAAGGTGACGTCGTTCCCAATGGCGATCAAGCGCAAGGATGATGAGACGGTGGTGTTCTCCTGGGTTGTCTGGCCGTCGCGTCAGTCGCGAGACGAAGGGATGAAAGCGGTGATGGCCGACCCACGGCTGCAACCGGAAAAAGATCCGATGCCTTTTGACGGTCAGCGGCTAATCTATGGCGGTTTCGAAGTGATCGTCGACGCGTGATGGCGTAAAAATATGGCGCCGGTTCGAGTGAGACGCGAGCCGACGCCGCTGTCTGGCATTGAACATCCGCAGTCCATGAAGCATTACGCTTCCCCGAAACCCCCGCCACCCGGCGTTTCCACCACGAACACGTCACCCGCGGCCATCTCGACGCTCGCGATATGGCCCAATGCGACGATCTCGCCGTCCGCGCGCTCGACGTGATTGCTGCCGCGCCTTCCCGCGCGTCCACCTGCCGCGCCGAAAGGCGCGTGAATGCGGTTGTTCGAGAGAATCGACGCGGTCATCGGCGCGAGAAAGCGGATGCGCCGGATCGCGCCATTACCGCCGCGCCAGCGTCCCGCGCCGCCCGACTCCGCGCGGATCAGGTGCGACTCGAGCCGCACGGGATAGCGCCATTCGAGCACTTCGGGATCGGTCAGGCGCGAGTTGGTCATGTGCGTCTGTACCGCGTCGACGCCGCAGAAGCCATCGCCCGCGCCGCTGCCGCCTGCGATCGTCTCGTAGTACTGGTAGCGCGCGTCGCCGAACGTGAAGTTGTTCATCGTGCCCTGACTGGACGCGACGATGCCCAGCGCACCATAGAGCGCATTCGTAATCGCGGACGATGTCTCCACGTTGCCCGAGACCACCGCTGCCGGATAAACCGGATTGAGCATCGAGCGGTCCGGGACGATCACCGAGAGGGGCTTCAGGCAACCCGCGTTGAGCGGGATGTCGTCGCCGACGAGCGTGCGGAACACGTACAGCACGGCTGCCATGCAGACCGCCTTCGGCGCGTTGAAGTTGTTCGGCAGTTGCACGGACGTTCCGCTGAAGTCCACGGTCGCACTGCGCGTCGCAGCATCGACGCGAATGGCGACGTCGATCACCGCGCCGTTATCGAGTTCGTAACGGTACGCGCCGTCCTTGAGGGCGCCGATCACGCGGCGCACCGCTTCTTCGGCATTGTCCTGCACGTGCTGCATGAAGGCGAGCACCACGTCGCGGCCGAATTGCGCGACCATGCGGCGCAGCTCGTCCACGCCCTTCTGGTTCGCTGCGATCTGCGCGCGCAGATCGGCCATGTTCTGTGCGACGTTGCGTGCCGGATAGCGGCCCGATGCGAGCAGCGCGCGTGTTTCGGCGTCGCGCAGCACGCCCGCTGAAACAAGCTGCCAGTTATCGACCAATACGCCTTCTTCTTCGATATGCGACGAGGCGGCTGGCATCGAACCGGGTGTGATTCCGCCGATATCCGCATGGTGACCGCGCGAGCCGACGTAGAAGAGCGGCTCGGCCGAACCGTCTGCGAACACGGGCGTGATGACGGTCACGTCGGGCAAATGTGTGCCGCCGTGATACGGGTCGTTGAGCATGAACACATCGCCGTCGCGCATCGCGCCGCGATTTCGCTCGATGACGGTCTTGATGCTCTCGCCCATCGATCCCAGATGCACGGGCATGTGCGGCGCGTTCGCGATCAGATTGCCCGCAGCATCGAAGATCGCGCACGAGAAGTCGAGGCGCTCCTTGATGTTCACCGAATACGCCGTGTTTTGCAGACGCAGTCCCATCTGCTCGGCAATCGACATGAACAGATTGTTGAATATCTCGAGGCGCACAGGGTCGGCCTCGGTGCCGATCGAGCGGCGCGTGGGCAGCGGTTGCACGCGGGTCATCACCACGTTGCCTTGAACGGTCAGCACCGCCTGCCACCCCGGCTCGACCACGGTCGTGCCGTTCTTTTCGGCGATGATCGCCGGGCCGTCGAGCGTGTCGCCTGCGCACAGCGTTTCGCGCTGGTAGAGCGATGCGTCGTGCCAGCTACCGCTCGAATACATGCGCACAACCGACTGCGCATGGGGCGCGTCGCCTGCCGCGCGCTGCGGCAGGCTGCCGGCATCGACTGGCGCGTCGGAATGGCCGATCGATTCGACGCAAGCGAGTTCCGCGATGAGCGGCGTATCTGCCATCAGGAACGCATAGCGTTGACGATACGCAGCTTCGAAAGCGGCGCGCATCGCATCGACGCTGCCCGCTGGCACTGCGAGCGATGAATCGGTGCCCTGATAGCGCAGATGGACACGTCGCTCAGTCGTGATACGCGCGGCGTCCACGCCCTGTTCGAGCAGTGCGCCGGTTGCATCGGCCGCGAGCGCATCGAGCGCGGCTTCCAGCGTCGCAAGCGATGAGTCGTCGAGCGAGATTTCGAGCGCTCGCTCGCGCATCGCCGTCTGATCCGCGAGGCCCATGCCGTAAGCGGAGAGCACACCGGCAAGTGGATGCGCGAACACCCGCGTCATGCCGAGCGCGTCGGCCACACCGCACGCATGCTGGCCGCCCGCGCCGCCGAAAGTCGTCAGCACATACTGCGAGACGTCGTGGCCGCGTTGCACTGAAATTTTCTTGATCGCGTTAG
Source organism: Paraburkholderia sp. 40 (assembly GCF_050434105.1). Taxonomy (NCBI): domain Bacteria; kingdom Pseudomonadati; phylum Pseudomonadota; class Betaproteobacteria; order Burkholderiales; family Burkholderiaceae; genus Paraburkholderia; species Paraburkholderia sp. 40. The sequence goes on along the minus strand of NZ_JBNPVY010000003.1, from coordinate 976,885 downwards.
CCATGCTGCCAATGGCGATCTCCAGGTAACCTTCAGCGAGCTCTTCTGGTGTGCGACGCTGACCCGTAGCCGCGAAGATTTCATCGGCGAGTGTCCGAAAGCGTTCAGCGACGACCTCGCGATCGAGCGACTCGTTCGCGTTCGGACCGAAGACGCGCGGGAAATAGTCGGGCTGAATCTTGCCGAGCATCACGTTGCAGTCGGTGACCGCGAGCGGGCCGCCGCGCCGGTACGCCGCCGGACCCGGATTGGCGCCCGCCGAGTCGGGGCCGACACGCAGCCGGGCGCCGTCGAAGCCGAGCACCGAGCCGCCACCTGCCGCCACGGTATGGATGCTCATCATCGGCGCGCGCATCCGCACGCCTGCCACCTGCGTTTCGAATACGCGCTCGAACTCGCCGTTGAAGTGCGAGACGTCCGTCGACGTGCCGCCCATGTCGAAGCCGATCACGCGCTCGAAGCCCGCTGCCTGTGCCGCGCGCACCATGCCGACGATACCGCCCGCCGGGCCGGAGAGAATCGCATCTTTGCCCTGAAATACATCGGCGCGTGTCAGTCCGCCGCTGCTTTGCATGAACTGCAGGTTCACGCCCGGCATTTCGCTGGCGACCTGATCCACATATCGGCGCAGGATGGGCGACAGATAGGCATCCACCACGGTCGTATCGCCGCGCGAGACCATCTTCATCAGCGGCGAGACTTCGTGGGAAACCGAGATCTGCGTGAAGCCGATTCGGCGCGCCAGATCCGCAAGCTCGCTTTCATGCGACGTGTGGCGATAACCGTGGATCAGCACGATTGCGAGCGCGCGGATGCCCTTGTGGTAGACCTCGCGCAGTGCGCGCCCCGCTGCCGCGTGATCGAGCGTCGCGACCACTTCGCCTTGCGCGCTCACGCGTTCGTCGATTTCCACCACGCTCTCATAGAGCGCTTCCGGCAACGCGATGTCGAGATCGAACAGGCGGGGGCGGTTCTGATACGCGATCCGCAACACATCGCGGAAGCCTCGCGTGGTGACGAGCGCTACCGGCTCGCCCTTGCGTTCGAGCAGCGCGTTGGTCGCGACCGTCGTGCCCATTTTGACCATCTCGACGTCGCTCGACGTAATGGGTTCTCCGGCTCGCAGGCCAAGCAAATGGCGAATCCCGGCGACAGCCGCATCGCGATACTGCTCCGGGTGTTCGGAAAGCAGTTTGTGCGTGGTGAGCGTGCCATCCGGGCGGCGCGCGACGATATCGGTGAACGTGCCGCCGCGGTCGATCCAGAACTGCCAGCGGGACGGCGTGCAATCATCGGAGGCGTGATCGTGCTTCATGGTGTCGTGGTCGTGATGCGAAAGTGGTAGTGGTGTGCGCAAGGTGAAAATCAGGCCGATTCGAGTTCGCGACCGCGCGTCTCGGGCAGCGTAAGCGCGGCGATGATCAGTACGCCATACGCGGCCACGGCGAAAATCCCGATGCTCGTGCCCAGGCCGAAGCGGCTCGACAGCACGCCGATCAGCACCGGAAACAGCGCCCCGATCGCGCGGCCGACGTTGTAGCAAAACCCCTGGCCCGAGCCGCGCACACGGGTCGGAAACAGTTCGGTGAGAAACGCGCCCATGCCGGAAAAAATGCCCGACGCGAAAAAGCCGAGCGGAAGGCCGAGCCACAGCATCGATGCATTCGTGAGCGGCAACGAGGTATACGCGAAGGCAATCGCCATCGAGCCCAGCGCGAACAAAATGAAGTTCGGCTTGCGGCCGATGCGGTCCGTGAGCCATGCGCTGCACAGATAGCCCGCGTACGAGCCCGCGATGATCGTCGCCAGATAGCCGCCCGTGCCCATCACCGTGAGATGACGTTCGGTCTTGAGGAAAGTCGGCAGCCATGTCGTGATCGCGTAGTAGCCGCCCTGTGCGCCCGTCGTAAGCAGTGCGGCGCGCAGTGTCGTCGAAAGCAGCCTGGGAGAGAAGATCTCAGTGAAGCGCGGCGTGTCTTGAGTGTCGTACTGCTGAACCCTGGCCTGTTCGAATACTTCAGGTTCCTTCACATAGCGGCGGATCGCGAGCACGAGCAGGGCAGGGACGAGTCCGATCAGGAACAATGCGCGCCACGCGATTTCAGGCGCCACCACGGAGAACAGCACCGCGTAGAGCAGCGCCGCCATGCCCCAGCCGAGCGCCCAGCCCGACTGCACGAGACCGACCGCCTTGCCGCGGTCGCGCGCGCGGATCACCTCGCCGATCAGCACCGCGCCCGCCGTCCACTCGCCGCCGAAGCCGAAGCCCATCAACGCGCGAGCCGCGAGCAACTGGCCATAGTTCTGCGCGAGGCCGCATAGGCCGGTGAACACGGCGAACCACAAGACGGTGAGCTGCAACGTGCGCACACGGCCGATGCGATCGGAAAGAATGCCGGCAATCCAGCCGCCGAGCGCAGAGGACAGCAGCGTCAACGTGCCGATAAAGCCGGCGTCCGCGAGCGAGATGCCCCAGGTAGCGACGAGCGTCGGGATGACGAAGGAAAGCATCTGCGTGTCCATGCCGTCGAGCATGTAGCCGACCTTGCAACTCCAGAACGCGCGACGCGCGTGCGGACCGGCTTCGGCATACCAGGAAAGCTGCGGGCTTCCCGTTCTTGACTTCATGTCGGCGGCATCGTCGACGCTCGCCGTGAGTGTCTTGCTGTCCATCTGCTGCTCCTATGGATAGACGCATGGGAAACGATCGAAGCCACGCACGAACGTAGGGGATGCGTCATTCCCTCCGGGCCGCGCGGCCCGATGGCTTCAAGGTGCTGTGAATCGCTTGTTGCACGACGGCGCGGCGCGCCGCCGGGACGGTTAGAAAATAGCCAGCGACGCGTTAGTGATATCCGTCATCAGCATGTGGCCCGGCGCGTGCGCAACCGCGAGCGGCAGCTTCGCGGCCATCAGTGCCGTTTGCGGCGTCACGCCGCAAGCCCAGTAGACAGGCAGTTCGCCCGCGCGGATCGTCACCGGCTCGCCGAACTCGGGGCGCGCGAGATCGACGATGCCGAGTTCCGCTGGATCGCCAATATGCACGGGCGCGCCATGCACGTCCGGAAAGCGGCTCGTGATCTGCACGGCACGGATCGCGTCGGCGCCGCGCAGCGGCCGCATCGACACGACGAGTTCGCCGCCGAACACGCCCGCCCGCTGGTTGGGGATGCGGGTGCGGTACATCGGCACGTTGCGGCCTTCTTCGACGTGGCGCAGGCCGATGCCTTCCTTCGCGAGCATGTGCTCGAACGAGAACGAACAGCCAATTGCAAATACGACGAAATCGTCCTGCCAGAGCGCTTCGATCGATTCGACGCGCTCGCTCAGGTTGCCGTCGCGATAGACGTTGTACGCGGGCACGTCGGTGCGGATGTCGATGTCGCGCCCGAGCATCGGCACGCGGAACTCGCCAGGCTCGCCCACGCCGAGCAGCGGACATGGCTTTGGATTCGCATGGCAAAAGCGCAGGAAATCGTGCGCGTGCGCAGCGGGCAGGATCGCGAGATTGGCTTGCGCGTAGTCGCCGCAATGGCCGGCCGTCGGGCCACGGAAGTCGCGGTGACGGACGGCCTGGCGGAATTCGGATGGAGTCATGGTCTTGGCGTGCTCTGGCGGTTGCATCGGACTGTCTGCGGTGGGCGATGCGTCTTGCCTACCGTCAGGCGAAGCATAGAAAAGAAGAAAATTTGACGCCAGCTAGTTTTCTTTGCGCCAGGTGAATAGAATTTCTTAACGGAATCGCGGGTTTTCCCGAGTCACGTTGAGATTTTTGGAGCGGTTTGCTCCCGTTGCACTGCCCACCTTTGACTGATGAATACGCGCTTCCTCGAAACTTTCGTCACGCTTGCCAAGCTGCGCAGTTTCCGCACTACGGCGACCGCGCTTCACGCCACGCCGGCGGCGATCTCGCAGCGCCTGAAGGCACTGGAAGACGAATTGCATACCGTGCTCGTCGATCGCGAGAGCCGGGAATTTCGGCTCACGCCGAACGGCGAATATCTGCTCGGCTACGCGAAGGCCGTGGTCGAGGCGACGCGCCAGTTGCAGGCCGCCGCGTCACATGAAGGCGCGATGCGCGGCAGGTTGCGACTCGGCGTGATCGAGACGGTCGTGCATAGCTGGCTTGCCGACTATATGCGGCGGCTCTCGAAGGACTATCCGCAGCTCGAAGTGGAGCTTGCGGTGGACGTGAGCGTGGTGCTGCAGCGGCGTCTGATGGCGGGCGAACTCGATCTCATCGTTCGCGTGGAAGGCAGCGACGAGGAATCGATCGTCTGCGATGCGCTCGCGAACTATCCGGTGCACTGGATTGCGCGCGCGGGGCTGCTACCGCCTTCGCGCAGCGGACTGGCGAAACGCGTGCTGCGTCATCCGATCCTCACATTCGGGCGCGGGACGGCGCCTCATCGCGCGCTGGAGGACATCGTCAGCAAGCTCGCACTCGCCAACGGCGTGCCGCTCGCGGATACGCGCATTACGGGTTCGCCATCGATTTCGGTGATCGTGCAACTCGTGCGCGATGGCTTCGGCGTGGCGGCAATTCCGCGTCTGTTCGTCGATGATCTGATCGCGCGAGGCGAGGTGGTCGAACTGCCGCTGCAGCCCTCGCCGCCGTCCATCGTCGTGTCGATGTCCCGACGCGCGGATGCGCCGCTGTTCGTGCACGGCGCAGCGAACGCGGCACGTGCGGCGTGTCATGAATACTGCGAGCAGGGAGACCGACGCTTGATCGAGCGGCTATAGAGCCCGGCTCTTGCGGACTCTGGAGGCGGCAAGCGACCCAAGGAGTCATTCGACCCCGCGCTCCAGATCGTTGACGACTTCGTCGATCCTGGTCCAATAAATGGAGCAGTCTGAGCCCTTCAGGCCAGTCGCACAAGTCGCTCTCTGCATTGAGAGGTAGTGGTGCAATTGGGATGCGCTGGTCTGTTACGCTCGAGTTTTTGACGAGCGCGAGCCAATGCGTAAGCTGAAAGACATTGACGGATTGTTCAACGGGCGCGACTTCGATCGCGAAGTTAGTGTCCTTTGCGTGCGCTGGTACCTATGTTACAAGCTCAGTTTTCGAGATCTCGCTGAAATGATGGATGAGCGCGGTCTGTCGATGGCGCACACGACGATCATGCGTTGGGTGAAGCGCTTCACGCCGGAGTTCGTCAAACGCTGGAATCGGTTGGCCACGACAGCCGGTCAGTCGTGGCGAGTCGACGAGAGTGTGTCATGAACACAAGGGCGGATTCAACCGGTCGATGCAACACAATGAACGTCGCATGAGCGGCGGGAGTGTTGCAAATGAAACAGAGGCGCCGGATCTATTACAGCGAAAGCCAGAAGGCATTGATGTGGGAACGCCGGCGTAGAGGCGGCATGAGCTCATACAGGCTTCGGTATGGAACGTGAGAACCTTGTTGCGGATGGAAAGGGAAATGACAAATGGCTAACACCATGAGGAAGAATACCGATGCTGCAACGAGGGGCGGAGCTGCCCGTAGTAGTGTTGAAGCCCTTGTAATGAGGGTGGAGCGAAGGGGCAGCGTTACCCGGTTGACGAAGGTCACCAACCCGCTTGTCGGGGAGGAGTGACATGACATCAACGAAACCTTATGACATTGCCAAGCGAACGATCTGGGAGGCGTACCAGCGAGTGAAGGCCAACCGAGGTGCTGCCGGCATCGATGATGAAACCATCGCGATGTTCGAACAGGACCTGTCGAAGAATCTGTACAAGCTATGGAACCGAATGTCGTCGGGGTCGTACTTCCCGCCGGCGGTCAAGCAAGTGGAGATTCCAAAGGCATCGGGCGGTATTCGTAAGTTGGGCGTGCCCACCGTGAGTGACCGTGTGGGGCAGACCGCCGTCAAGCTCCTCATTGAACCGATTCTCGACCCTGTATTCCATGCAGATTCGTATGGATACCGACCGGCCTGGGAAATCGGCCAAACAGGCGGTCGCCATCACCCGACAACGGTGCTGGAAGTACGACTGGCTGGTGGAGTTTGATATCAAGGCGGCTTTCGATCAAATCGATCATGGCCTCTTGCTAAAGGCGGTACGCAAGCACATCGAAGAGGATTGGATCCTGATGTACATCGAGCGGTGGCTGACTGCACCATTCGAAACTGCACAGGGTACCCGCTTGCAGCGGGGCGGGATCGCGGTACCCCGCAAGGGGGAGTGGTCAGTCCGATCCTGATGAATCTGTTCATGCACTATGCGTTTGACGCCTGGATGCAGCGTCACTTCCCGAAATGTCCCTTTGCACGCTATGCCGATGATGCGGTAGTCCATTGCCGCAGCCAGGAGCAGGCACAAGAGGTCATGCACGCCATAGCCTCGCGGCTGACGGAGTGTGGGCTGACGATGCATCCTGAAAAGGGTCAAAGATCGTGTATTGCAAGGACAGAAGTCGCACCCAAACCTAGCGAATGTGACCTTCACATTTCTGGGCTTTCAGTTTCGTGCGCGAAGGGTGTTGACCAGGCACGGGCAGGTCTCGACCAGCTTTGTACCTGGCGTCAGTTCTGACGCCCTGAAACGGATGAGACAGGTGGCGCGGGGGGTGGCGGTTGCAGCGCCAAACGTCGAAATCACTGTTCGAACTCGCCCAGCAATGTAATCCCACGATATGTGGCTGGTGGAACTACTACGGGGCTTTCTATCGGACAGCCATGCATGAGTTGAGTCGGTATCTCGACCGAAAGCTTGTGCGCTGGGTTCGGCGCAAGTACAAAACACTGCGACGGCACAAACGGTGCAGTGAAGAGTGGTTGCGCAAGATGAAGAAGGCGTACCCGCGAGAGTTCGCGCACTGGCAGTATCCGGGGGGACAGGTTGGATAACGGGAGCCGTGTAAATCGAGGGGTTTACGCACGGTTCTGCGAGAGACTCGGGGCGCAATTCCCCTGGGTCTACTCACCCTTATATCAAGATCTAAGGCCACTGGAAATACTTGTACCGGGCCGTCGACGGGGAGGGCAACACGGTCGATTTCCTGTTGTGCGCCCATCGTGACAAGGCCGCTGCGCGCCGGTATTTCGAGAAGGCAATTGCCCGGAATGGTGAACCTGAGACTGTCACCGTGGACAAGAGTGGTGCCAATCTGGCCGCGCTCGAAGCGCTCAACGCAGACCGGCCAACGCCAATCAAGATCCGGCAGAACAAGTACCTGAACAACGTCATCGAGCAGGACCATCGAGCCGTCAAGCGCATTGTCACGCCGTTGATGGGTTTCAAGGGTTTCCGGTGCGCGCGCATTATTCTGTCCTTCATCGAGCTGATGCACATGATTCGCAAAGGGCAGATGCAGGACGAGCGCGACATCAAAACTGCAGCCGAGCAATTCAATTCGTTGGCAGCGTAAATAGTCCTACTGATATCACGCTTTGTTCAAGCTGTAATCGTTATCGCGACAGAACCCGCCCCGTAGCGCATATTGGGGTAATCATGCAGCGTGGCGCGTAGTAGAGCGAACCCAATTGAACGGCGTGAATCGCGGCTGCTCGTCGAAATAGTGCGCGGCCGCCGCCTGCGTGGATGAATCGAACCCGTTGATATTGTTGCCGCCGGTGTTAGTGGCCGGAGAACAGGACGTCGGCAATGATGCCAGTTGCGATAGCGGCGAGCACGTAATCTCCGTTCACCCCAACCCAGTGATAGCCTCGCGGCGGCGGTTGCAGTCCGTGGCCGCGCCAGTCGTCGACGACGTAGTTGTGATCGCGGTATTCAGGCGGAAGCCGATCGCCGTGGCGCCAGTCGGCATGCGGCATCGGGCCGCCCGGCCGGCCGCTATAGGCCTCGTGCGGCATGGGACCATGATTGTGACCGGGCGGCGGACGCATGTCGTGTTGTTGCGGGCCGTGCGCCGACCAGTCATTGTGGTGCTGATTGTCGTGAGGCTGGGCGAAAGCGGGGATCGACGCACCAAGGAGGGCGGCGATCATGAAGTGTGCGAGTAATTTTGATTTCATGGCTGCTTCGACAGAAGAAGTGATTGAAATGAAACAGTCGCGTTTGACGGCGACTATGTTTCCCGAGCCAGTTGGTGTAGATGTGGGTCGCGCAGTGTTTCTGCGCACTTCTATGGAAAGACAGGCGGACGGTGGGTCAGTCGCCTGTCAGCCGGTTAGTGACCGAAGTAGACCGAGCCCGGGCCGGTGCGAGCTGCTTCGCTCTTGTAGGCATGCCCGCCCGCTGCGGACGAGCCGCTTAGGACGCCACCCACTCCGGACGTGTTGCCAGCGCTATCGATCTCAATCACTTCTTCACTGATTGCCACGACGGTCACCGGGTGACTGCCGTTTACTCCGGACGGGCCCCCGTGGTGGGCAGCAACCTTGGCTTCAGCAGCCTGGATGTCCGCCGGATATTCGCGCGGGTTTGCACGGGCCGGGTTATAGCCCGCCGCTTCGATCTCGACCAGTTGCTCACGGACTTCCGCGCGGGTCAGTGGATGGTTTGCTGCCACGTTTGCGGCGGCAAAAACCGTAATCGGCGCAGCGAAGGCGATGGCAGCCACAAAGGCGGCGAGTTTAACGAAGGGTTTCATGGTTACTACCTCCTTGGTTTGTCGGTTGGGCGCTATAAGTTTGCGCGCGCTTTCAATCCGTAAGACAAGTGTAATGAGATAGTAAATTAGGGTAAACGCCTACTTTGTAAAATACTTTTTCTGAAAATGAAATAATCAGAATTTATCGGCGCAAAATTGTTGATTGCCTGTACGCCTTGAAGGGCAATCTCACGCAGGCACGGACGAAAGGGGCTGTCATCGTTAGCGGTAAACGTCCGAAACTTGACGGGGTTTATTCATCCGACAGCGACAACTGGCAACGGTGACCGTGGATTCCGGGCTTTCATGTATGCGCTGAACACGTAGGCCGAGGGCAATGGGCGCGTTCGACATTCAGTCCGCGCATCCTGCTCAACACTCCACACAACCACAATCGCCAGAAAGATCGGGCAGTAGCCCCAATGGGTCCGGATGCCACAACAGCCCAAAGTACTATGCGGCGGGCCTCTGCCGAGATAGGCGATGCACATCGCGCATCCTTCACGCGGATTCCGGCTTTTAAATCAGTTTTCGATATTCTGGATTGGTTTGCCCCTGTACCTCCGGACACCGCCTCACACCTGAGTTGATGAATCGGTCCTGCGCCTGAACTCGCGTGGCGAGCGGTACTTCAGCGCGCTATGAGGGTGCTGCTCGTTGTAATGCTCTTCGCCACCGCGACCTTGCCATCATGCCGGCGCTGCGGGCGTGGAGGGAGCGCTTTGCGCTGTAGCAGGAGGCCGTGAACGCGCATTACCCGGTACACCCGTTTGGCATTGACGGGGGCCGCGCTCTGGTTCTCCCGCTGCCGACGCAACATACCCCAGACCCGGCGATAACCATAGCTCGGCAGGTCAGTGACGGTCAGCCGTATTTCTTCGACCAGCCCGGCATCGTCCATCTTCCTGGCGCTGCGTCCATCCTGCCAGTCGGCTGGACGTGCAAGCCTTGCCGCCACGTTTGAGCGCGCTACAGAACGTCGCAGACCTGCTTCACTGCTCGTCCCCCGGCAATGAGGGTGAGCGCGCAATCCATTTCGCGACTTCGCCACCTCCACCACCTCACGGAGAATCTCGTTCTCCATTGTCTTTTTGCCGAGCAGTCGCTGGAGTTCCCTGATTTGCTTCAGCGCATCGCTCAGCTCCGACGCTGGTACGACTTCCTCGCCGGTACTGACAGCCGACAGGCTGCCATCCTGATACAGCGTGCGCCAGTGAAACAGCTGGTTCGGATTCACGCCGTGCTGGCGTGCAACCATCGAGACCGACTTGCCCGGCTCGAAACTCTCTCTCACCATCGCCAGCTTCTCTTCCGCTGACCACCGCCGCCGGCGTTCCGGTCCCGTCAACACTTCCATCACTTCTTGCTTGCGGTCGATGGAGCGTGGCTCGCCAGAGCGGTCCGTCACGAAGACCAATACACTGACAAGGTTATATATACAGGTCTAGAATGAAATCGGCGTTGGGCCGTTCGCGAAATACTTCTCCCCAAACGGAAAGCGATTCGCGACGTGGCCAGGAATCCCCACACAGGACAGTGTCGCTCACTCCAAACGTGCGGTTTTCGTTTCGATGTAATCTGGACCAAATGGGTCCTGATTAAAACGGGAGATGTTCCGATGTTGCGCATGAGCAAACTTGCCGATTACGGCACGGTGATCATGACCGCGATGGCGCGCGATCCCGATGCCGTCCACAGCGCAAGCAGCATTGCTGCGACGACCGGCGTCGCGAGGCCTACGGTGTCAAAGGTGCTGAAAGTCCTGACGCGCGGTGGTGTCGTGGAGTCGCTGCGCGGCACAAACGGCGGCTACCTGCTGCCGCGGCCGCCCGCGCGGATCACGCTGGCGGAGGTGATCGCCGTCGTCGACGGCCCGATCGGGATGACCGAATGCAGCACTACGCCAGGCCTGTGTATCCAGGAGGCGGCGTGCGCAGTGCGCGCCAACTGGCAGAAGGTCAATCGCCTGATTTACGAAGCGTTGCAGCAGGTCACGCTGGCGGACATGGCGGGCCCCACCTTGCGCGCGGTCGATATCAACGCGATCCGCGCGCGTAGTATCCCCACCCATCGCGCGGGCGCGACGCCTGCGCGCAAGTCGATTGACCGAGGCCACGCATGAGCGCATCCGCAACCGGTTTCGAAGAACTGATCAGACGCGAATACCAGCACGGTTTCGTGACTGATCTGCAGGCCGATGCGCTTCCGCGCGGGCTGAGCGAGGATGTGGTCCGGCTCATATCGGTGAAGAAAGACGAGCCGGCGTTCATGCTCGAATGGCGACTCGCGGCCTATCGACACTGGCTCACGATGGCCGAGCCGCATTGGGCGACGGTCGAACACCCGGCGATCGATTATCAGAACATTATCTATTATTCCGCGCCGATGACGCAGAAGAATCGTCCGAAGAGTCTCGATGAAGTCGATCCGGAGCTGCTGCGTACCTACGAAAAGCTGGGTGTGCCGCTGAGGGAGCGCGAACTGCTGGCGGGCGTAGCGGTGGATGCGGTATTTGACAGCGTGTCGGTAGCGACTACGTTCCGCGAAAAATTGGCGGAACTCGGCATTGTGTTCTGTTCGTTCTCGGATGCCGTACAGCATCATCCCGAACTGGTGCGAAAGTATCTCGGCTCGGTCGTGCCGCACACCGACAATTTCTTTGCTGCGCTCAATTCCGCCGTGTTCAGCGATGGGTCGTTCTGCTACATCCCGCCGGGCGTGCGCTGCCCGATGGAACTGTCGACCTACTTTCGTATCAACGCACAGAATACCGGGCAGTTCGAGCGCACGCTGATCGTCGCGGACAAAGGCGCGTACGTGAGCTATCTGGAAGGCTGCACCGCGCCGATGCGTGACGAAAACCAGCTGCATGCCGCTGTGGTCGAACTGGTCGCGCTGGAAGGTGCACAGATCCGCTATTCGACGGTGCAGAACTGGTATCCGGGCGATGCGTCGGGCAAGGGCGGCATCTACAACTTCGTGACCAAACGTGGCGACTGCCGCGAGGCCAATTCGAAGATTTCATGGACTCAGGTGGAAACCGGCTCGGCGATTACGTGGAAGTATCCGAGCGTGATCCTGCAGGGCGATAACTCGGTCGGCGAATTCTATTCGGTGGCGCTGACCAACCACTATCAGCAGGCCGATACCGGGACGAAGATGGTTCACGTCGGCCGCAATACGCGCAGCACGATTCTGTCGAAAGGCATTTCGGCTGGCCGCGGAAAGAACGCGTATCGCGGCCTCGTGAAGGTTGGCCGTGCAGCGGAAGGCGCGCGCAACTACACGCAGTGCGATTCGCTTTTGCTCGGAAACCGTTGCAGCGCTCACACATTCCCCTACATCGAGGTCAAGAACCCGACCGCGAAGGTCGAACACGAAGCATCGACATCACGCATCGGCGAAGACCAGTTGTTCTATTGCCGGCAGCGTGGGTTGTCGCAGGAAGATGCGGTGTCGATGATCGTGAACGGCTTCTGCAAGGAGGTCTTCAAGGAGCTGCCGATGGAGTTTGCTGTCGAGGCGCAAAAGCTGCTCGGCGTCAGTCTGGAAGGCGCCGTGGGATAACCCACAGCGATTCGAAGGATTCGGAACATGCTCGAAATCAGCAATCTGCAGGTCGAAGTCGACGGCAAGAAAATTCTGCATGGCATCGATCTGAGTGTAAAGGCCGGCGAGGTGCACGCGATCATGGGCCCGAACGGCTCGGGCAAGAGCACGCTTGCCCAGGTGCTGGCCGGGCGCGAGGGCTTTGCTGTCACGGGCGGCGAGGTCTCGTATCTCGGCCGCGATCTGCTGGCGCTTGCACCCGAGCAGCGCGCGCACCAAGGACTGTTTCTCGCGTTCCAGTATCCCGTCGAGATACCCGGCGTGAGCAACATTTATCTGCTGAAGGCGGCGCTGAACGCGCAGCGGCGGTATCGTGGCGAGCCGGAGTTCGATGCGATGGAGTTTCTGCAACGGGTCAAGGAGAGGATAACGCTGATGCAGATGGACGAGAGTCTGCTGTATCGCGCCGTGAACGAAGGGTTTTCCGGCGGAGAGAAGAAACGCAACGAGATTCTGCAGATGGTCGTGCTGGAGCCCCGGCTCGCCATTCTCGACGAAACGGATTCCGGACTCGACATCGACGCATTGCAGATTGTCGCGCAGGGCGTCAACAGCATGCGCAGTCCAGAACGGGCGATCGTGCTCGTGACGCACTATCAGCGGCTATTGGACTACGTCGTGCCGGATCGCGTGCATGTGCTGGCGAATGGCCGGATCGTGAAGTCGGGGTCCCGTGAACTGGCGCTGGAGCTGGAGCGTAAAGGCTATGGTTGGATCGACGATGAAGCGGTGCAACCAGAAAAGAGAGCGAGCCAGGAAAGTGCGGGACATCCATGAAAAACGAATCTCTCGACTATTTCCATCAGTTTGGGCAACTCGCGAAGACGTTGCCCGGCGTTGAGTTTCCATGGCTGTGTGCCGCGCGCCGAAGCGCGTTCGACCAGTTCGACGCGCTGGGTTTGCCGACCACGCGGCACGAGGACTGGAAATACACGAACGTGTCGGCGATTGGCAAGCGTCCCTGGCATTTCAAGGCACAACGCACGGACGATAGCGACGTGCGGCACGTCATCGATGAACTCAAGCTGGACCCTGCCGCGAATCGACTGGTCTTTGTCAACGGTCGGCATGTGCCGCGGCCGTCGAAACTGAATGGTTTGCCACACGGGGTATTTGTGGGCTCGCTCACACGGGCGTTGAGAGAAATGCCACAACAACTGGAATCGGCATTCACCTCGCAGGCGTATTCAGATGGCTTTGCCGCGCTAAATACGGCGTTTATGACGGATGGGTTTGCCATCGTGCTGCCGCCTGGCGAGGTCATCGATCAACCGCTGCAGATCCTGTTCCTGACCGACGAAGCGGGTCTTGCGGTGCAGCCGTTCAATGTCGTGCTTGCAGGAGCACGCTCGGGCTGCACGATCGTCGAGCATTTTGTAGGGCTGAGCGGCGACGCGTACTGGACCAATGCGGTTACCCGCATCGTCGCAGACGAGCAGGCGGACGTGCAGCACTACCGGTTGCAGCAAGAGGGCCAGAAGGCTTTTCATATCGCGTCGGTCGCCGCTGCGCAGCAACGGGGCAGCTGTTTTACCTCACATGCGTTCGCGTTCGGCGCCGCGTTGTCGCGCACTGGTATCGGCACAAGCCTGAACGCCGCGAACGCGCAAGCGACGTTGAACGGTCTCTATTTCGTCGGGGGCCGGCAGCACGTCGATCACCACACGCGCATCGATCATACTGAGCCGCACGGCACGAGTCGCGAATACTATCGCGGCGTGCTCGACGGCGCTGCGCGCGGCGTGTTCAACGGACGCGTCATCGTGCATCGCGATGCGCAGCAAACGGACACGCATCAGGCGAATCACAACCTGCTGCTGTCACGCGATGCGGAGATCGACACGAAGCCGCAACTCGAGATCTACGCCGACGACGTGAAATGCACACACGGCGCGACGGTCGGTCAACTGGACGACAACCAGCTGTTCTATTTACGTGCACGAGGCGTCGAAGAGCGCATGGCGCGGGCGCTACTGACATACGCATTTGCGCGCGACATTGTCGAACGTGTGCGCATCGATTCGCTGCGTGGCCGGCTCGAAAACCTGCTGTTCGCGCGCACCCCGGAAGGCGAGCGCATCAGGGAGCTGCTATGAAGCCGATCGAACAGATGCAGACGCCCGATCCGCGCAATGTCGAGCACTGGAGAGCCGATTTTCCGATTCTGGGCGAGCGCGTGCATGGCCGGCCATTGGTCTATCTCGACAATGGCGCCACAACGCAAAAGCCCGCCTCGGTCATCTACGTAGAAAACGCTTACTACCGGCATAGCAACGCCAATGTGCACCGCGGCGTGCATCTGCTGTCGCAGCGCGCGACCGATTCATTCGAGGCCGCACGCGCGAAGATTGCACGCTTCATCAATGCGCAGCGTCCGGAGGAGATCGTGTTCGTGCGTGGCACGACCGAAGCGATCAATCTCGTCGCCCAGAGCTATGCTCGCCCGCAAATCAAGCCCGGCGACGAAATCCTGATTAGCGCGATGGAGCACCATTCGAACATTGTGCCGTGGCAGCTCGTCTGCGAGCAGACGGGCGCGGCGCTGAAAGTCGTGCCGATCGACGATACGGGCGCGCTCGATGCCGACGCGTATGAGCGTTTGTTGAGTGAACGTACGCGGCTGGTCGCGATGACTCATCTGGCCAACGCGCTCGGCAGCATCAATCCGGTGGAGCGCATCGTTGCAGCGGCACACGCGCGGGGCGTGCCGGTGTTGCTGGATGGTGCACAGGCAATCACGCATCTGCCGGTCGACGTCCGCGCGATAGATTGCGATTTCTACGCGTTGTCCGGGCATAAGGTGTACGGACCGACTGGCATTGGCGTGCTATACGCCAAGGCCGCACTGCTTGAAGCGATGCCGCCATGGCAGGGCGGCGGCGACATGATCCGATCGGTAACATTCGAGAAAACGGAATACAACGCGATTCCGTGGAAGTTCGAGGCGGGTACGCCGAACATTGCCGGCGCGATTGCGCTGGGCGCGGCGCTCGACTATGTCGACAGCATCGGCATGGAAGTAATCGCCGCGCACGAGAACGAACTGCTCGCCTATGCGACGGCCGCCCTGCGGGTGATACCGGGCTTGCGTTTTATCGGTAGCGCACGCGACAAGGCAGGCATTCTGTCGTTCGTGCTCGACGGCGTGCATGCCCATGATGTCGGCACGATTCTCGATCATCACGGCATTGCGGTGCGTGCGGGCCATCATTGCGCGATGCCGGTGATGCAGCGCTTCGGCGTACCGGCGACCGTGCGCGCGTCGCTCGCCCTCTACAACACGCACCAGGATATCGACGCGCTGATCGAAGGTCTCGGAAAGGTCAGGGAGATATTCGGAAAATGAGCGATCTGCGCGACCTGTATCAGGAAGTCATCTTCGACCACTACCGGCGGCCGCGTAACTGTCATGGACTGTCCGGCGCCAATCACACGGCTGAGGGCTATAACCCGCTGTGCGGCGACCGGATTACGCTTTATCTGCGAATCGAGGACGGCATCGTCAAAGAAGCGAGTTTCGAAGGCGCGGGCTGCGCAATTGCGACAGCATCAGCGTCGCTGATGACCGAGGCGCTGAAAGGCAAAACGGAAGCAGAGGCCGAAGCGCTGTTCGGGCGCTTTCACGACATGGTGACAACACCCGCTGCAGGGCAGGCGACAGCCGCGCCGGAGATGGGCAAGCTGGCGGTGCTGTCCGGTGTACGTGAATTTCCCGAGCGTGTGAAGTGCGCGACGCTGGCCTGGCATACGCTCCACGCCGCGCTGCACGACGAGCATCGCCCCGTTTCGACAGAGTGAGGCAGACGATGAGCACATTCGACTGGCTGAAGCGCACCGAGGCCGCACAACCCGGCAGTGGCACGACAACAGAAGGTCTTGAAGAACGCGTGATCGATGCACTGCGCACCGTGTTCGACCCGGAGATTCCGGTCAACATCTACGATCTGGGGCTTGTTTACGGTCTTGACGTGGACGAAGCCGAAGGCCGCGTTGGGATCCGCATGACGCTGACCGCGCCCGGCTGCCCGGTCGCGCAGACCTTCCCGGCGACGGTGGAGGATGCGGTGTTCTCGGTGAGCGGAGTGAACGACGTGCACGTTGAACTGGTGTGGGATCCGCCGTGGTCGAGAGACCGGATGTCGGATGCGGCGCGCCTGCAATTGGGGATGCTTTGACATGTCCGACTGGGTCGATGTGGCCGCGATCGGGGATTTTCCGGCCGGGTCTGTTCGCAGCGTCGAGGTCGATGGCGCGCAGGTTGCTGTGTTCAACGTCGACGGCACCTGTTACGCAATCGAGGATGTCTGCCCGCACGACGGCGGCATCCTGACTGGCGGTGTGGTGGAAGGCGACGTGGTCGTCTGTCCGCGCCACGGTGCACGATTTTGCATCAGGACCGGAAAGGTGCTGGCGCCGCCGGCATATGAGGATGTGGTGGCGTTTCCGGTGCGGATCGAGGCGGGCGTCGTTCAGGTGCGTGACGAGCGGTGGGATTGAGGTGCGCTGTCGACCGGCTCTCGTTCTCAGTAAGCGGCTCAGCTGGGCCGTTCGTCCATTCGCGCGCGTGTGAGGCATGATGGCGAACTGGAGCTGGCGGTCAGGTGGCGGGATTCGGCGGACTGGCTCGCGTGTGCAGTTTGTTGGCCACACACCAAGGCAGGAGCTCGTCGATGCAATTGATTTTGTGATCGGCGATGTGGATTAGCACGTAGTCCAGATAGGCGCGCGGATCGATGTCATTCAGTGCGCAAGTTCCGATCAGTGCGTACATCGCGGCTACCCGTTCGCCGCCGCTGTCTGAGCCGGCGAATAAAAAATTTTTCCGACCCGGGCTGACACAACGCAGCGCGTTCTCCGCGATGTTGTTGTCGATTTCGAGCGTACCGTCTTCGCAATACAGCGTCAGTGCGCTCCACTGGTTCAGCGAGTAGTTGATTGCCCTGGCTGCATCGGACTTGGACGACAGCGTTTCGAGCTTTGCCCTGAGCCACGCCTCGTAGATTTGAAGCAGTGGCCTGGCTCTCTCCTGCCGTATTCGCAGCCGTTCGGCCGCTGGCTTGCCGCGAATGGAGGCCTCGATATCATAGAGCCCGCCAATATATTCGAGCGCCTTTTGCGTTGTGTCGGACGGCGTGCGCACGTGGATCTCGTAGAACTTTCTTCTCGCGTGGGCATGGCATGCCGCCTCGCGTATCGAGCCATCGCGGAACAGTTCGTCGAAGCCCGCGTAAGCGTCCGCTTGCAGGATCCCTTTGAAGTCGGCCAGATGGGTCAGAGGATGGATGCCTTGCCGATTCGGCGAGTAGGCGAACCAGACCGCAGCCGGTTGCCTCGAGCCGGAGCGATGATCGTCGCGCACGTAGACCCACAGTCGACCGGTGCGGGTCTTCCTGTTGCCCGGCGAGAGTACTTGGATCGGCGTGTCATCCGCGTGCAGTTTGGTGGCGGCCACCGTATAGCGGCGCAGCGTTTGATCGACCTATTGATGACTTCACCGGTTTCTGATTCGAGCCAGTGCATCTGCATCACATTCTTCACGATATCTACTCCGACCGTTGTATAGCTCATCTCGGATCCTCCGGTTTGCCGCGGGAAGGTGTCATCTTCTCCCGGTTGGGTATCTCTGGGACCGTCCGCCTGCGCGGATTCGCTACCTGTGTCATCCCACTGGCGGGTGGGGACGTTGATTCCATTCTTAACGCGCGCTGCCGGCCGCAGCCTTGCGAAGTTGGGGCTGCGTATGTCAATTGCATGTAGCAGTGACCGGCCATCTCCCGTCATTGGGCCATTCGGCGACCGGTCCACTCGAATGTCTCTTCCATTTCAACACCAGCCATTTCTCTTGAGGCCGGTCTAGCGGCGTAAGCACTCATGCTGACAGGCCATCCTGTTCATGGATTTGGGGATTTCATAGGCAGCTACAGGCCTGGGTAAACCAGAGATCCGGACCCGACGACATTGGTTCGACATGTTGTTAAGTGCCGCGCTAACAGGACCTTTCAAGCCGCCTCTGGTTCCATCGCGAGAATATGCCCGGCACGATCAATTCGATGCTGACGTGACATGGCTTAGCCCCCTAAGTATTGGAAACGTTTCGGGTCTTAACGTTTCCTTCAGATCGGTCTAGTACGATCTTGTGCAACATGTGTTTCACCGTATTCGACCACCATGCTGCGCATCCCGTCACGTTGGTACGCTGACGGCAGTTCCTCCTGCGGGCGGTTACGCATCGAGGCGCCAAGTGAAGCATCGGAAGGTTTGAATAGATCCGGGGCGGACTGAAGTTGCCTTCGATCGTCGCCACCATGATCCATGGCGATCATGGTGCGGGCCGCGATCGTCGTTCGCGTTGCGTCTTAAAGTAACTGCAGAAAGTTGGTTACGCGAACCTTTCGCCACACTGTTGCGCGAGGGCGAAAATGAGATCGATGACTTCTGGAATCAGGGTGACAGGGAGACGGTGTGGAGCCGCCGCAATCACGGCGCTCACTTTTTCGGGCGCGTATGCCGGCGGGATCGATCACGAAGTCGCGCTAGATCAGAGCGGCATATGGAACCGCAATGTTCAACTCGCACTTGAATACGCCGTGATAGCCACGACGGCGGGTGGGGCTCTGTGGCTTGGGAACGACAACGAACTGGGCCATACATTCTGGCAAACGGCCGACGCTACGGCGATATCGGCGGTTGCTGCTCAAGGCATGAAGTATGCGTTCGGTCGCCAGCGGCCCAGCGCTGGCCAGGGACCGAACCAATGGTTCAGCGGCGGAAAGAGTTTTCCCAGTGGTGAAGTCACCCTTCAGGCGAGTTTCGTAACGCCGTTCATCGTCAACTATGGCCGGCGTGATCCGTGGGTTTGGGCACTCGAGGTGTTGCCGCTCTATGATTCGATCGCGCGCGTGAAAAGCCAGGCGCATTGGCAGACCGACGTTCTCGCCGGTTGGGCGCTGGGCACGGCGGTAGGATACTTGAGCACGACATGGCAGACACCCCTGTTCGTGCAGATTCTCCCGCACGGTTTAACGGTAGGCTTCGCGAAGCGGTTCTAGGTCTGGTTGCGAAACGGACGTGACTGGCGTGCAGGTGTCGGCACGGCGACGTCCTGACCTCGTTTGAACAACGCTCCGTAAGCTCGACGCGGAGAGTTGCTCGCAACCACCCGTATCCAGCATCGCGAACCGTCATCGCGATGGAATGGCCGTTTGAATCCGCCCTCCAGACCTGACGATTTAACCACGTTGCGTCGAAGGACCGAAAGGGGTCGGAAGTACGCGTTGGCGACGGCGAGACGAGTCGCTCACGACCGCTGAGGAGCGAACGGCCGGAGAGTGTCCTGAAGCTGACCGACCAAGGCCCACTCCTGAATGTCAGCTATGGCCGACCTACTGTCCTTAAGACGCCGGCCTGGATGTCCGCACTGCTCTGGTCGCCACTCGGAAGCCCGGACGGGGTGACAGGTGGCAGTGGGTTGTCGGGGATGAACCCGGGACGCGCGGGCGGAACCCAGGCAGGCGGATGGCGGCGATAACCGTTCATCCGGCATTCGCGCCGACGCCTGCTTGCGTGATTGCCATGGTATGCCCCTCGTCACAGTGGATTTGATCTTATGTAAACGGCGGCGCTAAACAAGGCTAAGCGCTCAGCGCGACGAGGACCGATGATGAATCAGCCAACCGATCGATAATGGCGCGCCCGTTCGGCCACGCGCGCCTTCAATGCAAAAGTTTGTCGGGAAATGTCCATTGCGGCCGAATAAGCGCGATCGAAGCCCGGGGTCGTGTGATCGACTGCTTTTCCTGCAGCGGTTATGTACAAGACCTTCTTGAAGTTTTCCCCAAGTTCATTTCGCCGAGGAGCGTTTCGACGTCATCGGACAATGAGGGTTCGTAAAGCCCACAGATAATTCGCCGCTCATCGGTTTCCTCACGGCTAGACAGGTAGGTCCTGTTCAATCAGGTTATTGAGATTTTTCGAGGATCGAACCTTCATCTCACGCACCGCGTTGTGAGGCGGCATAGCCATCCAGTGGGATGGTCTTCGGCGGCTTGCCCTGATGTTTGAGAGCTTTCCTGAAAAAGGCTTTGGCCGCCTTCACGTCGCGCTTTGCACGTAGCACGAAGTCAACTGTCTGGCCGGCCCGATTCACCGCCCGGCAGAGCTACACTCACCTGCCGCGGATCTTCAGCTACGTTTCATCGACACACCACGACGGCTCTCTATTCGTTCAGCAGGACACTCTAACCGATTCGCTTGCGCCGTTCGCACCATGTATGGACGACTCCCTGGGGTTACGGTTCCGCATAATCGTCGTGCTGTGATGGTCACCGCCCTGTCATTATCCCTCAGGATTACCCACAAGTAATGTGATGGTGCTATTCGTTTTGCCTGAATATTCGGTACATCATCGTGATTTCGTGCAGGACAAGAAATCCACGCCAGATGACGGTAGGACCAGGTGGACGATCATGCTTTCGAGCGAGATATCCGCCGAGTCTGGCGATCCACAAGATGACCTGCGCGAGTGACGGCGGTTTATCAGGTATTTCGGTACTGCCATGCGTACGACAGTAGAGGGCTCGCCACTCGATTGGCTGCAGCAATACTTCGCATGGCAGGTTGCCATCAAGCCTGGCAAGCAACATGGAGTACAGGATCCTCCAGCTTACGACGGCGAACAATGCGGTGGCGCGGACGAATCGATCGAGATTGCCAAATTGGCGGGCTTCAATGCGACAGCCACTTTTAAGCACACGATGCCACGATTCAATCGTCCATCGGCGCGCATACCATGCAAGACGCTCGAGGGCCTCTGCGTGTGTTTGCGTAGGCACCGAAGTCAGTAGAAGCCATTCCAATGGCTCTGCTCCTTCGTCTAAGTTCGTTTCCTGTGCATGAATTGCAAACACTTCAATTTCGGGAAGCTTCTCGCGACGACGATTTTGCGGCGGACGAAGGCGTACGGGCATGCAGCGCACAACCAGCCGTGCGGTGCGTGCCTGGCGGTTTTCGCGTGCAGGCACCTGCAGTTGCGCCTCTCCAAGCACTGGCGAGGCCAGCACGGTTTCCCACAAATATCGATCGGGGTGAGCAACGCGTCGGTTCCACGACGCGCGCACCAACCAGTCGACACCGGCAGGCCGCTGCGCCAGGAACACGTCATAGACATCGCCTTCACGGTCGCTCACGCCGATGACATGCGTGCACGGACAGTGCGTCTTGAGTACGCCCAGTTGCTCGATGCCTTCGAGCCATTTCGCGCTCTCTTTCTGTTGTACGGTTCGTTGCCCACGCAGATGTTTCTTGCCCAACTCCTCGTGCCTGCGTATCCAGGTCTTCATCCCGATCACCCCGAGTGGCAGCCCCTCTGGCGTGAGCGCAAGCAGACTGTGTATCAGGAAACCACGCACATGTGGATCGGAGCCATATCCCAGACCTTCGGTTGCCCGCAGATGAGACAAATTGAACTCGGTGGTGTCCTGAACAGCAAGGACGACTGGCACCTGTTGCATACGACACAGCGTTTGACCGATGTGCCCACCCAGCACGCCATCGACATCCACGTGCGGGTTGTCGAAAAAACGATATGCCGCCTTCAGCTCCGAACCATTGAACGACTGCGGAAAAGAGCAATGTGGGCCCAACGAAAGCTTGCGTGCCAGCGTCACGAGCCGTCTGGTCAGGCGAGCGTCGCCGAGCTCGGCGGCGCCAAACTCTTCATTTGCCCAATCATCAAGGTCAGATGTGTCCGACAATGCCCGACATCACAGATCACGAACCGGATCAAAGTTAACATCGGTCGTCACCGTTTACAAGCCATCGCCCTTCAATCGCACAGTCGCGAGCGACTTATGGGTAATCCTGAGGTCATTATCCGGAGGATTTTCTGCACGATGCGCTCATGCTGCTCCAGCGCCTCATCGAGCGTACTTGCTCCGGAGCTCCTGTTGTCTTGCGCCTGCATTCCGGCGACGCGCGTCACGAACAGCAAAGCCTCCCCGGTTTTCGGTTTGGACACACCACGGAAGCGGGTCGTGACCGTTACACCGTAGTCGTCCAGCAGTGTGCGGCGGAAGATCAGTTCGTTTTCCGTCATCCAGCGCGACCACGCGCCGTGGTCGAACACCTCGACAGGCCTGTTCTTCGCATCGAGAACATAGATGCGCTCCGAGCTAAACGAGACCGGTGGCGTCTTCATATTTCAATGCAAAGGCGTGAGAAGGAAGTCGGTCGCCTCCCGCCACCAGGTTTCGTCGACGTGGCCAATCCAGTCGTTATGGTCAGCCGCCTTCACCACCATGAGTTTTCTCGGTGCGGAAAGCGAGTTGTAAAGCGCCTCACCGTAGCGCGTAGGGACGATGCTGTCGCGTTCCGCAACCACGACGAGAACCGGCCGGCCGAACGACGCCAGATGGGTCACGCTGTCGTATCGGTCGCGCAGCAGCCACCTCACGGGCAGCCACGGAAAGTGATAAGCGGCGACGTGCTCGAGCCGATCCCATGGCGTGATGAGCATCATGCCTGCGATCTTGTCGCGTTCACGCGAGCCGGCCGCAGCCACCACGCCGGCCCCAAGCGATTCGCCGATGAGCAGCAGCGGCGCTCCATAGAGGCGATGGGCGAGCGCGATGGTTTGTTGAGCATCGTCGACCAGACTCGCTTCGCCTAATGCACCGGTGCGCGGCCCGTAGCCTGGATATTCGGCGAGAATCACGCGCAGCCCGAGTCGGGTGAGCGCCGCGGCATAGAACCAGCGGTGGCCGGCATGCCCCGCGTTGCCATGAAAGACGATGACCGTGGCGCGCGCGGACCCGGCCGGCTCCGCCACGAGGCCCCGGAATGCCTCAGGTGTTGGCCAGGCGCGCAGTCCGCCGGAGGCGGCCTCCTCGATGGTGGCTTTCTGAGGGAAGTAGAGAAAACGATCCTGCAAGATGGCGACTCCGGCTAGCACGATCATGCACACGAAGGCGAAGCGGACCATCATCCGGGTGAAATTCATCGTCTTGAGCTCGACCCACCGATCTTGTCGCTAGCACACCCAGTTTAGCGCGCAGTCGCCACCGCTCATATTCAGGCGTGTCGTCAGGATGTGGGCGTCTAAGTTATGGTACGGAGAGTATCTCTCTGCCTTGTACCCTCGATATTTTCCGAGCGACGCGACCAGGCGCGGGGTTGGTCCGTACGAAGCAGCCCAGAACAGACTGAAATCGAGTGCGATCGACGCTAGCCGTGCGAAACAATGCTACGTCCCGGCTCGTGCGCCCGCTTTTTGGCGCACCTCTCATCGGGCGAATCCGGACCCCTTATCCTCAAAGCCGTCATCCGGATGGCTGGTTCTCCAGAAGACCTGCCTGATAATCGTCGCGTACACGTCGGCCATAGCGGTCGGTTGCCGATCGGGCAGCGTGCGGCGGCAGCAGGTCGCTTTGCTGACTTTTACAAACTGGCGTCGGCGAATGTCAGCTCTCTCTGTCCATCAACGAGTCTTACCGACCCGATCCAGACCTTTCACAGTCCCCGGGAATTTTCGCTTGCCGAGAAACGATGCGCACGATGATCGCCGACGGCCTCAAAGGTATGCCGTCAAAGGTGCGGCAAATCGTCAATGCATTTTTCGACATGATCGCCAGGGAGATCCGTGTCGATGCCGGCGTGTCCGTCGGTGTGAGAGACAGACACAATTTTTGGCCCGAGATACCGTGTGCCACCAAGCGTAAAAAGGGACCAAACAACATCTCCCCGACGGATCGCGGCGACGACTTCGACCACCTCCACAATCGCAGGGGGGGACAGCCATTCACGCGTCGACGGATCGACGGGAGCCCAGCGCACATGGGTAAACCTGTCGTTCGTCGGGTTGATGCGAACGGCGTCGATAGCAAAAGTTGTCACGTCTACCTCCATCGTCCTGACAAAGGGATGTGTGCATTATGCGCCGCTTCTTTTGCCGGGGATCAGCAGGATCGGTCGTGAGGGCCGTTGTCAGCCCTTGCTGCACGTATCGCTCTCGCCTGACGCGTGCCCCCGAACCGGATGTCTGCTGGGTGCGGCGAATACTCCGGGACAGCCTGGACCTGGATAGTGAAGCCTAAGCGGAGTTCTCGTCGCACCACTGAATCGCCCAACGCTGCGCCGCCTCAATAGCATCCGCGTCGGAGGGATAATCGCCGAGGTCACCCGAATACTTTACCTCGACGGCATCGCCACTCGCCGAGGCACGCCGGTAGATCTTTGCGCGAGCGTAATAGCGGCCGCCTTCATCAAGAGGTGACGCGTCGATGTGGAATTGTTGGTAGTCGAAATGCATGGCTGTCTCCAAACGATTGCCCTAATCGTCGTCGCGTTGGACGAGGTGGACCTCGTTGTCACCGCCAAGGTCGCTCTGTCACTCCGCCAAGATGAATTGGGGCTGCGACTCTTCGGCCCAAAACGCTTTAAGAATGATATGTACATCGTAGGCAGTAACAGCAAGGCTCGCTGACCAGCGAGAGCAGGACAGCAACGAGAATTCGCATGGGAACGCTCCATCCGAATACGGGTGCGCATCGATTGCCAATCGTGTTGTCTCAACGAATATAGGGCCAGTGCTCGGGGTAATATCTCTTCCGAAACACCACAAAGCGGGCCCGATGCAACGTTCCATCTGGCGAGACGCCACCATCAAGTATTGACTGGAAAGAGAACAGATAGTCGTGAGAAAAGAATCAGTCCTGCTCGCGATTACCGCGATGCTGCTAAGCGGTCCTTGCCGCCCAATTGAACCTGATGGATCGGTACCGCAGCATGGCGCCTCGCAACCTTCCGCAGCGGCCATGTCGGAGTACGCGCTCGCGGTTCGGAAGCGGATATTGCCCGTCACGAATGCCTTGGTGACTGACGGCGACAAAGCCACTGACGCTGTTTTTCCCGTGGAGATCGACGCCGAAGGTAACGTGTTATCAATTACCGTGAAGACCTCAAGTGGTGATTCAAGGTACGATAATGATTGCATGGAAGCGATAAAAAATGTGGGATTGCCCAAACCTCCCCAAGGTATGCCGTTGAGATTGAATCTTGTTGTTCGCACCTTTCACCGTATTCGCGATTGGGTCTACAGGCCCGTCCATGCGAACTGAACCGAGGATCGTGTCGCACGGGTAGCCGTCCACGGCGTCTTTCTGATGCAGACGCAAATTTGGAACGTCTGCTAAGCGGTTCAGTGAGGGGCTGTTTCACGCCCTGAGTCAATCCGTCAAGCGTATCGGGCAGTAGACGGCCCGAACCAGTCATTCAGCATGAGGAAATACTCTGTCATAGGGCGTTCGGTCCAGGTCGGATAACTGCCGTTCAGGAATGACCGGAAAACTTGCTATAGAGGCTGGCAGGCCAGACGGTCATGAGAGAATTCTTGCTCTTGCACTTGTCCTCATCGCCTCATGAAGATTCTCGAATACACAGGCCTCGACACCTCACGCGTCAAGGCCAGCTACGACAAGGTGTCCGTGGCCATCGCCCGCCACGACTTCCGTGCTGCCCAAGTCAAGAAGCTCGCCAATCTGACCCACGGCAAGTTCTACCGGGCGAAGCTGGATGACGCCGACCGGCTGTTGTTCTCGCTGGTGCGCCACGGGGATGAAGTCTGCGCACTGATGCTGGAAGTGATCGCCAATCACGCCTACGATAAGTCACGTTTCCTGCGCGGCGCGGCGATTGACGAGAGCAAAATTCCAGACATCAGCGCTGATGACGCCATCAGGGAGGCGCAAGCTCTACGCTACCTTCATCCCGAACGTACCGGCATTCACCTGCTCGACAAACCGATCTCGTTTGATGACACGCAGGAGACCATTTACCGACAGCCACCTCCCTTGGTTGTCGTCGGCAGCGCTGGCAGCGGCAAGACCGCACTGACGCTTGAAAAGCTCAAGCATGCCGAAGGTGAGGTCCTCTACGTCACTCACTCCGCCTTCCTGGCGCAGAGCGCCCGTGACCTTTATTACGCCAACGGATTCGAGCATGGCGGTCAGGATGCCGTATTTCTGTCCTACCGGGAGTTTGTCGAGTCGATCCGCGTTCCGGCAGGACGCGAGGCTAGCTGGCGCGACTTTGCGGGCTGGTACTCGCGTATACGGCAGAACTTCAAGGATGTCGATGCCCACCAGGCTTTCGAGGAGATTCGCGGCGTGATTGCCGCCGGGTCGGGCGGTGTCCTGTCGCGCGACGAGTATCAAGCACTGGGGGTGCGTCAATCGATCTTTCCCATAGAACGGCGCGACCAACTCTACAATCTGTTTGAGAAGTATCGCGCCTGGCTGGCCGAGGCAAAGCTCTACGACCTGAATCTGGTTGCCCAGGACTGGCAAGCGCTGGCTGCGCCGCGCTACGACTTCGTGGTTATTGACGAGGTGCAGGACATCACCACCGTGCAACTCGCGCTCGTGCTGAAAACCATGAAGAGGCCTGGCCATTTCATGCTCTGCGGGGATTCCAACCAGATTGTCCATCCCAATTTTTTTTCCTGGAGCCAAGTCAAGAGCCTGTTCTGGAAGGACCCGAAACTGGCCGAGCGGCAGGAATTACGCGTGCTAATGGCCAACTTTCGCAACGGCCTGGAGGCCACTCGCGTCGCCAATCAGTTGCTCAAGATCAAGCAGCGGCGCTTCGGCTCCATCGACCGGGAGAGCAACTTCCTGGTCCAGGCCGTCGGCGGCGAGACCGGCCAAGTGACGCTGATACCCGACAAGGACGCCACCAAGCGCGAACTGGACCAGAAGATTCGCCAATCCGCCCAGTTCGCCGTCCTGGTAATGCGCGATGAGGACAAGGCCGACGCCCGCAAGCACTTTGCCACGCCACTGTTGTTCTCGATCCACGAAGCCAAGGGTCTCGAATACGAGAACATCGTGCTCTACCGTTTCATCTCGGATCACCGGGGCGAGTTCAACGACATTGTCGAGGGCATCGCCAAGACCGATCTGGCGGTCGAGACACTGGATTACAAACGCGCCAAAGACAAGAGTGACAAGTCGCTCGAAGTCTATAAATTCTTCGTCAATGCCCTGTATGTAGCGCTGACGCGCGCCATCAAGAACATCTACATGATCGAGTCGGACACAGGGCATGATCTGTTCGGGTTGCTGGATCTGATCGTCGGCCAGACCAGGATCGAGGCCAGGCAATCCACGCTCGAAGACTGGCAGAAGGAAGCACGCAAACTTGAACTGCAGGGCAAGCAGGAGCAGGCGGAGGCCATCCGCCGCACCATCTTGAAGCAGGTCCCGGTGCCGTGGCCGGTGTTCGATGAGGCCAAGGTCAGGGAACTGCTGATCAAGGTCTTCCGCGAGCAGTCTCCGGGCAACAAGGGCAAGCAGCAACTCTTTGACTATGCCACCTGCTTCGATGAACCGCAGCTCGCCGAGTGGCTGGCAGTCGAGGCGAAATTCGAGCAGGCACGAACCTTTGATCAGCAGCGCCCGGTGTTCGCCCGCAAGAGCTACGTCCCTTTCTTCGCCAACCGCTTCAAGGACATCCTCAGGCAGTGTGACCAGCATGGCGTCGATCATCGTCTGCCAATGAACCAGACGCCGCTGATGGCCGCAGCTGCTGCAGGAAATGTGGCGCTGGTGGAAGCCCTGCTGGAGCGCGGTGCCGACCGCGATGCCGTCGATCACTATGGTCACAATGCCCTGCACTGGGCTTTGCGTCAGGCATTTGGCGATGCAAAGTTCGCTGCTGGCCCGCTGGCGGCAATCTATGAATGCCTGGCTCCGCCCTGCATTGATGTCAGAGTGGGCGATCGCCTGGTCCGCATCGACCGGCATCTGTCTGAATACTTTCTGTTTCAGACCTTGTGGGTATTGTTCAAAGCCCGATTCAGCAAGATACGAGGCAATGCAGACAGCGCGTTCCAGACCCAAATCATCCTCGATGCCTGGCAACACTTACCCGCTAACATCGCGCGGCCGGAGCGCAACAAGCGCCAGCATCTTTCTGGCGTGCTGGCGAGGAACGAAATCGACAGAGACTATGCCTACAATAGATCCCTGTTTCTGCGCGTATCCACCGGGCGCTACCAGTTCAATCCCAAACTCGCTGTGCGTCGCCGCCAGGGCGAAGAAGAAAACTGGGTCCCGATCTACACGGCACTCAACCTCCCGTTGATTAGCGAGTTTGCCTACAACGACGGCTGGATCAGCACCTGGGACAATATCGACAAGCTTGTGGTCCTTGCCGGACTACCTGAACGAACCACACCCATCGCGGCTGAACGCTTCGCCGAGCGGCAAGCGGCCAAAATAAGGGAGTTGGACGAACGCAGAGCCAATCAACTTGCTGCCAAAGCACGCATTCGTGCAGCCGCCGAAGCCACCCAGAACACAGCGCCACGATGGGGAACAAAGGAAGCCGAACGGCTTGAAATCGAACGTGTGAAACAAGAAATCGAAAGACGAAAGAAGGGGTGACTTGCCGATATTTCTTTTGGGGAGGCTTTCGGCCGATCAACTGTCGTTCGCTCAGCGATTCGGGCGGACATTCGAAGATCCGCTTCGCTCAGTTAAGGGACGTTTCGTCCAACATTTTGTTGGACCCATCATCGGCCATAGCGGTCGGTTGCCGATCGGGCAGCGTGCGGCGGCAGCAGGTCGCTTTGCTGACCTTCGCAACCGGGTGCCGATGAATGTCAGCTAAGTCATGGATGGATGAGTCTTGCCGACCCGTCTCGGACATCCATAGCCGGTCGCCGGACGGCCGGTTCAAGGCCCAAAGCCGTCGCTTGAGATACCTCTCTCGCCGGCACCACCGCCTCTTCAAGATCGGGCCGGCCGACGTCCGCGCGCTGTTGTTGCTGGGTTGTGCGGCGATTGCGGTGACACTGCTTGCGTCGTACCTCTGAGTGCAGGCCGAACCTGCAATTCTGGGGCCGCAACCGGTTATTCCCCCGATCCGCTATCGCCGATCACGGGAATAGTGAACCGAAAAGTCGCGCCGTATCCGGCATTGTTCTCTGCCCACACCCGCCCACCATGGGCATCGATAATCGAACGGCAAATAGAAAGCCCCACACCCATACCTTCGGGCTTCGTAGTGAAGAACGGTTCGAATAGCCGATCGGCGTGCTGCAGGTCAATTCCTGTCCCGGAATCTTGCACCGAGACGATCACATAGCCGTCGTCGCTGCGCCACGACTTGATCGTCAGTTCGCGCGGCCGGTCTTCGATCGTGCTCATTGCCTGGATACCGTTTGTAATCAGATTCGTGATGACTTGTGCCAGTTGGATCCGATCGCCAAGCACCGCCGGCAGTTTCGAAGCAAGCGTCGCGCGCAGTGCTACATTGTGCTTCAAGACCTCGCGCTGGAGCAGTACCATGACGTCACTGATCAGCTCGTTGATTTCGAGTCGCGTCATCTCAGGGGCAATCCGCTTGGCGAGCATGCGGACGTGTCTGACGATCTCGGTCGCGCGTTGTACATCAGTAAGCATGCGTTGCACGGAGGCTCGCACTTTTTCAAGGTCGGGTACGTCCCGGTCAATCCATCGCAGGCACGCGGCACCATGGGTGGCGACCGCTGCGAGAGGCTGGGCGATTTCGTGGGCCACCGACGCGCCCAATTCGCCGATCGACGTCAAACGAGACACCTGTTGCAGCGCCTCTTCGACCCGCTTGCGCTCGGTGATGTCGGTACCCGTTTCGAGGGTCGCGATCGGTCGCCCCCGTTCGTCTCGCACCAGGGCCCAACGGCTGGCCACTGCGGCTTCCGACCCGTCGCGCCGGGTATTGACGATCTCGCCTTCCCAACGGCCCGTTTCAATCAAAGTTTTTTTGATGTCCTCGGGTGCTGCAGGAAAACGCGTGTGAAGCAGACGGTCGGCAACGTGGCAGAGCGCCTCGTGTTTCTTCCACCCATAAAGCGCTTCCGCGCCGCTGTTCCAGTAGGTAATTACATCGTCCATATCGCGAGCTACCACGCTGTCGTGGGTAAGGTCGAGAAGCTGTGCCTGCTCACGATGGACCGCTGCCAGTTGGCGAGTCCTATGCACGAGAAAGGTGACAACGAACGATGTCACAAAAAAGGCAGTCAACACTACGATGTCCTGCTGGGCATCTACCCGGAAGGTAAATAGTGGCTGTGTAAAGAAAAAGTTGAGGCAACCAACAGCGATCACCGAGATAGCTACCGATGAAACGAGGCTGCCCATCAGTGACACCAGCAAGACCTCGATCAGGTAGGCGAACCCAACTACCGCGACGCCGGCTCCCAAGCGAAAGCATACCCAGGTCGCGATCGCTATGCTGATAGCGCCGGCGAACAGGATCGCGGCAACGGAGCGCGATTGAACGATCCCTTTGGTCGTTCTGGTTGCGTGCATCCCCCGCCAGCCACCGTTCGCAAGGAGATCCTTCATTCGGTTTTTCCCCTTTGAACGGCAAGTCGAAGCGCTGACTCGCCCTCTCGGTCAAGGGACACGGCAAGCCATGTGCTCGTCGGACGCGGTACTCGCAAAGTCTGGGCGTGCTGGCGCTCGGCAACACCTCGGCGTTCACCCTAGCCCTACTTTCATTGGGGAGGACCGTCCTGTCAATCCTGATCTATCATCAGGGCTGTCCGCCGGCGAGCGGACCGTTCCCCTGACTTCGCTCGAACATCATGCCTGTCTGCTGCACATCTCCATCCCAATCAAACAAGGCGCGCGATTCGCGAAGTGTTCGAGGAACGCTGCGCGCTTGATCGACCTGTTGAAGACTTCACCGGTCTCCGGTTCGACCCAGTGACGGGCCAAGAATAGACGATCGAATGCGACGCCGATGTACGTCGCGCTCACGTAGCTGCCACATCGATCCCCGCACATCGTGCAGATTTCGGGCGCGTCGTCCGTTGCCCATCTGCACGAGAACATGAAAGCCGCCGATTTCCGGCCAGGCGACGAGGTGCCGAAGGAACCCGACTCGATCAGGGCTCGTACTTAACTCGCCCGAATATCGGGCGCAGTAGCACATTCGCACCCGTGCGACACTGACGTCCGCCTCCAGGACACCCCGTTCCGATGCCGTTCCAATCCTCGTCTAATATGGCTCAGCCAAGGACGGGGGTTCGAAGCTCAGCCAGCGAGCCTGGCGACGAAATCGCGGTACGAGTGCAGCGGGCGGCCCAGAATGCTGACGAGTCGCTCGACATCGCCGGCCTCCGGCACCATGCCGTCGCTGACGTAGCGCTCGGCCATCAGGCGCATTTCATACGCCATCCACTTTGGCAGGAAGTTCGCCAGATTCTGCTCGAATTGGGCGGGATCGTCCCCGCCGTAGGCAACCGCACGGCCAAGAAGCTCTGACCAGATGGAGGCCAGTTCCGAACCCGTCAACGTGTCAGGTCCAACGAGGTTGATGACTTCGACAGGCAGTTTGCCCGGCGCCTGATCCCGACGCAGCAGTTCGATCGCCGCGACCTCCGCAATGTCGCGGGTGTCGACCATCGCGACTCCCTTGCCGCCAATGGGCATCGGGTAGACGCCATGATTGACGACAACGTCCTTGATCATCAGCTCGTTATCCATGAAGTACGCCGGACGCAGGATAGTGGCGCTGAAGCCCATCTGTTCGATCATTCGCTCGGCGCCGGACTTCACTGCAAAATGCGGCACGTTCACGAAGCGCTCGGCGTGCATGACCGACAGGTAGACCACGCGCTCGACGCCGGACTCGCGAGCAACGTTGAGCGTGATGAGCGCCTGGGTGAATTCGTCGCCTGCCACGGCGTTAAGCAGGAACAGTGTGCGGGCGCCGGCGAACGCTCTGCGCAGGGAGTCGATATCGAGCATGTCGCCCTGTACGACAGCCACTCCGGCAGGAAAGTCGGCCTTCGAAGGATCGCGCACGAGCACGCGCACGTCGGCTCCGCGGGTGGCAAGCTGATTGACGACCTGGCGGCCGACACGGCCGGTCGCGCCGGTAACGAGGATAGTCATGGTGTTACTCCCTGGGTTGGTTGGGATGCCTCCAAGGTAAGTGATCCAGGTCCGGTCCGGAAGATGCTATAAGGAGACAGGGTATCTCACTGGTGGAACGCATGGATCTGCTTGCTCTCGCTGATTTCAACCTGGTCGCCCGTCACGGGAGCTTCGGCGAGGCCGCTCGTGCGACGGAGCGTCCGAAGGCCACGCTCTCGCGCAGGGTCAGCGAACTCGAAAACAGCCTTCGTCTCAGGCTGTTTGAACGCGGACCGCGCGGATTGAAACTCACGCAGGAAGGACGTGCCCTTTACGAGCGGACCGGTGCGCTCCTCGCCGAGCTTAACGAGAGCGCCGCTGCCATCACATCCGGTAGCGAACAACCGCGCGGTCGACTGCGCATCAGCGCGCCGGCGCTCTTTTCTCAGATCGCAATGGGTAAGCTGGTCGCCACGTTCGCGCTGAAATATCCCGAGATTCGACTGGAAGTGACGACGGAAGATCGCCCCGTCGATATGGTCGAGGAAGGGTACGACCTGGTGATTCGGGTCAACCCCGATCCTGACGAGAGCCTGATCGGCCGGGTATTCCTGCGCGACCGGCTGGTCGTCGTGGCTAACCCGGGCTTGGCGCGACCGGAGGACGAGTCGAGTGTTCCGGCTGTCCTTCGCGGAGGGCATGATCGGATTGCTTCGTGGGATGTCACAGGCCTGAAGGGGAAATCGCGCATATCGATCAAGGCGGTTGCTTACCTGTCGTCGTTGATCATGGTCCGCGATACGGTCCGTCTCGGCGTGGGTGCCGCTAGCCTGCCGCTGTCGCTTGTGAGCCATGACATCGCAGCCGGCAGGCTTACGCATTGGGGTGACCTGGATGGCCCTGACATCGCACTATGGGCGCTTTATCCTTCGCGGCGCTTGCTAAGCCCTCGCGTTTCCGCCTTTCTCGATCACATTAAGGAAGCATTCCCCTTGGGAAGACCCGAGGAATTGGCTGGATTTATAGGATCGGAACCGTGAGACCGGTGCGGACCACAGGTCGCTTTTACGTTGAGTGCTAACGGCTGCGCGCCGCCGCGTATGACCATCTCGTGTCATCGGGAAGCGCGC
Organism: Paraburkholderia sp. 40; assembly: GCF_050434105.1. Lineage (NCBI taxonomy): Bacteria > Pseudomonadati > Pseudomonadota > Betaproteobacteria > Burkholderiales > Burkholderiaceae > Paraburkholderia > Paraburkholderia sp. 40. Next base: position 943,696 of record NZ_JBNPVY010000003.1, on the reverse strand, counting down.
GGCAAGGCATGGGCTTCCCAGCACCGGGCCATGGGGCACAAGTCGGCCATCAAGCCGCCCTTCACGGGGCGAACTCATCGGTCGTTCGGGCGGCGGCTCGGCAGCGCATAACAGCCGCTGAAGAGTTCAAGCGAAAGTCGGGAATTGCGAATTCAGGTACCAGCGGCTCACGGTCGAAGGGGCGGGGAATCTTGAAGCATCCGGTGCAGCCGGAAAGAACGCATCTCGCGGCACCCGGTCCCTTCCCGACGCTCGGCACGTCTGTCAGGACCATCAGTACTCGGGGCGCAGTTCAACCAATAGGCAATTGCCGTCTCGAACGCCTCTGCAAGCAGAATTACGACGCCGGTACCTCGTACGGGATCAGCGCCTGTAGCCGTATGAGCCATGCAACGTTCGCGTGTTAGTCTCCGATAACGACATGGAGGCTTTCATGCAACGAATGATCACCTATCGTGGCTTCGAGATTCACGTCGAGTTGACTCCGGCTGCGGAGGACACGTTCAACGTGACTGTCCAGATCAAAGGCGGTACCAACCTCGAAGTGCTCGGCGCGCGGGGGGGCCGGATCGCGCTGCGCAACGGCCCTTTTACTGAACGATGGGCCTACCTGGTTGGGGAAGTCGCCGGACAAGCCGCAATCGACCTGCTGCTTGGCCCGACTAGCTGATCCATTCCTGTTTCGCCGCCTCGACACACTCACTCGTCCCGCCGAGTACGGTCACTAGCTGCGTTCGACGTCGCACGCACGACGGTCGTCGCCGTTGAGAGCATTGGCGTCGGGCCCAATCTCCCACCGGGAGACGGCGTTCATTTCATTTCAACAGACCACAGGGCAGCTCAGGCCAGGTAGCGGCGATTGTTTTTGAATGCGAGCGTGAAGCCCGGCGTCGTGGGATCATCTGTTGTGGCTGTCTCGGGCCGCACGCCTTTGAGTTGCCGGCCCCAACCTACGGGATCAGACGAACAGGATAAATATATGAAGCTTCGCGTCGGATACGAACTGTCGTACGAGTGCTCACAACCGACGCCGATGATGCTGATGCTGAACACGCACTTTTCGCATGCAAAGGATATTGTCGAGGCAGATCTGCTCGTTACCGATCCGCCGGTGGCGACGAGGCAGTACCGCGACTTGTTCGGCAACCTGTGCACGCGGATAATCGCGCCCGCCGGGCGTGTTGGCTTGAGCACGACCGCGCTTCTGAATGTGCCAAATGCGATGGAAACGCGTCCGAAAGACGGTCGGGGCCATCCAGTCGAGCAGTTGCCCGACGATACGCTCGTTTTCCTATTGGGTAGCCGCTATTGTGAAACCGATTTGATGGTCGACGTCGCGTGGAAGGTTTTTGGACAGTGCGCGCCGGGCCGCGAGACTGTTCTCGCAATCTGCGACTTCGTGCACCGGCATATCGCATTTGATTACCGGCACGCGCGGCCGACCAAAACCGCAGTGGACGTTTACCGCGAACGAAGGGGCGTCTGCCGGGACTTCGCCCATCTGGGCATCACGCTATGCCGCGCCATGAATATTCCGGCTCGTTACTGCACCGGTTATATCAGCGATGTCGGTTTGCCCCCCGTCGCAGCGCCGATGGATTTCGCGGCGTGGTTTGAGGCCTACGTAGGGGGTAGCTGGCAAACCTTCGATCCGCGTAACAACGCACCGCGCATCGGGCGCGTTTTGATGGCATACGGTCGCGACGCCGCCGATGTTGCGATAAGCAATGCGTTTGGGGCCGCCGTGCTAACGCACTTCAAGGTGCATTGCGATCAGGAATAACCGCGCACAATTGGCCATTGCTGAGCCGACGGGGAATTTTTGAATCCCCTCCCGGTAACGTAAGCATTTGGACCGCGCTGGCCTAATTGATTGCGCGCCTGAGCGTCACCGCGTACGAAGGTTTTCCCGGACCGCACGCCAATCCACCCAACGACAGCGGCATTCAGACGGTCGAATTGCGAGGGGTGACCATTCGGCGTGCCCCACTGGGCGTTCCACTATCGTCGGTACGAGGCGATGTATCGCTGACAAAAGCGTGTGAAGCGAGCAAGCGGAAAGCTTTGAACCTGAAAAACATGACCTTGAGCGACGCGGCGCCCATCGCAAGCCCAGATGAAGTCGTGTGTTTCTCCATCACAGAAGCAATTGTCTGCCGTTGGCGACGCATCGCTTAGGATTGGAGGGCGACGGAAAAATTCTGCCCTTGCCACGTCTGACTCGAGGTCCAGAAGAAGGTGAATGCAAGCGATGAACCGGCCTGGGCTGCTTGCGTGACCAGATCGACGTAGTAGATGCCGACCGCCGTTGCGGTGGCTTCGCTGTCCTCCGAGGTGGCCCAGTCGTCGATCGTCCAGCGCAGGCGGAAAGGCGCAGCCAAAGGGATCCGAATTGTCGTGGCGGCCGGAATCGACGGCAGCGGGCGGTTGAAGTTCCAGATTTCGATATTGCTGCGAGCGCGCGGCGCGTGGCCGGGCTGAGACTGATAACGATCGGCGACGACCTTCAGGTGGTTAAAGACCTGACCGTCCGAAGCGGAGCGAACGAGCTTGATGTATTCGGCGTGGGCCCACGCGAGCGGCATGGCAGAGCCAGTCGGCCCGCCAGTGACGAAGGGCGGGTTTGCCAGATCGGGCAGATCCCACACTTGCTCGGGAAGCAGACCGCGCGTTCCGGCGAACGCCTCGAGAGCGCGGATGTAGGATGTGGAGTCGCCACCAGCGGCCAATTCGTAATGACCGCGTTCGCCAGTGAGCAGCGGCCAGGGTCGACCAACGCCGAAGGTAGCGCCGTCGTACCAGTCCTCGCCGAGATTGCCTTGACCATAACCGTCGTGGTTGTATCGGTAAAAGGCAGGCCCCTGCGGCAGAATTTTTCTGATTACTGCATCGACTACCTTGACCGAGTTGACGATGATCGGATCGTTCGCGGCGCGAATTCCATAGCGTACCAGTTCGAGAAAACCCGCGTCCACGATGGTGTTTGCGTTGTAGTCTTTCTTCCAGACGGTTACTTGGGCGGTATTTGGATCTTCTGGAAAATTGAAGACGCCATTGACGTGCGTCGGCAAGATTCGAATGTAGTGCTTCGTCACGCCCGGAACCGGTGAGCCTTCCGCAGCGACGCACCATGTCTCTAGATGCGATTCCAGAAAATCCGCGTATTCGAGCAGGAACTGGGCGGTGCTGGCGTCCGCCCATTTAGTAGCCGCACAGACTAGCGCCGCGATGTTCGATGCCAGTGTCGAAGGGGAGTATCCTTCGAGTTCTTCCCATCGTTCCTGCTGAGTCATGGGGCCGTTCTTGATCAATGCTCCTGCTGCGGCCAGCACCATGCCGGTGGGATCGAACTGACGCAGCAGACCGGCTTCGCTCAAGTGATAGGCCAGAATGATTGGAAAGGAATATTCGTCGAGCTGCGAGGCATTGTCCCGCCACGGCTCGCCGTCAATGAAAAACTTTTGCGGAAAGCTACCATCCGCCAGTTGCGACGCAGCGAGAAACATCAGCCCGCGTAGGGGCGCATCCTGCGCGCCCGCGGCCAGCAGCGCGAGTGCGCTTTGGCACATGTCACGCGGCCAGACCATGTGGTAGCCGGCAGCGAGGTCCCGCATCGTCTGTCCCCACGGGATGCTCAATGAAGCCACCAATGCGCCGTCGGCCGTCTTGTCCTCATGCGCGAGCAACACGTTGCGGCTCATGTTGAAAAGCGCATTGCCATCGCCCGTAATGTTCGCCTTGGGCTGGAACGGGTCGCGAACAGCGTCGTTCCAGCCCTGGATGAACGCTTGCTTGTGGCTGTATGGGTCGGCGGGTCCGTCGAAGGGGTAGGCCAGCGCCTCGGATACGGCGGTCAGCGCCTTGTTGGGCGTGCTCTGCGTAATCGGCGTCGGTTCGTCGACGCAAAACGCCAGTGCCAGAACGAATTGATTCTGCCCTGCGCGGTTGATCTCTGCCGTCACGGCGACGTATCCGTCCTTTGCTGCGTCGTAGTTCCAGACCGGCAAGCGCTTGTTTGCGATGATGTCGGTCCAGCCATCGTTCACTCCCACGAAGCCGCAACTCGTCGTGCCGAAGCCGCAGTCGGCGCCCAGCGCGAGCCAGTAATGGTCACGCGTCGCGACCAGGCGATCGCCATTTGCGGTGCTGACACGATGCGCGGTGTTGCCGGCGCCGTATCCCGCCATGTGAGGCGTCAACAAGGCATAGACGTGCAGTTTGTTAAGGAAATCCTGGTCCCCCTGCAGTGTCGTGCGAACCAGCACGCAGGCCGAACCCTTCTCGGCGATCACGTCCTGCACGACGGTGTAGGGTTGCCCTTTCGCCTGGGATGTGAGCCGGCAGGACAAGGCGGGCGGCTCCGGCCATTCGCATCGATGGTCGAAGTCCTTCTGCGCGTCGTGATAGAAGGTCGACCCGTCGGTAATGATCAGCTGGAAGTCTCGTACCTGAGGGGTGTCGACATCCGGGAAGTAGATTTCCGTGAGGATGCCGCCTGCTGTCGTGTACCAGACCTGGCTCGACAGCGAGTACGCCGTTCCGACGGCGTCTTTGTCTGCGCGGCTCCAGTTCAGCGGATTGCCAGGTGCGCCCGGAGCCGGATTCGATTCAAGCAGATTTGCCATCGCATCTCACTCCATATCTTTGCTTAGATCGATCAGAAATCCACTTGATGAGCAGAAGAGCGGGCATGCTACGCATTGTAGCTATCGAGGATAGCGCTTTTGACGTGCATGGAGAGGGACACGTGAGGCCGCTCAATCAGCGACGGTTCGGAGGGACGCGTGCCAGGCGCGCCCTCCATCACAAGCATGTAGAAGTCGTTTCTAAGTGCGGCGTGTGATCGTGATTACGCTGGCTACGGATCCGCCGCGTCGTTCAGCGGCCTCGGGGAGTCGGGGCATCGGCCACGAGGCGGACGCGAAACTGAAAACTTCGCCTAAGAAGCCTCTACGGCGGACGACAGCAGGGTGGAATAAGGAGGGAACTGGTGAAGTCGCGTACTTCCGGGTTCGGCCAAGAGGCGTCATTCGCCCCGACCGGTAACCGGACACATAGCAGTGGCATGCGCCCGCTAAGCGGCCATTCAACCGCCGGACACGCACCTTGCTTTCTCGGCCTACCGGCACCGTGGTTGGCGCGACTTAGGTCAACGGCGTCATGGGTTAGGTCGTCCCGCAACAACTTCGCGGATGTATCGCATCTGCGTCGGGAGAGGGTAGCCGTTCTCGCCCCCTGGCAATCGTTCCCGCGTTTTCTTTCGCGGGAACATTCGATCTCGAACTGCAGCGACCGACTCAGAAGCTTGCGACGTCAGACTTGTACTGACCGTCGTAAGGGCCGGCCGGCAAGCCCTGTCCGGCTTTGTTGACCGAGATCGCGTTTGCCTGCTGAGCCAAAGGAACGTAGTTCGGCTTCGCCTTAGCGATCGCCGCTGCGATCAACGTCGCAATCGGGTTACCTGCGTTCGCGGCTTGCGGCGAGTAGACCATGGTTTGTCTGTGGGTCCACAGAGTTTCTCCGGTGGTAATTGATTTTTCCGTAAATCATGACAAGTTTGAGCGTCTCAAGCGTTATATTTTCAGGACGGTCATGGAGACAAGTTGGCTGGCGCAAAGGCGAACGAGCGAAGCAGCAAAGAAGCGATTGACGGCGGGTCGGCTGCTGCTGGCGGGCAAGGGCTGCGCCGAGGTGGCGTTGGCGGTGGGTGTGGCTCGGCAGACGGTGTACACATGGAAGCGGCTGCTCGATGAAGGCGGCATCGATGCGCTGCGAAAGGTGCGCGAGCGAGGGCGCCCGGCCCAACTCGATGAGCAACAGTTGGCGGCTGTTCGCGCCGCCCTGCTGCAAAGCCCCGTCGAGCATGGATTTGGCACTGAACTGTGGACTCTCAAGCGTGTGGGCGCGGTCATCGAACGCATGCACGGCGTTCGCTTTGGCCAGACGCAGGTTTGGCGCATCCTGGGCTCACTGGGCGTTAGCCCGCAAAAGCCCGAGAAGCGGGCCATCGAGCGCAACGAGGATGCCGTGCGCAACTGGAAGCGCCGCACCTGGCCGGCCTTTAAAAAAAAGCCCGACGAGAAGGGCGGCTGATTGTCTTCGTGGACGAGTCCGGCATCAGCGAGCGCCCGAACTTGCCACCGCCGATTCTCCCCTCAAGCGTCGTGCGCTGCTCCTGGTGCTGCTGGCAAAGGCGTCGATACTCGCGACCGGATCATCGAACAGGGATTTGGATGGGCGAAGACCGTAGGGCGCATGCGGCAGGTAATGGTGCGCGGGTTGAAGAAAGTCGACCAGATGTTCGTGTTGAACATGGCCGCATACAACCTCATGCGCATGCGTTCGCTAGGACAGGTCCGCCCGTAGTGGCGATTTCGTTCGGAAGCGTGATGCTCATTTGCCGGGTGGTTCGCATGGCGGCGCTTCACATTCCTATAGGATCAAGCCTGCACCTTGTGCCGACAGGCGTTGCGCACGAAAGAGAGAGCTTGCCTGCGCATGTGACCGCAGCCTTCTCGACGCGACGGCACCAACTGCCAGATGTGGGTTATTATGTGGATAAACATGCGCATTGTTCGCACGGAGAATTCACCCATGGCACGTGCATCAACAGGCGGGGCGCGCAAGGCGACGAATGTCACGCTGCCCGTGGACGTGTATGAACGGGCGAGAAATCTCGGCATCAACTTTTCCCGCACCTGCGAGCAGGCCTTGCGCGAGGCGATTCAGGCCGAAGAAGGCCGTCGCTGGGCTGAGGAACACGCCGAGTTCATCAGGCACACGAACCAGTGGGTCGAAGAGAACGGACTACCCTTGGCGCAATACCGGACGTTCTGATGGCGCGATTCGACGTCTATGCCAACAGCGGTAGAGGCCGCGCCAGTACACCGTATCTTGTCGACGTGCAAAGCGACTTTCTAGAAGGTCTGTCGACCCGCGTCGTTGTACCGCTGATTCAGGCTGATGCTTTTCCGCCCGGGAAGCTCCCGGCGGACTTCACGCCATCATTCGATATCGGCGGCATCCGGTGCATCCTGCATCCGGCGTTTGTCGCGACCGTGCCCTTAAGCGAACTGGGGCCGAAGACCGGTTCGCTTGTCGAACACCGTGACCGGATCACGGCCGCGCTGGATCGCCTCCTGGGCGCTTACTGATTATTCTGGACGGTAGACACGCCGGGGCAGGACATTCCCGCGGTTGTGGTGCAATTCCGGTGCGTCGGTCTGTTACGCTTGAAATTTTGACGACTGAACGTGATGCTCGGGTTCAAGCGGTTCCGGAACGCGGTCGTTACCCGCTCCGGCATCGAACTGATGCATCGCATTCGCAAAGGCCAGTTTGATCTCACCGGCGTGCACCTCAAAGATATCACTTCGCCCTCGATCTGGATGGCGGTTCTTTCAGCTCGTTGAGGTCCCTGAAAAATGGGCGATTTCTCGCCTGCCTGCCGAATTTGCACCACAACCGTCACGAGGAGGAACGCGCCGTTCATCCGCTACGACCGCGCGCTCGGCGGCGGCAAGCTGGCAGACCAGTATTTGCGGCGCGCGAAGATTGCGCCGCGTGAACTGTTCGAACTGAATTCGCTGATGGCGATTGCGCTGATGGTGGATCGCGGCCTCGGCGTGTCGCTCGTGCCCGATATCGGCACGCCGCTCACGAAAGGATTGCGGCTCGCGCGGCTCGAACTGCCGAAGAGCACGAAGCCGCGCCGCTTCAGGATGCTGTGGTCGCGCGCCTCGCAGCGCAGCCGGCTGATACGCGGGATGATCGGGTGTTCTGAAGAAGTGCTGCGCGCGCGGGGGTGAACGCCGCTGGCGCTCTCCCGATCCATCAACCCTGCACGAGCGACAAATCCGACAGACGCGACGCCATTTGCGGATCGCTCGGCTTTTCGAACGCGTTGCAGAACGCCTCGGTCGCCTGCCCGGCCGTGGTGGTGCCCTTGACCGCCGCGATCGCGCCCGACTGCGTGGTTTCGAGTTCCTGTTTCAGATAGCCATAGTTGGCGGCCTGGCTCGACGGGTCGAGGCCGTGCTGCTGCGCGTAGTCGATCAGCCCTTGTTTGCGCGAGCCGCCCCATTGCGCGATCCCGTAGCCGTTCGCGTTGTCGTCGGCCATGTTCGAACTCGGCTCGCCGATCTGTCCGCCCTGGTTGATGCCGGAGTTCATGCCGCCGCTCTCGTGCCACAGATTCGCGACGATGCCTTCGGCCTGCGGCTTGGTCAGGCCGAAGTCCTGCTGCAGATTGGCGACGTATTGCGCGGCCACCTGCTGGCCCTGCTGCTGGGTGAGCGGTTGCGTCTGCGGCGCGGTGCTCAGTCCGCCCGGGGCCGTGCTTTCGTCCGTCGAAGTCGTCGGCGCGGGACCGCTCGTGCCCGAACTGCCCGGTGCCGGGCTGCTGGCCGGCGGGGTGCCCGGCGGAGTGGCCGCTGGGGTAGCCGCATAACTGACCGGGCTTGGCGAACTGCCCGAACCGCTACCGACGCTGCCTGGACCGCCGACGCCGCCCGAACCGCCGCCGCCGCCATCCGAATCGGAGTCCGAACCGCTCTGCGACGCGAGGATCTGCTGCAACTCCTGAATGAGTTCCTGCAGGATCTCTTCCATAGCCTGAATCTGCGAATTGCCGCTACCGTTGTCGGTTCCGTCGACGCCGTTCATGTAGCCGAGGTTGCTGCTCGCAAAGCCGTTCTGGATCATGGTTCCGGACATCGTGTTCTCCGTGGGGGCGTTGGTCGCGGCGTCGACCCGTCTGTCGTTTCGGGGGGGCGCCGGCGATGATCTTTCGTCGCCACTGTAGTGCGGGCGTGGGGGCCGCATGACGTGAACGCGAAGTTGTTCTCCGAATGACGAAGCAAGGCGCGCGCGGCGCATGCGGCCCTTGCATGCGCATCCGTTTTTGCGTGCGCGCTTCGTGCCGGTTCGCAAAACAGGCCGTCTCGTCGCGTCACGACGCACGTCGGCCACGCCGGGCGCGTAACGTGACAGCGTATCGATCCGGTGACGCAAGGCGGACCGGTACCGCGCCGCGTGTTGCTGGCTGTGGCAGATGCTTCGCGGCAAGCGGGCTCCCGGACCATTCATTCAGGAGGTAACGATGACTGTCGAATTAGGCAAAGGATTAGGCGTCGGCGGCGTCAATCCATTTGAGCAAACCCAGGAAACCGCCAAACCCGCCGACGCACCCAAGGTCGCCAAAGATACCAATCCGTTTCGCAACGGCATGTTCGGCGACTTGAAGAACATGGCGAAAGCGGCGACCGGAGGCGAATCGCAGGGCTTGCGCTTTGGCGCGCAGTTGCCGGGCCTGCGCAGCAACAATCCGTTTGCGAAGCCGGCTGAAGCGGCGATGTCCCTATTCGGCAAGACGTCGCCGGTCGGCATGGCGGTTTCGACCGTCGCGAACGCGGCGCTCAATCATCTGGGGCCGACGAGCACGCTCGGCCAGATGGGTAACATCGCGCAGCACGCGGCGACGCAGGGCACCAACGAGTTGCTGAACAACGCGGAGGACGCGATGGACCTATCGCAACTGCAGAGCTCCGCCGATCAGAACATGCAGCTGACGAATGCAGCATCGCGTATCCAGACGCAGGTGAAGTTCAATGACATCATGGCCAACATGAACGTCAAGGCCTGGGACACCATCAAGCAAATGTTCGACAAGTAAGCGTCGGCGGGGGACGGGTAACGGCCCACGCGCAGTCGCGTCAACGATATCGGGCGGCATGTCGATCGACATGCCGCCCGCTTTGTTTGCGCGGCGAGACGAAGCTGTACGCAGCGACACGCGCCAACGCACGCCGCAAGGCGACCAGTCGTCGCTGCGATACCGCTTGCGCGACTAGCGCGGGGTGACGAGGGGAGCCATCATCCTATCTACCAGCGCTTCGATCGCGCGTGCGTAGCGATCGCGTTCGTCCGGCGTTTCGGAGTGGTACGCGCCGACCGCCTGCCACGTGTTGCCATACTTGATCATCATCCGATGCAGATGCCACGCGGCCACATAGACGCTCGAGCAAGGGTTCATCAGATCCGCGGCGGACACGCCGTAGCGCGACAGCGCCGGCAGATGAACCGAGTTTATCTGCATCATGCCGTAGTCGATCGAGCCGTTTCGGTTGCGACGAACCGCGTTGGCATTGCCGTGCGATTCCTGCCACGCGATCGCCCTGAGCACCACCGGGCTCACATGCTGATAGGCCGCCGCCGCAAGAAAGCAGTCGGTGTCGGCGTGCGCGTCGGTTGGCGCCAGGCAGGCGACGGCGAGCGCAAGCGCCAGCATCGCTTGACGGGAAGTCGGCGACGCAACGAAACGTGCCGGCCGCGCACGCGCGACGCGCAACAGCGGAGTGTGCGGACAACGCAGTGTGCGCTGGCGGGGCAGGGAAAACATCGCGATCGGCTCCGCAGCGCGCGGCCGGCGGGCACGCGCGCGCAAACAAAGCGCCGTCCGGCTGGCGAAGACGCCGCGGACGGCCGGAAAAGCGCCAGTCGAGGCCGGCGCAACAGGGGAAGGTGTGAACCTGCGTCCTACTGAAGACGACGCAACTCGAACTTCGCGCAGCGCAGCTCGCGCACAGCCAGTCGCCGCTCAGCGGCCCAGCGTGGCCGACGGTGCCTCGTGAAACACGCGGCGATAGCCGTTGATCAGCGTCGAACGGTGCTGCACGCCCCATTTCTTCGCGACGTCGAGCACGTGTGCGACCGGCGCGTCGTCGTCGAGCAGGTCGTCGCGGATGCGCTCCATGCGCTGGCGGCGGATCAGCTCGCTCGGCGACAGCCCGAGGTGGTTCTTGAAGGCCGCCTGCATCGCGCGCTCGGTCACGCCGACGTGCGAAGCCACCTCGCGCACCGACAGATCCTTCTGGTCGAGGTTGTCCATCAGATATCGGTACGCGCGACGGTAGCGGGCGGGCAAACGCGCGCTGACGTCGTCGCTGCGCTGCTGCGAAGCAGCCGGCTGCACGAGATCGGAGACGACGATCGGCATCGACACGTTGTCGGCGCGCACGTGCTGGATCGACGCCAGCGCGTAGCGTCCATAGAGTTGCGCGAACTCCTGCACGCGCATTTGCTGCTGCATGATCTTCGCGCGGCAGTACAGGTAGTCGAGATACCAGCGCGCATGCTGGCTGCCGTGACCGGCGGCGGCGCTCGACGCTTCGAGCATCTGCTCGGCGACGAGCGTCGCCCGCCCGGCGATGCCGGCGAGCGCGATTTCGAGGCACAGGCCGCGGTGATACGCAAGCAGGCCGATCTTCCGGAAGTCGTTCGCGTACTCGCGCAGCGCCTGCGCCGCGTTGCCGTTGCCGTTGCCGCCCGCGAAGGCGAGCAGTTCGCGCAGATAGTCGAGGCGAGACGCCAGCAGCGGCAGCACCGCGTGTGCGGGCAGCGCCGGCTGCGAGCGTTCGTCGCGCGGCAGCGCGTCGACCGTCACCGAACGCCAGTAGATGTGGTCCGCCAACAATTCGGCGCCTTGCAGTTGGTGCTGCGCGAGCAGGTCGCGGCGCAGCGCGTCGACGAGATAGATCCAGCGCGGGTCGCCGCTTGCTCGCGCGAGCGTCGTCAGTTCGGCGACGCGGTCCCACGCGGCCTGCACGCAGCCGAGGTGGAACAGCACGAGCGCGGTGCCGACGAGCGCATCGAGACGCCCGTTCGGCGTGATGGCCTTGTCTTCGGCGACGCGCTTGAAGCAGGTCAGCGCGACGTTGAACTGGCTGCGGAAGATCGCCTGCCAGCCGGTATTGCGGCACGAGACGATTCGGATCGCGTCGCGCGAGTGACGAATCGCTTTCTGCGCGCGGCGGTAGATCTCCTCCGCTTCCTCGTCGCGGCCGAGCACCAGTTCGAGGTCGCCGTGAATCTGCAGCGCGGCGTGGTCGGGGGCGACGTCGTCGCCTTCGACGAGGTGGGCGGCGCGTTGAGCGGCTTCCTGCAGGCGGCCGTCCAGCACGCGGGTGACAAGCTCGGCGGGAAGGCCGGCAGACGAGAGAACCGAAGACGCAGCGAAGTAAATCGTCGAGAACATGGCAAGCTCCTGACCCAGAAGGGGGCGTTAGGCGATACGAACTTGTGAAGCGGTGAGTGAATCTTTTCATTCGCCGCCGCGCCTGACGCCGTTTTGTGATGGTTTGTTACGTTCTGGGGCGGCGCGCCGATGCCGGCGCGCCGCGAGCTGCCGTTACGCGTCCAGGTCGGCCTCGGTCGGCAACCGTCGACGCAGCTGCGAAGGCCGCTCTTCGCTGACCGTCATGAACAGCGGATCCGGCACGCGGTTCGTCGAGTGATCGGCCTTTTTCTCGGTGCGCAGATAACGCTCGTAGCTGTCGCGGCGGGCTTTCACGTCCTTGTCGTCGAAAACCTGCTCGTAGTTGCGCAGCGTGATCTTCTCGCTGATGCCCGAGTAGCTGTCCGGATGCCCGTCGGTCTGCGCGCGCTTGCCGAGTTCGTCGCAGAGCATGTAGAGCGGGTTCAGCACGCGCACGTTCATCGCATACGCCGCGTCGCCGTGCGCCTTGATGCCGATGGCGAGCGCGTCGGTACCGAACAGCAGACGGTCCTGATGCTTGTTGAACAGATAGAGCCAGTTGTTGTTGTCGTTGCCGTGGTTGTCCATCAGCTCGTAGAACGCATCGCGCGTCGCCTCGTCGTCGAGCGCTTTGCCAAGCCGGTGCTCGAAGTCCCGCAGCGCGAGCAGATAGGTCTGGCGGATGTTTTCCGCCGCCACCCGGTGCACCGACGCGAGATTCAGATCGCCCATGTCGTCGCACTTGTCGGCGCGGCCGCCTTCCTCGGCGAACGCCTTGTAGGTCCGCAGCAGGTTCTGCAGGCCGTCGCACAACTCCGGCGCGAGATTGCGGCGCTTGAGCGAATCGTGCACGTTCTCGATGATGTCGTGGCCGATGAAGTCCCACGACAGATCGAGCGACAACACGTCCTTCAGATCCTCTTCGGACAGCAGCGAATCGAGGCTGCGCGTGTGATCGGTCGATTCCGCGGTGAAGCGCGAGATGCCCGCGCCGTGCGCCCAGATGAAGCGCGGCTTGATTTTCGGCGCGTCGAGAATGCCCTTCTGGCGCAGGATGTCGTTCTGCTGCCAGTTGAGCGACTTCACCGCGTTGCGGATGTTGTTCATCACCTGCTGCGCGTAGCGGTTCTTGTCTTCCGGCGTGCCGCGGTCGCAGTGCAGGATCACCGGCAGCCCGCGCTGCGCGGCGCCTTCCAGCAGCTGCGCGGTGGCCGGGCTGTCGAGATCCGGTTCGCGCGGATTCTTGCCGCTGACGATCTCCTTCTTCCACGTAACCTCGCCGACGGCCTTGTACGCGCCGGGGTCGGTGCGCATGCGGCTGTCCATTTCGTCGCCGATGGTGTTGCCGTCGGTCACGTCGAAGCCGGTCATGCTGAGGTCGAAGCGGGCCTTCTGCTCGGGCGACAGTTCGCGGTACTGATCCATCAGCGGCTTGTCGTGGTCGCGGTAGTAGATGTCTTCTTCCGAGTTCGCGTAGTACTTGCGATCCGGCCGCGGATTGCGCTGCTGCGACGGAATGCCGGCGAGGTTGGTGCGCTCGACGCCGCTCGCTTTCATGAATTCGACGAGATGACTGAGCGAGTTGACGCGCCCCGAATAGCTGGTCGGATGGAAGTGCGCGTCATGCGTCAGATACTTCGGGAGGTGGGGAATGCGGATCTTCAGGCTCATCGCGCCCGCCATCAGGCCGCGATGGACTTCGGGCATGTTCTCCGCATCACGCCACATCGCCAGGACCATTTCCTTCACCTGCGCCTCGCCGGGGTTGGCGCCGTCCGCACTCGGCACCGCCTCCGCTCGCAGCGTGCTTTCCTCGGCCAGCGCCGCGAGGAACGCGGGACCGACTGCCTTCCTGAAACCGGCCACCGCTTCGCGATACGCGCGCGTCGAGCGGCCCGCTTCGAGGTCGTCGTCATCGTGCGCGAGCGTCGCGAGCGGCATCGCGCCCGGCATCGTGAGAGTCGGGTCGTATTCGATTTCGCCCGCACGGTCCAGCTCTTTTTGCAGCGCGTTGATCGTCACGCGGCCTTCGCGGAACGCGTTGACGAAATAGTTCATCTTGTCTTTCAGCACGGCCGGATCGGCGACGTTCGCGAAGCCGAGCACGAGGCGGTGTGCCAGTTGCTGCTCGTCGGCTTCCGGCTCTTCGCCAGGGCGGCTCTGTCCGGACAGCACGTTCGCGAGAATCAGCAGCTTCGCGCCGCTGCGGTCCGGCGGCGTGCCGGGCTTCAGCGATTCGTCGATCACGCGATCCAGCTCCGTGCGCAGCTTGTCGGCATCGTCCGGCGCGGCCTGCATGCGGCCGGCGAGGCGGATCATCACGTCCTTGACGAGCAGGTTGCGGCGTCCGGTCGGGTCGAACGACGCGCCGACCTGCTGCGCGCTCGCCTTGCCGATGCTGTGCTGGACCAGCTTGTCGACGAAGCCGTTGGCCGCCGACATGCGGTCGAACTGGCGCAGCGCGGCGAACACCGGCGCAAGCTGAACGCCGGCGCGCATCACGCGTTCGTCGGCCAGTGCGCCGTCCGGTCCGCCGACCTGGTATTGCGATTGCAGGATCAGCGCCTGCACATCGCGCAGCCGGTTGCGCACGTCCTGCATCGCGAAGTTGATCGGCTCGCCCGCCTCGGCGGCTGTCGTCGCGACCCGGATCGATTTCGACGCGGCCTGGATCATGCGGTTCATCTTCGCCACCGTGGCATCGGGCACCGTGGTGACGCGGCCGCCGTTGCCCAGCTCCGTTGCGAGTGCATCGAGCTGCGTGGCCAGATCGCGGGCGCGATCGAGGTGCGCGGGTCCGGCCTCGCCCTCGCCGGTACGGAAGGCGCGGCCGAGGAACGCGTCGAAGGCCTTCTCGAAGGTATCCTTGCTCGGCGTTGTCACGTTCGCGGGCTGGTCGGCTAAGATGAAGTGATGAAAAAGACGAAATCGCTCTTCCATGGCCATCGATTCCCGGCGTCAGTCATCAGCCGCGCCGTTCGGTGGTATTTCCGCTTTCAACTTAGCCTGCGCGATATCGAGGAGTTACTGTTCGAGCGCGGCGTGGTTGTCAGCCATGAATCGATCCGGCGGTGGACGGACAAGTTCGGCGCCGGTTTTGCGCATCAGGTCAGGACTGCCCGGCGCAAGCCGGGCAGCACATGGCACCTCGACGAAATGTTCGTGACACTACGCGGCGAGCCCTGGCTGCTGTGGCGTGCAGTCGATGAGCACGGCATTGAACTCGACATCCTGCTTCAGAAGCGGCGCGACAAGGCCGCGGCCAAACGCTTCTTCAAACGGGTGTTGGCGGCCTGTTCTGTCGCGCCGAAGAAAATCGTCACTGACCGGTTGCGCAGCTACCCGGCCGCGAAAACAGAGATCCCTGAGCTCGCAAATGTGAAGCACGTATTCGTCAAGGCCTGCGCACGCGTGAACAACCGCGCTGAAAACAGCCATCAACCCACGCGTGCACGCGAGCGCCGGATGCGAGGTTTTTGCTTGCCAGAACGCACGCAGTCATTCCTGTCGTGCTTCGGTCCGATCCGCCAGCACTTCGCGCTCAAGCGTCATCTGCTACGCGCCTCGCTCTATCGCAAACAGCTCGCCGCGCGATTTGAAACCTGGCGTCTCTTCACTGGCATTGCCCAAGCTCCGTCCACCGTGTTCTGAGACACGACTGTCCTTGCCGATATCTCGTCAGGGGACAGTAACGTGACAGCGCCCTGCCCAGTTCTCGCCAAGGTGTCTTGGAAATTATTGAGGCACTGCGGTCGTCGGTCTCGCGTCTCGAGGTGTGTGGCCGAAAAACGTCTTGTACGCGCGACTGAAAGCGGCCTCGGACTCGTAGCCAACAGACATGCCAACCTCTCCCACACGCGCATTGCCTTTGGCCAACATGTCCCGGGCGACGGTGAGACGAAATTCGTTGCGGTAACGCAGCGGGGATTTGCCCACAAGCGCCGTGAAGCGTTCGCAAAAACTCGAACGGGACATTCCAGCGACAGCGGCGAGCCCATCAATAGTCAGCCCTCGCGGGGGCTGCTCATGGATTGCCTTTAAAGCCCGAGCGATGCGCTGATCTGCCAATCCGCCCAGCCAGCTGGATGCGTGACCGTGATGAACCCAAGCCCGCAACGCGCGAACAACAAAGAGATCGATCATTCGCGAGACCATCAGCGCGGAGCCTGGTTGGTCATTGCCGGCTTCATGCAGAAGAAACTTCATGAGGTTGTCGAGCCATCCCTCTGTCTCCGTGTGTCGAAGGTGGATCAGGGAAGGCAGCCCGAAAAGTAAATCCTGCAGACTGCCAGGATCAAACCAGAAACTGCAGACGACTACGGTCGCCGGTTCATTGCAAGCCGCGATTCGTAAGTCGCAAGGCCCACGCGGTAACAATACCAACTCGCCCGATTGAATTTCGGAAGAGGTTACATGATCACCTGCAATTTTTACGATGCCTTCGGTGACTGCGCACGCGTACGGGCTCCGCGCTGACATTTCCAGCTGGGCGAGCGGCGGCAATTTATATGAATAGGCACAGTCACCGGTCATACGCATGCGCGCGAGCACCTGCGACAGGAGATCGCCATTAGCTAGGCCAGCAAGTGCCAATTCCGGAAGAATGGACAAATTTTTCCCAAGTTCGGTCATGTCAATTTGAGCTTCGTGAGCCTAAAGTAAGCCTCGGTCAACAAGAGAACTGTACGTGGATTGTATGGCTAATCCGGCCCACGGATTGGCCTAGCCTAGCCTGGCCATCTTATCTGCCTTTCATGCAAGAAGGATTTGACTATGTTTGGAATTTCGTCGCTGGGCTGGGTTCACACGCTTGGCAGTCTACCTGCGATCCCCGTGGCCGTGTATATGTTCGTCCGTCATGGTCGAATCGTGCCCCGCTCGATTCCGGGAGCGGTGTACTTCTTTGCCATGCTGATCGGTTCTCTGACCGTGTTTCTCGTCGCACATCAAAGCATCAGTTACGTAATCGGTGTCGCTGCACTTGTGTTGCTATTCGCCGGTTATGGCGTCGGGCGCATACCGTTGCCCGGTCGAATCGGTGTCTATGCCGAAACCTTCTGTCTGACACTGACCGCCTTTGTGTTGATGTTTCCTACGGTTACCGAAACTTTAAAGCGCGTGCCTAACGGACATCCATTGGTGACCAATCTTAAGTCGCCTCTACTTATCGGTGCGCATGGTGTGCTTGTGGCTGGGCTCATCCTGGGCCTGATAGCTCAAGCCTACTGCCTGCACGGAAAATCCCTCGCACGTCGTTCGACACAAGCATAGGTTTGCCTGGAGACCGTCTTTCCGTCTTCATTATCTGCCGTGGTAGTACCGTCTGCAGCGAACCGACCGCACGGATGACTGCCAGAGATTGATTGATCGATTCCCGAACCCATTAACGAAGTTGCCAATCTGATCCCATACGCTTTCTGGAGAAGTCTGATGAAGTTGAATGCGTTTGTC
Source organism: Paraburkholderia sp. 40 (assembly GCF_050434105.1). Lineage (NCBI taxonomy): Bacteria > Pseudomonadati > Pseudomonadota > Betaproteobacteria > Burkholderiales > Burkholderiaceae > Paraburkholderia > Paraburkholderia sp. 40. Next base: position 926,211 of record NZ_JBNPVY010000003.1, on the reverse strand, counting down.
TTTGCAGGAATTGCTTGCGGCGCACTTTTCGGCACCGCGCTATCGTTGGCGAAAGACCAGAGCGTAGCTCCTTCTGCTCCCATCAAAAATGTCGTGTTGGTGCACGGTCTCTTTGCCGACGGATCCAGTTGGCAAAAGGTGATTCCGCTATTGCAGACGAAAGGCTTGCGCGTCACCGCGGTACAGAATCCCACTACGTCGCTTCAGGCTGACGTTGCCGCCGTGAAGCGCGTGCTGGCACAACAGGATGGCCCGACGCTGCTCGTCGCGCACTCGTATGGCGGTATGGTGATCAGCCAGGCAGGCGACGATCCCAAAGTGGCCGGGCTCGTATACGTTGCTGCGCGTGCGCCCGATGCGGGCGAGGATTATTCGGCGCTGACAAAGAAATTCCCGCCGGCGCCGGCATCGGCAGGATTGCAGTGGTCGGATGACGGCTACGGCAAACTCTCCGAGCAGACCTTCATTAACGACTTCGCGGGCGACCTGCCGAAGTCAGAAGCCGAAACGTATTACGCCGTTCAACAGCCGATGGGCAAGGCCATCACAATGGCAAAGACAACGGTCGCCGCATGGCGCGACAAGCCAACGTGGTACGTGGTGTCGACGGAAGATCGCACCATCAACTCGGATCTGGAGCGCTTCATGGCAAATCGCATGCACGCACACACGATCGAGGTCAAGGCGAGCCATATTGTGCTGATATCGCATCCGACCGAGGTCGCAGATCTGATTCTCGAAGCGACCAATGCGCAGAAGTAGGCTTGTAATCGTCTCGCGTTGCGCTACGAGATAGATTCGTGAAGAGATACCGCCTCCGTGGCCCCGGGCCCGGCTCGGTACATCGTGCTGGCCTTTGTACACACCACGCTTATCATTTTTGGATCGCCTGTGAAGCAAACGTTTTATCTACGACATTCTTTTCTGATAGTAGCCGCATCCGTTCTTGTACATCTCGACTGATGTGTGGGCAGACAGCGTAGAAGCCGAATCTGGCGCCGATGATTCCGGCCTTACGGTCCTTAGCAGCGCAACCAACGTGACACATTGGGGCCTATGTGCAGGCGTTGGCATTGCGGGTTCGCCGTATGTCAGCGGCGACACCAAATACACACCGATACCGCTCATTTATTTTGATGATAAATGGGTTCACGCGTACGGCACAACGATCGACCTGAAAATCGGCAACTGGAGCAACATTAGCGTCGCACTGCGTGGTTACTACGCGCTCGCCGATGGCAACAGAAACGATGATGCTCCCATCCTGAGCGGAATGCAGAACCGCAACCCCGCCTTCTGGTATGGTACGGCACTCGCCTGGAAGACTGGATTTGGCACATAGTCGGCTGACTATCTGCTGGGTGGTAATCGCGGCGAACGGGCTAAGATCGACTACAGCCGATCGTTTGACTTTGGCAAGTTCTCAGTGGAACCGTACGGCAGCGTGGAATGGTTCAGCAACGACTACATCAACTACTACTATGGCGTGCGGGCATCGGAAGCTCGTGCAGGACGCCTCGAGTATACGGCTTCGTCCGCGTACGCCGTGTCGATCGGTACGCGAATCAACTACAGCCTCACGCGTAAGCAGAAAGTCACGCTGGATGTCGCTGCAAAGCATTTCACAGACGGTATCACTGAAAGTCCCATCGTGGGGCGGCGGTACCTGCCTGCACTAGCGCTCGGTTATGCTTACCAGTTCGAATGAGCGCGCCGTCATGTTCCGGGTAGCGATCGTCGAAGACAAGGTGGTGCGTGCAAAGACCATACATCGGGCTCTTGCAGATGCGGGAATCGAGTCTGACGTGTTCCGTAGCGCTTCTGAAGCCGGTTCTGGAATTGACGCCAGCAAATACGCAGCGCTGATCGTCGAGCGCGGACTGCCGAACGGCGAAGGTCTTACTGTTCTGCGGACCTTGCGCACCGCTGGTCGGATTGCCTGGGAAGCGGCGTCGACCACGTTTTGTCAAAACCATTCGCCATGCACGAGCTTTGGCACGTGTGCGCAAGCTGTTCGTCGAGCGGTATCGCTCTCAGCGCCTGTCACCGAGGCCGGAGACATCACTATCGATTCTCGGCAGCACGCAATGCGTTGCGCACACCGCTCAGTGCAACTCGCGCGGGCCGTGTTGCAAATCATGCTGTGCGTGATGAAGGCGGGCGGCCGGACCGTTCGCTATGCAATGCTCAGGCGCGCGGCGTCGGGGCCGGGCGAAGTCGTTACAGAGAGCGCGTTGGCGGTTGCAATGCGTCGCTTACGCAAGAAGCTGGCCTCAGTAGGCACGAAGCATCAGCTCGCGAGCATCCGAGGAGTGGGCTTTGTGCTGCTGGCGTCGGCCGCTTTGTCTTGCAATTTGCCACAACAAGGTGCCAAAAGGTTGGTCATTTGTAAGCGCGCAATTCAGCACACCGCAGCGATCGACGAATCCGCACGAATGCAATAGTTATGGATCAGACTGGGTGAGGTGCTGCAGGCGAGAGCTTCGCGAAGTTGAATGGCAGCAGATCGGTGATATCGGCATCCGGGGAGCGCTGCGGCAGTTCGGTGAGTACGTGCAGGAGATAGGCACACGGCTCGACGTTGCAGGCGCGGCACGTGAGCATCAGACTGTAGACCATTGCACGGGTTTTCGCGCCAGCGACTGTATCGCTGAACATCCAGGAGGACCTTTGATGCAAATGCTTCTCTAAACAGGGGCGGCTGGCTGTTCGCGGACACTGTCGGCGGCGCGACTGCGAGCGCCAATTTTTACTCTCTCGTCGAAACCTGCAAAGCCTGTCGAATCGATCCGTACCGTTACCTCACCTTGCTGTTCCAGCGATTGCCTCTGGCAAGACTGTCGACCACTACGCTGCGCTGCTTCCCTGGGGGCATGCCAGCTCAGCTTGGATGAGTTATAGATTTGCGCGTAGGAAATCCACGACCTCATGGTCGATCTGGCGATGAATCTCCACACGATCGATCCCGGGCGCATCCCGGCAGATCAGTGCCACACTGGCTGCGACCGAGGCCGGACAAGGATCAATGAAAACGAAGTGGTTGCCTGGCACACGAATGGCACGCGAGATAGGCAGGCGACGCTAGGGGGCAATGTATTCACCCCGGACAGTTCGCACTTCAAGATTGCTCTACTCGCCGTGACTGGCGACAGCAAAGGTGCAAAGCTGCTTGCAGCCTTTGGCGTCTACGCACTCGGTTTCATAATGCGCCCGTTGGGGGGCGGGCTTCTCGGTGTGCTTGCAGATCGTCATGGACGACGAGCGGCGCTGTCTCTGTCCGTGCAACTAATGGCGCTCGGCTCTCTGTTGCTCGTCGTCGTGCCTACCTATGACAGAATCGGCTTTGCCGCGCCGGTTATTGCGACAATTGCACGCCTGATGCAAGGGCTGTCCACGGGCGGTGAGTTCGGCGCGGCCATTACCTTCCTTGGCGAAACGGCACCCTCGAACAAGCGCGGCCTGCATGGCAGCTTCCTGTTTTTCGGCACCGGCATCGGCCTGATGTGCGCATCCGGCATTGTGTGGCTACTTAACGAATTCCTGACGTACGGTCAGATGATTGCATACGGTTGGCGTGTCCCGTTTGTCATCGCTACGCTTAGCGGCATCTATGCTTGGTGGCTGCGCCGTCGCGTCGCGGAAACCGCGATCTTCGAAAAGGCGCGCGCTGAGGGCAAACGGGAGATGGGTTCGGTCCGCGCACTATTCACGACGCACCGTAGGTCAGTCTTTACGCTGATCGGCGTCTCCATCTGCGACACGTTTGCGTTTCTATCTGTTCGCCGTCTACGTGCCGGTCTATGCGATCCAGCGCGCAGGTGCTGCACCGTCCACGGCCTACGCGGCAAGTTCGTTTTCGCTCGCGATCTACACCGCGGTGCACCCGTTCTTCGGCATGTTTTCTGACCAGTTTGGCCGTCGCCCGCAGATGTTCGTGTGTGCGGGCTGCTATACGCTGTTCTTATACCCAGTGGTGCTGTCTGTGCATTCGACCTTCTGGTCAATTGCAGGCATCGAGATTTTCGGTCTGGTGCTCTATGCGTTTTTTTCGTCCGTCGTCCCCGCAGTCCTTTCGGAAATGTTCAAGACGGAGATCCGCACCGTGGGTATTGGCCTGCCGATCAACATCGTCATTGCGGTTCTTGGCGGCACCACACCTTTCCTGATGGCGTAGCTGCAATCCGTCCATCATGACAACTACTTCCTGATTTATGTGTCGGTCGGATCATTCATCACACTCGTGACGGTCTGGCGTATGAAGGAGACGAACGGCTGCTCGCTGACTGATTAACAGTTTTATGATGTGATTTTTGTAGCCGTTCCGCGCCGAAGGTTTGTCGGGTCAGCCCGTGAGCTGCGCGCACCTGTGCTTCGAGTTGAAGCTCTTGCTCAGCGTGTAGCGACAGCGGCCGTGTGCGGCAGGCATAGTAGCCGCTGATGGACACGCCCGGGAACCGGCACATCGGCGGCATGGGGTAATACTGTCGCATCTGTTCGATAACGCCGTACTTCGCCGCGAGTCCTTAGCGAAGTACGCCGAAGACTTTTTAACAGATCGCGCTCCATCTTCGCTTCTGCCAACCGTCGCTTGAACCGCCCCCCGCTCCGGCTCGATCTCTGTCAGTGGTTTCTGGGTTCGCCCGACGTTCTCCGGCTTGCCGTCCTTTGCCGCGCGAACCCAGTTCGCCAACGTCTTCATCGAAATATACAGTCGACATGCAGCTTCAGACACGCCCACGCCGTCAGTCACTGCCAGCTTGACTGCTTCTTCACGAAATTCCTTTCGTGGATACGGCTTTGGGGATTCGGTTCATCAACGCCTCCATTCCTCAATTCTACGGAATGTTGGCGTCCACTTTTTTCAGCCGACCACACGTGAAAGACCGACGCTCGTCATAGGGTGATCGCTGCCATTCTCGTCCGACCGAGAACATCGGACCGGATCATCCCTCGGGGGCAGTCCACCTTTGGGCACTAACCTTTGCCAGTGCCTCAAATACAGCCGGCGAGCGTTCCAGGCGGGCGATCGTCCGCGCGCCTTCGAGGGCGGCCACCAATGCGGCTGCGGTAGAGGACGCGCGCGCGGAAGCGAAACCGCACCCCGTGAAATGCTCCGCAATAATCGCGGTCGACTCAACAAAACCGCGCGCTACCCGTTTGGTCAGCTCAGCGTCGAGCGCGGGCAACTCATTCGCCAGATTTTGCATCAGACACCCATACTGGAAATCAGAGGCGACCATCTCAGCCGCAAATGTGCCGAATATCTGATGAACAAAATTCAGAGCATCACCCGTCGTAGTCGCCGAGATGCCCCGTAATACAGCAATTCGTTTCGCAACGTAATTGTCGATTGCTTCTTCTGCAAGTTGTGCCTTGCCGCGTGGAAAGTGAAAGTAGAACGATCCTTTAGGCGCGCCGCTTTCCTCGAGAATCTGGGTCAATCCGGTCGCAGTGTATCCCTGGATGCGAAACAGTCGTTCGGCCGTTTCAATAGCGCGAGCGCGCGCGTCAGTCTTACGTGTCATGCCGAAAAACTACCACGTTTCGCTTGACGCCGCTATGGCGGTCGCCATACTATGGTGGTCACCATATTTTGGACTTCAATAGTGCCCCTCGACAAAATGAAGCCATCGGCATCCCGACGAGCCGTCTTAGCGATGGGCGCGGCCGGCCTAGTAGCTGCTTTACTTCGACCGGCCCGCGCAAACCCTACAGGAGAAAGTGATTTGGCCACGCCAACATATGCCGAAGGAACGCTTCCCAAGGGGGTCCGCTCGCGCATGATCCATGGGGTCAACGGCCTCGATGTCCATGTTCTCGAGGCAGGTTACGAGAACCCCGGCCGGCCGCTGGCACTGCTTCTGCACGGTTTTCCCGATCTGGCTTACGGTTGGCGACACCTGATGCAAATTCTGGCTGACGCGGGCTACCATGTCGTGGCGCCCGACCAGCGGGGCTTCGGCCGCACCACCGGTTGGGTGAACGACTATGACGCCCAGCTAGCGCCCTTCAGCCTTTTGAATATGACGCGTGACGCCCTTGGGTTGGTTTTGGCGTTGGGGTATCGGCGTACGGCAATGCTCGTCGGGCACGATCTCGGCTCGCCCGTGGCGGCGTATTGTGCGCTAGCGCGGCCTGACGTCTTTCCCTCGGTGGTGCTGATGAGCGCACCGTTCCCTGGGCCGCCGGCGCTTCCGTTCAACACCGCGCAGAGTGGCGCATCGTCGGTTCAACCGAACACTGAAAATCAGAAGTTAGCGGCCGCGCTGGCAGCGCTCGACCCGCCGAGAGAGTATTACCAGCAATACCTGAGCACACGGGAGGCGAACCATGACATGTGGCGTCCCCCTCAAGGCTTACACGCATTTCTTCGTGCATTTTTCTACGTCAAGAGCGCTGACTGGCCGGGAAATAAGCCGCATCCGTTGAAGGCGCTAACCGCCGCAGAACTTGCACAAATGCCCACCTATTACGTCATGGATCTCGGCAAGACGATGCCCCAGACAGTCGCTCCATTCCAACCTTCCGCCGCCGAGATCCTGGCGTGCAAATGGCTCACCGAGCCGGAACTCGGGGTCTACACGCAGGAGTATGGCCGCACTGGGTTTCAAGGCGCCCTGCAGGCTTATCGCGTCTTTTCCGATCCTGACCTGAACGCTGAGTTGCGCCTGTTTTCGGGCAAGACGATCGATGTCCCGTCGCTCTTCATTGGCGGGAAGAGCGATTGGGGCACCTATTCGGCGCCTGGCGCGCTCGATGTAATGAGGACGAGGGTGGCGACGAGAATGGGGGACATTGAGCTGATCGACGGCGCCGGTCACTGGATCCAACAGGAGCAGCCGGTTCGGCTCAGCGAGCTCCTGCTTGCCTTCATCAAGGAAGTGGCCGGACCGGACCACATCAGCGGTTAGGTCAAGAACTCAAGCGACCACTGCCAAGCCCGCCGAAGCGCGCAAGCGGGCTATGTCGCGCGCCGGCGGTTCTCCAAAGTGGCGGCGATATTCGCGACTGAACTGCGACGCACTCTCGTAACCCACGCGGAGGGCGGCAGTCGTGACGTCGATGTCCTGGACCAGCATCAGGCTGCGCGCGTCCTGCAGCCTGAGTTGCTTCTGGAATTGCAGCGGCGTCATCGCCGTCACAGCGCGAAAATGCTCATGCAGGCTCGACGGACTCATGCCTACTTCCGCGGCAAGCCGCTCGATGCTGAACCGTTCCCGAAAATTCTTCCAGATCCAGGCGATGGCGCGGCCGACCTGGGCCACCCGACCCTGGCTGAAGGTGATGTGGCGCATCCTGGCGCCGTCCGGGCTGGCGAGCAGGCGGTAGAGAATTTCCTGCTCGGCAAGCGGCCCGAGCACGGGCAGCGCTGCCGGATCGTCGAGCAGGCGCAGCAGGCGTAACGCCGCGTCGAGCAGCGCGGTGCCGGCGTCGGACACTGTCTTGCCTACGGGCGGGGATGGCGCTCCCGACGGTGGCGGCACGCGCAACGCCAACTCCCCCAGCATGACCGGATCGAAATCGAGGTACAGGCAGAGATAGGGTTTGTCAGGCGTCGCCTCGACCACATGGCCTGTCACCGGCAGGTCGTAGGTCACGACTCCATAGCGCCCCGGTGCATATCTGAACACGCGGTCGCCCAGTGTGACCTCCTTGTGCCCCTGCGCGACGAGGCACAGTTGCGGCCGGTAAACATTCGGCATCGGCATCGTCACCGTGGAGGATCGAACAAGTGTCACGCGTTCGATTGGGGTGGCCTGGAAGCCATCCTTCGAGACGTGTCGGGCAATCACGGAAGCGATTTCGGTCAATGTTTCCATGAATCTGACTATCGCACGCGCGCGGGAGGGCGGCAATGCGAACCGTGCTTCTGGAGGATTGGGCAGTAATTCCGGCGCATCAGGCTCACGGTTCGACGTCGCCGCGCATCACAGTGTAGGCGGCGCCCGGGTCACAGCAAACCCGGCCGCAGAACAAGCATGGAGCAAACATGACAATCGATAATCTGAAGACCCCCACGGTCGCACTGGGCACCTGGGCCTGGGGCGACAGCGGCGAGACTGGCAACGGCTACTTCGGCAGCCAGCTGACTCAGGCTGGCCTGGAAGAGGTCGGCGACAAGGCACATGCGGCCGGGTTCATCCTGTGGGACACCGCCGTGGTGTACGGCATGGGCCGTTCCGAAACCGTACTCGGGGAAGTACTGAAGCGCTACGCCCGCAGCGACTACCAGCTCTCCACGAAGTTCACCCCGCAGGCCGCGGGAACCAGTGACGATCCGGTGGCGGACATGCTGGAGCAGAGCCTGACCCGCCTCGGTACCGACTACATCGACCTCTATTGGATTCACAATCCCGCCGATGTGGCGCGGTGGACGCCGCACCTGATCCCATTGCTGAAGAGCGGGAAGGTCAAACATGTCGGCGTCTCAAATCACAACCTGAGCGAAATCGAACTCGCCGACCAGATCCTCGGCGAAGCCGGGTTCCGGGTCGAAGCCGTCCAGAACCACTACAGCCTTCTCTACCGCAGCTCTGAGGATGCCGGCATCGTCCACTACTGCCGCAGCCACGGCATCCCATTCTTCGCCTATATGGTGCTCGAACAGGGCGCCTTGACCGGCAAGTACAGTCCGGAGAACCCGCTGCCGAAAGGCAGCAACCGGGCGGAGACTTACAATGGCATGCTGCCTCAGCTGAAGGCGCTGACGGACAAGCTCGCCTCGATCGGCCAGAAGCAGGGTGCAGCAGCTCCCGACGTCGCGACGGCTTGGGCTATCGCCAAGGGAACGACGCCGATCATTGGCGTCACCAGGCCCAACTACATCGATGGTCTGGTCCGGGCCACCAGCATGACGCTTGCCAGCGACGACATTGCAGAGCTGGAAGCTCTCGCCGACGCGGCTAACGTGAACACCCAAGGCTGGTGGGAACAAGAGTTGTGAGTCTGAAGCTTCGCTGTGCCCAAGTCCTCGGACCGCCGTTCCGAGCCATACCGCAGGCGGTTATTTTGTTCTGCGGGGATGATCGCCTGTGAATATGTCGGCCGTCGGAGCAAAGCCGATGAAATCTGGTCAGCTTCGGTACCGCATCGGGGCCGACGCCTTCCCTCGACCTTGCGCTGCGAGGCGCCAAAGGATCGCTGTTCGTTACGCGCGCTTCGATAGCTCAGTAGACTGCAAGCCTGAAGAATTGGAAACGGCAGCGGCTGCTGTGTTTGAGATACTGAGGAACGGCTTTCTGAAGGCGGATACTCCGAAGGCAGGTTTGCGCGGAGCAGTCCTCTTGTAACTCATCGGCAGTGTTCTCGGACTTCTGTTTCGTTCGACGCCAGTAGCTGGGATGCTTGGCGCGCCAACGCGCCACCCGCGCGACGTACTCCATGCTGCGGCAATAGTCGTGGTTCTCGGGTTTGGCCTGCTATTGGCGCTGGCTGGCGCCCTTGCTCGCGTGACGACACAAGGGTCCGCTGCGGTACCTGCGGGGATCTGGACGAAACCAGGCCCCGCAATTCCGGCACTTTCGCTGTCCAAGGCGCTTCATGACCCGGCCTTCCGTGGGGCAGATCATGCGCGCACGCCTGTGTCTGGGTCTCGCCGTCAGGCTCGGCACGAACAGAAAGCAACTGCCGAGGAAGAAGCGACAAGCGAAGAACAACCAGTCCTTTATGAAACGAAAAGCCGCAAGAAACGGCACCCGGAACAAAAACCGTCCGGAACAAAAACGCCCAGAAGAAGATGACGTTCGCGCCGTCATATCTTGACGACTTTCAAGTTGCTGATGACATGGAGGACGGAGGCAATGTATTTGTCCCATCTTTTCTGCTGCTTGAAAGCAGCAGACGAGCTGCATCCGGAACGCGCAGCACGCGATTGTCCAAATATCACGAAGCCGAGGCGGGCTGCGAATTTTTTCGAGCTGCACGGATGCAATTGTTTCGTTCAGGAGTAACGGGGACCGGGGCGCCGAACGGCCGCGAACGCCGATGACTCTATCGGGTTCAATCGTGTAGCGTCGCCTTCGCATTCAAGGCCGGACCACAGTCAGCTTGAACGGACCGTTGTTCGCGGCAGCGTGCGAGACGGCATGGTTGACCTCCTCGAGAGCGAATTCCGTCACCGCGAACTGGTTCAGATCGAGTTGACCACTGCGCACCATACCTACCATAGTATGTACCGCTCGCGGCTCGTACACCCATTGCCCCTTGATAAGGGAAAGGTCATCGCCACCCAGCATACCGACTCCACCCATGAGTATGGCGCGCCCATAAGGCCGTACCGCCATGATCGCTGTCCGCGCGACCGAAGCGTCGGCCGAAGGTGGCAGAAAGTCGAGCACTGCATCGATAGGTCCCTCGGTTGCCGAATCTATCGCCGCGATGTCCTGCGTCCCATCGCCCGACAGACGGACGGGTATGATACGGGGTCCAAAACGTTGCTTCAAATCCACGAGGACCGTTTCGTTGCGTCCCGGCGTGACGACCTGGCGCACGCCCATCGCCAGTGCTGTCAACACAGTGGCGCTGCCAAAATTGCCGGTCGCGCCGCTCACGAGCAGTGTCTCCCCGGCCTTTAAATCCAATGCCAGCAGATGTCGGTCTCCCATCTGAAGGGCGCCGGCGCGCAGCCGGCCTGCGTCGCGAAGAAGTTGCGCGGCGCAGCGGTATCAGCACCGAGTGGTACGTCAAGCTCGAGCAAGGTCGCGTGATTTCCTCTTCGGCCGAAACGTTCGCGTCACTCGTGAAGGCGCTGATGCTGAGCGCCGTTGAGGAAGCGCATCTCCGGGCTTTGGCGCAAGGCGGAAGGGACGGGCGCTTCCTTCGCGAGACGGTGCCGGAAGTTCTTCGCATTGTCGTAGAGGGGTTGGCAGAACCCGCGTACCTGACCGGCGAACGCTGGGACATCCTCGCCTGGAATAACGCGGCGGTGCAGCTCTTCACCGACTTCGCGACATTGCCCGATGAAGACCGGAATATCCTCTCTATATGCTGCTGGATCCGGCAGCCCGCAAGCTGTTCGGAGGGAGCTGGGCCGCGGAGGCCCGACGAATGGTCTCGCTCTTCCGCGTGAACTACGATCTCTGGGCGCCCGACCCCAGCTTCGTGGAGATTGTGGAACGTCTTCGCGCGGGTTGCCCTGAGTTCATGGCGTGGTGGCGCGAGCATGGGGTTTCGGCTCCAGTGTCGGGCGAGAAACATCTCATGCACGTGGGGCCGCGGACCGCTTGATTTCCGCTATTCGACGTTTAAGGCGAACGATGATCCGAGGCTCAAACTGTCGATCTACGTGGAGAAATCGTAGGAGGGGCAAATGACGTTGATACGTCTCCTTAGTGCCCCCGTCACGGGTACTGGGAGTTAGTAGGTGCTTCCACTGCCGCGTCCCAAGGAAGGCCGCCGGCAAATAGTCCGGTGATCCACCGGATGAAGGCCTCGGTCCGCGCGGGCGTGAACTGACTGGAAGGGCGGACCAGATAGATTCCTTCGTCCATCTCGAACCGCCATTGTGGCAAGACCTGGATGAGCGTGCCCGCTGCAAAGTCACGGGCCATCGACCAATCGCCAAAACCCACAATCCCGATTCCCTGGCGCGCCGCTTCAAGCAGGGCGCCGATGTCGTTCGAATGATAGGTGCCCGCGGGCACGATCGTGTCGCGCAGAGTGCCCTTGCGCATTCGCCATTCCGGAGTCGACACCGGCCCCGTATATCGCAGCAGATTGTGGCTCGCCAATGCACTTGGTGAGGCGGGAACGCCGTGGCGCTTCAGGTACTCCGGCGAAGCGCCCAGGACGATCCGGTGATCACCGAGCCTGCGGGCAACCAGCCGGCTGTCGCGCAAGGTGCCAAGACGCAAGGCAGCATCGAAACCTTCCCCGACAAGATCGACGTAGCGTTCGGCGTAGTCAACCTCGAGATGCAGACTGGGATATTGGCGCGCGAAATCCGGCAGCGCCGGCGCAAGCCACTGCCGTCCCATCGCTGCCGGAAATGCCAGGCGCAGGCGGCCCCGCAACTCGGTGCCGCCTGCCGCCGCTTCCTGTTCGGCCTCGAAAATCGCGTCCGTCGCCATCTGCACGCGTTCGGCAAGCCGCGCGCCAGCTTCTGTCAGGCGAACCCTTCGCGTCGTCCTTTCGAGCAGGCGCACGCCAAGGCGTTGCTCCAGCGTGCTGATGCGTTTGGAAATGATCGTCGAATGGCGTTGGAGCGCAGCGGCCGCCGCAACGAACGAACCTTCCCGGGCGACAGCGAGCAATGCGGCGAGTTCATCGGCTCGTCCCTGATCCAGATTCATGGGTTCAGAATAACCGGGGAATGACTTGTCAGCAACGTCCGGTTGCTGCATGTGCTGCAGCATTGTTCTGCGCTGGCACTGGTTTTTCGCCCGCTTCAAACTGGCCATGATTCAGCAGGTTCATTCTCTACGAAGGCTTGAATCGCTGACATGGCGCACGAAAGGGCGCCTGCGTGCTGCCTCTGTTTTCAACCCCAAACATGAAGAAAGACAGAATGACGACCGTAAATGAAAGACTGACATGGCGCTATGCCACCAAAAAATTCGATGCAACGAGAAGGGTGCCTGATGAAACACTTGAACGTATCGTCGAAGCAGTACGGCTGGCACCCACTTCAAGCGGGCTTCAACCCTTCGAGTTGCTTGTCGTGAGCAATGCGGAAACTCGCGAAAGGATTCGCGCCGTTGCCTGGAATCAGGCGCAAATCACTGACTGTTCGCATCTGCTGGTATTTGCGGCGTGGGACGACATCACTGCCGATCGCGTCAACATGATGTTCGATCTGACCAACGACGTTCGGGGCTTCAGGAACGAAGGTTGGGAAAATTATCGCCGCCAACTGCTGGGCATCGTCGCTGATCGGGGAACCGAAGCCAACCATCAGGCCGCTGCGCGGCAGGCTTACATCGGTTTGGGCATTGCCCTCGTTGCTGCGGCTTTTGAGGAAGTCGACGCCACACCAATGGAGGGGTTCGACCCGGCGGCGGTGGACGAAATCCTTGATCTGAAATCGAAGCAACTGCGTAGCGTTGTTCTGATGGCCCTGGGTTATCGCGCCGCGGACGGAGATTGGCTCGTGAGTCTCAAAAAAGTGCGCCGCAGTCGTGCCGACTTCGTAACCGAAATAACGTGATTAGTGAGCGAAACGTTTTCCTACATTGCGATGAAAGCACGCCACGGACCCTATGACCGCGGATGTGCGCCGGGTCTTAACGCGCATCACGACAATCGAGCATCCGCGGAACATTGGGCGCATTGTCACCGTCGCAGCAGTTCGGGCTCGATGTATGTCCGCTTCCAGAGTCCCGGCTGCGACAGCTTGTCGCAGGCTGGTGGATGCAGAGGTTTATGAAATGTTCAGGATCATCAATCAATTTTATGGGAGAAGAATATGGCACCAACATCGGATTTGCCCGAATGGCTTGTAAACGCGCTCCAGGCACTTCAAGCCGGGGATGTCGATGGCTGGATGAAGATGTACGCAGCGGACGCAGTCCACGAGTTTCCGTTCGCCCCAGCGGGGTGGGTCACAAAGCTGGAGGGACGCCACGCGATTGCGTCCTATATGGCCCATTTGCTGGCATCAATCCGGCTCGGCTCGTTCAGCGACGTCCGTGCGCGGCAGGTGGGCAATGAACTCATCGTCGAGGCTACCGGGCATCATCGGCGGGTTTCGGACAATGCGCCGTGGGAACTCAGCTACGTTTGGTTTATTACTCTGCGCGAGGGCCGAGTGACGCATTTCCGTGACTACATGAACCCATTGCAGCTATCTGTCGGCTAAAGGTATTCAAACATCATTGGCTCAGGACTGCGTTTTCCTGATCGCTTAGAGAGTGTTAGGCACTTTTGTTAAGGGCTGCAAAGTGAACAGGCATAAGCACGGAGAATACGATGAAGTGCAAACCGGCCAAGGTTTCAGGCAATCGCTCATAGTCTCTGGCCAGTCGGCGGAAGCGGTTGAGCCAGCCGAAGCTGCGCTCGACCACCCAACGGCGCGGCAACAGCACGAAGCCCTTTTTCGCCTCCGACAGCTTGATTACCTGAAGCTCTATTCCTTCGTCGAGTGCAGCCTGCGCAGGCTCTTCGCCGGTATATCCCTGGTCCGCGAACGCCACCTTGACCGTCTGGCCGGTGGCCTGCTGAACCTGACGGGCCAGTTCTCCGACCTGCGCGCGTTCCTGTTCATTGGCCGGCGTAACATGCACAGCAAGCAGTTGCCCCAAAGTATCAACCGCCATGTGGACCTTGCTGCCGCGTTTGCGCTTGTAACCGTCGTAACCGGCGCGAGGTCCACTTTCGCAGGTCGACTGCAGCGTCCGTCCGTCGAGGATGACCGCGCTGGGTTAGCCACGACGCTTCTGCGCGATCCGGATGATCGAACACAGGTCATTGACCATAGCCTCGAAACAGCCGGCCTGAATCCAGCGTTGCGTCTGCTGGTAGACCAGTTCCCAGGGCGGAAAGTCATTTGGCAACAAACGCCATGGTGCACCCGCGCGTACGATCCAGCGTAGCGCGTTGAACATCTCGCGCAGTTCGTAACGGCGTTGCGGTGCGTCCTTGTTCATCAAGGTCAGGTACGGAGCGGCGAAGTACCATTCTTCGTCCGACATATCCGTTGGGTATGGCCTTCGTTTTTTCATCCTGCCAGGATACCAGGTCCGACAAAAAGTGCCTAACACCCTAGACGATGAAAAGCACTGGGGACCTCAAGAACCGATCGCCGGTTATGTGCATGGGCTTTGTGTGCGGAAAGGCTTTAACGGACGTGGACTCGGCAGCTTCATGCTTGATTGGTGCGCTAATAAAGTGAGCGGCTTGAACCGGTGTTTTGTTCGACTCGACTGCGACGCCCAAAATGCGAAGCTATGCGCCTACTACGAGTCGCTTGGATTTACCCGCGTAGGACTGAAACCCGACGGCTATGTCTGGTCACTGTACGAAAAATTGGCCCACTAGCTTCCAGAGTCCGCTTGCCGCCGGGTCGAATGGCCGAAACCGGTCGCGCGCTTTCGATCGCACCGCGGAAGATGCAGCCGTCCATGCTTTTTGCGTGAGACACTGAACGGCCCAGACTGTGTCAAAACGCGTGGCCACTGGGAATTGACGAAACCTGTTCCGGCGCATGTCGCGGCTTGTCGTTTGCGGCAATCTGAACGCAAACCACAACCGAACATATCGCAAAGGCTCAACAACCCCGTACGGGCATCACGCCCGCATCGCCTTCATAACCGCTTCTGAACCGAGTAGCTTGATCACTCGCTTCATGTTGTACGCCAGCACGTGCAAGCTCATCTCCGTACTCACCCGCTCGATGGTCCGTGTCAGGAAATGAGTGGCGCCCATCCATGCCTTGATCGTGCCGAACGGGTGCTCGACAGTCTGTCGCCGGATGCGCATCATCTCAGGCGCATGATCAAGTCGCGCCTGCATCTCATCGAGAACAGCCTCGTGCTCCCAGCGTGTCACGCGACGTTGAGGACCCGGCGTGCAATCCCCCTTTAGTGAGCATTGCTGGCAATTTGAACTCCAGTATTTACTGATCTTCAGACCGCGCTCAACAGTTGAGAATCGCCAGATGAGCCGCTGGCCCGCCGGGCACCGATATTCGTCCGTCTGTGCGTTGTAAATGAAGTCATCCTTGCCGAAGCGGCCATTAGCCGTTGCGCTCGATGTCACCGGTTTGGGAACGAGCACGCTTATTCCAGCCTCATGACATGCGAGTATCTCCTCGCTCTTGTAGTAGCCGCGATCCGCAACTGCGGTGAGCTTGTCGACGGCCATCTCATCACGCGCCAGCTTCGCCATCGACGTCAACTGATCACGATCAATGCCATCATTCGTAACGACGTGCGCGACGATCAGATGGTGCTTCGTGTCAACCGCCGTCTGGACGTTGTAGCCGACGACTCCCGTTCCTCGTGTCTTCATCGAACGGGCATCGGGATCCGTGAGCGACACCTGTCGGTCCGGTGCTTCGTTCAGCTTAACCTCGATTTCCTTGAGGCTTCGCATCTGTTCCTTCAAGGCCGCGATCTTGTCTTGCAGTCGCTCTGTTCTGGCCTTCGCGATTGCAGGCTCCTGACGATCGGCTGTGTCCATCGCCTCGAGATAGCGAGCGATACTTGACTCGATGTCGCGCATGCGTCGTTCGAGCTTGGCGCTTGTGAAGTTGCGATCACGATGGTTCACCGCCTTGAACTTGCTGCCGTCGATCGCAACGAACGCTTCAGCGAAAAGGTCCAGACGCTGGCATAGCATGACGAACTGACGACAGACGCTGCGGATTGCTTTGCCGTTGTCTTTACGGAACCGAGCAATGGTCTTGAAGTCCGGCGCCAAGCGGCCCGTGAGCCACATCAGTTCGACGTTGCGCTGAGCCTCGCGTTCAAGGCGACGGCTGGATTGAATACGGTTCAGGTAACCGTAGATGTAGATCTTGAGCATCACCTCCGGATGATACGAAGGCCGCCCTGTCAGCGCTGGCTCAACACCTTCAAACCCAAGCTTCTGAAGATCAAGCTCATCTACAAAAACATCGACTACACGCACGGGATTGGTGTCCGTCACGTAGTCGTCAAGTGCTTCAGGGAGGAGAAAGCTTTGTGTACGACTGTCGCCTTGAACGAACCGCTTCATCTCGCCCATCCTCCGCTATCGGATGAGCCATTTTAACCTGTCAAAATGGCGTTTTGACACAGTCTGGGCCATGAAGAGACGAACGAAGATTGCCTTTGAACGTCTCTTCAAGGGCTAGAGCAGGTCGGTCGTTGTCAACGGCATAACCTGCGGTTCGACAGTCTGAACGATCAATTTATGTGGGCGATCCTGATTGCTAAAGAGCCCGCTGCTGATTGAAACACTATCGACGAACCAGAATTCGCCGATTGGGTGGAAAAAACCGGTCACGCAATTTTCTGGAGGACGCGAGGAATGCTTTACCTTTAGCCAAGGCTCGCGGTGGGGTTAAAGGCGCGACCCGGGTTTCGCGCCGTCATCCGCGGGGTCAAGATTCTGTCTCACTCGCATGTATGAAAGCCGTATTGCCTTCGCGATGGTCCCGTTTCAGTCGATGAGCAAGACGGGCAAACCACAAGTGCACCACCGGTGTCGTGAATAGCGTCAGCATCTGCGACAGCACCAGACCGCCGACAATCGCAATCCCGAGCGGCACGCGTAACTCTGCCCCGGCGCCATGACCGAGCGCCAGCGGAAGCGCACCGAACAGCGCGGCGAGTGTCGTCATCATGATGGGACGAAAACGCAGCACGCAGGCCTGGCGGATCGCAGCGGTGGGCGAAAGACCCTGCTCGCGCTCCGCGACCAGCGCAAAGTCGATCATCATGATCGCGTTCTTCTTGACGATGCCGATCAGCAGAATGATCCCGATCATGCCCATGATCGACAGATCCTGGCGGAACAACATCAGCGCGCACAGTGCACCTACCCCGGCTGACGGCAGCGTCGAGATGATCGTCAATGGATGAATCGGGCTTTCATAGAGAATGCCCAGCACGAGATACACGACCACCAGCGCCGCCAGAATCAGGTAAGGCTCGCTTTTCAGCGAGGCCTGGAACGCCTGCGCGGTGCCCTGAAACGTGCCCGTCAACGAGTCCGGCTTGCCGGCCGCCGCTTCGGCCGCGCGAATCGCCGTCACCGCGCTGCCGAGCGATTGACCCGCGGCGAGATTGAACGAGATCGTCACGGCCGGGAACAGGCCCTGGTGGTTCACCGAAATTGGCGACACGTTGTTCTGAACTGTCACCAGCACGTTCAATGGCACGAGTTCATTCGTCAACGGCGAGCGCACGTAGAGATGCGCGAGCGCGTCTTGCGTCATTTGAAACTTCGGATCGACCTCTTCAACCACGTGATACTGGTTCAACTGTGTGAAGAGTGTTGCAATCTGACGCTGGCCGAATGCGTCGTAGAGCGTATCGTCGATCGCCTGCGCTGTGATGCCGAAACGCGAGGCCGTACTACGATCGATAACCAGTGTTGCGCTCGTCGCCGAGGCTTGCTGGTCCGACGTCACGTCGGTCAATTGCGGCAGCTTCGCAAATCGGTCCGTGAGAAGTTGCGCCCAGTGGTCCAACTCCTGCACATTCGGGTCCTGCAGCGTGTACTGGTACTGCGCGGCGCTGAGCCGTCCACCCACCTGAATGTCCTGACGCACCTGCATCGACAGTGTGATGCCCATCACCGCCGCGAGCTTCGGTCGCAGACGGTTGACCACCTGCCCCGCGCTCGCCGTGCGCTGATTGAACGGCTTCAGGTTGATCATCATGCGGCCCTGGCTGACGGTCGGATTAGGCCCGATCCAGTAGTAGACGTTGTCGACCGCCGGGTCTGCTTCGACGATATGAGCCAGTTGCTGCATTTTTGCCGCCATCGATTGAGGCGAAATATCCGGCGCGGCCTGTGCGATACCCTGAATCAGACCCGAGTCCTCTTGCGGAAAGAAGCCTTTAGGGATCAGCACGAACAGCGCGCCGGTCGCAATCACCGTCGCAATCGTGACGACAAGCATGGTCTTCTGGTGGCGCAGGACCCAATCTAGCCCTTGTTCATAGCGCCGCTCGACCGCAACGAAGACCGCCTCGAGCCATCGCTCCAGCTTGCTGAGGCCACCGCGGTTTGCCGCCGGCGTGCGGATCAGCCAGCCGCATAGCATCGGCGTAACGGTCAGCGAGACCAGCGCCGACATCACAATGGCCGCGCTCACCGTCACCGCGAACTCGCGGAACAGGCGGCCGACGATCCCGCCCATCATCAGGATCGGAATGAACACGGCGATCAGCGATATCGTCATCGAGACGATCGTGAAACGCACTTCGCGCGCACCTAGCAACGCGGCTCGCATGCGCGGCACGCCCTCCTCGATGTGACGCATCACATTCTCGATTACAACGATCGCGTCGTCGACGACGAAGCCGACCGCAATCGTCAACCCCATCAGAGACAGGTTGTCGAGGCTATAGCCGAGCAGATACATCACGCCGAAGGTCGCCACGAGGGACAGCGGAATCGTCAGGCTCGGAATCACGGTGGCCCAGACGTTGCGCAGGAACGAGAAAATCACCATCACGACGAGCCCGATAGTCAGCATCAGCGTGAACTGCACGTCGCGTACCGACGCGTTAATGGTCTGCGTGCGGTCGCCCACTACATGCACGTGCGCCGCCGCGGGTAACGACGCCTCCATCTCCGGCAAATGAGTCGTGATGTTGTGGATCGTGTCGACGACGTTGTAGCCCGGCTGCTTATGGACGTCGAGAACGATCGCGCGTTCATGCTGCAGCCAGGCAGCCTGCTGGGTGTCTTCGGCAGCGTCGATCACGGTGCCCAGGTCCTGCAAACGAATCGGCGCGCCGTTCTTGTACGCGACGACAAGGTCGCGATAACCGGCTGCAGTGGTGATCTGGTCGGTTGCGTTGAACACGACCGAACGGTCCGGACCGTTCAGGCTGCCCTTCGGTGCGTTGACGGTCTGCACACCGACGATCGAGCGCACGTCTTCCAGCGTCAGGCCGCGCGCGGCGAGCTTGTCGGGATCGACGCGGATGCGCACCGCTGGACGCTGCTGGCCGTGAAAATCGACGAGGCCCACGCCCGGCATCTGCGAAATCTGCTGCGCGAGAAAATCTTCGGCGTAGCTGTCGAGCTGTGTCAGCGTGAGCGATGGCGACGTCAAGGCGAGCGACAGCAGCGTAAAGTCAGCCGGATTGACCTTCTGGTATGTCGGCGGATTCGGCAGGTTCTTTGGCAACATGCCGCCTGCAGCGTTGATCGCCGTCTGCACGTCCTGGGCCGCCCCGTTGATGTCGCGCGACAGGTCGAACTGGATCGCAATGCTTGTCGTGCCAAGAGAGCTCGACGAGGTCATCTGCGTAATGCCGGCGATGTTCGACAACTGCCGTTCAAGCGGCGTCGCCACCGACGTCGCCATCGTATCGGCACTGGCACCAGGCAGATTCGCGATGACCTGGATGGTCGGGAAATCCACTTGCGGCAGAGGTGCGACCGGCAGCAGAAAATACGCCACCATGCCGACCAGCAGGACGGCAATCGCCAGGAAGCTGGTCGCTATCCGTCGCTGGATGAACACTTCGAGCAGGCTCATGACGGCGAGTCCGTATTCGCAGTGGACGCAGACGCGGAGGCGGCTTCCGCGTTCGCGCTGACGATCTTCGCCGCCACCTTCACGCCCGGATTCAGACGGCTCTGTCCATCGAACACGATCAGCTCGCCCGTCTGGACGCCATGCCTGATCTCTGTCATGCCGTCGACGCTTACGCCGGTCTCAACGGCTTTCATCTGCACCTTGCCGTCCGGGCCTATGGCATACACTTGCGTGCCGGCCTGCGTATTGACGATGGCGCGACTCGGCACGGCGATGCGCTGACGGTCGGTCTGCACGAGCACGCGCGCGGTGACGAGTTCGCCCGGCCACAGCTTGCGGTCCGTGTTCGTGAACGACGCCTTCAGCTTGATCTGGCCCGTGGCCGGATCAACCTGGCTGTCGACAAAGACGAGCGAGCCTTGAGCGAGCTCGTCGCTGCCGGTACGCGTCGTAACGCTCACCGGCAGTGGCGCCTTCGCCTGATTCGCCAGCAGGTTCGGCAGCACGTCCTGCGGCACCGAGAACAGCACGTCGATCGGCTCCATCTGCGTGAGGGTCACAATGCCGGTGGTGTCCGCAGGATGGACTATCGCGCCGACGTCGGCCTCACGCGCGCCCACGCGGCCCGTGAACGGCGCGCTCAGCGTCGTAAAGCTCAGTTGCAGGCGGTCGCTTTCCATCAGCGCCGCGTCCGCGGCGACGGTCGCGGCCAGCGCCTTGACTTGCGCCCGCGCCGTGTCGACGCTCTGCGAGGTCGCCGCGCCAATGCCCACGAGTTTCGAATAGCGGTCCAGGTCGAGCTGCGCGTTCTCGAGGCTCGCCTGGTCCTTGCGTTGTGCCGCTTCAGCCTGGTGCAATTGCGCGGTGAGCGGCCCTTGATCGAGTTGCGCGAGCATTTGCCCAGCCTTCACGTCCTGACCTTCCGTGAAAGCGACGCGCTGCAACTGACCGTCGACGCGCACTTTGACGTCGACGGTATTGAGCGCCTGCACGGTGCCCACCGAGGCGACGCGGATCGGGAAGTCTACGGTAACGGCGTGGCCGGCGTTCACCGGAACGGCGGGCACCGGTGCGCTAGCGGGGTGTTTGGGCCATTGCCACCAGACTAGCAGGGCGAGCATAGCCACGAGGGCTGCGATGACAGGCAGAGGGAAACGGCGCTGCGGCCGGGGCGGTTGCTGAGGAGGCAGATCTGCGGCGTGATTCATGGCGCGACGGGATTTGTTGAAGAGGGGCGCTGCGCGTAGCTGTCTTCGGCGACGGCGGTGGTGTCGGTGTGGTAGACAGGGCGGGTTAAGCCGATCGAGCCGCTTGAACCGATGGCCGAGGGTTCGCCGCTCGCGTCGCCGTCACCGTTCTGCGCGGTCACGCCGTAACCGCCGCCGAACGCGCGGAACAGACTGACCGACGCCTGCAAGCGCGCGAGCCGTGCCTGCACGAGCGTGTCCTCGGATTGATAGAGCGTGCGTTGCGTGTCGAGCACTGTCAGGAAATCGATCGTGCCAAGTTTGTATTGCGCGTCAGCGAGCGTGGCGGCCTTAGCGGCAGCATCGGCCGCCGCCTGGTCGGCCGATTCCGCCTGGCGCTGCTGCGCGGCGGCCGACAGCGAATCCTCGACGTCCTGCAGCGCGGTCACGACGGTCTGTCGGTAGCCGGCGACGCTTTTGTCCTCGGCTGCTTCGTTCGCATGCAACTGCCCGCGCAACGCGCCGCCGTCGAAGATCGGCGCCGCCAGCGACGCCGCCAGGCTCGAAAACGGACTTGAAAGAAACTGCGACAGCGAACGGCTACTCAGGCCGCCGTCGGCCGTTAGCACAATGCTTGGGAAAAAGGCCGCGCGCGCCGCGCCCACGCTAAAGTTCGCCGCCTGCAACTGCGCTTCCATCGAACGGATATCGGGCCGGGTATCGAGCAGGCTCGACGGCAGGTTCGGCCGCGGTTGCGGCACAGGAATGCCGGCGAGCTTCGCCTCGGGGACGACAAATCCCTCGGGCGCCGCGCCCGCCAGCGTAGCGAGCAGGTGCACGTTCTGATCGAGTTGCAGTTGCAGCGTCGGAATCGCAGCCTGGAACGTCGCCAGTACGTTGCGCTGCTGTTGGACCTGCAATTCCGTCACGACGCCGGCCGCCTGCTGAGCCTGCATTAGGGTCAGGATCCTGGCGGCATCGTCCGAGATGGTCTGCGCGAGCGCCACGCGTTGACGCAGGCTCTGAATCTGGAACCACGTATCGACCACCGACGCAGTCAGCGTCAGTGCCACCGTATCGCGGTCGAAACTGCTGGCGCGCGCGAGCATCTGCGCCGAATTGGCATTGGCGGCGTTGAGCCCCCAGAAGTCCACCTCGTAAGCCGCTTCCGCGAACAGAGTCTGTCCGTGGGTGGAGATGCCCGAACTGCCTCCCGCACCGCTCAGATGGCTGCGCTCGAAGGTGCCGTTCAGCGTCAGCGACGGATACAGCGGCGCGCCGGCCTTTTCTGCATTGGCGCGCGCCTCGGCGACACTGGAGACCGCTGAGGCCAGCGAGAAATTGTTATGCAGGCTACGCTCGACGAGCGCATCGAGCGCCGGGTCCCGGTACACGCGCCACCAACCACTTTTGACCGGCACCGTATCGGCCAGCGGCGCCTGCGCGGCACTGCTCCAGGCGATCGGCATGGGCGCGGCCGGACGCTGATAGGCGGGCACGAGCGAGCAGCCAGGCAACAGCCCAAGCGTCAGCACGCACGCGATCAGCGACAGCCGCGACCTGACAGCCACGCGCAACGTGAGCGGCGCAAGGCGACCGAGTGGTGGCGAACCGTACAACCGGGGCATAAAGGGCATTCCTCGCAACATGGACGACGCGAGGATAGCGAGCCCGTCCTGTCGGGTCGTTCGCTCGATTATTAAAAAAATTTAATGGGGAATTGCGCGAGGCCGCCGCGCGCTCAACCGTTCGCGCGGAGCACGTAGCCGGCACCGACCACGGTGCGAATCAGCGGCTTGTCGAAGCCGCGATCGACCTTGCCGCGCAGCCGGTGCATGTGCATGTCGATGATGTTGCCGCGCGGGTCGAACTGGTAGTTCCACGCGGATTCGAGCAGCATGCTGCGCGTGACGATCTGCCCGGCGTGACGCATCAGGCACTCCAGCAGCAGGAATTCGCGATGCTGCAGATGCAGGTCGCGTCCCGCGCGGCTCGCGCGGCGCCCCCGCCGGTCGAGCGCGAGGTCGGCCACCTGCAAGACGTCCTGCAGACGCGCCCGGTCGGTCCGGCGCGCCAGTGCTTCGACGCGGGCAAGCAGTTCGGCAAATGCGTAGGGTTTTGCCAGATAATCGTCACAGCCCGCGCGAATGCCGTCCACGCGGTCGGTCAGCCCGGCGACGGCGGACAGCATCAGGACCGGCGTCGCTTGACCGTGCGCCCGCAGTTGCGTAACGAGTTCGATGCCGTCGAGCGCCGGCAGGCGGCGGTCCGTGACGATCACGTCGTAGATGCCCTCGCGGGCAAGCGCGAGTCCGGTTGCTCCGTCGGCGGCCGTGTCGACGATATGGCCGCTTTCCATCAGGCCACGTGCGATGAAGTGACTGCCGCGCGCATCGTCTTCCACGATCAGGATTCGCATGCAGGCCAACCGTAAGCTGTCATTTGAACTGGGTTAAATTTTTTTAATGTTGGGGCGAAACAGGTGTTTTCCGCGCCACGGCATACTGTGAACGCATAGCGTAGCGCAAAGCCGTCTGCCCGGGCGGCACCATGGCGACTCAATGCGCTCTTACTCCGGAATCTGTATGCCGAACGTTTTGGTCGTCGAGGACGACCGCCAGACACGCGAAGAGATCGTCGACGCACTTACCGATCACGGGTGCCGCGTTGACTCGGCCGAGACCGGCCGTGACGGGCTGATGCTGGCCGTCGCCACCCAGTACGACGCCATCGTGCTCGACCGGATGCTGGCCGGCGGTCTTGAGGGACTTGGCATGCTGGCCGCGTTGCGCAGCGCAGGCATTGTTACGCCCGTTCTGATCCTGAGTGCGCTTTCGGGTGTCGACGAGCGCGTGCGCGGCCTGCGCGCCGGCGGTGACGATTACCTGACCAAACCATTTGAATTCATCGAACTGACCGCACGCCTCGACGCGCTGATGCGCCGCCGCCACGTACCGGCCAGCGTCCAGGAATACCAGGTGGGACCGATGCGGATGAATCTGCTCACGCGCGAAGTCACCTGCGCCGGACGCCCGATTGCACTGCTACCGCGCGAATACAGGCTGCTCGAATACCTGATGCAGCATGCGGGTCAGACGATCAGCCGCACGATGCTTTTCGAAGCCGTGTGGGATTACCGGCTCCACGAGCGCACCAACGTGATCGACGTTCATATCAGCCGCCTGAGAAAGAAGCTGGACCCCACAGGTTCGATGCCGATGATCCATACCGTACGTGGCTCGGGATATACCCTCCGTGCGCCTGACTGACCTGCACCGCACCACCAGTTTCCGTCTCGCGACGCTGTTTCTCGCGATGTTCGGTGTCGTCTCGCTGTTGCTGTTTGCTTACCTCTATTTCGAGATCACGGGCTTCGAGATCGAGCGCGTCGACGAATGGCTGCGGCGCGAGCATGCGGCGCTGGTACGGGAAGGAACCGACGAGCTGGTGGCGCGCTTTAATCATCAGAGCCAGTTCGATCCGCGCCATCAGCGTCCGTTTGCGTTGTTTGACACGCAGGGCAAACACATCGCGGGCGGTCTTCCCGGCGGCCGGCCGGAACTGCCGTACTTCGACCGGCCGTTTTCGACGCGCCTTGAACTGCCTGAGCAAAATGTGCCCGCACGCTGCATCGCCGCGCGGATTCCGGATGGCCGCACCGCATTGCTGTGCCAGAACACGCGCGAACTCGATCACTTCGATGAAGAACTGTTGCATGCGTTGGTGTCGGTGGGTGTGCTGATGCTCTTTACCGGACTGATTGGCGCGGCGATAGTTGGGGTCGGGGCGGTGCGGCGGCTGGATGCGGTGACACAATCGATCGAGGAAATCGTGGCGGGCAATCTCAGCCGCCGCTTGCCAGTCCATGCGAAGCAGGACGACATTGACAGGTTGGTGCGCGTCGTCAACGGCATGCTCGACGAGATCGAGCGCCTGATGCAGGAGGTCAAGGGCGTGTGCGACGCAATCGCCCACGACTTGCGTACGCCGCTGACGCGGCTCATGGCCGGGCTTGAGCGCGCGCAACGACGTGCCGCTTCCGAAGAGGAGTACCGTGCCGCCACCGAGAACGCGATAGTCGAACTGGGTGGGATTTTGCGCACCTTCAATGCGCTGCTGCGCATTTCCGAAATCGAGAGCAACGCGCGGCACGGTAACTTCGTGACGGTCGACCTGGCCGCAGTCGTCGACGATGTGATCGAGTTCTATGAGCCGACAGCGGAAGAAAAGCGCGTGACGCTCGATTATCGACGCACGGCGTCCGGCTCGATCGAGCTACAAGGCGACCGCAATCTGCTGTTCGAAGCGATCGCCAACGTCGTCGAGAACGCGATCAAGTTCGCGCCGGAGGAAGGTCACGTGTCGGTGGACCTCTTCCGCGACGCTGCTGGCTTCGGGATCACAATCGCTGACGACGGCCCGGGGATCGCACCCGACGAGCGACAGGCAGTGCTGCGCCGCTTCTATCGCGGCGAGGCGAGTCGACACACTCCCGGCAATGGCCTTGGACTGAGCCTGACGCATGCTGTGGCAGGCATGCATGACATATCGATCCGCTTCAACGATGTGCCGACGGGTTGCAGCGTAACGCTACTCAGGAATACCCGTCCAGCGGTCATCCGAGCATTGGATTGAGCTTCTTGTCCAGCTCGGACAGTGTGGCCACTGAGGTAACGGCCGATTGTTTTTGCTGAACGACGAGTCGGTCCACAGTCGAATGACTTCTCGAACACGAACTTCGGACGTTCAGGGAAGCTTACCGAAGGACGGTCTTGGGTCGGCTCGTGTCTGTTGCGCGAGCCCCGCGACCGGGGTGTTTTTGGCGTTCGGTCGTCGGGCGCTGGTCGGCCATGAGGCGTCATTCACCTGCACCATAATTCGGACATTCAGACGGCTGTTCGGCAGCAGCAAACGGCCATTCGAAATCGCGAGGAGAATGTTGCCTAATCGAAAAAAATGGCTGCCAGTGACGTCCACGTGTTCACGCGCGCGTCGAGATGCACTCGCCGGATTGGACGAAGACTATTCAAGCATTTGGGCGAAGTTGCCATTATCTGTACCTTTTCCGCGTGTTATTCTCGGTGCACTTGCACACCAACAGCAACGATCATGAACGAAGTTGCTGACAACGGCGCAACGCTGCGCCCCTCGATCGAGCGGTCGGGCTTAACACAAGGCTGAAGCGCTCACGGTTCCTCAAAAAGGCAGGCATTTCCGGTTGCGTTGTCGACCTGGAAAGCGTATCTAGCCCCCGCCGTTGGCCCTTCAAGTATGAAACATCATTCAGAAAATGCACGGAATACGATCGACTTCGCAACTTCGCATCGGCTCACTGGAATGTAGTCTTACGCACTATTGCCCTATGATTTTTGCGCCTAGCCTAATCTGGTTCAGCACAGCCCTCCTGTTCTTGGCACCCGCTCTAAATCTCATCGTGCGAGGCGGTACCGGCTACTGTTTCTTCGCGCTTCTAGCGCTGGCGCTCGGCGCTGCTGTGGTCACAACCGGCTCTCATTCGCGTCGGTCAGACCGACGACATCAACGCAGAGAGCGCTGCGACGTTCCGATCTTCGGATTCGGCCACGCACCAACGCATTACCGGCGAGTTTGCTAGTCGATCGAGGTCGCAATGATCTTTCTCAAATTGCTCACACGGTTCCGGCGGCAGACGTCCTGCGGAGCCGTATTATCGCCAATTTGGTCGCTAGGACCTTGCGGACTGGAACCCGGGCGTAGCGGCTGAGAGGCTTATATGTGTTGCGTGGAGGAGCTAGGGCTTCCACCGCACGGGATTGTGAGGTCTCAGTCGACCTCGCAAGGTTGCAAGCGATTTTTGTGCCTAAGGTACTTAGCTAATCGGATCTGAGTCATCGTCTTCAAGCACGCAAGCGGATCAAAATAAACGAAGGAAAAGTAAAAGTGCGTTTAGTGTATTTTTGCACGTCGCCGCGAGCAAACGAGCACGCTGGCGGGGTTAAAGTCATCTACGACCATTCCATCCGCCTGAATAACAGTGGCATGATCGCTTCCGCGATCATGCATGAAAGGCGTGGTTATGAGTACCCGTGGGCCGAACATGCCGCCCACCTGATTTCCGACAGGGAGCTGCGCCCGACAGATCATCTGGTGTTGCCAGAAATTAAAGCGGCACAGCTTGCGCGCATCCTGGCTCCGAGCAGACTGAAGTACTCGATTTTTGTCCAGAACGGATACTATCTGCGTGACCGCGACGGCGGTTGTACCGATGGCGACGTAGATCACGCATATCAGAATGCATCCGCAATCCTGTCTATCTCAGAGGATACCTCCTCACTGATTTCGCTTCACTATCCGCACCTGACAGGCCGGATTGGTCGGGTGTTTTGCTCGGTAGATGGCAGCGTGTTTAACGCCGAGGGCAAGAAACGCAACCTCATCACGTATATGCCGCGCAAGAACGGTGCGCATGCGGCCGCCGTGGTCTTTGCATTGAAGAAGCGACTGCCTCCGAGTTGGGAAATTCGTGGGATCGACGGTATGAATGAGGCAGAAGTCGCAGCACTGCTTAAGGAATCGCGGATATTCATGTCGTTTTCTGGCTTGGAAGGACTAGGTTTGCCGCCAGTTGAGGCTGCGCTGTGTGGAAACTACGTGATTGGGTATCACGGCGGCGGCGGCCGGGAATACTGGGCATCACCAAACTTTGAAGAAATCGCCGTTGGCGATCTTGGGGCTTTCGTCAGAAGGGTCGAGGGGCGCGTTCGTTTGTTGTCTGGTAGCGCTGACGATCTTGTTGAGCTTGAGCCAGGGATGGCTAGTCTGCGCGCGCATTTTTCCCAAGAGAGTGAACTGGCCGCTCTCAAGCGATTTGTCGACAAACTCAAGGTAGACGCGCCACGCGGAGCGACAGCGCCCCCGGCCGTAGGATCCGCGCCGATCCGGCTGCAAAAGCGGATGCGCCTTGGATGGTGGCTGGCGTTGCGGCGAGTGCGCGCACGAACGCGTGCGTTAGCAAAGGCACGGTGTGGGCTTGCGGCGGCGGACTCGGGCTCGCCGCCCTGAAATGTAATTTGGAGCTAGGAATGAAATATTTGGCAATTGTTGGCATCGTTCTCGCAGTTCCGTTTGCGATGCGTGCGGGTCAACGTCTGCTTGCCCGAAGACGGTTGCGGCGTGCAATCCTTGCGAGCAAGTTTGAACCCAAGTGGTAA
Source organism: Paraburkholderia sp. 40 (assembly GCF_050434105.1). Classification (NCBI taxonomy): domain Bacteria; kingdom Pseudomonadati; phylum Pseudomonadota; class Betaproteobacteria; order Burkholderiales; family Burkholderiaceae; genus Paraburkholderia; species Paraburkholderia sp. 40. The sequence goes on along the minus strand of NZ_JBNPVY010000003.1, from coordinate 897,694 downwards.
GAACGGTCGGCTGATGATTTTTCGCGGAAATTGTGTTCGCTACAAGTTCAGAGTCAGGTGGTCGATCTTCACGTCAATGGCAGTTCAACTTCGGGAAGTTGCCGTTCGAATGACGACCCGCCGTAGGTCCGGGGTGGGTCGAGTGCTGACGGACGTGGACTTTTCAGCGGCGGAGTAATCAGATGGTGCGGCGTCGGGCCAGGATCGGCCAACAAAAGACATCCGCTTCTGACCAGCGAATGTCCGCCCTCGAAAGCGGACGTTGATTCCCACTCGAACGAGCAGACTGGCATCTACAGCCTGACCCGTTCGCTGGCCCGCATCTACGCCGGTTCGTCAAAAGTAGTACTTCGTGTCAGCGTCTCCCACGCGTCAAAATCCTGGGCCATTGCAGCAAGCTGTTTGCGCGCGAGCTCAAGCGCATCTGCCCCCAGCAGAAGATGCAACGGCGGTTGCGTCGCCTTCAGCGCGTCGATGATCGCAAGTGCGGCTTTCGCCGGATCGTTCTGCTGCTTTCCGTGCGAGGCGAGCAGGGCATCGCGTTGTTTGCCGAGAGTCGCAGTGAACTCAGGGAGACGAATCCTGGATTGCTGCATCGAGCGGCCGCGAAAATCCGTCCTGAATGCGCCAGGTTCGACGACCGTCACGCCAATGCCGAATGGCGCCACTTCCTTTGCGAGCGTTTCGGATAGACCTTCCACCGCGTATTTGCTCGCGTGGTAGTAGCCGACGTTCGGAAAAGTGGTCAGTCCTCCAATCGAACTCACGTTGACGACGTGCCCCTTCGCGCGTTGCCGCATAGCCGGTAGCACGGCCTGGATCATGGCGATAACGCCGTGCACATTGGTATCGAACTGCGCGCGGATCGCGGCATCTTCGCCTTCTTCGATTGCCCCGATATAGCCATAGCCGGCGTTGTTCACAAGTACGTCAACCTGACCGAAGCCGTCATGCGCAGCCTTGACTGCCGCGTTGATTTGCCGGGAATCAGTGACGTCGAGACCCACCGCGATGGCCCGATTGCCATAGCGTTTTGCGAGGCCATACACAGCATCCGGGTTGCGAGCGGTCACAACCGCACGATAGCCGTGTTGCAGCACCGTCTCGGCCAACGCGCGACCGAGACCCGACGAGCTTCCCGTGATCATCCATACCGCATTGTCGTCAATCATCCTTCCTCCGTTTCACTTCGAAATATCGACATCGGTTTCGCCCGATGCCTTGACCATGAGAAAGGATAAATGCGAGTATTCATTCGATCATCCCGGATAATTTGTAAGCGTCATGCAATCAGATAGAACAATGACGCGAGGGGTGCTGGATGACCTCTCGGCTTTCGCGGCAGTTGCGCGGACACGGAGCTTTTCGCGCGCAGCAGCGCAACTGAACGTGTCCAATTCGATGCTGAGCTACACGATCAAGCGTCTGGAGAATCGCCTCGGCTATCCGTTGCTTCGACGAACAAGCCGTAGCGTAGCGCCCACCGCCGAGGGACAAACGCTGCTGTTGACGCTGGAACCTGCATTGGACGCGATCGACAGTGTCCTGGGCGACCTTAGCCGGACTCGCGACCGCATTTCGGGCACGCTTCGAATCACCGCCACAAAGCAGGGGTATGAGGCGGTCATCCGTCCGGTACTCGGCGATTTCTGCGCGACTTATCCGGACGCGACTGTCGAAGTCATCATTGACTATGCGTTCACGGATCTCGTTTCCGGTCGCTACGACGCCGGCATCCGGCTGGGCGAGAAGCTCGAACAGGACATGGTGGCGTTGCCGGTCGGACCGATGCTCAGGATGGCTGTGGTCGCGTCGCCGGCGTACCTGGCGCAACATGGAACGCCGGCGACGCCGGAAGAGCTTCGGCATCACCGGTGCATCAACTACCGGATGGAAAGCGCGGACACCGTTTATTCGTGGGAGTTTGAAAACGGTGGAAGAAAACTGAAAGTGGCGCTGTCGGGACCGCTGACCTTCAATGAGCCGGACCTGATGATGCAGGCCGCCGTCGATGGTCTTGGCGTGGCGTATGTGCTGGAGCACGAGGCCGCACCGCTGGTTGAAACAGGGCGTCTGGTTCGAGTGCTGGACGACTGGTGCCCGCCATTTGCCGGATTCTTCCTCTACTATCCGTCGCGCAAACAGGTTTCGCCGGTGCTAGCCGCGTTGTTGATGCACCTGCGGGGGAAGTAAAAAGCCGACGCACGCCGGCTGAAAGATTCCAGCTTTTCCCACAAGCGAGCCAGAATCTGAGAGAGTTCACATGCGTCATACGAAAAACGGGCTGTTCTGGTAGGACCTCGAATCTTTCTCTTTTCCGCGTTTTACGAATGCTCATTCGTGGGCCTTGCCGCTGGACACGTCCAGCCGTTACCAACAGGTAGGGAGCGGCCATTTTTTGCCGTTCGTCAACACTTGCAACGCGTCGCCCAAGTGACGCTTATATCTGCAAAACCGTCCGAAGCGCCCGTGGTGAAAGCCGGTTGATCCAAATTGAATAGAGCGGAATCCGGGAAGGCTCCTCGCGCTGTTCCCTGGTCCCGTCGGGAGCATGTCACCCAGGACCTGGTCAATTCCTTGCGCCAAGTCCACGCGCGGCCGGTGAGACGCAGGCCGCGACGTCAGGTCCCGACGACCGCCACCTACAGGCGCACGACGATCTTGCCGTTTGCAATGTTGGCTTCCATCAGGCGATGAGCGTCGCGTATCTCCTCGAAACGAAGGACTCGTGCGGCCTTTGCCTTGTAGATGCCGCGTTCCACGCGATCAACGATGAGCTGCATCGGTACTTCGGATGTCGGAAATGCGGGTGTGCCGAACATGAAGCTGCCAAAGAAGCTGAAGTGCACCCCGCTCGGGAGCTCCGCCATCGGCGTGAAGTCGGTCATTGGCTTGGTGCCGCCGAGAAAGCCCGCCAGACAGAGGCGGCCGTGCCGACGAACCATCGTGAGCGAGCCGACGACGGTGCTGTTGCCGACCAGCTCCAACACGGCGTCTATGCCATCGGGATGCAGATCGCGCACGCGCCGTGGAAGGTCGGATTCTTCCGACAACACCTGCCTGGCGCCTAGCGCCTCGAGAGACTCCGCGCGATCGGGGTTGCGCGTCGAGGCAATGACGCAGGCGCCTGCGTGCGCGGCGATCTCCACCGCCGCCCGTCCCAGCGCAGAGGTGGCCCCACGAATGACAACTGTCTGGCCGGACTCGAGGTTGAGGTTGCCGAACAGGGCAGCCCAGGCCGTCGCATAGGATTCCGGAATCGCCGCGAGATGCTCCCAGGCCAGATTCGTCTCAACCGGCACAACGTTGCTGGTGGGCACGTTGGTCAGCTCGGCATAGCTGCCGTTAATCTTGCGTCCCATGCCGCCCATAAAGGCGACGACCTTTTGTCCCGGAATCAGGCGCCCGTCCGGATCAGCCTTCACGATTCCAACGCACTCGATTCCGCTGATCTCGGTCGCTTCGGGCCATGTACCCTCGCGCATATGGGTCTCGGCGCGATTCACGCCGAAGGCCTTGACCTCGATCAGAACATGACCGGCCCGGGGCGAAGGATCGGGCCGCTCCTCGATGCTCAGCACATCTGGACCGCCGTACCGCTTGATGACGATGGCACGCATGAAATATCTCCAGGTAAGTGGGTGCCTTCTAATATTAGGGATTGGAGAAATTGCAATAAATAATGAAGTTTCGATGAACTCGATAGGGCCGACCGATGATTGAAGGTTTAACGCTGTATCAGTTGCAGTGCTTCGACGCAGTCGTTTCGGAAGGCGGTTTTCAGCCCGCGGCCGAAAAACTTCGGCGCACGCAACCGACGGTTTTCGCCGCTGTGAAGAACCTGGAGGGACAGCTAGGTCTGACGCTGCTCGATCGCAGCGGCTATCGCGTCGCGCTGACTGAGGCTGGGCGTTCGTTCCACGAACATGTCCGCGTGTTTCTGCTTGAGCTGCGTGGACTGAAGAACCACGCTACGCAACTGGCCATGGGCGAGGAGAGCGAGCTACGTGTCGTGATTGGCGATCTTTCACCTGTGCGCGAGGTGCTCCGACTGCTGCGCGGCTTCTTCGATGACCATCCGGCTACGCGGCTGCATCTGCACGTCGAGGCTATTGCAGGGCCGTGGGAGCGCCTCTTCGACGGCGAAGCCGATCTGATCATTCACCATATCGACAAAGCCGATCCCCGGCTCGAGTACATCGACTTGTGCGTGGTGAAACTCGTCCCTGTTGTAGCGCCGGGATTTCTTCACATTCCCATCTCGGATGAGGTCACGCCTGAGCAGATGCGTGGCTACGTCCAATGCGTGATACGAGACACGGCGCGTCACATCGATCGGCCGAACTACTACATCATCGAGGGCGCGCAGACCTGGACGGTGGGCGATCAGTTGATGAAGAAGGAGATCATTGTGCAGGGCGCAGCCTGGGGCCATCTCCACGATTATCTGATCGAACAGGAGTTGCGTGACGGGCGCCTTCTGTCGATCGGCGGACGGCATCTGCAAGGCGGACGGATCGAAATCACGGCAGCGCGCCGGCGAGATCTACCTCACGGGCCGATCGCGGATCTACTTTGGCAACACATCAGGGAGGCGGCCGCGGACTTCAGGATTGATAGAGAGGCGTGAATCAGAGAGACGTTCGCGCAGATCGAGTAACTATGTCGATGCTGTTTCTGCTGCCCCCCTGACTCTGTATCCTCCGCGAAGTGACACAGGACCCGGATGGATCGAAGACATAACCGGGGCGAGGCTCCATGCCTCGACTAGGGGCTGCTTACACTCGATGAAATGTGTTTATATCTTTGTCTTTTGCGCGAGGAGGCCACGATGATTCGAACGTTATTGAGCGATGAACTATGGGCACGAATCGAATCCGTCTTGCCGGGCAAGGAGGGCGACCCAGGGCGAACGGCGAGCGACAATCGTTGGTTTGTCGAAGCTGCCCTCTGGATCGGCCGGGCCGGCTACCCATGCCGCGATTTGCCGAAGGCCTTCGGCCGATGGCATACGGTGTACATGCGATTCTCCCGGCGGCGTCGCAAGGGCGTGTGGGAACCCGTGATTCACGCCGCAGCCGACGAAACCGAGATCAAGCATGTGCTGATCGATTCGGCCATCGTGCGCGCACATGCCGCGCATAGCTTTGTCGCGCACCTTCACCGGCCCGAGGGAGCCGCCGAAATACTGAAGGATTGGACGCGAAGGGCGCATGGTCTTATGCGTTGGGCGGACCGAACATGCCGTTGCCTTTGTGACTCAATGTCCGCTTTCCCGGTCATGAGCGGATTCGATCGCGCCTGCCGCGACGGTGCCGAAGTGTTGGTACAGTTCCTCTGCGGAGTCAACGCTCTGGATTCTTCTCGCCTTCACGTCCGCCATGCCCGCTTGCGCAGCATCGCGTAGCGCTTCGATCCTTGCGCCACCCTCGGCATCCTCACGTTCGACCGACCGCAAGCCTTCACGTACCACTTCGCCTGCGTTCTGGTAGCGGCCAGATTTGGCGGGCCGGTCGACCGGTGAATCCTCGTGGTCCGTGACCACTACGTTGCGAGTCGGCATGTCGAGCGGGTCCTTTTGAACGGGTGCGGGCACATTATGCCATTCCGCGAAACATGTCCGGCCGAGGTCTGAGAAGACGAGTTTTTCGTCCTGTTCTGTCTTCAGAAGCACAACGAGCCAGCACCCTTTTGGCAACTCAGATCGGGACCTGCGGTCGCGATACCGGAGTTTTGGTATGCCCCGGTGCGATACAGGATCTGAACATCGCTGTCGTTAACATCAGCACATCGGCGACCACGCTTCAGGCAGGCAAATCGTCGAGGTCGCCTTTGCGATCTGCTGGGGACCGCCTTCAGGCGGCCAGAGCCCCTCGGCATAGTGATGTGCCCGTAGCGCCATACGCTCCTCGAGGCTTGAGAATCCCCAGATGTGGGTGATGCGAGGAGGGCCGTCGAGTGCGTACATATTCGCGACCAGATGAGAAGTGTAAGCTTCGGCCGGGCCGATGGCCTGCTCCCAGGCGGCGATGGTTGGCGCGATTCCACCGGGTTTCAACCAGTAGCGGCGAAACTCGTAAAACCTGCCAAATGCCGCTGGTTCGACTGCTGGCAAAAAAGGAAACAGCGCATAGCTTTCCATGTCTATCCGGATGTGCGAGTTCTCTATATGAAACGGCTGCTCGTCCATATAAGCCCGTTCACGTTCACGCTGGAGTTCATGCATAGTCTCGAACTTGCGCAAGACGATGATTCTCGCGAGCTCGCCAATCTCCGTTCGCCATGAACCAAGGACGATACCACCCGCGTTGGTGTCGGACACCCAGCGGCGTGCGCCGTCGGATACGGCTTCCTGCTCCAGAAGAGCGCACGAAAGCGTAGTCAGTTCGTATAGCATATAAATCTCCTTCGCCGGTTGTGAAAGACGTTCCGGTCGTTTCCCTGGATTGAAAAGCGAGCGCTATTGTTGCCCGGAGGGAAGCACATTTTCAGACCGTGCCTGGTGCCGACCGTAGCGTTTCATTCGCAGCGAGCCCGGCTCAATCAGAGACATGAATTGCGCCGCGATGGCTTCCGACGAGAGCCCTTCCATCGAAGCGTCGGCATCGGCCGCGGAGCCCCAGTGGACGATCGCCAGCCAGCTATGGTGACTGCCGGGCGCGGACTCCCGCGACAGAAAGCCCGGACGTCTGACGATGAGGGTAGGTTCCTCACGACCAACTACGTACGCCCGTACACGAATCCTCTCTTCCCGCGATACGAACTCTGGGAAAAAGATGACAGCCCGGAGGGACGCGCCGACGAGTATTGGGAACAAGCGCGGTTTCAGATAGATGAGGAAGAATCGGAAGCCGACGGCAACGGAGACGGCCCGAAGGGCCGGCTGCCAGGGTGACGAAAACCGGCTAGCGCTGAGGAGTAGCCACGCCGTTGAGTGCGTGGCCGAGCCATAACCCAGGCCACTACATTCCTCTTGCTGGCGAACTGCACGGCGGCGCGGTGCTTGCGCGGTATTCCTTCGTTGCCGCTGCGTGCGACCGCGACGACAGTCCAGCCAGGTGCCTATACCCAAGCTTCGCGTGACTAGGAATCTCGGCGTTCGCTGAGGAATAGCCGACATAGAGTTCCTCACTGAGGGTCCTGGTGACCTACAGGTATAGCGAGGGCTGTCTCCGACAGACTCAAAAATGCTCGGCGTTGAGAATCAGTTTTCCGTGGACCCGTCGAGGTTGAAGGGGGCACCACCTGCGTGCTGCTCGAACCAAAGGAGCGCATCTTCCGAGCCGAGAAACCTGACGCGCTCTCGTGCAGCTTTCAGCGTCTTCACTTGGTCCTTGATGTCCGACGGCGGGTTGCCATAGGCGTTCAGAATTGCCTTGCCCGCAAATACGCGTTCATAAGGTACACCGTCCCTGGTCAAGGTAACCATGAAAAAGCCACGCGAAAGGGGCTCGTTCGTCAGGCTGTCGTCCGCAGTAATCACCTCGACAGAGGCATCCGGGTCAGTCGCTTCCGACCATAGTGGCGATCCGCTCGCCGTATCGGTGCCTATCAGTCCAGCGGCTCGCGCGTAGCCATCCGGGACACTTGTCACAGTCTCGCGCAGTGGGTCGATGAGAAAAGATACGTCCATTGGCTCCTCCTGTGCGGAAAACCTGTTTCGGGGCAACGTCGGTGTTCACCGATAATACACGACGCCCGCTGGCGGGAGGCTAAGCGGCCGAGCGGTGTACTTCGGCAAAAACGACGCGGTGACCTCCGGGGGAGGGAACAAGCAGATTTGCTGTCGACACCAAAATGATTTTGACCCGCTGCCGACATCGGATTGGCCTACCTGCATCAAACCAAGGCTGCAGCATCGACGCCTTGCAGCTCATCGAACTGGTCAGCCGCATTTCGGCATGCGGGCGAAGCTGGCATCGGCGACATCAGGGCACGTTGTCGGGTCAACTATGGCAGGAGCCTCGGCTGGGCCGAAATCGAGGAGTTGCGTCGCCTGCTTCGTTGCTAACCGGACTTGCCCAGGGACGTCAAGCGACTTCGCCTTCGACTTCCGAACGTACCAATTCCGAAGTCCGACACAAGAATTGACCGCCGCGACACTGTAAAGCGGCGCTAATCAGCCGCGCGCTCCATTCGGACCCTGTGCTCGTCGTAGCAGGCGCGAAGCGTCTCGGGGTCCGGCATCCGCATCGTCAGCAATGCGCAATCGGGGTCATCACTGCCGTAACCAGAATCGTCCGTGACAGTCACCACCATATCGCGGAGAGAGTCGTAGCAAATATACGGATACGTGTCCACGACCCATCTGAAGGCATCGACGAAGTCGTCAAACGCTCGAAGTCCGCCGTAGTCGTCGTATACGCCCTCGAATCCATGAATCCCCAGCCCGTTCCACGCGCCTCCCAGGATGCAAATGCAGGTAAGCGTGCTAGATGCATATTCTCCGGCTTTCATCGACATCCCCCAGCTTCGAGCATCATAAGGCGGGCGGCGGTGGCCCATACACAGGCGCGGGAACCCCTATATCTGGTCCGACATTGACGCGGGCCATAGCTGCCCCCGAAAGGGTAAGTGCGAATGACGCCAAGCCCTGATGAAAATGCCAGGTGTTTGAACATCATTTCGTCGCCTCATTACTCGATTTGATGCGCACACTTGCCCACTCCTCGCATAGCCCACACCGTTCAATCCAATCCAGGGCAACGTACGGTTTAAGTGCGAGGTTGACAATCTGAGCGGGTTTGAGCGGCAAACGCGAGCGCATTGAGGTCGGGTGCGAGGAGGTGAACTTTACGATAACCAGGACGAACTGAAGCAATAACCAGGTATGCGATTGCGGCCGCTGCACTCATATATTGGCAATGCGGTTGTGCGATTATCGTGCACAGGTTACCCACTCCATTCTCGGGAAAATGGATGCCCTCGGTGCGCTCGACATGGAGCGATGAAAGGCCGTGTCTTGGGCGAGGTTGGCTACGAAGGCGGCTAGCAAATACATGGACTGCTCCGAGATAGGGGGGTGCGATGTGATAAATGTCGATGAATCAACGTCGATTGCGCGCTAGCGCTGCGGCAATGACTAGCGGACGGACTCTGCGACAGGAAGACAACACTTATGTATCCCACTGCGGCGCGAACGGCGGAGTGACGAAACGGTGGTTCTTCGGCAACACCGCAATAGTTTGCCCGTCATCATCGTCGAGTGGCACCGCCAGCGCGTCGAGATTGGATTTCTGACTTTCGAGGCGTTGAGCCTTAGGAATAACGGCCACCCCGTCCTGTTCCAGAAGCCACGCGAGTGCAACCTGGGCAGCGGTCACGCCATGCTTGAGCCCGATTCCTTGTAGTACAGGGTCGCTCGCGGCCCTGCCTTGTGCAAGTGGGGCATAGGCGACGAGTGGAATGCCTTTCTCGCGCGAGTAGCCCAGCATTTTCGACTGGTCGAGAAACGCGTGGTATTCAATCTGGTGGCGGGCGATGGGTGCGCCGATTTCCTCGATGGCTTTTCGCAGCATCGTCACGTTGAAATTGCACACACCGATTGAGCGAACTGTGCCGTTCTGCAGAAAGAGCCTTGCATTGTCTCCATGACGACGCGAGGTCCATGTCACGCGACGGCCAATGCACCATGTACAGGTCAACGTAGTCGACACCAAGCTTGCCGAGGCTGACGTCCAGTGCGCGATGGAGCGACTCCGACTCGAGGTTCTCGTGCCATACCTTGGTCGTCAGATGTAGTTGCTTGCGTGCGAGACCCGAGGAGGCAATCGCGCCGCCTACGGCTTCCTCGTTCTGATACATCTCGGCAGTGTCGATGTGTCGATATCCAAGCTCGAGCGCACTCTCGACTACCGGCTGGCAGCCACCACCCGGCATGCGGAATGTGCCAAATCCGACGCGTGGAGGTTCAATTCCCTGTGTCTTCAAAGCTTCCATTGATGCTCCCCCCAAGCTGATTCAAGTCCAGCATCTACGCTGCCTTAGTCATGCTTGCTGTGAGCCGGCTCGGCTGGCGGAATGGAAAGCGCCATAACGGCGGGTTGCAATCGCCTCAGCGTCGGACTGTGAAGCGGCCTGTACGAAGGCAACCGACCAGCGGCCGCAGACATCGCGATAACGTATCGAATAGATGAACATGGCAATCTCCTGTGCCCCCGGGTGCCGGTACATAGTCGAATTGAACATGTCGTTCTCCTGCGACTGAGCAGATGCGCTAACCCTTCGTCGCGAGCGCGCAGCGGGAATGCGTCCGACATGAAATAATGGTAGCCGTGGCGGGTTGGCAAATCCATTCTTCCAACGTATCGTGCTGATAGTGCATTGGCATTGAGAACTTATACCAGCGTATATTTCGTGAAATCGCCGGTAGGATACGGTTCGCCGAGTAACGATTCGTGTCTTGTCTCCTATTTCCACAACGAAGAACGCCAGCACCGTGGTCCCAAGGACGCCAATTGGATGCGTCGTGGGGACCGCATCAGCGTCGTCGAGCTTGTTCGTGATGAGAATTCATACGGACGTCACCACGAATGACGCGACCACCGCCCAATTTATGATGTTTGGCCTAATCTCGCTTGCGAGCCATGCACCGAGCAGACCTGAACAAGCATGCATCCGCCTGGCCGATGCCGAGCGGTCCGTGCAAAGCAGGGCCACAAGAGGCGCTACTGAGAGCAAACGCATCGCGACCGACAAAATCGAGTGGACCTTGGCAAGCTTCATGACATCCGACCGACCGAGCCGAATGCACTCGACTCGCGTATCTTTCCGGGACACTATGCGCGAGTCCTTGTCGTGGAGGAGGATGACCCGACGGGTCATCAAGCCCATGCGCTACCAGTGCCGCGTTGCTGGCAAGCATGCGTCGTACGACGTGAAGTGCCCGAGCACTTACAACGCGGGCCGTGACAACCCGGAACGCTCGGAACGTCGCCCTGGCGACACTCCATTCGGTTCCCTCCCGTCCATAGACGGTAAGCGAGGGCTGGGCCCGAACAGGCGGCTTGAATCAGACCTGGATGAGCTGCCACACACTAGTTGGCGGCGCGTTGCGCCAAATGGTCCTGCAGCGACGCCAGAAGAAACCGGCGGGTGGAGTAAAAGGTGCGCTTGGCTGGTATGTAAACTGGACCAGCTTGCGAACAGGAGCGACTCGCAACGATTGGGCAAGCGTGTCAACGGTCAAGGCAATAACACTTGCCGGCAACGACCGGAACGGGAGCGCTGATACAAAGATGGTCCGCTCGGGAAGCCCTTGCAGCACCTTCGCGTTTTCGTGGAACGGTCCCGCGATAACTTCCGCCCGCGGGTAGCGCTGGGCAAGTTTCGCTGCCAAACCTTCGGCGAGTTCGAATAAAACAAGTCTAGCCTGGGGGTGCTTCCGCACCAGGACTTCGGTAATGGCGCCCGTTCCTGCTCCAACTTCCACTATTGCGTCGAAGGACCTCACGTCTTCGGCCATCGCGTCTGCAAGATATCGCGAAGAGCGCGCAACAGCGCCCACGCTAGCCGGACTGCTCAACCAGTGCTTCAGGAAAGATAGGCTCACGGTGTGACACACGCAAAAGTTCTTGGGAACGCTGTATAGCATATGCAGATGGTCTCGGAAGTTCCACTGGCGAAATATCTGCTTGCGTGGAAAGGAGCGGCGTGCTGTTCCACGACCTCGTCACCATCGCGATGATGGTTTCGGCGAAAGCGCCATCGCAATAAGGGCGCAGACGCATCCAGCAGGTGGCGGCGAGAGAAAAAACACCCTTCTTCAAGGGTGCCCCGGATAGGCAGATTCAATTGGCGCTCCGACCGCTACCGTCCTGTAATTGAATTTTCGTCGTTTGCAGTTCCTGCATCTGTCGACGTCCGAAGAGAACTCTTACGCAGCCCAGCGCAGAGGACGTTGTACGGGCTCGCGGCCGAGGCCCAATACGCCTGCGGAACTGGTGTCGAAAATGCAGCCGACCCGTGAGCTTGCAGACGGCGCGCTTCATCAGTTGGTCACCGTTGCCGAACATGCTGGGCGTTGGGCATACATCTTCTGGAGGCGAACATGAGTGATTTTCAGAGACAGGCTGCTACAGCCCAGCAAGCTAATCTTGACTTCTTTTTCGGCCTGGCCAGCAGAATGCTGGAGGGCGAGGAAAAGCTCGTCAGACTGAATCTCGATACGGCGAAAATGACGCTTGCCGACTGGCACCAACGCGAGCAAGACGGGCTGGCGAAAAAGGACCGAAAGGAAGTTGCCGGCCTGCAGGACGCGCTGGCGCTGCACTCGGCGGAGAAGGTCCTGACGTACGAACGTCAGGTTGCGGAGATTGCGTCGACCACGCAAACGCAGCTGGCAGAGGTCGTCAATGCGCGGTACCAGGAGGTCAGCCACCAGGTTCAATCGTTCGTCGAGAATCTCGCGCAAAACGCCCCGGTCGGCTCCGAAGCCGCAATCGCATTTCTGAAACAAGCCATCACGCTGGCCAACACCACTCAGGAAAGCGTGCAAAAGGCCACGAAGCAGGCAGTCGAAGTCGCGCAAAGTAACCTGGACACCGCAACACAAGCCGCATCGGAGATGACCGAAGCGGCTGACCAGGCAGTCGAGAAAGCAGCAAAAGCGGCGAAGGCGGCGAAGCAATGATTTGAAGGAACGTCGAACCCGTGGTCGCACGGCGCGGCGAGCTAACGCGCCTGGCCACACACTTCGACCTGGCCGCAACCGGACACGCCCGGCTCTCGTGTGCGCTGGTCGGTCGTTCGGGCGCACGTCAGGTCCGCCCGCGTCTGTTACCAGGCTCGCGCCGGGACCAACACACCAGAGGAGACCGTGTCACGGCAAATAGCTTAAGAAAGAATGGTCCGCTCGGGCGGACCATTCTTTGCATGTCAGCGAGTTGCGCTGAGGTGTCAGCTGGGATAGATTTTTGCCGCTACCTTCGGGCCTTGCTTCAGGTCAGAGCTTACCTTCTGGTTTTCGTGCAGCGATTTGAAGCCTTTTGCCTGAACCTCGGGAAGTGCACAAACAGGTCCTCGCCAAATTCCCGTCACTCAGGCGGTTGGCAATTCAGGTAGTGCTGACTCGCGTCGTCGGGCGTTCTTTCCTCAACGCCGCCGGACTGCGACCTGTCTTGTAACCTGTTTCCCATTTGGGAGGTAAGCATGCGCGGTGCGGCAGTTGACGTGCGTTTCGACGGCACGCATTTGCTTCTGGACCTGTCCGACGGACGGGCTGTCCGATTCCCATTGAACTGGTCTCCAGTTCGGGAGACAGCGACGCCAGCTGAGCGGGAACAAATTTGCCATCTCGATGGACCGCTTGCAATTGTTCTGGCCTGACATCGATGAGAATGTGAAGGTGTCTGCGCTGCTTGCCTTTCTGTCTGATACGGCACGTCGCTAGCGCTTTTCAGATACTTCGCGGCTCCTGCCTGGCACCGGAGCGGTGTCGCCATACATCGCGTAAGGCGCCGTTCAATTATTAGTTGGGGAGATGCCATGGAACGAATCGAAAACATCAAAATTCTGTTCGCCGCGGGCTTTGTTCAAATCGTTCGTGATGTGGGCGCAAGCCGCCAGCTCTACGGTGAGAACCTCGGCATCCCCTTCAAGGAGGAGAGTGGCGGCTACCTTCATACGGAGGTTCTGAAGGGAGCAAAAAGTTTCGCCCTGTGGCCACTTTCTCAGGCGGCGCAGTCGTGTTTTGGCAAGGACTCCTGGCCCGACGACATTCTTGCTCCACAGGCCTGGCTCGAGTTTGATGTTGATCGTGTCGAAAAGGCAACGGCGGAGCTTGAATCGCGAGGACATCGAATGCTCGTCAGGAGCAGGAAAGAGCCTTGGGGGCAGAGGGTGAGTCGTTTCATATCACCCGAAGGACTACTGGTCGGTATCACTTTCACGCCGGGGATGCGAGAAGAAAAGTAGCGCCCGATCGGGCACAAATGAAGCAGCCAGAACGGGTAGGCAAAGCGCCGGTCACCGAACCCACTTGCGTCCAGCACGACGGGGCTCGTGTTGCGCAGTTCAGCATCTTCCGTCCGGCGACGGCGGTGACTCGCCTGCTTCCGTCAGCGAACGCCTTCGGTAGCCGCGCGTCGTCGGCGTCGTCGGGCGCCCAGAAATACTGAACCGGGACCTTTAGTGAAATAACGCGTTCCACCGTCCGCCGGGGGAGGAAACCCGAAAGATAGCAGTTGTCGGCGGAAACCGATGGTTCGTCGCATGAAGTTTCCATGATGTGAAAGGCGTGTCATCAGCTTTACCGGGCGGCTAAATAGTGCTGGTTACGGACGTGCGCCAACGTACATACATTATTAATTCTGGCAGGGCGGTCGCCAAACTCACGGACGTTCGTGCTGCTATTTTAAGCTAAACGTCTGGTGGAATTGGGCATAACCATTTAACATACGTAAGCCATCCAAACAATTAGGATAATATAATAATACGAATCAATGTTAACCCGAGGTTTTTGGCATTTAAGGAGACATTGAATGGACGTGCTGGTCGTCGAAGATAATGAAGTGGTCGCGGACAGTCTGGCTTTCCTGCTTGACTGCTATGGTCACCGCGCCACGGTGGTAGAAGACGGAGAAAGCGCGCTCTCGCTGCTGTGCTACCGCGCTTTCGAACTGGTCCTGCTTGACGAGAACCTGCCCGGAATCAAAGGAAGTGCAGTCGCACTGTCGATTGTCAATACGCCTTTCGCTGACCGGCCCTTCATGGTCTCCATGACAGGAGATAGTGAGGACGGCGGACTCGCGCGGCTTTTCGATGTCTGTCTGCACAAGCCGTTCTCCCTCGAGGCACTTTTGCAAGTCATTGAAGATGCTCAAAGCTGTGGTGAGGCGAGCGCGCTCCTGGCCGCCTAGGCATTGCTTGGCTGTCTGCGGTCACTCCAGGGCCGAGCTAAACGCAAGCCCGGGTTGTGCTCGTCCGGATGGTTTGGACGACCTTTTTGTCGTATATGTGCAACGGCAAACGTGAACATTTATTTATGGGTTGGCGCCGCTGCACGCGCGGAGGAATAGTTGTTCTCGCAACTATAACGCCCGCCAGAGTGGCATTCGGCGTGCCGGCGAAAAGGCATCATGGCGTCATGAAGCCGTCGTGACCAATAAGTAGATTCGACCGGCACCGGAAAATCCGGTGTTGAATTGCAAATAAATAAAATCTGAGAGAAGTTAGACAAGTGAATCGACATACTCAAAGTATCGGTTATCTCGAGCGCAGTGCCTGGAATGACCGCCTGACGCGCGCCTTGGCCGCACGCCTCAACAGGGCATTGAAGCGCGCCGGCATCAGTTCGGCACGTGCAGCGAAGTGGCTGGGTGTGAGCGAATATGACGTGCAATATTGGCGAGGCGGAATCACCGTGCCGCCGCTGAACGCTTGTACGCGTCTCGCCACCATCCTCCATCTCGACGTTCACTGGCTTTGCACTGGGCATCCTCCGGTCGCCTGATTCGCAGTTCGCGGGAATCGCGGGCCAGGGGAGTTTGTGCTCCGTGGATTCCCGTACGTTCTGAAGTTCGCAGCCCGGTCGGCATCGCACTCGCAATGATGCAGTTGTACGCATTTCGGATGCGGCACAGCAGGCGTCTCTTGGGCAAACCCGGAGGGAATCGATGTGAAGGCAGTTAAACAAGATGCAGCGTTCGACCAGGCACCGCGTCTCAATAAGTACGAGATGGAGTTGTCGGGAGGCGCCTCGCATATCACGAACACGCTGTACGAGGAAAGCATGCTCGCGGCGGTCTCGGAAACCATTCTGGAGTTCGAGGCCTCGCACGGACGCGACGACCTGAAATCATTTGCGCACGCCCTTCTGAGAAGACTGGAGCAGCGCGGGAAGCCGCTGGCGGGCAAGGTGCTCCAGCACTTTATTGAGCGTGGCCGTTTGCCAGAGGAGGTACCCAGCGCGCCGACAGTACCTGTGTCTGCTCGCAAACCTGCCGCCCGGAAGCTGAAAGGCACGGCCTTGCGGGCGGCCAACGCGCGCCAAGCAGCGTAAGCCAGATGTATGTTGGCGAACTACAAGTTTCAATTCTTAACCGCAACAACCGAGGGAAGAACATGTCAAAGCGAATCGCTTATGTTACCGGCGGCATGGGTGGAATTGGTACAGAAATCTGTCAGCGGTTGTTCAAGGACGGATTCACGGTCGTCGCCGGTTGCGGACCCAACTCGCCCCGGCGAGAAAGATGGTTGAAGGAGCAGGAGGCGCTGGGCTTTTCGTTCACCGCATCCGAAGGGAATGTCGGTGACTGGGAGTCTACGGAGGCCGCGATTTCCAGGGTGAAGAAGGACGTCGGCGAGATTGACGTGCTGGTGAATAACGCCGGCATTACGCGGGACGGGACGTTTCGCAAGATGTCCAGAGAGAACTGGAACGATGTCATTGATACGAACCTGACCAGCCTCTTCAATGTCACCAAGCAGGTCATCGAGGGGATGGTTAGCAGGGAGTGGGGGCGAATCATCAACATCTCGTCGGTGAACGGGCAGAAAGGGCAGTTTGGCCAGACCAACTATGCGACTGCGAAGGCGGGCATTCACGGCTTTACGATGTCGCTTGCCCAGGAAGTAGCGACGAAGGGCATCACGGTGAATACGGTTTCCCCCGGATACATCGGCACGGATATGGTTCGTGCCGTGCGTCCTGAAGTACTGGACGCAATTATTCAGGGCATTCCGGTACGCCGTCTCGGAGAGGCGTCGGAAATTGCTTCAATCGTCTCGTGGCTCGCCAGCAATGAATCCGGCTTTGCGACCGGTGCTGATTTTTCGCTCAACGGTGGGCTTCACATGGGTTGAGACCTCTTTGGACGCGTGGTCCGCGCAGGCCGCTAGCAGTCCCGGCCTGCGTTTTCGCCAAGGTACGACGAGATGCAAGCGGCTTCGCGGCGCCCACATTGAGGGCTCAATAGAGGACCAGTCGCGACACATCAACGACCGATGTGACGCGCAGAAACAGTGTCAGCGTGGTGAGACTCTTCCTTCTGATTCGCCGCGCTGTGAAATCCAGCAAACGCGAATGCGACATTAAACTTTTGTGGAGTGAATATGGCAACCGGAACAGTAAAGTGGTTTAACGACGCCAAGGGCTTCGGCTTTATCACGCCGGACGACGGAGGAGAAGACCTGTTCGCCCACTTCTCTGAGGTTCAGGGCAGCGGCTTCAAATCATTGCAGGAGAATCAGAAGGTCAGCTTCGACGTGAAGCAGGGGCCAAAGGGCAAGCAGGCTGCCAACATCAAGCCGCTGTAACAAGCCCGACGCTCGCCTCGTCGCGATGAATGGGCCGTTATGCGGCCCGTTTCGCAAAACGTACGGACAACCAGCTGGAGACCCGCATGCACGAGATGCCGCATATCGAACCCTCGTCCTGCCAGGTTACCCGCAAGACGTTGCGCTTTCTCGCACGCGACGTCCGAAATCCTGGCGCAGCCCTGGTTTACTGGCTGGGGGTGACGGAGCCCTCTGCGGAACCGAGCTTTTTCAACGCCATGCAAACATACGGACCGTTGATGCAGCTGGTTTTACCCGACGAACGCCCTGGCGTCTTCGTGGAGCGGGGCGCCGTTCAGAGAGTCCAGGATTCCGGAGTCGTGAAGCGACTCGTTTTCAAGGACGGGTCGTCGCTCGACGTTCGATATGACGGGCCGTGCCGCGACCTCTGCGAGGGGTGAATCGCGCTGACGGAGCAGGAGGGATACCTTGTGCTCACGGCCGGGGATGGACAGGCGGCGCGCGCCGTAGCTGCCATCGAGAGCCCGGTCTCATTGTTACGGACTGGATGATGTCGCATATTAACGGCGTCGAATTGTGTCGACGGCTAAAGGGCGATACCGCCCCACCCGACATTTCAGTGGTCATGCTGGCGGCGGCGCTACCGCGTGAACCGGAGGAGCCGCGATGGGACGTACTGTTACTAAAGCCCGCCCCCATAGGCCGTGTGATAAAGGCGATTCATGGTCTGCTCGACGGAGCGCATTCGCCGGTACCAGGACGGATATCCGAAGAGTGAACGTGCAATATCTCGTTACCCTCACCTGAGCGCTCCGCAGATTCGGTCTTGCTGGTATGAAGCTTTTGGCGTTGTTTCCTTGGGCGCCGCTGGGCTGCGACTTGTCTTGCAACCTGTTTCCCAATCAGCGGGGAAGCATGCGCGGTGCAGCAGTTGACCTGCCATTCGACAGCACGCACTTGCTTCAGGGCGCCGCCTTTCTCATTGCCCGGTGGGCGCCTCGGGCGACGCGCCCCGGTGCGTTGTCCCACCCAGCGCACCCTGCACAGTTCTGACCAGCGCATCCCTGTCACAGGGCTTTGGGAAGCGGGCGATTGCGCCTGTGGTCAACACCGTCTGCCGCGCAGCGATGTCGTCGCTTGCAGTGATGAAAATTATGGGCGTGCCCGTTCCTGCGAGCGGTGCTGGACCTGACGGGCCGTTGAGGCCGGGCGATTCCATGTCGAGTATCACGCACTCGCGATGGTACGAAGGGTTCGCGGCCAGGCGTTCCAGGAACGTGCCTCCGTCGATGAACGTGTCAGCCTCTATGCCTTGGGAACGCAGAAGCCGTTTGGTGGCGCGCAATATGGATTCGTCGTCGATAACCGCGACCAGCTGACTGGTTGTGCCCACATCAATTCCCAGTCCGACCAAATCGCAAACGACGTCACGGATTGAGCCGGTCCATAGCACCGGTAATCAGTAACTGGAAGCAGGTCTAGGACGCGTCATGAATTCAGCGTGGACAAGGCGTTCGCTGACTGCTGCAAGATGCGACGAATGACTGTCCCGGCCGCGCAGAACACATCCGTGTCGATGGCTGACCAGCATCTATCAGGCCCGATTCTCGAAACGGCGCTCTTAACGTGAATGTACGGTGCCGGCGCGCAGGCGGATTACCGTCGCCGGACGCAGTCCGAACGGGCCGGAGCAACGGTGGACGTGAAAGATGATTCCGTCACGCGGCGACATCTTCGTCCGAGATTGCGTTCGATGCATCGGGCAGGCCAAGTCGCGCACACACTTTTCATGACTCTTCTGTTGGCTATCCCGTAGACGAAAGAACGGCCGGATGGCATTTTCGGTGACGGCGCTGGGCCACGCGCGTCGAACGGGACAACATGGTTCCACCGTGCTTCGTCAGGAGACAACGACATATGAAACCTATAGAAGACCTGCCCTCCTTAGTTGCGGCTCATGTTGTGCTGTTACGCTCATTGGCTTGTGGGCCGAAGGCGCGGGACTTTGCGCAGACCGCCCTTGGTGCTGTACGGCGGTCGGATATTGTTAGCCGCATCGGCGGCGACGAGTTTCTCATCGTTCTGCCAGGCGCATCGCTGGACGAAGCGTCTGCCGCCATCGAGCGGGTGCGACGTGAGGTGTCTGGACGTACGGTCTGGACAAGCCCGGGACGGAGAATTCGCTACGCGTCTTCTGCCGGGTGTGCGAGGTCCTGCCTTCCGACGATGCGCGCGGTGCACTGTCGCGAGCGGACCGCGCACTATACGCAGCGAAACGGGCGGGCCGGAACCAGGTGCAACGGCGATAACCATCGCTACGGTACCGGTACCTGAGCACTCCGTGACAGCTGGCGTATTTCCGTGCAAGTGTCCGTATGCAAATACGGGGGCGCGACCACTGGAAACCGAAGTCTGGTCCGCTCCGCGAATGCCGGCGTGGCTACGTACATCAGAGCGCGAGGAGAATGGAGGGCCCGTTGATATTTGCGTATGCAACCGGTTTCGGTACTTCCGGCGACCCGCAACATTTGTTGTTGTGAACATCGAACGCGAAGCGTACGATAATACGGTATATACGGTTTTCCAGGTCGTGATGATGTGGGACTTTGATTGCAGGGGCGCTCCGGGGCCGGAATGACCGAATGGCCCTCCATGAAACGGGACGCGGCAGGCAACGACAATTACGTCCCTGGCGTTTTTTTGGAGAAACGAACATGTCGGAAAAGCACCTTTCCAGCAGGTTCGAGGCGGACCTTGACCTCCTTTCATCGAAGCTGCTCGAAATGGGCGGACTCGTGGAAGCACAGACGGCACACGCGCTGGCGGTTCTGAACGAATTCGATTCGGCGCTCGTGGACGACGTCCTCGAGGGTGAACGTCGCCTCAATGCGATGGAAATCGCAATCGACGAAGAAGTCTGCCAAATCATTGCGCGTCGACAGCCCGCCGCTCGTGACCTGCGATTCCTGATGGCCACTTCGAAGTGCATTACAAACCTCGAGCGCGCGGGCGACGAGGCGCGAAAGCTGGTAAAGCGTATGCGCCGAATCCACAGGGATGGCGTTGCCAGAGCGCTCAACATCGCTGAAATCAGGGTCTCCGGCGAAATGGCCCTTAACATCCTGCGCCGGGCGCTGGATGCATATGCGCGGATGGATGCGGTTGCCGCTGCACAGATTGTTCGGGACGATGAGGCCATCGACAACGAGTTGCGGGCGTTTGTGCGCAAGCTCGTAACGTATATGACGGATGACCCTCGGACGATTTCGATTGGACTGGACTACCTGTTTATAGCAAAGGCCATCGAGCGTATCGGCGACCACGGGAAGAACATCGCCGAATTTGTCGTCTACGCTGTCAAGGGTGCGGATGTTCGTCATGCACATCGAAAACAGCTTGTGTCCAATGCATCAGGTGTGTAGCGCTCGCGAGGGCAGAGCGACACTTCCAGGCGTTTCGATGCTTCCTGAGGGAGCTTTCGTCATTCTCGTCAAAGAGAGCCTGGGGGTTCATTCGTACCTGTAGACGCCTTGCTTCGTTTTTCGGCTCAAGCGACCAGCTTCCACTATGCCCTCGCCGCTGTGTCACCTTGCCTTGACGCCTGTGCCGGCGGGCGGGACACTCAACCCGAGTCGTTGTGCGGCCGACGTCTTGCAAAGCGCTGAGTAACTCAAACCTCTGAGATTCCAATCTGACGGGTTACGTCGAACGCCGACTGGAACATAGGCCGCGAAAAAGGAGAAGCTCCGTGGCGTATGTACTGTCATTTTCGCAACTGTATTCAGACTCGGTCGGCGCAAGCCATTTTGCGTCGGTTAGCATCGAACTGGTTACCCGCAACTTCGCGCCGCCGGCAGAATCCTTTGACGTGTCGGATTTCGCTGCAGCGACCCGCTACGGATTTGTGCGCCTGCCCGGCGGATGGGTCGGCGACCCCCATGTGTCTGTTGGTATTTTTTCTCAGCGGGGAGATTGAGTTCGAGGCAAGCGACGGCGAGCGACGTCGCGTTGCGGCAGGAGGCGCGATACTGCTTGAGGACACGACGGGCAAGGGGCATCAGAGTCGTGTCATCGGCGACGGGCCAGCGCTTCTCGCCGTGGTTCAACTTTGACGTCGTGGTTCCTTGCAGGGGCGCGAGCCCGAGCCGTCGCGGTTAAGTCGTGCTCGGAAGGTGTAGGTCCGAGCCGTGGATGCGCGCTGTATGTGCGCGACGCCCCGCATGACGCTGAAGCGCCGTTTGCTTGTCAGCAGAGCGGATAGCGAATCGATATCGCCAGGTTAGTCAGGGACGCTGCTGAGGCGAATTCGAATGCAATGCACCCCCTCGTCTCGCGGGGCGATGCGAACGCCGAAATTATCCAGCTAGTGTCGACCTCCAACGGATACAACCCCGCACCCGAAAGCAAGGTCAAGGTCAGGAGGCGTTTGCGCGGCCAGTGTTATTGGCAGCAACGATTTTGTGCTTTTTCTTCCAGTCGCGTGGCCAGGTCGCTCGACGTACCGGAACGACCCCTTTGACGTGCTGTAGCTATCGTTCCGAAGAGTACGGATTGTGCGCGCCTTTCCGAACTTCTCGGCCTGGTTCTAAACGCCTGTCGTCAGTACAGGCCACGCTTTGCGCTAAGTAGGTACTTTCCCGGAAGACAGCCGCCAATGACGGCGGCAATGGGCCAGCCAGCGGTTCGGGTTGACGAAAATGAAGCCGCCCATCCGGCAACGGCGGGCTACAACTTCGGAAAAAGCCTAGGGTCTGTTTACATTTGACGAAATGTGTTTACATCTTGTTTTTTGCAATTGCAAGACGGGATGATTCGCACGTTACTAAGCGACAAGGTATGGGAAAAGATCGAACCCATCCTGCCGGGCAAGGAAGGCGATCGGGGTCGCACGGCGGCCGACAATCGCTGGTTTGTCGAAGCGGTGCTGTGGATTGCCCGCACTGGCAGTCCATGGCGCGATCTTCCCTCGGAATTCGGCCGATGGCATACGGTGTACATGCGCTTCTCACGCTGGCGGCGAACAGGTGTCTGGCAACGGGTGGTGAATGCACTGGCAGGCGAGACGGAAATCGACCGCGTCCTGATCGATTCGACCGTCGTGCGAGCGCACCAGCATTCGGCCGGAGCCTCAAAAAAAGTGGGCCGCAAGCGCTCGGGCGTTCCCGGGGCGGATTGAGTACCAAACTGCATCTGGCCGTGGACTCGGCAGGTCGTCCGTTGCGACTGATCATCACTGAAGGACAGGTTGCCGACATCTCGTGCGCCGCAGAACTGGTCGAGCATCTGCGCACCGAAGCAGTCATCGCGGACAAGGGCTACGATTCCGATGCCTTCGTGAATCAGATTCGGGCCGCTCGTGCAAAGGCTGTCATTCCTCCGCGCTCGAATCGCAAGACAAAGCGCCGCTACAGTCGAGCGCTGTACCGCACACGCAACCTGGTCGAGCGTTTCTTCAACCGTATCAAGCATTTTCGCCGTGTCTCCACTCGGTATGACAAGCTCGCTGACAGCTATCTCGTGTTCGCGTCCCTTGCCTGCTCGTTCGGGCCGCTTTCAAATGTGAACACGGCCTAGTGTTCCATGTACCGCGATGCGCAAAAAAAGCCGCAGACATCGCTGCGGCCGAAACACACACGCAACGCATTGGGGGCGCTGACGTGGCAATAATCGTGTAGGCCCGGGCCAAAGAAGCAATCGGGTATATCGTCTGGATATTGGCCGCCAGCGCTTTGAGCCCTTGTCGTCACGACTTCGCGCATGCTACTCGTAAACCACTGTTGCAAAGGCGCCAGGGCGTCATGGCGGTGACATCTTGCGGTATCTGTTATCGATGCCGGAAGCGGCAATGCTGGTGAAAAGCAGATGGCCCGCATGAGCGGGCCATCCGGTTCAAACCATTCGACGACCCGCGCCTACAGCGGCTGAATGTTCGATGCCTGCTTGCCCTTCGGGCCTTGTTTCACTTCGAAGCTCACCTTCTGGCTCTCTTGCAGCGATTTGAAGCCGCTTCCCTGGACTTCAGAGAAATGTGCGAACAGGTCTTCTCCGCCATCATCTGGCGTAATGAATCGGCGGCCTCAAATCTGAAGTGCAACACCTGTTTCGTATAAGGTGTTGCGATGCACGAAAGAACTCAGTATCAACAACTTCAGCCTGAAGAGCGCCTGATCATTGCAAGTCTGCATCTGCAGGGTTCGAGTATCCGGGCCATGGCCCGGATACTCGGTCGCTCGCCAGCCACCGTTAGCCGTGAACTGGCGCGAAACAGCTTGCCTGCTGGCTACGCGTCCGTGTCGGCTGAAGCGCTCAGTGCCGCACGCCGCAGCGCGGGTCGCCGCCCCCCAAAGCTTTGCCTGCAAAGCGTCTGCTGGCGCATCGTTCTCACTCTGCTCGAGTGGAAATGGTCACCCCAGCAGATATCGGGCACACTGAAGCGTATGTATCCGACCGACCCGACCCAGCAGGTTTCGCACGAAACCATCTACACGGCCATCTACGCCCAGCCGCGCGGCGAACTGCGCCGTCAGCTCATTGCGTGCTTGCGCCATGGCCACAGCACGCGCATGCCGCGTACACGGGGCACAGACCGGCGCGGACAGATTCCCGACATGGTCAGTATTCATGTGCGGCCGCCCGAAATCGAAGACCGACTGCTGCCTGGGCACTGGGAAGGCGACTTCATCAAGGGTGCCGGCAACCAGTCCTCGGTAGGCGTGCTGGTCGAACGGACCAGCCGTCTGGTGCTGCTTGCCAGGATGGAAGATGCCACCGCCGCTTCAGCGCTGGCCGGCTTCTCCGCCAAACTCAATTCGATTGTCGCGCCATTACGGCAGAGCTTCACCTACGACCAGGGCAAAGAAATGTCGCGGCATCAAGAACTCACCGCCGCAACCGGCGTGAAGGTGTACTTCTGCGACCCGCACAGTCCCTGGCAACGCGGCACTTGCGAAAACACCAACGGGCTGCTGCGCCAGTATCTGCCCAAAGGCACGGACCTTTCGGTCTACAGTCAGGACGAACTTGACGCTATCGCCGACAGTCTGAACAGCCGACCTCGTGCAACTCATGCCTTCCATTCGCCGTTCGAGGTCTTCGCCGCGACCCTTGCTTCAGCAAGTCAACCTCAAGGCTCTAAACATTAAACCCGCTGTTGCGCTTCACTCTTGAAACCGCCATCCGAAGCCCTTCGCGTCGTTGAACCACTTGACTGTACCGGTTGCCATTTTGCTGAATCTTCCAAAGAGACGTGTTGTGTTGGACGCCAGTCAGCTGGACGGCTGACTCGAGCCATTCCGGTTTTACCGCAGCGGATTGAAGGCCGACAACCAGGGGCATCGGCACATGGAGACTTCAATCACTTTTCGTTGCCTCCGCAACATGTTCATGCTGACGGAGAACCGAAGGAGCGAAGGTGGCCGCGAGGAGGCCCCTGACTTGCCTGTTGCCGGCCCCGAAGGGAACTCGGCGAAATCTGTTCGACGGCTAACCCATCCTGCCGTTAGAGCACGCTACGATAGCGAATCCGCCTCACCTACGCCGGGAAAGAGTATGTCGAATCACGCCTCTGTTCAGGACGACTTCCTGCAGGCACTCGCGAGCGGAAAGACGCTTTCGAGCATATACATGGTCAACGGAATCAGGCTAACCGGCCTGGTTGAAACGTTCGACCGGTTAGTCGTCGTCCTTGTGCCCCCGACTGGTCGCCAGATTGTATTCAAGCACGCCATCTCTACGGTGATGCCCGGCGTGCAGGAACGAACGTCACGGTCGCCCGTGCGACCGGGCGCCGGGAGATAGCGATGCACATGCAGTGAACAAAGTCCTATGGGTAACGAGGGCGCAGCGCCGCGTTGCGTGCGGAAATGCCACCGGCCTAATCGTCGACCCGTCTTTCGCCGACGACGCCATCAGATAGCCTATCCATCGCGAGCGAAGAAGCTTCGAGGTTGCTTCGTCTTCTTCCGCTGCCAGCTCTGGCGGGCGTAACCGCCTCACCTAACGCTTCACGCCCACGGCACGGCGCATCGCAGCAGTGATACCTTGCCTGGTACGCCAGTAGCCTTCCCATGGGTCGGCGTTCAGCGTGTGCTGCCGGCCGACCGCCTTTCTCATCGTAAGCGCCTCATCTCGGCCGTTCTCTAAGCAGCCATAAATGGAGGTAATTTGGTTCCCACCAAATTTTTTGGCGGGAACCAAAGTGGCCGACATAGTAGATGGCAAGAACGAAGCGCCCGGTAGGCGCCCGAACTTTCCGCGCGAATTCAAGCGACAGCTGGTCGAACAGACCTTCGAACCGGGAGCTTCCGTATCGCTGGTCGCGCGTCGCAACGACATTAACACCAACCTGCTGTTCAGATGGCGTCGCCAATATCTTCAAGGCGTATTCGGAGCACCACATCCGGCGCATGTGCAACAGCAGTCAGAGGTTGACGTTGCACCGTTTCTTCCGGTGAGCGTTGTCGCCGAAACCGAGACATCGATGTCCATGCGCGAGGCTGTGTCGGAGAACGTCTGCGAGATCGAATTTGACCGTGCACGCCTGCGCATCCGCGGCAACGTGTCGCCTGATATGCTGCGGTTACTGGTACGAGAACTGTCCCGATGATCGGGCTGCCGGCGGGCACCCGCATCTGGATTGCGGCTGGCGTCACCGACATGCGTTCCGGATTTCAGGGCCTGGCGGCGAAGGTGCAAACTGCACTGGAGGAGAATCCGTTCGACGGGAACGTCTTCATCTTCCGGGGCAGGCGCGGTGACCTCATCAAAATCCTGTGGGCCACGGAGGACGGGCTATGGCTCCTGGCGAAGCGGCTTGAGCGAGGGCGGTTTGTCTGGCCGCAGGCCGACGGCGGTAAGGTCCATCTGACACAGGCACAACTCTCGATGCTACTCGAGGGCATTGACTGGCGGCAGCCGCGTCGAACCGCGGCGCTATCGGTGTTGTAAACGCTTCGGGGCACGCGTAAACTCCGGCGCATGACCGATGATGCCCGTCTTCCGGATGACGTCGATGCGCTTAAGGCCTTGCTGCTGGAGGCTCGTGCCCAGCTTGCCGAGCGCGATATCGAGATCGAACAGCTCAAGGCCCAGATCGACAAACTCAAACGGGTGCAGTTTGGCCGCAAGTCCGAGCAGCTGGACCGGCAGATCGAGCGGCTCGAAACGGAACTGGATGAGCTGAGCGGTGGGCGCGGTGTCGCGGATGTTCGCCGCGACCGCACATCGGGCACAAGTGTGCCCGCCGGCGCAGCAGCCTCGAAGGAGGCGTTGCCGCCCCATCTGCCGCGTGAAGAGCGCGTGCTCGAACCCGATCCGAGCTGCCCGAACTGCGGCAACACCATGCGGCCACTCGGCGAGGACGTGTCCGAGCAGCTTGCCCGTGTCGCCGCCATGTTCAAGGTGATTCGCACGATCCGCCGCAAGGCGGTCTGCACCTGCTGCAATCACATCTCGCAGCCGCCGATGCCGGGCTTGCCAATTGAGCGCAGCATCGCGCATCCGGGCCTGCTTGCTGACATCCTCGTTTCGAAGTTCGCTGATCATCAACCGCTGTACCGGCAGTCGGCAATTGCCGCGCGTGACGGCGTTAAGCTCGACCCCGCCAGCATGGGGCGCTGGGTCGGCCAGTGCGAGGCTTTGTGCGAGCCGTTGACCGAAGCGCTGCGCGTCTACACGATGGCAACGTTCAAGCTGCACGCGGACGACACGCCGATCCCGGTGCTTGCACCGGGCAACAAAAAGACGCGCACGGGTCGCCTGTGGGTGTACGTTCGCGACGACAGCCGTTCGGGCTCGACGGACCCGGCCGCAGTCTGGTTTGCCTACTCGCCCGACCGAAAGGGGATACATCCGCAGACTCATCTGGCCGGATTCAAGGGCGTCCTGCAGGCCGACGCCTACGGTGGTTTCGACGAGCTGTATGCAGGCGGCAAGATTCGTGAGGCGGCTTGCTGGGATCACGCGAGACGGTACATATACGACGTTCATGTCCGCACGCCGACTGAGTCGACAAGGCACGTACTCGAGCTGATCGGCGAACTCTACGACATTGAGGCTGATATCCGGGGCGAGCCCGCCGCCGAACGATTGCGCGTACGGCAGGAGAGAAGCCTCGCGGTGCTCGCGACCATCAAGGCGTGGATGACGGACAAGATCGCGACCCTGTCGGCAAAATCCGAGTTGGCCAAGGCGATACGCTACTCGCTCAATCAATGGAACGCACTCGTTCTGTACTGCGAAGACGGTCGTATTGAGATCAGCAACGCTCTCGCCGAAAACGCTCTGCGCTGTGTAAGTCTGGGGAGGAAAAACTTCCTGTTTGCAGGCTCCGACAGTGGAGGCGAACGGGCCGCTGCCATGTACGGTCTGATCGGCTCGTGCAAACTGAATGACATCAACCCCCGTGCATATCTGGAATACATCCTGACTCACATCGCGGACCACAAAATCAGTCGCATCGACGAACTGCTGCCCTGGAACATGGTCGGCAAGTTGCCCACGCAATCCACTCCGCCGTCAGCGACAACCTGATCGCCGCAACGTCTCCTGCCGGTATCCGCGAGGTATCGATCAACGCGTTACCGATAGCGTGCCACATGCGCGCGACACATCACGAACGGCCGACGCGAGGCGCTTACTTCTCATCGTCCAGGGGGCGCCGAGCTCGACGCTTTTCAGCTCTTCCCATGAGACGGGCATTGATACGGCCATTCCCGAACGCGCACGCACAGAGAACGGCGCGACGGTGCTCGCGCCGCGACTGTTGCGCAGATAGTCAGGGAAGCTGTCTCGCCATGCATCGTCGTGCATGACTGAGGCGCCTTGTATGGCGCGCCGCTGTATGCAATGCAAAGCACTAGCTGACGTTGCACGCGTTGCCGGGACCAACCCTTGCTGCACCTCTGATTTCTGCCCTGTGGCGTGTCGTTCAGGTTCCTTCAAGTGGCTCCACGGACCACTCGCCACGTTACCCAGATGGAGGTTGCAATGAGCAGTCTTTCCGGCGAACTGGCGGTTGCTTCGCAGAGAGCCAGCTTCGAAACCCTATCCGATGCGTGGGCCCACGCATTCGGCTGCATCGAAAAGCTGACTGAGCTGAACCTGCGGGCGGCTAAATCGACGCTCTCCGAAAATCAGGCAATCATCAGCACGGCGTTGTCAACCAAAGACCCGCAGCAGCTGTTCGCATTGCAGGCAAAGCGGGCGCAAGCCGTCATGGAAGAAGCACAGTCGTACTGGCGGCATTTGTACAACATCATGTTCAACGCCCAGGCCGAACTGGCCAGGAGTGCTGAGGCCCAGTTCAGGCGGCAACAGCGGAATACCCAAGCGCTTATTGACAAGGTCTCAAACAATGCACCGGCGGGAAGCGAAGCCGCTGTGAGTGCGTTGCAATCAGCTGTTACGGCGGTCAGTGAGGCGACGAGCGCAACGATTGAAACCAGCAAGAGGGCCGCCGAAGAAGCACGCGGAATTCCCGAAAACAACGGTGAGGCAGCAGCTTCCGCCTCAAACAAGGCGACCAGACAGGCCGTTGAACAAGCCAAAGCTGCCACAAAAAAATAGGTATTGGTTGACATGTAAATGCTGGAAACGGTTTGACTCTCGTGCCTTCGACCTCGCTATTACATCGGAACAGTCGTGACGAGCGGCGCAGGCACCGCGTTTGGGCGTGAGGGTCCCGAGCCCGTTGGCGGCTTCAGTCGAACGGTATGCGAGTGGACGCACGCGCATCGTGAGCGCCCCTTGGCAAGGCAATGCGCAGGCGTCAGTTGACGGATGCCTGTCGCCTAGGCGTGTGGCTTTGGAACGCTTGAGTCGTATGCATGGAAACTTGCACCTACGGTTCTTAGGGGGAGGCGTAGCGGCGACGCTGCGACCTTACTCGTTCCCGGCAAGTGTTGTATGTACGCGAGTCACTCCCTATGAATCGCTATCAAGCAGGGCTCTTTTAAAACGGCCACAGACGAGGTGTCAACAATGGGCTCCGGCACTATCGCGCCGCGTCGAATGAACATCTCTTCGACTGCTCGGCGCGATGGGGTGGCCCGCGGGGGAAGGAACCAGTGCGCCTCCGCAAGGACACCGACACTGAGCTTCTTGCGCGCAGCGAGCTTGAACCTTCGACTCGCAATGAGAGTGGCACGCTGGGTGTAAAGAACCTCCTGCGGGCTTCTGTTCCTCCGGGCTGGTGGCTATGGGGGTCTCCGGTTGAGCAAGGAGTATTCCGCAATTCTGTCTCTGCTCGAGATGTGTCGCCCAGGCTGGTTGCCAGTCGCTCCAGACGAACTGACGTCCTGCAGCCTCTGCCCAGTAGGTCGTTATCGAAACGGGCGGCCTCAAATTTGAAGTGCAACACCTGTTTCGTATAAGGTGTTGCGATGCACGAAAGAACTCAGTATCAACAACTTCAGCCTGAAGAGCGCCTGATCATTGCAAGTCTGCATCTGCAGGGTTCGAGTATCCGGGCCATGGCCCGGATACTCGGTCGCTCGCCAGCCACCGTTAGCCGTGAACTGGCGCGAAACAGCTTGCCTGCTGGCTACGCGTCCGTGTCGGCTGAAGCGCTCAGTGCCGCACGCCGCAGCGCGGGTCGCCGCCCCCCAAAGCTTTGCCTGCAAAGCGTCTGCTGGCGCATCGTTCTCACTCTGCTCGAGTGGAAATGGTCACCTCAGCAGATATCGGGCACACTGAAGCGTATGTATCCGACCGACCCGACCCAGCAGGTTTCGCACGAAACCATCTACACGGCTATCTACGCCCAGCCGCGCGGCGAACTGCGCCGTCAGCTCATTGCGTGCTTGCGCCATGGCCACAGCACGCGCATGCCGCGTACACGGGGCACAGACCGGCGCGGACAGATTCCCGACATGGTCAGTATTCATGTGCGGCCGCCCGAAATCGAAGACCGACTGCTGCCTGGGCACTGGGAAGGCGACTTCATCAAGGGTGCCGGCAACCAGTCCTCGGTAGGCGTGCTGGTCGAACGGACCAGCCGTCTGGTGCTGCTTGCCAGGATGGAAGATGCCACCGCCGCTTCAGCGCTGGCCGGCTTCTCCGCCAAACTCAATTCGATTGTCGCGCCATTACGGCAGAGCTTCACCTACGACCAGGGCAAAGAAATGTCGCGGCATCAAGAACTCACCGCCGCAACCGGCGTGAAGGTGTACTTCTGCGACCCGCACAGTCCCTGGCAACGCGGCACTTGCGAAAACACCAACGGGCTGCTGCGCCAGTATCTGCCCAAAGGCACGGACCTTCCGGTCTACAGTCAGGACGAACTTGACGCTATCGCCGACAGTCTGAACAGCCGACCTCGTGCAACTCTGAGGTTGACCCGGTTCGACGGACGGATTTGCAGCCTGCGATTTGATGCGATCTAACCTCCGTTGAGTGTTGAGTCGCGGGTTGTCCACGGGCGGGCGGCGGGTCGCCTCTCACGACCATGACGCTGCCCGCCGGTGGACAACCCGCAAGGCGATACGGTTTGCCTTTTAACGTTGAGGTTTTCGAATTCAAGCGGCGAACGATAGCCAATGCCGCTGTGTAAGCGGCGTACGTTGTACCAGCCCTCCAGGAACCAGAAGATGCGTTGCCGGGCCTGTTCACGAGTCGCAAAGAGTTCTCGCGAGAGTAGCTCCGCTTCAAGCGTGCCGAAGAACGATTCGCACATCGCGTTGTCGTACGCGTCGCCGGCCGTCCCCATCGACGGTTGCACACCGGCTTCGCGGCAGCGCCGTCCGAATGCAATAGAGGTGTATTGGCATCCCTGGTCCGAATGTAGAATTACGCCCTCGTGGCGTCGCTGCAGCAACGCCATATCGAGTGCGCGCAGCATCAGTTCGGTGTACAGATGGCTTGACATCGCCCAGCCTACAATTCGGCGACTGAACACGTCGAGGACTACGGCCAGATACAGAAACCCCTCGCCAGTCGGGATGTAGGTGGCGTCCGCCACCCACAGCATGTTTGTCGCCTCCGCGCAGAAGTGCCGACGCACCAGATCCGGAGCGCGCCGAGCCCCCGCGCGTTGCCGCGTGGTGTGTGGCCAGCGCCGCCGGCTCGCACCATGCAGGCCGGCCAGGTGCATCAGACGTGCGACCCGCTTGCATCCCACATGCACGCCTTCCCACGCGAGCTGCGCATGGATACGTGGCGCCCCATATGTGCCGCGTGAATTCGCATGCAGCGTGCGGATGCGCTCGAGCAGTTGCGCATCGCTACACGAGCGTTTCGATGGCTCACGCACCAGCCATGCGTAGTAGCCGCTCGCGGAGACCCTGAGCAGCCGTGCCATCGTGGCAATGGGCCACCTGGCCCGGTTCGCTCTCATGAATCCGTACCGCCCTTCGGCGGAACGGCTCCCGTCTCCCTCGCGAACCAGGCCGCGGCCTGCGAGAGAATGTCCCTTTCCATCTTCAGTTGCCGGTTCTCGCGACGCAACCGTGTGAGTTCCTGCCGCTCGGCCGTGGTCAGCCCGTCGTGACGCACACCCGCATCGCGATCGGCCTGCGCGACCCAGTTGTTGATCGTCTGTTCGGTCGGCTCGAACTCGCGCGCCAGATCCTCAGGCGTTCTTCCGGCCTTAACCAGCTCGACCATGTGAGCCCGGAATTCCACAGGGTATGGGGTACGATGCCTGCCCATTTTCGACACCTCCTGATCAAAAGCATAGGTGTCCGTTTTCGCGGGTCAACTTCACTCATGCCTTCCATTCGCCGTTCGAGGTCTTCGCCGCGACCCTTGCTTCAGCAAGTCAACCTCAAGGCTCCAAACATTAAACCCGCTGTTGCGCTTCACTCTTGAAACCGCCTGGGCAATCTGCTCGTCGAGCCTCACCAACCCGTTCCATTGCTCGCGCAACGTATCGATCAGCGCCGCGGGTAGACGCTCTGCGATCCGCTCGAATACGGCCGATATCTCCTTGTCCAGCTTCGCTCGGCTCTTGCTCATCACCTCGCCGTATTCCGCGCAGTCCGTTGCTCTGCATCGTGCGGAACTTCACTAGCTGCTCGCGCATGCGGTGCAGCGCCATCATCGCCTGCTGCATTTCCGTTTTCACTGCCACTGGCTTGCCCGGCTGCTGCACTGCCAGCCAAATCGCTCGGGCGTCCGCTGCATCGTTCTTGTTCCGTATGTTGAAAGCCTTAACGAATTCCGCCGGCATCAACCGGACCTCGTGACCGAGCTTCATCAGGTGTCTAGCCCAGTGGTGGGCTCCGCCACACGCTTCCATCCCGATCAGACACGGAGCCCGGTTCACGAAATGCTCAAGGAACTTGGCCCGCCTGATTGGCTTGTTCACGATCTCGCCGGTTGCCTGATCGACGTAACGCACCTGGAACACGTTCTTGGCGATGTCTACACCGACTGCCATACTGTTCATCGTGAATCCTCCGGTTGCTGGGGAAATGCGTGCATTTTCCACCTGGGCACTTCGATGCCGTTGGCTCGTGAGGATTCACCTCGTTTCTCTGCTCTCACGGTTTCGGGTGGGACGCGTTCATTTCATTCTCACGCGGCAGCCTGGTTCGCGAGGGAGACGGGATCCATTCCACCGAAGGGCGGTACGGGTTCATGAGAGCGAACCGGGCCCGCTGGCCCATTGCGATGATGGCGCGGCTGCTCGGCGTCTCGACGAGCGGCTATTACACGTGGCTGGTGCGTGAGCCCGCGATGCACACACGCAGCGATGCGCAACTGCTCTCGCGCATCCGCACGCTACATGCGAGCTCGCGCGGCACGTATGGGGCACCGCGTATCCATGCGCAGCTCGCGCGCGAAGGCGTACACGTGGGGCGCAAGCGGGTGGCGCGCCTCATGCGTATGGCGGGTCTGTGCGGGGCAAGCCGGCGGCGCTGGCCGCGCACCACACGGCCACGCGCAGGCGCCCGGCGTGCGCCTGATCTGGTGCGCCGGCACTTCAGTGCCGACGCGACAAACGTGCTGTGGGTCGCAGATGCGACCTATGTACCCACGGGCGAAGGATTCCTCTATCTGGCGGTCGTGCCGGATGTGTTCAGCCGTCGCATCATCGGCTGGGCGATGTCCAGCCATCTGGATACCGAACTGATGTTACGCGCGCTGGACATGGCGTTGCAGCAACGACGCCATGACGGTGTGATTCTACATTCCGATCAAGGCTGTCAATACACGTCCATTGCCTTTGGACGGCGCTGCCACGAAGCAGGCGTACAGCCGTCGATGGGCACGGCCGGCGATGCCTATGACAACGCGATGTGCGAGTCGTTCTTCGGCACACTCGAAGCCGAACTGCTCTGTCGCGAACACTTCGCGACTCACGAACAGGCACGGCAGCGTCTGTTCTCGTTTCTGGAGAGCTGGTACAACATACGCCGCCTGCACAGCAGCATCGGCTACTGTTCGCCGCTCGAGGTCGAAAACCTGCGTGCGCAAGGTCAAAGCTTATCGACGCGCGGGTTGTCCACCGCCAGGCAGCGTCGTGGTCGTGACAGGCGACCCGCCGCCCGACCGTGGACAACCCGCATTTCAACCTTATCGGGAGGTGCCACACCGAATTAAAACTCAACTGCAAATCTATCCGTCGAACCGGGTCAACCTCAGGGGTCCTGCGAGTTGAAAATTTCAATGTCGCAACGTTGACAACTTTATTGCGTTCTACGCCTGCGGACCCGCTCACGCTGCCAGCGCGTAAGCACGCATCGCAGGCCGTGCCGATGAGGGCGGGAAGACGCACCACAATCCATCATCATGACGGAAAAAGAAGAGTGTCAGCGAGCCCGTGTCGCGCAACGACTCAACCCGTACGCAACGACCGTGGCCCGACTTCGCACTACCGTACCGAGTCAGGCGAACCGGCACGGACGGAGTTGGCGCAACCCATTTTTCGATGAGCCAACGCAACGATTTCTCATGGGTATCCATCACTACTGCTCCTTCAACCAACTTGCCGTTGATGCCGCCCGTCTGTCTGCGATGTTTTATTGGTCTCATGACCAAATACTAGAGGTCAAATGACCAATATTCAAGCTCATTTTTTGAAAGGGAGAGTACTGGTAAATAAGATGATCTAGTGCCCGTGAAGTAACTACTACATTGCAGCTCTGCGCCTAAGGCTTGCCTAACGGTCATTCTGTCTATGCTTAATTGGTTTTTTGACCTACGATGAATAGGTCATGTGACAGAGAGCGATAGCCGCGAGGGCTTGCAATCGATACTGAAGGAATGGAGCGGGGATGAAGGACATCACCATTACATCGGCACAGATGCTTGGCACGGATTCAGCGACTGAGCTCAAGCATCGAGGCAATAGAGTGACGCGCGTGCCGGAGATCATCGAAGTTTCGATGCACGTCTTCGCGACCTTGGGGAACGCGGGGTTCACCCAACGCAAGGTCGCGAGCGATGCGGGCATTCGCTTGAGTACATTGCAGCATTACTTCGGTACTCGGGAAGACCTGCTAAGAGCCACGCTGAAGGCAATGGCGGACCGCTACATCGAGCTTTTTCGCGCCCTTGCGAAAGACAAGCTGCTATCGCCTGAAGCCCGCCTCGATGCGATCATGGATGAGACGTTCGCCGGCATCATGGCACCCGATGCCAGAACCGCCGCATTCGCTCTCGAACACTGGAGTCTCGCTGAGCGTGAGGATTTTGCGCGCAAGCTTTCGGCGGAAATCACCGCTGAATTCCAGGACATATTCGCGGGCCTCGTTGCGAAAATCAACCCTGCGCTGACGTCGGGGGAATGTGCGCTTCGCGGCGCGCTGCTTGTATCGCAATTGCAAGGTTTGCTCGTTTTCCTTCGGCGCGCCGGGGACAACGCACCCGATCCGAACGCATTTCTGGCGGCGGCTAAAGTCGTTTGGAAGGCATTGAGCAAGGCGCCGCAGTAGCGTCTTGTTCGCTAGCGCCTGGCGAGTGTCGCCATCATTTCATTCAACTAGTACTACTGTATTAACAACTACGCGGTTCTCCGGCCGAAGTACGGGCACCGTTCAAGGCAAGCAAGTAAGGCGGCGGCAAGTTCCAATCGCAACGTTGTGATGGAAGGTTTTGTCGCGTTAACGCGGGAGAGGTAGTATTCGAGCCTGACAAATATGCTTTGGCTGGCCGATGAAGAAGACCCAAACACCGCGAAAGACGCTTGCTGCGGGCATCACCCGAGTGCTAAAGCGCCTTCACTATCCGCTCGATGTGATGTTGCTATGCGTGCGGTGGTACGTCGCCTACTCACTGAGTTTGCGTAATCTCGAAGAAATGATGGCCGAGCGCGGTATTGAGGTTGATCATTCCACGGTGCATCGTTGGGTGATCAAGTTGGTGCCGCTGTTCGAGAAGACGCTCCGTAAGCACAAGCAGCCGGTAGGCAAGAGCTGGCGGATGGACGAAACGTATATCAAAGTCAAAGGCCAGTGGCAGTACCTCTACCGGGCGGTGGACAAGGCGGGCCAAACCATCGATTTCCTGTTCAGAGCCAAGCGCGACAAGGTGGCAGCGCGGCGCTTCTTTGAAAAGTCGATCGCTCAGAACGGTGTACCCGAGACGGTAACCATGGATAAAAGCGGCTCTAATCCGGCTGCGTTGCACGCGGTGAACGCCGAGCGAGAGACGCCCATTACGATTCGTCAAGTCAAGTACCTGAATAACGTGGTCGAGCAGGACCATCGGGCCATCAAACGCATCACCCGACCGATGCTGGGCTTCAAGGATTTCCACTGCGCGCGCGTCATTCTAAGTGGCGTCGAATTAATGCACATGATCAAGAAAGGGCAGATGAAATGTCGGGGCGAGACTCCGCTGTCTCCCGCACAGCAGTTCTACTCGCTCGTTTCATAAGCAATCCTCCGCATATCACCGCTCCTTGACCCGTTGACCTTACTGCGACAGAGCCCTAAATGGATACGACGATGTAAGCGAAGCCACCCGGGCGCGAGTCAGGCAGGCCGCCCAGGAACTCGGCTATCACGCCGACCCCACGGCTCGCAGGCTTGCCACAGGCCGTGCGGAGGCCGTGGGACTGGTGTATCCATTCGGTGCCAATGCGCTCGACGACCCCAGGTTCGGCGAAGTCGTCGCTGGCGTGACGGAGGGTCTGGGAGCAGGCGGCTTGGACCTTTTCATTGTTTCGGCGCGGCCGAATGCGGAACTCGAAACGTACCGGCGCCTCGTCGACGGCAAGCTGGTGGATGGTCTGATCGTGGCGCGCACGCTGGTAGATGATCCGCGCGTCCGGTTTCTCCAGGAGCGCGACTTCCCGTTCATCGCGTACGGACGTACAAACAGCGAGCAGCCATACGGATGGTTCGACTTCGACAACGAGGCGGGTGCTCGCGCGGCGACTCAACGCCTGATCGGCTTCGGGCATCGAAGAATCGGCATGGTGAGCGCGCCACTGACGCTCAACTTCGCGGCGCAACGGCGCGCGGGGTTTTTGACGGCTCTGCGCGAGGCCGGCATCGAACCCGAGGCGCAACTGGTGATCGAATGCCCTTTCGACAGAACGGGCGGCTACGAAGCGGTCCGGAGCCTGCTCAAGCTCGCCGAACCGCTGTCGGCTGTGCTGGTCGATAACAATATCGCTGGAACGGGCGCATTCCGGGCGATCGGCGACAGCGGCAAAACAGTCGGCGCGGATCTCTCCCTGATCGTCTACGACGGCGTACCAGCCGACGTCGCGTTCCCTCGCACGGTGATGGCGGTCGTGCAGCCGACCGGGCACGCGTCCGGCGAGGCGATCGCGGAACTGATCCTCGGCGCCATATCCGGCCGCGGACCGTGTGCGCACCGCCTCGTGCAACCCCGCATCGAACCAGGCGACACGGACGGGCCGCCCCGCTAACCGAACATCACAAAGCGCATCGCTGGGTCCAAGGGGGCAATCTTCGAAGGACGGTTGATCGCCGTGTGCGGTGTCATCGGCAGCGGCAAGACGATGATGCTGCGCCGGCTTCAGCAGGCGCTCGAGGATCTATCACGCCCGGTGTGAGCACAAGCCGCGGCACGCAGAAGGGCCGTTCTTTTCAAACCTGCTCGAAGCTGTCGGCGATCATGATCCGAACGCGGGCACCAACCCCGCGAAACGCATGCGGCTTTCGCTGCGGATCCGGTGCGCGCGCTGGCAGCGGGACGGTTCTGCTCTTTTGCGATGAAGCCCAACGCTACAACGAAAACGAATACGAGTGGCTGAGGGATGTACACGATGCACTCGACCGCCAGCAGATCAAGCTGTTTACGTTCCTCGTTGGTCAGCAGGAGTTGCTCACTCAGAAGAGCGCGCTGCAGATCACCGGCAAGACGCAGATCGTCGCGCGCCTGATGGTCGAGGAACTTGCTTTCCATGTCATCCGCAATGCCGGAGATGTCGCCACGTGTCTGAACGGTTACGACCAGACCGCCTATCCGGAGGGGCGCAGTGGAGCTTCACGAGGTTTTATCTGCCACAGGCGTTCGATGCTGGTTATCGACTTGTCAGCGATGCGGCCGTACTGTGGAATCCGTTCGAGGCCGCGCATCACAAGGCGACGCTGCCTGGCCGCCTCGAGATCCCGATGGAATCGTTCACGCGGGCCGTCGAGGTCGTACTCAAGGATAGCGAACTCAGGGATGCTCCGGGGTATTGTCCGGACCCATCGTTATGGGCACACACCGTGCGCCGCTCCGGTTATGTCCAGTCGCGCCATGCAACCGGCCGTGTGCTCGTCCACGCATAAGGAGGCGCCCGCGCTTATTGCGCCGCGTTTCCCGATCCTCAATCTCGACGAGCGACGACTGACCCCGGCATTGGGCTTCATATTCGATGCAAGGTGGCTGTTGCCTGGTGAATCGATCGTATCGATCCTGTGGAAGTTCGCGCGTGCAAATGGGCTGCCCGGGCACGCACTGGTCCGGCTAATGGGTGTGGACATTGACCCGTATGAAGGCGTTGAGCCGATACGTGATGCCGTTGATCTGAAGCATCTGAGGCGCATGCTGCTACTGCCCGGCAAGGTGTTGCGCGCTTCACTCCTTGAATCCGGCCAGCGGGGACGGCATCACCCGGTTTTCCGGTATTGCAGGCAATGCACATCACTTGGTCATCACAGCGTGACGTATCAGATGTTTAGTGAAAGCCGCTGTCCCGCTCACCGACAGAAGCTTGAGACGAAATGCCAGCATTGCGGGCAGGAGACACCCTACATCCTCAACGCGAGTCTTGTGGGCTCTCCGTATCGTTGTGCGCGCTGCGGCGCGCTTTACGCGATCCGATCTCCTCCAGCTTTTGCAACGAAGCCAGCGATGCGCAAAGAGCATCGCATTGCCATCGCGCGACATTTCCACAATCGCATGGCCGGCAGCTTTTGCCTTGATAGTGACGATCACGACCTGTAGCTCGCGGGCTCGGGTGGCAGGGGCGGGTGCGCGAGAAGCTTCCAATGATCGACGCCCCAAAACGGTCCTGTGCGATGCGTGAAACCGGGTGTTGACGACTTTACTTCGTTTTGGGTGACGAGTTTACTTCGCTCTACGCCGCGGGAACATCGCGTATCCTGCAATCGTGACGGAGCGACGTAGTTCCACCCGGCACCACGCCGGCTC
This sequence comes from Paraburkholderia sp. 40, assembly GCF_050434105.1. Lineage (NCBI taxonomy): Bacteria > Pseudomonadati > Pseudomonadota > Betaproteobacteria > Burkholderiales > Burkholderiaceae > Paraburkholderia > Paraburkholderia sp. 40. Next base: position 858,898 of record NZ_JBNPVY010000003.1, on the reverse strand, counting down.
CGCGCGGACAGTTGAATAGAGGAGGCTGGCGATGAACGCTGTATCGAAGGCAACGAATCTGCTCGCGAAACTCGGAATAGCGGTACCGATCATTCAGGCGCCGATGGCCGTTTGGGCTACACCGGCGCTGGCCGCAGCGGTGTCCAATGCAGGCGCGCTCGGCTCCATCGGTCTCGGCCCAATGACGGTGGACAGCGCGCGTGCGCTCATTCGCGAGACACGTTCGCTGACGGACCGGCCATTCAACGTGAATGTGTTCTGTCACGTTCCTCCAGGCGTCGATCTGGAACGCGAGGCACGTTGGCTTGCCTATCTGAAACCGCATTTCGCACGCTACGGCGCTCGGCCCCCGACGACCTTCGGCCGTGGCTTCGCAAGCTTCCTCGATGACGACGCAATGCTGGCGATGTTATTGCAGGAGCGTCCAGGTGTTGTCAGCTTCCATTTCGGCTTGCCTGCACCGGCAAAGATCGCCGCACTTCACGACGCCGGTATCGTGCTGATGGCGACGGCGACCAGCCTGGACGAAGCTGAACGCATTGCCGCTGCCGGAATCGACGCAGTCGTCGCGCAAGGTGTTGAGGCAGGCGGACACCGCGGCGTGTTTGATCCAGGGTCGTCGGATGAAGGTCTCGGAACGATGCCGCTTGTCCGATTGCTGGTGCGCGAAACGCCGGTTCCGGTGATTGCTGCGGGCGGAATCATGGACGGGGCAGGTATCGCAGCCGCGCTCGCTCTCGGCGCGCAGGCGGCCCAATTGGGAACGGCTTTCCTGACCACGTTCGAGTCTGCTGCGGATTCAGCCGACCGGGCCGCGCTCCTGTCTCCCCAAAGCCGCACGACATTCACGAACGTGATCTCGGGCAGGCCCGCCCGGGCCATCGAGAATCAATTCACGAAACTCGGGCAAGATCCCGGTTGTCCGCCAGTACCCGATTTTCCGTTGGCTTTCGTCGCAGGCAAAGCGCTCGACGCTGCAGCGCAAGCACATGGCACATGCGAATTCGCGGCACGATGGGCTGGGCAGGGAGTACGCCTCTCGAGAGCTATGCCGGCTGCGGATCTGGTCGCGACGCTTGTGCGCGAAACAGTCGATGCAGTCAAATCGTTATCGGTCAACCTCGCATCACTTCCGCATTCTTGAGCCCCAACTCGAACTGCGCTGAGGAATCGAAAGAATGATAGCGAGCATCGCGTCGCCGGCAAAGATCGTTAAGGCTTGTTCGATGCCTGCCATCGCCCGCAGGAATGTGAATGCCTCCGCGCGTGCCGGCAGGCGTCGAATAAGCCCGATGGAGGAAACCGCGGAGTGCTCCGCTGTGGTCGGAACTCGCCGCTATGGCGATTGATAGGTCGGGATGTTCAGCGATGTCGGATGCGGTGCGGCCACGCGGGATGCCGGACGGGCGCTGACGCCGTAGCGAAGCGGCGCTGTCGTGCAATCACGATGGTGATGCGCACGCGGGAGGCGCCTTTCGAAGCGCCAGGCGCGAACGTCCGCTCGTGGGCCGCGTTGCCGCAAAGCCGACGGTCGGTTCAGATATCGGGGAAACGTTGTGCTCATGTCTGACCCCGGCACATCGGCGGTGCGCGGATCGGGGCGCTGCGCTCGAGGATGTCGACGACGATCATCGGTGCGCCGCAGTGCCGGCAGATGAAGACGGAACAGGCGTGAGAGCACGCGCACCGGCAGGAAGAAGCCGGGCCGGCAGGCGATCCAGCGCTCACCGTCAGGTGACAGGCCGCCGCCGGGGACGATGCCGTGCACGTGTGGATGATGCGTGAGCGCCGAACCCCAGGTGTGCAGCACGAGCGTGGCGCCGATCTGGGCGCCGAGGTGCCTGGGATCCGCGGCGATGGTACGCAGCGTGTCGGCGGCGATGTCCAACAGCAGGCCGTAGATGACCCGCTTGTTGTACCAGGCGATCGCGCTGATCGCGGCGGGCAGTGTGAAGACGACGTGGAAGTACTCGACGGGCAGCAGGTCAGCCTGGCGCGCCTCGAGCCAGCGGTGGGCGGCGCCGGCCTGGCACTTCGGGCAATGCCGGTCCCGGCACGAGTTGAAGGACACCCCTGTCCTTGCGCAGCCGGAACAGCGCAGCACATGTCCGCCCAGTGCCGCCGTGCGGCACCGTTCGATGGCCGACATGACCTTCAGCTGCCCCAGGCTCAGGTGTGCCGTGGCTCGCCACGCAGGCCCGTGGCTGCGGAAGATGTCCGCAACCTCCAGCATGAGGCGCTACAGCGCGCGGGCCTACTCGGAGGGCAAACGGTCCAGCGGACTGGTGACCTCGTGCAGCAGGTCGGTGGCCACCTGGACGTAGAGCGCGGTGTTCTCGAGCTTCGCATGGCCGAGCCTCCTGGAGCAGTGGACGGAATACCCGGTCGGGCATCTCCATCCTGCTCCTGGTGGCCTCCCCGCCAGTTCGCTGTGGTTCGGGCATCGGGCAACCGCACGAGGCGAACGCCAGGCACTGACTCTTGCTCTCCCCCCCCACTACCGCGCGAGCGGTTTAGTGTACGCCCGTGATGGCGTGCTATCTGCGGGGTGTAAGTCCCCGTCGGAGTTGGCCACAGCTCCGTAGCTGAAGGTAACTGCGTCGTCGTGAGGCGGGGTGGGGAGTAACCGGAAGCGAACTGTCGGTCCGTAGGTTAACGAACCTGTTTCGGCGGGGTATGGCGGCGAGCCTGCACTAAAGTGGCGAAGCCTGGAAACAACACAGCACGCTGTCGTGGCGGACAAAGCGGTGCGGTGGCGTACCACGTGGTTGAGGACGGAACGATGGGACGGTAGTGCGAAGCAAGCGGGGAGACCTGTCAGCGAGGTGAACGCTGGCAGGAGTCAGAGTCCCGATAGTACTGCACACGGCAGCGTCAAGCCGTGGAGACCTGCGTCAGAGCAAAAGGCGCACTAGGGAAGCGGGGCAGGAAAGTTGATAGCAAAAGACCGGAAGGAAGCAGAGGTGAAGATCGAAGCATCGCCAGTGTCGGAAACGACTAAACAAGATGCAGACGCGCCGGGAAGCTGCGTGCAGCGGAAATTCGCGTCGGCTTCAATCTGGACGGACGCTATGTTGGCTGCTCTACAAAACGGAGTTAAAGGAGGCAAATGGCACAGTCTGATCGACAAGGTGTTTCGCCTGGAGACGCTCGCGCTGGGATGGGCTCAGGTCGAGAAGAACGCCGGGGCGGCGGGAGTGGACCGCATGAGCGTGAAGCGATTCGCGCAAGCGCGGGACCGATACCTCGCTGAACTGGCGCATGCATTGCAGGATGGTAGCTATCGCCCGCAGCCAGTGCGGCGCGTCTACATACCGAAAGGTAAAGGACGTCGTCCGCTCGGTATACCCGCTGTAAAGGATCGCGTCGTTCAGGCGGCCCTGAGGCTGGTGATCGAGCCGATCTTTGAGCATGAGTTCGAGCCGAGAAGCTACGGCTTTCGCCCGGGCCTAGGCTGCAAGGATGCGCTGCGCGAAGTGGATCGGCATGTGAAAGCGGGCTACTGCTGGGTGGTCGATGCTGACCTGCAAAGCTATTTTGACTCGATTCCACACTCACCTCTTCTTGCAAGAGTGGCCGGGCGAATCTCGGACGGCCGGGTTCTGGAACTCATCCAGTCCTTTCTCAAGCAGGACATCATGGAAGACATGACGCGTTGGACGCCGACTTCCGGCAGTCCTCAAGGGGCGGTTGTCAGCCCCTTGTTGGCAAATCTGTACCTGCACGAGCTTGACGTGGAAATGCGCGAAGCCGGGCTGGTAATGGTGCGCTACGCGGATGACGCCGTGGTGTTATGCCGCACGCGCGAGGAAGCGGAAGCTGCGCTCACTCGCATGCGGGCCTGGGTGAATGCGAACGGCTTGACACTGCATCCGGACAAAACCCACGTTGGGGATTGCCGGCTGGAAGGTCAAGGGTTCGAGTTTCTGGGCTACCGGTTCGAAGCCGGCGAGCGTTGGGTGCGCAAGAAGAGTCTCATGGGGCTGCGGGACAAAATCCGCGCCCTGACCAGACGTAACAGGGGCGATTCGATCGAGGGCATCGTTGCGTCGATCAACCCGATCCTGCGCGGCTGGTTCGGCTATTTCCAGAATGCCCACCGATACACCTTCTCGTCGGTCGACGGCTTTGTTCGCCGCCGTCTGCGAGCGATCCTGCGCCGACAGTTACACCGTCCGGGTCAAGGTAAATGCTTGCGCGATCACACCCGATGGCCAAACGCCTTCTTCGCTAATCTTGGGCTGTTCACGATGTCCGAGGCTCATCGATTGGTGCGCCAATCCCGATGTGGAAACAACTGACTGGAGAGCCCGTCGCGGGAAAACTGCACACCGGGTTCGGAGGGAGGGGACGGCGATCGCCGTTTCCTACCCCTATCCTGCGGCCAATTCCTGCCGGTCGTGGCTTGAGTTGGACCGCCCGTAAGCAGACATTCAATCGATGCCAGGCTTGGGAACCTGCTCAATTGTCCGCCCGCACGATGAACCCTCCTTGACAAAACGGAATCAGTTTATTAATGTACATTAACTATTTCGTCGATTGAACCACTGGAGGCCGCCGTGTGGACAGCTGTGCGAAATCAACTGATCGGTCTTGTGTTCACAGTCAAAGAGCGCCGAATCTGGCTCAAGCGCCGGCTGGCGGGACTGACCCGACCGCAGGTCGGTGCACTTGACCACGTCACTATCCCGGTGCGCGATTTGCCCCTGGCTCAGCGGTTCTATTGCGACATCCTCGGCGCCCACTATTTCATGACAGTGGACGATGAGACGTTAAGGCGCTTCGGTCGTCCGCCCGCCCTGCGCGGCGGGGAAGGCGCGCACCATATCTCGGTCTTCCTGGGCGGCAAGACCAGGGTGGATTTGTTCCTGCAGCACTCGGGACAGCCGTCGCCGACCGCTGGCCATCCGCACATCGCGTTTCACGTTCCGCCGCGGCAATTGCTGATGTGGAAGGCAAAGATCGAAGCCCATGGAATACCGACCGAAGGTCCCCTGCAGCTCGGACCGCCAGGGCAGGCTTCGCTGTATTTCAACGATCCATTCGGCAATCACCTCGAGCTCACGTGTTTCGGCTTTTCCAAGGCGGTGTCGATACGGCCTCCGGTGCCGGAGCGGCTTGCATGGGATGCCGTTCGGCTTCGCTGACCGCCACTCACGATTGGAAACGATGCTGAACCCCGCGGCGCTGGGCAATCTGGTGCAGGAATTCGTCAACCGCGTATCGCACACGCAGGGAAAGACGCTCGCGGTCCTGACGGACGCATCGGTGACCTTGCAGCAGGTATTGCTGCTGCGTCGGCTGGCGTCTACCCCTGATAGCACACCATCGGCGCTTGCCGAACAGATGCATATGTCGCTGCCCGCCGTGAGTCAGATGGTTGAGCGTCTATTTCAGCTCGATCTGGTGTCGCGCGTCGAATCACCCGACGACCGCCGGAAAAAGCAGTTGGCCGTCACGTCCAACGGAAGTGCCTTGCTCAAGCGGATCGCCGAGGCCCGCTCTGCCGACTATGCGGCGGGCATCGCGCCGCTCTCGCCCCGCGTCAGAGCGGCTCTAGCAAGGGTACTTGAAGACGTGCTGAAAGAGCTGTAGCAGGCCACCATAAGTGGGGGGATTTCGGCAAAGCCGCCGTTCGCGGCCGACCGAAATGGGTCGGTACGCGTCAGCTGGTTGAGGCGCGCGTCGGCGAGCAGCGCATGAACGCCGATGATCGCGGGAGGAGGGTCTCTTGTCGGCATGCGGAGAAAATCGGTTCCCCGGTTTTACCTTCGATGTCCGTGGGCTTGGTCCATCTGAGCAAACTGAGCAAACAACGTGAAGCTTCCGCCGACGTATTCCCGCCGACGTTAAATCGGTGCTCGCCGCCACGGGTTCTTCGAAAAGAGTTCGCAGCCAGACCCAACAGAGAGTAGACGGGCCTGGAACATGGCTAAGGATTGCGCGTTCAGCGTCCCCATACTCGTCGTTAAATGTCGGGTACTGCCGCTCAGTGCGTATCCTGCCTCACATTCCGTAGATTGTCGCGCACACGTCTGGTCACAAGGGAGGTTAGGTAAATAGGTACGACTGTGCGGATTTGAGGTGAACCGCACCGGGTGAGGCGCAGTTGGGAGCCGTTGCGGTCCGGACAATGTCGACAAAGACATATTGCGTTTGTGTGCGCTGCAGCAGTCTCATTTTTGATTCAACATTGTGAACCGGTATGCGGGTAAGCCCTTGAATGTTGATCAGAAAGTGTTCTTCAACTGGAGTGCGACCGGCATGAAAATGATATTTGCTGCTCTGCACAAATGCGCCATACTATTCACCAACGGAACGGATACGCAGCACGCATGCGCTCGGGCGGCAGCATGGTGGAGGCGGCAGCTTCCGATCGTCAATGGCGAGCTATGCAGGCGGTATGCGCGAAGAAGCTTCGAACCATTTTCGTCGATCAACCGGGAGGCGGACATGCTGACTTTGGCCGAATTGCAAAGCACGCTGCAAATCGAGTACGAACTGCAGCTCGAAGCGATGGACGAGCAGACATTGCGTGGGCTGCTCACGGATCCGATTGCACTCAACGCACTGGTGCCGGCTTTTATGAGCTTTGCGGAGGGGCGCCGGATAGCGGAAGCAACACTTGTACAACTGCTCGCTCGCGAGCCGTCGAACGCCGAACGGGGCATTCCGCATGAGGCCGCGCCCCTTTGGGCGCAGTGGCTCAAACCATTCTGGATGCTGCCGCTCTTCGGTGCACGCAAGGGCGAGTAAAGGCGCTCGGCCGACCCGATCAACGCCGAATGGAATTGCGCTGGACCACGCATACCGATATCGCGACCGCCCAAGCGGCAGAGGCCGGCCAGGAAGCGTCACTCGCCCACATGATCGTTCGGCCGTTCAGACGTCCGATTCACCCGGCGGATTCAACCGGTCGATGCAATAGTTCGATGGAATCGTTCAGCCGGTGTCTCGTAATCCAGGGTCTTTCGTGGTCGCTCGTTCAGCCGTCGTGCCACGGCGTTGAGTTTGGCCTGTGAGTAGACCGACAGGTCGATGCTTTTCGGAAAGTACTGTCTTAACAGGCCGTTGGTATTTTCATTCGAGCCGCGTTGCCAGGGGTGTTTGGGATCGCAGAAATACACGGCAATGTCGGTGGCGATGGTGAACCGTTTATGGTCCGCCATCTCTGTTCCCCGATCCCACGTAAGCGATTTATAGCGTTCCTGAGGCAGCTTTCCAGCGTGTTTGATGAGCGCATTGGCAACCGATTCACTGTCCTTGCTCGCGATCTTCACCAGCATCACATAGCGCGTCTGACGCTCTACAAGCGTTGCAATCTGGCTACCGCCACTGCCACACAGGAGATCGCCTTCCCAGTGTCCCGGCACCGCACGGTCTTCCACGGTGGCGGGGCGTTCACGGATTGATACCGCCTCACGGATCCTGCCGTGATCGTCCGTTTTCTGGGTGTGATGGCGCGAGCGACGCATGGCCCGGGTGCGCCGTAGATGCTCCAGCAGTTCTTTCTTCAGTGCACCCCGTGCCTGAATGAAAAGACTGCGGTAGATGGTCTCGTGTGACACGTGGTAGTCCTCGTTGCCTGGCCAGGCGCGTTTGAGCCATCCAGCAATCTGCTGGGGCGACCACTGCAACTGGAGCTTGTCGGCCACGATATGGGCCAGCGTCCGGTGCTCGACCAGTTTGCAGACTTTCGGGCGCAGCGACCGATCCCATGCCAGCTGGTCGGCGTGGCTGGCCCGATAGCCGCCCTGCCCACTGTTGCGCTTGATCTCGCGACAGATCGTGGACGGTGATCGCGACAGTCGCCGGGCGACTGACTGAATCGAATCACCCGCGACGAGGCCTCGCGAAATCTCCTCGCGTTCGGCAAGCGTCAGCGCCAGCCTGGATCGCTGGCGGGGTGCAGGCTGGATTCCTCCAGTTTGCGCCAGAATTCCCTGTACTGACGAGTGATTGCGCTCAAATAGCTGGGCGATGTGCTGCAACGACTCGCCTTGACGCCAGCGTTCCCACATCAATGCCTTCTGGCTTTCGCTGTAATAGATCCGGCGCCTCTGTTTCATTTGCAACACTCCCGCCGCTCATGCGACGTTCATTGTGTTGCATCGACCGGTTGAATCCGCCCCAGCAAGCGGCCATTCCATTCGCGAGGATGAACGTTGCTTCATCGGCCATTCCGGACACTCGTGCGTGGTTGCTAATCTGCGTGGTCGCTAATCGCACTCTCTTGTCGGCTTTGCGGAACCGCCAGCCTATTCGAGCGATCGAGCGATCGGCCCGGACGAGACTCTCGGTCTCGACACGCCGAAGTGGACGATGGTGGATGATCTGACTTACGTTGTTCAGGCGAATCATCTGCCATGGAGCAACGGTGCGCGGGCAATCTGTGGTTCCTCGGTTGGGCCACGTTCGCCGTGACGCAAGGACAGTTGCTCGCCAAGGTCCCTTGCTCCTGAGAGCCGATAGGCGTTCGGATTCGGCAAGATAAATTACGGAAGAGATGTTGCTTTATCTGGAAATGCCTCTATTTTTAAAGTGGCCGATCGGTCGGAGATGGTTCCGGGCAGTCATCGTGCTTGGAACACCCATGAGTGCGTCTCTGTTGCGACGACTACAAAGTGGCGCGCGTCTCACCTGTAATAACTCTCGTCCAGTTCAAGGTTATGACGCTGGAGCGTTAGGGTGTGGGTGACCGTTTAACACATTACCACCGGCCAGGAGCACGACGTGAAGGCACCCTGCAGCATGTCCAGTCAGGCCCTCGCGCTCATCGAGCGGACCAGGTCAGGGCCAATGAGAAAGAAGGCTAGTGCTGCTCATCTCGGCAACGCGCTGTCAAGGCGGAGTCGTTTCGTGGCGATGCTGTTCTGCCATCTTGGCCGAGTCCATTCCCTGCATGAAAACGAAGCGAAGGCCCGTCGAGTCACGTTGGTGCTTGCGGCTTGCCGGACAGTGCTGGCGTGCACGATCCCCAATTTCGTCTCCCATCTACCTCACAACCGCATCAGATCAGGCCATGGCTGTAGGGACTTCGGCGGCTTTGGAGACCAATGACCTGAAACGAGACTGCAGGAGGTCATGAAATGGAAGTCAAGTCACTCATCGCTTATCAAGGACCCAATATTCATGCCCATTTCCCGGTCATTCGGTACACCATCGATCTGGGGGTGCTTGAAGAGTGGCCAACCGGGCGCCTCGGCCAAGGCTTCATCGATCGTCTCCTTGGCTATCTGCCCGGCCTTCGGGAACATGGCTGTTCCTATCAAGCCCCCGGTGGGTTCGTGCGGCGCATGGTCGAAGGCGAAGGAACGTGGCTGGGCCATGTCATGGAGCACGTAGCGATCGAACTGCAGAAGGTGGCAGGCTCGGATGTGAGTTTTGGCAAGACGCGCGCCGCCGGGCCGCGCGGGCATTACGACATAGTCTACGAATACCTGGACGAGGATGTCGGTCGGCAAGCCGGAGACCTTTCCCTGGCCCTGCTCGAGCACCTGCTTCCTGAAGACCTGAAGCTGAAGCCGGAGCGGAACTTCGATGACGCTTTCGACTTTGAACATGAACTGGATGAACTCATCCGTTATGCGCGGGGTTGCGACGTGGGACCTAGCACTGCCGCATTGGTGAGCGCCGCCATGAAGCGCTCGATTCCATGGACGCGCCTAAACCGCGGCAGCCTGATACGGCTCGGCTGCGGCCGCTTCCAGAAAAGCATCAAGGCGACGCTCACCAGCGAGACCCGTCAGATCGCGGTAGACCTGGCTTCGGACAAGGCGGAGACCAACCGGATCCTGCGTGACGCGGGCCTGCCGGTGCCGAGGCAGCGCAAGGTCTATAGCGCCCGCGACGCCGTCCATAGTGCCGAACAGATCGGCTATCCCGTTGTGATCAAGCCATTGGACTCCAATCACGGGCAGGGTGTATCGGTTCAGGTTACAACCCCGGAGCGGGTGGAGCTCGCTTTTGAGAGGGCTCAGGAGTACAGCGAGGCAGTGCTCGTCGAAAGCTATATACCGGGGTCTGATTACCGCATGCTGGTCGTCAATGATCAATTGTTGGCGGTTGCCAGACGCATCCCCGCACATGTGTCAGGTGACGGTGTTCACACCATCGAGGAGTTGGTGGACGAGATTAACGAGGATCCACGCCGGGGTGCGGGACATGAAAACGTGCTCACCCGCGTGGAGCTCGACGGCGTGGCAGAACGCTTCCTTGCTGACAAGGGTTATGGTCGCACGACGGTGCCTGTGGCGGGCGAGATCGTCTACTTGTGTGCCACCGCCAACCTTTCCACCGGCGGCACCGCCATCGATGTTACCGATAACGTGCACCCGGACAACCGGGAGATGGCCGTCCGGGCCATCAGGGCCATCGGCCTGGACGTCGGGGGAGCTGATTTCATTACCACGGATATCTCCGCGCCATATCGTGAGACCGGCGGGGCCATGTGCGAGGTGAATGCTTGCCCGGGTCTACGGATGCATCTGGCGCCCACTGAAGGAACGCCCAGGGACGTTGCCGGTCCCATCATCGATATGCTGTTTCCACCCGGTGCTCCAAGCACCATTCCCATTGCCAGCATTACCGGCACCAATGGCAAGACCACCACCTCGCGCATGCTCGCTCATATCTTGAAACTGGCGGGGTACACGGTGGGTTTGGGCACCACCGACGGCATCTATGTCGACGGACGGTTGACTGTGAAGGGTGACATGACCGGAATAACGTCCGCCCGCATGATTCTTGCGGACCCCGCCGTGGATGCCGCCGTACTGGAGACGGCCCGGGGCGGCCTGCTGCGGCGGGGTCTGGGCTATCCGGAATGCAGCGTGGCGGGCTGCCTCAATGTGACCGCCGATCACCTAGGCCTGCGCGGGGTCGAAACGGTGGAGCAAATGGCGGAGGTCAAGCGCATCGTCGTCGAGGTGGCGAAGGAGATGGCCGTCCTCAACGCTGACGACGCCTTGTGCCTGAAGATGGCGGATCATAGTCACGCAAACCGCCTGGGCTACGTGACCATGAACGCGGCTCACCCCTTGGTAAATGAGCACGTCCAGGCGGGCGGCGTGGCGGTCGTGCTGGAGGAAGAGATAAACGGCAACATGGTCTGCCTGTGGGACAGCGGTCACCGTTTTCCTTTGTTGTGGACTCACGTGATCCCGGCCACGGTGCAGGGGCTCGCATTCCACAATGTGCAGAACGCGATGTTCGCTGCAGCCCTCGCCCACGGCCTCGGAATCGATCTCGAGAGCATCCGCCGTGGCCTGCGCACCTTTGATAACACCTTCCTCCAGACCCCCGGCCGCCTGAACATCTACGATCAGCATCCCTTCAGGGTGATTTTGGACTATGCCCATAACCCCGCGGCCGTGAAAACCATGTGCGGTCTGGTAGACCGGTTGGGAGCCGAGCGTGCGAAGATCGTTTCGCTGACGGTTCCCGGCGACCGCCGTGACGAGGACATCCTGGAGATCGGCCGTATCGCGGCGGGACACTTTGAGCACTACATTTGTCACAGGGACAGTGACTCGCGTGGGCGGGATCACCTTGAAGTGCCGGAAATGCTGCGAGAGTCACTACGCAAGAATGGAGTCGGGGCAGAGCAGATCGAGGTCATAGCCGATGAGCAGACGGCGAATCAGTCGGCGCTCGAAATGGCCGGGCCTGGCGACTTGCTCCTCTTGTTGAGCGAAGACTACACACGTGCCTGGGAGCAGATCGTGCGTTTCAGGCCAGACGCGCAAACAGGGCACGCCATTGAGAGAAGGCCGACCCCAGTCAAGATCCGTCAAGACGACCTGGGCGGGTTCGGGTGGGACAGTAGTAGCATGGAGATCATTCGTGACGAGCGCGGCGTGCGGTTGGCGCGAGAGATTGAAGACTGAATGACTGTTCGCCGTGGTTACGACGACCTGCCAGGCGGTCGCAAGCGGACCTGGTGACAGGGCTCCAGGGCGGATGAAGCGTGAGGTCCATCCTTCATGGAGTTCAATACCTTGGAGAGTCAAAATGGATGAGAAACAGAGATTTCTTCTCTACAACGATAACGACGCCACGCTGGATGCCTCCTCGAAGCGGAGGGTGGCCGTCGAAATCGCCCTGGACCTGATACGTCATGAAGCAATGAGCGGGTCTTCGCGCAATCCCCTGGATTCAAATCTAAGGCATCTCTCGGACTTTGCCGATTTTATTCAAGAGGCCTTGAGAGGTGGTGAGCAAGAAGACTTGAGAGGCAGTGAGCGAGAGGACCTGAGAGACAGGGAGCGAGACGACCTGAGAGACAGGGAGCGGGAAAACCTGAGAGGCAGGGAGCGGGAAACGTCGAGAGGCCGACAGCATTAGCGATCTTGGTGCGCTTGAGCGCAGAAGGCGCAGCGCACACCCTCAAGGAGCTCTGTTGCGGTTTCAAGCGCCGCCTCCGACAAGACTTGGAGAGAATGGGTCGGGCGTATGCCCGGCCCATGCCTCACCGATCAGAATGATCCGGGGGATTTGTGATCACCTCGATAAAACCGCTCTTTGCAAAGAACATCACCTCTATAGATAGCAATGAGGAAGATGCGATCTTCGTCGTAGATCCGGAGCTTGGGGCTCTTGGCAAAATTGACGTTCGGACGGGATTCTTTCAAGGAGTTGTCAACTTCAAAAGCTTCAACGAATTCAAGGGGGCAGGTGCCGTATGTATGCGACCGGATGGCATTATCAATTATTCGCGTTTTAATAGAATCTATGCGCTCGGGATAGAAAATGGGATGTTCTATGAAGTTATGGACACCGTCACAATCAATGACGCAAAAGATGTTGTCGGTCTATATTGGAAAGGCGGTAGATATTACGTGGCTGACAGTAGCGGGATCTTGTTCATTCTGGATGGGGATCGGCCAATACGGTCAGTGGATGTGGGCAATAGAATAAACGACATTACCTTGCATGGGGATCGCCTCTTCATATTGAGTGACATTAGTCGGGCCATTTATATATACAGTCTTGACGGGACTCATTTGGCATCGCTGACGACACCCCATGAGGGGGCGTCTGGAATAGCTTCAGTTAAAACATCAGATATAGAAAGATCTGGCATCTATATATACTACAATCAGAAAAGTTGGGATGTCTTTGATGATGCGGGCGCGAAGGCGGATGTCGACAACAGTCCAAATATAAAACTCAACAGGAACATTTCAGATGGCTTTATAGAGAAACTTGATTATAAAATAATGGGGCTTGGTACGGCTGGAAATTTCGGGCTTTCGGATGGTTACGAAGTGGAATTTTCTTATGCCGAAATGCTCAAGCCTGCCCATGATATTCTGGAAAGGATCAAGGGCGTCAAAATGTGCGTCAGATTGTCGATTCCGGTCGAGACGCGAAGGCAGAAGGTGAAATCAGTAAAAATTATTGGAGATGTTCCTGGGATTATAAGAAGGGACGAAAGCGGCAACGAGATTGCGGAATTCGATTTCAGGGGCGTTGAGCTTGATAAAGAACGCCGTTACTTCGGCTACAGCGCCGTAATTGAACTATATGGGATAAGGTTCAAGTTGAATGCCCCGGATTCAGGCTATCCAGACGAAATTAAGACGCGATTTCTTAAGAGAGAGCTCAGGTACGATATGGATAGGCAAGAGTTAAGGCGCATTGCTGCGGACCTGATTTCGGCGATCCCGAGAAAAGAGCGCGGAAATGTAGTCAAGATTGCGAAAACCGTGCGTGAATATGTTTATAGCAGATTGGGGTATCGCTACAACAACACGTATACAAGTCCCGTTGAGACCTTGAGAAGCGGCGAAGGGACTTGCGGAAAGTACATGGAGCTGTTGATAGGATTAATGAGGCTTTGCGGGGTGGCATGCAGGCCGGTCGGGGATTTCAAGGTTCCCGAGTACAAACTGAGATATGCAAGGGTCAACTCGGTCTGTGTGCCGGATTATGATCATGCGTGGGTAGAGTTCTATGTCCCCGCGGTAGGATGGGTACCTATGGAAAGCTCATCGGACAATCTGCCGGAAAGGCACGAAAGGTTTTTTGGCGCTCTGTCGTGGATCTATATAGAAAACAGCAGGACGGAAAAGATGTGCGAGATATGCAGGCCCGACTCCTGGGAAAAGGTCGGTAACGATCTGATGTATTCGGACTTTTTTGTACCTGACATTCAGATCAAGATTCTCCGGGAGGCCTCGTTACACTAGTCGCTCCCTGACGGGTGAATGCGAAATTAGCGCCTTATGCTCGCCATATGCGCTGTTAAATCATACAGGCTGCCTTCAACCAGTATGTCCAGGTGCAGGCCAACTACGCTTACTGGGGCATGGCGGCGATCCGGATGTATGGCGGAGTGCTGCAGTTCGGAGGGGTCCACAATGGTGATGCCGCCGCTGCCTAGGACCTGCAGCCTATGATCCGGACCGATAAAGGCGGCGGTGTCTTCATCCAGGCCGATGCCGATGGCAAGTGGGTTGTAAGTCAAGGCCATGAGCAGACGCCCGAGCCGGTCCTGGTGGCGAAAGTGCTGATCGATGATCAACCGCTCGATCAGGCCCAAGCCCGGCGCTAATTGAACAATGTCAGCACGCGGCGTAGTGCCACTCTCACCGGCCGCAATCATCTGCCCGGGCAGGAACGCTGCACCAGCGGAGGTGCCGGCCACGTGCATACCCTGTGCATTCCGGTTGCGAATTTTCTGCGCCATCGAAGTACTACCTAGCGTCTCGGAAAGATGGACCGGGTCGCTCCCCGTGAGGAAAAGCCCGTCGACACTATCGAGCATGTCCAGGTTTCGCTTCGCCTCGCAGTCGGCTCGGGTCTCAAATTTGAGGGCACTGACCCGATCCCCCCCCAGATCACGGAACGCCCTTTCATAACGGCGGCCGGCGTCCTTGGTCGCGGAGCCCGTAAGGATGATGCCGATATGCGCGCGGGAGCCGCCGCAAATCTCGATGAAGCGGCGCAGGATGGCAGCGTTTCGTATTAGCCTTCCATCGCCCCCGATGGGGACGATAAAGCCTCGTGTACCGCCAATGGGCGCCTTTGCACGACCCAACTTTCACTCCGATAGAGTGGCCAAATCTTGAAGTAGCCCAAGTCTCGTGCAGCCACCACGTAACCCACTTTTCCGGCCGGAGCTTTGTTGCTGCCGGGCTCGAATCAGCTGACGTCTTATCTTCGCGTCTTCGAGGGGTTGACGCATGATATGCGATTTTATATCGGCAAGCGGAATGTGGAGCGGGGCAGCACAGATACGCGCTGCCCCGCTTCGTGGATGATCCGGCTTTTGCCTCTTCTAGCCGATCAGGTCAGAGCAGTAGCGTTCGATCCACTGGGGACGTAACTCCGCGCAGACAACGTACCGCCTACCAGGCTATGCGTCCCGAGATGATACATATTGCCATCAACCAGGATATGCAGACGTATTCCGGTCAAGCCTACCGGGTCGTCATGGCGAACGGAATCAGCTGCAGAGTTGCGCAGATTCGACCCGTCGATGATGGTGACGCCGCCGCTGCCTACCACCTCCAGCATTTCGTCTGGACCGATGAACGCAGCCGTATCCTCGTCCAGCCCAATGCCCACCCCAAACGGGATGGAAGCCACTGCCGTGAGCAGGCGTCCGAGCCGATCCCGCTGGCCGAAGTGTTGGTCGATAACAAAACGGCTGATGAGCCCCAAGCCTGGTGCCAGGTCGACCATCCCGGCGCGGGGCGTGGCCCCGCTCTTCCCCCCGGCAATCATGGCAGCTGACATGGCGGAGGCCCCGGCCGAGGTCCCGGCTACGTGCATGCCGTGTGCGTTACGGCTATGAAGCTTCTCCGCCGCCGGCGTGTCGCTCAGCATCTCGGCGAGGCGTACCTGGTCGCCCCCGGTCATGAAGACCCCATCGGCGCGATCGAGCACCTTCAGGTATCTGTCCGATTCGCAGTCGCGGCGTGTCTTGAATGGCAGGATACTGACTCGGTCAGCGCCGAGATCGCGGAACACCGACTCATAGAGATCCCCCGTGTCATCCAGCGAGGAGGCAGTGGGGATGACCGCAATGTGCGCGCGCGACCCACCGCAAAGTTTCACGAAACGGCGCAGAATAACCGGGTTCTGAACCCGATTTTCCGCGCCGCCAATAGGGATAATAAAGCCTCGCGCGGCACCCTTCGGCGATCTTCCGGAACGCATACCATTCACTCCTTCTCAAAGCTTGACCGGCGACCTGGCGGTCCGCCCTAGGCACGACAATCGCAACTGTCTGCCCGATGGTTCGAGCAGCGCCACAACCGTGCTGAATCAGTCGGGCAGCACCTTCGTGGGCGCTGTGCAGCAACCCGCGAACCTGAAGCCTGCAGCAATAGTGGACAGGTTTGCATCTTCCTCGTGTCACACAAGATCTGCACCTGCCCACACCGTACAATATTTTAAAGCAAAAAATGCACCAACGTTTTTGTCCGCATTGGTTTGCGCGAACCCTTGGCGCAGGTCGCGATTGCGAACGAGCTCGCGAGAACTTCGGCCCGCCGCGGAAGCGCATGAATAGCATATGCACGCAATAAGTGCATATTTGAACCGATGTGGTGCGATGCTGACGCATCGATTCAAGTATTGCAGGTGGCGCTTGGCGCCGGAGCGTCGCAATTCGTCTGTTACCAGTCGACGTACCCGGCAGATCGGTCAAACACCTGCCACCCGGGGCAAATCTTCTGTATTCGGCAAACGTGACTGTTATTGGGTCGGGAGTGCTCCCTCAGTATTTTTCGGAAGTGGACGTCGACGTCACGGCGCCGGTCGATCGTTGCCGGCGATCCGCAACCGTTCGGAAAGGAAAGGCATACTTGCCCGCCGACGCAAAGGCGCGGATGACAGTTGAATCCTGGAAGCTGCCGTTGAAGGGGCGAGGGATCCAGTGGCCGGATCGGGTCGACGGATAGGGGTAGGAAACGGCGATCGCCGTCCCCTCCCTCCGAACCCGGTGTGCAGTTTTCCCGCGACGGGCTCTCCAGTCAGTTGTTTCCACATCGGGATTGGCGCACCAATCGATGAGCCTCGGACATCGTGAACAGCCCAAGATTAGCGAAGAAGGCGTTTGGCCATCGGGTGTGATCGCGCAAGCATTTACCTTGACCCGGACGGTGTAACTGTCGGCGCAGGATCGCTCGCAGACGGCGGCGAACAAAGCCGTCGACCGACGAGAAGGTGTATCGGTGGGCATTCTGGAAATAGCCGAACCAGCCGCGCAGGATCGGGTTGATCGACGCAACGATGCCCTCGATCGAATCGCCCCTGTTACGTCTGGTCAGGGCGCGGATTTTGTCCCGCAGCCCCATGAGACTCTTCTTGCGCACCCAACGCTCGCCGGCTTCGAACCGGTAGCCCAGAAACTCGAACCCTTGACCTTCCAGCCGGCAATCCCCAACGTGGGTTTTGTCCGGATGCAGTGTCAAGCCGTTCGCATTCACCCAGGCCCGCATGCGAGTGAGCGCAGCTTCCGCTTCCTCGCGCGTGCGGCATAACACCACGGCGTCATCCGCGTAGCGCACCATTACCAGCCCGGCTTCGCGCATTTCCACGTCAAGCTCGTGCAGGTACAGATTTGCCAACAAGGGGCTGACAACCGCCCCTTGAGGACTGCCGGAAGTCGGCGTCCAACGCGTCATGTCTTCCATGATGTCCTGCTTGAGAAAGGACTGGATGAGTTCCAGAACCCGGCCGTCCGAGATTCGCCCGGCCACTCTTGCAAGAAGAGGTGAGTGTGGAATCGAGTCAAAATAGCTTTGCAGGTCAGCATCGACCACCCAGCAGTAGCCCGCTTTCACATGCCGATCCACTTCGCGCAGCGCATCCTTGCAGCCTAGGCCCGGGCGAAAGCCGTAGCTTCTCGGCTCGAACTCATGCTCAAAGATCGGCTCGATCACCAGCCTCAGGGCCGCCTGAACGACGCGATCCTTTACAGCGGGTATACCGAGCGGACGACGTCCTTTACCTTTCGGTATGTAGACGCGCCGCACTGGCTGCGGGCGATAGCTACCATCCTGCAATGCATGCGCCAGTTCAGCGAGGTATCGGTCCCGCGCTTGCGCGAATCGCTTCACGCTCATGCGGTCCACTCCCGCCGCCCCGGCGTTCTTCTCGACCTGAGCCCATCCCAGCGCGAGCGTCTCCAGGCGAAACACCTTGTCGATCAGACTGTGCCATTTGCCTCCTTTAACTCCGTTTTGTAGAGCAGCCAACATAGCGTCCGTCCAGATTGAAGCCGACGCGAATTTCCGCTGCACGCAGCTTCCCGGCGCGTCTGCATCTTGTTTAGTCGTTTCCGACACTGGCGATGCTTCGATCTTCACCTCTGCTTCCTTCCGGTCTTTTGCTATCAACTTTCCTGCCCCGCTTCCCTAGTGCGCCTTTTGCTCTGACGCAGGTCTCCACGGCTTGACGCTGCCGTGTGCAGTACTATCGGGACTCTGACTCCTGCCAGCGTTCACCTCGCTGACAGGTCTCCCCGCTTGCTTCGCACTACCGTCCCATCGTTCCGTCCTCAACCACGTGGTACGCCACCGCACCGCTTTGTCCGCCACGACAGCGTGCTGTGTTGTTTCCAGGCTTCGCCACTTTAGTGCAGGCTCGCCGCCATACCCCGCCGAAACAGGTTCGTTAACCTACGGACCGACAGTTCGCTTCCGGTTACTCCCCACCCCGCCTCACGACGACGCAGTTACCTTCAGCTACGGAGCTGTGGCCAACTCCGACGGGGACTTACACCCCGCAGATAGCACGCCATCACGGGCGTACACTAAACCGCTCGCGCGGTAGGGGCTACGGTCTGACGCTGGAGGTCAGGGAGAGGCCGGTCACTCGGCTTTATGTTGGCGAATGAGGCAATCCGCCTCGTTCTTCAACAGGAGCCGAATCATGACCTCCTTACCAGCAAACGCCAGCCGATTGCGCCAGCGCATGATCGACGACATGCGCATGCGCCAGCTTGCCCCCAAGACGCAGGACATCTATCTGCACATCGTGCGTGAGTTCGCCCGGTTTCTCGGGCGCTCACCTGACACGGCCACCGTCGAGGACCTGCGGCGCTACCAGCTCTATCTGGTCGAGCACGGCACATCGGCCATGTCGCTGAACCACGCGATCACCGGCCTGAAGTTCTTCTTCACAGTCACGCTCGACCGGCCCGAGCTGATGGTCAGGATGCAACCCGTGCGCGTGCCCCGCGTATTACCCGTCGTGCTCAGCCCCGAAGAGGTGCGGCGGCTGATCGCAGCAGCCGGAAACCTGAAGCACCAGACCGCGCTGTCGGTCGCGTACGGCGCGGGGCTACGCGCGAGCGAGGTGGTAGCGCTGAAGGTCAGCGACATTGACAGCCAGCGCATGACACTGCGCATCGAGCAGGGTAAGGGCCGCAAGGACCGCTACGCGATGCTCTCGCCGGTGCTGCTCGAACGCCTGCGGCTGTGGTGGCGGGTCGCGCGTGCCCAGGGCACCATGCTTGATGGCGGGTGGCTGTTTCCCGGAATGGAACCCGTCGACCCGCTCAGCACCCGGCAGCTGAACCGCGCCGTTCACGCCGCCGCCGAGGCCGCGCAGATCGGCAAACGCGTCTCCCCGCCCGCCCTGCGTCACTATGTGTCGTTCCGGATTATGTCGGGTAAAGAGACCGGGCTTTTACGATCACCCCCCACTCGTGCGGCGTCGCGCAAGGCAGCCCTCTACATCACGCGACATAGTTTGTCGATCCTACACAACTGGTTGCGGGATTTCGACGGCCATGGAGTTTGTCTGCAAGCCGCGCCCGGACTGGATTTCAGGTCAGAGTAGCCAGATCGGCTAAAGTCCAGATTTCTGGACGCAGCGAATGACCCGAAGCCCATGCTGGCAAAAGATTCCAACAAGATTGCGCCTGGAGCAGTTCGAGCAATTTGTCTGGCCGCATCTGAGCCTGGGCCGTCGCGGACCTCCCCCCACGCTGGCCTTGCACAAGATCTTCAACTACATCCTGCAGGCGCTGTACATGGGTTGTCAATGGAAGATGCTGCCGATCGACAGGAATGCAGAAGGTCACCCTGAAATCCACTGTACGCGCATCTACCGCACGTTTCGTCGCTGGCAGGCCGATGGTTGTATCGATGCCATCTTTTCGGGCTCGGTGCAGCAGCTTCATCAGGACCAGCTGCTTGACCTTTCGGTCATCCACGACGACGGCACCACGACGGCGGCGAAGAAAGGCGGCGACAATCTAGGGTATAGCGGGCACAAGCATCTGAAGGGCGACAAGGTGGTGGCCTTGTGCGATCGCAACTGCAACGTCATTGCTCCATTCATCAGCGCTCCCGGTAACCGCAACGAATCACCGCTGTTGCGCGACGCGCTGCCCAGCCTTACCGCCATGGCCCGCGCCATTGGCGCGGGCCTGCACGGTTCAATCGTCAGCCTGGATGGCATTTACGACTGCAGGGCCAACCGCAAGGCGATTTTCAATCGCGGCATGACCCCGAACATCCCCGAGAATCCGCGCGGACGCAAAATACCGAAGCGGGGCCGCAAGCAGCGCTACGATCCGGCCATCTTCGAGGAGCGCTTCAGGACCATTGAACGGGTCTTCGCCTGGGAGGACAAGTTCCGCCGTCTGCTGCTGCGCTTTGAACGCATCGGTGACGTTCACTACGCGTTCAAGACGCTTGCCTATACGATGATTAACCTGCGCCACTACTGCTGAACCAGCGCGAGGCTCGCACTTCACTGACTGCGGCACGCGCCGTGATTGCTCACGCCTGTTGCATTCGCATTCCTGATCATAATGCAATCTCCGATATCGAGATACCAGTCGTTTTTCACAACGATGTTCCTGGCTTCGCACGATTACCAACGGTCATCGTAGTTCTTCCGTTCGCAATGGACGGAAACGCGCAACCAGTTGACAGCATTAAGGGAGCGTTAAAACCCTTGGGGTTGTAACTTCGATGCTAGCTTGAACTGCTTTATGAACTCGGCAACTTCGTGTGACAAGGGCTCCCTTGGCGGCTCGTATCTCGCAAGTCTTTCGGCAAGGTCACCGTTGACGACAGCACATCGGGCCTGAGCAAGCAGATGTGCTCCGATCGGCGACCAGCGCATTTGTTGACGCTTGCACATCCGCTGATTCAGCACCTGATTGACTGCAGACTCAGCCGTTGCGGTCGAGATAGGTTTGCCACGACGATGTCGTTCGCCGTAGTTGATCGTCGCCCCGCCATTCGCTTCGACATATTCGACAAGCTCTCGAGTCCGGTAGTCAAGCTGCGCCAGACTCTCTGCAATGCCAGGTGTTTCCGGCACGATCACCCGACAGATGGTCAGAATGCCCTGCATCCGAGTTTTCGCCTTCTCCAGCCTGGCGTGCCAGAAGCACCAGCGCAGCTTGTCGACGCGGGAAATCAACACACGTCGGGTGGCTTTTTCAGTTTCGGTCGTTGCACGCATGCCCTTGATGATCTGCTCAAGGTACCGCACGCGCATCGATATGTGGAACCAGTCCAGGATGGGTGTAGAAGCAAACGGCAATCGACCAGCGATCGACTGCAGCCCGTTGGCTCCATCGGTGATGACCGACAGTTTCGGTTGATCGCTTCCAGATGCTGCTTTCACGAGGGTCGCGAACCGCTCCGCAACGTCCGGCAACCTGTTCCTGACGAAAGCAAATACGCGGGAAGTCTGGTCTTTGGTGGTGAGTCGCCCCGTTAGAATCTCAAAGCTCGAACATTCTGATTTGTGGCGCCCCCGAACGAATCCTCCGTCGATGGTCAGCGTCCACTCCGCATCGTTGTTGGGTGTGCTACATGTGACCGGATGAACAGCATCTATGCGCGCTCCCGCCCGTAACGCCCTGTTTCGCACCGTCACATGGTTCAGTGTCTCCCGCTCTGGAAAGAACTCACCCAACATGGTGACGACCTGCCGATACGGCATCTGTGCCGACAGCCTCGCTTCAAGCGACAGCAGTTCAGTGGTCGCTCGCTCCGGAACAAATTCGCTCATCGGACTATACGGATACTCCATCTGGAAAGCCGTCTCGCACGGACAGCAAATGATCCGGGCGCTGCGAAAGGGCACGGTACCAAAGACCGTGTCCACCTTGCGAATCCGCAGATCCTTGAGCGCGAGAAAACGGTGACAGCGCGTACAAAAACGCCGCAGCATGCAGACCTCTTCTGCCTGCGCTGCTACCACTACCCTCTGCAGCTTGTGTAGCAGGTCTTTTCCTTCAGCGAGTGACAGGCCGACGTTCTCAGGTTCCAGTTTGTGATAGGGACGTTCTAGCTGACATATTTCGAAGGTGTCCGTTTCATCCCAATCGGTAGTGATCTCGACGCGAACTGTGACTTTCATTTCCAACTCCGGTGGCTATGACTGCCAGAATCGTAGGCGTCCTGAGCCGGAACCCCAAGGTTTTTAACGCTCCCCACCCGAGGTGACGACTTTGCTTCGCTTTCGGTGACAACATTGCTTCGGTCTACGCGTATCGAGGCGTTCTTCACGCTGTACTTCCTCGCACTGCTCGTGCAGGCGCTCATTGAACGCGAGCTGCGCCTTGCCATGAAGCGCGCGAATATCGACGAACTGCCTCTTTATCCCGAGCAGCGTCAGTGAGCACGCCCCACGACCGAACAAATCCTGCGCTTGTTTAGCCTCGCCGAACGTCACCGGCTGATCGATGGTGCACACACTGTGCAGGTCTTCGACCGTTCCACTCACGGAATTGCAGCGTCAGCTGCTCGGGCTACTTGGCGTCCCGGAAGACGCCTTTCGCCCTCCGGACTAGCGACGAAATTCACGCCAAATTGTGTCCTCGACGTCCGGAATGTAAGCCAAGTCGTCCAGCGAAAGACACAACGGCCCGTTCAGTTCGAACTGACCGAAGCGACCAGGTCAGCTGTCCGTGCGTGGCTCGAGAAGGCTGCCTTGAGGTCGGAGCAGTACCTCTTCCCAAGTCGAATATCGGCGTCTCCGCATCTTTCAACCCGGCAATATGCCCGGATGATACGTGGGATCCGAGCAATGCATCGTGCTCGTAACCGCTCGGGCTCAAGGACGACGCCCAGCGGCTCTCGGACGAAAACTTCCGGGCGAATTATAAAGTCGCCTGGCGATGGAATGGTAAGAATTCGGAGCAGGTCGACGTGATGAAGGAGTGGTATCACCAGTAGCGACCGCGACCTTCCCCGGCAATACCAGACACACGTGACGCGCTTGCGGGCATGGACACCATCGCCGAGCGCCTCGCGTTTTATGGCGGCCGTTTCGTCGTCGATCCGCAACTCCAGGCGGATCACGGCGACCGCTTAGATTTCCCGTTCGTTCGGCGTCATCGTGTCCCAGTCCAGCGGGCGGCTCGACTGGAAAATTCAGGCGAGTAGCAAGAGGGTGGTGGCCTTCGAGCGGAAATTGCTGCCCGCGTTCATCGGCCCATCCGCCGACAGAAGTCAGGCTGGGCCGATGAGGTTATCGAAGTGCCTAAGGCCACTTTACCTTGGATGCTGCCGTCGGAGCCACGTTGCGGCGAACGGCTGTTGAGGGTCCGACGGCTGCCCGATCGCGATCAACGGCGGACCACACGGCCTGATCTATGTCGGTGACCGCACTTGCCTAGCAGGGAGCGTAACGTCGTCCGTGGGCTCAAATAGCATGGTAGCGTTTGGTTGTTGCTGCGGAAGGAACCATTGCGGTGCCAGGAACGTCGTCGTTCTATTGGCCCACACCCTGATGTGCTGCCGCTATGGCAGCATCACGCTCTTTTTTGGCTGCTGCCTTTTTCTCATCGAAAACTTTTTGTGCAGCGGCTACGTGCTTGTTATAGACACGATTGGCTGCGGCCACCTGTTGGTGCATCCTCACGATTTCGTCGGGATGCTCTGCAGCCGCCGACGCACTGGTTGCGGAATTGTCTTGAGCCCAAACGGACGCGGTTGAAAGCACTGCAACGAAAATCGCCGAAGTGGTAACGAGAAGAAATTTCATGATGAGCTCCCGGGGATATTGCGGATATGTCGCCGTCCAAACGTCGACGGATTATTCACCCTACACGGCCAGGCGGATGAGACCAATGGGACCAAAGTCCGATAGCGGCCCCGGAACTCCGTATTCCCACCGCGCTGGACCCCGGCCCCATTGAAACCGACTGGCTGAAGGCTGGTACACATTTGAGATCGTCCATATTGACCAAACTACAGACGCGATCAAAGAAGTGCGGCACGAACCGGGTATTGCTTACGCGACAGAAGAGGCCGCCATCGACAATGGACTTCATGTGGCGGCGGAAATGGCTGAACAGCAGGACGACTGAACTCCGTACGTTGTCGAGCCTGGCGGCGGGACACCCGCCCGCCGCCCCACGGATGGAATTCAGGAATGCTTGCCCCCGCCCTTGAAGTGACCGGGCCGTGCCGCTCGTTGAATACGATGTTCGGCTCGCCCGTATGCGTGGCCGCTCCACCTCGGGTAACGGACGACCAGCGTGCGAGCTGCTATGGCCGACTGGGGTCGTACTGAGACGAATCCTTGCCGGAGCGTGCGGCAGCCTTGTCTATGGCGCAGCGAAAACCTGACTCATCGGGCGGGCGCGTTTGACCTCGTCGCTCTGCAGGTAAATCGAGGTCGTCGCAATGGAGGCGGGGCGCAGGTTATCCCGCACGATCGTCGGTTCCGCTCCGGGGGCAAGTACACGGGAGGCGTGCGTATGGCGCATCCAGCGCGGGCTGGCGCGTCGCAGCTTTTCCGCGGCTGTCGGATGATCGGCGCCGATGACATCGGCGGCCTGATCAATGAAGCGCCGCATCACGTTCCACAAGCGGGTTCCGGTAATGCCCGTGGTGCTGTCCTGCTCAAGGTTAGCGACGAGCGGCGGTTTCGGATCCCAGCGCGCGCCGGCGTGACCGGAAGTCGCCGCTGCACGAGATACTGAGCGAGCGCCGTACGCGCCAGCGGCGGCAATGCGACCTTGCCTGGCCGGCCGCCCTTGCCGACCAGATGCAGCCAGTGATCGCCGTGTTCTTCGGTGCGGATATCACCGAGCGTTGCGCCGATGAGTTCGCTTACGCGCAATCCGGTCGCGTAGGCACAGTCGAGCATGAAACGCGTCCGCTGCGCAGAGTGCTCAGTCCAGCCATAGGACCCTCGTTCTCCATCAGCGCGGGACCCTGGGGCAGGTCGGCGGGCAGCGGCGCGCCAATTTCCGCGACGAGGTTGTTGCGGTCCTGTGCCACTGCGCGTGTGCAGGAGGCGAGGCTCGCACGCGCGGCGGCAAGCGAGTTTTCGGCCTGGCGCACGTCCTGCATCGATGCACTGCCCATCTTCATCATGCTGACCGTCAGATCGTAGGTGTGCTGGTCCGCATCCACCGTGTCTTGCGTGATCTGCAGCAGGGCTTCGTCTGAGAGTAGTTGCAGATAGTCGGTGGCGACCGTCGCGATCAGGCTGATCTGCGTGCTCGTGCGGGCGGCGTCCGTGGCGAGGTATTGCTCGAGCGCCTGGCGCTTCAGGCTGCGCAGGCGGCCGAAGAAGTCGATTTCCCACGACGTGAGGCCCACGCTCGCGCTGCTCGAGCTATACGCGCTGGTGGAGCCTTCCCAGCGTTCGCGCGTGACCGACCCCGACGCGCTGCTGGTCGGGCCGATGTTGGCGCGCGCGATGCGGTACTGCGCCTCGTACTCGGTCACGTTCAGTGCGGCCACGCGCATGTCGCGATTGTTCACGAGCGCGAGTTCGATCAGTTTCCGCAGGCGCGGGTCCTTGAAGAAGTCGCGCCAGCCGAGGTCAGCGGCGAGCGGGGCAGCGGTGGCCGCCGTTGCCGCTTTCGACTGCGCCGGCGCGGGCGCGGTGGACCAAGTGCTATCGACGGGCGCCGAGGGGCGTTGCCAGACCGGGTCCAGCGAACCGGCGCCGAGCGCGGCGGCGCACAGAAGGGCGATCAGTGTGCGTTTCATGCGTTGCCCTCGTTGGTTTCGGCCGCATCCATGGTATGGCCGTGTTCCTTGAACAGTCTGCGTACCACGACGAAGAAGACAGGTACGAAGAAGATGGCGAGTACCGTGGCGGCGATCATGCCGCCCGTCACGCCCGTGCCGATCGCATGGCGCGCGCTGGCGCCGGTGCCCGTGCTGATAACGAGCGGCAGCACGCCGAACACGAACGCGAGCGAGGTCATGAGGATGGGGCGCAGGCGCATATGGGCGGCGGCTTCGAGCACGGCGTCGACGAGGCTGTGTCCCTGCGCCTGAAGGTCCTTGGCGAACTCGACGATCAGAATCGCGTTCTTCGTGGAGAGTCCGATGGTGGTCAGCAGCCCCACCTTGAAGTAGATGTCGTTGGAAAGTCCGCGTCCATGCGCACCGAGCACGCCGAGCGGTACGACGAGCAACACCGCGAGCGGGATCGACCAGCTTTCGTAGAGGCTCGCGAGACACAGGAACACGATGACGAGCGAGATCGCATAGAGCATCGTGGCCTGGGAGCCGGCCTGCTTCTCCTGGTAGGACTGTCCCGGCCAGTATCTCGCGCCGTCGCGGTTTCACATGGCGGTGCGGCGATACGTGCCGCCCGCGACGTTCGACATGCTACGCGACGGAGGTTTGAAGATGGGGTTCATGGAAGTGGTGTCGGGGCCGCTCGTGCGTTCGTCGCATCACGCGGATCGGATCGCCGGAAAGCTCTGAATGCATGTGCGCCGGACCTTTGGTGATGCAATCCGATGAATACCTCCCCGTAACCTCGGCTTTTCGAACGATTGACCGCCGGGGAAGTACTCGACAATTCGTAGGTATGCGAGGCGAGTCCCAGCGCGGGGCCGCCTCCCGAACGACGAAACGGTATTCGTCACCACGTGCATTTTGTCGAGGCAGGCATGTCAAGCAACATTACGATCACGGACGAACTCGTCGCTGAAATCGCAAACCGGATGGCCGAAGAAGGCGAGAAGGTGTCTCCGGTAGCCATCTGGTCCGAAGTCCATACAGGCTCGGTGGTCGCGGTGGCAGCGGCATTGCGCAAGTGGCGTGAAACGCGCGCCCCACGGGTGCCGCAGGTCGTCGAACGTCCTGCGTTGCCGGAAACCGTGACCGACACCATGCGCGATGCGCTCGACCGGCTGTGGAGCTCAGCGCAGGATGAAGCTGAACGCGCAGTGGCGCGACGCCTCGCCGCGATGCGCCAGCGTGTCGAGGACGCCAGCAACGAGCGCGACGACGCGCTCGCGGAACTGCAAACCACCGTCCAGGAACTCGATACGCTGCAAGTCCAACTGGATAAGATGACGAGCGCCTACGACGAGAAAGTCGACGCAGTAGCCGGGCTCGAAGAGGACATTGCGCTCGCCGTGCAACGGACCGACGCGGCGGAGAAGCGCGCGCAGGAACTTGCTGAGCGCGTTTCGCTCCTCGAAGCGGAACTGCAGAGCGCGGAACTGGCCGCGGAGCGAGGAGCGATTTCGCACGAGGAGACCGACGCCGCGGGCGAGGGCGAGGTGGCGAACGAGTCGGCTGGGTCAGTCGTCGAAACGCCGGCCGATGAAACGGAGCGTGCGGCGCTGGAAGCGGCGCATTCCGAAGCGGTCGCTCGTCTTCAAAGCGAGCTCGAAGCGATTCGCGCGGAGCTGCAGGCCGAGCAGGAAGCGCACGCGGCCCGCCGGGAAGAGGTCGCGGGCGCGCAGGCCGAACGGAATGCCGCCGCACTTGAATTGCAGAATGTCCAGACGCAGATCGCCAGCCTGAGCGATGAGCGTGACGCGGGCGCCTCCGAAATCGCGAGACTGTCGGCCAGCTTGTCCCAGGCGCAGGAGCGTGCCGACGCGGAGCAGCAGCGCGCGGCCGAACTGGCCGAAAGCTCGGTGGCGAGCGAGAACGTCGCGGGCCTGGAGTCGGCGTCGCCGGTGACTGCCGACTCTCAGCAGCTCGAGGCATTGAAGGCGCAGATGACGCGCGACGCGGACGCGCATGCCGCCGCAATTGCCGAAGCGCGGGAGACCGTCAGGAAATGGTCCGACTACTCGAACGCACTGAAGCAGCAACTGGCTCAGGCGAATGAAAAAATGGTGGTCGTCCTTGCCCGCGGCGCGGGCGAAGCGACATTGAGCCGCCGGCTTGCCGCTGAACTGGCCCAGCTCAAGCCGGAGCATGAATTGCTGCGTAAGGAGATTCAGCAGCAGGTGCTCGTCGAAACGATCAGCGCTCAACTCGAGAAACAAGGCTACCGCTACGACGAGAAGACGGGTGCCGTGTCGAAGCTGAACACCGAAACCTCGCCAGCGTGACGGGATCGTTGATGGGATGGCGCGCGTCGCGAGCATGGCGATGCGCAATGGGCTCGTAGGGAGGGCGGGGATGTTGGGCCGTTCGCATCGGCGATACGGCTCGGCAGCGCCGATTGGCTTTCCATCGCCGCGAAGTCGCGCCGTTTGGCGGCGTGAAGCAGTCGGGTCTCGGCAGGGAGGGCTCGCACTACGGGATCGATGATTACCTGGTGATCAGGTACCTGTGCATGGCTGTTTGACGCCGGTCCCATAGTCAGCGTGCGGCACGGCCAGGCGTAGAATTGCGGGCGCAGCGGCGAGTCCATTCGTCGCCGGACCGGAGACCGATGGCTGATGGAAATCAAGTGGATCGAAGACTTCATCGCGCTCGCCCGCTATCAGAGCTTTTCCCGGGCGGCGGAGTTTCGCAACGTCACGCAATCGGGTTTCAGCAGACGGATTCAGTCGCTCGAACAATGGGTCGGCGCCGATCTCGTCGATCGCAGCGGCTTTCCGCCGACCCTGACTCCGGCAGGGCAACTGTTTCGTGACGCGGCCGAAGACATCCTCGACAAGCTGTTCGACACGCGCGCCATCATTCGCACCGAACAGCGCATCGCCGGCACGAGCCTGCAGATCGCAGCCGGCCACACGATCGCGCTCAACTTCCTGCCCGCGTGGCTGCGCACGCTGTCGAAGCATGTCGGCGAAGTGCGCGCGCGCGTGATTCCGGCGAACGTGCACGATTCGATACTGATGCTGGTCAACGGCAACTGCGAGCTGATGTTCGCTTATCACCATCCGCAGCTGCCGTTGCATCTCGATCCGACCAGGTACGAATGCGTGACCGTGGGCGTCGATACTTTCATGCCGGTATGCAGGCCCAATCAGCGGCTTGCGCACGTGTACCGTCTGCCCGGCATGATCGAGCATCCGATGCCGTTCATCGCCTATACGGAGACGAGCTACTTTGGGCGCTGCTTCGCGTTGCTGATGGAGCAGAGCAAAGTGTCGCCCGCCTTGCATCTTCACTATGAATCCGACATGGCCGAGGTCGTGAAGAAGCTCGTGCTGGAAGGCGAGGGTGTCGCCTGGCTGCCGAAGAGCTCGATCGCCGCCGAACTCGACAGCGGCCAGCTTGTCGCCGCCGGCCGCTCCGAATGGCAACTGGAGCTGGAGTTGCGCGTGTATCGCGACCTCACGAACCGCACTGAACTGCTCGATACGCTGTGGCGGCATTTGCGGGCCTCGTCGGGGTCAGCCGAATAGCGCCGATAGGGTTATCCCGCGTTATGCGAAACTTGCATAGCCGTATGCAACACTAGCATTCACGTCTTTTCTGCCGTCTCTAGAATTCCGTCCAGACACAAATAATCTCAGGACGGAGACACATGAAGAATCGGCTTACCCTCTACATCCTCGCCGGCATGCTGCTCGGCGTGGCCGTCGGTTATGTCTGCCATCGCACGGCGGCCGATGCCGCGCAGGCGAAGGAGATCGCCGGCTACTTTTCCATCGTCACCGATATCTTCCTGCGGCTCGTGAAAATGATCATCGCGCCGCTGGTGTTCGCCACGCTCGTGTCAGGTCTCGCCGGCATGGAAGGCACGAGCGACGTGCGCCGCATCGGTCTGCGCTCGATCGCGTGGTTCCTGTGTGCGTCGCTGTTCTCGCTCGCGCTCGGCCTCGTGCTCGCGAATCTGCTGCAACCGGGCGCGGGCTTGCACATGACCCAGACGAGCGCTGACGTGGCCACCGGTCTCAACACGTCGAGCCTGAACTTCAAGGACTTCGTCACACACGCGTTCCCCACCAGCATCGTCGATGCGATGGCGCGCAACGATATCCTGCAGATCCTCGTCTTCTCGGTGATGTTCGGCATCGTGCTCAGCGTGATCAAGTCCGACCCGCGTGTCGCGCCGCTGATCGCGGGCGTCGAAGGGCTCGTGCCCACCATGCTGAAACTGACCGATTACGTGATGCGTCTCGCGCCGGTGGGTGTGTTCGGCGCGCTGGCATCGGCGATCACGGTGCATGGCCTCGACGTACTGACGACGTACGGCAAGCTCGTCGCCAGCTTCTATACGGGGCTCGCGCTGCTGTGGACTGCGCTGATCCTCGCCGGATACGCGTTTCTCGGCAAGCCGATCTGGGCCTTGCTCAAGGCGATCCGCGAACCCGCGATGCTGGCGTTCTCCACCGCGAGCAGCGAGGCGGCGTATCCACGCCTGACCGAAAAGCTGGAGGAATTCGGCGTCGACAAGAAAGTGGTCGGCTTCACGTTGCCGCTCGGCTATGCGTTCAATCTCGACGGCTCGATGATGTATCAGGCCTTCGCCGCGATCTTCATCGCTCAGGCGTTCGGCATCGACATGCCGATCGGCACGCAGATCGTGATGCTGCTCGTGCTGATGGTGAGCAGCAAAGGCATGGCGGGTGTCGCGCGCGGCTCGGTGGTGGTCGTCGCGGCCGTGGCGCCGATGTTCCATCTGCCGCCATCGGGCGTCGTGCTGGTGCTCGCGATCGACCAGATTCTCGACATGGGGCGCACGGCGACCAACGTGATCGGCAACAGCATCGCGACGGCAGCCATCGCGAAGTGGGAGGGCCAGCGCGTGGCGCGCCAGCAACGCCGCACGGCGATGGCGACGGCTTCGTTCGGCCAGCTCGAAGGCGAGACGAAATGAGCGGCATCGACGCGACGGCTGCCACGAGCGCGCGCAAGTTCGGCGTGGTGGGCGGGCTCGGCCCGCTCGCGAGCGCGGACGTGTTCTTCAAACTGATCAAATCGACGCCGGCCACGCGCGACGCCGAGCACTTCGATGCGATCTTCGAGCAGCAGCCGTTTCGCAGCGCCGATGCCGACAGCGAGACGTTGACGCAGCGCAAGCTGTACATCTTCGATCTGATCAGCAGCTTCGAGAAGCGCGGCGTGACGACGGTCGTGCTGCCGTGCTTCCTGAGTCACACGTTCATCGACGAACTGAAAGCCAATTCGCCGCTGCAGGTCGTCGACATCGTCGATGCGGTGCGCAGCCACGTGCGCAGAAGATTTCCCGCGGTGCGCCGGGTGGGCGTGCTCGCGTCGGCGCATACGCGGCGCAGGCGCCTGTTCGAGAAGTACTTCGCGGCGCCCGAGTTCGAAGTGATCCACCCGCGCATCGGCGACGGCATCGATTTCGTCACCGAGGCCGTTTATGGCGAGGATGGCGTGAAGAGCGGCAATCTGCGTGGCCGTCCGGTCGAGTTGCTGCGGGCGGCGTGCGAGGACCTGATCGAACAGGGCGCCAATGTCATCGTGCCGGGGCTGACCGAGATCGCGCTGGTCGCGGACGAACTCGGTGCGTTGCGCGTGCCGCTCGTCGATTCGAACCTGGCTTATGCGCAGTACGTGGTGTCCGGCCAGTACCACACGCCCGAGACGATCTTCAAGGTCGGCGTGGTGGGCGGCGTGGGTCCGGCGGCCACCGTCGATTTCATTCACAAGATCGTGCGCGCGACGCCAGCGCGGCGCGATCAGGACCACATCAAGCTGCTCGTCGAGCAGAACCCGCAGATC
The DNA here is from genome assembly GCF_050434105.1 of Paraburkholderia sp. 40. NCBI lineage: Bacteria > Pseudomonadati > Pseudomonadota > Betaproteobacteria > Burkholderiales > Burkholderiaceae > Paraburkholderia > Paraburkholderia sp. 40. The sequence continues at coordinate 827,099 of NZ_JBNPVY010000003.1, read as the reverse complement.
CCGGATCGCACGGAGAATCTGATCGGCGATGGACCCGACCCGACCATCTCGCTCTATGCGACCTGCAAGAAACTCGAAACGGGCGGCGCGGATCTGATCGCGATCCCGTGCAATACGGCGCATGCCTTCGTCGAGCGGATACAGCCTTATCTCGGCGTGCCAATCGTCAATATGCTGACGGTGACGGTGCGTTATCTGCGCGAGTCGTTTCCCGCGCTGCGCTCGGTCGGTGTGCTCGCGACTTCCGGCACGCTCGCGAGCGGCGTCTACGAAAAGGCGCTCGAATCGCACGGCTTGCGGCAGGTCGTCCCGGCACCCGCGCTGCAGGCGCGCGTGATGGACGCGATCTACGGCAAGGAAGGCGTGAAGGCCGGATTCACGGCGGGGCAGTGCCAGCAAGACCTCGCCGCGGCGATCGACGGGCTTATCGCCGATGGCGTCGAAGTGATCGTTCTCGGCTGCACGGAACTGCCGCTGCTGATTCGCGAGCCGTATGTGATCGGCGCGAACGGCGCGCGCGTGAGCGTGGTCGATCCGACCGACGTGCTCGCGAAGCAGTGTGTCGCCCGCGCGACAGCGCCGCCTCGATAACCCCGCAACCGCATCACCCAGTTAATGCGACGGACCTGCACACCAGGTGTGCCGGATGACCCCGCTCGCCTGTCGATTTCAGAACCTGAGAGGTAATCATGCTTGCACCGACCGAACGTATCGAACACGACCTTCTCGGCGATCTCGCCGTGCCCGCGACCGCGTACTACGGCGTACACACGCTGCGCGCGCTGCAAAACTTTCCCATCACGGGTATTCCGATCTCCGTGTATCCGAACCTCGTCAACGCGCTGGCGAGCGTGAAAGAAGCCGCCGCGCTCGCGAATCACGATCTCGGCCTATTGAGCGCAGTGAAGATGCAGGCCGTCGTGCACGCATGCAGGCAAGTGCGCTCAGGCATCGCGCACGAGCATTTCGTCGTCGACGTGATTCAGGGCGGCGCGGGCACGTCGACCAACATGAACGCGAACGAGGTCATCGCCAATCTCGCGCTCGAACATCTCGGGCAACAGCGCGGCGAATACGCGGTTCTTCATCCGAACGAGGACGTGAATCTCGGCCAGAGCACCAACGACGTCTATCCGACCGCGCTCAAGATCGCCACGTACGCGGGCATCATGCAACTGGTCGACGCGATGGGCGTGTTGCGCGCATCGTTCGAACGCAAGGCGGTGGAATTCGGCAACGACCTGAAGATGGGCCGCACGCAGCTTCAGGACGCCGTACCGATGATGCTCGGCCAGGAGTTCAGCACCTTCGCTGTGATGCTCGGCGAAGATGAAGAACGGCTGAAGGAAGCGGCCCAGCTCATCTGCGAGATCAATCTCGGCGCGACGGCGATCGGCACCGGCATCAACACACATCCGGAATACGCGCAGCTTGCATGCAGGCACTTGAGCGAAATAACCGGTATCGCGTTGACCACGTCGCCGAATCTGATCGAAGCGACGCAGGATGTCGGTTCGTTCGTGCAGCTCTCCGGCGTACTGAAGCGCGTCGCCGTAAAACTCTCCAAGACCTGCAACGATCTTCGCCTGCTTTCGAGCGGTCCTCGCGCGGGCCTCGGCGAAATCAACCTGCCGCCGGTGCAGGCGGGTTCGAGCATCATGCCGGGCAAGGTGAATCCGGTGATTCCGGAGGTCGTCAACCAGATCGCGTTCGAAGTCATCGGCAACGATGTGACGGTGAGCTTCGCCGCCGAAGCGGGGCAGCTCCAGCTCAACGCGTTCGAGCCGATCATCGCGCACAGCCTGTTCAAGAGCGTCGCGCATTTACGCGCAGGGTGCCTCACGCTCGCGTCGAAATGCGTCGACGGCATTACGGCGAATCACGAGCGGCTGCGCGCGATCGTCGAGAGCTCGATCGGCATCGTGACCGCGCTGAACCCGTACATCGGCTATACGCACTCGACCGAAGTCGCGAAGGAAGCGCTTGCGTCGGGCAAAAGCGTCGCGCAGATCGTGATCGACAGAGGGCTGTTGAGTGAGGCGCAGCTCGACGAGATTCTTCAACCCGCCATGCTGACGCAACCAAGAAAGATGTCGTCGGCGGCGTGAGCGACGAAGGTTGTTCCGGTCACAGGTCGCGTACATATGCACGCGACTCTTTTAAACGATGGAGGAGAGAAAGATGAACGGCAACACGATCGATCGAAATGCAAGGCGGCTGTGCGGTTCGGCGGCACTGCTGATCGCGGCACTTGCCGCGGGTACCTGCGTACAGGCTGCCGACGCGTCATCGCAACAGGCAGGCGCCGTCACGGCAACGCCGCGTGTTCTGGTGCTGGCCACCGGCGGCACGATCTCGGGAACCGCCGATCCCCGTTCGGCGATCGGCTACAACTCGGGCAACGTGAAGGGGCAGGAACTGGTGCGCGGCGTGCCGGGCTTCGAGAAGCTCGCGAGCATCAGCGCGGAGCAGATCTCGAACGTCGGCTCGCAGGACATGAACGACAAGATCTGGTTGCAGCTTGCGCGGCGGATCGACGAGGTCTTCGCGCGGAACGAGGCCGACGCCATCGTGATTACGCACGGCACCGATACGATCGAGGAAACGGCGTTCTTCCTGAGCAACGTGCTGCGCTCCGACAAGCCGGTAGTGCTGGTCGGCTCGATGCGACCGGGCGGTTCCACGAGCGCCGACGGTCCCGGCAATCTGTACGAAGCCGTCGAAGTGGCGGCGAGCCCGCAGTCGAGTGGCCGAGGCGTGATGGTCGTGATGAACGACCAGATTCACGCGCCGCGCTGGATCACCAAGACCAATACCACGGCGGTACAGGCGTTCGCGTCGCCGAATGCCGGCGCGATCGGTTATGTCGATCCGGCCAGTGTGCGCTTCGTGATGCCGGCGGTGCAATCGACGCGCGCTGCGCTGAGCCTGCCCGCGAGTGGGCAATTGCCGCGCGTCGATATCGTCTACGCGCATAGCAACATGGATGGCCGCCAGATCGATCATGCGATCGCCGATGGCGCGAAGGGCATCGTCGTCGCCGGCGAAGGCGATGGTGACATGTCGAAGGAAGCCCTCGCGGCGCTCGACCGCGCGGCGGCGAAAGGCATCGTGGTGGTTCGCTCGACGCGCCTCGTGTCGGGGTTCGTGAACCGCAACGTCGAGGTGGACGACGACAAGCGCGGTTTCGTCGCATCGCTCGATCTGAATCCGCAGAAGGCGCGATTGCTGACGCAATTGCTGGTGGCCAACGGCATGACCGATCCCGTCAAGGTACAGCAGGCGTTTAGCGGGACGTGGTGACGGGTTGGGCGCCGCCGGTCAGGGGCGCTGCCGCTTATAAAGCCGCGCGTAGTGCCTCATCGGCAACGGCAAGACGCAACGCAATGGTCTTCACGAGAAACCGATGCAACTGTTGCGCCGTCGCCGGATCCTGCTGTTCGAGTTCGAGCAGCCGGGAGATCGACAGGCGGTACACGCGCGTCGGTGCCTCGGCAATCACATCCGCGCTGCGCTGTTGCTGCGTGTACACCGCCATTTCCCCCACGACCGTGCCCGGGCCGAACGAGCGCAGACGCGCCGAGCGGCCATCGGCGAGCGGCAGCGAGATCGCGACACGTCCTTGCTCGACGAAATACAGCGCGTCGCCCGGCTCGCGATGACGAAACAGCGCCTGCCCCGAAAGCAGATCGTGCACCTCCAGACACGCGATCAAGCCGTTCAACGCGCCGGCCGTGAAATGCGGCTCGAGCATCGCCCGCAGATCGCCGCCATGCGCGATCGCGAGCGAGTTCGACGCGAGCAGATTGTCTTCGATCCATTCGAGACCCGCATCGAGCGTATCGAATTCATGGATCTTCAGACTGAGCGTGCCGGTCTTCACGAGCAGATCGCGCGAGCGCGGCGGCAGCGCGGTCAACACGAGGTCCACGCTTCTCGCTGCGCAGAGCTGTCTGAGTTTGACGAAGCTGATTGATACGGATGCATCCATGCCATGTGTCGCCGCAAAGTCGAGCACGACGAAGCGGACCTGCGACGGATTCCCGGCGCCGAATCGCTCGCGAAGGCGCTGCAGAATCGAATTGGCCGTGCCGAAGAAGAGAAACCCTTGCAGGCACATTCCGCATACCTGGGGGCCGATTGCGCGCAGAGCCTGGGTGTCTTCGATGCTGCGCTCAACATTCGAGGTCCGCGCGCGCAGGTCGAACTCCATGCGTATGCAGCCGACCCGACCGTAGAGCAGCGTGAACATCACACACGCTGCAACGACGCCCACCCCTACGCCGACGATCACGCCGTACGCCGCGATAGTGCCGAGAATCACGGGCACGAGCAGATACTCATACCAGTTGAGCTTGGTCCAGGCGCCCGCGAGCCAATGCACGAGCAAGCGCAGCCCCATGAAGAGCTGAAGGCCGACCAGCACCGGCACCGGAAAGAGCGCCACGATGCCCGGCGAAGTGGCGAGCACGACCACACACGCGAGCGAGGCGAACACGCCCGCCACCCGGCTCGTCGCGCCCACCCGCGCGTTGAGCATCGAGCGATTGAACGACTGGTAGCCGACCATGCCGCCCAGCAGTCCGCTCGCGAGATTGGCGAGGCCGGCGGCGCGCATCTCGCGATTGAGGTCGACGTCCTCCCCGGTGGCCGCGCCGATCGCCGTTGAATTCATCAGGATCGTCACGGCCGACACCGAGGTCACCACCAGACTCTCGGGAAGATGCGCGCCGACCGCCGACCAGTCGATGCCGCCCTGTCCGAGCCTCGCGGCCAGGTGCAACTCCGGCAGCCCGGAAAGGTGCAGCTTGACGCGCGGCAGCAGCAGACCCATGCCGCGCGCGTCGTCGATCGAAACTCCGGCAACCTGCAGCAGAACGTAGAAAAGCACGACGCCGAAGGCCAGCGTGAGCGGCAGCGCGGCAATGTGCTGCCACGTGCGCATCAGCACCGTGGCCAGCACGCCGACGACCAGCGCCGGAACCCATGTGAGCCAGTGAAGGTGCGCGAGCAACGCGAGCGTGTGCCACTGCAGCGGCTGGCCCGTCAGCACGCGGAACGCCCCGGCGAGCAGCAGGTAGCCCGTGCCCGCGAGAAATCCGCCGAGCACCGGATAGGGCAGGAACTGCAAGGAGCGGCTGCGCTTCGACGAGCCGATCGCATAGAGCACGATGCCCGTCATGAGCGAACAGAGCGCGATGGCGATCAGCACAGTGAGGATCAGCGTCTGCGGTGAACCGCCGTCCGCGCGCACGCTGCTGGCCACCCCCGCCGCCACGCCCGCGAGAAAGGCTGCGGCGTTGCTGTCGGGGCCGCCAATGTTGACGCGCATCGAACTCGTCAAGGCGATCACGAGCGCCGTGACGACGCAGCTCACGAGCGCGGTGGGCACGCCCAGCATCGCGTAGCGGGCAAGATCGGCGCTAAAGATCATCGTGCCGAGGCTCATCGCATAGCACAGCATGACGAGCGCCGAAACGGCGCCCGCCGCCACGTCGCCTGGCAGACCCGCCAAACGCGAGCGCAGCGGGATCTCGGAGACGGAAACGGTCTTGCCCGGCTTCACGTGGATTCCCGGTCGAATGCAAGGGCGCCGTGAGGCGCGCCAGCCAGTATCCTGCTCGGCTCGAACGGCTGTCAAACGCGATGCAGCGTGCTTATCGGACACCTACACTGATTATTCATCGGCCCCGTACCTGGCGAACTCCACGCAAAGACCATGCAGCTCCGGAGCCGTTCACACCGGCGGCAGGCGCGCTATTCGTCTGAGCTTTTGCCCGCGGGGCCACGCATCGGAGGCGGGGCGACGAACATGGATATCGAGAAATGGCTGCGGGACCTCGGGCTCGAGCAGTACGCCCACGCGTTCGCGGCAAACGACATCGACATGTCGCTGCTCGGGCAGCTGAGCGACGTGGACCTGAAAGAGCTGGGGGTACAGTCGCTCGGCCACCGTAAGCGCATTCTGGCCGCGGCGGCAGGCGCCCTAACGGCAGCCGCGCCGCTACCGCCCCAGACGTCCGCCGACAATGACGTGCCCGCGGACGAGCGCAGGCAGGTCACGATTCTGTTCGCCGATCTCTGCGGCTACACGATGCTGTCGCGCTCGCTCGATCCCGAAGACTTGCGCGCGCTGATCGGACGCTACACGGCGCTGGTCGACGGGATCGTGCTCGCCTATGGCGGCACGATCGACAAGCACATCGGCGACGCGGTGATGGCGCTGTTCGGCGCGCCCCGCTCGCACGAGACGGACACGCTGCGCGCCGCCCGTGCCGCTCTCGACATTCACGACGGCCTGGCGCGGCTGGCCGCGCAGGCCGGGCGGCCGTTGCAGGCGCATATCGGCATTGCGAGTGGCGAGGTCATCGCGGGCGCGCTGGGCCGCGCCGACGCGCAGGACTACACCGTGCATGGCGATCCGGTGAACCTGGCCGCTCGGCTCGTGGCAGCCGCGGCCGCCGGCGAAACCTGGATATCCGACGACGCGGCGCGCACGCTCGGCGACGCCGCCAGTTGCGAAGCAATCGGCGAACGGCGCTTCAAGGGCATCGACACGCCGGTGCGGGCATGGCGGCTCGTCGCGCTTGGCAGCGAGCCCGTCAGGACGAGCCGCAGCCGCTTCGTCGGACGCGAAGCCGAGCTTGAACAGTTTCACGGCATCCTTCATGCGTGCATGGCAAGGCGCGCAGGGCATGTCGTTCATGTGCGGGGCGAAGCCGGGATCGGCAAGACGCGGCTCGTCGACGAGATGCGCCGCCATGCGCAGGCACAGGGCTTCACGCTCCATCGAAGCCTCGTGCTCGATTTCGGCGTCGGCAAGGGCCAGGATCCGGTGCGAACCATCATTGGAAGCCTGCTCGGCTTACCGGCCGGTGCATCGAGTGAAGCGCGGCAGGCCGCCGCCGCGCAGGTCGCGACCCAAGGTATCGTCAAGGCCGAGCATGTCGTGTTTCTGCACGACTTCCTCGACCTCCCGCAGAGCGCCGAATGGCAAACCATCTACGAGGCCATGGACCACGGCGCGCGCAAGCGCGGCAAGCAGGCGCTCGCCGTGAGGCTGACCGAGGACGCTTGCGCCCATGCGGCGACGCTCATCGTCGTCGAAGACCTGCATTGGGCCGATGCCGAAGTCATCGGCTACCTGTCGGCGTTCGCGTCAGGCATTGCCAACGGCACGGGCCTGCTGGTCACGACTTCGCGCGTGGAAGGCGATCCGATCGATGCAGGCTGGCGCGCACGTTGCCGCGACACCCCGTTCGCCACGATCGATCTCGGACCGCTTCGCAAGGACGAGGCCCAGAGCCTGGCGGGCAATTTCATCGATGCGACCCAGCGCGTCGCGCTCGCCTGCATCGAGCGCGCGGGCGGCAACCCGTTGTTTCTCGAACAACTGCTGCGCTACGCTGAAGAAGGCAGCGGCAGCAACGTGCCCGCGTCGATCCGCAGTCTCGTGCTCGCGCGGATGGACCGGCTCGCGCCCCGTGACCGCCTGGCGTTCCAGGCGGCCGCCGTGATCGGCCAGCGTTTCGACCTCGCACTGCTGCGAGAACTGGTGGACGATCCTGGCTACGTCTGCGACGGCCTGCTCGTCAATTGCACTCGTGCTGCCGGAAGGCGACGACTTCCTGTTCGCCCACGCATTGATCCAGGAGAGCGCCTATTCGACTTTGTTGCGCGCGCGCCGCCGTGAACTTCATCTGCGCGCGGCCGAATGGTTCGCACAAAGCGATGTCACGCTGCACGCCCAGCATCTCGACCGCGCCGAAGACGAGCACGCGCCGCACGCCTACCTGGTCGCGGCGGCCGCACAGCGTGCCGCCCATCGTTTCGAAGCCGCGCTGCGGCTGGCCGAGCGCGGCGTCGAAATCGCGCAGTCGGACGCAGACCGCCATGCACTGAGCTGCTGCAAGGGCGAACTTCAGCGCGACCTGGGCGACATCGCAGGATCGATTGTGACGTACCGTACCGCACTCGCCGCCGCCACCGACGACGCCGCCCGATGCGACTGTCAGCTCGGGCTCGCGGAAGGTCTGCGTGTCAGCGAGGGTCTCGACGAAGCACTCGGCTTACTCGCGCAAGCGCAAAAGATCGCGGAGCGAGACAACCGGCTGGCGGAGCTTGCAAGCCTCCACTATCTGCGCGGCAACATTCTCTTTCCGCTCGGCAAGATCGACGCCTGCAGCGCCGAGCATGAGCGCGGTCTTGGCTACGCGCGGCGCCTCGGTCTGCCCGAGGCAGAGGCTCGCGCGCTCGGCGGCCTGGCGGATGCGGCGTATGCGCAGGGGCGCATGCGGACCGCGTTCCATCATTTCAGCGAATGCGTAGCGATGAGCCGCGAACACGGGTTCGGCCGTATCGAGGTTGCCAATCTGTCGATGCAGGGCTTCAGCCGCATTTATCTGAACGACGCAAGTCAGGCTCGCGAGGACGCAAGCGCCGCCGCCCGCGCCGCCGAGTTGATCGGGCAGCCTCGCGCGCAATTGCTGGGGGAGACGCTGGGGGTGTTCGCCTGCCAGGAACTGGGCGATGCGCAGGCGGCCAGCAAGCATCTGGTGCAGGAAATGCGTGTGATCCGGCAATTGGGTGCGCGCCGCTTCGAAGCGCAGAATCTGGAGATGCAGGGTCGCCTGTTACTGGACGAAGGATGCCGTAGTGAAGCAGTGGTGGCGCTGCGCGAAGCACTCGCCATCTCACGCGAGGTAGGGACTCAGTTTTCCGGGCCAAAGGCCTTGAGCGCACTGAGCCGTGCGGTTGACGATAACGGCGAGCGTACGCGGCTACTGGCTGAAGGCGAGGCGCTGTTGCGCCTCGGCGCGGTCGGCCACAACCACCTGTGGTTTTACCGCGACGCCGTCGAAGCGATGTTGGGGGCGGGCGATCCTGCTGGCATGCTGTACTACGTGGACGCACTCGAGGCCTATACACAGCGCGAACCGTTGCCGTGGTCCGAGCTTTTCGCGGCGCGTGGCCGTGCGCTGGCACTCGCGCTTCAGGCGCCGCTCAGCGAAGCCACGCGACATGAACTGCTGCGACTGCGAGAGGCGCTGCAGCAGGCCGGATTTCGCAATTACGTAAGCGCGGTCGAAGCGGCCCTTGCGGCTTGAGACACGCGCGTAGCCGATCCTCAGCGTGGCGCGGAATCGTCGTCGGGCGGGTCCTTGTGGACGACCTCCATGTCGATGGTGCGGGCGTCGTCGCCATACGCGACCGTCTGCCGGCGCAACGCGCGCATCTTCCACCACAGATACCCGACGACGATCGTGCCGACCGCGAACAGCACGGCGAACAGCACGATCGACAGCATCGCGGCCACCACGAACAGGATCGCGCTCAGGGCGACGGTCAGCAACCGGCCGAACCAGCCGGGGCCGCCGATCCGGATCCCTTTCTCATATGTCACCCGCCGCGGCGGCGGTCTGTCGTTTTGCATCGCTCGTCTCCCGGCCGCCGTCCGGCGGATGATGCGGGTAAGTCCTCATGCGTGGTCATTATGCAGGATGCGAACCGCTAACGTCGTCGGCGCGGCTCAGCGTATAGTCGACTGACGTCGTTAAGAAGCCCACGCGTTGGCTCGTTTAACTTCGGTAGTAAGTTGCCGCTCGCCAAGGCTGACAGGCGTGGTGTTTAGCGTGCAGGCCTTCTCTGTCTACCCGGTTGCACACTGCCAGGGCATGTTATGAAATCCGCCGGTTTTCAGCTACCTCGGTTGCCCGCGTGATCATGCGACGCCTGCATCTGCTCGAAATCGAAGACCAGCCGTGGTGCCCACGGGCGATCCGTGACGGCGGGACGGACTGGCTGCATTTCCTGGCCAATACCCACAAGGGCTTCAACGTCATCGCGGGCAAGCTGCGCGAAGCGATGCGGCGGGTCGGCAACGACCGGATCGTCGATCTATGTTCGGGCGGCGGCGGCCCGTGGCAGACGCTTGCACCGTTGCTCGCGCAGTCCGGACGCGTGACGGTGCAGCTGACCGACTTCTATCCCAATCGCGCCGCGTACGAGCGCGTATCCGCCGGGGCAGCCGGCCGCGTCACCTATGTGAGCGAACCGGTGGACGCGATGGACGTGCCATCGGGATTCGACGGCGTGCGCACGATGTTCAACGCTTTCCACCATTTTCGGCCGGACGATGCGCGGGCGATCCTCGCCGACGCGGTGATGAAGCGTCGCGCGATCGTCATCGTCGAGGGTGCCGACCACCGGCTGCTCGGTGTCGTGCTCATCCTGGTGATGCCGCTGATGATGCTCGCGCTGACTCCGCTGATCCGACCGTTTCGCTGGTCGCGACTAGCGCTCACCTATGTGCTGCCGGCTATCCCGCTGCTGTGTCTGTTCGACGGCATCGTGTCGATGCTGCGCATCTACAATCCCGACGAATTGCGTGAGATGGTGGCGAGTATCCCGGACCAGCAGAGCTTCGAATGGGACATCGGCACACTGCCGGTGCAGGGCTCGCCGATCGGTCTCACGTACCTTGTCGGTGTTCCCCGTCGACCTGCAGGCTAAACGCAAGCGGGCGCCGTCGGCAGCGGCGGGCCGATCACTTGCCGGCCAGATGGTCAGGTGTCTGGCTGTTTCCCACCGGAAGCTCGCCCATCGACTGAAACAGCGTCGCCGTATCGGCCAGGCGCCGGCCGATCAGGCGGATTTCTTCGAGCCTCGCTGTTTCGTACTGCTGCTCGCCGCCGCGGGCGGATGCAGCGGGCAGCGCGCCGAGCCGGTGACGTGACGTGACATCGTCGAACGCCTCGCGTGCCTCACGGGCAGCGCCGCTCGCGGCGTCGAGCGCCTGCGCGTCGTGTTCGAGCGACGCAAGCGTGTCCGCGACGTTTTCGAACGCCGCCAGCACGGTCTGCTTGTACTCGAACACGGCGGCCTCGTAGGTGTCGATTGCCGCGCGCCGCTGTGCGACGAGCGCGCCGCCATGAAAAAGCGCTTGCGACATCGTCGCGGCGATGCTCCAGATCGCGCCTGCGCCCGACAGCGCGAGCGGCCAGTTGAACCCCCCTTGTCCCATCGAGGCGTTCAGCGTCAGGCTCGGAAACAGCTGCGCCGTCGCGACGCCGACGTCGTCTGCCGCGGCTTTCAGCGCCGACTCGGCGGCCGCGATATCGGGCCGCGCGCGCAACAGGTCCGATGGCAGCACGACGGGCAGGTCCTGCGGCAAGTGCAGGCTCGCCAGCTCGGGCTCGGGCGGCGCCGCATCAGGCGTGCGGCCGAGCAGCACCGCAAGCGCATGTCTCGTCACCGTCAGCCGTTGCCGCAGATCGGCCACGCTGACCTCGAGCGCGGCGATGCTTTGCCGGGCAGTCGACACGTCGCCGCGTGTCAGCGATCCGAGTTCGTAATGCCGTTCGGTATCGTGAGCCTGATCGCCCGCAAGCGCGATCAATCGCCCGGTCGCGTCGATCTCGGCGCGCAACATCGCCGCCTCGATCGTCGCCGTGACGATGTTGGTGGCCAGTGCGCGGCGCGCGGCTTCGCGTTGATACGCGTCGATCTCGACACGCGCTGATCGGGCCGCGTTGGCTTTACGCACCGCGCCGAACAGGTCGAACGTATATTGCGCCTGGACTACGCCGATGAACTCGTTGTAAAGCAGCGTATTCGGGCCGCCGGGGACCGGGATGCCGAGATCGCGTCCGCGCGAGGCCTGCCCGACCAGATCGACCGACGGCAGCAGCGAGGCGCCGATCTGCGCCCGCAGTTGTTCGTGCGCGGCGGCAAGGTGCTTGTCGGCGGCAGCGAGGGTCGGGCTGTTGCGCAAACCTTCTTCGACGAGGTCATTCAACGCTGTCGATTCGAACAGCCGCCACCATTGCGGCACAGGCTGCGCGCCGGTGGCGAAGTGCTGCGCGACACCGAGCGCGGCGACCGTTTGCGCGGGCTGAGGCTCGACGCCGTAATGGGCGGGAGAGGGCATCGCGGGCGGCTCGCCGCCCGGACCGAACGAGCATGCGCCAAGCGCGATCGTCGCGGCCGCGCCGAACGCCGCGCGCCAACCGTGGATCGCCCCTGCCCGCGCTCGACCCGGCGCGCCGGCGAAATGCGGCGCGCTCGCGAGCGCCGGCCCGTCGACGGGGTTGCAGTCTGTGCCCACGATCAGCTCCACGTATATTCGATTGTCGGGGTCGCGGTTCGCACACCGCGTTCGAAGTGCCGCACCTTGAACGCGGTCGCGTACAGCGCGGGAACGAAGAACAGCGTCAGCACGGTGGCGCCCGTGATGCCGCCCATCAGTGCGGTCGCCATCGGTCCGAAGAAGGCCGAATGCAGCAGCGGAATCAGCGCGAGCACGGCTGCCGCTGCGGTCAGCATGATCGGGCGGAAGCGCCGGACCGTGGCACCGACGATCGCATCGAAGCGCCCCTGACCCGCGGCGATATTGCGTTCGATCTGATCGACCAGAATCACCGAGTTGCGCATGATGATGCCGGACATCGCAATCACGCCGAGCATCGCCACGAAGCCGAACGGCTTGCCGAACAGCAGCAGTGCGGCGACCACGCCGATGAGCCCGAGCGGCGCGGTGAGCAAGACCATCAGCACGCGCGCGAAGCTGCGCAGTTGAATCATCAGCAGCGTCAGCACCACGACGAGCATCAGCGGAAGCTGCGCGATCACCGACGCCTGCGCCTTGCCGCTGATCTCGCCGGCGCCGCCGGTCTCGATCCGGTAGCCGATCGGCAGCGACGCGCGTAGCGGCGCGAGCGTCCGATCGATCGCCTGGGTCACGTCGATATCCAACGCGTTGCCGCGCACGTCGGCCTGGACCGTGATCGTCGGTTGACGGTCGCGGTCCCAGATCACCGCGTATTCGAGTTCGTTGTTCAGGTGGGCGAGCGCACCGAGCGGCACCGGGCCGTTCGGCGTCGGCATCGCGAGGTTCACGATCTCGTCGGGGTCGACCCGCTCACGCTGCGGCGCGCGCAGGTCGACACTGATCAAGCGGTCGCGGACCCGGTACTGCGTGAACGTATAGCCCGACAGCGTCATTGCGAGGAAGCTCGCCACGTCTTCCGAGGTGACGCCAAGCTCGCGCGCCTTCTGCTGGTCGATCTCGAAGCGCACCGAGCGTTCGCCGGGTTCGTCCCAGTCGAAATGGACGCCCGTTGTGCGAGCATCGGCTTTCATCGTCGCCGCGACCTTTTCCGCGATCTCCCGCACGGTGGCGAGGTCGTTTCCGCTGACGCGAAACTGCACCGGATAGCCGACCGAGGGGCCCGTCTGGAGCGGCGAGACGCGCGCGCGCACGGCGGGAAAGCTGTTTTGCAGCGTGCTCGCGAGCCAGCGTTCGAGCTTCGTGCGGTCGTCGACGGACTTCGCGGTGATCACGAGCTGCGCGAAGTTGGGCTGCGGCAACTGCACGTCGAGCGGCAGGTAGAAGCGGGGGGCGCCCGCGCCGACGAAGTCGACCAGATGATCGATCTCGGGCCGGCCGGCCAGCGTCTTTTCGAGGCGCGCGGCTTCGCGCAGCGTCGCTTCGAACGACGCGCCTTCGGGCAGCCGCATGTCGACGAGCAGTTCGGGCCGCTCGGAGCTCGGGAAGAACTGTTGCGGCACGAGCGCGAAGCCGGCCAACGCGGCAACGAACAAGGCGGCCGTGACGCCGAGCACGACGAGGCGCCGCTTCACGCACCACGCGATGCAGTCGCGCAGGCGGTCATGAAAGCGGGTGGCGCGCGGCGCCGCCACCGGGGTCCGGCGCGTCTGCGCGTCGTCGCGCCGGCGGAGCTTGCGAAGCGCGCGGCGAGGCGTCTCGCGTGCGATGTCCTTGCGTTCGGGTAGCAGGTGATAGCCGAGCAACGGAATCAGCATGACCGCCGCGAACCACGAAGCGATCAGCGCAATCGCGGACACCTGAAAGATCGAGCGCGTGTATTCGCCGGTGGCCGATTTTGCCAGCGCGATCGGCAGGAATCCCGCCACCGTGACGAGGGTTCCCGTCAGCATCGGAAATGCGGTACTGCTGTAGGCGAACGCCGCGGCCCTCGCGCGGCCCCAGCCCTGCTCGAGCTTCACGGCCATCATCTCGACCGCGATGATCGCATCGTCGACGAGCAGGCCCAGCGCGAGGACCAGCGTGCCGAGCGAGATCTTGTGCAGGCCGATGTCGAAGGCGTTCATGCATAGCGCGGTGACCGCGAGCACGACCGGGATCGAGATCGCCACCACCACGCCGGCGCGACAGCCCAGTGAGATGAGGCTCACGGCCAGCACGATCACGATCGCTTCGGCGGCGGCCCGCAGAAAGCCGTTGACCGAATGCGAGACCGCGTGCGGCATGCTCGACACCTCGACGAGTTCGAGCCCCGCGGGCAGACGTGCACGCAATTCCGCTGTCTGCGCATCGAGCCGCTTGCCGAGCTGGATCACATCGCCGCCAGCCTGCATCGTGATGCCGATGGCGAGCACCGCGCGGCCGTCGGTGCGAACCTGCGAGACCGGCGGATCGTCGTAGCCGCGCCTGATCGTGGCAATGTCACCGAGACGAACCAGGCGGTGATTGATGTCGATCAGCGTGTCGGCCATCGCCTTCAGGTCGGTGAACTGGCCGCTCGGACGCACGTACACGCGGTCGAACGCGGTAGTCAGCGTGCCGCTCGGCGTGACCGCGTTTTGCGCGTTGATCGCCCGCGCGAGCTGTTGCGGCGTGATACTGAGCCGCGTCAATTGCGCGTTGGGAATCTCGATCGTGACGTGCTCGTCGGGGTCGCCGAAATAATCGACTTTCGCGACCCCGGGCACGCGCAGCAGCACGCCGCGCAGTTCGTCGGCATAGTCGTGCAATTGCGCCGGCGAGAACCCGTCGCCGGCGAGCGTATAGATGTTCGTGTAGACGTCGCCGAACTCGTCGTCGAAGTACGGCCCCCGCACGCCGGGCGGAAGCGTATCCGCGATGTCGGCCATTTTCTTGCGTACCTGGTACCACGTCTCGCGCACTTCGTTCACCGGCGCGGAGTCTTTCATCGTGAAGACGATCAGCGATTCGCCGGGACGCGAGTAGCTGCGCAAATAGTCGAGATGAGGCGTTTCCTGGAGCTTGCGGCCGATCCGGTCGGTGACCTGCTCCTCGACCTGGCGTGCGGTCGCGCCGGGCCAGAAGGTCCGGATCACCATCGCGCGGAACGTGAACGGCGGGTCCTCGGATTGTCCGAGCCGGGAATAGGCGAGCACACCGAACAGCGTCGCGAGCACGACGGCGAAGATGACGAGCGCCTGGTTACGGATCGCCCACGCGGACAGATTGAAGCGGCCGGTATCGTCCGCTGCCGGCCGCCGCGGTCCGCCCGTTCCGCCGGGTCCACCCGCTCCGTCGGGCCCCTGGCCGAACGGCGCTCTCATGACGCAAAGTCCTCGGGATGCAACGGCGCTACCGCGCGCACGGTTTCGCCGGCGCTGACGGTATGCACCCCTTGCAGCACGACGCGCTCGCCGTCGTTGAGGCCTCGCGCGACCGAGATCGTGCGGTCGTCGTAGCGGCCAACCTGGACCCGGCGCAGTTCCAGCGCCTGGTCGCCCGGCCGAACGACCCAGACGGCCGGCGCGTTGCCGTCGTGAAAGAGCGCGCTCGCGGGCAGCGTGATCGGGTCGTCCGCTTGCGCCTCGCCGGCCGCGGCGAA
This sequence comes from Paraburkholderia sp. 40, assembly GCF_050434105.1. Classification (NCBI taxonomy): domain Bacteria; kingdom Pseudomonadati; phylum Pseudomonadota; class Betaproteobacteria; order Burkholderiales; family Burkholderiaceae; genus Paraburkholderia; species Paraburkholderia sp. 40. The sequence continues at coordinate 811,470 of NZ_JBNPVY010000003.1, read as the reverse complement.
CGTGACGGTGGCCGTCATGCCGAGGCGGACCTCGGGGCCTGGCCCATCGAGCGTCAGTTTCGCGCGATAGGTGCGGCTGCCGGGGTCCGCGGCCGGCGACAGCTCCCGCAGGTGTGCCGTGAAGCGTCTGCCCGTGGCGGCCGGCAGCGAGACGCTGGCCGCGCTGCCGATCGCCAGCGCGTTCAGCAGACTCTCGGGCACGTCGCAGAGAATATCGACCTCGCCGGACCAGGCGAGATGGTAGACCGCTTGTCCCGCCGCGACGTTCTGCCCGGTATCGGCGTCTTCGGCGGTGATGACGCCGGCATGGTCCGCCGTGAGGACCGTGTACTGCGTCTGATTCTTCAGCAGCGCGAACTGTTGTAGCGCCTGATCGCGCTGCGCGGCGGCCGCCACATACGCATCCTGGGTCTGCTCGAGCTGCGCTGTCGAGATCAGCTGTTCCTGCGCCTGCACCCGGTCGCGATCGAGTTGCTGCTCGGCGAAGGTGAGCCGATGCTGCGCCGCCATCAATTGGGCCTGCGCGCTCGCGAGGCTGCGTTGCGCGTCGTCGGCATCGAGCCGCGCGATCGCCTGGCCGGCCGTGACCGTATCGCCGAGCCGCAACTTCCGCTCGATCAGCTTGCCCGCGATGCGAAACGACAGCGGCGTCGCATAGCGTGCGTTGACTTCGCCCGGCAGCGTCGCGAGCACGGGCTTGCTGTCCCGATGCACGACCACGGCGATGACCGGGCGCGGCAGCGTCACCTCGGCTTCTTTCGCGTGACAGGCGGCGAGCGTGAGCGCGCCCGACAGCGTCAGCATGATCTCGCGCCAGCGCATGCTCACGAGTGTTCCTCCAGCTCGCCGGCTTCGAACTGTGCCTTGGTCCGGCGGCGCTGCACCTTGCCGCTCGAGGTCCGCGGCAAGCTGCCTGCCTGCACGATCGCAACGTGACCGACCTGCAGGCCCGCGCATTCGGCGACCTTATGCGCGATCGCACGCCGCAGCGCCGTGGCCTCCGCCGGCTTGCCCTCGGCACAGACGACCAGTGTCTCGTCGCCGTCGCGCATCACGCTGAACGCGATGACACCGCGGCATTGCACGCTCGGCAACTCGGCCACCGCCCATTCGATGTCCTGCGGATAGAGGTTCGAGCCGTGAATGACGATCAGGTCCTTGCTGCGGCCGCAGATATAGAGCTGGTCGCCGGCGAGGTAGCCGAGATCGTCGGTCTGCAGCCAGCCGTCGCGGTACGCGTCGGCGCTCGCGTCGGCCTGGCCGTAATAGCCCACGGTGATGCTGGGCCCGCGCGTGACGATTTCGCCGACGCAGCGTTCGGGCAACGCGCGCCCGGATTCGTCGACGATCCGCAACTCGTGGCCGGGAAAGCAATGGCCGCAGCCGACCAGTTCGATCGTGCGTAAGCCGTTATCACGCGCCGCCGGTATCGCTCGACCAAGCCCCAGCGCGGCCGCATAGACGACGTCGGTGACGAGCGGCTGGCCGTGGTCGTGAAACGTGATCGCGAGTGTTGCTTCGGCCATCCCGTAGCACGGCAGCAGCGCTTCCGCACGAAAACCGGCCGGCTCGAAGCGCGCGCAGAACTGGCGCAACGCTTGCGCGTTGATCGGCTCGGCACCGCAGCCGGCGACGCGCAGCCGCCGCAGATCGAGGCCTTCGAGGTCCTGGTCGCGGGTACGGCGAGCGGCGAGCGCGTACGCGAAGTTCGGCGCGAAGCTGATGGTGCCGCGGTATTTCGTGATCGCCTCCATCCAGAGGCCGGGCCGGCGCACGAACGCTTCGGTTGCCAGCAGCACGCTCGGCAAGTCGCAGATCAGCGCGCCGAGCACGCTGATGAGCCCCATGTCGTGGTGCAGCGGCAGCCAGCTGACATAGACGTCCTGCTCGCGCAGATCGATGCCGCGGGGTCCGAGGAACGCTGTCGCATTCGCGACCAGATTGCGATGCGTGACCATCACGCCTTTCGGCAGCGACGTGCTGCCCGACGTGTATTGCAGGAAGCACAGGTCATCGGGATGCAGCGTGGGCAAATCGCACGCGGGCGGCTCGCCGTCGAGCAGCGCTTCAATGGTCACGATACGTTCGAGGCCGGTGTCGACGGCGAGCACGTCCTCGATGGTCTCTCTTGTCGAGTTCGACGTGAGCAGCATCCGTGCGCCTGCCGAGCGCACGATGTGACTGACGGTTTCGGCGTAACGTGTGCGGGTCCTGAAGTTCAGGCTTCCGCGCGGAAATATCGGTACCGGGACGAGACCGGCGAACGAGGCGCCGAGGAAGCTCAGGATGAACGCTTCCGGGTCGAGGATCACGAGCGCGACGCGGTCGCCCTTGTTCAGCCCCAGCGCCACGAGCTTTTTCGCGTGGTTGCGCGCCTCGCGTTCGAGCGCCTCGTAAGGATAGTAGTGCTCGTCGCCGTGCGTGGAGACGAAGCGAAGGCCTCGAGCGTCGCCGCGCGGCAGTGCTGCAACGGCATCGACAAGCGTCTGGTCCATGGTGAGGGGTCCCCGGTCAGGTAATCGAGATTCAGTGATCGAGCGAAGCAGCGGGCGTCCAGTCGCGGATCGGCTGCAGCCGGCGACGCAGCAGCGCGATCACCTCGTCGTCGCTGCGCACCGGCGCGCCCGGCAAGCGCACGAAATGCGTGGCGAGCTTGCGGTGCTGGCGCGTGACGAGCAGCAGCCAGATCTGCGCGATGTCGATGCGATCGAACACGACCGCGTCCTCGCGACCGTACTTCTCGAGGTTCGCCGCGAATTCCTTCGTGAGCTCGCTGAAGTGCGTGCCTTTGCGGACGTGGTGGTAGATGTGATAACCGGCGTTGAAGACGCGCGCATTGAAACGCGAGTCGATCGTATTGGTGCTGCTCGTGTACGGGTTGTCAGGCTGATTGGGGTCGATGAACGCGTGCTGGACCCAGTTGCCGATCATCATCATCAGCCGCACGAACACGAACGGGAACACGAACACGACGAGCGTCGCCCGCAGGTTCCAGTACGCGGCGGCGGCAACCGCCGCGTAGAACGCGACCTCACCCACGAGCAGTTGCCTGATCAGCTTCGTATTGCGCGAGCGCCACAGATAGACGGACAGATCGAGCGGCACCAGCGCGGCGAAGCGCAGGTAGTAGTGCAGAAAGCCGATGACGCTATCGCGCTGAAACCGCATCGTGGAGCTCAGGTCGCGTGGCAGGTTGTCGTCGATGTGATGCATGCCCATGTGATGGACATAGAACGTGCCCGGCGTCTGACCGAAGAACGGACACAGCACCCAGTCGAGCAGGATCTCGAGCGCCCGGTACTGCTTCCTGAAGAGTCGCCGATGCAGCGTGCAGTGGTAGCTCATCGTGAAACGGTCGCCGAACGCGTTCCAGACGAGCACGTATGCAACGCCTAGCCACCAGGGAAAGCGGCCGAGCCCAAACAGCACGGCTGCGGCGGGAATGAATATCAGCGCGCACTGGAGGTAGAGCCGCAGGTGCGGCAGGTCGCGACGATCGTTGAGCAGGCGGTACATGGTGGTTTCCTTCGGGGGCGGTTTCAGTGGTCAACGGGCGGTCAATTCATGTCAGGTCGGCTCGGGCAGCTCGATCACGCCGCTATGGCCATCGACCTTGAGCTGCATGCCCGACTGCACGCGCGTGGTGAGGCCCGGAATCTGGACGACGGTCGGGATGCCGATTTCGCGGGCGACGATCGCGGCGTGGGTCAACGGACTGCCACGCTCGATCAGCAGCCCGGTCGCCGACGCGAATACGGGCACCCAGCCGGGGTCGGTCCGATAGGTGACGAGGATGCCGCCGTCGAACTCGTTCGCTTCGCGCACCACCTTCGCCCGTCCTTCGGCGAAGCCCGGCGAGCAGGGCGTGCCGCGCAGCGTCGCGCCGGCTGCGTGGGCAGGCGCCACGCGCAACGCGGCGAGGTTCGCCGGGTTGCTGAGCCAGGCCGCTACCGGGCCATGCGTGACGAAGCGTGGCGGCAGGTCAGCCATGTCGCGATAGCTGGCATCGTCGCGCTTGCGCTGCTCGATGAGCGGGCGCAGTTCGCGGTGGGAGACGGTGCCTTCGAAGCACCCGCGAATTTCCTCGAGGCGCAGATGGAAGATGTCGCGGCCCGTCGCCAGCACGCCGTCGGCGGCGAGACCCTCGCCGATTGCGCAGAACATCCGGCGCGCGACCCCGAACGCGCGCGAACGGCAAAAGCGCACGGTCTCGCGCGCCCGGATCGCGGCGCGCACGCGGCCGCGCGCGCGTGCAAAAATCCAGCGCTGCAGCGGATTGAGCCGCTCACGCAACAACGCGTCGATGTGCGCTTCGGTGGCGCTGCGATCGATCGACGCGGCACCATGCGCGAGCGCGGCCTTCAACATATCGAACAGCACGCCCGGGTCTTCGCGCAGATCGGGCTCTTCGAGCTTCAGTTCGTTGTTGCTGCGGTACGCGAAGTCGGCGAGGTAGCGCTCGATGTCGGCGACGATCCCGGGCGCGCCGCATCCGCGCAGCGCCGCATACGCAACGGCAGACGGCGTGTTGCGGATCAGCGCTTCGACCTGAGGCTTCGCCCGCACGGCTTGCGCAATCGCGGTCAGCCTGCGGACCGGCTCGATCGACTCGATGTCGTCCATGCCGCCGATCACCGCCACTTCGAGCCAGTCGGGCGCACCGGGCATCCACCGCTTGATCAGCCGCCGGACGACGCCGTAACTGAGCCCGATCGCCGACTCGAGCACGATCATCATGCCCCAGCGTGCTAGCAGCGCCTGCTCGAAGCGGCAGTAGTGCGCATAGACGGCGTCGGCGGGAAGCGAGCGATAGTCGAGCGCGTTGAACTCGTCGTAGACCGGATAGAAAAACGCGCGGAAGCGCTCGACGTTGCGCTCGAGACGCGCGAAGTGCCACGCGAACTTCGTGCCGCTCAAGGCCCGGATGCAGGCGAGTCCGGCGCGCGAGCCGGTCTTGTACGGCGCGATCAGCGCGGCGAAGCTCGCCAGATCGAGCGGCTCGTCGACGCCCATCTGGACTTCCATCATCTTGCGTCCGAGGTTTTGGAACGGCGCGAGCCCGGAAAGCTTGTACCAGTGCAGCAGGTTGTAGTACACGCGCCCGTTCAGGAACGCGAGCGTCGAGCCGAGGAAGCCATCCATCTCGCGCCGCTGCTTGTGCGGAATCGCGAGCAACCGGCAGAACTCGCGGAACACCTGCGCATAGACGTGCTGCGCGAAGGTGAAGGTCAGTTGCGTCGTCACGCCGGGATAGTTCTCGACGATGTTGGAGTTGTCCCACAGCTGAAATTCGCCGGTCCGCGATGGGGCCGGTGCGATCGGCGTGGTCACGGGGCGCGCCTGCAGAATCCACAGCTGGTGCTCCGCGATACACCATTCGATGTCGAGCGGCTCGCCGAGCTTACTTTCGAGCGTGCGGGCCGTTGCCACGACGCGCCCGATCTCGTCGTTAGAGAGGGCCGCTGCGTCACGCAGCGCGGCCGGCACCTCGCGGATTTGGCGGCCGTCATGACGCTCGTGTTTTTCACCGATCACCACGTGCTTGGGCTGTCCGGTGTGGCGATCCACGGTGATCGTGTCGGCGTCGACCGCGCCCGACACGAGTCCCTCGCCAAGCCCGTAGACGGCGCTCAGCACGAGCTCGTCGCGGTTGCCGTTGGCCGGGTTGACCGTGAACACGACGCCGCTCGTGTCCGCCTGAACGAGGCGCTGCAGGATCACGGCCATACCGGCGCCGGCGATATCGAGTCCGTGCTGATGCCGGTAGCGCAGCGAGCGCTCGGAATACGCGGAAGCCCAGCACCGGCGTACGTGTTCGAGCGTCGAGTCGAGCCCGCGGACGTCGAGGAACGTGTCGAACTGGCCTGCGAACGAGAAGCTCGCGCTGTCTTCTTCGATGCCGGACGAGCGCACCGCGAGCGGTCCGTCTCCAATGATGTCGTGCGCGCGTTCGATGTCGGTGCGCAACGCGGCGCTGATGTCGCACGTCAGCACGGCCTCGCGGATCGCGCTCGCGATCGCGGCGGCGTTCGCAGGCGTGAAGTCGCGCAATAGCGCGGCGATGGTCTGATCGAGGCCGCCGTCGCGGCGGAACTCCGCGAAGCAGTCGGTGCCGAGAATCGCCCAGTGCGGCACCGCCACGCCGAGGTTCGCAAGCCGATGGAGCGATCGTCCCTTGTTGCCGGCGAGCCGCTCGATGGTTTCGGCCGGACTCGCCGCGCTCAGGATCAGGCGTGGCGATGCTGTCGGGGCGGCGCAGCTTTGGGCCGATTCGAATTCGCCGCGTGCGCGTGTAATGGTGTCGAATGTCATTGAGGTCCCCGTTGCTCAGGTGCTCGACGAAGCGAGCAGGTCTCTTGCTTCCTCGGCTGTACCGCGCCCGCCGTGAGCGGTCTGCGGGAAGCGCGCGTGCAGATGCGCGCCGAGGTTGATCCAGTCGTAGGCGGCGTGGATCGTTCCGCGCCAGCCCGACGCCGTATCGAAGCTCGCCGGAAACTGCGGGTCGCCGCCGAGGTCGCGCAGACGCTGCGCGAGTTCATCGGCGAGCGCGACGTAACGCTGTGCATCGCGAGCCGATCCGATCGAACACTGTTCGAGTTCGCGGATGCCGTCGATCAGCGCCGCATCGAGCGGCAGCAGCCGGATCGCGTCGAGCGTCGCTTCTTCCATCGTCGACTGCGGCGTCACGCCATGCGCCCCGAGCGTGACCATGCAGGCGGTCTGCATCATCCGTTGCAGCGCGTACTCGAGCACCTTCCATTGGCCGCGCTGGAGTGCGCCCTGGGCGTCCTCGCGCGCGTTCTCGAGACCGATGTTGGCCCAGATGATCTCGAGACCCGCTTCGGCGAAGCGCCCGGCGGGCATCGGCAGCAACTGGGCACCGCTCGCGCGGCCGCCCGCGAGGCGCGCGCCGTCGATCGAAATCAACGGCGCGCGCGACGCCGGCGTCGACGTCGCCTGCTGACGTGCGTGGATTTCTCCGCTGCCCTTCCAGCGCAGGCTGACGAGACCCAGCCGGCTGAAGTCCGCGATCAGCGCGCGCTGCCGGCTCGCCGCTTGCGCGTCGCCACGGCTGGCGATGGCCGTGCATGGCGTGTCGAAGGTGATCGCTCGCCAGGCCTCGGCCGCTTCGTCGTCGAGCGCAAAAACGTCGCTACCTCGCAGCACGTGGACCCGTTCGCCGATCTGCCAGGTCGTCGTGTCCTTGCCGGGGCCAATCAGCACGTTGTCGGCCATGAGGCTCACACCGTTGACGCCGAACTCGCGGATCAGCGCGACCCCCGCCGCGAGGAACCCGCTTTCGGCGCCATGCTCGCGCGGCGCGTGCAGCAGGCTCCACAGACGGCCGACGCGGCCGGCGTCGACGGCCGCGCGTTCGAGTTGCAGCGACAGCCATTTCGGGCTCATGTAGCACTCGCCGAGGCGCGCCACGTGACTCTTCGCCGCATGAAACGCGGCGGTCCTGATCCAGGCGCGTGCGTAGTCGGGCTCGCCGAGCGCGAACATCGCCACCGCATAACGGCCGGTCTGACGCGCGAAATCCTCGAACCACAGCGCCACCGCCTCGCAGAGCGCCTCGCGGCCAAGCGCCGCTTGCAGCGTCTCGATCAACGCCGGGTTGTCGATCGGCAGCGCGCCGATAAAGCGCTGGCACCGTTCGAGCAGATTCCACGACAGGCGCGCGACCGCGCGCCGGCCTTTGCCGAGCGCTGCGCGAACCTGCGCGAGTTCGCGGCGCAGCCGCGCTGGACTCAGCAACCTGACCTCGACGCGGCGGCCGTCGATGAACAGGATGTACGGCATCGTGGCTGGCTCTAGCCCGCTATCGACGATCGCGACGAAGTCGACGTCGGAGCGCTCGTTGCCAAAGCCTTCGGCGATCGAGCCTTCGAGAAACACGGCGCTCGGTGCCCGCTGTTCGAACTGGGCGCCGAGCGCGGCCCGCGCTTTTTGCCAGAGCTCGGCGAGCATCGGATCAGTCATCAACATGGTTAGGCTCCCTGAGCGTCAAGCCGAGCGCGGCACGAAGTAGCCCGCCGCGATCCCGTAACGAAAGATCCTGCGCAGCAGCGTTTTGCCCGTCGCCCGAGGCAGGGCCGGCAGGATCGCGGCGGTCGCGTCGCGTGCAAAGCGCACCTGGCGAGTCAGGTACGACTCGTACAGTTTCACGACCTCGTCGTAGTAACGCCGCTCGAGCGGTTTCATCGCGGCGGCGTCGAAGACATGCCGCGGCACATAGCGAGGCACGTGAAACGAGGGAAACTCCGCGCAGACGTCATTGATTTCGCGCAGCGTCGTCGGCGTGCCCGAGGTCAGATGCAGCGTGCGTCCGCGCACGAGCGGAAACTTCGCCAGCGCTTCGACGACGCAGTCCGCGACCCAGTCGATCGGCACGATGTTCAGCGTCGCCCCGTAGTCGCCAGGCATCGTGCGCACGAGTCCCGCGGCCGTCAGGCGCACGACGGTGTACAGCGTGTCGAACTTGCGGATCACGCCGCTCGCCGAGTCGCCGACGATGATCGACGGGCGCAGCACCGCCGCCGGCAGACCGCTGCGCATCGCCGCTCGCACCGACTGTTCCGCGCGGTACTTGCTCTGCTCATACGGGTTGCCCAGACGCTGACCGAGTTCGAGATCGTCCTCGCTGAACACGCCGGGGCGCTCGCCGCAGACATAGGCGGTGCTCACGTAGAGCAGCGGAATCGGCGCGTCGCCGCTACCTTGCGCGAACTCGACGATGCGCTCGGTGCCGCGAAAGTTGATCGCGTCGTAGACCTCGGGCTTGCGCCCGAAGCTGGTTAGCGCGGCACAGTGGACGATCGCGCCCGTTGCCGCGCGCAGTGCCTCGTAGGTGTGTGGATCGAGCCCAAGCCGGGGCTCGGCGACGTCGCCCCGCACACATGCGAAGGTTCCGGCAGCGGGCGTGTGGCCGCCGTATGGTGTTGCCGCGAGCGGTGTGCCGTCGTTGCGGACAACCGGTCCATCGGAGCGCAAGAATGCGACGACCGGGTACCCCATCGCCGTCAGCCGGGCGATCACTTCGGCGCCCAACAGACCTCGCGCACCGGTGACGAGAACGTGCTTATCCATCGTGGGTGACCATTCAGGGTTGCGTATCATTTGAGGAGAAGCCCGGCCAGCAGTCCGAGCTCGACGGCGACGATGAAGCGGGTGCCAGCCCAGCGTGGCCGGCCCGGTCTGTTCGCGGGGCCCGGCCAGCTCGCGTTGAGCCACACGAGCCATACGAGCGGCAACGTTGCGGCATAGATCGAATACGTTTGCGACAGGCTTGCCAGGCGCGAGAGCGACACGTTGATGCCGAGCGCCAGAATCAGCAGGGCATTCAGCGCGACCCGAATGGCGCGCGCGGAGAGGTGATAGGGCCGCAGCGCGGCGGTGCCGACCTTGCGCGAGAACTTCCAGAATTCGTAGCCGGTCCACATCGAACCCGCAACGCACACCACGACGTAGAAGCTCAGTTCGCGCCCAGCAACGTCGCGCCACAAGAAAAAGCCGTACATGAAGATGGCGAAGGGCGCGCCCTCGAAAACGGGTAGGCACAGCAGCGGGTGGGTCGGGAGCAGCCGCTTGAAGACGAACGGCGCAGCGAAGGCCAGTGCGGTAGCGGCAGCGGCGGTCGTCCTCGCGTGCCCCATGCCGGTGTTCAGCGCAACGAGCAGCATCGCGCTTGCCGCGAGGCTGGCGACGAGGCGTGTGCGTCGCGCCTCGCGTCGCCCCAACAGCGCGTGCCCGGCGGGATAGTCGCGTTCGAGGTCGTCGAGGTCGTCGATCAGGCGAAGCTGGACGAACAGCAGGAAAAAGGACGCGAGACCGGCCAGCACATGCCAGCCCGGTTCAACGGCGACGCCGGCTATCCGTCCGTATAGCAGTAGCGAGCAGACCAACGCGCCGGCGATCGGCACCGCCTCTGCCGCCAGCGGCATGCGGCCGAGCGTGTTGCCGAAAGCGGCTGCCGCGGCGGCAAGCCGGCCACGTCTCGCACGCGGGGTGACCAGCGAAAGGCGCGGGCTCATGTGCGCAACTCCTCATTGGCGTCTACACGGACGGCGGCGTGCCGGATGCACAGGTCCACTAGCGAGCCGACCGTGAAATACGCCTCGGCGCGTTCTTCGTTCAACGCTTCTAGAGGCAGACGCTCGATGCCAAACGCCTGCTCGATTGCGACCACGGCTTCGACGAGCGACAGCGAGTCGAGGCCAAGATCGGCGATCAGCGAACTGTCGAGGCGAATCTCAGTGTTGAAGTCACGCTGATGCTCGCGGCAGACGCGCAGTAACTGCGTGCGTACGACTCCGAATACGGTGTTGCGCGTCGACGCTTTTTTCGATGTGCTGGCCATGCTGGGATCCTTTCCGTTCACGCGTTGCTCGACGCGGCGTAGCGCCACGGCAGTGTCTGGCCGCCGGCCAGGATGCCCTGTGGATGCGCGAGCGCGACAGGCTCGATCGCCAGCTCCAGGCGGACGGCTTCGAGTGGCCGCTGCAACGCTTCTTCCCAGCGGTAGGAAAGGGGAATGCGCGCGCGCTTGCCACGCAGCCACGCGCGGCGCAGAAAACGATGGACCCAGAAGTTCGGCCACCACGGCGCAGTCAGCGCGGTGCCGAGCAGACCGACGATGCGCGCGCGCATCGGTTCGAGCCCGCAGTCGAATGCAAGCAGGGAGGTCTCGCCGGCCCAGTCCTGGCCATAGCCCGTCAACACGTGCAGCAGGTCATGAATGCAGCCGCTGCGCTCGATGAACCACTGACGGTCCGGGCCGGGGAGGATTTCTTCGAGGCCCGCGGCCAGCCGGCTCGCCTGCAGCAGACCATCGGCGCTGTAGCCGCTGTGCCCCATCATCGCCATGTAAGCGCGGCCGAACGAGCCCGGCGGCAAGCGCAGCAGCGTGTCGGAATCCGCGAGCGTGCCGAGCAGTGACGGCTGCTCGGCAAGCAGCGCGCCGGCGCCGCGCTCGCCGAGAAAACGCTGGTACATCGCCTCCATCTGGCCGCCGTCGAGCGCGATCATCACTTCGTAGGCATGCTGAATATCGTCTACGTTCGCCCTCAATGCCTTGATCGCCCGCAAGGCGCGCGGCCAATCGATGTGGCGTCGCGCCAGCGCATCGTCCTTCAAGGTTGCTGTCATCTGCGGCTCCCGGCAAAGATCAAGAGGGCGAGTCACGAGTGGAAATCGACTGGTGCCACTACCTGTGGACGCTTTTCGCAGGGTTCATGCCAGTTATCCGTGGGCAGCACAAAAGTCGTCCTCATCCTCTGCAAGAACGGACCGAAGTGGCCAGATCTCAAAAGGCGGGCGCGGGTATCGCGTGGATTGAAGCGGATCTGCGATTTGCCAACGCACGTTCGGGGGAGCCCCTCGCAGCCTGCTGGATGTCGGTGCCGGGCCAACACGTGAAGCGCATCTGTTGGTTGCGGGTCGACTGCAGGACATTCGATACCGGCCCGGTACGCATGCCGACGTCCAAACATCTAAACGTGCGGATGTATCGCGCTGCCCTTTGAAATCTGGCTGCCCGCTTGCGTCATTGCTTCTGACGAGGACTCAAGTCGTGCTGCAAAGAACGCCTGGCACGAACAGTGCGTCAGGAGCGCGAACAATGGCTGGTGCGCTTTGAAATTCGTAGAACTCACGAGGATGGAGGTAGAGCAATGAATCAGGCATGGAAGGCGAAAGCGGGGCAGTTCCTGCCGGGCGCGAATCTGACTGTGCTGCCGCACTGGGAGCGCGACGCGGTACCGAGCTACGATCGTGCCGAGGTCTCGGTGCCAGGGCGCCTTCACTTCGCGGTATTCGACTTTATGCAAATGGCGCCCGGCTTCGGTGGCGGCGGACTCGGCGTATCGACGAGCACGGTCGGACACCGGATCACCGTCACGAAGACGACCAATGGCGAGGGTGGCTGCGACGTGCCGAGCGGGCGGCACATGCTCGAGTTGTTCAAGCGAGCCGTCGGCTACGCACGTGACGACATCCGCGTCGATCGGGTGCGCAGCATCCAGCACCAGCACAGCGGCTTCGGCTCGAATGTCTCGTTTAACACCGCGACGCTCGCCGGCTTGAACGCGTTGTTCGGCTCACCGTTTTCGCCGCACGACATGTGGGAAATGATCACCCGCAACTACGTCGAGACCGCGAAGGATGACGAGCACGTGTATTTCGGACTGGAGACCGGCGTCGGCGAAGCGTGCCTGTTCTTCGGCGGTCTGGTCTGGGTCGACGAGAAGCACGGCAACGGCCGTTTTCTCGGCAACCTGAGTTCGGAAAACCTGTGGGTGACCACCGCCGTTGGCAACTACGACACGCTATCGACCGAAGCGCTGCGCGCCCATGGCGAAGGCGCGGACATGTCCGGCACCACCGAGGCGGGCTTCGTGCCGACGCATTTTGTCGAGTGGCAGAAGCGCTACGGCATCGCGTGGCGCAACTTCATCGAGCAGAAGTTGCGGCCGGCACTGCATCGCAACGACCTGTTCGCGTTTCTGAAGCACGGCTGGGAACTCAACAGCATGAGCAACATGAAGGTGCTCGAAGGCATTTTCCGGACCGACGTTATGCGCGAGTTCGACGAGACGATGCAACGCGAGGGCGCGGTGTACGCGGGGATGAGCAGCGCGGGTCCGGGCTTCTATGCATTCTCCGACTGCGAGGACAAGGCGAAGCACCTCGCGGCGGTGATGATGCATCGGTTCGGTGAATTCATGAGTGAGATGACGGTGGCCCGCGCGGGCCAGAAGATGTCCATCGACGTCGCCGTCTAGGCGCATTCCTGCGAGCCCTCGCGAACCTTTCCACCGAGACCGATCGAACATGGCCAAGCGCGTCACCTTCGTCAACACGAACCAGATCAAACCGGCGATTGCGCCGATTGCGTTCGACTACCTGTCGGCGCCGATGGAGCGAGCCGGGTTCGAGCTCGATTTGCTCGACCTGTGCTTCTCCGACGATTGCGAGGCGGCCATTGCCGCGCACTGCCGCACCGCCGCGCCGGATTACTGGGGGGTGACGCTGCGAAATACCGACGACGTCTATTTTTCCAGCGGCTACAGCTTTCTCGACAGAATCAGGGAGATCGTCGCGTTGCTTCGGCGCGCGCGCGCGGTTCCGGTCGTGATGGGCGGCGCGGGCTACTCGGTGATGCCGGAAAAGCTGCTTGCTTACCTCGACGCCGACTTCGGCATCGTCAGGGAAGGCGAATTCAGCTTTCCCGAGCTGCTGACCTGCCTCGAAGAAGGCAGGAGTTTCACGCACATACCCGGCGTGGTCTACCGCGATACGGCCGGGGTGCGCGCTACGCCGCTCGCCCCGAACGCATGTGGACCGCTGGCCAGCATAGGGCCTCACAAACGCGAGCTGGTCGACAACCCCCACTACTTCGCCAAAGGCGGCCAGATCGGCATCGAAACGAAGCGCGGCTGCAATCGCTCCTGCATCTATTGCGTCGAGCCGCTGATCAAAGGCCGCACGGTGCGCATGCGCGAACCCGATGATGTCGTCGCCGAGATGGCATCGCTCGAAGAACGCGGGGTCAACGTCTTTCACATCAACGACTCGGAATTCAATCTGAGCGTCGCGCATCCTCTTGCGCTGTGCGCGGCCATCATCCGGCATGGGCTCGCCGGCAAAATCCAGTGGTATGCGTACGGTATGCCGCGGCCGTTTCCCGATGAACTCGCGGCCGCGATGAAAGCAGCCGGTTGCGTGGGCATGAACTTCGGCGTCGACACCGCCAGCGAAACGATGCTGAAGATACTGCGCCGCACCTTTAGCGCCCACGACATCGAGCACGCGGTCAATACGGCGAAGCGCCACGGCCTCGAGCACATCATCGAGCTGCTGTTCGGCGCCCCCGGCGAGACGCAGGAAACCGCGCGCGAGACGATCGAGTTCATCAAGCGCGTCGATCCCGAGCGCGTTTCGGTGACGGTCGGGCTGAGGATTTTCCCCGGCACCGAGCTAGAGCAGATGATTCGCCGCGAAGGCCTGCACGTCGGAAATCCGAATCTTCACGGCCATATTGAAGGCAACGACGATCTGCTGCATCCGGTGTTCTATCTGCCGACCGCATTGGGCCCGGACCCGCAGCAATTCATTGCCGATCTGATCGGCAATGATCGCCGGTTCTTCGGGACCAACGCGAGTCTGTTCAACTACAACGCGAACGACGCGCTGGTCGAAGCGATCGCGCAAGGCGAGCGGGGCGCGTATTGGTCGATCCTGAACCGGATCGAGAAACGCTTCGAAGCGGCCCACGACGCTCGCGGTTGTCACCGCACGTCCGCGGCCGGCGGCGATGCGGATTGGGCACCGACCGAGGTTGTGCCGATCGGGCAAAGTGCCTGATGCCGTGTGCGATGCCCGAAGCGGCCAGTCATCCAGTGGCCTGTGTACTTTCAACCCAGGAGGAGTGCATGCTTTTAGAAAACAGCCAGCCTGAGCCGTACAGGATCAAGATGGTCGAGCCGATCAGGCTGATCGACCGCGAGCAACGGCAGGCGCGGCTTGTCGCCGCCGGGTACAACGTCTTTCGCCTCGAAGCAGACGACGTCTACATCGATCTGATGACGGACAGCGGCACCTCCGCGATGAGCGCGAACCAATGGGCAGGCATCATGACCGGCGACGAATCATATGCCGGTTCCCGCAGTTTCACGAAGTTGACGCAGGCCGTGCGGGACATGCTCGGCTTCGAATACGTATTGCCAACCCATCAGGGCCGGCCGGCCGAGCACTTCCTGTTTCGGACCCTCGTGCGCCCAGGCCAGGTGGTGCCATTCAACGCGCCGTTCGATTCGACCGAGGCACACGTATCGATTGCCGGCGGGAGCGCGATACCGTGCGTCGCCGAAATCGGCTACCAACCCGCTGTCGAGCACCCGTTCAAGGGCGACGTGGATGTGCAGAAGCTGCGCAACTTGATCGAGAGCGAAGGGCGCGACAATGTTCCGCTGATCATGGTCTCGCTGACGAACAACGCGGGCGGCGGCCAGCCGGTATCGATGGCGAACCTGCGCGCGGTGAGGGCGTTGGCCGATGAGTTTGCGATTCCGGTCTACTTCGATGCGGCGCGCTGCGCGGAGAATGCTTACTTCATCCAGCAGCGCGAGAGCGGCTATGCGAACCGGTCCGTGGCGGAAATTCTGAAGGAGCAGTTTTCCTATGCCGAGGGCTGCACGTTCAGCTGCAAGAAGGATGCGCTGGTCAACATCGGCGGCTTGCTCGCGACACGGTCGCGCGCGCTCTATGAGCAGGTCGTGCCGCTGCTCGTGCTGTACGAAGGTTTCGTCACCTACGGAGGGATGGCGGGCCGCGATCTCGAGGCGCTCGCGATCGGTCTGCGCGAGATGGTCGACGACGGATACCTGCAACACCGCGTAGGTCAGGTCGAACGGCTAGGGGACACACTGCTTGCCGGCGGCGTTCCGATACTGAGACCGACCGGTGGACACGCGGTGTACGTCGATGCGGCCGCCTTCCTGCCGCACCTGCCGCGCTCGCAGTTCCCGGCCGAGGCGCTGGCTGCCGAGCTTTATCTGGAGGGCGGCGTGCGCGCCGTCGGTCTGGGCTCGTTGGCGTTCCTGAAAGAAGATCCGTCGACGGGCACTGTCAGCGCCCCGAGGCTGGAGCTGCTGAGGCTGGCTATTCCTCGCCGCGTCTACACCGATAGCCACCTCGCGGCGGCTGCCGCCGCGTTGATCCGGGTCTACCAACGACGCGATGCGATCCGGGGAATGCGCATCGTCTCGGCACCGTCGATGCTCAAGCACTTCACCGCGGTCCTCGCGCCGATCGAGGCCTGTGACGAGATGCTCGCGGAGTCTCGGGAAGTTTTGGTCTGAGGTGATTTCATGTCGAATGGTGTCTTCGAAACGCTCGAGCTCAAACCGCATGCTTATCCGGGGGTTCTGGTCACGTTGTGCGGTGTGGATGGGGCGGGGAAGTCGTCACTGATGGAAAGGCTCGAAAGCGCGTGCACGCGAGCGGGGCTCAACTGCGTGACGACGTTTACCCCGACCCGTCGGATCCGCAAAGATGCGGTGTTCCGGGATATGGTGGACAGCCACTGGCATACATCGAGCGCCGGTTCCGGACTCGACGTAAACCGACGGCGCGTCGACATGCTGGGCATTCTGCTGTCCATCATGGGAGACCTCGTCCAGCATCTGACCGACACGGTCATACCGGCACTGGAACGTGGCGACGTCGTTTTCTGCGACCGCTACGTGTTCACCTCTCAGGCTGAAATCGGCACGCGTTGCGAGCCCGCTGAGACTGCGCCTGTGCTCCGCAGCATCGCTGGTCATTTGCTGCGTCCCGACGTCGCCTTTGGTCTGAACGTTTCCGGCGCGACTTCACACCGTCGCGTGCGGGCAAGGAACGACGAGAACGACCAGCCGCCGCCGATAAGCTTTCTGACGCGTCAGGTGGCGGCCTATCGCGCGGTGTTCGAGGTCAACGGCGTTGTCGCGCTGGATGCGGAGCGGAGTCTCGACGAGACGTTCTGTAAGGCACTCAGTCATCTCGTGGCTATCGACCGTGTTGCGGGGCGGTTGGGCTCTATCGGGGCGGAACGTCCTACACGAAGCGTGGCGGCATGCTGAGGCTTCGACCTGCCCCCGGGAAGCCGGAATCGGGCATCGAGGTATGCGACAAAATGCGCGTCTGGATACGCGCGAGGGCGTCTGACTGCGCAAGGACGCTCGATATTGCGGTCGGTCGGGAGGGTGAACTAGTGCCTCGCTCTGCATCGCCTGGGAGCTTTGACCTTCAGGAGCAAAGTGACCGTTGATCCGCACGCACGCATGCGGGGAATAGTGGGCACCGGAATGTGACGGGCGACGCTCGCGCTCACGGGCTAGGCCGCCAACGGGACAGCGCCCGTACATTTGATTTCATCGAGGCAAACGCTGGACTTGACTCCGCTCACGCCCGGAATGCGCATCAGCGTATCCAGCAGAAACTCCGACAGCGCTTTCAGGTCGTGCGCCACGACCTTGAGCATGTAATCGATATCACCCGTTACGACGAAGCATTCCTGAACCTGGGTGAGTTCCGAGATCATTCGCTTGAACTTCGACAGGTCGCGGACATGGCCTCGCTCCATCGTCACCTGGATGAAGGCCACTACGCCAAAGCCCAGCAGCTGCGCGTCGAGCCGCGTCTCGTAGCGTTTGATCACACCCATTTCCTCGAGCCGGCGATGCCGCCTCAGCGTTTGCGCGGGCGACAGTTTGATCGCCTCCGCAAGTTCGAGATTGGAGATGCGTCCCTGGGACTGAAGAATCTCCAGTAAACGCACGTCGATACGATCGATGTCGATTGCATGCACTTTTATTTCCACATTCGCCAGTGAAATGAAATGTTAATGCACAAGTCAGGGTTTGTCTGCGTCCGCAAGGAAATCCAATTGCGTCGATAAAAACTTACACTGAATCCAGATGTCGCTGCGATGCCGCCGGCAAATGCGTTGAGAGAGTGGTCCGAGGACGCAGCCTGCGTGGCGATTGGAGAAATTTTCTTTCATTGTACCGACACCCAGCGCCACTCGGTGCCGGTTGCTCGCCACAAATCATTCACCCTCTGCTGAACCTGAGAGATCATGGCCGACCTGTTTGACAATCCAATGCAACTGATGGGCTTCGAATTCGTTGAATTTGCCTCGCCCGTACCCAATGTGCTCGAACCGCTGTTCGAGCAGATGGGTTTCACACTGGTGGCTCGCCACCGTTCGAAGGACGTGCTGCTTTACCGCCAGGGCGAAATCAACTTCATCGTCAATCGCGAGCGCAACAGTGCGGCCGCTTACTTTGCCGCCGAGCATGGCCCGAGTGCGTGCGGCATGGCATTTCGCGTGAAGGATTCGCACAAGGCCTACGCCCGCGCGCTGTCGCTAGGGGCTCAGCCGATCGAAATCGCAACCGGTCCAATGGAGTTGCGATTGCCCGCAATAAAGGGCATTGGCGGCGCACCGCTTTATCTGATCGACCGCTTCGAGGACGGCAAGTCGATCTACGACATCGATTTCGAGTTCATCGAAGGTGTCGAGCGGCGGCCGGCCGGTCATGGCTTGCGCCTCGTCGACCACCTCACGCACAACGTCTATCGCGGCCGCATGACGTATTGGGCCAACTTCTACGAGACGCTGTTCAACTTCCGTGAGCTACGCTACTTCGACATCGAGGGCGAATACACGGGTCTCACGTCGAAGGCGATGACGGCGCCGGACGGCAAGATCCGCATTCCATTGAACGAGGAATCTGGCAAGGGGAGCGGGCAGATCGAGGAATTCCTGATGGCCTTCAATGGCGAGGGCATTCAACACATCGCGTTCCTGACGGACGATCTGATAACGGTTATCGACAACCTGCAGATGGCAGGCGTGCCGCTGATGACGGGGCCCAACAGCTACTACTACGATGCGCTCGCGACGCGCTTGCCGGGCCACGGTCAATCGGTGGGCGAATTGCAATCGCGCGGCATCCTCCTCGACGGAACGACGGCAGACGGATCGCCGCGCCTGCTGCTGCAGATTTTTTCCAAGCCGCTGCTTGGCCCTGTCTTTTTCGAATTCATCCAGCGCAAGGGTGATGAAGGTTTCGGCGAAGGCAACTTCAAGGCGCTGTTCGAGTCGCTCGAACGCGATCAGATCGAGCGGGGCACGCTGAAGGTTTGACGCGCATACAACCCCGTTGATAGCCGCTGCAACAATACCTATTCCAGCAAGACACGGCACCGGCGCCACAAGCGTCGGCTGTGAGGCCTCGGCACGTTTCGTCTGCCCGACCAGAGCAGGCGAAAAACGAGGCGTGGCGTCCAGAACCAACCGCAGGACACAGGAGACAACATCGTGGCACACCAGCAACAGGGCACGCTACAGCGCGGCCTGAAGAATCGTCACATTCAGTTGATCGCGCTAGGAGGCGCAATCGGCACCGGCCTCTTTCTCGGCATCGCGCAGACCATCAAGACGGCAGGACCGTCCGTGTTGCTCGGGTACGCGATCGCGGGCATCGTCGCCTTCTTCATCATGCGGCAACTCGGCGAAATGGTCGTCGACGAGCCGGTTGCGGGATCCTTCAGCTACTTCGCAGGCAAATACTGCGGCCAATTCTCCGGCTTCGTGTCCGGCTGGAACTACTGGGTGCTGTACGTTCTCGTGTCAATGGCAGAACTGTCGGCCGTTGGCATCTACATGCAGTACTGGTGGCCCGGTCTGCCCACGTGGGTCTCCGCGCTCGTCTGCTTTTGCGTCATCAACGCGATCAACCTCACCAGCGTGAAGTCGTACGGCGAGCTCGAGTTCTGGTTCTCGATCGTCAAGGTCGCGGCGATCGTTGGCATGATCGGCTTCGGCGGCTACCTGTTGATTTCGGGCCATGCAGGCCCTGACGCGGGCGTGGCCAATCTCTGGCGCCACGGTGGCTTCTTTCCGAACGGCGTGTCGGGCCTCGTGATGGCGATGGCTGTCATCATGTTCTCGTTCGGTGGACTGGAACTCGTCGGCATTACGGCCGCCGAGGCGGAAGATCCTTCGCACACCATCCCGCGCGCGACCAACCAGGTGATCTACCGGATCCTGATTTTCTACGTCGGCGCACTCGCAGTGCTGCTGTCGCTGTATCCGTGGGAAAAAGTCGTTACGGGCGGTAGTCCGTTCGTGCTGATCTTTCACGCGATGAATAGTAACTTCGTCGCCAACGTGCTCAATGCGGTGGTGCTCACCGCCGCGCTGTCGGTGTACAACAGCGGCGTCTACTGCAACAGCCGCATGCTTTACGGCCTCGCAGGCCAGGGCAATGCGCCGCGCGCTCTGCTGAAGGTGAACGCCCGCGGGATTCCGCTCGTCGCGCTGGGTGTTTCCGCCGTGGCGACGGCCACCTGCGTGGTGATCAACTACCTGATGCCCGGCAAGGCATTTCAATTGCTGATGGGGCTCGTCGTCTCGGCGCTCATCATCAACTGGGCAATGATCAGCATCATTCATTTGCGCTTTCGCAGCGCGAAAGCGCGAGCCGGTGAGACGACCGTATTCCGCAGCCTGGGTTATCCGCTCACCAACTATCTGTGTCTGGTGTTCCTTGGCGGCATTCTGGTGGTGATGTGGCTGATACCGGATCTGCGCATGTCGGTCTACCTGATCCCCGTTTGGCTCGTTGCGCTGGGCGTCGGCTATCGCTTGCGCAATCGACGCGCGGACGCCTCGGTACCAGTTGGTGTGCCGATGCGCTAGGCACCGCGTTTCTGCAACCATTTGGCCTAATCCAGGGAACCAGCATGTTTGAACACATCGATGCCTATGCGGGCGATCCGATCCTCACATTGAACGAGAACTTCGCGAAGGATTCGCGCGACCATAAGGTCAATCTGAGCATCGGCATCTATTACGACGATCAAGGCCGCTTACCGGTGATGCAAGCCGTACGCGAGGCCGAAGGACAACTGCTCGCCGAGCCCGGTCCAAAGCCGTACCTGCCGATGGCGGGCTTCGCCCACTACCGCGATGCCGTGCAATCGTTGGTGTTCGGCGACGACTCGCCGGCACGTACCGAGGGGCGCATCGCGACTGTGCAGACCTTGGGCGGCTCGGGCGCGCTCAAGGTCGGTGCGGATTTCATCAAGCGCTATTTTGCGGGCTCACGGGTATGGGTCAGCGATCCGACGTGGGAAAACCACCGTTTCATCTTCGAGCGCGCGGGATTCGAAGTCGACACGTACCCGTACTACGACGAATCGAGCGGCGGGCTCAAGTTCGAAGAGATGCTGTCGGCCATCGACGCGCTGCCGGCGCGCAGCGTCGTCCTGTTGCACGCGTGCTGTCACAACCCGACGGGCGTCGATCTGAACGACGCGCAATGGATGCAACTGATCGAGGTCATCAGGAAGCGGACCCTGCTGCCATTCATCGACATGGCGTACCAGGGCTTCGGCGCGGGCATCGACGCGGACGCATTTGCGATTCGTGAACTCGTGCGCCAGAACGTGCCGGCGTTGGTGGCCAATTCATTCTCGAAGAACTTCTCGCTGTATGGCGAGCGGTGCGGCGGACTGTCGGTGATTTGCGAGTCGCCGGATGTCGCCGGGCGCGTATTGGGTCAATTGACGAGCGCTGTGCGCGCGAACTACAGCAATCCGCCGACGCACGGCGCAAAGATCGTAGCGCGCGTGCTGACAACACCGGCAATGCGGCAATCATGGCAACAAGAGCTTGCATCGATGTGCCGGCGCATCATGCGTATGCGTGCGGAGATCCATGAACGCCTGCGCGGCAAGGTGCCGGACACGATGCTCGCGCGCTACCTCGAGCAGCGCGGTATGTTCACGTACACCGGGTTGTCTGCAGACCAGGTCGACACGCTGCGCGAACGGCACGGCGTCTACTTGATCCGGTCCGGGCGCATGTGCGTCGCCGCGCTCAATGACAACAACGTTGCGACGGCTGCGGAGGCCATCGCGAGGGTCATCTCGCGGGCAGGCGATTGAGACTGCCGCAAGCTGGCAGCCGCGGCCGGACACGCGATCAGTCCGGCTGCATCCACGCGGGATCATCACCGCCTGGATCGACGGGTCCGCAGAGCGTCGCCGTGTTGCGGCTGAAGCCCGTGGTGTTGACCACGAAGTACGGCCATGAAGTCTGACGATGCGCGCTGGGCGTGCGACCTCCGTCCTTTTCAGTTTCGTCGCGCGCTCGCGTTGCCGCTGTGCTTGAGCGTCGGATCGAGCAACGAACCCTTGACGTCGAGCGAAGACGCTTGCCCGAGTTTCGCGTAGTCGTTCTCGAGCCATACGTTCGCCACTTCGCGGCCACGCTCGAAGAGCGTTTTGAGCAATGACCAGGACGTGCTGCTCTTGGAAACAAAACCGAACTTCGCGAGAAAATCGTCGTCGCGAATCAGGTGAAACCTGACGGGCTTGAAGCGGCTTTTGCGCGCCGCTTCCTCGCCGACCGAGTCGAGCACACGGTTGACCGCTTCGATCGCGTTGATCTCCAGTACGACGGACGCGTTGAAACCGATTTCATTGAGCCGGTCGAGAATGCCGCGCGCGTCTTTAGGCGGCATGTCGTGGCGCACGAACGGATTCGCCAGAACGAGAATCAGGTCCTGGGCATGGGCGATCAACGGTGCCAATGGCGGGTTGCCCAGATAGCCGCCATCCCAGTACGGTATGCCGCCCACGCTGACGGTGCGAAACTCGCTCGGCAGGCATGCGGAAGCGCGCAATACGTCAATGGAAATCTCGGGGCGGGTGAAAATTGCGCGTTGGTTGGTTCGTACGTCGGTTGCGCAAATGAACAGTTGCGGGCCATCGCGCGTGGTATTGAGCGCGGCGAGATCCTGTTCGGGGAGGGCGGAACGAATCACCGGCCCGAGAGGATCGCGGTAAAACGGATTGCCGTAAGGCGAAGCGACGAGTCCCACGGCCTCCAGCATGATGGCGGCGGGATTCCAGTCGATATTCCAGCCGCCGAATGGGCCGGGTTCGGAAAAGCCGAGGAGCGCGTTGCCCGCCAGCGCACCGGCGCGCGATACCGCTTCCCAGAAGGCGCGCAGCATGTCGCGTGCTTTCGGTGCGCCGCTGGTTGTGAGACCCGCCGCGCACAGCGTCGCATTGATTCCGCCCGCGCTTGCGCCGCTGATCGCCGCGATATCGAGCGGGGTTGCCTGCGACGAAGCCTCCAGCAGACGGTCGAGCACACCCCACGTGAAGGCTCCGTGCGAACCGCCGCCTTGCAGGGCAAACGCGACCTTGGGGCCGTTCTGTCGCGTCGAGTTCCGGGGTTCCTCCATCGCCATGGCTCCTTCGCGTCTTCATCGCGTTCCCGGCAATCTTACGCGCACGCGAGGATACTTGCGTCGGAGACGTCGAGCTTTTCATGGTTCGTCCTGTCCCGCATGCCATGGCGGATCGCCTTGGATGCTGCGATACTATTTATAGTCGCGCGCTGCGTAACCTACTAAAACGGTCCATGACAAAGAGGTTGACTGACACAAACCGGTGTGCCGGGACGGCATCGCGGGCTCACAGCTTTCGTCCGGGGGTACCAGGATGAAACGGGGTTTCGATCTGGATTCCCGAGGCGCGATCACGCTAAACGGACTGGCGCGCAGGCTGGGGCGTACCCGTGAGCAACTGATGCATCGCTGGATCGCCGAGACCTCGGAGCTGGGAGCGCACACCGATGCGGACAGCGGGCAGGGACTCATTGGCTGTTTCGCCTATATGCTGGCCGAAGTATGCACCGCCCTGCTGGTCGCCGGGAGCGACGCGTCACTATCCGCGCCTGTGGCGGTCGCGCACCCCGGCAGGTTCTGGCCAGAGGGCTGGCGGGTCACGGATCTGTTTCGCAACATCGATCTGATGCAGCGCTTTCTGAAGGACGAGATCCGCGCGTATTTCGGTCCGGTTGCGTCTTCCGTCGACGTTCACATGCGGGCACACGACATCGTCGAGCGCACGTTTCGCGCGATGATCGAAAGCGCCATCGAGGCGCAAATGCAACGTCAGGCCGCCGAGGTGGCGGCGGCGCAGGACAGCCTGCACACGGCGCTGACTGCGCTGAAGCTCTCCGAGGAGCGGCTGCGTGTCGCCACGAGCGCGGCCGGCATCGGCATCTTCGAGTGGTGTGGCGCCTCGCGACAAGGCGTGTGGGAAAACCGCCAGATGTACGAAATCACCGGGCAGCCCGAGAAGAGGGGGCCGTTGACGGAAACCGAGTTCATGACGTCGGTCGTTCATCCCGACGATGTCGAACTGCTGAAATGCCATTTTCAGTCCCGGCTGGTCTCCGGCGAGCCGGTGCATGTCGCGTTCCGGCTGCACCGCGTAACCGACCGCGCGCTCAGGACCGTCGAAATGTTCGGGTATCTGCGTTCGCCCGCTCAGCAGGACGATTACACATTCATTGGCAGCTTGTGCGACGTGACGGAGCGGACCGACGCGCAGGCGAAATTGCAGGACGCCGATCGCCGCAAGGACATCTTTCTGGCCACGCTCGCGCACGAGCTGCGCAACCCGTTGGCGCCCGTGCGGAACGCCGCGCATCTGCTGGGCCACAGCGCGGGAGCCGATCCCGCCAAACGTGAGTGGCTGCGGAATGTGATCGAACGCCAGACCGGCCACCTGTCGCATCTGATCGACGACCTGCTCGATGTATCGAGGATCACCACCGGCAAGATCGAGTTGAAGCGCGAGGTCTTCGATATCAGGCTGGCACTCGACCACGCTCTCGAGATCACGATGCCGGCTGCGTTGCAGCGGCATCACGACATCGTGCGTCTGCCGCTCGCGCACCCAGTGTACGTCCACGGTGACCCGGCGCGGATCACCCAGACATTCTCCAATCTGCTGGATAACGCGATCAAATACACCGACGAGGGTGGCCGGATCGTGGTATGCGCGACGCTCGTCGGTCAGCAGGTATCCGTTACCGTGTCGGACACGGGCACGGGTATTTCGGGCGACGCACTGCCTCACGTGTTCGATCTGTTCGTACAGGGTTCCTGCCACGGCGAGCCGTCCAGGGGCGGTCTTGGGATCGGGCTCTCGGTGTGCAAGACGCTGACCGAGATGCACGGCGGGACCATTGTCGCCAGGAGCGAAGGCAAGAACAGAGGCAGTGAATTCGAAATACGTCTACCCGTTTGCCAGGGCAGCAACCAGCGGGCGAAGGACGGTGCCGAAGCAGGTCGAACGCCGTCCGATCCAATGCGTGTTCTGATCGTCGACGATAACAGCGATGCCGCACTGTCGCTCGCAATGATTCTCGACGCGCACGATGTGCGCACCGCACACAGCGGGGAAGAAGCGCTTCAGATTGCCGCTGCCTTCGAGCCGCAGATCGTTTTCCTTGATCTTGGTCTGCCGGGAATCAGCGGCTATGAGGTTGCGCGTCGGCTGAGGGATCATCAGGCGGCTGGCAAGCGCCTTGAAATCGTCGCCGTGTCGGGCTACGGACAGCCCGAGGACGTGGCTCGTTCAGCGGGGGCGGGGTGTGATAGTCATCTCGTCAAACCCGTCGATATCGAAGAACTGCTCGCGATCATCAGGCGAATGACCAGCGAAAATCCGGCCACCGCGTAGTTTTCGATCGACCCTCTTTGTGCGAGCCGACGTTCTGGGGCGACGACGAAAAGCACTGTTCGGATTTCCCCGCTTGTCAGTCGAATTCCCTCGCGGGAACGACGTGGTAATTTTCGCAGTGCTCTACCATCAATCCATCCAGGAGGTAGTGATGTCACGGACTGTCAGGTTTGCCGAGGCCGGTGGGCCGGAAGTGCTTCGATTCGTCGACGAATCGATCCGCGGCCCCGGCCGCAGTGAAGTTCGCATCAACGTGAAAGCGATCGGTCTCAATCGCGCGGAATCGATGTGGCGCACCGACCAGTACACCGAGCCCGTCCGCTTTCCGGCCGGGCTCGGGTACGAGGCGGCCGGCATCGTCGACGCGGTGGGCGAGGGCGTCGGCGGTTTCGCGCCCGGAGACGAGGTCAATGTGATCCCGTCGTTCTCGATGAATCAGTACGTCACCTACGGCGAAGTCATCATCGTGCCGGACCATGCAGTCGTCAGGCACCCGAAATCTCTTTCCTTCGCCGAGGCCGCGTCGGTGTGGATGATGTTCGTCACCGCATATGGCGCGCTGATCGAAGATGCGAAGGTGGGCGCCGGCGACTACGTCGTCATACCGGCCGCTTCGAGCAGCGTTGGATTGGCAGCGATCCAGCTAGCGAATTACGCGGGGGCGACGTCGATCGCGGTCACGCGCCATGCTGGCAAGCGACAGCAGTTGCTCGACGCGGGTGCCGCACACGTGGTCGTGACGGACGAGTCGGACCTTGTCGAAGCGATCATGCGGATCACGGATGGAAAGGGGGCTCGCGTCGCTTTCGATCCGGTCGGCGGCCCGAACTTCGCGAAACTGGTCTCGGCGCTGTCCTTCCAGGGGATCGCGTATCTGTACGGCGTGCTAGACGAACGTGCCACGACGCTGCCCGTGCTGGAGATGATCGCCAAAATGATTTCCGTGAAGGCGCACAACATCTGGCTGACGAGTGGCGACCCGACGCGCCGAAAGGCTGCGGTGGAGTTCGTGCTCAAGGGGCTCGAAAGCGGCTCGCTGAAGCCGGTCATCGATCGCACCTTTGCGTTCGACGAGATCGTCGACGCGCACCGCTACCTCGAAACCAACGGGCAGTTCGGAAAGATCGTGGTAACGGTGTAGCCCGCGAGGTGTAGCCCGCTAACCGACATTGAGGTGAGGCAACGCGCTGGTTTTCCGCTTGATATTGTTGCTGGCCGCGTTCGCTCAAGCGCGGCCATCGCGAAGTGCTGAGGTCCAGTTCATACAGCATGTGGCGGCATTGGGGTAGCGCATGACATGGCGATCCTTCGGTCGGATCGCCCATGCCGGCGTTGGTCTGGCTGTCGCGCGACCTTCATCACGGGCCCATCGGTACCGTTTCCACGCGTGCCCGCACCCACGCGTGTCAGGACACCACATCGGCCAGCGGCCGCCTCGGCGCATGACTGACGCGCGGGCCGCGGCCGACGCGGAGCAGAAGCTGCGGAATCGCCTCCGTTCCCAGCAGCGTCCGGAGCCGCTCGCGCAGCGGGTCCACTTCGATCGGCTGGTTCAGGTAGGAAGCGCTCAGTCCCGCGGATGCCGCGACCAGCAGCATCCGCTCGAGCGCCTGTCCCGCGGCGAGCCATGCCTCGCGGTCGTCGCGCATCGTGGCAATGCCGACCATCAGCGGCGAGCCTTGCACGAGGTGCTGATGCGTGGCGGGCTGTCCTGCGCCCACATCGAATACGCGGACGGCCAGGCTGACGAGCGGCGCCGCGAAGTCGAGCAATGCTCCGACAGCGGTACCGTAAGCCGGCATGCCATCGTCGCGCCGGCGCGGGTGGATCCAGCTGGCGAGCTCGCGACGGAAACGTGGGTCCGCGAACTGCGCGTGATCGGCGTCGGCGATCAGTTGCGCAAGCGCCTCGCGCGCGGTCGTTTGCTCCACGCAACAGGCAATCGCGCCCTCGTCGTCGCAGGCGTCGCTGAGCTTGCGTTGCAGTGCCACCGGAACGGCTTCGTCGACGAACGGCGCACGCGTCGTCACGCGCGCCGTCAGCGCGTCGAAGAGTTCGTGCAGGTGGGGATCGCGAGGCCCGTCGCGCGACACGCGCACGAGCGCCACGATGTCGGGGTCGGCTTCCGATGGAAACGGCGTGATCGCATAAGCGAGACCGAGACGGCACAGCGCCACGCGAAGATTGAGCAACGCCGCGCCGCAGCTCATCAGCAGTTCGCGATCGAAAGGATCGACCACGGGAAGCGCGCGCATGCGGTCGGCGCAGATCTGTACGGTCTCGCCGTCGACGATGAACCGCCACGGTTGCGTGTTGTGATTCGACGGCGCGAGCACCGCATAATGCAGCGCAAAGCGCAGCTGCTGTTTCCAGTGGCGTGGAGGCGTGGAAGTGCGGTTCGCCGATTTCCCACGCGTCATGTTGGGCGGCATCGGTCATCTCGAAGTCTCCTTTCGGATCGTTCCCGCGAGCACGCGGTTCGTGTCGTCATCGTGTCGCCGGGTCATTGCGCCCCGGCATCGACAGGTCGAGCACGAGCACGTGGGCCTGCGTCGCGCTGTCGCAAGCTTCGCCGGCCACTTCGAAGCCGCTCGCGCGCTGCAGGATATGGCGCAGTCCGTCGCGTACGAGCGTGTGGTCGTCGGCCAGCAACACCTTGATCATGGGGTGATCTCTCCCGGTTGCATCCATTGCCAGGGGAAACCTGACCGCAATCGCGAAGTCCGCGCTTTGCGCGGTATCGATCCGCATGGAGTCGCCGAGCATCGGCGCGTGTTCGCGCACGCCGATCAATCCGAACGGCATTTCGTGACCGCTGGCTCCGACCGTCTCGCGATTGGCGTCTCGTTCGCGATCCATTATCCGCTATCCGCGGCGGGCAGTCGGGCCGTTTGTGTGAGATGTCACTTTGGCCAGCCGTGATCGACGCGGACGCGACCTCGATCACACGCGCAGATCAATGACCCCGCTTCGCGTCGGAACACGATCAGCGTGTCGCAAACGGCGCTGACTGCATCAGTGCAAGCACGGGTCGCCAGAACGCGGGGGAGTCGAACGCCGCCATCGGTACCGCGGTGTCGAATGACAAGGTCAACGCCTGTTCCGCCGGCGTCAGTGCGTCGGCGCTCGCGAGTTGACGCGCGAGCGTCGCGGTGTCGGCGTCGGATAGATCGCGCGGACCATGCCGGCGCGCTTCGATGCGTTGCGCGAGCACCGTTGATTCGGCACGAAAGTCGAGAATGCGGGCTGGTACTCCAAGCCGTTGGGCGAGCGCGAAAAACGTGTCGCGGTGACGGAACTCGAGAAAGGTCGCGTCGACGATCGCGCTGTGGCCGCTTTGCAGCACGCGGTGCGCGAGTCGAAGAAGGTGGTCGTAGATCGCGTGACGTGCGGCTGGCGTGTAGTGTTCGGCGCCAAGCGAGGTTTGCGCGTCGGGCGCCGGCCGCAGACGCTTGCGTTCGGCATCGCTCGACACTCGCACCGCGCCGCACAGGTCCGCAAGAGCCCGGCTCGCGACCGATTTTCCCGAACCGGAGTAGCCATGACACAGCAGCAAAACGGGTGCCGGCTTCCGCGTTTGCGCCCGTGCCACCTCGAGGTAGCGCAGGGCCGGATCCGGGATGGCGACGTTGCGGCCCGCTACGTATCCCGCTTTCAGGCACGCGACCCACGCCCGCACCAGCGCGCGATAGGCGACGTACAAAGGCATCAGCGACAGCGCCGCATAATCGCCCGACGTTTCCAGCCAACGATTCAACAGTCGATTGGCCAGACGGGGCTCCGCTCGCGCGCACAGGTCCATCACGAGAAACGCGACGTCCGCTGCGACGTCGATCCAGCGTAGCGCATCGTCGAAGTCGATACAGTCGAACATCGCGATTGCGCCGCGCCAGCGAACCACGTTGTCGAGATGCAGATCGCCATGGCAGCCACGCACGAAACCCTCGGCGCGGCGCCGCTCGATCAGCGGCGCGAGTTGGTCGAGTTGTCGCGCGCACCACGCGGCAATACCGGGCAGCGCGGGATGGCTGCAATTGGCCAGCAGCGCCGCGTTGATCGTTTCGATCTGCGTTCGCACCAGCGTGGCGCTCCCGTAGCGCGACGACGGCGCGTTGCGGGGCGCCCTCAGGTGATAGTCGGCGAGCCGCTTCGCCGCGCCGTCGATGTCGCGCGGCGTCAGTGCTCCATTCGCCGCGAGACTCGAAAAGAGCATCGCCTCGTCGAAGCGGCGCATCTTGACCGCGTGATCGACAGTCACGCCGCCGTCCCCGAGTGTCAGCACGCCGGCGTGGCGCGCAATCGGCAGCACGCCGGCGTAAATACCTTGCGCGAGTGGCCGGTTCAGACGGAGCTGGGCTTCGCAGCAGCGCTTGCGGGTCGCGGTGGCGGTAAAGTCCGCGAAACCCGGGGCGACGGGTTTGATGATCTTGTACGCGAAGCGCCCGGCGAGATACACGCCGGATATGTGCGTTTCGACCCGGACGATCCTGCCCGCCGGATGACGGTACGTGCCCGGCCTGCGCAGCGTCGCGTCGAGGTCGCGCACGCTGCGGCGCGCGGCGCGGACCCGGTTGGCGAGATGCTGGATGCCGCGCATGCTTGCATTGGCGCGTGGTGAAGAAAGCTTGCGGCTCCGTGGCGAACTCATGCCGGACTCCACCTCGCGGGCAGCTGCGCGGCCATTTCTTCGTGGCGACCGGTCAAGTCGACCGAGCCCGCGACAACCAGCTCGGAATTCGCGACGAGCGGCACGCCGGGCGCGCGTTCGACGATCACGCTGCGGCCGCCGAAACCAGGCATGACCTTGACGGCCTCGGCGAGCGCATTGACGCTATTGAGCAGCAATTGCCGGGCGTCATGGTGAAGCACGAGCGTCTCATTCGGCACGGTTGACCTCCGCCTGGTGGGACGGCCGGCGCCCGCCTTGCGCGCGAGCCGGAATCGTCTACTCATTTAAGCCATCGGGTATGGTAACCGGCTTGATCTGTATCAGCGAGGCGGTAGCCGGGCATCGCCAGTCGGTCGGCAACTGCCTGTACGGTTCCATACGAAATGGAGCGTGGGTCACCGTTTGACCGCAGTCAAGCCGCGTGCGATCGTGGCAGCAAAGAGCCGGTGGAGCAGCGGATGAAGCGATTCGATATTTTCAATGGCGATGCCGACGGCATCTGCGCGCTGCATCAGTTGCGGCTCGCCGAGCCTGCCGACACCATCCTGATCACGGGAGCCAAGCGCGAGATAACGCTTCTGCAACGCGCGAACGCGCAGCAGGGCGACAGCGTGACGGTGCTGGATATTTCGCTCGACTCGAACCGCGAGCCACTCATCGCGTTGCTGGATCTTGGTGTAAAGATCGACTATTTCGATCATCATTTCCCCGGGCCCATCCCCGCACACGCGCTGCTGACGACGCATATCGATACGTCACCGGATAGGTGCACTGCGCTGATCGTGGACCGCCATCTGCAAGGCCGGTGCACGCGATGGGCGGTGGTCGCGGCCTATGGCGACAACCTGCATCGGGCAGCGCATCGGGCCGCCACTGCGTGCGCGGTGAACTCGTCCGATGAGCACAAACTGCGCGAACTCGGCGAAGCGATCAACTACAACGCCTACGGGGACAGCGTCGTCGATCTTGCCGTCGATCCTGTCGAGATGTATCGCGCCATTCAACCCTATTCGGACCCCCTCGAGTTCATTGCGTCGACCAGCGTGCTGCCCGAACTGCAGGCGCGACGAACGGAAGACCTCGAACTGGCCTTGGGACTCGCGGTAATGCGGCGGGTCGCCAATGGAACGCTGCACATTCTTCCCGACGCGGCGTGGGCGCGGCGCGTGCGAGGCGATTTCGCCAATCTCGTCGCGCGACGCGACCCGGCGCGAGCGCACGCGGTGCTGACGGCCGGCGCCGATGGCCGATACACGGCGAGCGTACGGGCTCCGCTCGATTGTCCGCGAGGCGCCGACGTCCTTTGCAGGAAGTTCGGAGGAAACGGCAGGGTCGCTGCCGCCGGTATCGACGGGCTCGATCGCGCGCGGCTCGACGAATTCGTGACAGCGTTCAGCGTTGCGTTTTGACGCGACGTTCGTGGAGCGGGTGACCGGTAATTCACCGTCGCATCGCAGTCGGCAGTGCGAATTCGCCAGGTGGCGCATCGACATGGACGTCGTCACCGTCGCCTGGACAGCGGAGGGCGGGCTTGATGCTTGATGCAAATCAACAATGGTCCGCCGCTACGCGTCGATCATTGGGTTGTACTCGAACCCGGGGCTAATCACGAGTGGCCGGATCTTTGCGATAGGCGCATCGCACGGCGGAATCGACGCGTTGCAACGACTGGTCGACGCGGACTTCGTCGCGGCGGCACGCCGCGCGAGCGGATTCGAAGTTGGCGCCGAAGGGAGCGCGGCGACGCGTCCTTCAGCGCCCGTCAATTGCGTCGCCTCGCGCCTGCCTGCACCGATGTGCGACAGCGCAGGGCACTCGATGTGGAGATCACTCGCGGTCGAGTATCTGAAAGAGCGTTCGATTCGGGTGCGTGACGTGATGAGCGCCCCCGCCGTCACCGTCGACGAATCGACGCCGCTTGGCGCGGGTTCCGTCGGTCGCCGGCATCGCTACGCGCAGCGGACCGCAGGCGGGAGTTCGCGGCGTTCCTCGTCGAGTGCGCGATCGATTCGATGTCGGTGGGTCCGGACAGTTTCATTGCCGTCAAGCGCGAGGCAGCCGCCGCGGAAGCATGCCCCTGTATCGGTATCGCCTACGAGAGCCGTGAAAACTTCTCCGTTCAGGAGGAACGCTTGATGCGGCCGATTGATGGCATAGTGGGTTTGGCAATCCGCACTGACGTTGCGGTGGAGGAAAAGCGATGGGCAACGTGTTTCGCGACCGCGCCGACGCTGGCAGACAGCTGGCCCACGCACTGCGCGACTATCAGGGTCGCGGCGATCTGGTGGTGCTGGCTCTGCCGCGCGGCGGCGTTCCTGTCGCGTTCGAAGTCGCACGGGCATTGCATGCCAGGCTCGACGTTCTCGT
Source organism: Paraburkholderia sp. 40 (assembly GCF_050434105.1). Taxonomy (NCBI): domain Bacteria; kingdom Pseudomonadati; phylum Pseudomonadota; class Betaproteobacteria; order Burkholderiales; family Burkholderiaceae; genus Paraburkholderia; species Paraburkholderia sp. 40. The sequence continues at coordinate 779,333 of NZ_JBNPVY010000003.1, read as the reverse complement.
CGTCAGAAAGCTTGGGGCGCCTCAAGACGAGGAACTGGCGATGGGCGCCATCGCGACGGGGGGCGCCCTTCATCTGGAAAGGTCGGTGCTTCGCGAACTGCAAATCAGTGACGCCCAATTGGCCGACGTGATCGCGCGCGAAAGAGCCGAACTCGCGCGCAGGGAACTGGCGTACCGTGGGGAATGCCCGCCGGTGCCAGTACAGGGCAAGACGGTGATCGTGGTCGACGACGGCATCGCGACGGGGGCGTCGATGCATGCGGCGCTCGACGCACTCGGCAGCAGACATCCCGCTCGGATCGTGGTGGCGGTCCCGGTGTCGCAATCTGATGCGCGCACGGCATTCGAAGGAATCGCGCACGCGTTCGTAAGCGTGCTGGAGCCGGATTGGTTGATGGGGATCAGCGGGTTCTATGTGAATTTCGACCAGACGACCGATGAAGAAGTCCGCGCCTGTCTCGCCGCCGCGCGCGGTTGGGAGCCCGAGCAGAGCTCGGACGCGGCCGGATGACGGCGCAGTGAAGGCAGACACGGCGGCGGGCCGTGTCGAACATGGGGCATCTATCGACGGCTCACGTTCCGACCGACACGTACAAGAGCACGATCGGCGCCTTCGAACCATTTGGTGTCGCCGAGCGTAATGGCGCGCCATAGGTGCAGCGCAAATCCACGAATCTCGACCATTGGACGCGCACGCCCGCGCCGACGCCCGCGAGCAGACCGGGGTTATTTTCGGCTGGCTGGTCGATCGTGCTCCATACGCGGCCCGCATCGAAAAACACAAAGGGTTGCACGACCGCGTTGCTCGCGCCGAGCGAGATCGCAGGCGTGCGCACCTCGGTCTGAATGTTCCAGCCGCGATCGCCCAGCGTGACGTATGGGTCGTAGCCTCGCACACTGGACTCCCCGCCGAGCCCCATCTCCTCGCTCGGTAATAACGTGTTCGGCGTCCACTGAAACGTTCCGTTCGTGATCAGCGTGAAGCCAGCCCCAAGCGCGGTGGCACGAGACGCTGTCAACTGCATATAGATGTAGCGGGCCGTCGCGCCCTGCCGCGCGGCGTTAAATGCCTCGTCCTGATTGTTGCCATCCAGTCCGCCCGGACTGGCGACGAGTGTCGCCGCGGCGTGCGCCGTGCCAGCCTCGGTCGGTTTGCTGATGTCGTAAGACAACACGAACTGATGTATGTGCGTATTCGAGTTGAAAACCTGGGAGCCGCCAAATTCCAGATCGTTGTTGCTGCGCTTGAAGTCGTATCCGATCTGGATCAACTGTGTCGTGTCCGTGATGGTCGGCAGACGCATATCGTAGCGAAAGCTGAACTGCGCAGAAATGCCCGTTTGCCCATACGTGTCGGGCAACCGTGGCGTGCTCTGCGCGTAGACGCCGAACAACTCGATACTGTCGAGCCAAGGCAGCGGCGCCGTGTAGTTCAGCGCGTGCGCGGTGAAGCGGGCGCGGTTCGGGCGGCCTTCGATATTCGGATTGCCGCTGAAAAAATCGTTGCTGGCAGTGAATTGATAGGCGATCTGCTGATCGAGACCAAGCAGGTTGCCGTAGCCTATGCCTGCAAAGAACCGATCACGGCCGAGTTCCGCCACGCCTTCATTGTCGTAACCCGCGCTTACGCGAAGCGGTAGCCGGTCTTCGGTTTGCAACACGACGTCGGTCGTGTCGGCGGCCTCACCGGGCGCAAAAACAGCATCGACCCGTCGATAAGGATTCGCGTTGAGCACCGCAAGTCCCTTCGAGACCGCCGATTGCAGGATCGGTCCGCCGGGCTCGAGCGGCATTTCACGTTCGAGAAGCCTGCTCGAAAAGTAGGTGTTGCCGCTGGCGTGAACCCGACCCAGTCTGAATTCGGCAATGGCGATACGCACGACACCCGAGCTGACGTCCTGTTCCGGCACGTAGACGTCGACGAGCGGCTTTCCCGCCGCCCGATAACGCTCGACCACGGCGCGGCGCATCTCGGCGAGGCGGCCGAAGGTCAGCGGCTTGTCGAGGTCCGTGGCGAAGCTCTGCAGGAAGGCGGCGTCGAGTACGGGCAATCCTTGCGCGACGATACGACCTTGCTGGCTCGGCGATGCCGCCGCGGACGCGCCGGCCGGTTCGAAGATGAGCCCGGCAAGCCGCTCGACAGCGATCCGTGCGGACTCGGCCTGCGCTTCTGGGGAGGAGGGTGACGACGCGCTTCGCGGCGCCTGCGGTGCGGGTTGCGGCGCGAGGTCGCGCCATGCCTGTGCCGCTACTGGTGAGGTCTGCATGATGCTCGCAATGCACGTTGCGATCATCAGGACAGCAGTGCAGGCGGCGGATCGCGGTTTCATCGATCGCATATATGCATAGCGCCGTGCCTATTGGCAGCGTGGCAGCAGGCTGCGGCGACCAGCAAGCCACCGCCCTCGACCCGATGTCGCGCATGCAATACGAGCCTTCCGTCGTTCATGGCGATACCTATTAACGGGTGTGGTGCATCGAATCCGGAGCCGCACGTCGAAATTATTCTAGTCGAAGCGCCTGCGCGAGTTTCCAAAAGCGAACCGAACCCTCTTCACACCTCGCGAATGCTATCGAGGAAACCATTTAGTAAGGGTTTCCACATGTGTACTGATCCGCGTCTTGTCTTTACTCTTCTAGACTTGTCATACAACCGGCGCGATGACGATTCTCTCGTGCGCCTACAACTATCTATCAGGAGGGGACTCGATGTCCAAGCTGTCGTGCGATCTTGATAAAAACGCGCCCGCAACGGGCGACACCTTGCGCATTTCGCGCCGTGGCTTCATTGGCCTTGGAGGCGCGCTCGCCGGCAGCGCACTCCTGCAGGCTTGCGGCGGCGGCAGCGGAGTTTCCGCTTCCGCGGCAGGCGGAAGCAGTAGTTCCACGCCAGCGACGGGAAGCACGCCGTCAACGGCTGCGGCCGACCCGATCTGGGGTCCCAACGGCTCAGCGACGAACATCATTAATGCGCTGCAGAAAATCACGCAGAGCGCGTTCCCGGCCGTCGATTTCCAGGTCGAACAGTACGGTGCGCAACCGTGCGCGGTCATTGCCCAGGCCAACCCCTACACCGGCAGTTCATCGCCCCTGAGTACGGGGGCCGGCGCGACCAACGCACCGGGATCGTTCGATTCACGTCCCGCTTTCCTCGCGGCAATCGCGGCCTGCAGCGCAGCCGGTGGCGGCCGGGTCGTGGTGCCGGCGGGCACGTGGTATTGCGCGGGTCCCATTGTGCTGCAGAGCAACGTCAACTTCCATCTGAGTGCGAACTGCACGATCTATTTCAGCCCGAATCCCGCCGACTATGCGAAGGACGGTCCGGTCAAATGCGGCGCCAACGGCAATCTTTACTACAGCCGCTGGCAGGCGAACGACTGCCTGAACTTCGGCTCGCCCGTGTACGCGCGAAATGCGAACAACATCGCGGTGACTGGCGAAGGCCCGACTTCGGTGCTGAACGGTCAGGCGATGACGCCGTTCGCCGGAAGCGGAAACACCAGCACTTGCTGGTGGACCTACAAGGGTTCCAGCGGCGCGTACGGCTGCGCGGGGTCGACCACGCCGTCCCAGGCCTATACGAACCCGAACAACGTTGATCTGATGGTGGTCGCCCCCACCATTTCGGCCTCGCTCTACACGCTATTGACCAATCCGGCTACGCCGTGGCAGCAAGACCAGAACTACCTGCCGGCGCTCTCCGAAGCGGGCGTGCCGGTCGCGCAGCGAATCTTTGGTCTCGGCCACTATCTGCGGCCGTGTATGGTTGAGTTCATCGGTTGCACGAACGTGCTGATGGAAAACTACCGAACCAACAACACGCCGTTCTGGCAGCATCATCCGACGGACTGCACGAACGTCGTGATCCGTGGCGTGACAGCCGACAGTATCGGACCGAACAACGACGGCTTCGACCCCGACGCCTGCAACACGGTGCTGTGCGACAGCGTAACGTTCAACACCGGCGACGACTGCATCGCGATCAAGTCAGGCAAGGATCTCGACACGGAGTACGGACCCGCGCAGAACCATGTGATCCAGAACTGCATGATGAATAGCGGTCACGGCGGCATTACGCTCGGCAGCGAGATGGGTGGCGGCGTGCAGAACATCTACGCGCGCAATCTGACCATGCTCAATCAGTTCTGGGCAACGAATTCGCTGAACATCGCGATCCGTATCAAGACGAACATGAACCGTGGAGGCTACGTCAAGAACTTCTACGTCAATGGCGTCACGCTCCCGCACGGCGTGAGCCTGACGGGTGGAGGCTACGGCAGCAAGATGCTGACGGGCAGTCCGATCAACGGCACCGTGCCCATCGGTGTGGCCACCGCAACAGCCGCCAACCCGTCCGCGTCTCAAGGCGGCCTGATCACGTTCGATTGCGATTACCAGCCTGCCGCCGATGCGATTCGCACACGCCCCGCACTCATTGACAACGTCAACATCGCGAACGTCAATGCTTCGAACGTGACATTGGGCAGTTCAACCGGCTCCTGTTTCCAGGCCATCGTTGCACAAGGTCCAGTTGCGTTCGATTACAACGGTCCGGCGCCTGCGCCGACCGTACCGGCAATCACGGGAGTGACGATTTCCAACTGCGACTTCGGCACACCTGCGGCCGCAGGCCCGGCGAGCGCCAGCACGCCGGGTCCGATCTACCTCTACAACGTGCACGACATTACGTTGCAGAACGTGATCATCGCCGGGCAGACGCTCAATCAGACGCTGTCGGATCCGCGTTAAATACGACGCACCAAAGAGCGGCGAGGCGCCGCTCTTTGACGTCGCACAGCTAAAGTGACGTCGTCGCGCCGGGGGCTCTCAAGACGAGCCACTTTGCAGCTCGCTCATCAGGCTCGCCGCGTAGGCCGGAATATTCGCCGCTGGCTGTGGCGCGGCGAAGTAGTATCCCTGAACGATCTCGCAGCCGGCCTCGGCAAGGAAAGCCAATTGTTCCGCTCGTTCGACGCCTTCCGCGACGACTTCGAAACGCAGATTGCGGGCGAGTGCGATGATCGCACCGATAATCGTCGCATCCGCGAGACTGCTACCAATGCCGCGGATGAACGACATGTCGATCTTCAGACGGTCCGCGTGAAAGCTGCGCAGGTAAGCCAGGCTCGAGTAACCGGCGCCAAAGTCGTCGATCGCTATGGACACGCCAATGTCGTGCAGGGCGCGCAGGGTGGGCAGGGCGCCCGGTGCAACCAGGCCTCCTTCGGTAATCTCCAGTTCGAGCCGGTCCGCGGCCAATTGTGATGCGGCAAGAGCACGACGCACGACGGCGCCGAAATCACTCGAAGTAAGCTGGCTGGGCGACACGTTGACCGACATGCGCAGCTCCGGCAGCACTCCCTCCCAGCGCTTTGCCTGTGCACAGGCAGTTTGCAGCACCCATTCTCCGATTGACGCAATCAAACCGATGTCTTCGGCCAGGGGTATAAACGTCGTTGGGCTGACCGTGCCGAAGTCCGCGTCGCGCCATCGGATGAGCGCCTCGACTCCAGTCAGCCGGTAGCTGCGTATGTCCACTTGCGGTTGGTACGCCAGCTCAAAGCCGTTCTGCTCGACGGCGTTGCGTAGCTTGTGCGATAGCGCGATGCGCTGAGTCGCCGCATGCGCGAGCGAAGGGGCAAATCGCTCGACGCCGTTACGCCCGCCTGCCTTGACTCGATACATCGCAAGGTCTGCGTGTTTCAGCAGAGTTTCGCAGTCCGTGCCGTCTTGCGGATAGCAGCTGACCCCGATGCTCATCCGGACCCGCAGTTGCATGTCGTCGATTTGCACTGGCTTGTCCAGCGCTTGCATCACGCGCGTCAACAGCGCGGAGAGTTCGTCATCGTCGGTTGAACCCTTCAACATCGTCACGAACTCGTCGCCGCCATATCGCGTCACCACGCCATCCGTTCCGACCGATGTCGACAGCCGCCGCGCAACTTCCTGCAACAGGCGATCGCCTGCGCCATGGCCCAGGCTGTCGTTGATGTCCTTGAAATGATCGAGGTCGATGAACAGCAGCGCGAATTCGTGACCATCGAGAATCGCCGTGTCGATCAGCTCACGCAGCGTCACGCGGTTCGGCAAATCCGTCAGCGCATCGCGACGTGCCTGCCTGACCAGTAGATCGCGCGACTCAATGAGTTCCGTCAGGTCGCTCACCACGCTGATGTGATGCGTAACCTTTTCCGCCTCGTCGCTCACCGGTGCCACGTACAGCTGATACCAGAACTCTGTCCCGTTTGCGCGTAGGCTTTTCGTCAGCGTGGTTGCCTCTCGCTTCTCGGCAATAGCGGAACTGATCTGTTTCCACAATCCAGGTGTTTCCGGCCGCGCGGAATGATCTGCGATCTGCGGGCGCTCATAGCCGGTTATTTTCTCGAATGCCGGGTTCGCGTATTCGACCACGTCGCCGCTCGGATCGGGTCGGGTGATGAGCACGCCGTTGCCAATTGCGTCGAGTGCACGGCTTCGCAGCAATAACGCGAGTTCGGCGTGCTTGCGCTCCGTTACGTCGACGGCCGTAATGAAGCACGCGCGACGGCGGGCATAGGTGAGGAAGTGATACGACAGCTCCACGTACACGGGCGTGCCGTCGCTGTGTCGATGCCGGCATACGCCGGCCGAGCCGCTCGTGGTAGCCGCGGCCAACAGCGCGTGCAGATCGTGCAGAAATGACGGCAAGTCGGCGTTCGCATACAGAGAGGTCATGTCGAGCGAACACAGATCACGGCGCGTGCGTCCGTATTGCGATGCGGCGGCCCGGTTCGCAGCGAGAATCGATAGCGTCTCGACGTCGAAAATCAACATCGGAAGTGGATGATGATAAAAGTACTGACGAAACCGGCGCTCGCTTTCTGAAGCAATGACCCGCGCGCGCTGCCGTGCTAGACGGGCGCGATAGTGAGCAACCAACGCATAGCAAAGGAGAAAACATGCCGCCAGCGCCGTGATTGCAAGCACGGTCCGCTCTATCACCAGGTGGCGCGTCGCGCTGTCGGATGCAGCCCTCAGGGAAGCGGTCTGCGCGTCGCGGAGAGTCACCAGTTGGGTGACGATGTTCGCCAGCATACGGTTCGCTTCGAGCAGCGCCGGGCTGTCGACCGACGCGCGGCCATCCGCCACGCGCGCATGTACCGCGATGTCGGCAAGAAGCCACGCCCAGCGAGCCGTCTCACCGCGCAGGTGCCTTAGCATCAGTTGGCTTCGCGGGTCGCTGGCGTAACTTTGTTCCAGGCGGTCGAAACTGGTGGCGGCCGAAACTACCCGCTGCACTGGCCACGCGAAAGATGCCACCCGTGCACTGTCGAGCCCCACCAGGAAATCGGCGTTCGCCTGGATGTTCACTGCCTGCAGCGTCTCGATGTCATCGCGGGCACGCAGAGCGTGAATGCGCTCCGCGTCGGACCGCTCATGCCATATAAGCGTGTAACCAATGCCGACAGCGAAAATGACGAGGCCAGTCAACACCAGTGCGACGGTGATGATCAGTTGCCGGTCGACGCCATGTCGCCGCCTCCACCGGCCAATAATGCCGGCGATGCCTAAACTCGAAATATATTGCATCGGTCAAGAATCAGCGCGCGCACGAGTACATAACATTGATACTCGACGGCGGCGTGGCTCAGCATCTTTTACCGGTTACTGCGCGCGGTAACCGGGCTATTGTCTCCTCGATGGTGATATCGGCAGCAATACGAAGAACTTGAGAATGACTTTGCAAGCGCCACGCGACCGGCTGCACACCGCGCCGCCTGGCTGGACGGAGAAGATTTGAAACGTGAGCCGCTAACAGCTTGAGATTTCACCAGGAGTTTGCGCGTAGAATCCATTCACGAATCCAATACGCCAGCGTCCGGCCAGCCATGTATGCCACGTCACGATACGATGCATCTGCGTGTGTTATCCCCTGGCTTGCCGTGTCGCGGTCGTGCCTACCGTTCGTCGATCGGCACACATCGGGAGCGCTATAGTGAAAAGCTCTGCCACACGCTACGGTTCGATTGCCCAATTCCTCCACTGGTGCACGGCAATTGTCGTGCTCGTGACGTTCATGTATGGGCCCGGCGGATCTGAACAGCGCGTCTACTCTTCGGTGCACGAGTTCGACCGGCGACTGCACGAGACTTTGGGTTTGTGCGTGTTCGCGCTCACCCTCATCCGCCTGCTGTGGCGAGCATACGACGCGCGTCCCGAGACACCTCCAGTTTCTCGCTCGATGGCTGTGATGGCAACAACCGTTCGATGGATGCTGTATCTGCTTCTCCTCGCGCTACCGCTTACCGCCATCTCGGGCGCGTGGCTCGAAGGGCATCCGCTGACGCTGATCGGCGGTTACGATATTCCGCCTTTACTCAGTAGTTCGCATGGAGCAGGCTCGGCCCTCGCATCGCTGCACGCGTGGCTCGGCGACGCCATTATGTGGCTTGCGGGGTTGCACGCATTCGCGGCTATTTTTCATCACGCATTCCTTAAAGACGACGTCCTGATCGCGATGCTTCCACGCTGGTTTCCGGCGGGACGGGCACGTACTGGCCGATAGGCCCCGAATGCCACGAGGCGAGATTGGGCTACGATGGTCCTTGAACACCCGTGGTTGGCCCGCCCTTGCCGGCGAGGGAGATGCTGGCTGAATCGAAAATCGGCAGACCGTCTTTGGGAGAGACGATCTTGCCACTGGCATCATGGTTGAGCCTCGTCCTGGTCACGTCGAGCATCGCCATCACGGCCACTGGAATCGTACGTTCGCCGAAGGTATATCCGTTCAGCTTGAACATTCGACCGTACGGCGTCAGTTCGGGAAACTGTCCGCCCGCGTGACATGCCACGCAGCTTTGCCCTGTTTGACGGGCAAATATAGGCAGCGCTCGAACTACCGCTAGATCTTCATGCGCTGCAGAACGCGGTCGCCGGCGACGAACTGATGAAACATCGCCGCTGCGATATGCAGGCAGATCACGCCGAATAGAACCCAGGCGAGGACGCCGTGAACATCGCCCATCGCATGTCCGAATGACGAACCCGGTGCCGACAGTGAGGGCAACGAAGCAAGTCCGGCGAGGCGGACCGTCCACGTGCGCGACGAAGCGTTGATCCAGCCGAGCAGCGGCACCAGCACGAGAAGCACATACAGCGCGAGGTGCGTGAGCTTCGAAGCGGCGCGAAACAGCGGCGGCAGGTTGTCCGGCGGCGACCGATGAGTCACGCGCCACAGCACCCGCAACACCATCGCTGCGAGCAGTGCGGTGCCGACGCCAAGGTGCCAGGCGATTTCGCCGTCCGGCACGGTATCGCGGTGCACGTCCGGCATCGTCCAGCCGATCACGAACTGCGCGGCAACCAGCCCGACGACGAGCCAATGGAGCAAACGTGCGACGATGTCATAGCGGTGTTCAGTGGAGACTTGCATAGGGGAGCCTGTGAGTTGGATTCAGTCGAAACAGATCGTACACGACCGCGCCTTAAGGCCAGGTTAAGGGGCAGTCGCCAAGGCCGCCTGTCTGCGCCGTTCCAACCACTCGAAGACGGCCATTCCCGCGATCATCGCCGCCACGAACACCCACGCTTTCGCCGACCCGAGTCCGAGCGCAACGAGCGCCGGGCCGGGACAGAACCCTGCAATTCCCCAACCGACGCCGAACGCGAGGCTGCCCACCATCAGCCTTCGCGTGACGTGCGTTGACGCGGGAATCTGCATCGGCAATCCGAGCAGCGACTTGCCGCGGCGCTTCGCGATCGCGAAGCCGATCGCTGCGACAGCCACCGCGCCGATCATCACGAACGCGAGCGACGGGTCCCAGCGTCCTGCGAAATCGAGGAAGCCCAGCACTTTGGCGGGGTTGGCCATGCCCGACAACAGCAGGCCGAAGCCGAACAGCAGCCCGCATACGAATGAAACAACTGTTGCCATCCTATGCTCCGAGAAGATGTCGCATGATATAGACGGTGACGAAGCCGGCCGCCATGAACGTCGCCGTCGCCACGAGCGAGCGCGTGGCGCCGCGTGAAATGCCACACACGCCGTGTCCGCTCGTGCAACCGCTGCCATAGCGGGTGCCGATGCCGACCAGAAAGCCGGCCGCGATCACGGCCGGCCACGACGCGTCGACGCTGATCGCGACGGGCGCACCGACCGCGCGCGCGATTACCGCGGCAGCGACCAGTCCGGCAACGAAGGCGACGCGCCATGCGCCGTCTCGCCTGGTCCAGCGCAGCAGGCCGCCGACTATCCCGCTGATTCCGGCGATGCGGCCCAGCAAAAGCACCATCGCCGCAGCCACGGCGCCGATCAGCAGGCCTCCGCACAGGGACGCGAGCGGGGTGAAATGGTCGAGATCGATCATCGTTCAGGTTGACTGTTGTGTGGGTTGGAGGGAAGCGGCAGCGCTTACGTCAGCGCCGCTGTGACCAGCAGGCCGAGCGCCACGCAGACGAGGATGCTCGCAAAGCCCAGTTGGACCTGACGCGCGGCGATGTGATGCGACGCAAGCCGTCCGCTGAGCATACCGGCGGCGGTGGCGCCAGTGAACCACAACGCGACTTCGAGTGGAAGCGTTGCGCCGTGCGTGGCCGTCGCGAGAACGCCGCCACTGCCGACGAGTGCGATCACCATCAGCGAAGTCGCGACGATACCGTGCATCGACACGTCCGTCAGCTTGCGCATCATCGGCACAATGATGGAGCCGCCGCCGAGGGCTTGCCGCGCAAGCTGACCAATGCGGAACTCGCGCGCGCAGCGGCGCAATTCCGCGGAAAACGCAGTGAGCTTGCCGCGCAGCTGGGATTGAGCGAGCGCACGCTTTATCGCCGGCTCAAAGCGATCGCGGGCGGTGAGGGGGCCTAACCTTTCCTCGGCGTAGTGGGGGAGCGTTCACATCTTCTCCCCCTCGCACGGTCAGTGGCTTAGCTGCAAGTGAAACTGCTTGCCGAGTTCACGTCTCCGCTGGTATAGCGGGCCACCTTCGGATACGAGCAGAGCGGACGCGTGCGCCCGGCACCCCAGCTAGTCGGCACCTCGCTATTCGGTATCGCGTTGGTCGTGTCGCGAGCCGTTGCGATGACCCGGTTCGGCGCTTGCCCTTGCTCGACCCATGCCACCATAGGCGTCAGCATGTCGAACTGATCGGCCGTCGGACCGCCGCTGCAGTGGTTCATCCCTGCTACAGTGAAGAGCCGGGCGAAATTGCTCGCGTCACCGCCACTAGCCGTGGACAAGCGCTGATACCAGTCGGTCGTATCGTTCGACGAGAACACTGGATCGCTCGTCCCGTGATAGACGATCAACTTCGCGCCCCGGCTCCTCAGACCGCTCAGATCAGTCTCGTTCGGCGGGGTCATGAATGACCACGAAGACTCGAAATAGACACCGCTCGTTGCGAAGATCTTCGGCGCGTCACTGTCCATGTTGAAGTTCAGAGCGTAGGCGCCGATGGAGCTGAGCAGCGAAGCGCTCTGAGGCGGCGACGTAAATACAAAGGCCGCCGCGGCCGGGTCAAGGCTGATGGAATTGCCTTGCTTCCACGCGGCCCAGCCTGATCCGTTGACACCGACGTCATACGGAAAGCTCGCATAGAGCGCAGTGCCAGCGCTATTTTTCGCCCCAGAGAAAATATTTCCAACGGCTTGCTTTTGAGCCGCCGTAAGACAGGTGCCGTCGCGCCCATTGCTCGAACATGTCGGTACGTCCGTGGCCAGGTCGAAGCTCGCCTGGCACGCTTTGATGTCTTGCACCATCCCGTCCGCTACACCATCCAGCGAATCGCACTTCGCGATGATCTTCGACGCGATGAGCTGCCTTTCAGCAGTCGTCAAGCCGCTGGTGATATCGGCAATTCCGGACGACGTTTTGGCGGTCGCGACGGTAGCTAGCTGTTGTGCGCTCCACATCTGCCCGATCGCCGCCTTTGGCAAATGGAAGCCGGGGTCGCCGGCAATGATGCCGTCGTAATCCGCGAAAGACCTGGCTGCCGCCACCATCGCATGACGGCCGCCGTTCGAGCAACCTTCGAAGTAGCTGCGGTCGGGGCCCTTGCCATAGGCCAACTTGATCACCTGCCTGGCCATTGGCGTGAGCGTAGCAACGGCGTTATAGCCATAATCGAGGCGCGCCTGGGGATCGAGACCAAACAGCGGGTTTTGCGACCCGGAATGACCTGCATCCGAACTGATCACGGCGAAGCCCATGTTTAGAGCGTTGTTCAGCGGGCCCCCGCCACTGAGCACCCCCGTCGCCGGTGTCACATTACCGTCGAGACCACCGTTGGCCTGATAGAAAAAGCGACCATTCCACGCGATAGGTAGCCGCATTTCAAAACCAATCGCATAAGTTTGGCCGTCAACGGCGCTCGTGCGTTGATTCATTTTCCCTTCGATCACGCAATGTTCGGGCACGGACTTTCCCGCCACCGTGAGCGTTCCGGCCGGCACGTCGGTAACGGACGTGAACGTCGTGGCCGCAAACGTCAACCTGGCGGCGAGCGCGCTGCAGTTTCCTGACAGCGTCGCGGGTTGTGCTGCGGAAAGCTGAGGCAATTGTGTCGCACTGGTGGAGAGCGAGTCGGAACCGCCGCCGCAGGCCGCCAGCATCGCGGACACTGTCGATACGCACATCGCAATTGAAGTTCGTTTCATTCTCGCCCCCTATCAGAACATGTGTTTAATGCCGACCATCACGCCCGTTTGACCCATGCCCGCGCCTGGCGTGGTCCCACCGCCGCCACCGCTGACCGAATAGCGCGCCTTCGCGCTGTTCGCGAGATACGCAGCCTGCGCATAGACCGACGAACGCTTGCTCAGAAGATAGGTGGTGCGTAACGTTCCCATCGTGGCGCGGGTATCGTGGTCGCTATTGATGATCCGAAACACTTCGCCATCGAGGAGAAACGCAGGCGTGACCATGTACGAAGCGCCCAGGAAGAACAGATCCGAACGGATATTCGGTACTGTCGGCGACTGGGTCACTACGCGGCGTCCAATCCAACCTGCGCCGATCTTCGCGCCTGCGTACTGCGCATAGGCGCTCAGTTGGGTACGGGCGTCCTTGTCCGCGGCGTTGATGAGAGGTGTCGGCGCAATTCCGTCGAAGAAGTTGGCGGCTGCGGTCGCGCCGCCGCGTTGCTCCTCGTACGACGCAGCCGCGCCGAAATATTGAGAGTCGTACTTGAGCATTGCGGACCAGTCGCGGCATTCCGTGGCGTGGCCTGGAACCGAGCCGGTACAGGTTCCTTGTCCCGGCGAGTTGCCGGTACCCGCCGCGTCCCGTCCGAATGAATAGCCCGCGCCCAGCGTAAAGCCCTTGTACGAGCCAAGATAGGTGATGGAGTTATCGGCGCGTGCGTTGGGCACATAGGCATCCAGGGAGCCCATGCCGTAAATGTCCGGACCGATGATGTCGGCGCCCTGAACCGCAAGATAGGTCATCGTGTACTGACGGCCGAACGCGAGCGTTCCATACGGGCTTTTCATGCCGACGAATGCCTGACGTCCAAACAGCCTCCCGCCCTGTCCAGAACTGCCGTCGCGCACGTTAAAGCCGCTTTCGAGCGTGAAGACAGCGCTGTAGCCGCCGCCTAGATCTTCGTTGCCGCGCAGCCCCCAGCGTGATGGGAACTCTCCGGTAACGGATGGCATGCGAAAGACGCTGTCGCCCTTTGCGTTCGCGTGCGAGACATACTCGATCCCCGTGTCCACGATGCCATACAACGTGACGCTTGATTGCGCAAAGGCTCCAGTGCTCAGCGCGCATAGCGCACCGAACATGAGAACGTGAGTCGACTTCAATTGCATGGTGATGTCTCCAGACCAGTTGTATGTTTTTTTGTTGAACTGCGGTTGAGGGATCTTCGGTTTCAGGCGATTGCAGCGATGAGCGTGACGGGGATGCTGACGCCGATCACCGTTGATGCAATATCAGGCAGTCTGATATAAAGAACAAAATAAAGCGCGTCCTGGAAGACGCGCCTGTCCGTCGCGATAGTTCCGTATTTGATATCAGGTATCCTGACAACGCAAGCATGAAATGTTCGGTAGATACCCTATGCAGCGGGATGGATGCGAGGCGAGCATTGATCGGTGACGGCCGCCCTCCCGACCAGCAGCGCAAACTGTACGAGCTCGCCTACGCGCAGGTCCACTTCAATATGGACGCTCGCTGGCTCGCTGGTGTCGCCCACGCTGGCGCTGCGCATGCGGTGGGGCGAGGCTTGCCCGCAGGCCATCCTGCGTATCGAGCGCGATGTGCTCGAGCGTCATGCACAGCGTCATTTCGGCGACGCGGCGCGTGGGGCAATCGAATTCGAGCCAGAATTCGCACTGACGTCGGCACAGGGGCAGTGCCTGATGCAGTTGCTGCCGATGCTCGTGGAAATCATGAGTACGGAGGCGCATCCGCTGCGCAATCCACTCGCATTTGAGCAGTTCGAATCGACACTGCTGAACGCGCTTATCTATGGTCAGCCGAAAGGACAGAAGTCGCACCCAAACCTACCCGAATGTGACCTTCACATTTCTGGGCTTTCAGTTTCGTGCGCGAAGGGTGTTGACCCGGCACGGGCAGGTCTCGACTACTACGGGGCTTTCTATCGGACAGCCATGCATGAGTTGAGTCGGTATCTCGACCGAAAGCTCGTGCGCTGGGTTCGGCGCAAGTACAAAACACGGCGACGGCACAAACGGTGCAGTGAAGAGTGGTTGCGCAAGATGAAGAAGGCGTACCCGCGAGAGTTCGCGCACTGGCAGTATCAGGGGGACGGGTTGGATAACGGGGGCCGTGTAAATCGAGAGTTTTACGCACGGTTCTGCGAGAGACTCGGGGTGCAATTCCCTGGGTCTGCTCACCCCTACGTGAAGATTCGTGGCATATGGGCCTATCTTTACCGCGCTGTGACCGGGCGGGAAAGACGATCGATTTTCGCCTCAGCGCCAGGCGCGATGTGGCGGCAGCAAAGGCATTCTTCGCGAAGGCGATCGGAACTCAGGGGCGCGCTCCTGGAACGATCACGCTGGACGGCTACGCGGCATCTCATCGGGCGGTCCGCGAGATGAAGACTGACGGGTCGCCACCCAGGCGAACGAAATTGCGATCCTCGAAGTACCTGAACAACCTGATCGAACAGGATCACCGCCACATCAAATCGCGGGTGAACGTGATGCTCGGGTTCAAGCGGTTCCGGAACGCGGTCGTGACCCTCTCCGGCATCGAACTGATGCATCGCATTCGCAAAGGCGAGTTTGATCTCACCGGCGTGCACCTCGAAGATACCACTTCGCCCTCGATCTGGATGGCGGTTCTTTCAGCTCGTTGAGGTCCCTGAAAAATGGGCGATTTCTCGCCCACCTGCCGAATTTGCA
The DNA here is from genome assembly GCF_050434105.1 of Paraburkholderia sp. 40. NCBI lineage: Bacteria > Pseudomonadati > Pseudomonadota > Betaproteobacteria > Burkholderiales > Burkholderiaceae > Paraburkholderia > Paraburkholderia sp. 40. Next base: position 763,982 of record NZ_JBNPVY010000003.1, on the reverse strand, counting down.
CCACAACCCCGAGGCGATTGTTTAGCACGTGCGGTTCGAGTTCAAGCGCTTCCACAGGGGCAAGGACGACGCTTTAGCGAAAAACAGCGAATTCAGTCCTTTCGCATGCGTGCAACCAATGCGAGCAAGCGGGCATTCATTTCCGCAGCCTGCAAATGCGCGTGCCAACCGTGACCAGGAAGCAGCCATTCGAAGCGATACGCGGCCAACTTGCTGAGCGATTCGGTGAGCGCTGTCCACGAGTACCAGCACGCGTCCCTGAACGCGACGAGGTCCTGCTGGCGTGGGCTCCAGGCAAGCGAATCCCCCGAGAACAGCACGCGATCATCGAGCTGGTACACGACGCTACCTCGAGTGTGCCCGGGTACAGGGATCGCGCGCACGCCGGCCGCAATGTTCAGTGCTGAACCGTCGTCGAGCAGATCCGTCGCATATGGGGCGGCCGACACGTCCTCGCGGTGAATCCAGACGCGCGCGCCGAATTGACGCGCGTATTTGTCAGCGTCTGCGACGTCGTCACGATGCGACAGCAGAATGTGCGCAATACCGCCAGCGCCGTCAAACCATTTCACGAGTTCCGCCGCATAGCGCGGAGAGTCGATGAGCAGATTGCCTTCCGGACGCGCGGCAAAATAAGAATGTGCGCCAAACGACGACCGTGCGTTGAATCCACAGCGCCACACGCCCGATGTGATCTGCTGCGGAAAGATCGCTGCGTTCGGACGAGGCTGCTTCGTTTCGCTGCGTACCGACGCCGTAGGGCACACGAGCACCGCACGCCAGGCATCAAGCTGCTCTTCTGGTGTGGCCGGCTGCCGAGCGAAGACACTCTTGTCGTTGCGCTCGACAATCAGCCCAGGCGCGACGTGACGAGATGCACCGCAATTGATGCATGCAGTGTCGATGTACCACTCTCCTGAAGCGGAGTCGGTATTACGTATGGGCTTCATTTGATGCTCCCGGGCTGACGTGCGCATCCTTCGGCTCGACGCTCGTTGGCGTCTCGCGGTCGTTGGAGGGATTGTTACACGATCATTGATGTACAGGCGGAAACGGCTCGTTCGTCACGCCCTTGTCCCGCTACGAAGCCTTGTTTGCGCTTGGCGCGTGATTTACCACGGCTGGCTGCGCTTGCCGCAACAGACACCCCTATGCGGCACTTCGTCTACTCCTGGCGCGGCCGCTTCTGCTCGTCGAAGTAACCAACTCCTCTGCTGTGAGGAAAAATTGACTGTTGTCCGCGCGGCGCGCAACGATGAAGTCGATGAAGGTTCTCACGCGGAGCGGTTGTTCCGTCCGGCGACGGTAGTAGACGTAAATCGACTCGCGCTGGGTCAAATGCTGAGTGAGCAAAGGCACGAGCCGTCCAGCCCGGATGTGTGAGACGGCCGAGAAGCTTCCAAGCTGCCCAATTGCCACGCCGGCCAGTACCGCTTCGGCTTCCGCGTCGATATCGTTCGAACAGACCGAAGCAGCCATCTCCCGATACACAATCTCCCCGCCCACCATAAATTCCCACGGCGCCCGCTTGCCGGTGTTCGCACGCCGGTATCCAGAACAACGATGCGCATCGAGCTCGTCCACGGTTTTCGGCGTGCCGTACCGTTCGAGATAGGCTGGCGACGCGCATACGATCAACTGAATCGGTAGCAGTCGCCTGGCAATCGCCCCCTCGGAAGGCTCAGGATTACCCACAAGTAATGTGATGGTGCTATTCGTTTTGCCTGAATATTCGGTACATCATCGTGATTTCGTGCAGGACAAGAAATCCACGCCAGATGACGGTAGGACCAGGTGGACGATCATGCTTTCGAGCGAGATATCCGCCGAGTCTGGCGATCCACAAGATGACCTGCGCGAGTGACGGCGGTTTATCAGGTATTTCGGTACTGCCATGCGTACGACAGTAGAGGGCTCGCCACTCGATTGGCTGCAGCAATACTTCGCATGGCAGGTTGCCATCAAGCCTGGCAAGCAACATGGAGTACAGGATCCTCCAGCTTACGACGGCGAACAATGCGGTGGCGCGGACGAATCGATCGAGATTGCCAAATTGGCGGGCTTCAATGCGACAGCCACTTTTAAGCACACGATGCCACGATTCAATCGTCCATCGGCGCGCATACCATGCAAGACGCTCGAGGGCCTCTGCGTGTGTTTGCGTAGGCACCGAAGTCAGTAGAAGCCATTCCAATGGCTCTGCTCCTTCGTCTAAGTTCGTTTCCTGTGCATGAATTGCAAACACTTCAATTTCGGGAAGCTTCTCGCGACGACGATTTTGCGGCGGACGAAGGCGTACGGGCATGCAGCGCACAACCAGCCGTGCGGTGCGTGCCTGGCGGTTTTCGCGTGCAGGCACCTGCAGTTGCGCCTCTCCAAGCACTGGCGAGGCCAGCACGGTTTCCCACAAATATCGATCGGGGTGAGCAACGCGTCGGTTCCACGACGCGCGCACCAACCAGTCGACACCGGCAGGCCGCTGCGCCAGGAACACGTCATAGACATCGCCTTCACGGTCGCTCACGCCGATGACATGCGTGCACGGACAGTGCGTCTTGAGTACGCCCAGTTGCTCGATGCCTTCGAGCCATTTCGCGCTCTCTTTCTGTTGTACGGTTCGTTGCCCACGCAGATGTTTCTTGCCCAACTCCTCGTGCCTGCGTATCCAGGTCTTCATCCCGATCACCCCGAGTGGCAGCCCCTCTGGCGTGAGCGCAAGCAGACTGTGTATCAGGAAACCACGCACATGTGGATCGGAGCCATATCCCAGACCTTCGGTTGCCCGCAGATGAGACAAATTGAACTCGGTGGTGTCCTGAACAGCAAGGACGACTGGCACCTGTTGCATACGACACAGCGTTTGACCGATGTGCCCACCCAGCACGCCATCGACATCCACGTGCGGGTTGTCGAAAAAACGATATGCCGCCTTCAGCTCCGAACCATTGAACGACTGCGGAAAAGAGCAATGTGGGCCCAACGAAAGCTTGCGTGCCAGCGTCACGAGCCGTCTGGTCAGGCGAGCGTCGCCGAGCTCGGCGGCGCCAAACTCTTCATTTGCCCAATCATCAAGGTCAGATGTGTCCGACAATGCCCGACATCACAGATCACGAACCGGATCAAAGTTAACATCGGTCGTCACCGTTTACAAGCCATCGCCCTTCAATCGCACAGTCGCGAGCGACTTATGGGTAATCCTGAGCTCGGAAGGCGGGGATCCGCCGCGGAAGCCGACGTCGGCGCGATCGCTGACGAGGTCCGTGAAATGATCGTCGAAGCGAATATCGATCTGCACGTCAGGGTATAGCACCGCAAACTCAAGGATCGATGGCCAGAGTGCCGTTCGCCCGAGCGCCGTCGGAGCGCTTATCCGTAGGGGCCCCGCAACTTCTTCCCCTGAACGGCGAGCATCGTCAATCGCGGACGACAACATAGCGAGCGCTGGCTCGACACCTTGCAATAGTCTTTGCCCCTCTTCGGTCAGACTCAACTTTCGCGTTGTCCGATGAAACAGCCGGACGCCAAGCGACTTTTCGAGCTGCATGACCGCGTGGCTCGCGGCCTGCGGCGAGATGCCCAGGTCTGCGGCTGCCCGACGGAAGCTGCCGAGCGTTGCTGCACGGACGAACACCGAAATCGCCCGGACCTCATTCATGGCTGACTCCATTCGCAAATATTGATTGATTATGAGTCTAGCATTCGATGCCTGGTAGCTGTTAATCGCGCGCCCTATGCTTCTCTTCACATTCACCACGAAACGGGAGCAAATCATGAGCAACGCTACGCAGCACCGGTTCAAGCACGCCTGGTTCGTTACGGGCGCCTCACGCGGGTTAGGCACACTGATCGCACAAGCGGGCCTGGCGGACGGAAATGCAGTGGTTGCGGCGGGACGCAACGTTCGGGCGATCATTGAGCGTCTTGGCGAATCACCTGCGCTGTTGCCGGTCGCGCTCGACGTAACTGACGAGGAGCAGGTCAAAAGAGCCGCGCAGGCTGCTTTGGCAAAGTTTCGCAGGATCGACGTGTTGGTCAACAACGCCGGCTTCGGACTGCTCGCAGCCGTAGAGGAATCGGCCGACGCAGACGTACGTCGCATGTACGACACTAACGTTTTTGAACTGCTCAATGTCACGCATGCGGTGCTGCCAGTGATGCGGGGACAGCGCTCGGGCCATGTGATCAACGTGTCCTCGCTCGGCGGCGGGATTCGGGGTGTATTGCTCGACGAAATTCGCCGTCGAAGGCATTACGGAAGCGCTCCACGCGGAGTTGAAGCCGCTCGGCATTCACGCGACCGTCGTTGAGCCCGGCTATTTCCGTACCGATTTCCTCGATCCGTCGTCGCTCGTCGTCGGCAAGGAGGTCATCGACGGCTACGACGAGACGTCGGGCAACGTGCGTCGATTCGCTGAAGGAATGAATCACAATCAGCCGGGCGACCCGCAGAAGCTTGCGAAGGCCCTCGTCACGCTTGTCGATGTACCGAGACCGCCACTGCGTCTGCCGCTCGGAACCGACACGCTGAAGGCGATAGCCGAAAAGAACGCCTATGTTGCTACGGAAACTGAAACATGGAAGGCACTGTCGGCGTCAACCGATTTCTCAGACTGAGTTCTCTCGAGATGACGAACGTGTAGCGCGGTTGCGCTGCTGAGTAGTGCCGATTTCTATCTCAATCCCGCCTGAATAAGGGGAGTCTGTGATGTCCATAAACGCTGAAGTGCGCCCGCCCATCCCACCGTTCACCCTGAATCCGCAATCGAGAAGATTCGACTTGCGAAAGACGCTGGCAATTGGTTCCGCTCCTACGGAAACGAGAACTGGGAGTTTGGACCTGATGGTCTGATGCACCACCGGTATGCCTGTATCAACGACATGCCGATCAAGGCAAGCGATCGCAAGTTCCATTCGCCGCTGGGTCGCCGCCCCGACGATCACCCCGGTCCGAGCGAGCTGGGCCTTTGAAAAATTGCGCTGAGCACCGCCGTCGGTCGATACGATGAGCGAGATCAGGACGAGTTCCACCAGAATTGCGGATATCATCGGGATCATCGAAGGGATCGCCTTCCAGACCAAAATTCGCGCGCGCCGCGCAAAGCCTTGTCCCGCCTGGCTCTGAGCAAACGCGCACTTTCTGACCCACCAGTTAACCCCCGCAACGCGATCATCACGCGCCGGACTTGACGGGACCGCGCAGGAATGAATTCGGCCCGATCGCTGCTCATCGACCCTGTTAATTTTTGCGTTGATAGCGCCGCCATAGCCTTATGATCACCACATAGGCGAGCACGGCGACGATCAGTTCGATAGTCACCCAGACCACGAAAATCAAATCTTCGGGGTCCCGGATGCCGAGCCAATCCGAAGCATCCCACCAGACTGCTAGCTGGCTCTCCGGTATCGGGTAGGGATACGGGCGCACATAGCGAACCGAAAGAACGAACAGACCAAAGAACAGTGCGACCTTGAACACCCTACGGGCAAGTGTTGCCATACGTGATGACCTCAATTGTTCCATAGGCGCGAAGGCCCGAACTGCGCGCAGGGATTTTCACGGTGTGCAGCAGCGCGTTGCGGATTCGCATGAAGTCGGTACGGCTCGGCAGGGTAATGCAGCCAAGTGACACCCCCGCACCACCTGCGGGATGCAACCGGAACTGGCCGCGCCGGACGCCATTAACCCATGTCACATCATCAATGCTGCCATCATCCCGATACAGTGCGAACCAGTCATCGTGATTGGTCGCACTGCCCCATGCGGCATTCCACGTATCTTTTGCCCATGCGTAAGCCTGCGAACGGATGCCGCCCGTGGGGCGATCCACGATCCAGTATTTACCGGCAGGAATCGGCCCCTTGTCAGGCACCATCGTGCAGCCGCCCCGGTTGAGGTACGGACCATCGCCCGAATACGCGTCGAACGTGCCGACACCGAAAATTGTGAGCGGTGAAAACGGTTTGTTATTCACCAAAAACTTACCCTCATAGGCCATTGTCACTCCCGCTTATCCGCGCTCATTCCATGCATCGGTGTATTTGATATTGCCGTCAAGGTAGTGCCATGTGATTCGCTCATACATCATCGACACGGCCTCAACGTGATTGAGCAGCGAGTCGGGTGACAGCTTGGTATTCATCATGCCAGGATTGATGCCGCAGACCTTTACGCCTTCGAGTAGCATCACGAAATAAACTTCCTCCTTCCCCGCGTCGTTGATGCGATACCACTTTATCTCAGCAGACTGCAACGTTTGCCCCTTTGCCACGGCCTTGTAAAGATAAGGCGTAGCAGCGTCAAACTCCTTTTCTAACGCAACTGGCGAGTGCGAGCGCGCGCCGGTAATCTTGCCGTTAGCCGCATCAACCGGCAGATTCACGCCGTGGCTGAAGCCGATAATTTCAATGCTTCCCTCGCGATCCTGAACGGTTGACGAGCCTTTGATGTCTGCGCCGCCATCATCTTTCAGCCACATATGCGCAGGAATTGGCATCTTGAATTTTTCCTTGAATGGTTAAATGAGCGCTGCATGTTTACGACCTCATTTTTAATAAGGTACGCACTACGAACGGACAATCTTTTACCCGGATACGCAAGCATTTGCAACGGGGATGCTATGCACTATCAATACTTTCACGTGATTTAACAAACATCGGAAGTGTGACTGCGATCTGATCGAGCGCAGCGCGCAGGCAAAAAAAGACCCGCGCGATGCGGGTCGGGTGGATGTCCTGCGATCAGGTCTCGGATCGCTGGCGCTTCGCCTTCCTTGGCGGCTTCATCTGCGCCTTGCCTGAGTCCGGGTCGTGCTGCAATGTGCCTGCCGCACAATCTGCGATCCATTGATTGACCTCGCTTTCACGCCAGCGCACCGCCGCTACGCCGACCTTGATGGGTTTGGGGAACTTGCCTTGCGCGATCTTCAGATAGATCGTCGATCCGGTTAGGCCGATACGCTGCTCGACCTCGGCGCGGCGTAGCAAGCGCTCATTCATGCGCTGCGTGACCTCTTATCGCCGCGAGCCACCGGAAGGGTTGCCAGACCACGGCGATGCCCGCGCCACGAAAGAGTATGGCCGAGCTCGACGAAATGCGTGGTGGGCGCGGCGAGCATGACGTTCTGCACGAACTGCGGCATGCTGCGCGCGAGCGTGGCCATGAAAATGCCCATCGAAGTGGTGGCGAACAGGTGCAGCGTCGCGCCAGCGAGAAAGAGCGCGACCGATCCTTCAATCGGTACGTGCAGCGCGCCGCGCACGATGAAGGTGAGCGAGAGCGCCGCCGCGGCGACGGCGGCTCGTCCGACACGCGTGTGGCCGCGACGCAGCCGACCTATCGGATGCATGTGAGTGAAAACCAATGCGCTCAATGAGTTGAGCGAGTCATGAGCCTGTTGTCCACAGGTTTGTGCCCAGCTTCTGTGGGTATCTTGAGTGGTTATCGAAACGCCTGCAGAGAAGGTCGAACGGGGCGTGAGGACATCGTTTCCGTCTCCTCAAAGTCACGCCGGCGGGGGCATTCACGGAACTCGGGGCGGTCAGCCGCTAGCCCGGGCGGCTGCCGTTACGACAACGGAAGATTGATGGTGACAGACGGCTAATCCGGGAAGCGATCTGGACAACAGGCTCAGAAAAAACACGCAGTTTTAACCGCTGATAATGCCCAAAACGGAAGTTATCTGGTTAAATTCCCGGAAGCCAGTCGAGTTCGTCCACATATACCGTCGATGCTCGCGCGCGGCAATCTACCCGCTGTCCAATATAGGGATCGTCAAACCACATGGAGAATCTTCTCGTCGAAATCAGTCCGGACAGATGGGCCTTCTTGCTGGATATGCTCACCGCGTTCTCGATTCGTCTGGGCGCCGCTGCGGGCATACTGGTGATCGGATGGTGGGTCGCGCGCCGCGCTTCGATGTCGCTGAGCCGGCTCCTTGCGCGTCAATCACGCATGGACGCCACGCTGCGACCGATCCTCTGCGACATCGGCCTTTGGGGCATTCGCATTGTCGCGATCGTCGGTGCGCTGTCGCAGTTAGGCATCCAGACGGCCAGCATCATTGCCGTGCTTGGCGCAGCCGGTCTTGCGGTCGGTCTCGCGCTGCAAGGCACGATGCAGAACATCGCGGCCGGCATCATGCTGCTAGTGTTGCGGCCGTTCAAGGTCGGCGACTATATCGAGGGCGGAGCCGGCAGTGTCGCGGGCACGGTCGACGAAGTCAATCTGTTCACGACGCGTCTCACCAAACCCGACGGGATCTGCGAATACGTGCCGAACAGCGCATTGTGGAGCAATTCGATCCGCAACTTCAGCCGTAATCCGATGCGCCGGCTCGATCTCGAAGTGGAGATCTCGATCGGTGACGATGTGGATCGCGCGCTTGAGGCGCTGCGCACGCTCGCCGCGGCCGACCCGCGTGCGCTCCGCGATCCCGCGCCGCAGGTGATGGTCATCCGCTTCGACGACAGCACGGCGGTGCTGAATATCCGCGTCTGGTCGAACACGGACGTGTTCTGGACCATGCGCTGGGAACTCGCTCGCCAGGTGCGGCAAACATTGACCGACGCGCAATGTTCGCTGCCGTTGCGCACCCGTGAATTGCACATCGTTCCAAGCGCGACGGCCGCGACTGCCACCGACACAGCAGCCGCTCAGGCAGGGTCATCCGCGATCGGAAAACCGGAGCAAGGGGTGTAACCCCGGTTCTTCGATCCCGCGGCTTGTTGACAAGCTCGCATCTCCCGTTAGTACAGGTAACGCGCGCCCGCATTCAGCAACCCGCCACGGAATCCCGCGTTGCCGAACGACTGCTGGTAAGAAACGCGGCCACAGAGCGAGAGATTTTCGGCGTGTTCGTGCCATTCACGCCAACCGAGGACTGCACCGTGTCCCCTATCGTGCCCGACGTGAAGCGCGCTTCGCTGATCTCCACGTTCTTGCCACCGGCAAACGCATACAGCACGTCAATGCCCGGATACGGCATGAGGCGACCGCTCGCGATGTCGAATGGTCGGGTCATGCGCGCCCCGAGCCGGCCGATCAACTCATTCTGCGAGTCGATGTTGACCGCCAGCCCGTCGGCGTCAGCCGCGACGTGCACGCTCAGATGCTGGCCAAGCAGTTGCAGCTGAGACTCAACATCGAAGTGGTCAGGAAGCGCGAACGGGTAGTCGGCTTCAACCGATGCCGAATAGTTGTTATTGGTACCGCGCCGCAACCTTTTCTCACACCGCTTACGAAGCCCTATTGGGATGGATGCACTCAAGGATGATTCTCAACGTTGCGAGCATTCTGAAAAAGTTATAAGCACTGGTTTGCATAGCGATCGCAGTTATTCTGCGTTCCTTGCCGCGACAAAGCCCTGCATGCAATGTCGTTCATCGTCTGTCCGATTCGCTCGCGACGAGCGGCGGTAGCGGGCAGTCGAGCGTGTCGCAAACGGCGCGGAGCAGCTCTGCTCCACGGACGGTGAACTGCTGGTCCGCCAGGATGCACGCCGCGCAGGCGGCGACGATCCGGCGCTTGATTGCCGGAACGGATTGATTGAGCGTTCGCAGGGCCGCATCGAGTTCGATGAGGGAACGTTTCTCGCGGGGCGGCAAGCGGTGGGTGTGGTCGCCGCCGATGTAGCCGCGCATGCCGGTATCGAAAGCTTGGGCGGCCCGGTCGGGTTCCGGCCGGCCTTCCCAGGCCAACAGCGCTAACACCGTCGCCACGGGCTGCGCCAGTTTTTGCGGCGAGCTGTGCAACGGACGCGTCTGACGCTGCGGCAGGAACTGGGCGTCGAGATGGCGATGCAGCACGCAGCGGAGCGTGTACTCGAGCAGGCTCAGCCGCTGGTCGGCGATCATGAGCAACTCGACTTGTGCGCGGAAAGCCTGGTGCTGGCGGTGCGACATCTGCCGCAGGGCTGGCAGCGCCAGATCCAGGAGGGGCAGCCGATGCGTGTCCGGCAGAGCCCGGACTGGGGCGACCAGCCGCAAGGTTTCGGCAAAGTCCTGCGGTTCGGCGCCGGCCTTCAGCTGGGCCAGCTGAAGTTCCCGCAGGTCCTCCAGCGGGTCCAGAAGAAGGGCGCAGACTAGGGCGCGAGCACTGAACGGCTCCTCGGCGGCAACCCGGAGCGCGTCGGGCATACCGTCGTGCAGTGCCTGGGCGTAGCTCATCACTTCCGGATGGACGTGGCCGACTCGAGACGCCGCTTCCTCGGCGAAGCCCAATACCGGCACAGGCACCTGCGGCAGCCCCGGTAACGTGGGAACCCCGGCGAACGGCGGGACGCGGCTGGGGCGCGTGCCCTTGAGTTGTTCCCGATCGACATCGACCGGTCGCACTTCCGGGAACTGGCCGTCGAATTGGGGATGGAGCCGGCGGATGCGCTCGACGAGGGGCGGGTGGGTGGCCAGCAGTCCGGCGAGGCCCTCGCCGGCGAAAGCGTTGGCGAAAAACATGTGACCAGCCTCGGCGGCCCGGGGGGTGTCGATGCGCGACCCCTCGGCCAGCCCGCCGATCTTCTTGAGCGCCCCGCCGATCCCGTCGGGGTTGCGCGTGAATTGGACGGCGCTCGCGTCGGCCAGGTACTCGCGCTGCCGGGACACCGCTGCCATGATCAGCCGACCGAAGAACGCTCCCACCAGTCCCAGCACAAACACGCCCAGGCCCAGTAGCACCATGCCGCCGCGGGAATCCTGTCTTCCCGACGAGCGTCCCCGGGACGCGAACATGAGGCTGCGGCCGATGATGGACAACGCCATGATCCCAAAGATCAGGCCGATCAGCCGGATGTTGAGCCGCATGTCGCCGTTGAGGATGTGGCTGAACTCGTGCGCCACCACGCCCTGCAGCTCGTCACGGGTCAAGTAGTCGAGGCAGCCCTGGGAGACGGCGACCACAGCATCGCCCGGGGCGTAGCCGGCCGCGAAGGCATTGATGCCGGTCTCCGGCAGAACATATACGGGGGGCACCGGCACCCCCGCAGCGAGGGCCATCTCCTCGACGACGTTGAGCAGCCGCTTCTGCCGCTCGTCGGTGGTCGTGCCGGGCACCTCCTTACCGCCCAACATCAAGGCGACGGCCTGCCCGCCAGAAGCGAGCTGGGCCACCCTGAGCGCGCTGGCACCGCCGACCACGATGCCCACCGCCGGCGCCGCGAGCAGGAGCATGTCAGGTTGCCACCAAGACACTGGCTCGTGAGCGCCATACATGCTGAGCGCCACCAACAGACCGTACACGAGGGCGATCAGAATCAGGATCGCGAGGACGAAATAGACCACCAGCTGGAAGGTCTTGCGCCGTGCCGAATCCTGCTGCTGAAAGAAATTGGTGGCCATGGTCGGCGCGGTTTTGAGAGCGTGAAGCGCACGGAGCCGTGGCGGTTCCGGGTTACCGGAACGACACCTTGGGCGCTGCGCGCTCGGCCTCTGCGGTTTCGAGCAGTGACGCTTCCTTGAAACCAAACATGCCGGCCACCATGACGGCCGGGAAGACCTCGCGCCGGTTGTTGTAGTCGGTGGCGGCGTCGTTGAAGGCTTGCCGGGCGAAGCCGATCTTGTTCTCGGTCGAGCTCAGTTCCTCCTGCAGGGCGAGCATGTTCTGGTTGGCCTTGAGGTCCGGGTACGCTTCGGATAGCGCAAAGAGCCGGCCCAGAGTGCCGCCCAGCTGCGCCTCGGCCTCATTAAACCCCCTGATGGCCGCCGGGTCGCTGGGGTTGGCGGCGACTTTCTGCTCGGCTGCCATCGCGCTGTTGCGGGCCTTGATGACGGCGTCGAGCGTCTCCCTCTCGTGACCCATGTAGCCCTTGACCGCTTCGACCAGGTTCGGAATCAGCTCGTAGCGGCGTTTGAGCTGCACGTCGATTTGGGCGAAGGCGTTCGCGAAGCGGTTCCGGGCGACCACTAGCCCGTTGTAGATGCCCATGAGGCGGAGCGCGAGCAGTAGCCCGACGCCCAGCAGCACGAGCAGGGTGACGACGACGGGACTCATTGGCCGGGACCTCCGACGAGAGGACTGCTGGTTTGGACCATCGCGCGACTATGAAAACAGGATAAGTGAAATGACATTTAATTCAATCAATTCGTGAAACTGTTATAAGACAAAGGGTGCGAATTAAGCGTGCTCCATCAATTCCTTTCATTCCAGATCTTGACTTCTATCCCGCGACAAAGATTGGGGCTGACCTGGTTACGGCCTAACTGGCTTCCGACACGAAGGTGGCGTGTGCCCGTCTCCAGCACGATCACGGTCGCAAGCGTTTGTCCAATGCCGGGTACTGTAGTAAAGAGGGCGCAGTCCGCGTGTGCGCGACGTTTTCCTGAAGACGCTTTTCCACGATGGCGATCTGTGCGGAGAGCGTCGTGATGACCGCGACGTTCGCACGGACCGCGAGCGCAACGTGGTCGGTGAGATGCAGCTGGTCGACAGGCGCTTCCAACTCGCGGCGCCGAGGCTCTTGCCGAACAGAACGAGCGGGGGTCGACGCTCGCAATGGAGCTTCCTGCATCAGCGAACTCACACTCCCGACCCCTCGCCAACGTGGACATCACCCGTGGCCAGGTCTTCAACATGCTCGAGCAGGGAATCGCTGCGGCCGCAGCGGGGCACGGTATTTCGACAGGCGATCTGGCGCTCTGCGCCAACGCGATCGACAAGCGGCAACTCGTGCTGCCGTTCAAAACCGCCGTTGGAAGTGGTGACGCGTATTACCTCATCAGGCCGGAAGATTCCGACAAAGCGGCACAGGTGCAGGAACTCCGCACCTTCCTGGAAAGCAGGATGCCAACACTCGCCTATCCGGCTATCCAGTTCAAGATACTGAGCTAGCGCCTGAGCCTTCGGTCGACTCATTGAGACGATCAGGAAAGGGCGAACTTCGTTACGCAGATCGGGAGCCTCCCGAGGGGTAGCTGGCCAGCAATGCGGAGCAGCGCTCGCGCAGGAAGGCATTCAACGCGCTGATCGTTGGTGTCAGTTGCGCACGGTGAGCACAAATCAAGTGCAGCGGCGAAGGCTCGCAATACTCCGGCGGAAACAACTCCACCAGTCGACCTGCCTTCAGATCGTCGATGAGGTCCAGTCGCGACTTGTAGACAAGGCCTTCCCCGGCTATCGCCCAGCGACGAACTGCATCGGCATCGTCGCTGATGCGATTACCCGTGACTGCCACGGTGCGTTCGCCGCCAGGCGGGGTAAAGCGCCAGCGTTCATGTATCTGCTCGCTCCAGACGTACCGAAGGCAGTTGTGTCGCCGCAGGTCCTCAACTTTGGCCGGTGCGCCATGCCGTTCGAGGTATGACGGTGCGGCACACAATGCGCGTCGGTTGTTGTCGACCAGCTTCATCGCCAGAAGTGACGAATCGGGCAGCGCTCCGTAGCGCACGACTGCATCCAGCGGCTGGCGAATGAGGTCGGCCGCACGGTCGCTCATTTTCAGGTGCAGCGACAAGCCAGGGTGCAGGTGCTGAAATTCATCCAGCCACGGCAACAGCAGGTTTCGACCAAAGTCAGACGGAGCAGACAGCCGCAGCGGTCCGGACAGCACCTCCCGGCCGTTTGCCAGAGCCTGCTCCCCTTGCTCCAGCGCACCGATCATGACCCGCGCATGCGGCAGGTAGCGCTCACCGGCCTCCGACAGTTGCATGCTGCGCGTCGAACGCGTGAACAGGCGCGTGTCCAACGCCTTTTCGAGCCGCTGTACTGACGCGCTCGCATGTGCGGGCGCGATATTCAGCTGGCGCGCCGCCTCCGAGAAGCTGCCGTGGTCGACCGTTTGCACGAAGATCTGAACGTCATCGAGTCGAATTATTTTCACTGAAATGCCGAAAGTATTTGGGTGAGGTGGGTATTTATCCGCGTATCGACGAAAGATAACATAAGCTCCAACACCCTTGGAGAACACTTGTATGAAGGCCATTGGCTTCTATCAGAACCATCCCATCAACCACCCGCAGGCACTGCAGGATATCGAGCTGCCGACGCCGGAACTGCGCGGCCACGATCTGCTGGTGGAAGTGAAAGCGGTATCGGTCAACCCGGTCGACACCAAAATCCGGCTCGGTGGAGATATTCCAGAAGGGGGTGCGCGCATCCCTGGCTGGGACGCTGCGGGAATCGTCCGCGCGACCGGTGCGCTGGCCACGCGCTTCAAGCCAGGCGACCGAGTCTGGTACGCAGGCGACATCAAGCGGCCCGGCAGCAACAGCGAACTGCACGCCGTGGACGAACACATCGTCGGACCCATGCCGACATCCCTGGACTTCGCAGAGGCCGCGTCGTTGCCGCTGACGACGATCACCGCGTGGGAGCTGCTGTTCGACCGTCTGCGTGTTCAGGCCGCGGACCCGACCGATAACAACGTGCTGCTCGTAATTGGAGCGGCTGGTGGCGTCGGATCGATTCTGACCCAGTTGGCGCGCGAGTTGACTGGCATGACCGTCATCGGTACGGCCTCGCGATCGGAAACCCGCGAGTGGGTGTTGGCGCATGGCGCGCATTACGTTCTCGATCACCACCAGCCCTGGGCACCCCAGTTGGCCGCGCTCGGCATCGAGCACGTCACCCACGTAGCCGGGCTGAACAACAGCGCCGCCTATGTGCCGCAAATCGCCGCCGTGCTGCGCCCGGAAGGCCAGTTCGCACTCATCGACGACCCGGTGGATCTGGACATCGGCCCGTTCAAGGGGAAATCCATCTCGATTCACTGGGAGCTGATGTTCACCCGCGCGATGTTCACCACCGACACCATCGCACGGCAACACGCCTTGCTGCGCCGCGTGGCGGAGCTGGTTGACCAGGGCCGCCTCAAGCACACCCTGACCCGACGCATTGACGGCATCAACGCCGCAGGTCTCATCGAAGCGCATGCGCTGGTCGAGGCGGGCGACATGATCGGCAAGGTCGTCGTCGCTAACCACTGAACCCTTCTGAAAACGAGCATCAACATGACATCGCCAATCATCAGCACGACAACGATCAGCCTGGAAGCCGCGCAAGCACTACTGGCAGAAGCACGCCGCGCGTGCGCCGCGCGCGGGTTCGCCGCGACAATCGCAATTGCCGATGCAGGCGGTCACCTGCGCGCGTTCGAGCGCTCAGATTCCGTCCCGTTCCTGACTGTTGACGTCGCCATCGACAAGGCATGGACCGCCGCGTCATTCGGCATGGCCACGCACCAATGGAATCAGTACATGGCCGAACCCACCGTTGCCCCGCTGGCGCACCATCCGCGGCTGACGCCGGTCGGCGGTGGCGTACCGATCTTCCACGAAGGGCGTCTGGTGGGTGGCATCGGTGTTTCTGGCGGAACTTCGGTGCAAGACCATGAGGCCGCTGAGGAGGCGCTGCGTCACGCAGGGTTTATGCAGTAAGCCTGGGCTGCTAGCGGGTTCTGTGGCAGCCGCACTCACTGGAATGACTCCGATTTGCGCCAGCGCTTTTTCTCCAGTTTCCGACCAAGGTGGGGAAGCACTGGTGCTCACCCGCGCATATCGCCGTGTTGAGCCAGCGATGTGGAAGTGCAGTCGCTGCCGAAAAGTCTAGTCAACTCGACGTATATCCCGAAATCGCGCCCGCTTTCTTCGGTGTCCCCTCAGCAGATTCGAGACGTTTCCGAGTACTGGCATGCCCGTCATAAGTTCAGAGCCTGCTGAACAATAGTTGCACCATTTTGGCGCAAGGCGCCACGAGTGCAATCCTTGCGAGGGTTCCTGAACCATGAGTTCCGAGCCCTGACCTGGTGGATACCCTGAATCGGCGACATTTTCAGAAAATGCGCTTGCGTCAAAATTCGACTTCCCGCATCTTGTCTAGACAAGACGAAACCGCGATTGGCGCGCTACTGTAATGAAGTTTTCGGCAATCCAAGGAGTGTGGACATGCAGGCGAAGTGCAGATGGTTGGTCAAGAGTTTGATCGGTGCCGCGTTTGGAGCGGCGGCGCTTGCGGGCAACACCGCCGAGGCGAAGGACTGGACGACAGTGACGATCGCCCTCGAAGGCGGCTACGCGCCCTGGAACATGACGCTGCCGGGCGGCAAGCTGGGTGGCTTCGAACCCGAACTCGCCGCTAATCTGTGCGCGCGGGCGCAACTCAAGTGCAATCTCGTGGCGCAGGACTGGGACGGCATGATTCCCGGGTTGCAAGCCGGAAAGTTCGATGTTCTGATGGATGCGATCTCGATCACGCCAGAGCGCGAGAAGATCATTGCCTTCTCGAAGCCGTATGCGTCCACGCCGGCGACCTTCGCGGTCACCGATACGAAGATCCTGCCGAAGGCAACCGACACCCTGGCGCCGCTGAAGCTCGACACCGACGCCAAGTCGAACGCGCCCGCCGTCCAGGCGCTGCGCACGGCGCTCAAGGGCAAGACCATCGGCATTCAGTCGGGCACGGTCTATACGCGCTTCATCAACGAGAACTTCAAGGATGTCGCGTCGATCCGCGTCTACAAGACCTCGCCGGAACGCGATCTCGATCTGTCCAATGGCCGCATCGACGCGTCGTTCGACGATGTGACGTACTACGCCGCAAATGCCGACAAGAAGGAAGCGGTGCCGACGGTGACGGCCGGCCCGAAGATCGGCGGCCTGATCTGGGGGCCGGGCGAAGGCCTCGCGTTCCGCAAGCAGGACGCGGACCTGAAGGCGAAGTTCGACGCGGCGATAACGTCGGCGATTACCGACGGGACTGTGAAGAAGCTTTCGGAGAAGTGGTTCAAGACCGATGTGACGCCCTGAGCGTCGCTCACAACGTGACCGCGCGCTTCGGCCTGATCCGGCTCGAAAGGCTGATGCCGCGCGGCTTGTTTCGCAGGCCTGGTTGAGGTGGCGTGATGGCTCTTTTCGAAATGCTCGGCTTCGGGACCGATGGCTGGGGCGGCCTGCTCCTGCTCGGTGCGTTGATGACGGTGGTGCTGACGCTTGCGGCGCTCGCGATCGGCGCGGTATTCGGCGCGCTCGTCGCAGCGGCAAAGCTCTCGCGCTTCCGCACGGCGCGCGTGATCGGCGACTTCTACACGACCGTCTTCCGCGGCGTGCCGGAACTGCTTGTCATCTATCTGTTCTACTTTGGCGGCTCGACGCTGGTGTCCTCGATCGGGCAGTGGTTCGGTGCCGACGGCTTCATCGGCGTGCCGCCGTTCGTGATTGGCGCGTTCGCGGTGGGCATGATTTCCGGCGCGTATCAGACGGAGGTCTATCGCGCCGCCGTGCTAGCTGTCTCGCGCGGCGAACTCGAAGCTGCGCGCGCGATCGGCATGCCGACGCTCACCATGGCGCGCCGCATCCTTATTCCCCAGGTGCTGCGATTCGCACTGCCGGGTATCGGCAATGTGTGGCAGTTGAGCCTCAAGGACTCGGCGCTGATCTCGGTCACTGGTCTCGCCGAATTGCTGCGTGCCAGCCAGGTCGCGGCGGGATCGACACACCAGTACTTCCTGTTCTTCGTCGTTGGCGGAGCGCTCTATCTCGCGATGACGGGCGTTTCGAACCGTGTGTTCGGCCGGGCGGAGACGATCGTCGGCCGCTCCTTCAAGCGCAACTTCGCGCGCAACTGACGCAAGGGCGGCCTCATCATGCATATCGATTTCGATTTTCTTCTCGACACGACGCGCCAGCTCGTTGCCGCCGTGCCGACCACGCTGAGCCTCTTTTTCACCTCGCTCGTGCTCGGCGGCCTGCTTTCGCTCGTGATCGTCACGATGCGCGTCTCGCCGCACTGGCTGCCTAACCGCTTCGCGCGCGCCTATATTCTCGTGTTCCGCGGCTCGCCGCTGCTGATCCAAATGTTTCTCGTCTACTACGGGCTCGGGCAGTTCGGCGTGATCCGCGAAAGCTTCCTGTGGCCCGTGCTGCGCGAGCCCTACGTGTGCGCCGTGCTCTCGCTCGCGCTGTGCACGGCGGGCTACACCGCCGAGATCATCCGCGGCGGCCTGATGGCCGTGCCGGTCGGGCAGATCGAGGCGGGTTATGCAATCGGCCTGTCGGGCTTCGCGCTGCTGCGCCGCGTGATCGGCCCCATCGCGTTGCGGCAGTGCCTGCCCGCCTATTCGACTGAAGCCGTGCTGCTCGTCAAGTCGACGGCGCTCGCAAGCCTTGTCACCGTCTGGGAAGTGACTGGTGTCGCGCAACAGATCATTCAGCAGACCTATCGCACGACGGAGGTGTTCACGTGCGCTGCGCTGATCTATCTATGCCTGAATTTCCTCGTGGTGCGCCTCATCGGCCTCGTCGAGCGTCGCCTCTCGCGCCATCTGCGCGCCGCGCCCACCGTCGTGCGCCGTTCCGCCACGCAACTCGAAACCCGCCACGTCGCGTCTTGATCGGCCCATCTTTCCGGAGAATCGTATGAACGCAGTCGCACCGGTCGCCCTGTCCGTGAGGAACATCCACAAGTCGTTCGGCGACCATCACGTGCTCAAGGGCATTTCGCTCGACGCCCACGAAGGCGACGTGATTTCGATCCTGGGTGCGAGCGGCTCGGGCAAGAGCACGTTCCTGCGCTGCCTGAACCTACTTGAGATGCCCGACGACGGCACCGTCGCGCTTGCCGGCGAAGCGTTGAAGATGAAGCGCCGCCGTGACGGCAAGCTGCAACCGGGCGACCGCCGCCAGGTGGACCGCGTGCGCTCGCAGCTCGGCATGGTGTTCCAGAACTTCAACCTGTGGTCGCACATGACGGTGCTGGAGAACCTGATCGAAGGCCCGATGCGCGTGCAAAAGCGCAGCCGCGCCGAAGCGGTCGAGGAAGCCGAGGCGCTGCTCGCGAAGGTCGGCCTCGCCGACAAGCGCGGCCACTATCCCGCACATCTCTCGGGCGGCCAGCAGCAGCGCGTGGCAATCGCGCGCGCACTCGCGATGCATCCGAAGGTGATGCTGTTCGACGAGCCAACTTCGGCGCTCGATCCCGAACTCGTGGGCGAAGTGCTGCGCGTAATGCGCACGCTTGCCGACGAGGGCCGCACGATGCTCGTCGTCACGCACGAGATGGGCTTCGCGAAACACGTTTCCGATCGCGTGATGTTCCTGCATCAGGGCCAGGTCGATTCGGACGGCACGCCCGCGGAGGTATTCGGCGAACTGAAGTCGGAGCGCTTCCGCCAGTTCGTGTCGAGCCATCAGGACCGCAACGCGCTTTGATCCATCGTCGGGGTTCATCATGACCGTCATCCGTACCGGAAGCCCGCTGGACTGGCGCGAAGTCTGCGCCGTCGCGGCAGGCGCACCGCTCGAGCTTTCCGCGCAAGCGCGCGAGCGCATTGGCGCCGCGCGCGCGCTCGTTGAGCAGATCATCGCGCGCGGCATGCGCGCCTATGGCGTGAACACCGGGGTCGGCGCGTTGTGCGACGTGGTGGTGTCGCCGGCCGAACAGCACGCGCTTTCGCACAACATTTTGATGAGCCACGCGGTGGGTGTCGGCGCGTCGCTCGGCGCGCAGGAAACGCGCGCGATCATAGCCGCAGCCATCAACAATTACGCGCACGGGCATTCGGGCGTGCGCGTCGAACTCGTCGAGCGGCTCGTCGCGCTGCTCCAGGCCGATTGCCTGCCCGAAGTGCCCGCGCTCGGTTCGGTCGGCTATCTGAGCCACATGGCGCATATCGCACTCGTGTGCGTCGGCGCGGGGCACGTGAACTGGCGTAGTGAGCGCATCAGCGGCGCCGAGGCGCTGCGTCGGCTTGGGCTCGAACCCTTGTCGCTCGAAGCGAAAGAAGGCTTGAGCCTCGTGAACGGCACGCCGTGCGTGACCGGGCTCGCGGCGCTCGCGCTGCAACGCGCGCACCGGCTGCTCGACTGGGCTGACGCCGTGGCGGCGATGAGCTTCGAGAATCTCGGCGGGCAGATGGTGGCGTTCGACGCGGGCTCGCTCGCGTATCGCGTCTCACCGGGCCTTGCGCAGGTCGGCGCGCGCATGCGCGCAGCGCTGCAGGGCAGCGGTCTGCTGGCGGCGGCACTCGGACGGCGTACGCAGGACCCGCTCAGCATGCGCACGATTCCGCATGTGCACGGTGCGGCGCGCGATGTGCTGGCTGCGACGGCCGAAGTCGTGAACCGCGAACTCGCCTCGACGACTGACAATCCGATCATCGCCGGCACGCCCGAGGAGCCGCGCGTGTTCTCGCAGGCGCACGCCGTCGGCGCGTCGATCGCGCTCGCCATGGACAGCCTCGCGGCTGCGGTCGCACAGGTGGCCGCGATGGCGGAGCGGCGTCTCGATCGTCTCGTCAATCCGCTCGTGAGCGGGTTGCCCGCGTTTCTCGCGCAAGCGAGCGGCACGCGCTCGGGCTTCATGATCGCGCAATACACGGCGGCGGCGCTGGTCGCGCAGAACCGCCGCGAGGCCGCGCCCGCGAGCCTCGACGGCGGTGTGACGTCCGGCTTGCAGGAAGATCACCTTTGCCACGCCACGCCGGCCGCGCTCAAGGCGCTTGCCGTCATCGACAACAGCGGCCGCATATTTGGCATTGAACTGCTTGCCGCGGTTCAGGCATACGACCTGCAGCCTATCGCGGCCGAGCGCGCGCCGTATACGCAGGCGTTGTATAGCCAGGTTCGCGCTGTCTTGCCGACCTACCGTGACGACCGTCCGCTTGCGGACGACATGACACGCGCATTCCACATGATCATGGATGATGGTCCGCCGCCGTTGCCCGGCCCGCTGACGGTCCGGCCCTTACGGGATTTCTGCATTCCGGCACCAACGGACTCCGTGGCGGGCAGCGCGGCGGCCTCGGCGAACGATGCTTTGCCCGGGGCGGTCGGTACGTGAGGCTGGCGTCGCGCGGCGCGCGCAAATCGTTCACGGTGCAACCAGGACAGTCATGACCGAGGCGGCGCAGGCGGGTGGAGAGGCGAAGCGGTTGAAACTGCAGCGCAAGCTTGCGCCAGCATACGAACAGATAAAGCGCTATGTAATCGAGCGCATAGCCGATGGCACCTGGAAGCCTGGAGACGCAATCCCTTCGGAAACCGAGTTGGTCAAGGAGTCCGGAGTCGCACGCATGACCGTTTCGCGCGTGTTGCGCGAGTTGAGCGCACAACGTGTGCTCACGCGGCGGTATCTTTGAGGCCGAGCTTCGCCAGGTTGAATTGGCCTTTGCGAATGCGATGCGTCAACTCAATGCCTGCAAGAGTGATCGCGGCGTTCCTGAAACGGTTGAAGCCGAGCATAACATTCGTCCGGGACTTGATGTGGCGATGGTCCTGCTCGATCAAGTTGTTGAGATATTTCGAGGATCGGACCTTGGTGTCCTTCGGCAGCAGGCCGTCGGCCTTCATCTCCCGCACAGCACGGTGTGAGGCGGCATAGCCATCGAGCGTAATGGTCTTTGGCGGCTTGCCCTGATGTTTGGTTGCCTTGCTGCTCGGCCATCATCTCGACAAGATCACGCAGGCCGAGCTTGTAGCGCAGATACCAGCGCACGCACAGAATGATCACGTCGCGGTTGAAGTGGCGGCCTGAGAACAGTTCGTCCATACTTTCAGCTTGCTCATTGTCGGATGATGAGATCGGGGGCAACACTTTAATCGATTCACCTTCACTATTTGCGCCAGAACCAGTCGCTGTACGTTGTGTCCGCCGTTGCCGTTTCGTCCGCATCAAAATTCGCCGCCGCCTGGCAATACAGATTTTTCTCTGCTTATACTCACTGTCACCTGAACGGCTCACGCCCAGGTCCCACGCTGCACGCCGACAAAAAACCACGACGTCAGTCGACAACACGGCACGCGACTCACGTTTCGCAACCGCAGTTCTTACATATCAGGTGGGACCTCTTATGCTAAATCGTGCTTTTGGTGTAGCGATTTCATCGTTGCTCGTGGCAGGCGCCGCAGTTGCACCGGCCATCGCGCATACCGACGACGGCTTCGCGCAGGACGACGGCGCGTCGCATGGCCGGCCGGTCAAGGTGATGATCATTTCGATGTTCGGTCCGGAAGGCCAGGTGTGGCTCGATCATCTCGGCCCGTGGCAGGACATCACCGTCGCGGGCCTGTCTCCTGACTACCCTGCCGTACACTGCAATCGCAAGGAGGTCTGCGTGATGACGACGGGCATGGGGCACGCGAATGCCGCCGCGTCGATCATGGCGCTGACGTTCTCGCCGCGTTTCGACTTGCGTCATACGTACTTCATGGTGGCGGGCATTGCTGGTATTGATCCGCTTCAGGGCACCGTCGGTTCCGCTGCGTGGGCGAACTGGCTGGTCGACTTCGGGATTCAATGGGAAATCGACGGACGCGAAATTCCGCCGGGCTGGAATACCGGCTATCTCGGCATCAACACGACGGGCCCGACGCAGAAGCCGCCGCTCGACTATCGCACCGAAGTGTTCCAGCTCAATCCGGCGCTTTCGAACGCGGCATTCGCGCTGTCGCGCAACGTGACGCTGACCGACGACGCACAGGCGCAGGCTGCCCGCGCCAAATACAACTATGCGCCCGCGAACCGTCCGCCGACCGTGATCCAGTGCGACACGCTGGCGGGCGATACCTGGTGGTCGGGCGCCGATCTCGGCGAGCGCGCGCGGCATTGGACGAAGATCCTGACCGACGGCAAGGGCACCTATTGCACGACGCAGCAGGAAGACAACGCCACCTTCGAGGCGCTGACGCGCGCGGCGACCGTGCATCGCGTTGACCTGAACCGTGTCGCGGTGCTGCGCGCTGGCTCGGACTTCGACCGGCCGTACGCGGGCCAGTCGAGCGCGGACAATCTGCTCAACTACTCGTCGCAGGGGGGCTTCACGATCGCGATCGACAATCTGTTCCTCACGGGCAATCCGCTCGTGCAGGACATCGTCACGCATTGGGGCGAGTGGCGCGACGGCGTACCGCAGCGGTAGCGCGTTTGCGGCGTGGTGGAGCGTACCGCGTGCCGGTCTGCACAGCGATCGTGTTCACCGTTGTCGTCAGCTGCCGCGGCGCGAGCGGTGGCCACGCCTACGCCAACGCAGACCGGTGGTGTGCTCGGAGCACCGGCATGCGACATCACGGAATCTGACCGCACCATCTCAGCATTTGTGCTCCTACCTCACCGAAAAAGTGCGCGCGAGGGTCAGCAACGTGCTCCGCTCACGCTCGTTCCAGTGAGCGCCGCTGGCTTCGTCGATCGCCGGCGTGAGTTTGCGAGGCGCAGGGCTTTCACCATCCAGTCATGCGAGGATGCTGTCCGTCTCTCAGCGTGGGGGTACGTTCGGGTGGTCTGATCCGGCGAACGGCTGCAACTGCGCAAGGCCCGAACTGAGCCCTGCGGGCGCGGTGGCTGCGGCGGCCGCTGCGCGGGCGGTGGCGGCTCCGCGCGCGGCATGATGCGCACATAAGGCCGCGATGCGCCATGCTCATCGGCGTCCCCAGAACCTGCGCTGCACCTGCATCACTTCTTCCTCAACCTCGGCCACGGGCCCAACCAGTTCAATGCGCTTCTGGCAGTGGTCGAAGACATACCGCGACGACACACTCATCGTCGAATTCTCTGCATGATTGCCCGTGGCTTGCAGCAGGCGCTCTTCCGTCATTGCAAAAACCACCCGCCCAATGTTGGCCCAATATGCCGTGCCTGCGCACATGCAACATGGCTCAACCGTCGTATAGAGCGTGCAACCCCACAAGAATTGCGGCGTAAAGTTGAGCGCGGCGATACGCGCGAGCACCGCTTCCGCATGATTGACGGAATCGACATTGCCCTGTTCTATTAGAACCGACTCCTGATCAGGCCCGACGAGTATGGCGCCAAACGGGTGACGGCCCAACAGCATCGCACGTTCTGCGATAACGCTTGCATGACGCAGATGGCGGACGATCTGCTCGCGTGTCGGCGCGAGCCCCTGCTCAGGGAACGCCGACGCGTTCTGTTTCGGGGAAATGGTAAGGCTCAAAGAGTGTCTCCTCCACGTTTGCTGAGTTACTTCGGTAACGTGCCCTCGACCCCCTGCACGAACCAGTTGAGCCGCAGCAACTCGGCGTCGGGCAGCGACGTGCCGGCTGCCACCTTGATCGCGCCATTCTGATCCCTGATCGGTCCGGAGAACGGATCGAATCTGCCAGCGATAATGTCGTCGCGCTTTTGCGCCAGCGCCTTTTGCGCGGCAGGCGATACGGCTGCAGTGTTGATGTCAGCGAGGTCGATCGCTTTTTCCTTGAGACCCCACCACGTCGGCGCATTGGTCCACGTGCCGGATTGCACCTGTTCGATCAGGTGAGAGTAGTAGACGCCCCAGTAGCTCACGCATGCGCCAAGTTGGGCATTCGGGCCGAACTTCTTCATGTCCGAGTCCCAACCGAACGCGTGCACATTCTTCTGCTCGGCAGTCTGCATTGTCGCCGTCGAATCGGTGTTCTGGATCAGCACGTCGGCTCCCTGGCCAATCAGCGTTTCGGCCGCCTGTTTCTCCTTGCCTGGATCGAACCAGCTATTGATCCATATGACCTTTACCTTCGCATTCGGATTGATCGAACGCGCACCCATTGTGAAGGCGTTAATGTTGCGCACCACTTCCGGGACCGGCACCGAGGCGACGAAGCCGAGCGTATTCGTCTTCGTCGTATAGCCGGCGACGAGCCCAGCCAGATAGGCGCTCTGGTACGTGCGCACGTCATAGGTCGCAAAGTTCGTGGCCTTCTTGTATCCGGTCGCATGCTCGAAGACGACGTCGGGATAATCCTTTGCAGTCTTCAGTTCGAAGTCCTGGAATCCGAAGCTCGAGCCCACGATAATCTTGTTGCCCTTGTTCGCGAGGTCGCGAAACACGCGCTCCGAGTCAGCGGATTCGGGTACGTTCTCGACGCGCGTGACCTTGATCTTGTCACCGAACCTCGCTTCGATCGCCTTCACGCCCTGTTCGTGTGCGTAGGTCCAGCCAGCGTCACCGGGGTTGCCGAGGTAGACGAACGCGACGCCCATCGGCACCGCGGCGGTGGCAGTGGGGCTCAACGCGACATAGATGCCAAGCGCGGCTAAAAGCGTAACCGCAGGGCGCAGTGAGCGCACCACCGCGCGAGCGAAGTTTGTTCTCATGGAGTCTCCGAAGATGGGGAACCGGAAGGAGACGACGCCAGTCGTCCAGCCGACTGGCTGCGTCGCGTCAGCGATGATGGTGGTGAGTCAATATCAAGGCCGAAATATTGATTCGTTATGTGTTGTATAACGGAATGGATATGAAGCCATTGGGAAATTGGCCTGCGGGGCGGCGCGCCGGCGTCAGTTAGCCGTCGTCGACGAACTGGCAGCGATCTCCATGCGTGCAAACATCGTCGCGCTGAATGCGCGCGTTGCTGCCGCGCGCGGGTCAATCGCGAACTGGTGCGGGAATTCTGGGGCGCGCCTGTCATCGCTTCGCGCAAGGTCAAACCCGGTTGCCGCGCCGCTGGGTCAGCCAATCGGCAAGGGCGCCGATACGGGACCGACGGTCTGTTCGTGCTTCGGTGTCGGGCGCAATACGATCTGTGCGGCGATTCGCGTGCAGGGACTAAAGACCGCCGCAGAGATTACCGCGTGCCTGAAAGCCGGCGGCAACTGCGGGTCCTGCGTGCCGGAACTGAAGAAACTGCTGGTCGACACCAAACTCGAACAGCTGAGCATCGCCTGAAGGAGACTGAGGTTTGAAAATGAAGAGCCCGCGGGCTTGGCTCATAAAGTAAGGCTCCATGCGATCGTTGGTATTTGAAATTTTCTCAATATAGACGGGGCGATGTTGGCATTTGATGCGTCGGTTGATCCATAGAGCCCAAGCCGGTTGGGCGGCGCTGCCGACCTTTCACGTGTTCGGGCAGAGGGCGCCCGGCATTGGCGCATCATCGCGACTATTTTGTCGAGCCACCACGCGAAGAGGCATCACAAGACGCTCGAACACCAGCACCGCCAGCATCGACACGGAATCGACAATCCCGGACAAGTAGCGTCCAGGGGTCTGCGTGTTACTTCTTGAATGTGCCGAGCAGTTCGGTGTGCGCCACGACATGGCCTTCCATCGCCTTTTCCAACGCCGCCTTTGTGGGCTTGTGAAGATCGGGCAGCACGGTGTCGAGCGCGTAGAGCTTATGGAAATACCGATGACGGCCAGTGGGCGGGCATGGGCCGCCATACGTGGTGCGATGGAAGTCGTTGGTGCCTTCAAGTGTGCCTGCCGGAAGCGCGCCCGAAGTGACGCCCTCCTGAACACCAGGAGCCGTCGTCGGGATGTTGTAAAGCACCCAGTGTACCCATGTCATCCGTGGCGCGGCCGGGTCGGGCGCGTCGGGGTCGTCGACGATCAGCACGAGGCTTTTCGCATTGGCGGGTACCCCGGACCACGAGAGCGGCGGGGAGACGTCCGCGCCCGTGCAGGTGTAGCGCCGAGGAATCTCGCTTCCTTCTTGGAAAGCTTGTGAGGTGAGGGTGAAGGCCATGGTGCGCTCCTCGGCGTCAGCCCGCGCCGCCAGCTAGTGCTTGCGATGCATCCAGCTCATATGATGCGTGTCGAGCCACTGACTCAGGCTCTCTCCCGGGTGATCGCGCCTGTAGCGCCTGGACAAGGCCGATGCAACGACAACGAGAACCACAATGCCAACCCAAAAACTGATCATTGATTGAGTCATGGCTGCCTCCTTGGGGAATGCGACCATCCCTAAATTGTAGTCATTGGCGGCCGAACTGGCTCAACTCGAGAAGGCGGCTTACAGCCCGAACGGCTACGTCGACGATCCTCCCAATCTCCAGCCGCCGAAACCCGTTTTTGCGTGATCGCCACCGCATTTGTTGCAGTGCGGTACTCCCCAATCGACCCAATATGCGGGACGACCCTGGATTGCCGCGCCGCTGCGCTCCCCCTACCATCAACTCCCCGCGCCATTGCAGCGAGCGCGCCATCGGCAGGCGACGTCAAAAGCGAGTGCCTCAGCCAACACAATCCATACAGCATCTACTCAAGCTATCAGGAGGCAAGCATGCTCAGCGCCCATGAATTTGCGACATTGATGCTGGTCAGGGATTCGGCTGACCACATTGCCGAGCGGGAAGAACTCGATACGCTGCTTGAACGTCAGCTCGTCACCATGGAGAGGCTTGCCGGCGGGGCAGTGCGACCTCGCGTGACGCAGGACGGCGATTCGCTCCTTCGTAACCTCGCGCGCATACACTGAGAAGTCGAAACCTGCCGCGTGTCGGCTGGGACTCGAGCGAGCAGCTAGCCTCAACCGACGAACCGCGAAATACTGACGAGCCCTCGGATCTTCGACTTCCTCGTAGTCGCCGGGGTGGAATGCGCACGCGCTTGCGTTGGCGCACCCCGCGGACATCGGACCACCATTCCTTCGGCGCCATGCCATAGGGCAGGGCGCCTGCACGATCGGGGCACAAAAAAGAAAACGCCCGCGTTATTCACACGGGCGTTTCCGTGGCCCCGCTACCGCGCCCCAATGAACGATTTCTCGTCCGCTTCTGCATCCGGGGCCGGCTTCCGCGCGGCTCTCTTTAAGTATAGGGCGCTTGGCGGGATATCCAAGTCGGCGAGACCAGTTTTTTGCACGGAACGCGAGCGGATGATTCAGACGTTTGAGCACTCGCGCCGCCTCTGGACTCAACGCTGTCACTGAGCTTTCAGCCGTTCATGCCGTTCGGTACATGAAAGCGACAACCTTCCTGCAAAGCCGGCTGGCCTAATAGCGATAAGCAATTCTTCGAAAAATGCACGTCTGCTTCCGCAAGCGCACACGAGGACATCACCTTTTGCCAGCCGCATCGAGATACGGCCCTGTTGACCCGCGTACTTTTAGCACCGCAGGCAGCGCATATCCTTGTCGCGTTGCCCGGCCGTCCAGCGCGTCGAGCAGATGCCTCGCGGCGACCGTGCCGATCTCGCGTGTGTCCACATACATCGTCGTGAGGGGCGGGCGCGCTTCGCGTGCGATCGCGAGATCGTCGAAGCCGGTGACTGAAAGTCGCTCGGGAATGGCGATGCCCAACTCTTCCGCCTCCCGCAAAATGCCGAGCGCAATATGATCGTTGCCGCAGATGATCGCTGTCGGACGCGGCCCCGGCTGTTGCCAGAGCGAGCGCAATGCGCGCCGGCCAAAATCGAGCGTGGATTCACCTTCGACGAGGTGCTCCGGCCGCACCGCGAGGCCATGACGCTCCAGCGCGATGCGGATGCCTGCGAGCCGCGCCTGCACACGGTCGTTGTCGCGCGTCGGTTGGATGCAGACCGCAAACGACCGATGACCGAGCGCGACGAGATGCTCGGTGATCTCTTCATACGCGGCGCGGTTGTCAACGCCGATGCAATCGTGCGGACTGCCTTTGCGCCACGCATAAAGCACGACGTAGGGCACGCGCCAGACTCGCAGCGCATCAAAGAGCTCCGGCGGATGCGCTTCGCCCACCACCGCGATCGCCTCCACGCCGCGCGCGAGCATCGCTTGAACCTGGGAGAGAGCCTCTTTAGGATCGTAGTTCGAGCACCCGAGAAAAAGCGTGATGCCGCGCGCGGCGAACGCAGCCTGCATGCCGCTCACCTGCGAGGCAAACACCTGATCATCGAGCGTCGGAATGACGATGCCCGCAATGTGGCTGCGTGTGGATGCGAGCGCACGTCCGGCTGCATTCGGAAACCAGTTCAGCTCCAGCGCGGCCCGCTCGACGCGCTCGCGCACGCTGTCCGACACTTTGCTGGGCTCGTTGTAGACGCGCGATACCGTCGCCGTGGACACGCCCGCGAGCTTCGCCACGTCGGACAGCACCGTGCGCCCCGTGCTGCGGCGGGAGCGCGCCCCGGCCGCCCGCCCGGCTGGCGACGGTTTTTCTTCGAGAGCAGAGTCAGAGGCGGAAGAGCGAGGCATCGACGTTCACGTTTCGTACAGGGAGCCCGTCATCTTACTCGCGGCGCGACACAACGGCGCATCCGTCAGGCCCGCGCTGCGATGCGCGAGCGGAAATGCCCGGTACCTTCGACGATCTTGTCGAGCACCGCGTCGAGCGCCCAGAAGCGTTCGCGCACGTCGTAGTCGATCGCGCGGCAGCGAATGGACCGGAACGTGCCGATGCGCTGGTGGTACATCTTCGCGAGCGCCGGATAGCCGAGTGCCTCGGATACCGCCGCGACCACGAGAAAGATCGAGAGCTCGCGGGCGAGCGCCGGGTTCTCGTCGGCGTGATTGCGCAGCCAGTTGTACAGGTCCGGATGGAAGTTCGTGAACACGCCGTTGAATCCCGCGGATCCGGCTTTCATCGCATCCCAGGCAATCGCCGCATTCGCGTTAAGGATCTTCATGGGCGAACCCTTCGCCAGGGCAACGCGGCGCTTCACCGTGTCGAGATCGCAACTCACGTCCTTCAACATCACGAAGCGGCCGGTGTCGATGCACATCTTGAGCTCGTCGTCGGATAGCAGGCGCCGGTAGGGAGCCGGGCATTCGTATAGCCCGAGCGGTATGTCGGAAGGCAAGCGGCTCATCAGGCGGCGCAAGTTCGTTGAGAACGCTTGCGTGCCGTCGCGGGCTGGATCGAGCCGGTTCGTCACCAGCACGATCCCGTCCGCGCCGGTCGCCGCGGCGGCGTTCAGCTCTTCAGCCTGCGCGTCGGGTTCATCGCTGATATGGCCCGAGACCACCACCGGCACGCGGCCGCCCACGCGCTCGACCACGAAGCGGCCAAGTGCCGCGCGCTCCGCGAGGCTGAGAAATTGCATCTCGCTCGACTGCGCCACGGCGAACAGCGCGTCCGAGCCGTGCGCGAGATACCACTCGATCAGCCGTTCGAGCCCGGCATAGTCGACGGCGCCGTCGTCGTCGAAAGGCGTCAGCATCACGGGCACGATGCCTTCGATCGATTGCGACGGGCGCGTCGAAGAAGTAGGGAGGGTCATGTCGGTGTCGTCCTTAGCAGGGTTGAACGGGCAGTTCATCAAGCGGGTGCCCGTGCCGGGCTGCCCGGTTCCGGTTCGCTTTCGATCGGTTTGCGCACCAGAAACAGATAGCTCATGGCGCCGACGAAGGCAATCGCGGCAGCCGTCAGCAGAGCCGGCACGAAGGACCACGCCTGCGCGATGTAGCCCGTGAGAATGGGCGCGAGCGCGCCGCCCAGAAAGCCGCCGAAGTTCTGGATCGCGCCAAGCGAGCCGACGCGGTTGGCGGGCGCAGCGGCCGTCGCGAGCGCCCATGAGCAGGCGGACGCCGCGTTGGCGAGAAAAATCACCACGGAGATGCAGACGATCGCGATCGTATTGCTTTCGACGAGCGCGGCGGGCACGGTAAACGCGACCATCCCGAGCATCGCGATGACGACCGCGTTACGTCTGCTCGCCACCGGCGAGGCGCTCTTCTTCGTGATGAGGTCGGAGAACCATCCCGCGCAGAGCGCGCCGAGAAAGCCGCAGAAGAACGGCACCGAGGCCGCGATGCCCGTGTGGATCAGCGTCATGTGGCGCTGCATCGTCAGATAGCCGGGCAGCCAGGTCAGATAGACCCAGTTCAGATACACCGAGCCGAAGAAGCCGATCAGCATGCCCCACGTCGTCAGGTTCGAGAAGAGGGCGCGCCAGTCCGCGAAGCTCAGGCTTTCGGCGGGCTTCGTCTCGGCGGCGTCGCCCTTCAGATAGCGCCTTTCTTCCGGCGTCAGCGTCGCCGGATTCGGGTCGCGATAAACCGCCAGCCAGATCACCGCCACCACGAGGCCGAGCGCGCCCGTAATAATGAAGGCCCAACGCCAGTGAAATTCGACGACCAGGACCGACAGGCACAGCGGTGCGAGCGCGGTTCCGAGCGGCGACGCTGAATTGAAGATGCCGGTCGGCTTGCCTCGCGCGCGCAGCGGAAACCAGTTGCTCACGACGCGCGCCGCGGACGGAAACTGCGGCGACTCGCCGATCCCGAGCACGATGCGCGCGATGACGAACCAGCCGAAGGTGGACACGATGCCGCCCGCCGCCTGCGCGAGCGACCACAGGATCAGGCCGCAACCCAGCAGCCTGCGCGGGCCGATGCGGTCGACGAGGCCGCCGACCGGCAATTGAAACAGTGCATAACTCCAGGAGAACGCCGATAGCAGCAGCCCCATTTCGCCGAGCGACAGACCGAGATCCTTGCGGATCAGTGGATTGGCGACCGCGAGCGTCCCCCGGTCGAGATAGTTCACGATGCCGCTCACCATCAGCAGCGCAAGCGCCACGATCTGGGCGCGGCGCACGCGGGATGGTGCCTGTTCGGGCGCGGGGGTTGGGTTCATGCTGTCGTCTCCGTGTCGTCTTATGAATAATGGACTGCGACGTCGCGCAGCCGGGTCTATGAAACCGCCGCCGCGAACGTGGGTTGCGCCCGCACTTCGAACTGTGTCGGGATGGATGCCTGCGCGCCTTCACGCGTGACGCTGAGCGCCGCAGCTCGCTGAGCGAAGTCGATCGCGCCGCGGATGCTCGCGCCGCGCACGCGCTCGGCTGCGAAGCCTCCCACGAAGGTGTCGCCGGCTGCCGTGGTGTCGATCGCATCGACGCGCAGCGCGGGCAGATGGCCTTCCTCTCCGGTCGTCGCATACCAGACGCCCTGCGCGCCGAGCGTGACGATCACCGTCTCCACGCCTTTCGCGCGCAAACGCGTCGCCGCCTCGCGCGCAGAAGCGGGACTATCGACGGGAACCTGCGCCAGCAACGCCGCTTCCGATTCATTGAGGATGAGAAAGCTGGTCTGTTCGTAAAGTGCGTCTGGAAGGGCCTGCGCCGGGGCGGGATTCAGCAGCACTGGGGTGCCGAACTTTGCCGCGAGCGCAATCGCGTGCCGCACGGTATCGAGCGGCACTTCGAGCTGGCAAATGAGCATGCCGGCGGCAGCGATGCCGGCAGCCGCGGCGTCCAGGTGATCGGGCGTGAGCGCGGCGTTGGCGCCGGGCGAAACGACGATCGTATTCGCACCGTCCGCGGCCACGGTGATGGCGGCGATGCCGCTCGACGTGCCATCGACCGTGTGCAAGTGCGCGGTGTCGATGTGTTCGTGCTGAAGGCCGTCGCGAAGCTGCGCGCCGAATTCGTCGCGGCCGACACAGCCGAGCATTGCCACCGATGCGCCGAGACGCGCCGCCGCCACCGCCTGATTGGCGCCCTTGCCGCCGGCGAATGTAGCGAACGCGCCACCGAGCAAGGTTTCGCCGCGCGCCGGAAGTCGCTCTGCGTGGACAACGAGATCCATGTTCGCACTGCCGACCACGACGATCCGGTCCCAGGAATGCTGGTCCGCAGATTGAATGGTAGCGCTTACATTTTCGAGCATTTTTGACGATGACATGTGTGAATGGGGGTGTGTTTGCTGCTTGTTGGGCGTGTTAGCGCTTACATTAACGCGCAAAACAGCGACCGCGGCAACGAGAAAATGACGTCATCAGGGAAACTCCCTAAACGATTCATCGGACCGGCGATCGCGCTCCGCTCGCCCGCAGGATCATGCTCACCACTTCTTCCGTCGTAGCCTCGAAGCGCTTCGTCGAGAGCGCGCGTTTGCCCGAGAGCGCGCATATTTGAGCCTCGAAATCGGCGTAGTGCTGCGTGGTCGCCCAGATCATGAAGAGGAGCGTCCGAGGGTCGACGGGCGCGAGCAACCCTTTGGCTATCCATCGCTCGATCAGCTTCACGCGTGTGTCCATCCACGGCTTCACGCGTTCGAGCAGGATCTCTTGCATGTGCAGCGCCCCGCTGATTATTTCGTTGGCCCACACCTTCGATCCAAGTGGGCGGCGCCGTGACAGGGCCATCTTGGCGCGCACGTAGCCGCCAATCGCCTCGACCGGATCGTCGCTTGCATCGAACAGGTTGGCGGCGGCGTTCCATTCCTCGAACACATCGTCGAGTACACGCCAGTACAGCGCCAGCTTGGTCGGGAAGTAATAGTGCAGATTCGCCTTCGGTAAACCCGCGCGCTCGGCGATCAGCGCCGTGCTCGCGCCTTCGAATCCGCGTTCGGCGAACACGGCTTCGGCACAGGCGAGTAGATGGGATTCATTCGACGCACGAATGGAGGCTTTGCGCCGCTGTGGCTTGTGCGATGTGTCGGCGGCTCGTTGCGCCTGCGCGGTGCCGCGCGTCGCGAGGGGCGCGGCTCGCGTGGTGGGTTCGTCGTCGCGCATGTTCGGTCCATTCGGAAGAGAAAAGGAGCGCGGCGGCGCGCGCATGCGGGAATCATTGTAGCCACGATGCAAGTGCGCTGCGAATTCACCGACATCCGGAGAAACGCGCAGCACGGACGCCTGGTTTTTTCACGCGCTGCAGCATCAATGGCACGCTTCTCGCTCGTAACTCCGCATTGAATTCGCGAAGTTTCTCGTCTAAAACCTGTCCAATCGGACAGGATTCGAAGGGCTGGGTTTCAGGGGCCGCGCAGTGCCATCGAGACGTGCACCGTCGTGATCCTTCGTGCCCCAACACGGTGGCATGCATGCACGTTTGACAAGCACGGACAGGAGAACACGCATGAACGCAGTAAGCGAAGCCGCGCTGACGACCGCGATCCACGTGAACGGTCAGCGATTGTGGGACAGCCTGATGGAGATGGCCAGGATTGGCGCCACGCCCAAAGGCGGCGTGTGCCGTCTTGCGCTGACCGACCTCGACAAGCAGGGCCGCGATCTCATCGTGCAATGGGCGAAAGAGGCGCGCTGCACGATCAGTGTCGATCAGATGGGCAACGTGTTTATGCGCCGCGCGGGGCGCAACAACGACCTGCCGCCCGTGATGACCGGCTCGCACGCCGACTCGCAGCCAACCGGTGGGCGCTTCGACGGTATCTATGGGGTGCTCGGCGGCCTCGAAGTGATTCGCTCGCTCAACGATTACGGTATCGAAACCGAGCGCCCTGTTGAAACGGTGATCTGGACCAACGAAGAAGGCTCGCGCTTCGCGCCGGCGATGGTCGCCTCGGGCGTATTTGCGGGTGTGTTTGCGCTCGAGTACGGACTGTCGCGCAAGGACGTCGAGGGCAAGACCATCGGCGAGGAATTGCAGCGCATCGGCTACGCGGGCGCGTTGCCGTGCGGCGGCCGCAAGATTCACGCGGCGTTCGAACTGCACATCGAACAGGGGCCAATACTCGAGGCCGAAAACAGGACGATCGGCGTGGTCACCGACGCGCAAGGTCAGCGCTGGTACGAAGTCGTGCTCACGGGCCAGGAGGCGCACGCGGGGCCTACGCCCATGCCGCGCCGCCGCGACGCGCTGCTGGGCGCCTCGCGCGTCGTGCAGCTCGTCAACGAAATCGGCCTGCGTCATGCGCCGCTCGCGTGCGCGACGGTCGGCATGATGCAGGTGCATCCGAATTCGCGCAACGTGATTCCGGGCCGCGTGTTCTTCACCATCGATTTTCGCCATCCGCAGGACGAGGTGCTGGCGCAGATGAACGCCGAGCTGCGCGAAGGCATCGCGAAGATCGCGGAACAGGGCAAGCTCGAAGCCGACGTCGAGCAGATTTTCTACTACGCGCCGGTGCCGTTCGACGAGGCGTGCGTGAAGTCCGTGCGCGCGGCGGCCGAGCGCTTCGGCTATTCGAATCGCGACATCGTTTCGGGCGCAGGTCACGACGCGTGCTATCTCGCGACGGTCGCGCCGACCTCGATGGTGTTCGTACCGTGCATCGACGGCATTAGCCACAACGAAGTCGAGGACGCGACGATCGAATGGATCCAAGCCGGCGCGAACGTGTTGCTGCACGCCATGCTCGAACGCGCGAGCGAGCCCGGCTGACCCAATTTCGATCGAACGCAAGCGGTCTCAGCGCCGCGCCGTCTTTCCAACGATTCCCCACGTACCGGCCGCGCACTTCACGCACACGGCCGGCGGACCGGTGTTTTGCCTCGCAAGGAGCATCCGGATGTCCCAGACCACCTCGAATGCCGCCAACGGCATCGCGCCCGGCCGTCTCAGTGCCGAGCAACTGGGCTGCAATTTCGCCGATGTCGCGCCGCCGCTTTCCGCGAATGCGGCCGTGATCGCCGCCGACCGCTGTCATTACTGTTACGACGCGCCTTGCGTGAACGCGTGCCCCACGGGCATCGACATTCCCGGTTTCATCCGCAAGATCGGCAACGGCAATCTCAAGGGCGCGGCGCGCGATATCCTCAGCGCGAACCCGCTGGGCGGCATGTGCGCACGCGTGTGCCCGACCGAGATTCTCTGCGAAGGCGCTTGCGTGAGAAATCATCAGGATGGCGAGCCCGTTCAGATCGGCGCGCTGCAACGTCATGCCACCGACTTCCAGATGGCCCGCGAAGCCGCCGGTGCCCCTGCGCTCTTCAAGCGCGCCAGCGAGACAGGCCGTCATGTTGCCGTGGTCGGCGCGGGTCCCGCGGGTCTCGCCTGCGCGCACACGCTCGCGCTTGCCGGGCATCGCGTGAGCGTCTTCGACGCGCGCGAATATCCGGGCGGCCTGAACGAGTTCGGCATAGCGGCGTACAAGACCGTCGACGACTACGCGCAGCGCGAAGTGCGGTGGCTTCTTTCCGTTGGCGGGATAGAACTGCGCCAGGGCCAGCGACTGGGGCATGACGTGACGCTTGCGGAGTTACGCGCGGCGTATGACGCGGTGTTCATCGGCGTGGGCCTTGGCGGCACGCATACGCTCTCCATCGAAGGCGAACTGCTCGACGGCGTGCTGGATGCCGTGGATTTCATCGCGCGCGTGCGCGAGGCCGACGATCTGGCCAGCGTGCCCGTCGGTCGCAAGGTGGTGGTGCTCGGAGGCGGCAATACGGCAATCGACGCCGCCGTGCAAAGCCGCAAGCTGGGCGCGGAGCAAGTGACGCTCGCCTATCGTCGCGGCGCGGCGCAGATGAGCGCCACCTGGGCCGAACTGGAATTCGCGCGTAGCCAGGGTGTGACGCTGGCCGAGTGGATGAAGCCGCTGCGAATCGTCGGCGACACGCAGGTGCGGGCCGTGGAATTCGAGCGCACCGGGCTCGATATGAGCGGCACATTGCGCGGCACTGGGGAGATCGTGCGCGTGGAGGCCGATATGGTGCTGAAGGCAATCGGCCAGACGCTCTTACCCGCAGGTCTCGACGGACTGCAACTCACCGGCAACGGCCGGCGCGTCGCAGTGGATGCAAACGGCGCCACCTCGCTCGCGGGGGTTTTCGCTGGCGGCGACTGTGCCGGCCACGGCGCAACCGATCTGACCGTCCAGGCCGTGCAGGACGGCAAGCTCGCTGCGCATGCGATCGACCGCTTCCTTGCGAATCAGTCCGCCAGGGCCGCCCGAGCCGCGTGATAGCTACACCGAATCCAGATAAAACGAAGGAGTCGCATCATGGCCGACTTGCGCTGCACGATTGCCGGCATTCAATCGCCCAACCCGTTCTGGCTCGCTTCCGCGCCGCCCACCGACAAGGCCTACAACGTCAATCGCGCCTTCGAGGCGGGTTGGGGCGGCGTGGTCTGGAAGACGCTCGGGCTCGACCCGCACGTGGTGAACGTAAGCTCGCGCTATGGCGCCACCGCCTGGCGCGGCCAGCGCATGGCGGGTCTGAACAACATCGAGCTCATCACCGACCGGCCGCTCGACGTGAACCTAAAGGAAATCGCGCAGGTGAAGCGGGACTGGCCCGACCGGGCGCTCATCGTCTCGCTGATGGTCCCTTGCAACGAGCACGACTGGAAGTGGATTCTGCCTCAGGTGGAAGACACTGGCGCGGACGCCGTGGAGCTGAACTTCGGCTGTCCGCACGGCATGAGCGAGCGCGGCATGGGCGCGGCGGTGGGTCAGGTGCCCGAGTACATCGAAATGGTCACCCGCTGGGTGAAGGAAGGCACGCGGCTGCCTTGCCTCGTGAAACTCACGCCGAACGTCACCGACATTCGTCACGGCGCGCGCGCGGCGATGAAGGGTGGTGCGGACGGCGTCTCGCTCATCAATACCATCAACTCGATCGTCGGTGTCGATCTCGACGTCATGGCGCCGCTGCCCACCGTGGACGGCAAGGGCACGCATGGCGGCTATTGCGGTCCTGCCGCGAAGCCCATTGCACTGCACATGGTCGCGGAGATTGCGCGCGACCCGCAAACGCAAGGCTTGCCCATCTCTGGCATCGGGGGCATTTCCGACTGGCGCGACGCCGCGGAATTCATCGTGCTGGGAGCGGGCAGCGTGCAAGTATGCACCGCG
The DNA here is from genome assembly GCF_050434105.1 of Paraburkholderia sp. 40. Lineage (NCBI taxonomy): Bacteria > Pseudomonadati > Pseudomonadota > Betaproteobacteria > Burkholderiales > Burkholderiaceae > Paraburkholderia > Paraburkholderia sp. 40. Next base: position 726,887 of record NZ_JBNPVY010000003.1, on the reverse strand, counting down.
GCGATGCACTACGGTTTCCGGATCGTCAGCGACATGATCGACGGCCTTTCCAACTGGATGGACGACCAAGGGTACGCGAGCCTCGACGCCATTCGCGGCCGCGCCGTGCCGAACGTCACCGACTGGCAATACCTGAACCTCAACTACGACATCAAGGCGCGTATCGATCAGGACCGCTGCATCCAGTGCGGGCTCTGCCATATCGCCTGCGAAGACACCTCGCATCAGGCGATCAACGCCACGCGCGACGGCAAGCGCCACTTCGAGGTGGTCGATGCGAACTGCGTCGGGTGCAATCTATGCATGCATGTTTGCCCGGTCGATCAATGCATCACGATGGAGCGCGTCGATTCGGGCGAGCGCTACGAGAACTGGACCACGCACCCGAACAACCCGGCGCGTGTCGCCGACCCGAAAGCCGCCTGACATTTCGAAGCCGGATCGAGCCGGACCCACGACAAGCACGGAGAACCCACGTCATGAGCCAGCCCTTTGCAGTCGACGCCAATGCGCGCCGCGCCGAAAGCGAGCTATACAACGATGACCTCGCGCCCACCGGCGTTGCGCAGCGCACATGGCGCTGGTATCACTTCGCGGCACTATGGGTAGGCATGGTGATGAACATCGCCTCCTATATGCTCGCCGCCGGCCTCACCGAGCAGGGCATGGCGCCATGGCAGGCCGTGCTAACCGTGCTGCTCGGCAATCTGATCGTGCTCATGCCGATGCTGCTGATCGGTCATGCGGGTACGAAGTACGGCATTCCTTATGCGGTGCTCGTGCGAGCGTCGTTCGGCACCCAGGGCGCGAAGCTGCCAGCCATGCTGCGCGCCGTCGTGGCGTGCGGCTGGTACGGCATTCAATCATGGCTTGGCGGCAGCGCCATCTATACGCTCGTCAACATCCTCACGCACAACGCGCTGGTGGGCGACGCACTGCCGTGGCTCGGCATTTCGATCGGACAGGCTAGCTGCTTCCTCGTCTTCTGGGTGTTCCAGCTGTACTTCATCCTGCACGGCACCGATTCGATCCGCTGGCTCGAAAGCTGGTCCGCGCCCATCAAGGTGGTGATGTGCGCAGTGCTCGTGTGGTGGGCATGTTCGAAGGCAGGCGGCGTGGGCTCGATGCTGTCGCAACCGTCACAGTTCGCCGCCGGCGGCAAGAAGGCGGGCCTCTTCTGGGCGACGTTCTGGCCGAGCCTCACGGCCATGGTGGGCTTCTGGGCCACGCTCGCGCTCAACATTCCCGACTTCACGCGTTTCGCAAAAACGCAAAAAGACCAGTTCGTGGGCCAGGCCATCGGCCTGCCCATTCCGATGGCGTTGCTCTCGGTGGTCTCCGTGGTCGTGACCTCGGCAACGGTTGTGATTTACGGAAGGGCGATCTGGGACCCGATCGACCTCACGAGTCGCATGGAGGGCGTCGGTGTGGGCATCGCGCTCATCATCCTCACACTGGACACGATGTGCTGCAATCTCGCCGCGAATCTCGTCGGGCCAGCTTACGACTTCTCGAGCCTCTGGCCCAAGGGCATCTCGTACAAGACGGGCGGTCTCATCACCGCGGGTATCGCCATCGTGATGATGCCGTGGAAGATCCTTGCCACCACCCAGGGCTACATCTTCACGTGGCTCGTCGGTTATTCGGCGCTGCTTGGGCCTGTGGCCGGCATCCTGATGGTCGACTACTTTCTCGTTCGCAGCACACGCCTCGACACGGCCCAGCTGTTCGAGGAAAACGGCGAATACGCCTACTCGAACGGCTGGAATCCGGCTGCCGTGATCGCGCTGATCGCAGGCGTGCTGCCGAACCTGCCGGGCTTTCTCAGCGTCGCGTTCCCGAATGCGTTTGCCACCGTGCCCGATGCGTTCAAAAGCATTTACACCTATGCGTGGTTCGTGGGGCTCGCCATTGCGGCGCTCGTCTATGGCGTGATGATGAAGCTCGGCAAGAGCCGGCGCCCACGTGTTGCGAGCGCGTGAGCGTTTCAAGCGTGAATGTTCAACTGAAGGAGACTTGGCATCATGGCGATCCTGATTCGAGGCGGCACCGTCGTCAATGCAGACAAGAGCTGGCGTGCGGACGTGCTCTGCGAAAACGGCGTGATCCAGAGCGTTGGCGAGAACCTCGACGCGCCTGCGGGCGCGACCGTGGTCGACGCCGGTGGCCAATATGTGATGCCTGGCGGCATCGATCCGCACACGCATATGGAGCTGCCCTTCATGGGCACGACCGCCAGCGACGACTTCTACACGGGCACGGCGGCGGGGCTTGCGGGCGGCACGACATCGATCATCGACTTCGTCATCCCCAACCCGAAGCAACCGCTGATGGACGCCTTTCGCGAGTGGCGCGGCTGGGCAGAGAAAGCCGCTTCTGACTATGGCTTTCACGTGGCGGTGACGTGGTGGGATGAAAGCGTGTATCGGGACATGGGGCTCCTCGTGAACGAGCATGGCGTATCGAGCTTCAAGCACTTCATGGCCTACAAGAACGCCATCATGGCCGACGACGAGATTCTCGTGAACAGCTTTGCGCGCTCACTCGAACTGGGCGCGCTGCCTACCGTGCATGCGGAAAACGGCGAGCTCGTATTCCAGTTGCAACGCCAGTTGCTTGCGCGCGGTTTCACGGGGCCCGAGGCGCATCCGCTTTCACGGCCACCCGAAGTCGAAGGCGAGGCAGCGAATCGCGCCATCCGCATCGCGCAGGTGCTCGGAGTGCCGGTGTACATCGTGCATGTCTCGGCGAAAGACGCGCTCGAGGCGATCGCGCGCGCACGCGGCGAAGGGCAGCGCGTATTCGGCGAAGTGCTCGCGGGGCATCTCGTGATCGATGAATCGGTCTATCGCGACCCGGACTGGACGCGCGCCGCCGCCCACGTGATGAGTCCGCCGTTCCGTACCCAGGAGCATCGCGACGCGCTCTGGCGCGGGCTTCAGGGCGGCCTGCTGCACACCACCGCAACCGACCACTGCGTGTTCTGCGCTTCGCAGAAAGCGATGGGCCGCCATGATTTCACGAGAATTCCGAATGGTTGCGGCGGCGTGGAAGATCGCATGGCGGTGTTGTGGGATCAAGGTGTGAACACCGGCCGGCTCACGCCGAACGAATTTGTGCGCGTCACTTCCACCAATGCGGCGCAAATCTTCAACCTGTACCCGCGCAAGGGCACGGTGGCCGTGGGTGCCGACGCCGATCTCGTCGTCTGGGATCCCGAGGCCACGCGCGCGATATCGGTCAAGACGCATCATCAGAACGTGGACTTCAACGTGTTCGAAGGGATGACGGTTCGCGGCGTGCCGACACACACCGTCTCACAAGGCGAACTCGTGTGGGCGGACGGCGACCTGCGCGCGCGGCGCGGAGCCGGGCGTTATCTGAAGCGGCCCGCGAATCCCGGCTATCTGCAGGCCTCGCGCCTCGCGAAGAGCCTGAAGCAGACGCAGCCGGTGCATCGCGAAGGTGACGCACCACAGTAAACACGGCAACGCGCGGAGGCATTGCAGGGGATATCGGGGGCTCGACGCGACAGGATTCGCGTTGCGCCCCGGTAGTTCGAGTGCAAACCGGTCGGCGCTTTTTATCTGCGTCGGAGTTCGCCATTGAGCGATCAGATACAAGAAAAGCGCGAGCCGGGGTGCGGTCATGGTTGAATGAGTAATCCGTATCTCACAATTAGTGTTTCCCGCGTTCGATTGTCGAGGGAAGGCCCTTAGCCGGAGAGAATGCTGATTAACATACCCGTTGCACGCGCGCTGCATGTGCTGGACATTTTCGGGTTTCGCACGGGTCCGGAGGCTTCCTGAGTCGGGCGCGCAGCGCGCGCATGTAATGCGTGTGAAACGCAAGGCGGCCGTCCTGACGCGTTACATCAGCCGAAGCACGATTCTCTGGAGGAGGGAGGGCAGGTCGCGTCGAGCGTCGACCACGAGAAGAACGAAAACGGTCTCGTCGCGGACCTGATAAATGATCCGGTTCTTGCCGGAAAGGCCTTGCCGGAAACCGTCCTCGAAGAAGCCCTCAAGCTCGCAAGGCGCATGACCGCTAGCGGGGAACTGGCGAATGTGCGTGATCGTCTCCTGCAGTTGCGTCGATGTCTGACGCCACGTTTCCCATCCGAATGTGCGGACAACATAGCTTCTGAGTTCGTCGATGCCGATCCGCGCCATCGGGAGGATGCGGAATTTCAGCAGCGGTGCCGCCATCAGCGGAGCTTTTCCTGACGATCGAGGTCGTTGAGCTCCGCAAAGAACTCGTCGCCATCGACGTGATCCCCGCGCTCGATGTGTTTCTGGCCGATAGCCAGGATTTTCAGGAGCGCGAGGGTCTGCTGCGTCGATTCGTAGCTTCGCACATCCTGGACGACGAGCTTCGCTTCACCGTTCTGCGTGATGATGAGCGGCTCTCCCGAATCAGTCAGGTCCTTGACGATTTGCGCCGCTTCGCTTTTGAGGTAGCTGATTGGCTTCACATGATCGGCGAGATGCATCAAGCGCTCCGGTGAGGTAGTGCTCGCACCGAACGTTACCCGCTTGACCGCTGCTCCTCCTCGCTTTACTGCGCCACATCAGCGAGTGCTTGGATATCTCGGCGGACACGTTTCTGTAGCACTTTGAACTACAGAAAGTCCCGATGAAAAAGCGGTGGACGTGATGCTGTCTGGGCGACGCATGTTGAGAAAATCGAAGCAATTACGTCGCGAAAAACAATCCTTAGAAAGCATTGTTAGCGACCGGCCTTGCTGCCGAAGTCGATCGCCTGAAGGTCTAATTTCCCAAGACCCGCGAGCCGTATCGCGAGGCCTGCGCCCACGCTCTGTTCTTCCGCGTCGGCATTACGCCGACGGCTAATCGCAATCAGTTGGTGAAGCGCGGCAGCATGAGTACGCCGGCTCAGAGGCTCGGCGAGTTTTGGGTTGCATTGCGTGAGAAGAGCAGGGTGCGGATGGCACATCCCGATTTGCCGGCGGAGTTGCAGGCGGCTGCCGGAGAACTGATCGCGGCGCTGCGGACGAAGTCCACCACGTCAGCGCACGAGGCACTCGACGCACTGCGGGCTGATGCTGAGGCGGAGAAGGCGAACGCGCGCAGCGAAGTGACGTCACGGCACGAGGAACTCGCGCGAACCGAAACGGCGCTCGAACAGCGCACCGCGGCCTTGCTCGCCGCGCAGGTGCCCATCCAGGAACTGGAGCAAGAGCGGGCTGCGGCGGAAGCGGCGCGACGCGCGCTCGAGGCTGGAATCGCGCGACAGCAGGGTGAAATCGGCGCGAGAGATCGGACGCTGGTGCAGGCGAGGGCGGATTTCTCGGGTGAACTGGAGAGGCTGCGTGGTAGCGCTGCGCTCGCGGATGAGCGTCTGAGGGCGGCTGAGAAATGGAGAGCCTCCAAACCATGATCAATCAACAACTCGAAACTATTTTGATCGATAAGGACGAGCCGATTAACCCGACCTCAGCAGACCAGAGTTGGGAAATGGTGCAGACATTGAAAAAGAGCCTTCCAGACTTGCGGAATAAATTCGCTCACGGCTCGTCAATGTTGACAAATCAGGTACTGGGAACCATGGAGCTGGTAGCGGAGATTCTGTCCCAATCTATTCGACGGACGCGGACTGAACGACCTCTGGGGCCAGTAAGGGGCAGCAGACCACGTGAGATCTCACATTCACTGACACAGTGCTCGTTTCCTGTTTGCCGATAACGGCAGCGACTTCTCTGGTCGTCTGCTGGGCATGTGGGCGTATCACTACAAGGTACGGATCGACTTCGGCCGCCCGGCTAAGCGGACGGATAAGTGCTGCATCGAGACGTTTAACGGTTCATCGCCGGATGAATGCCTGAACCTGCACTCGTTGGAATCTCTGGCCGAAGCGAAACGCGAGTTCGAGGCCTGGCGGCGGGACTACAATGAGACACGGCTACACGGCCTTCGGCCTGCGGCGGAAGGCATGAAAAGCGTCGAAGACTAACACTCGATCCTGTCCAAGAAATCCACGCGGCTCAAAAGGTCACGCCTCGGCTCAACAGACTGTCCAACTTCCGGGACGCGCTTCAGCCTTAAGGCTGTAATGCCCATGCTGGGGCGCCGGCGTCCAGCACTTCGCTTCGGTTAGCGAGATAAAGCTGTTGGGCGCGCGGGTTGCCCGACGCGTCTAGGGAATAATCCACGTGCCAATGGCGCAAGAAGTATCCCACCAGGCAGGCGCGGAGCTTGATCGTCTTCACGCCATCATGCATGTCGTAGTCAGCGGAAGTCGTTTCTGGGTGGGTCGCTTTGGGGTGCGGTGCCAGGCGTAACTCTATTTCGGTGTTCCATTCACGGTCTTCGGAGAAGTCAACTTATCTAAATAGACCGGTTATGTGATGCGTTTTTCGCAAAGGCATCGTTATGGATTGGTGTGCGGGCAACCTTGTGAGGGATGGGGCGTGTCCGCTATCGATATAGCGTCGGCAACTCTTCCTGCTTCGCCCGGCGATGGGATCAGACCGGTCGTGGATCGCAATGTCCCCGTCGACGCAATGCGAGTCCGGGCAGCGATCTGCGCGACCCGCCGCCGCTCGGTCCGGTTGTGGTAAAACAGCGCGCGAATGCGCCGGTCCGTTGCGCACAGATGGAATCAGGAGCCGAGGTTGAGAAGGAAGTCAGGGAACAGCTCGCACGTCATCGCGGTACGCGTCGAGGCGGCAATCGAACAGCGCTTGAGACTGCTGGCGGAGGTCACCGGGCGCAGCCAGTCGTTTTTTCTCAAGCAGTTGATCGAGAAGGGCATCGGCGCGATGGAAGACGCGTGGCTGCCGCAGGCAGTGGTGGCCCAGGTCCGCAGCGGCGCACTGCCGGCGCAGCAGCGTGCCACAACCCTGGATCTGTTCGGGGATTCCATTTGCGAGCAGTGAGCACGGTCGCACCGCGTATCCGTGAGGGACGGGCGGCGGGAGGGCGCAACTCGCCGACAGAGGTGGCCCCGTTCGTTCGGACAGTCTTTTCGATTTTTAAGTGGAACGCTGGGTGTCACGCTGCCGTTGGAATCGCGGGCAGCATCGCGAAGTAGGCTTCATCCGGAGTCTGGTCTGAGAGACTTGAATGCGGCCTTTTCTGGTTGTACAAGCCGACAACACAACACCCATATTAGCGAATCAAAGGAAGTTCTCTACCGCTGGCACCCGTGGTGCGGGCGCACGGTGTGGATTTTCAGGACGGTCGAGAGGAAGAATGCAGAGACGGTTTTGCGTTGCGCGCTGGAGCCGTTCGAGACGGCGCGTTTGCTGGAAGTGCCGCAGTGGATGTTCGATCCAGTTGCCTGCTTTCGCATTACTTCGGCAACGTCTCCCGCCGTCATGAGCGCGCAAACGCCTCCAATACGCCACGCGTGAGCCCAGTTGTAGACAGCCTGGTCGCTCACGCCGAGGGCTTCACAGACGACCTTTGGCTTATCCCCGCGAGCGAGCATCAAAAGACCAGTGGCGCGTCTGCGCGTGTTCTTGAACCGGTGATTGATCGCCATCTCCTGCAATGTGATCTCTTCAGCCTTCACAAGCTTCACACGGCATTTCATCGACACCTCGGTACCAGGGAAAAATCCAGGTTACCGAAATCCAAATAGTTTTACCAGGAACACTTAGTCCGCGCGCGACGATTCCTGGAAAATCACGGTGGAGACGGGCATGCAACGACGCAACGAGCTGTACATGGGCTTTCACCTGCCAATTTCGTCATTGGCTTATTAATTTAGAACTGGTTGCGGGTTTGATCGAAATCGACGCAGCGCTGTTGAACGAGAACTCAGACAAGGTGCTGCCTGATCTCCGCAGGTCCGCGGCTCGGCCCCGGCGATGTCCCGGAGAAATCCTGGCATGCCCATCATCACGAAGAAGCTGCGGGCACAATCAGGAGTCTCAGGCTTGGAGGCGTGTCAAAGTGGTGTGGGTTTCCTATGCGGCATCCAATGATCTGCATGCGGATGACCCGCTTCAGTGGGCGCTCGCGGTCGATGACGGCGCCGCGTCAGTGGACCGCGCCGCACTGCAGCGCATCGGCGCCCGGATCCAGGACGTCTTCGGCCACAAAGCATCACCGTCGTTAGGCTGATATCTCGCGCGTGCCGAGGCGTTCGGCGAGCGGCTGGCGGATCCGACACTGCTCGCCATGTCAGTCGCCCGCGGCTGGGTGCCGATGCTTGACGGATCTGCATCCTGGTCGAAAAATCCGCCGCGCGCCGGCGTATTGGCTATCCTATATATGTGGTCCGTGTTTTCGACACGCGACCGCAAAACGGGGTGAAGGCCGGCTGGCCGGACATAAGTCTGCAGTTGTCTCCACCCCGCCTCGGATGAGGCCCGCTCGCTGCGGGCCGTTTTTTTTAGCGCGCTCAACGGTGTGCACCGCGCTTCCTGACGCATACCGATGGCCGCCCAAGCCTGCTGCAGGTGTGTCGCAACTAGGGAAAAGACCAGACCGACAGTGCCTGATCGGACGGGATATTTTTATAGGGGCCGCCCGCAAAGCCTTGTCGAGCTGGGTGTTTCCTACCACCGTATTCCCTACAGAAATCACGGAACACGACCCGTTTAAGAAAAAGCTCAGAAACAGGGTCGCCCATAGCTGCGGCCGGTGTATCGCCCTGAACGACGCCCACAAGCCGTTCAACCGTGACCTGGCGAATCGGAATCAGCCTTTCGGCCGAAATGTGATCAGAAAGCTCGACGGTGTGCTGCCGTTAACATCCCGCGGCATCGGGTTGGATTTCTCCACCGCGCTCAACGCGGCGATGTCCCATTCGAGGTTGCCGCTCGAACGCTGCATTGTGGCGCTCAAAAGCGACCCATCGGGTGCGCATCTCACGGCAATGACCGACGACAGGTTTCCATTGATGTTAGTCGGCGCCACGACGTTCGGGCGCACCCGCCGTCTGACCCGGTCCGCGTAACCCGGCGACGCCGTTGCGACGGTGTCAGGCTTCAGGTCGTTACCCGACGATACGTCCGCTGCCAATGCCAGCAATGCGGCGAGGCGTTCCTCGTGTTGTCTATCGGCCGAACTGTCTGCCTTCTGCGCGGCTTTTTCTCCAGCCTTCGCCACCAGGGTTCGGACAGCAGGCGCTTGTTGTGGCCGTTTGGCCGGTTGGGCCTGACGCACCGTTTGCCGATACCGGTGCATTTCCGGCCGCGACGCGACATTGATATGAGCATTTTCGTTGCGGGCCGTGGATCGCATGGGCTCCTCCGTCACGGAAGGCACAGGCAACGACGATGGAGCCAACGTTGACCGGTCAGCCACGACTACCGTCGTGCCGGCCGGTGTGTTTTTCTGCCAGTGTGCGCCGGAGAACAGGAACGCTGCCAGCACTACGTGCATCGCTACGGCGAGTGCAAATGCACGACAGGTGCCCCGCTCGCGAGGCGGTGGGACCGGCCGGCGCGGTAGCTCAGGCACGTCAGCTCTTGTACTGGCGGGCGTGCCGTTCCAGACGATCGCGCGGGAGAGCGTCGATACCGCTCCCATGGCGAGTGCCGTCACTTCAAGCGCAAACTTGCGCCAACTGCGACGCGCGCGCCGCAGTTGGACCGGAAAACGTGCCTTCGTGCTCATTGCGATTTGAGGCCGAACTCCGCGCGCCTGATGCGACGCGCCTGCAGTCTGCCCATTTCAATGGTCCTACTAACAATTTTAGCTTCGTAGGTAGCGATTACCACCCGTTGAACGGGATCTGATCTCTGCTGGCCCATGAGAATGCTGTTTCAGATAGCACTCGGCCGGCGAATGGGCGCCGAAGTAGCATGGCCTCGTGGTCGGCCCGCCGACCCAATGGGACCTTATCGGCAATGAGCGTGCGTGCATCGCCTTGCCGATCGCGACGAAGGTGACATTCGCGCTTGCTCAGCCTCACGCGAACTGCCAGATGGCTTGCGTGCGGCGCAGATCCGGCGCTGCACGACAACCACGGGATGACCGCCACGGGCATCGCCGTACAGACCGGCTCGAGTCACGCGGCCGTGCTGTTGTCCACGCACTGGCGAACCGCTTCGGCATCCTCATCGAGCGAACGCTTCTCCGTCGCCGTCGCGTCCGCCGTGCCACGTGAGGGTTTATCCGCTGCCGCCCCGACGGAAATTTATAAAGTCGCTATCTATACTGGTAATTGGTGCAATGTCCACGTTCGAGGGCCGCTACCATGGTCAACTTGACGAGGCGCCAGTTCCTGAAACTCACCGCCACATCGCTGGCCGGATCGAGTATCGCCCTGATGGGCTTCTCGCCGGAACCAGCGCTCGCGGAGGTGCGGCAGTACAAGCTGGCGCGTACCACTGAAACCCGTAATACGTGTCCGTATTGTTCAGTCGGTTGCGGGGTCCTGATGTACAGCCTTGGCGATGGCGCGAAGAACGCCAAAGCCAGCATCATCCATATCGAAGGTGACCCCGACCACCCGGTCAATCGTGGCACGCTGTGTCCGAAGGGCGCGAGCCTGATCGATTTCATTCACAGTCCAAGCCGTCTCCAGCACCCGGAATACCGTGCGCCTGGTTCCGACCGGTGGCAGCGCATCTCGTGGGATGACGCGTTCAACCGCATCGCCAGGCTGATGAAGGAAGACCGCGATGCCAACTTCGTCGAAACGACGGACGATGGCAAGAAGGTCAACCGGTGGCTCACGACGGGCATGCTGGCCGCATCAGCAAGCAGCAACGAATCAGGATACCTGACGCACAAGGTGGCCCGCAGTCTGGGGATGCTTGCATTCGACAACCAGGCGCGTGTCTGACACGGCCCGACGGTGGCAGGTCTTGCCCCGACGTTTGGCCGTGGAGCGATGACGAACCATTGGGTCGACATCAAGAACGCGGACGTCATTCTGGCGATGGGCGGCAATTCTGCCGAGGCGCACCCATGCGGTTTCAAATGGGTCACCGAAGCGAAGGCACACCGCAAGGCGCGCCTGATCGTGGTCGATCCGCGCTTTACGCGTACAGCATCTGTCGCTGACTACTACGCGCCGATTCGCACCGGCACCGACATCGTGTTCCTCGGCGGGATCATCAATTACCTGCTGACGAACGACAAGATCCAGCACGAGTATGTGAAGAACTACACGGACCTGCCGTTCATCGTGCGCGAGGATTTCGCGTTCAACGACGGCATCTTTTCCGGCTACGACGCCGGGAAGCACGGCTATCCGGACAAATCGACGTGGGACTACGAGTTGGGCGACGACGGCTTCGTGAAGGTCGACACGACGCTGCAACACCCTCGTTGCGTCTACAACCTGCTGAAGCAGCACTACTCGCGCTACACGCCGGAGATGGTCGAGAAGACCTGCGGTACACCTAAGGACAAGTTCCTGAAGGTGTGCGGAATGCTCGCCTCGACCGCGTCGCCGACGCGCGCCGCTACCATCATGTATGCGCTTGGCTGGACCCAGCACTCGGTCGGTTCGCAGATGATCCGCACGGGCGCGATGGTACAACTGCTGCTGGGTAATATCGGCATTGCGGGCGGCGGCATGAACGCGTTGCGCGGCCACTCGAACATCCAGGGGCTGACCGATCTCGGCCTGCTGTCGAACCTGCTGCCGGGCTACATGACGCTGCCGTCGCAAGCCGAGCAGGATTACTACGCCTACATCGCAAAGCGCGCAGCGCAGCCGTTGCGGCCGAACCAGTTGAGCTACTGGAAAAACTATCGGGGCTTCTTCGTCAGTCTGATGAAAGCGTGGTGGGGCGATGCGGCGACCGCTGGGAACAACTGGGGTTTCGACTATCTGCCCAAGCTCGACAAGCCGTACGACATGTTGCAGGTGTTCGAACTGATGTCTCAGGGCAAGATGAACGGCTACATCGCTCAGGGCTTCAACCCGCTTGCCGCTGCGCCGAACAAGGCGAAGATGACCGTCGCGTTTTCGAAGCTGAAGTGGCTCGTCATCATGGACCCGCTCGCGACCGAGACGTCGGAGTTCTGGAGGAACCATGGCGAGTTCAACGACGTTGATGCGTCGAAGATCCAGACCGAAGTGTTCCGGCTGCCGACAAGCTGCTTTGCCGAAGAGAACGGCTCGCTCGTCAACTCCGGGCGCGTGCTGCAATGGCACTGGCGGGGTGCCGAGCCGCCGGGCGAGGCGAAGACGGATCTGGAGATCATGGGGAGCCTGTTTGTGCGGATCCGCAGGCTGTACAAGGATCAGGGCGGCAAATTCCCGGACCCGGTGGTCAATCTCAGTTGGCCCTATGCGACTCCGTCGGCACCGACGCCGGAAGAAATGGCGATGGAATTCAGCGGCAAGGCTTTGGCAGACCTGACGGACCCGAGGGACGCGACCAAGGTGCTCGTGAAGAGGGGCGAGCAGCTCGCTGGCTTCGCGCAACTGAAGGACGACGGCAGCACGGCGAGCGGCTGCTGGATCTTCTGCGGAGCATGGACGCAGGCTGGCAACCAGATGGCGCGACGGGACAATGCAGACCCGACGGGCATCGGCCAGACGCTTGGCTGGGCGTGGGCGTGGCCGGCGAACCGGCGCATCCTGTACAACCGCGCATCGTGCGACGTCAACGGCAAGCCGTTCGATCCGACGCGCAAGCTGATCGCCTGGAACGGCAAGACGTGGAGCGGCGCCGACGTGCCGGACTACAAGGCGGACGAGCCGCCCGAAACCGGCATGGGGCCGTTCATCATGAACCCGGAAGGCGTCGCGCGTTTTTTTGCGCGTGACGCCATGGCCGAAGGTCCGTTCCCTGAGCACTACGAGCCGTTCGAGACGCCGCTCGGCTACAACCCGCTGCATCCGCAAAATGCCCAGGCGACGAGCAACCCGGCCGCCCGTGTGTTCCCGAACGATCGCGCGGCGTTCGGCAAGGCGGCGGACTTCCCGCACACGGCGACGAGCTATCGGCTCACCGAGCATTTTCACTACTGGACCAAGCACGTACGGCTGAACGCGATCATCCAGCCGGAGCAGTTCGTCGAGATCGGCGAGGATCTCGCGAAGGAGGTCGGTGTGGTGGCGGGCGACCGCGTGAAGGTGTCGTCTAATCGCGGACACATCGTTGCGGTTGCCGTGGTCACCAAACGCATCAAACCTCTGATGATTGACGGGAAGAAGGTGCAGACCGTCGGCATTCCGTTGCATTGGGGCTTCAAGGGACTCGCGAAGCCGGGCTATCTGATCAATACGCTCACGCCAGTGGTTGGCGACGGCAATACGCAGACGCCGGAATTCAAGTCTTTCCTCGTGAAAGTCGAGAAAGCCTGAATACGCGAAAGGAGAACACGGTGGCACTGCAATCGCTCGATATCAGGCGCGTGTCGGCCACCACGGTGCAGCCGCCGACAGTGCGCGAGCCGGCTACGGGCAGCGTCGCGAAGCTGATCGACGTCACGAAGTGCATCGGCTGCAAGGCATGTCAGACGGCATGCATGGAGTGGAACGACCTGCGCGACGAAATCGGCACGAACGTCGGCGTCTATGACAACCCGCCCGACCTGACGGAGCACTCGTGGACGGTGATGCGCTTCGCCGAATATGAAAACCCGGATGGCAACCTCGAATGGCTGATCCGCAAGGACGGCTGCATGCATTGCGACGATCCCGGCTGCCTGAAGGCGTGTCCTTCGCCGGGTGCGATCGTCCAGTACACGAACGGCATCGTCGATTTCCATCAGGAAAACTGTATTGGCTGTGGCTATTGCATCACCGGCTGTCCGTTCAACATTCCGCGCATTTCGAAGCGGGATCATCGTGTGTATAAATGCACGCTGTGTTCCGATCGTGTCGCGGTGGGCCAGGAGCCGGCGTGCGTGAAGACATGCCCGACCGGTGCGATCGTGTTCGGCACCAAGGAAGACATGAAGCAGCACGCGGCGGAACGCATCGAGGACCTGAAGGAACGCGGCTTCGAGCATGCCGGATTGTACGATCCGCCCGGCGTCGGCGGCACGCATGTGATGTACGTGCTGCATCACGCCGACCAGCCGTCGCTGTATCACGGCCTGCCGGACGATCCGCACATCAGTCCGTTGGTCGGCATCTGGAAGGGCGCGGCGAAGCCGTTTGCATTGGGTGCGATGGCGCTGGCGGCGCTTGCCGGGTTCTTCCATTACACGCGCGTCGGCCCGAACGAAGTCACGGAAGAAGATGAAACGGCCGCCCGTGACGAAGCGCACCGCTCGAAGGAGAGTTCCGATGAAAGCTGACCAGAATACGGCAGACGCGAACCGGATCCTGCGTTATTCCGCTAACGAGCGCACGAACCACTGAATCACCACGATCAGTTTCGTGCTGCTCGCGTTGTCCGGGCTCGCGCTGTTTCATCCGTCGATGTTCTGGCTCACCGCGCTCTTCGGGGGTGGCCAGTGGACGCGCGTCCTGCATCCGTTCGTCGGCGTCGTGATGTTCCTTGTCTCGCTTTTTCGACGTTGCGTTTTGACAACGGCCGTGCGGCAGGATATCCATTAATTCTGCTAGCGCGTTCAGCTTGTCCGTTAATTCTGCTAATGCAACTCGCACGTGAATCAGCCGACCCGGGCGAACAATCGACGTCGCTTCGAGGCGTGTGACGCCGGAGATCCGCTGCAGGGGAAGAGGCGAATGAGAACAGTGGCCCAATGTATTGCAGTTGCTACAGCAGTTGCTCTGACTGGCTAATCGAAGCACTCATCCTGAAGTGTTCGCAGGGATATGCGCAATCTCATCCGGAACGGCGGGCAGCAGCGGCGGCTGACTCTCCCAGCCGCGCTAGCAGAATTAATGAACACGATTAGCACGCTCACGGACGTCATTAGCGGAATCAGCGAACTTCAACAGCTGCTTCTCGCGTTTGCAGGCATTTCCGGCGACGTACGGTCACATTACGCTGACAGGTCCAACGCATTGGTCAGGTCGCCCATGACGAGCTGGCCGCGCGCCTCCATCGCGCCGTCGCGCGTGCGTATGCCGTCGAGCGTTTCGAGGTCGAACACACGCGTAATCAGGCGCAAGATCGATGCCGTGTCATATACCGTGTGATCGACATATCCCTTCTTTGCGAATGGCGAGATCACCAGCGTCGGCACGCGTGTGCCCGGCCCCCAGCGGTCGCCTTTGGGCGGAGCGACGTGATCCCACCATCCGCCGTTCTCGTCGACAGTGACGACCACCAGCATGTTTTCCCATTGAGGGCTTGCACGCAGCGCTTTCACAGCGTGCACGATATGGCGGTCGCCTGACGCGACGTCCGCATAGCCCGCGTGCATGTTCAGGTTGCCCTGCGGCTTGTAAAACGTGACGGCCGGGAGCCGGCCCGCGCGAGCATCGGCAAGGAAGCGGTTGGTGCTTTCATCATCACCGAGTCCGCCGTCGCGCAGATGTTTCGCACGTGCGGCCGTGCCCGGTCCGAGATTCGCGAAGTAGTTGAACGGCTGGTGGTGATACTGGAAGTTCGGAACCAGTGGCGTGCCGTCGTTGGTGTTCTTGCCGTGCATGTCCAGCGTCTGCTGAAACGCGCCCGCGTACCAAGCCCAGTCGATGCCGCGCTTGTTGAGCTTGTCGCCGATGTTCTCGTGCGTCTGCGGCGGCACGGCCATCGTGTTGCTATCCTGCGTGAAGTCGACCACGCCGTTTGCGCCGACTTTGTAGGGCGTGGGCGCGAACGGCGGCATCATCGTATTGACGGCATAGCTGACGGTCCGGCCGCCCGGTAACGTTTCCGGCGGCGTCAGCGCACTCGGGCCGAACTTGGGGATGCCATCCAACGCGCTTTTCGGCGACGTGGCGAGCGGTTTCAGATTGGGATCGTCGGGGCGTCCGCTGAGAGTCTCCGCAATCTGGAACTTCGCGATGCTCTGCGCGGCATTGGGATACACCGGCGGCGTCGCCGCAATGAGATACTGGTGGTTCAGGAACGAGCCACCGAACGCACCCTGGAAGAAGTTGTCGCACAGCACGAATTCGCCGGCGAGGTCCCACATCCGCAGGTCGTAGCTGGTATTCGCATAGTGACCCATCGTGAAGCCAGCCGAGTCCGCCCATGCGACGAACATATCGTTCTTGCCGCCGTTGATCTGCATCTGGTTCTGATAGAACACATGCCACAGATCATGTGTGACGAGCGACAACGGCAGATTCTCGCCCTGCGGGCCTTTAAGTGCGAATGGCGCGTTCGGCAGATTGGTCTGATATTGCAGGCCGGCTTTGTACGTAACGCCGTCCACGGTCTGGTCTTTTAACAGCCAGCCGCCGGGCACCGGTGGCAGTTGCGGCAATGCGCTCGAGCCATCGCGGTCACGCTGCAGGTAATCTTCCGGCTTCACGCCGGAGAGCGGGCGCTCAACGCCAGGGAAATCGCCGAACAGATTATTGAAGCTGCGATTTTCGGCGTAGATCACCACGACTGTCTTGACCTTGGACCGCAGCGCACGATCAAACTGCGGTCCCGCTGCGACATCCGTCACGGCAGCTTCGCGAGAAGGCGCCAGCGCACAGGCGCCCAGTCCTCCTCCCATCGCCACCGCAGCGACACCGCCGAGGAAGTGGCGGCGGCCGGGGCGTTGGGGCGCCTGCGCAGCGTCGGCGTCTTCATTCACGGGAGGAGAGGCGGGCGGTTCGAGGTGTTTCATCTGATGTCCAAGGATAAGGAAAAGGTTGAGTTGGGGCTCGCGCCGTGCATGGCATCGCTCAGTTCCGTCTGATAGCGGCCGCACTACAGGCGGGAGTCGGGCCATATCTTTGCGTACCCGCCATGACGTTTCCACGCTAATTGCCTGGGTTTGTACGCGTGATCTTGCGACGCCGTCAGCGCCTGGGAGCGATCGAGACGGAATGGATCCGCTGCGTCGTCGCCATTGGCAGGGTTCGTCGAGTTCGGGTTGGACTTCAGCAAGCCGTCCAGTAGTCCGTTGATCCGCGGTGTATTGGGCAATGCGGTGAAAGTCGGCTCCCCGGGCCGGTTAAGCGCATTCGGATAGGTTCCAAAGTAGTGATCGAACGAAACGTTCTCGCCAAAAATCACCACGAGATGCTTGATCGGGGTAGCCGTCCGTTCTCCATGCTGGGCGCTCGGCGCCGAGGTCATTCCGACGTTCGAACTAGCGTTGTCTTCGCCGTACGCCCCAGCGTGATAGCCAGACCAAGCGCCGTGGCAGTTGCCACGGAGAGTCGCCGACGAGTGAACCTCATGTCCATGATTACCTGTTGAAGTGTTTTCGAATGCGCCGCACTGCGAATGGCAGACGCGGCATTGTCGTTTGCAACAGTGTCATGTCCGTTACGCGAAGATTACCGACTTGTCATCTTCAGGCAGCGCAGTGTGGCGGCTGCGTCGCTTCGACAGGCGCGCCGGATCAGTGCTTGTCCACAGTGGATCCCCGTGAGCGCCCGTTGCACACACGTCGTCACCAGCGTTGTCGTCAAGCGACGACATAATAATATGGAAATTACAAAAACGCGCATGACGCAGTGTCAGTTGAGCAAAGAAAAATACCTTATAACGTGCGTAGATACGTGAAAAAGTAGAAAAATAAAAGCGTAAGAAATAGTCGTCATATGACGATGACAATTTATACAAACGCACCCGGTGACACCTTGGCGTCACAGTAGATCCGTAAAACGTCTCCGGCGTCGAAGGCGAGACAGTCGGAGGTACGGCCGCCGATATCGATCCTGACAACGTCGGTATGAATCCACGGAACGAGCGAAAAAATCATTGGTATTCCTGCGGTACAGCGGTGTGCCGCGGCTTCGTAGAGGATGCCGAAATTTCTACATGCCGGACAGCTGGAACGCGTGACCAGGACGGGATGTCTGCAACGATTGACGGAGAATTAGCATGCCGCACAGGCATATGACAGGGTTGTTGGTGGGGGTGGTAAGCAGCGTGGCGATGACCGTCGCCTACGCCGCTGATACGGCGATTTTGCAAGGTCACCTGCTGTCGAGCGCGGACAAGCGTCCGCTTGCTGGCGCGCGAATCCAGATTCGGGAAACCGGGACGAGCACCACGACGTCGTCAGACGGCTCCTTTCGCTTTACCCGGCTTCCGGCGGGGCAATACACACTGGTCATCACGCCGGTTCGCTCACCCGCGGTCGAACGGACCATGGTGGTGCGCGAGAACGACACGACGAGCGAGGACGTTCTGGTGGACGCAGCCGTTGCGTCGCTGGATCGCGTGACGGTTACGTCGCAACGCAATGCGAACGTAGTCGCACGGGCGACCCAGCAGAGCGCCGCGAACATGATCACCATCCTCACCGCCGCCGACATCGCGAAACTACCGGACGTCAGTGCGGCGGAAGCCGTTGCTCGCGCGCCGGGCGTCTCGCTCGAAACGGATTCGGGTGAGGGCCGATACGTCAACATTCGAGGTCTCGACACCAACCTGAACAGTACGACCTTCGGCGGCATCCACCTGCCGCCTACCAATCCGGCTTCGGCCCAGAACGGGGGGCGCGCTGTCGCGCTTGATACGATCCCGGCCGGCATGATCGGGCAGATCGTCGTAACCAGCACCAACAAGCCTGAACAGGATGCGGATGCGCTCGGCGGCACAATCGACATTTCGCCGCGCACGTTGCCCCCTTCGGGCAAGCCGTTCCTGGACGCGAAGCTCGGCTCGGGTGTCGAGACGCTGCGCGGCAGCACAATTCAGGATGTAGGGATGACTGCGGGTGCGCGCTTCGGCGCGCACGGCATTGCCGGTCTCGGTTCGGGCATCACGTCATATTCCGACGCGCCGTTCACCTTCATCGGTACCCTTGCCTACAACCAGGACCACCGCGGCGTCGACGACGAAGAAAACGCGTATGTCGATGCGGCTGGTGTACCGAACAAGGCGTACGCGCAAACCGACCCGCGCTACTACAACTATCACCGGAAGCGCCTTGGCTACGGCGGCGAACTGGACTTTCAGCCTAACGCCGACAACAAGTGGTATTTCCGCTACTACAACTTCGGCTATACGGAGAATGTGAACCGGCAAGACATTCAGACCAACTTCAACGGCAATCCGGTCCAGAACGCCAACGGCACGCTCACGGATACGGCGACCTATGCAAAGGGATTGCGCGACGAGAAGGAGACGCTGCGAACGCAAATCTTTGCGCTAGGCGGAGAAAACAAGCTCGGCCCAGGCAAGATCGATTATCGCGCCGGCTTCACCAGTGGCACGTACGACAAACCGTACGACCTGAATTCGACGTTCAACAATGGCGCCCCGGGCACGGTGACGTATTACCCTGGCTCGGACTACGCGACGCAATCGATCGTGTCCGGTCCGAACCCGGCCGATCCCGCCGGCTACACGCTGGGCCAGATCGTCAACTCGTCGCAGTACGTCAAGACCAACGAGTGGTCGGCCAACGTCAACTACACGCTGCCGACTCACTTCACGAGTGCCGACGACGAACAGTTCAAGTTCGGCACTGGCCTGCGCCGGATGACGTTCGCCAGCTCGCAGAGCAACTACTCGTACTCGCCGGCTGCGGGAATCCCGCTGTCGCAGGCGGTGTTCGGCTCTCCAAACGTTTTCTACAACGGCATGTACAACGTGGGGCCGTCCATCAGCGATGGCGTCATGAGCGACCTCTATGGCGCGGCTGCGGCCGCCGGCAACGTCACGGCTTACCCGTTGAAGAACGCCGCCGCGTTCTCGGCTATCAACGAGAACATCTACAGCATGTATGGCCAGTATCAGTTCGGCTGGGGCCGCCTGGGCGTGCTGGCTGGTCTGCGCGGTGAGTGGACGCAGGATGCGTTCAGCGGCAATCTGATCAACGGCAGCAACATCACGCCAAACCAGACGGCGAACAACTACTTCAACCTGTTTCCCTCCTTGCAGTTGCGCTACGACTTCACGCCGACACTGGTGGGTCGCGCGATCTATTCGAGCACGATTGCGCGTCCTGGCTTTGCCCAGAGCAGCGCGTCGGTCCTTGCCGATGCGGGAACGGGAACCGTGACCACCGGTAACCCGAACCTGAAGCCGACCACTTCGCAGAACTTCGATCTTCAGTTAGAGAAGTATTTGCCGCACGGCGGGATCGTTTCGCTCGGCGCGTTTGACAAGTCGATGAGCGACTACGTCGTGGGCCAGTCATCGACCGTCTTCAGCTCGCCTTATCTTCCGGGGTATTCGGGCCCAATCAGGCTCGTCAGCTTTACCAATGTCGCGTCGGCGCGTGTGCGTGGTGTCACCGCTAACTACGAGCAGCACTTTACGCAGTTGCCGGGGTTCCTGAGCGGCCTGGGCGCAGGTGCGAACTGGACCTGGACCAATTCGCACCTTGACATTCGCCCGGGCGACGACCACACGCTGCCATCCGGTCCGCGCAATACGTATAACGCCAGCGTGTTCTACGAGCGTGGTCCGTTGGACCTGCGCCTGTCGGCCTCCTATGTGGGCAAGAGCCTGTGGGCGGTGGGCAGTTCTGCTGCAACCGACGTCTACACCGCGTCGCGCTTCTCGCTCGACTTCGGCGGCAGTTATCAGGTCCGAAAGGATGTGGGCATCTATCTCAATGTGCGCAACATCCTGAACACGCCGCTGAAGTTCTATGAAGGCTCGCCGGATCGTCCGATCCAGCGTGAGTTCTACGGCCCGACCGTGATGGTCGGCATGACGATCAACGAATAACCCGCAGAGAACAGGATCAATATGAAACTCAAGACGATTGTGCAGGCCATTACCGCAGCGTCGCTCGCCGCAACGCTGCTACTGTGCGACACGGCGCACGCCGTACCGACAGGAAATCACGCCCAGTTTGAAATCGCGCAGCACTACACGCTGGGTGGCACCGACGGCTGGGACTACATCGGGTATGACCCGGTGCGCCATCATCTGTTTATCAGCCGTGCCAGCCACGTCCAGGTTGTCGATACCCAATCCGGCAAGCTGATCGGCGAGATCGCCAACACTGACGGCGTGCATGGCTTCGCATTTGTCCAGGACGAGAAGCTTGGCTTCATTACCAACGGCCGCTCCGACACGATTACGGTCGTCAACCTCGACACGCTGCGCACCGTCGAAACGATCAAGGCGGGTGGCCGGGACCCGGACGGCATCCTGTATGCAGCCAATCTGAAGCGCCTTTACGTCAGCAATGGCCATGACCAGAGCGTCAGCGCGATCGATCCTGCCACCCGCAAGGTCGTCGCGACGATGGCAGTCGGCGGCAAGCCCGAATCGCTCGCGGTCGACAGTGATGGCCGTGTCTTCGTCAACGTCGAAGACAAGAGCGAGATCGTTGTGATGGACGGCAAGTCGAACAAGGTGCTAAGACACTGGCCGATCGCGCCTTGTGAAGGGCCGTCTGGACTGGCAATCGATACAAAGTCGGAGCGGCTCTTCACGGTGTGCTCCAACCAACGGATGATGGTGATCGATGCCCGTTCCGGGCATCAGGTCGCGCAATTGCCGATCGGCGGCCATCCCGATGCCGCAGCCTTCGATCCGGTACTCAAGACCGCGTTCAGTTCGAACGGCGCGGACGGCACGCTGACTGTGGTGCACGAAGACGACGCGGATCACTACACCGTGTTGCAGAACGTGCCGACCGAAGTCGGCGCGAAGTCGATGGCGCTCGACGGCGACGCGCACCGCGTCTACCTGGTCTCGTCAAAATTCGGCCCTGCTCCTGCTGCGACGGCTAACGATCCGCATCCACGCGCGAGTGTCGTGCCGGATACGTTCAACGTACTGGTTGCGCAACGCATGACACAGAAGGCCGCGAACTAACGTACCGCCATCGCATCAATCGAACCACCGGGGGTATCGCATCGGCGATATCGCCGGCATCTCGCAGATTCAAGATACAACCTGGAAGGTAGCACCATGCTTCGCAACATTATCGACTCATCGGTCCAGTCATTCGGCCTGTTGCCTCTGATGGCACTGATCTTTCTGGCCGCGCTCGCCATCATCATCGAGCGCATGATTTTCTTCAGTACTTCCGTGCGTAGTGGCAGCAACATTGAATACGATCTCAAACATGTAGGTCGGGCCAGGGCCGACGATGTGAAGAAACTGGTTCACCATTACGAGGGATCGGTACAAATCGAGCTGATGAAGGCTGCGCTCGAATTGCAGGGCCGACCGGTCGAGGACTTCGAGCGTGAAGTCGAAGAAAGCATCATGTTCCAGATGAGGAAGCTCGACCGCAATCTTTGGGTACTGGATACCGCTATCACGCTCGGACCGTTGCTCGGTCTGCTGGGCACCATCATCGGCATGATTGGTTCGTTCAACATTCTGGGCTCGTCGGGAACGGGTGACCCGATGGCCGTCTCCGGCGGCATTGCGCATGCATTGATCGCCACTGCCTGTGGCCTGACGATTGCACTGGTAGGCGTCGTGGCGCTCAACTATCTGAACAAGCGCGTGCGGATGGTTCTTCTGCAGATGGATATGATCAAGTCCATGCTCGTCACACGGCTTGCTGCGTGAACCGCGGCCACATCACCTCCAGGAGAACACCGTGAGAAACCATCGGGCTCACTACTTCGGCAGTGAAGAAAAACCGCGGATCGAGATCATTCCGATGATCGATATCATGATGTTCCTGCTCGTATTTTTCATGCTGGTCATGCTCAAGATGATCCAGGGAAACGGGCTGAAACTCGAATTACCGCAATCGTCCACCGCCGCGCGGCTCAATACGGTCGACGTGACGGTCGGCGTGGAGAAGGACGGAGCATTGCACCTCGACCAGAACGAAATTTCCGCGATGCAGTTGACTGCGCGTCTCAAGGAGATGGAGGCCGCGAAGCAGGTCAATGTCACGATCGCGGGCGACAAGGGAGTCGAGTACGAAACGATCATCAAGACCATGGATCTGGTGCGCTCAGCGGGGATCAGTTCGGTCGCGCTCGCGACCGATGCTCAATAGCCTCTGGAATCGAGCGGAATGAACATGAGTATGTCCGAAAAATCCCGCACCACGATATGGTCGATCGAGGCCTTGCAACCACGCTCCGGTAATGCAATGACCATCGCGATTCTCGCGGCCCTTGCGATCGAGGGCGCGTTGATCGCGGGCGTGACGTCGATACACGTGCCAGCGCCAAAGCCGGCACACCTAACGCCTGTGATGCAGATGCGGTTCGTCAAAGCCGCCAAACCACCACCCCCGCCGCCACCGCCGCCGGTCATCAGGAAAGTGGTGAGACAGCAATCCGAGGTGCCGAAGCGCACTCCTGTTACACGGGCCGCCGCGCCGGCGCAACCGCGCGTGGCGAAGCCGCCGGTCGCACCGGTACCGGTTGCTGCCGCGCCCGTCGCGACGCAGGATGCGCCTTCTACTTCGCAAGCTGTGCCAACTGCGGCGGGACCTTCGACTGTGGGTTCGGGCAACACCGCAAATGCCGCTGCGGCGCCCGCCGACATTGCGATCGTGTGTCCTGTGCAGGCCAAACCGGAAATGCCGGCGCGTGCGCTAGCCGAAGGAATCTCCGGCGAAGTCACGGCGCGCGCCACGATCAAGGGTGGCAAGGTGATCCGGGTGGACATCGTGAACTCGACGCGACCGGGGGTTTTTGACGCGTCGGTGCGACGCGCGATGGCCCAGTATCAATGCAAGGTCGATGGCGGCGACCAGGTCGTCGTCGAACAATCCTTTGATTTCACACAGGCAGATTAGATCGATTGGGAGAACCTGATTGAAGGCGGGAGCGCGACTTGTCCGACACACGCCGGTGCAAAAAGCGCCGGCGCAGTAGAAATTGCCCCGGCGTTTCCTGTCTTTTTTTTGCCTGCGGGCCTTTCGTGTGAACGACATAGAACCGGTTTAGCAACGGAATATAGATTGAAGTCTTGCCGGCGAAGGTATCGACGTGTTGCTCGATCACGTAATTGTCCGGACCGGCCTGTTTGACGACATCGAGGCCTTCGGCACCGGTTACATACAGGCGGCGATGCTGCGGGTCGAAAGTCATGTCGTCGCAGATGTTGACGATGCCGAGAGTCTGAATGACAGAGCCGTCATTCGCGTCCATGACGAACAGCTTGCCAGGGTTGCGCGATCCAATCAACAGGCGGCCCGACTTCGGGTCGAACGCCATCGCCGAATTTCGGCGCATTGACTCAGGTTATTTGTCGCCAGGCCGGGGTTGTTGCCTCATGTAATTTGCTACGTTCCAGATGGCTGGCGGGGGCGACTTATGACGTGCAACTGGTTGCGCGTTTCAGTCCGGTGCAAGCCGGTGGTTAGTGAGCGACATCCGCAAACACGCGAAACTGGATGGATGATTGCGGAAACTGATGGGTGAGATGTCGAGGTCTGCATTATCATCAGGAATGCAGATGGAAATGAACGTGACCGCTCATGACGCGATGAAGGGTAGTTCGCACCACATCGCTGTGAGGGCCCTCGCGTTCAAGTGGATACGCATTCTGTATCGCTGCTGGCAAACGCGTCCGCCGTACAACGAGACTGTGTACCTCAATGTGCTCAGGAAACGAGGTTCGCGCCTTTTGGGCACGCTGGGCGCTTAGGTTCAAGACCGTGGCCTGCTCTTTTATCTGATTGGGGCAAGCCGCGCAGCGGCGCGTCAGGCCAAAGGCGAAGCTCGCGGGGAGACGGTGGGCAACGATGGAACCGCCGTCAGGCGGCTGTCCACAGCCTCGTGCTGTGGGCAGCGTCGTTGTCCACGGGCGGGCGCGGGATGATCGTCGTAGCCGAGATTTAGACGTTAAACAAAAAAGCTTGACAGACTTCGTCAGGCATGACCCTACCTTCGGGGGCCCTGCTGTTAAGAGGCAGTGGGGCTACCGTCTCCCTTGCGGCGGCCGACGTCGTCGATGTAGGCGCCGAGAATCACCGCGCCGTGGGGCCGCATCAGAAAGCCGGCACCGAAGAGCGCAAAGGTCATCATCAGCGATGCGAACTCGCTGCCCGCCGGGAAGAAGACACCGGCGATCTGCGTCGCATAGAAGCCGAACAGGAAGAAGTCGAACTGCTCCAGGAATTTTCCGCCGTCACACGAAGAACGGCGGAGCTCCTGGATTGCCCGAGGGGCAGGGTGGAGGCTGAGGGTTGCTTCGAGATGTCTCCTGAAATTTTGAAGTCGCGCCGCTTCGGCGGATTGTTGTTGGCTGGAATATTCGCCCGAACGCCGCGAAACTATAAGTGCAACCTTCGGAACGATTGATGTTCTACTGGTTATCAATCGACGCGGGAAGCCTGCCTGAGCGCCTTGCCCCGCAGCCGGCGCGGAATCCGATCACGCCACGAAGCGGCACAGAGAGGCTGGCGTGCGCGTATCCATGTTGCGACCGCGGTTGAGGTGATCGTCGATTTCCGCCGCGCAGCCGAGCATGCGCGGATAAAGGAAGATCGTGAACGCGGCCGTTTCCAGCTCGGACTCGGCGAATTCTCCGCGCCGCAGTGGCTGCCACAGCATCTTCAGCAGCAGGGCGGCGATCACGGCATCGACATTGACGCAATAGACGTTGCGTGAGACGCCCCCATCGAACAGCGCCTGCACGAGCTCGCGATAGAACGCATGGAACACGTTGTATTCCCCACGCTTTTCGCACAGGTCCGCCATGAACACCTCGCGCGGGTCGTGGTTGACCGGCCTGTCCTTGAAGACTGGATGATTCACGCCCGGAAGCTTCGCGATGTCGAGGCTGCCGGCATTTTTCTGCCGAGCCTTGTATTGCGCGTACCGGTCTACGGAGCGCTCGGCCAGCGATCGCAGATCCACGCCATGCCCGGCATTGGAGGGATCGGCGAGTTCGCTGTCCCTGAAGGCTTCGATCAGAAACGCGATGCCCTCGTAACCGTTGCCGCCGTGCGTATAGCCGGTATGCGAAAGAAAGCCGACGAGCGCCTTGTTGAGTTGCACGCGCTCGGGACTTTCCGGACCGTCGGCCGATACCGCGCCCTTTGCCCCCTGCGCCGATATGGCTCCCGGGCCGTTGGTGAGCAGCAGGCCGGCGAGCGTCCTGAAGGCGAACAGGTCATCCGGGCCAGGCTTGAGGTTGAGCAACGCGGCAAAGCAGATTTCAGTCAGACTGCGTTCGTTCAGCAGCTCTTGCGTGGCAAAGCCGCAGAAGCCGTCTGGACTGTGTCGCGATGCATCCGCGGAAGCGCCGATCAGCGTCCCGAACAGCATGGTCCACCAGGGCAGGCTTTCGGCGGTCACGCGCGAGATGCGCTTGCGCATGAGCGGGCCCCGCGCCAGCGTCGTCGTAATCGCGGCCAGCACCGCGTCGCCGGTCGGGTGAGCGGGCTGCGACGTCAGCCAGCGGACGAACGCCGATTTCGCGCCGCGCGCGGCGAGTCCCGCGAGCATTGCTTCGGCGAGCGGATCGCGAGAGTCGGCGAAGAACTGTTCACAGCCGCTTGCGTCGATGCATGCGACGTCGAAGGTTTCATTCAGCGCGTCGGCAAGACCAGCGGCCGCAAAACGATCGATCAGCCACTTGGCCGCGTCCCGCGCCCCGCGCTGACGTTTCGGCCCGACGATCGACGCCGCAGCCGCGAGAATTGCATTCGGGGCGTTGTCGGCTTCGCGTGCTGCCTGCGCCGCCGCGAGTTCAGGCTTGCCGTGCAGATTCACGAATGCGGCGACCGCTACATCGATGAGATTTTCGTCGTTCGCGCCACCGAATTCGTGCAGCAGGGCAAGGCTCACGTTCGCTTCGAGCGAGCGCGTCGCGGCTTCCAGCATCGAGGTTCCGTGCAGGCTGCTCACCTGCGTCTTCGCATCCATCTGTGAAGCGCCTGATGCGTCCTTGAGCGCCTGACGCGGTGCGATCGCACCGACCTGGCGATTCACCTGGAGGACCTGCTCGTTGTATGGCGCGACCGCTTCCACCACGGGAATCGCAAGGCCGGAAGGAAGCTTGATGCCCTGGTTGGAGCCGAACCACGGTTTGAGCGCGAGACTGCCTTCGGGCTCGAAGTCGGTTATCGTCGCGTTGGCGCGCATCACGGCAGTCAGGGCCGCCGGGATATGCGCAATGTTCGTGACCACGGCGCCCTTGGCGGAGCAGCAGGGATCGTCGGGCGTGAAGAGGCCCTCCACGCCGAACTTCTCCATGAACCAGCGTTCCTTGGCTTTCGCGTCGTCGGCGCCGCCGGCCATCGCGCCGGCGTGGCCGACTGCCCGCGTCAACCGGCTCTTCCATCGACCCACGACGCAGGCGACGACCGGTTTCGTAAAAGCCGCATCGGCCTCGTAATAGCCACCCGGTTCGCAGTAAAGCACGGCGGCTCTGGTGCAAATAGGCGGTCTGGACGAGATTTTTGTTATAGAAAGGATACCTCATCAAGCAGACAGGACGGCCTCCCAAACTGCGGGCGCAGCGGTATCTTTGAGGCCGAGCTTCGCGAGGCTGAATTGGCCCTTGCGAATACGATGGACCAACTCAATACCTGAGAGAGTAATCGCTGCGTTCCTGAAACGTTTGAAGCCGAGCATGACTTTCGTCCGGGACTTGATGTTGCGGTGGTCCTGCTCGACCAGATTATTGAGATATTTCGAGGATCGGACGTTTGTGTCCTCAGGCAGCAAGCCATCGGCCTTCATCTCGCGCACGGCGCGGTGCGAGGCTGCATAACCATCAAGCGTGATGGTCTTCCGTGGCTGGCCTTGATGTTCGATTGCCTTCCTGAAAAAGGCTTTTGCCGCCTTCACGTCGCGCCTGGCGCTGAGCATGAAGTCTACTGTCTGGCCCACCCGATCCACCGCTCGATAAAGATAGACCCACTTGCCGCGCAGCTTGAGGTAAGTCTCGTCGACACGCCACGACCGCCCGGTGGGCCTGCCAAAGCGGTTCCACCGTTTCACGAACTCCGGCGCAAAGCGCCGCACCCAGCGCAGGATCGTCGTGTGCGCCAGCGGCAGACCCCGTTCCGCCATCATCTCGACCAGATCGCGCAGGCTAAGCTTGTAGCGCAGGTACCAGCGAACACACAGAATGATCACATCGCGGTCAAAGTGACGGCCTGCGAACAGTTCGTCAAGGCTCTTCAGCTTGCTCATCGTCGGTTCTCAATTCGTTCAGCCTGACACCTTAACCGATTCGCCCCCGCGCTATTTGCACCAGAGCCATCGTGGGCTGGTGCCTACTACCGGCAGCAGCGTGCGAAGGGCAGCTCGCACCACGTCGCCGTGAGAGCCCTCGCGTTCAAGTGGATTCGCGTCCTGTATCGCTGCTGGCAGAACCGCACGCCGTACAACGAGACCGTTTACCTCAACGTGCTCAGAAAACGCGGTTCGCTCCTTGCCGGCAAGCTGAGCACTTAGGTCAAAACCGGGTCCTGCTCTTTTATCTGATTGGGGCAAGCCGCGCAGCGGCGCGTCAGGCTGAAGGCGAAGCTCGCGGGGAGACGGTGGTCAACGAGGGAACCGCCGTTAGGCGGCTGTCCACAGCCTCGTGCTGTGGGCAGCGTCGTTGTTCACGGGCGGGCGCGGGATAATCGTCGTAGCGAGCGTAGATGTCGAACGAAAGCTTGACAGACCTGCTCAGGGCATGACTCTACCGGGTACGGACGAACCCAATCGCCCCCGTCGGCGATCAAGTGACGCCAGTGCACCGTTGCCGAGCGGCCCGGTCAACGTAATTGTGCGGCGCGCTGACCGTGCCTTCGCAACCTATACGGAAGGGCGTAACCTCGTATGAACGGAGGCAGCCGCGCTATGCCGAGCGACGAGCGCAGATCTTCGTCGCTACGTAGCCACCTTCCCTTAAGGCTTAAGGTGCGGAAGAGGTCGTCATGCCTGATACCGAGGTGTACAGATTTCAATACGCGCGTCGACAGGGACTGCAGCGTACCTATGATGTAGTTCTGAATATTTGTCGGCTCGAATCCGGCGTATGTTCTTACGCGGCATGGGTCCATTTCGCCGGCGCATTCAAAGGGAACGGATTGGTTTTCCCACTGATCGCAAAAACTACGGAGGAAGCGGCGGTTGAAGCGCGAGGACGTATTGAAAACGACATCGAAGACCTCGCCGGCATCGCTGAATAACATTTCATTTGTTGTCTGGAGTTGGCCATGGAAGAGCAACAGGCGCACCGGGGCTACATTATCACGGTCAGCGCGCGAGAGGACTACGACGGCGGGTCGACCGTTACGGTGCTGGTGGCGCAGACGTCGCAGCGTGGCGAAATCGACCGCAAGGGCGGCCGCATACCTGAGCCGTGACGAATGCCTGCGATTCGGCCGTGTCATTCATGCCGCGATACATCTCGGTGTCGACCGCGCCCGGGAGAATTGCATTGATGCGCACACCTTGCGGCCCGTATTCGGCCGCGAGTGCCTTTAATGTTCCGGTTCGGTTGCACAGGCCTGATTGCTTCGGGATCGTCTCGTGCGCCGCATGATACACATCACCGTCAGGATGACCGGCAGGATCAGGGCCCTCGATGAGATCAGGGTCTGCGATGAGGTGCGCAGCATGGACGGACCTGAGTGCGACTCCGGACAGCGACAGAACATAGTAGGAAATGGCCGCAACAGACAAGCCCTCGACGGCACGCTGAAGCCTTAGCTGGTTGCGGGCGGTCCGATCCATGCCTCTCAGGAGGCGGGCGGTATCCGCCTCCTGAGCTATGCTGACACGCGTATGCAACAAGTCGACCGCCCTCGCGACGCGGGCCGCTATCTGCTCATGCCGTAGCCAGACGGCTTTGCACGTTGCCATGGCCGGGCCGAAGCGGCGCTCGAGGAATTCGGCGATCGTGGGCATACCTTCGATAGGCTCCTCACACAACTCGCGAATGCGAGCTTTCACGAGGTCTTCGTAGGCGCGGGCGGCGCTGAACCGGGATCCCGCGTCGGCCAGGATTGCGGTGCGCGCCGCCAGATGAGTCAGCTGGGCTAGCAGCGCCGCGTCATGTTGTCTGCACTGCCGTTCATCCATGCTCCGCATCAGTGAAGCAAGCGATAGTTCTAGTTCGTCCAGACTCCTGCTCATCTCGCGTGCAACCGGCAAGGCAAGCAACGTCATCATGCGGTAGGTTTCGATTTCATAAAGACGCTGCACAAGGCGACCACTTTGTACCTGGCGTAAGCCTTTGTCGACGATAAGGAAACGCAGGAATCCGTCGGCCCTGTATTGTCCAGTCGCAGAACACCTGTGCGCCGCCAAGGACCTGGCTTCCTACCATCGACGAACCGTCGAACCACGCACTCGCGTTGTCGGCCGCCATACTGGTTTCTTCGCTGGACACCAGTTCGATGCGAGTGGCGACGAAACGCTTCCCTCTCAGCGTTTGCAACTACGCGGAAGGAATGTGTTCCGTCGCGAGCCCCGAGAAGTAGTCCGCATCGTGGCGGTGGGTAATGAAGCTGAACGTGGAGAACTCGGTATGTCGCTCCCACTTCAACTGCCGTTCAGGGCACCCACCGTTCGTTGTAGTGTGTGGCCTGCGGCGCGGGTTCAGGCAGACCGGTGAGTTCGCACAATGACTTGAGGAGTGAGTGATGGACTGCCGTGTCGCCAACGGCGTAGATGGCGTAGTGCGTCAGCGCGACCGATCCGGCAATCCGGAGAAACGGCCGCGCATGTAGTTCGTTTGCGAGGTGCGCGCGCAGGGGGTGATCCATCGTCAGGCGACCACTTGCCTGACGCACAGTCAGGCGCCGCCGAGGGAAGATGGCGTTGCCCCATCGAGCGGCCCGGAACGCCGGTAACGCCCAAGTGTCAGCGTCAGCGCGGAGGCGGTCAGCAGCAGAACCGATATCACATGGAGAGGAAGATCGTAGCTGCCGTGGCGATCGAGGCAGGCGCTGAGGCCTACCGGGCCAATTACGGCGCCGAGCCTGTATCCCGAAAAGGCGATGCCGTAGAGTGTGCCAAACGCGCGAAGTCCAAAATGCGATCGCACCTGGTAAGAAATCAAGTCTCCTTCCGCGCCGATGGTGAGGCCGACAAGCGTAGCGGCCAGAAGAAGTTCGCGATAGTCCCGTGCGGAATGCAGTAGGAATACCCCAGCGGCACCCGCGACGAAGAATACGAACACGACATCACCGGCGTGGATACGGTCGAAAAGCAGGCCGGTCCCCAGCCGGCCGCTGGCGGCTGCAGTTGCCTCCAGATCGAGATTGCGGCTACGGGACACGCATATCAGGCGGTTCCCCGGCTTGAGTATGCTCGCATCAATGCGGCGCCAGTGCCACGCGATGTACCGGTAATGATGATCAGATGCGGCTTTTCTCTCATGATCCGTACTGTCCTGGTTGGGGATGATAGAGTCGAACCGTCGGTGCATTTGCAACCATCGCCGGAAGTCGCTGATGATCACCGACTCACGAATCTTTGCAAGTGAAGGCTTTTCGGTCGCACACACGCCAATCCGAATCAGGAACCGGCGTCGAGCAGGTGGGTGAAGCTGTCGGTCAGATGGATCAGACGACGAAGCAGAATGCCGCACTGGTCGAGAGCAGTGCGCGGCCGAGAGCCTCAGGCAGCAGGCCGCGCAGCGGGTCAATTCGTGGCGCAGTTCCAGCTCTGACGGGGCGTCGCGAGGCCGGTCGGTTCGCGACGTCGCATCGTCAGGTGGTTCTTCGACACGCTGAAGCATCGGTTCCTCACCACGCCAGGCCCAAACGGCCGCTCCTCGATGTCACGCACGCTCAGCTCAAACCGAAAGGATCAGTGCACCGCGGGCGCGCGGCGCAACTGATGACCGTCCTCTGAATTACGATAGCCGTTTGCCCAGCGTTTCCGGCACCATCGCCAGCCCGAGAAGTGAGACCAGGCCACAGCCGATCACGTAGAAGGCGGGTGCGTTGGCATTGGCGGTCAGATGGATAAGTATGGTCGAAAAGAACTGCGAGAAACTGCCGAAGATCACGATCGCCCCGTAGTAGCTGACAGCCACACCTGTGGCGCGCAGCCTCTGCGGCAGCACTTCGCTGACCAGCACGAGTGTGGCGGCCGAGGTCATCGCCATCGGCACCGCCAGGCAGCCGGCAACGATAAGCAGACACGCCAGCGAAGGCTGCCCGTTGAGGAGCACGAACGCCGGGTAGATCATGATCAGCAGTGCCACGCGCGACCAGAACACGACCTTGCGCCGGCCGATCCGATCACTGAGCCAGCCGGAGAAGGGTGACAACGCGGCCAGTATCAATGACCCGACGAAGCCGGCCCAGATCGTCTGCGAGAGGGGCATATGCAGCTGGATGACGGCGTAGTTCGGAAGGTAGAAGACCACGATGTGCACGGCCGATGCCAGACCGATCATGACCAGAACGCTGGCCACGAGCTTGGGCCAATGCTCCTTCAGCATCTGCCGGGTGCCACCCGCCGTCGCCGCTTTCGCATGCGCAGGCGTCAAGGTTTCTTCCAGGCGCCGCCGGATCACCATGCTGACTGGAATCACCATGATGCCGATGACGAAGGCGATACGCCAGCCCCACCCGCTGAGTGCAGCCGGGTCGAGCAGATTGCTCAGCGTCAGCGCGACCAGCGCGGCGAGCACCGCTGCCAGCCCCTGACTGAACGGTTGCCAGCTGGTGTAGAAGCCACGCGAGTGCTCGTCGGCGTACTCCAGCAGCATTGCGCTGGCGGGTCCCATTTCGCCGCCGATCGCGAAGCCCTGAAGCAGCCTGGCGAGGACCACCAGCACAGGCGCCAGCAGACCGATCTGCGCATAGGTGGGCGCCAGCACGAGGATCAATGCGCTCAACCCCATCAGCCACAGCGTGAGGATCACCGCCGGCTTGCGGCCGACGCGGTCGGCGTATCGGCCAAATACCAGTCCGCCGAGGGGCCGCATCACATAGCCGATGCCGAAGGTTGCGAACGACAGTAGCGTCTGTCCAAATGCATTGCCGACAGGGAAAAAGAGCGGGCCGATCAGGGTCGCGAAGAAGTTATAGACCACGGAGTCGTACAACTCCAGGCCGCTGCCGATGGTGATGGCAGTAATGGCCAAGGAGTTGGACAATGCCTTGTGTGGCGGCGCGTCGCTCACGATGGGGGAAAGCGGTGCTCGTTTGGCGGAATCGTTGTACATGATGTCTCCATTGTGACGAGCTCGATACTCGTTCTGACTGTTGAAGCATGATCCGCACGGTAGTGTGCGGTTCACAGCTCGGACTCGGTAACGGCGGCCATCGAAATCGTGATCGGAAGTGCGAATCGCGCGGCAGCCGCCTCGGCGCGATCGCACACGATGCACCCCCACCGGGTTGGAGGGGCACATCGCATCTTTTTCTGCTACGTCGCGTTCAGGCTGAGCGTTCGCTCAGGTTCGACGCCGGTGGTTTCGCCGATACGCCAGCGCACCATCAAGCGATCCCACTTTGTCCGCGCCGCCGCCAGGTTACGTGCCTTGACATGGCCGTAGCCGCGAATCTCTTCGGGCAGGCGAGCGATCTCCAGCGCCAGCGCGAGATTGTGGGTCGAGAGGGTCGTGAGAAGTTCTTCGATACAGGCGCGGTATTCGCCAATCAATGCACGCTCCGTCCTGCGTTCGTCGGTGTAGCCGAACGGATCCAGCCCGGTACCGCGCAGGCCTTTGAGCTTGGCGAGTCCGCGAAAAGCGCGGCGCATCCACGGGCCAAAGGCCTGCTTGACGAGTTCGCCCTTTTCGTTGTGTTTGGCCAGCAAAGGCGGCGCCAGATGATGAACAAGTTTGTAATCCCCTTCAAACATCGCCGCAATTTTGGCGGTAAATTCCGGCGCGGTTTGCAGCCGCGCTACTTCGTATTCGTCCTTGTAAGCCATCAGTTTGAACAGATAACGCGCGACCGCCTCGGTGAGTTGGGTGCTGGCAAGCGGAGCTTCGGCAGCGCGAACCTTCTCGACGAACGAACTGTATCGACTGGCGTAGGCACGATTCTGGTAAGCAGTGAGGAACTCAACGCGCTTGGCAACCATATCGGCGATCGATGGCTTTCTGACGAACTCGATCACCCTCGGGGCCGCAAAGCTCGCTTGCACAGCCTGCAGATCGTGGACGCAACGACGGCCCCACTCGAATGCCGCCTTGTTGTTTTCTACCTGCACCGCGTTCAATTCGATGGCTCGCATCAGGGCGTCACGCGACAGCGGCACGCGGCCTTTCTGCCATGCGTAGCCGAGCATCAGCAGGTTGGTGTAGATCGACTGCCCGAGTAGCGCGGTGGCAACCTGCTCGGCATCGAACATGCCAAGGTGGTCAGCGCCGACCGCCGCGGAGATGGAGGTCATGCAACGGTCGACCGGAGACTTCCAGTCTGGATTGCGGATCGCTTCCGCCGTCGGCACGCCGTGGGTGTTCAAGGCGACGAAAGTGTGACCTTGACGCATCGTCGCGAGCGTCGTCTTGTTGGCGCCCACGATCGCATCGCATGCGATCACCAGATCGGCCATGGCGACGGCGACCTTGGTTGCGTGAAGCGCCTCCGGGTCGCGGGCGATCTGGATATGGCTCCAGGTGGCGCCGCCCATTTGCGCCATGCCAGTGGCATCCTGCGTGATTACACCCTTGCCTTCCAGGTGGGCAGCCATGCCGAGCACCTGGCCGATGGTGACGACGCCGGTACCGCCCACGCCCGCCACGACGATGCCCCACGCCGAATCCGCCACCGGCAACACCGGCTCCGGAATCGACGGGAAGTCGGTGTGCTTCGCCTTGGCCGCCGCCGCAGGCTTTCTGAGCTGCCCGCCCTCGACCGTGACGAAGCTCGGACAGAAACCTTTGACGCAGGAAAAGTCCTTGTTGCAGGTGTCCTGATTGATGCGCCGTTTGCGGCCGAACTCGGTTTCAACGGGTTGAACCGCGAGACAGTTGCTCTGCACCGAACAGTCCCCGCAACCCTCGCACACGAGCTCGTTGATGATCACGCGCTTCGCCGGATCCGCCATGGTGCCGCGCTTGCGCTCGCGTCGCTTCTTGGTCGCACAGACCTGGTCGTAGACGATGACGGTGACGCCCGATACGTCGCGAAGCTCGCGTTGCACGGCATCGAGATCGTCGCGGTGGCGGACGGTGACACCGGGCGCGAGGTTCGCCGTCCCGTCGTACCTGTCCGGCTCATCGGTAACGACGACGATCTGCTTCGTGCCTTCTGCCGCGAGCTCGCGCGTCATGGCCGGCACGTCGAGTTGCCCGCCGACCGGCTGCCCGCCGGTCATGGCCACTGCGCTGTTAAACAGGATCTTGTAGGTGATGTTGATGTCCGCAGCGATCGCTTGCCGGACAGCGAGCGACCCGGAATGGTTATACGTGCCGTCGCCGAGATTGGCGAACATGTGCGAGCGCGTGCTGAACGGCGCCTGACCGACCCATGGCACGCCCTCGCCACCCATCTGGCTCCAGGAGGTCGTCGAGCGGTCCATCCAGACCGCCATTCCATGACAGCCGATGCCGGCCATCGCGATCGAGCCGTCAGGCACCTGGGTGCTCGTGTTGTGCGGGCAACCAGGGCAAAACCATGGCAGGCGATTGCCATCGCTGCCGTCGTTGGCGACGAGTTCGCGTTCCTTGGCCTCGATGATTGCGATGCGCGCATCCATCCGCGCGGCGACGTCTTCAGGCACACCCAGCATCTTCAGGCGACGGGCAATAGCCTTGGCGATGAGCGCAGGCGTGAGGTCTGCGTTGGCGCGCAGCAGCCAATTCGCGCCAGGGTTGCTGTGACTCCACTCTCCGCCAAAGTGTTCGCCATCGCGTTCGTTGTACTTACCAATTACGTGAGGCCGAGCGTTGGGCGCGCAGTGATAGAGCTCGTCCTTGAGTTGCTGCTCGATCAGCGGGCGCTTTTCCTCGACAACCAGTATTTCTCGCAGACCGTGTGCGAATTCACGCACGCCGGTTGGCTCCAGCGGCCAGATCACGCTGACTTTGTGCAGACGGATGCCGAGGGTGCGGCACAAAGCGTCATCCAGGCCGAGGTCGGCCAGCGCCTGCCTCGTATCACTGAAGGCCTTGCCGCTCGCGATGATGCCGAAGCGATCCCGCGGCCCCTCTATCACGTTGCGATTGAGGCGGTTGGCGCGGATGTAGGCCAGCGCGGCCGGCCACTTGACCTCCATCAGCCGCGCTTCCTGAACCAGCGGTTCGTCCGGCCAACGGGCATGGACGCCGCCTGGCGGCATCTGGAAGTCTTCGGGCAGCAGAATCGGAACGCGGCCAGCATCGACGACAACTGACGACGCCGCCTCGATCACCTCCTGAACCGTTTTCATGCCAGCCCATAGACCGGAATAACGGCTCATGGCCAACGCATGAAGTCCGAGATCGAGAATCTCCTGAACACTCGCTGGAAAGAAGACCGGCATCCCGCAAGCGATCAGGGTGGGGTCGCTCTGATGCGCAAGCGTACTGCTCTTGGACAGATGATCGTCGCCGGCCACCGCGAGCACACCGCCCAGCGGCGCGGTGCCAGCCAGGTTGGCGTGCTT
The DNA here is from genome assembly GCF_050434105.1 of Paraburkholderia sp. 40. Lineage (NCBI taxonomy): Bacteria > Pseudomonadati > Pseudomonadota > Betaproteobacteria > Burkholderiales > Burkholderiaceae > Paraburkholderia > Paraburkholderia sp. 40. Next base: position 690,572 of record NZ_JBNPVY010000003.1, on the reverse strand, counting down.
CAATGCGTCCGCGCTGCGGTCCACGCCCGGTCCCTTTGCGTACCAGATCCCGAACACGCCATCGTACTTCCTGGTGGCGGGATCGAAATCAAGCTGCTGCGATCCCCAGACGGCCGTAGCGGCCAGTTCCTCGTTGAGGCCGGGCTGGAACACGACGTGGTGAGCAGCGAGATGTTTTTTCGCTTGCCACAGTGCCTGGTCATAGGTGCCGAGCGGCGAGCCCCGGTAGCCAGAGATGAAGGCCGCGGTATTGTGTCCCGCGCGTGCGTCGCGTTCGCGCTGCAGCATCGGCAGGCGCACGAGCGCCTGGACGCCGTTCATGAACGCATGGCCCGTCTCCAGCGTGTATTTGTCGTCGAGTGTGACGACTTCGAGAGCCTTGCGGGTGGCATCGGAAAGCGGGGCATTCATGTAGCAGTTACTCCGAAGTGGTGAGCGGGCGGCAGGCGAGAGTGCCCGGGCCGCTTACGTCGCGATTCATTGATCCCGACGGGTGTCAGTAGGTTGTGTCGTTGATGCCGGGAAGCTGATGCCGAACTGCTCACCCAGCGCGCGAAGCTCCTGCGCGATCTCGGGGGGCAGCATGACGCCGCGCTGCCGGCGCTCGCGTTCCATTGCGTCGCCACGGTGGCCAGGCAGCCTCGCGTCGTCGCCGCCCGAGTTCAGGTAGGTCCCGGTCCATTGCGACATGTATTCGTCAAAGACTCCCTGCGTGGCAAATGCGCCGGGTTTCACCATCCAGAGGAAGCCACCCTGTCGTCCTGCGGCGCCCGCCTTCTGAACATCGTCTCTTGCGGTGCCGAGCGAATCTGCGGTGGCGGTCAGTGCACCAGCGAGGCATTCCACCATCATCGCAATGCCGATTCCCTTGTGTCCGCCCATCGGTAGCAGCGAGCCACCTAGCGCGCGATCCGCGTCGGTTGTTAGCGTACCTGAGGCGTCCAGCGCCCAGCCTTCGGGGATCGGCTTACCTTCGCGTGCGGCGAGCAGAATATGGCCGCGCGCGGCGACGCTGCATGCGATGTCGAAAACGAGGGGAGCCTGGCCAGGTACAGGACAACCGAAGGCAATCGGGTTGTGGCCGATGGCTGCGTGCCGGAATCCTTCCATCGCGAGGATCGGCGGCGTACGTTGGCCGATCATGCTGAATGCACCCGCCTCGGCGCCAAGCAGAGCGTGAATTCCGAGCGCTCCCAGGTGGCCGCTCGATTGCACCGCGATCAGCACCGATGCGCTGGTGGCGAGGGCCTCGAGCCCCAGTCGTACCGCGTAGGGGCCGGCGAGTTGTCCCATCGCGCCGTCCGCATCGAGGACGATCCCGCCTGGGAACGACCGGTGGCGCAGGTTTGGGCGCGGGTTGAAGTCGCCCGCTCGCAGACGCTCGGTATAGGAGGCCACGCGCGTCATGCCGTGCGTCTTGTACCCTCGCAGTTCGCTGCGCACCAGGATCGCGGCGGCTTCGGCCGCCTGTTCAGCTGGCATGCTGCAGGCTTCGAAGATCCGCGCGGTCCAGTCCTCGAGTGCCTGACAATTCCATTGGTTATTCGTCATCGCTTTTCCTAACTCATGACCACAAGACGTTCGGAGAACGGCCCGCAATAGACGCACTGGTAATAAAGGGGCTGGTCGCGCAACGTGTACCCCCGCAACTCCATGATGAAGCCGGGCGCGTCCGTGCTCGACTCAAGCTCGCGAGCGGCCGCGGCGGGAAGCGCGGCGAATCGGATCCACTGGTCGACTCGCAGCGTGGGCAGCGAGAGCCGCTGGCCGAGCAGTTCACGCAGGTTCTTCCCGAGCGAAACGCGATCGAGGTCGCCCAACTGCGCGAAGTGGTCCTCCCGCAACCAGAACTCGCTGTAGAGATCAACGCGCCCGCCGACGCTGATGGTGCGCTCGATGCGTACGAAATCCTCGCCACCGAGAAACGCTGACCATGGTCCGCTGCGCCTCATCCGCTTGACGGAGCGCGCATGAACGTAGGACGCCAGCTCCTTGTTCTCTGCGTCGCGAAAGCGCAGGTAGCGCACGTCAGCGGGCGCTACCTGGGTGCCCGAGACGAACGTTCCCCGGCCTTGCTCGCGGGTAATCAGTCCAGAATGCACCAGCCGGGCAAGCGCCTTCTGAATGGTGCCTACGCTTACCCCGTGACTCGCCGCGAGTTCTCCCTCGGAGGGCAACTTGTCCCCCGCGCGGAGCGACCCGGATTCGATGTGACGGATGATCGCGTCGGCCACGCTGGCAAGCTTGGTCACTTCGGTATCCTCAAATGCTGCGTTCGAACCGGCTGATCGCAATCTCCCGGACGTTGAGCACCTCGCTCGTGAGTTGCGTGCCGGAGGCGACGTCAATTGCGTATTCGAAGAGCTGATCGCCGAGCGCAGAGATTTTCATGCCGGCTTCGAGAATCCCGCTGACATCGAAATCAATGTTGTCAGCCATCGTGCGAACCGTATTCAGGTTGCCGCAGACCTTGACTGTCGGCGCGATGGTATTGCCGATCGGATTGCCGACGCCGGTGCCAAAGAAGATCAGCTGGCAACCGCTGGCGGCCATCGCGGTCAGGTTTTCGACGGCAGCAGCCGGCGCGTCCATAAAGTGCAGGCCCTTGCGCTTTGGCGCTTCGCCATAGCCGAGGACGCCGACCAGCGGGCTTGATCCGGCCTTGGCCATCGCGCCGAGCGCTTTTTCTTCGACCGTCGTCAGGCCGCCGCGCTTATTGTCAGGCGACGGTTGTGCGTCGCGCAGGTCAACGCCGCGGCTGATCGCGACATTCTCCATGTTGCGCACGGCGTCCACGAAGGCCCTTCTGACCGAATCGTCGGCGGCGCGGGCGGCAAACAGGTGGTCCGCGCCGATGAATTCCGATGTTTCGGAAATGATGACCGTGGCGCCCGCTTCGATCAGATGATCGGCCATGCGGCCGATAGTCGGATTGCAGCTAAGCCCCGAGGTTGTGTCCGACCCGCCGCATTCCACGCCAATGATCAGTTCAGAAACCGGGCACGATTCCCGTCTGGCCCTGGATGCGCCCAGCGCGAGCCGCGCGGCGCGCCGGGTACCGTCGGCGATGCAGTTGATGGTGCCATCGGGTTGCAGGTGGACCGCTTCGACCGGCTTGCCGGTGGACCTGATGCGGCGCGCCACTTCCTCGGTCGACGATGGTTCCAGTCCAACCAGCAGCACGGCTGCGATATTGGGGTTGCGCCCGAGGCCAGCCAGTGATTCGAAGGTGAAATCGAGGTCGGCGCCGAACTGTCCACGCACGAAAAGCGTGGTTATAGGAATGCATCCGTTCACTGCCTGGGCAATTGCCCGCGTGGCGGGGTTGCAGTTGTCCATGACCGAAATCACCGCCACCCAGTTGCGTACGCCGACGGTGCCGTTTTCACGCCGGTAGCCAAGAAAAGTTTGCATCATCTGCTTACCCCTTATTCAGATCGCCGCGGCCGCGGGCGGATTCGATGTTGTGAACGTGGGTGTGCTCACCCATCTTGAGCGCACGGCTGGCCTTGCCGATGACCTGGCCGTACTTGAGCACGTTTGCGCCTTGCGGGGTGTCGAGGACACAGACCTTGTGACCGAACGGCACATCCTGGAGCAGCGTGACATGGCCGGACGCATCTCCCTGTAGGGTGCAGGTTTCTCCGGCGCGTCCGGAGTCGATCAGCGTAGCCACATTGTCGGACCGGTTAAGCACGATGGCGCGAGACATGATCAAAGTCCTATATAGAAGTGTGATTTAAATGTAGCGAGCGCGCGGCGCACAGTCAAGGATAATTCGCCTAGGTACTTGCACTAGCCGGCCGCATCGGAAATAACACCTATATAGAAGTTCTTGACGATGACGCGGAGGGGCGCCTATATTCGATAGCAATGACGGTGCAGTTCTGCCGGAACCTACAGGAGACGCAGACATGAAGGTGGCTTCACACCTCGAGAAGATCCGGAGTCTGGAGGGGCTGCGTGCCCGGCTCGAACCGCTGGATGACTTCGAGCTCTGGTTCTGGGCGGGCATGACAGCCGGGACGCACGCGGTGAATGCTGCACTTCACCATGCAGCGGTGACGCGTGACGACGATGCGTTTCCGATGCAGCCTGGCGTCTATCTGGTTGCGCAACCGGACCGCTCGCTCAAGCCTGCTTTTCATCCGCTGGGAGACGTGCTGCACGTTGGCCGCCCGAGGGTGGAGGCGGCGGTGCCCGAAGATGTCGCGGCGATGATGCACCAGATGGAGATCATCGAAGGGCATCGCGACCCGTGCGTGCGAGACGGCGTCGCGCCCACCGTGGCGATCGTGGACGAATGCGATGCTGCGCTGGGCGAGTGTCTTCGGCTGCTGAACAAGCGAATGGACGAAGGCGCCGCATGAATACCGAGGACCACATTGCAGCGGCAGCGCGCATCGAGCGATCGCTCGAGAAGTGCCTTCCCCAGGACTGCGAGATGAAGATTGAAGGGGCGATGCTGGCCGGCACACATTGGCTGAATGCTGCGCTGCATCGCATGGGCGTGACGCGGCCAGCGACTGACGTCATGCATACCTACCTTCTGACGATCAACGAATATCGACGGCTGTGCGTCGCGGACGGCGAGATGCTCCGCGCGCTGTCGGAGATCGAAGATTTGCGTGCGCCGTTCGTGCGCGGCAACTGGCCGGGCGCGCAGGCGGCAGCGGACCGTGCGCTCGCGCTGCTAGCGGTCATTCACACAAGGGTGATGGCGGGCGCCGGCTGATCAACATCAGAAGCGCCCCGTATTCAACGGAGGAGACAACAGTGAAAGCAGTACGCGTAGTACCGACGCCAAACGGCGGCAAGATCGAGATCCAGGACATTCCCGTTCCGCAGGTTGGCGCCGGACAGGTGCTGGTCAAAGTGCGGGCGGCAGGCCTGAATCGTGGCGAGATCAACCAGGCTCGCGAGCTTCGCACGGGCAACGTCATTACTACGGGCGTGGAATTCGCCGGAGAAGTGGCCCAGATTGGCGACGGCGTGAGCGGCTGGCGCAAAGGAGACCGGGTGATGGGTCATGGCCGCAGTTGTCAGGCGGAATACGTGCTCTCCGACCCGCGCGCGCTGATGCCCATTCCGCAGAACCTGTCGTGGATCGATGCGGCAGCATTCGCGAATGTTTTCGTCACGGCGCATGATGCGGTCGTGACCAACGGTCAACTACGCAAAGGCGAGTCCATCCTGATCAATGGCGCATCGGGCGGCGTAGCGATGGCCGCGATCCAGATCGCGTCGGTGCTCGGAGCGAAGCCCGTGATCGCAATGTCGCGCTCGGCTGCCAAGCTCGACAAGCTCGCCCGGTTCGGCGTCGACGTGTGTATCGATTCGTCGCGCGAGTCGCAGGTCGACGCAGTAATGACCGCGACCGACAAGCGCGGCGTCGACGTGATCATCGACACGGTGGGTGGGCCTGTCTTCGAAGCAAATATGGAATGCCTTGCGGTCCAAGGGCGTCTCGTCCATATCGCGCGGCTCGGGTCCGCCACCGCCCAGATCGATCTGACGAAGCTGTGGCTCAAGCGTCTGAAGCTGATTGGCGTCACGTTCCGCACCCGTACCGAGGAGGAACGGCTCGAATGCATCCAGGCGTGCGCGCGCGACTTGCTGCCGTTTCTCGAGGCGGGACGCATAGGATTGCCGATCGACCGGACATTTTCCATTGACGCGATCGCAGAAGCACACGCCTACATGCAACGCGATCAGCACGTCGGCAAGATCGTGCTGACGGTGGCATGAGAATCTCAGACGCACAGTATCGATAAACAGGAGACTGCAATGAGCATCCAAATTACTCCGCTGACCGGCTCGGTTGGAGCGCGGGTCGAAGGCATCAATCTGAACGAATCCGTCAACCGCGATACGTTCGACGTCCTGCATCGGGCATTTCTCGAGCACGGTGTCCTCGTGTTCCGCGGGCAAAATCTGCAGCCGGCGGCGCACGTCGAATTCGCGAGGCTTTGGGGCAACCCTGCCCAGAGCAATCCGTTGGATCCGGCCGTGCCGGGCTACCCGGGCCTGATCCAGGTCACCAAAATTCCGAAAGAGACCGCGTCGACGGAAGCCTGGCATTCGGATTCGATCTATACCGCCGTTCCGCCGAAAATCTCGATTCTTTCCGCGGTTGTGGTGCCGCATGGCGGCGACACGATGTGGTGCAACCAGTACGTGTCGTACGACCGCCTGTCGCCGACCATGCAGCGCATGCTCGAGGGTCTGCGTGCACGCTTCACGGGGCTGCGTCTTGCACGCATGAGAGGGATCGACAAAATTCCCACTGCCGTTCATCCGATCGTGCGCACCCATCCGGAAACGCACCGTAAGGCCCTATACGTCGGCCACCCCGAGACCGCCCAGCAGATCGAGGGCATGACGGTCGCCGAGAGCCGGCCGCTGCTCGACTTCCTGTACGACCATTCGACGAGCGCCGACAACGTCTACCGCCACATGTGGCAGGCGGGCGACGTGGTGATGTGGGACAACCGTTGCACGATGCACTATGCCGTGCATGACTATGGCGAGGCAGAGCGCGTATTGAACCGGATCACGCTCGAAGGAGAAGTGCCCGTCTGACGCGCAGCGTGTCAGTCGATAGCGGGTAGGGCGTCGCGGCGATACGCTGCTGACGGTGTCTGTTTATTGATTCGTTATACGAATCAATTGTGGAAGAAAAGCATATTGGCGGAAAGTGGAGACCAGATGAAAAAGACCAGGATCGCAATGACGGCGGTGGCCGCGATCGCATCGGCGCCTGCGTTTGCGCAAAGTTCCGTCACGCTGTACGGGATCGTGGACACGGGCATCGAGTATTTCACGCATGCCACGCCGACGGGCGGCTCCGTTGCGCGAATGCCCGTGATCGGTGGAGGCGACGTGCCGTCGCGCTGGGGAATGCGAGGCACGGAGGACCTGGGCGGTGGACTGAAAACGGTCTTCACGCTGGAAAGCGGGTTTTCGGCGTCGAACGGCGGGCTCCAGCAGGGCGGACGCCTGTTCGGCAGGCAGGCTTATGTCGGGTTGAGCGGGCCTTGGGGGCAGCTCACGTTTGGCCGGCAGTACAGCATGACGAACTGGGGTATGGTGGAATCGAACATCATCGGCTCGGGGGGATTCGGCGGCCTGGCGTCGTTCGATCCTTTTCTGCTTGCTGCCCGCTTCGATAACGACGTGGTGTACATGGGCACGTTTTCCGGCGTGACGGTCGGAGCGAGCTACTCGTTCGGCCGCGATTCGAGTGCAACGGCAAATTGCCCGGGCCAGTCGGGTAACGACTTCCTTGCCTGTCGAGCGGTCACGGGGATGCTCAAGTATGAAGGTAATACCTGGGGCGTGGCCGCCACCTATGACGAACAGCGCGGCGGTGCAGGCGCGACGCCCGTCACCGTGGTCCCGGGTGCGCCGGGTATTGCCTTCACTAAATCCGGCGATACCGACCGGCGTTACCAGCTGGCCGCGCACATCGACATCAAGTCGGTGCGGCTAGGCACGGGATGGCTGCACAGGGTGATCGAGGGCGACGTACGGTCGGCCAAACTCGATATCGGCTACCTCGGCGCATCGGTGCCCTACGGCGCATGGATCTTCGATGCGCAGGTGGCGCATATCCATAACGGCGACTTCGACGCCAACGGCACGATGGGCACGTTGCGGGCGAACTACAACCTCAGTAAACGCACCGCGCTTTACGGTGTATTCGCTTACATGAAGAACAGCGGTAAACAGGGCATCTATTCGGTGTCAGCCTCCAGCGCAGTGCCGGCGGCTCCGCATCCCGGGTCGAATCAGCTGGGCGGCGAGATCGGCATTCGTCATCTTTTCTGATCGAAGGATCGGCGCGGCCATGTCGCGCAGCGGGAACGCATGCAGCGGACGGTGACGGGTCGCGTTTCGACAACCATCGCGGATACGGGCGAGTGACAGTCGCGAACGCGGCGGCTGTCTGGTTCGTTCACCCATTCAAAACAGTATCGCGCAGACATGCGCAATGTGAGGTTGCAAATGGAGATTGGAATACCCGCGGAGCCGAAAGGCCGCCAGGCACTGGTCGCGGCGACGCCCGAGACGGTCAAGACGCTCGTCGCCCACGGGCACGGGGTGACTGTCGAGACGGGAGCCGGCGAATCTGCTCATTACACCGACGACGCGTACCGTATTGCTGGCGCACGGATTGGAGATGCGGCAGCGGCATTCGGCGCGCAGATCGTCCTGAAGGTTGCGTCACCGACTGCCGACGAGTTACCGCTGATGATGCGCGGTGCGGTGCTCGCAGGCATGCTCGATCCCTTCAACACCGAGAATGCGCAGCGCCTTGCAGCTGCGGGCGTGACCGCGTTCGCGCTGGAAGCCGCGCCGCGCACCACGCGCGCACAAAGTCTCGACGTGCTGTCGTCGCAGGCCAACATCGCGGGCTACAAGGCAGTGCTGATCGCGGCGCATCACTATCCCCGGTTTATGCCGATGCTGATGACGGCGGCGGGCACCGTGAAGGCGGCACGCGTGCTGATTCTCGGCGCGGGCGTCGCGGGTCTGCAGGCGATCGCGACCGCCAAGCGCCTGGGCGCCGTGATCGAGGCATCCGACGTTCGCCCCGCGGTCAAGGAGCAGATCGAGTCGCTCGGCGCGAAGTTTCTCAACGTCGCTTACGAGACCGACGAAGAGCGCGAAGCTGCGCAGGGCGTCGGCGGCTATGCGCGGCCGATGCCCGCGAGCTGGCTGCAACGCCAGGCGGCGCTTGTCCACGAGCGCGCGAAGCAGGCGGACGTGATCATCACGACCGCGCTGATTCCGGGCCGTGCCGCGCCGACGCTGATATCCGCCGAGACGGTGCAGGCGATGAAGGCAGGCTCGGTGATCGTCGATCTCGCAGCGGGACGTGGTTCCGTCGTGAACGGCCACCGTGGCGGCAATTGTCCGCTCACGGAGCCGGACAAGGTCATCGTGACGGAGAACGGCGTGCAGATCGTCGGCCACACGAATCTCGCATCGATGGTGCCGTCTGACGCATCGGCGCTCTATGCACGCAACCTGCTCGACTTCCTGAAGCTGATCATCACGAAGGAAGGCGCGCTCAATATCGATCTCGCGGACGACATCGTCGCGGCCACGCTGCTGGCACGCGACGGTGAAGTTACGCGCAAGGCTTAAGAGGAGACGGGTGATGGAAGTCATCAACCACACCGTGATCAATCTGATCATTTTCGTGCTGGCGATCTACGTCGGCTACCACGTTGTCTGGAACGTAACGCCGGCGCTGCATACGCCGCTAATGGCCGTGACAAACGCCATTTCGGCGATCGTGATTGTCGGCGCGATGCTGGCGGCGGGGCTGACTGTCGGCACCACGGGCAAGTCGTTCGGCACGGTCGCTGTCGCGCTGGCCGCCGTCAACGTGTTCGGCGGCTTTCTCGTCACGAGGCGAATGCTGGAAATGTTCAGGAAGAAGGAGCCGAAGAAGAAGGTCGGCCATGGCATCGCTGTTAAGGAGGGTGTGTAAATGAGTACGAACGTCGTTACGCTCCTGTATCTCATCGCGTCGGTGTGCTTCATCCAGGCGCTCAAAGGGCTGTCGAATCCGAAGAGCGCGCGCGCCGGTAACGTGTTCGGCATGGTCGGCATGGCCATCGCGATTTTCACGACCATCGCGCTGATCGCCAAACAGGCGGCGGCGCTGGGTTCGAACCTGACGCTCGGTCTGTCGCTCGTGTCCGTCGCGCTGATTGTCGGCGGCGCCATCGGTGCGTTCGTCGCGGCGCGCGTCGAGATGACCAAGATGCCCGAACTGGTTGCGGCGATGCACTCGCTGATCGGTCTCGCCGCCGTGTGTATCGCGTATGCGGTCGTGTCGGAACCGGCTGCGTTCGGGCTCGGCGCTGAAGAGGGTCTGCCCGGCTTCCTGCCTTACGGCAATCGCATTGAGCTATTTATCGGCACGTTCGTCGGCGCCATCACGTTCTCCGGTTCGGTGATCGCATTCGGCAAGCTGTCGGGCAAGTACAAGTTCCGGCTCTTCCAGGGCGCGCCGGTCGTCTATGCAGGCCAGCATCTGATCAATCTGGTGCTCGCGCTCGCAATGATCGGCTTCGGCATTCTCTTCTTCGTCACGCAGGCGTGGCTGCCGTTCATCGTCATGACGAGCATCGCGTTCGTGCTCGGCGTGCTGATCATCATTCCGATCGGCGGCGCGGACATGCCGGTGGTGGTGTCGATGCTGAACTCGTACTCCGGCTGGGCGGCGGCGGGCATCGGCTTCTCGCTGAACAACGCGATGCTGATCATTGCCGGGTCGCTGGTCGGGTCGTCGGGCGCGATCCTGTCGTACATCATGTGCCGCGCGATGAACCGTTCATTCTTCAACGTGATCCTCGGCGGCTTCGGCAACGAGCCGGGTGCGGCTGCGGCAGGTGGGCCGGCGGAGCAACGTCCGGTGAAATCGGGTTCGGCCGATGACGCGTCGTTCATGCTCGGCAACGCGGAAACCGTGGTGATCGTGCCGGGTTATGGGCTGGCGGTGGCGCGAGCGCAGCACGCGCTGAAGGAACTGACCGACAAGCTGGTCGAGAAGGGCATCGAGGTGAAGTATGCGATTCACCCGGTGGCCGGCCGCATGCCGGGTCACATGAACGTGCTACTGGCGGAAGCCGAAGTGCCCTACGACATGGTGTTCGAGATGGAGGACATCAACGGCGAGTTCGGCCAGGTCGACGTGGTGCTGGTGCTCGGCGCGAACGACGTGGTGAATCCGGCCGCGAAGAACGATCCGAAGTCGCCGATCGCCGGCATGCCGATCATCGAGGCGTACAAGGCGCGCACCGTGATCGTCAACAAGCGCTCGATGGCGGCGGGCTACGCCGGGCTCGACAACGATCTGTTCTACATGGACAAGACGATGATGGTGTTCGGCGATGCGAAGAAGGTCATCGAGGACATGGTGAAGGCAGCGGCGTAAGACCGCGCGGTCACCGCAGAATTCAGACGAGAGGATGTATGGCGGAACTCTATCTGGTCCGGCATGGGCAGGCATCGTTTGGCAGTGGCAACTATGACCTGCTTTCCGAGGTCGGCGAGCGCCAGGCCGTGTGGCTCGGCGAATATTTCTCGCAACAGGACGCGGTCTTCGATCGCGTGATCACCGGCACGATGCGTCGGCACAGACAGACGCTCGACGCGATCATTCAGGGCCTCGGCTACGCCGTGACGCATATCGAGCAGCATGCTGGATTGGACGAGTACGACTTTCATGCACTGTTCGAAGCACTGGGCCCGGAGCACGCGGCGCTGAAGGCCTTGCGGCATGGGTCGAAAAGCGACTTCTTCAAGGGACTGCGGCAGGTGCTTCAACTGTGGTCGGAAGACGGCATCGACGGAGCCATTCCCGAGGCATGGGCGAGCTTTCAGCGTCGCGTGTCGGAGGCAAGGCGCGCTATTCAGGACGGTCCGGGAAAGCGCGTGCTGGTTGTGACCTCGGGCGGCGTGATGGCCGTCATGGCGCAGCAGGTGTTGAGAACGCCGGCCGAGACGGCCATCGCGCTGAACATGCAGATTCGCAACAGCAGCTTTTGCCGTTTCTTCTTTAACGAACGTGCATGGCAGCTTGGCAGCTTCAATAGCGATCCGCATCTCGATCGCGTCGACCGTCGACGCTATCAGACATACGCGTAACGAAAGGAGACGATTGAATGACAACTACGGATACCACTGATATCGATATCGGCGCACTCGCTCCGTATCTCGAGCGATCGATTCGGGGTTTCAGCGGTCCTGCGTCCGCGCACAAATTCACGGGCGGCCAATCGAACCCGACTTTCCTGCTGAAGGCCGCAAGTGGCAACTACGTATTGCGTAGACAACCGTCCGGACCGCTGCTGAAATCGGCCCACGCGGTGGATCGCGAGTTTCGTGTACTGGACGCGCTTGCAAAGACGGATGTACCCGTGGCTCGCGCGTATCACCTGTGCGAAGACAAGGATGTGATCGGCACGATGTTCTATGTGATGAGCTTCGAAGAGGGGCGCATTTTCTGGAATCCCGCGTTGCCTGAGATTGCTCGGGAACGGCGGGGTGACTATTACGACGCGATCGTTCGCGCGTTGGCGACGCTTCACGATGTGGATATCGACGTCGTGGGTCTGTCCGATTACGGCCGCGCGGGCAATTACTTCGAGCGACAGATCGCTCTCTGGACACGGCAGTATCGTGCCGCCGAGACAGAGCACATAGACGCGATGGAGACCCTGATCAAATGGTTGCCTGTCCATTGCCCCGTGCAACAGGTTGCGCCTTCCCTCGTGCACGGCGATTTCCGCATCGACAATCTCATCTTTGATCCGCACGAATGCCGTATCAAGGCATTGCTCGACTGGGAACTGTCGACGCTGGGTCACCCGCTTGCGGATCTTGCCTATTTTTGCATGTGCCTGCGGCTGCCTGCGAATGGCCCCATCGTGGGGCTTCAGGGCGAAGACAGGGCCGCGCTGGGTTTGCCGAACGAAAAGGAAATCGTTGCCCGATATTGTGAACTGCGCGGCATCCCGGCGATTTACGGCTGGTCCTTCTATCTCGCGATGAGTTTCTTCCGGCTGGCCGCCATCGTGCAAGGGGTCAAAAAACGTGCGATGGACGGCAATGCGTCACACGCAAACGCGCAAGAGGTCGGGGCGATGGCGGAAACGCTGGCACGCATGGCGGTAGATGTCCTCGAGGAACAAGGCTGATCCGTCAGATCAATGACGAACCGGCGGACCTATTCATTTAAAGAGTAACCATCAACATGAGCACTAACCTCTTCAATCTGACCGGCAAGGTCGCACTCGTCACCGGTGCAAGTAGGGGAATCGGTGAAGAGATTGCCAGCTTGCTTGCTCAACAGGGCGCGCATGTCATTGTGACGAGCCGGAAGCTGGAAGACTGCGAAGCCGTATGCAGGCGCATTCGCGAAGGCGGTGGGAGTGCGGAGGCACTCGCATGCCACGTCGGGCGCATGGAGGACATCGCAAAGGCCTTCGAGCACATCCGCGCAGTCCACAAGCGGCTGGACATTCTGGTCAACAACGCGGCGGCGAATCCCTATTTTGGCCACATCCTCGACACTGACCTCGCGGCGTTCGACAAGACCGTCGAGGTCAATATTCGCGGCTACTTCTTCATGTCGGTAGAAGCCGGACGGATGATGCGGGAGCAGGGTGGCGGTGCGATTGTCAACACTGCGTCGATCAACGCATTGCAGCCGGGGGACATGCAGGGCATCTATTCGGTCAGCAAGGCGGCCGTCGTCAACATGACGAAGGCCTTTGCGAAAGAATGCGGACCTTACGGAATACGCGTGAATGCGCTCCTTCCAGGTTTGACCAGAACGAAGTTCGCGGGGGCACTGTTCGAAACGAAATCGATTTACGACGAATGGATGGGGCGCATTCCTTTGCGTCGCCATGCCGAACCGCGCGAAATGGCGGGTACCGTACTCTACCTCGTGTCCGACGCCGCGAGTTACACGAACGGTGAATGCATCGTCGTCGACGGTGGATTGACCCTCTGACGTCAGCAACAACGGAGACATCATGCAATTCGACTACACACCGAACGTCAGACACATGCAGGAGCGGTTGCTGGCGTTCTTCGACGAACACATCTACCCGAACGAAGCGCGCTACCTCGAGGAGATCCGGACGAACCGGCAGGCGGGCAATCCCTGGGTGCCAACTCGCATCATAGACGAGCTGAAGCTGCTTGCGCGAAAGGCGGGCTTGTGGAATCTGTTCCTGCCGCGCTCGACGCGTGCGCCTGAGGGATTGACCAATCTCGAGTATGCGCCGCTGTGCGAAATCATGGGCCGGGTTCCATGGTCGCCGGAAGTATTCAACTGTTCGGCGCCCGACACGGGCAACATGGAAACGCTCGAACGCTATGCGAGCGAGGCACTGAAGGACCGCTGGCTCGGGCCGCTTCTGCGCGGGGAGATCCGCTCGGCGTTCCTGATGACGGAGCCAGCAGTCGCATCATCGGACGCAACGAATATTGCCTGCCGGATCGATCGCGACAGCGACCACTACGTGATCAATGGCACGAAGTGGTGGTCGTCTGGCGCCGGCGACCCGAGATGCAAAGTCTATATCGTTATGGGTAAAACCGATCCAGATGCGCCACGCCACGCGCAGCAGTCAATGATCGTCGTGCCGGCGGATACGCCTGGCATCACGGTGAAGCGCTTCCTGCCGGTGTACGGCTACGACGATGCCCCGCACGGTCATATGGAGATCGAGTTGCGCGATGTGCGCGTTCCGGCTTCTAACCTGTTGCTAGGGGAAGGACGCGGCTTCGAGATCGCTCAGGGGCGGCTGGGCCCGGGGCGTATTCATCACTGCATGCGCAGTATCGGCGCCGCCGAGCGTGCACTCGAATTGATGTGTACGCGCAGCCTGGAACGCGTCGCTTTCGGCAAACCGCTCGGCGAGCAGGGCGTCACGCAGGAACGCATCGCGCAGGCACGGTGTGAAATCGAAATGACGCGTCTTTTGACGCTCAAGGCCGCATACATGATGGATACGGTTGGCAACAAGGAGGCCCGGGCCGAGATTGCGATGATCAAGGTGGTCGCGCCCAACATGGCCTTGAAGGTGATCGACTGGGCAATCCAGGTGCACGGAGCGGCTGGTGTATCGGACGATTTTCCGCTTGCCTATGCGTGGGCGAATCAGCGCACGCTGCGGCTTGCCGACGGACCTGATGAAGTTCACCGCAACGCGATCGCCAGGCTGGAACTGGGCCGCTACCGGCGCACGCAATCGGCTTGAGAGCGAGGTTTTTTCGTATCGCGAGCGTCGCTAGCGCACGCTGCGCGCATTCGCTGTCGGCAAAGGAGTAGCAATGGAAAGGGAAGTCGTCGTTGTAAGCGGTGTGCGCACCGCAATCGGCAAGTTCGGTGGCAGTCTCAAAGACCTGCCGCCGACCCAGCTCGGGGCACTGGTGGCGCGCGAAGCGCTTGCGCGAGCCAACGTGTCGGGAGACGAGGTCGGCCACGTGGTGTTCGGCAACGTGATCGCGACGGAGCCGAAAGATCTCTACCTCGCGCGCGTTGCGGCGCTCGACGCGGGCGTGAGCGAAGCGACCCCTGCGTTCACTGTCAACCGCCTTTGCGGCTCGGGTTTGCAGGCGATCGTTTCGGCTGCGCAGACGATCCTGCTTGGCGATGCGGACATAGCAATCGGCGGCGGCGCAGAGAACATGAGCCGCGCGCCGTACGTGACGCCTGACGCCCGTTTTGGCGCGCGCATGGGAGACACACGTCTGATCGACATGATGCTCGGCGCGCTGCACGACCCGATCCATTCGATGCACATGGGAATGACCGCGGAGAATGTTGCGCGCAAGTATGGGATTACGCGCGAGCAGCAGGATGCGCTGGCCCTTGAGTCGCACCGCCGGGCAGCGCACGCGATTGCCGAAGGCAGGTTCAAGGAGCAGATCGTTCCGGTCACGCGCAAGGTCAAGGGACAGTCGACAGTGTTCGACACCGACGAGCACGTCCGTCTGCAACTCGATCTCGACGAACTCGCGGGACTGCGACCTGCATTCCTGCGGGATGGGGGCACGGTCACGGCCGGCAACGCGTCCGGCATCAACGATGCCGCCGCAGCCGTCGTGATGATGGAGCGCAAGACAGCCGAGCAACGCGGCATCGAGCCGCTCGCGCGGCTTGTCTCATACGCGCACGCCGGGGTCGACCCACTCTATATGGGCATCGGCCCGGTGCCGGCGACACGCATCGCGTTGCAGCGGGCGGGACTGGATGTAACGGATCTGGATGTCGTCGAATCGAACGAAGCGTTCGCGGCGCAGGCCTGCGCAGTGACGCAACTGCTCGAACTCGATCCGGCCATGGTCAACCCGAACGGATCAGGCATTGCGCTGGGCCATCCGATCGCTGCGACCGGCGCACTGATTACGGTCAAGGCGTTGTACGAGCTTCAGCGTATCGATAAACGCTTTGCGCTCGTCACGATGTGCATTGGCGGAGGCCAGGGCATCGCGGCCGTGTTCGAAAACCTTCGTCGCGCATAGTGCGTGCGCAATAGCGCATTGAGAGGCAAATCATGGCAATTGAAACGATAGGTGTCGTCGGCGCCGGCACGATGGGCAATGGCATTGCACAGACGGCGGCCATCGCTGGCGTGAAGGTCGTGATGGTCGACGTCACCAATGAGGCGCTCGCAAAAGGCATGGCCGCCCTGAGCGCAAGCATGGACCGGCTTGTCGCAAAAGAGAAGCTCGAGCGTCCGGCGCGTGATGCGGCGCTCGCGCGTATCGAAACGTCGACTGACTATCAGCGACTGGCTGCCGTCGACCTGGTGATCGAGGCAGCCACCGAAAGCATCGAGCTCAAGCTGCGTATCGTGACGCAGATCGAGTCGGTAGTCAGACGCGATACGATAGTCGCATCAAACACATCGTCGATTTCAATCACGACGCTCGCTGCATCGCTGGCCGATCCGTCGCGCTTCATCGGCATGCACTTCTTCAACCCGGTTCCACTGATGTCGCTGGTGGAAATCATTCGCGGTCTGCAAACCAGCGCCGATACCGCTGAAGCAGTTCGTGAATTGACCGTGCGGCTTGGAAAGTCGCCGATCGACGTGAAGAACTCGCCGGGATTCGTTGTCAACCGTATCCTGGTGCCCATGATGGCTCTGGTGCAAATAACGCGGGGGCGAATCGGTTAAGGTGTCAGGCTGAACGAATTGAGAACCGACGATGAGCAAGCTGAAGAGCCTTGACGAACTGTTCGCAGGCCGTCACTTTGACCGCGATGTGATCATTCTGTGTGTTCGCTGGTACCTGCGCTACAAGCTTAGCCTGCGCGATCTGGTCGAGATGATGGCGGAACGGGGTCTGTCGCTGGCGCACACGACGATCCTGCGCTGGGTGCGGCGCTTTGCGCCGGAGTTCGTGAAACGGTGGAACCGCTTTGGCAGGCCCACCGGGCAGTCGTGGCGTGTCGACGAGACTTACCTCAAGCTGCGCGGCAAGTGGGTCTATCTTTATCGAGCGGTGGATGGGGTGGGCCAGACAGTAGACTTCATGCTCAGCGCCAGGCGCGACGTGAAGGCGGCAAAAGCCTTTTTCAGGAAGGCAATCGAACATCAAGGCCAGCCACCGAAGACCATCACGCTTGATGGTTATGCAGCCTCGCACCGCGCCGTGCGCGAGATGAAGGCCGATGGCTTGCTGCCTGAGGACACAAACGTCCGATCCTCGAAATATCTCAATAATCTGGTCGAGCAGGACCACCGCAACATCAAGTCCCGGACGAAAGTCATGCTCGGCTTCAAACGTTTCAGGAACGCAGCGATTACACTCTCAGGTATTGAGTTGGTCCATCGTATTCGCAAGGGCCAATTCAGCCTCGCGAAGCTCGGCCTCAAAGATACCGCTGCGCCCGCAGTTTGGGAGGCCGTCCTGTCTGCTTGATGAGGTATCCTTTCTATAACAAAAATCTCGTCCAGACCGCCTATTTGCACCAGAGCCGGCCGTGCACCGTGCACCAGTAGAGAGGACGTGCGCAGCGATGCGGTCTCGCCGATTTGCGCGACTTCGCTGTGCAGCCGGCAACATGGCGGGGCGTTGGGCGCCGCAGCGAGGCTGCGCCGCTCGTTCTTCTCGCGCCCGCGCACGAAGCGCGAATCTGCGCGCCACCTAAGCGCCGCGTCGCGTGCGCATTCGCCTGCCGTCTCGTGCCTAGCGATGCACGAAGTCGGTCGGTGTCAGTTCAAGCGTTGTGGTCGGATGGGCGAGCAGCTTCCGTTCGGCGATGGCCCGGATGCGGCTGTAACCGTCACGAAATGTCTTCAGGATCCGCGCGTCGCTGGCCTGCGGTTCAAGCCAGAAGCAGGCTTCCAGCGCCCGGATGGTGATGACGCATCCAACCGTGCTCTGATGGGGGAGGCCGAAGGCCACTCCGCGGCGATTCGCGAGCACTTGCGGTTCAAGGTCGAGGAGTTCCATAGGTGGTCAGGGACGACGCTTCAAGGAGCGTTAAGAGCATTTTTGCACAGGCGATGCAATCTGGATATGGGACGGCTGTCCTGTACTGCGCCGGGGCGCTGACATCCGCAATACGTAAAGTAAACCGGCCTCACCAGCCGATGCGGTGTTTCTCATCGGTTTCATCATGCCGGCGATCGTCGTCAGCATGAAGATACACGCTGGTGGTGGTCAGCGACGCATGCCCGAGGTTGTCGCGCACCAGCCGCAGATCGACCTTCTGGTCGGCCATGTGCGAACCGGCAGTATGTCGCAGCCAGTGCGCAGACGCCGCCTGGAGCAGGTCCGCGCGTGACAGGAATTCTCCGCCGCGTTCGCGCAGCCGGGCGGCGGCGCCTGCAAACACGTTTTTCACGATCGCGTGCAGCGCGGCCCGCGTGAGCGGCGCGGGTGATCGGCCGTCAGCGCGTTCGCGGGCGAGCTTCGTCCTGGCTTCTGAAGTCCGGCCAATAGGAAGCACGAGCGGCGTAGCCTCACCGGGTGAGGGCAGGGCCGTCATCCCGAACGATTGCCGGTAGCGCGTGAGTTCGGTCATCAGTTCGCGCGTCGCCGGCACCAGCCGTTCCCTGTCGCCCTTGCCGTGGACGCTCAGCCACCAGCGCATCGCGCCATCGGCATCGCGCCGCGCGAAGAACTGGCCCATCGTGTTGCCCCCGGCCTCGGCGATGCGCAGGCCGCCCAGATACAGCAGCGTAAAGAGCCAGCGCACGCGGTGATAGTGCGCGCGGGCGCGCGCGGTGTCCTGTGGCATCGACGCGATGGTGTCCTTCACCTCCTGCCACAGCCCGGGTTCGAGATAGCGGGTAATGCGCGGCGCGGCATGCCGCGCCCGCTGGCGCGAGAGCGCGAGCGGGTTGCCGGCCAGATACCCGGCCTGCACCAGCCATGAAAACAGCACGTTCAGAATGACCATCGCCTGCCGGGTGCTGGCAGGGGACAGTGGGCCGTAGAAAGGTCTCCAGCGCGCGTCGCCGCGCGGATGCTTGCGACCCCTGCCCGAGACCCATGTTGCGGCGGGCTGCGGGTCTGCGAGAAAGCGCTGATAGCGGACAAGGTCCTCGTGGGTGAGTGACGACAGCGGTTTGCCTGGCTGCACCAGCGACCAGAGCAGCAGCCGCTCGGCTTCCTTGCGGTAGCTGTCGAAGGTCGCCGGCTTGTCGGCAAAGCGCGCGAGCCATGCCTGTATTGCCTCCAGGTCGTTTGCCGCGGCAATCTGCGCATGGCCGCCGATCGCGCGGTTCGATCCCGTGCGACCGTCAAGCGCCGCAGGGATAGCGAGCGTTTCGAGCGGAGCGGGTTGCAGCGCGACGCCGCTGCGGGCGGCCGGATTCGACATGAAGGTGAGCTTTTCCGGGAAGCGCGTCGAGGCGCGCAATGGCAGACGGTCCTGCATGAGGTTCTGGTGCAAATAGGCTGTCTGGACGAGAAGGTCTCGATAAAAAGGATACCTTATCGATAAGACAGGACCGCATTCCATACGGTGGGTACAGTGGCATCTTTGAGGCCGAGCTTTGCGAGATTGAATTGGCCTTTGCTAATGCGATGCATCAACTCAATGCCGGCCAGAGTGCTCGCGGCGTTCCTGAAACGCTTGAAGCCGAGCATGGCATTGGTCCGGGACTTGATATGGCGATGGTCCTGTTCGATCAGATTGTTGAGATATTTCGAAGATCGAACCTTCGTGCCCTCGGGCATCAGGCCGTCGGCCTTCATCTCGCGCACAGCACGGTGTGAGGCGGCATAGCCATCGAGTGTAGTGGTTTGCGGCGGCCGCCCCTGATGTTTGATCGCCTTGTTGAAAAAGGCTTTGGCCGCGTTCACGTCGCGTTTCGCCCTGAGCAGGAAGTCAACCGTCTGACCCGCCCGATCTACTGCCCGATAAAGATAGACCCATTTACCGCGGACTCTCAGGTACGTTTCGTCGACACGCCACGACGTTCCCGCAGGCGTGCCGAAACGGTTCCAGCGCTTGACAAACTCCGGCGTGTAACGCTTCACCCAACGAAGGATCGTTGTGTGGGCGAGCGACAGGCCGCGCTCGGCCATCATCTCGACGAGATCACGCAGGCTGAGCTTGTAGCGTAGATACCAGCGCACGCACTGAATGATCACATCGCGGTTGAAGTGACGGCCTGAGAACAGATCGCCCATGTTTTTAAGCTTGCTCATTATCGAATCATGAGATCGGGGAAGCAGCACTCTAACCGATCACATTCACTGTTTGCACCAGAACCGTTCATTCACTGTCGATATCACACGAATGCGCAACAGAAGCGAGAGGTACGCACCCAAGCCTTCGAGGCTTGGGAGAGGGTGACGTGCGTCTCGATGCTCGGACGTCTCGCCGCATGAGTTCATCATCCTCGCGCGCCGCGGTTTCGTTCGGCCGCACATCAACAACGTGACAATACCCACGCCGCTTCTGCAGCAGGATATCGAGCTCAATGCCATGTTGGTCGACCGCGCGCCACAGGAGATAAGGCACGCCGCGTAACGTCACGAACATCTCGTCAAGATGCCACGTGCTGCCCGGCTGGCGCCGCGCAGCCCTGACGCGATGCGCGAAACCAGTGCCGAATTTCTCGGTCCAACGACGAATCGATTCATGACTGACGATCACGCCACGCTCGAACAGCAGTTCCTCGACGTCGCGCAGGCTGAGCTGGAAGCGAAAGTACCAACGAACGGCATGGCTGATGACTGACGCCGGGAATCGGTGACCGTGATAAAGCGATTTCGAGTTCTTCATCTCGTCATCCTAACCGACCGCCTCGTGAACGTGACAATGCCCGCCAACATTATCGACTCTCTGCAACGCGCCCATCGGGACAAAGTGCGACCCGGCGCTACTTTGAGAAATCGATCGTCCAGAACGGTGTACACCAGACGATAACCATCGACAAAAGCGGCGCCAATCTCGCCGCGATCAATGCCGATCGTGAAACGCCCATCAACATCCGCCAGTCGAAATATCTCAATAACCTGGTCGAACAGGACCATCGGGCGATCAAGCGACGGACGCGGCCCATGCTAAAGGTTCAAGGCATTTCGCTGTGCCCCGATTCTTCTGGTCGGCATGGAAATTATGCACATGATCGCTGAAGGGCAGATGAAATGTCCTCTCGGGACCCCTCCGTCCGCCGCTGACCAATTCTACGACCTCGCAATATAAGCACTACTTCGCATATCGATCTCACTCGCCCCTTGTTCGTTATCGACAAAGCCCATCGGTCGGGCAGGAATAGCGCCTTCGAGTTGCGGCTGAGCGCGTTGAGTCCGTCTCCGGTTCGTGCCGCTCGCGCAGTTCACAAACGGCGACGCCAAGTTCGTGTTCGGACAGACTAGCGCAGTCGTCCAGTTGCATTCGCTAGCCGCATACGGAACGAAAGGTCTCCTACGTGACGGGCATGGGGCTCTCCCCGGAGTTTCCTAATAGGAACTATTGTTGCGTTAAAAAAATTTCGTGTGCATACTGGGCGCCGCCGTTGTCGACATGCGCCCGATCGGAAAAGTTGTGTTTCGGCCACCTTGGAGCTACGAAGGCGTGGCGATGGGCCCCTGAACGATGCGGTTAGTCGCCTTGAAGGAGTTTAGCGACGTGCACAGCTTTCAGCCTCCGTGCCGCACGTAGACCATCACGAGGTGCAGCGATGAAACGCCATCCTTTGCCGACGACGCCTCAAGGGCTTCGCGACATCCGCTCGCTCAGTGTTGTAGCAATCCATCCGCTCGACCAGGACGGCGAGGAATTGCTCGCGCAGTTGCGCCGCATCGGCTGCCGCGTGTGCCGCTTCTGGCCGGCCCCGGCGGCTTTGCCGGAGGAGGCCGACATCGTCTTCATGGCGATGCGCCCCGAGACGCTCTCAGGCCCGCTGCCGTGGCTGGAGTTGCGAGATACGCCGCCAGTGATCCCGGTGGTGAGCTACGAGAATCCGATCTTCATCGAGATCGTTATGCAACTGAACGCTTACTGCACAGTGCCGTCGCCCGTGCGCTCGTTTGGCGTGCTCACTGCGATGGCGGTGTCGCTGCACCAGCACAAGAGCCGCATGACGCTGGAACGCTACGCGCAGAGAATCGCCGGAAAATCCGCGGACCAGCGGCAAATCCAACGTGCCAAGTCGATCCTGATGGATACGCGCAAGCTGACGGAGCCGGAGGCGCACGAGGTGTTGCGCTCGCGCGCAATGGGCCAGCGCCAGTCGCTCGAGGCGATGGCGGACATAATCATCAAGGCTCACGAAAACCTGCATTTCTGAATTGCTAATCCAACTGCACTTCTTCCGTCGTTGTGCAGGATCGATGCGTAGTGCACGGGAAATGTGCGCCTCCACCCCAGCTTGGGGAGCCTCGCATCGCGGCGAAAGGACGGATGCCGCACTGGGCATCGTTCTTGTCGGATGGCACGGCTCTTGCAAATCGTAGCCTGCGAGCGCACGATCCGTCACACGATAGTCCGCTCTTAACGAAACAACCGGCCGCGTTCATCGCCGGTTAATTTCGCACTCGTTTCGTCGTCCGAGACAAAGGCGTCTCGCATGACACCGGCCAAAAAGCCCGAAAACCAGGTTCTTCCTGGCTTCGGGTTTTTTTTTTCGGGGAGTCCGCGGGCGGTGACGCGCGACGAGGGCCGCAACATACAAACGTCTTCATCCATTCACTTTCGGACCATCGGACACACTGAAATCGAGGCATCGCGGAAACATGAAAAACCTTCCTCTCTCTTCGCCACGCGGTGACGCGTCGAACGCTGCCACGTCGGCCGCGGCCGGCTGGCGTGGCGCCTTCCTGCTCGACAAATATTCCGTGCTGATTCTGGCCCTAGTGCTGCTGATCGCCATACCGGCGCTCACGGGAGCGTTCCGTCTCGGTCTGTTCGCGAAGTACCTGAGTTTCGCGTTTTGCGCGGTCGGCCTTGTATTGACATGGGGCTACGGCGGCATCCTGAGCCTCGGTCAAGGAATCTTCTTCGGTCTGGGCAGCTACATGATGGCGATGTACATGAAGCTCGAGGCCAGTGCGAACGACCCGGCCGCAGCGGTGTTCGGTGGCGGCGGTTCGCCGGTTCCCGACTTCATGACCTGGAACAGCATCGACAAGCTGCCATGGTGGTGGGTGCCGTTCGAGCACGGCTGGTTCGCGTTGCCGGCGATCCTGGTCATCCCGGCGCTGGTTGCTTTCGTGCTCGGCTATGCGAACTTCAGAAAGCGTGTGGGCGGCGTGTATTTTTCGATCGTGACGCTTGCGCTCGCATCGATCATGTCGATCGTCATCATCGGTCAGCAGGGCTATACGGGCGGTGTCAACGGCATCACGAATTTGCCCACCTTCATGGGCTATAGCGTGCAGAGCAACACGGCCACTCTGATCATGTACTACGTGACCACCATGCTGTTGCTGGGCGCGGTGCTCGCCGGACGCTTCATCCTGAGAAGCCGGCTCGGCAAGGTGTTGATCGCGATCCGCGACCGCGAGGACCGCATCCGTTTCTCGGGCTACGATCCGGCGCTCTTCAAGGGTTTTATCTTCGCGGTCGCCGCTTTGTTCTCGGCGATTGGCGGCGCGATGTTCACGCTGCAGGTCGGCTTTGCCTCGCCGTCGGTATGCGGCATCGTGCCGTCGATCGAAATGGTGATCTATGCGGCGGTCGGTGGTCGGCTCTCGCTTGTCGGTGCGGTGTACGGCACTGTGATCATCGGCGCGGCGAAGAGCTTTCTCTCCGAAAATTTCGTGGGCTTCTGGGTGTATTTCATTGGCGCGCTCTTCATTTTCGTGCCGATGTTCCTGCCGAAAGGGCTCGCTGGCGTGATCGACTGGTTGCGTGATCGCCAGCCGGTCCGGCAACGCAACAGTCACGGAGTCGCGCAATGACGTCGATGATCCTGGCGGTGGAGGGCCTCACGGTGTCGTTCGATGGTTTCAAGGCCGTGGACGATCTGATTTTCTACGTGGAAGAAAAGGAACTGCATGTCGTGATCGGGCCGAATGGCGCGGGCAAGACCACGCTGCTTGACATGATTTGCGGCAAGACGAAGCCCACGGCGGGCACTATCGAGTTCAAGGGGCTTTATCTGGAGAAAATGCTCGAGTACCAGATCACGCGCGCGGGCGTGGGGCGCAAGTTTCAGAACCCGATGGTGTACGAGGATCTGACCGTGGCCGAGAACCTCGAGATTTCATATCCGAAGAAGCGCGACGTGATCGGCTGCCTGTTCTTCAACCGCAGTGAAACGGTGCGCAACGAGATCGACCGTATCGCGCAGATGATCTTCCTCGACGATGAACTCGATCGCAAAGCGGCGCTGCTGTCCCACGGACAGAAGCAATGGCTTGAGATCGGCATGCTGTTGATGCAGGACCCCGAACTGCTGCTGCTTGATGAGCCTGTTGCCGGCATGAGCGCGAAGGAGCGCGAGCTGACGGGCGAGCTGCTGCGCAAGATCGCGGAAGGGCGCTCGGTGGTGGTGATCGAGCACGACATGGAGTTCGTGAAATCGGTTGCGCACAAGGTCACGGTATTGCATCAAGGCAAGAAGCTGGCGGAGGGCAAGATGGACGCGGTGCAGAACGACCCGCGCGTGATCGAAGTTTACCTGGGGCACTGACCATGCTTGCTATCGACAACCTGAACGTCTTCTACGGCGAGAGTCATGTCTTGCTCGACCTCACTTTCGATCTCGCGGCGGGCGAGACCGTCGCGGTGATGGGCCGCAACGGCATGGGCAAGACGACCCTGCTGAAGGCGCTGATCGGCATGATTCCATCGCGCAGCGGACATATCAAACTGAATGACCGAGAGCTCGTGAATGCAAAGAGCTACGAGCGTGTGATGGCGGGCTTTGGCTACGTGCCGCAGGGCCGCATGATCTTTCCTTATCTGAGCGTCGAAGAAAACATCCTGTCCGGCATGGACCGCTTCAAGCGGCCGGTGATTCCCGAGTACATCTTCGATTCGTTTCCGGTGCTCCATGAGATGCGCAACCGGCGCGGCGGCAATCTGTCCGGCGGCCAGCAGCAGCAACTCGCGATCGCGCGCGCGCTCGTCTCGGAGCCCAAGGTGCTGATTCTCGATGAACCCACCGAAGGCATCCAGCCCTCGATCATCAAGGACATCGCGCGGGCGCTCAACCGCCTGAAGAAGGAGCGCGATTTCGCACTGATCGTATCCGAGCAGGTGCTCACGTTCACGCTCGACATCGCTGACCGCTTCCTCATTATCGAGAAGGGGCGATTCGTGCACAGCGACAAACGCGAGAACGTCGACGCCGATCGCATCATGCGTTACCTGACCATCTGAACGGCGGTAATGCCAGACGCCCGGACCGATGTCATTGATCCACGAGGAGATGAGCATGCAACATGGTGATATTTCGAGCAGTCTCGATACCGTCGGGGTTGCTGTCGTGAACTACAAGATGCCGCGTTTGCACACGAAGGCGGAGGTGCTCGCGAACGCGCGCAACATAGCCGGGATGCTGAAGGGCATGAAGGCCGGCCTGCCCGGCATGGACCTCGTGATTTTCCCGGAATACAGCACGCACGGCATCATGTACGACCAGCAGGAGATGTACGACACGGCGGCCGCGATCCCGGGCGAAGAGACGGAGATTTTCGCCGAAGCCTGCCGCAGCGCAAAGGTGTGGGGCGTGTTTTCGCTTACCGGCGAGCGCCACGAGGAGCATCCGAACAAGGCGCCGTACAACACCCTGATCCTGATGAACGACAAGGGCGAGATCGTGCAGAAGTACCGCAAGATCATGCCGTGGGTACCGATCGAAGGCTGGTATCCGGGCAACTGCACGTATGTGTCGGAAGGGCCGAAGGGCATGAAGATAAGCCTCATCATCTGCGACGACGGCAACTATCCGGAGATCTGGCGCGACTGCGCGATGAAGGGCGCGGAGCTGATCGTTCGCTGCCAGGGCTATATGTACCCGGCGAAGGAACAGCAGATCGTGATGGCGAAGTCGATGGCCTGGGCCAACAACGTCTATGTGGCGGTTGCAAATGCGGCGGGCTTCGACGGCGTGTATTCCTACTTCGGCCACTCGTCGATCGTCGGCTTCGACGGGCGCACGCTAGGCGAGTGCGGCACCGAGGAGATGGGCATCCAGTACGCGGCGCTTTCGAAGAGCCTGATCCGCGACGCGCGTAAGAACATGCAGTCGGAAAACCATCTGTACAAGCTGCTGCATCGCGGCTACACGGGCAAGATCAATTCCCGCGAGGATGCGAACGGCGTGGCCGAATGCCCGTTCGACTTCTATTCGAAGTGGATCACCGACCCCGAAGCGACGCGCAAGATGGTTGAAGACATCACGCGCAGCACGCCCGGCACCGAGGAATGCCCGATCCCAGGCATCCCGAACCCGTCGGACCTGACGCATCGGTAGCGCGCGATGATCACCTATACGTCCATCGTGGGCAGCGCGTCGGACCCGCACGTAGCCGATCTGCTGCACGCGCTCGAACATCGCGGGCGCGTGGATACGGTCACGCTCGCCGCCGACGACATCCGCCGTCACCGGCTGCGCACGCGCACCCAGCGCGGCGTGGAATGCGGCATCGCGC
Source organism: Paraburkholderia sp. 40 (assembly GCF_050434105.1). Classification (NCBI taxonomy): domain Bacteria; kingdom Pseudomonadati; phylum Pseudomonadota; class Betaproteobacteria; order Burkholderiales; family Burkholderiaceae; genus Paraburkholderia; species Paraburkholderia sp. 40. The sequence goes on along the minus strand of NZ_JBNPVY010000003.1, from coordinate 663,959 downwards.
TAGATCGCCGGACGCATCTTTTCGACGGCGCGGTGCTGCATCTGGACGCCGACGCGGCGCTCGTCGTGCGCACCGAGCACACGCGCTGGCTGCGTGTGCAGGCGCGCGACGCCGCGAGCGCGCTCGAACTCGGGTATTTCGCCGGCAACATGCACTGGGCGGTGCGCTTCGACGGGAGCGTGCTGGAGATCGCGGTGAAGGGGCCGGTCGAAGACTACCGCGTGCGGCTTGCACCCATGCTCGAAGATGGGCACATCAGCGAGATCGAGCATGGTCACGAACATGCGCACGAGCGCCGTCACGCCTCCCCGCACCCGCATGCGCACGAGCACGCACATGACTGAGTTCACGGGCCTGCTCGCGGGCCTGCAGCAATCGGACAGCTTTTTCCCGAGCGGTTCGATGGCCTTTTCATGGGGCCTCGAAGCCTTGCAGCAGGACGGACTCGTGACCGATGCCGCGTCGCTCGCGGTGTTCGTGCAAGCGCAGGCGCTAGAACGCTGGGCGAGCCTCGATCAGGGCATCGTGTGCGCCGCATGGCGGGCGGACCGGCTCGACGCCTGGCTCGAAGTCGATGCCGCGGCCGAAGCCGTGACGCTGCCCGAACCGATGCGGCAAGGCTCGCGCCGGCTCGGCCGCACGCTTGCCGAGGTGCATGCGCGGCTCGGTGCGGCGCTTGCGAAGGACCTGCGCGCGGCCATTGTCGCCGGGCGCACACCCGGCCATCTGCCGGCCGTGCAGGGCATGCTGTGGCGCAGCTTCGGCATCGGTGAGGGCGAGGCGCGAGCAATCTCCGCGCACGCGGCGTGCACGGGCGCTGTGAGTTCGGCGGTGCGGCTCGGCATCGTCGGCCATCTCGACGCGCAGCGCGTGCTCACGAGCCTGCGCACGCCGCTCGCCGCCGTGCTCGCACGTCCAGCGCCTGATCTCGACGAACTGCGGTCCAGCACCTTCGCCGCGGACATCGCCGCAATGCGCCATTGCCGGCACGACGCGCGGCTCTTCGCCAACTGAACTGAATACGACGGATGTGCGGATGCTACTGACACCCACCGAATACGAGCGCCTCACGCTTTACACTGCCGCGCAGCTCGCGCGTCGCCATCGCGACAAGGGACTCAGGCTGAACCATCCCGAAGCGGTCGCGATCATCGCCGACGAGATTCTGGAGGGCGCGCGCGAAGGGCGCAGCGTCGCGGATCTGATCGCGTACGGCTCGACGCTCCTGACCGAAGACGATGTGCTGCCGGGCGTGGCCGACTTGCTGCCCATGCTGCAGGTGGAAGGCTCGTTTCCCGACGGCACCAAGCTCGTCACCGTGCACCAGCCGATCCGCGCGGGCAACGAGGCGCGTCCCGCCGACGCGCTCGTCCCCGGAGAACTCCTCGCCGTGGATGGCGACATCGAACTGAACGCGGGCCGCGCGAAAGTCGTACTCACTGCGATGAACACCGGCGACCGCCCGATCCAGGTCGGCAGCCACTTTCATTTCTTCGAGGTCAACCGCGCGCTGCGCTTCGATCGCGCGGCCGCGTTCGGCATGCGGCTCGATATCCCGGCGGGCACGGCCGTGCGCTTCGAACCAGGCGACAACAAGGAGGTGACGCTCGTCGCATTCGGCGGCACGCAGAAGATCTTCGGCCTCAATGGACTGACCGACGGCGCTGTCGACGCAACCGGCTTGCGTGAAGCGGCCATCGGTCGCGCCGCTGCGCGCGGCTTCAAGGGAGCCTGAATGGTCACGATGACACGCAAGGCCTACGCCGAGATGTTCGGCCCGACGGTCGGCGATGCGGTGCGCCTGGGCGACACGTCGCTTCTCGCCGAGATCGAGCACGACTACGCGGTGCCCGGCGATGAATGCCTGCACGGCGGCGGCAAGACGCTGCGCGACGGCATGGGACTGAAGGCGGGCCACGACAGCGCGGACGGCGCGCTCGACATGCTGATCTGCAACGCGACCGTGATCGATCCGGTTCTCGGCATCGTCAAGGGCGACATCGGCATCAAGGGCGGGCGCATCGTCGCCATCGGCAAGGCAGGCAATCCGGAAGTCATGGACGGCGTGCATCCGAAGCTCGTGTGCGGCGTCGCGACCACGGTCAAGGATGCAGAGGGCCTGATCGCGACGCCGGGCGGCATCGACGTGCACGTGCATTTCGACTCCGCGCAGCTCTGCGAGCATGCGCTTGCCTCGGGCCTGACCACGCTGATCGGCGGCTCGCTTGGGCCGATTACGGTGGGGATCGATTGCGGCGGCGCGTGGAACGTGGGGCGCATGATGCAGGCTTCCGAACAGTGGCCGCTCAATTTCGGTTTTCTTGGACGCGGGAATTCGAGCAAGCCGGGGTCGCTTGTCGACCAGTTGCGCGGCGGCTGCCTCGGTCTCAAGATCCACGAAGACTGGGGCGCGATGCCGGCCGTGATCGATACGTGCCTCAGCGTCGCGGACGAATACGACTTCCAGGTGCAACTGCATTCGGACACGCTCAACGAATCAGGCTTCCTGGAGGACACCATCGCGGCGATGAAGGACCGCACCATTCACATGTATCACACGGAAGGTGCGGGCGGCGGTCATGCGCCGGACATCATCGCGGTGGCCGGGCGCATGAACTGCCTGCCTTCCTCGACCAACCCGACCAACCCATACACCATCAACACGTTCGACGAACACCTTGACATGATCATGGTGTGCCATCACCTGAATCCGGCGGTGCCCGAGGACGTGGCGTTCGCGGAATCGCGGGTACGCGCGCAGACCATCTCCGCCGAGGACGTGCTGCACGACCTCGGCGCGATCTCGATGCTCGGCTCCGACAGCCAGGGCATGGGCCGGATCAACGAGGTGATCTGCCGCACGTGGCAGCTCGCATCGAAGATGAAGGACCAGCGCGGGCGCCTGCCCGGCGAACGCTCGGCGCGCGGCGACAACGAGCGCATCAAGCGCTATATCGCCAAGTACACGATCAACGCGGCGCGCACCTTCGGCATTGCCGATACGGTCGGTTCGCTCGAGGACGGCAAGCTCGCCGACATCGTGCTGTGGCGGCCCGCTTTCTTCGGCATCAAGCCGGAGGTGGTCGTGAAGGGCGGCTTTATCGCGTGGGGGGCGATGGGCGACTCGGCGGCCTCGCTGATGACCTGCGAGCCGCTCGCGATGCGTCCGCAGTGGGGCGCGTTCGGCCGCGCGCCGGCCTCGCTCGCGGTCAACTTCGTGAATCCGCTCGCGCTCGATGCGGGCGCGGCGGCGAAGCTCGGGCTCGCGCGGCAACTCGTCGGCGCGTGCGGCACCCGCAAGCTCAGCAAGCGCGACATGCTGCACAACGACGCCTGCCCAAATCTCACGGTCAACCCGCAGACCTTCGACGTGATGATCGACGGGCAGGTCATCCGCTGCGACCCGGCGCGCGAAGTGCCGCTGTCGCGACGCTACATCTTGCGCTAATCGCTCGTACTTTCCGGAGACGTTCGGTGCCAGTTGAAATGGAAGCTTTCGATATCCAGCCGGTGTTTCAATCGACGGCGCGAGCGGCGCGGGTCGGTATCGGCGGTCCGGTGGGATCGGGCAAGACGCGGTTGCTCGAGCGGCTGATCCCGCGTTTCGCCGCGCGCGGCATCGAGCTCGCGGTCATCACCAACGATCTCGTCACGCGCGAGGATGCTGAGCGCGTGCGCCGCAGCGGTCTGATCGATCCGGCGCGCGTGCTCGCGGTCGAAACCGGCGCGTGCCCGCATACGGCGATCCGCGAGGATCCCACGCTGAACCTGCAGGCCGCCGACGAACTCGACGAGCGCTTCACAAGCCTGCAACTCGTGCTGATCGAGTCGGGTGGCGACAATCTCGCTTCATCGTTTTCTCTGGATCTGGTGGATTACTGGATCTTTGTGATCGACGTGGCGGCCGGCGACGATATCCCCCGCAAGCGCGGCCTCGGCGTCGTGTCCTGCGATCTGCTCGTCATCAACAAGTTCGATCTGGCGCCTTACGTGGGCGTCGATCTCGAACGGATGGTGAGAGAGGCGCGCGAGGTGCGTGGCCAGCGCGCGGTCGCGCTCACCAACTGTGCGACGGGCGACGGCGTCGATGTTGTAGTCGACGCGATCGTGGAGAACGTGCTCTTCGATGCGCATTGACGCCCTGCCGGCGAGCGCCGGGCTCTGGCAGCCGCAACTCGACCTGTGCTTTTCGCGCGGGCCGTCGGGCGCCACTTATCTGTCGCGGCAGCGCGCGGGGTATCCGTATCATGTGGGCCGCCTGCTCGCACATGGAGCGGATGCGCGAGTGATCGTGCAGTCGTCGTCGGGCGGACTGTTCGAGGACGACGACGTGCATCAGCATGTCGTCGCGACCGAACGGGCGCGTGCTCGTGTGGAGACGGCCGCGGCCACCATCGTCCACTCGATGACACGCGGCTCGGCGAAATCGCGCGTGCATATCGAAGCGCACGCGGGCGCGCAACTCGACTGGCTGCCGCATCCGTCGATTCTCTTTCCCGGCACGCGGCTCGAAAGCAGCATCGACGTCGTCCTGCATCCCGGTGCGCGCATCATGCTGGCGGACTGCTATACGACGCACGACCCCGCAGGCAGCGAGACGCCGTTCGGCGCGCTCGATGCGGCGATCTCGGTGCGCGGCGCACAGGGCCGGTTGCTCGCGCGCGACCGCTTCCGTCTCGACGGGGCATCGGGCCGGCCGTTGGGTGGCGTGAGTTCGCGCTTCGCCGCGCATGGTGGCTTGATGGTGCTGACGCTCAATGCCGAAGAAGGGGCTGCCGCCGCCCATGCGCTCGAACACGCGACCGAAGATGCGTTCTACGCGGGTGCCGGCTTGTTGCCCGGACAGTGCGGCGCGTTTATGCGCGTCCTCGCCACCGACAGTCTTTCGTTGCGAACGACGCTCGCTCGCGCGATCGATGCGGTTCGCGGTGCGTTGTGCAACGGGTGAGCGCTGCGCAGCGTCCAATCATTCAATCGTCCAATACAAGGAGCCCGCATGACGAGGCCGCATCTCGCAACCGCCGCGCTACCGCTCGATCCGTGGCGGCTGCCGAAGGAACCGTGGTATCGGCCGGTGCATCACGAGACCGAGTGGTTCGCGGCGGCCTATCACGCCCGTTTGCCGATCATGCTGAAAGGGCCGACGGGCTGCGGCAAGACCCGGCTGGTCGAGTACATGGCGTGGAAGCTCGGGCGTCCACTCGTCACGATTGCCTGCCATGAGGACATGACGGCGGGCGATCTGGTAGGTCGCTACCTGCTCGACGGCAATGGCACCTATTGGCAGGACGGACCACTTACCCAGGCGGTGCGTCACGGAGCGATCTGCTATCTCGACGAAGTCGTGGAAGCGCGCACGGATACGACGGTTGTGATCCATCCGCTCACCGATTCGCGCCGCATCCTGCCCATCGACAAGTGCGGCGAGGTGATCGCGGCGCATCCCGACTTCGTGCTCGTGATCTCGTTCAATCCGGATTACCAGCACGCGTCGAAGGATCTGAAGCCGTCCACCCGGCAACGCTTCGTCGCGCTTGAAATGACCTGGCCCGACGCGCACGCCGAAGCGGACATCGTCGCGCATGAGACCGGCGTGAGTGCCGAAGTCGCGCAAAAGCTGGTGGCGCTCGGTGCGCGCACGCGCGCGCTCGACGATCCCGCGTTGCCCGAGGGCGCATCGACCCGCATGCTGATCTATGCGGCGACGCTGATTGCCGGGGGCATGGACGAGCAGTCCGCGTGCCGCATCGGCGTGATCCAGCCGCTCGCCGACGACGCGGACCTGTGCGCCGCGCTGATGGCAGTGGTCGCCGGCGTGTTCGGCTAAGCGATGCAGGCGGACCAGGCAGTCACGGGTTCACTGGACGCGGCCGCGCGCGTGCTCGCTTTCTATCTGAAGGCGGCGTGGAGCGTCGCGCCGAAAGTGCAGTCGCTCGCCGCACAGAGGGACGACGGCGAGATGCGGGCGGATCGTCCGCTCGTGACGGAGCCGGTGCTGTTCCTGCCCGACGCGCGGGTCGCATGCGATGAACCCGCCGACGAAGCTCTCTTCTACCTCGCGAGTGCGGCGCATGCGGCCGCGCACCTGACGTGGTCGACGGCGCGCTTCGAGCGGGGCAAGCTGCGGCCGCTGCAGGTCGCGCTGGTGGGGGTGCTCGAGGACGCGCGTGTCGAGCGGCTCGCCGTGCTGCGTTATCCTGGTCTGCGGCAATGGTGGCTGACGTTTCATCGGACCGGCACGCAGGGCGCGAGGACGGCGCCGGCGCTGATCGCAAGGTTGTCGCGCGCATTGCTCGACCCGGACTATGCCGACGACGACGGCTGGGTGACGAAAGGCCGGCGTCTCTTCGACTCAGCGTTCGCCGCGACGCACGGCGCCGATCCGGCCATCTCGCGCGAGCTTGGCAACCTGCTCGGCAACGATCTCGGCCAGATGCGCGTGCAGTTCAACGCGAAGACCTATGCGCAGGAGGCCGCGTATCGCGACGACAATAGCCTCGTCTGGAACGCCGAGCCGACGCCGATCGCCCATGCGCCCGACGACGCTCCTGCCGAGCGCAACGCGACGCTACGGGAGTCGCCGAACCTGCGCGAGCTGCCGCCCGATGCCGCGCAACCGCCTCGCGGGCTCGCGGCAAGTCCGGGCGAAGCGCCGGCGTCGGCCGCACCCGCGGAGCACGACGACGAGACGCCGTCGACCGTTGTCTCCGTGGCGCGGTATCGCGAATGGGATTATGTGATCCGGCGCTATCGGAGTCACTGGTGTCGGGTGGAGTCGCTGCGTTCCGAACCGGGCGACCGGCTTTTGCCCGCGTTCATCGACGAAGCGGTGGAGCGGCGCGTGCGCGCTATTTTTCGCGCGGCGCGGCATCGCGTGGCGGTGGGCAGGACGCGAGCATATGAGGGCGACGTGCTCGACCTGGATGCCTGCATTATGGGCCGGATCGATGCGCGTCGCGGCATGGCTGACGACGTCAAGGGCTTCATTGTGCGGCGCATGCGTTCGGAGAGCGGGCCGCTCGCGGTGCTGCTGGATCTGTCGGCGTCGGCTGCGGGGCGCATGCGCTGCGCGGTTGCGTCGAGCTGCGTGCTGGGCCGAGCGCTCGCGGCGAATGGCCGCCCGTTCGCGATGTACGGCTTTCACTCCGACGGCCGCCAGCGCGTGCGGTTTCACATCTTCAAGGATTTCGCCGACGCGTGGAGCGGCGCTGTCGAGACGAGGCTCATGGCTGTTCGTCCGGGACTGTCGACCCGATTTGGAGCGGCGCTTCGGCATGTCGGCGCGAAGCTCGATCCCGAAGTTCGCAACGGCGCGAGGGCTTCGGTCCTTGTGGTATCGGATGGCGTGCCCTTCGATATCGACAGTTTCGATCCGCGCTATCTGCGCGAGGACATGCGCCGCGCGATCACAGAGCTGACGGCGCAGGGAATTCGTTGTGCCTGCCTCTCGTTCGACGCCGTATCGCTCGACGTCGCCGTTACGATGTTCGGGCGGGAGCGCGTGGCCCTGGTGGCGCAGGAAGATGGTCTCGCGGTCGCGCTGCGACGCATCGCAGCGGTCACGGCATAGCCCGCTCAACCCCGTGCTGGCCGCTTCCTGTACATGAAGACGAAGCGCGCGGGCGTGTCGTCTGCTTGCATTACCGCGCGACTCAATCGGTAGCGCGACGTCATGAAGTCGATCACCGCCGAAGCCGCCGCCGGAGACAGCGCGGGCTTCCACATCCAGATGTCCTCGCGGCGATCCACGGCGCACGCTTCGAAGAGCGCGCGGTCGGGGTCGCTCGCCGCGCCGATCACCCAGTCTTCCATGCGCGCGCCAAACTCCTTGATGTAGCTGAAACACTCGAACTTGATCTGCTGCACGCTGTAGTTCACGGTTTCCTCCGGGGCATCGTGCGTGTTTTATCCTGCGAGCGGCATCAGGCGTGCCGGCGATGCTCCGCTAGCGGTGCGCGAGCGCCACTGCTCGAACAGGTTCGCCCCCGCGCGCTTTTCTTCCGCCGACATGTCGCTCAACACGTTCTCGAGCGCATTGAGCGCGGTGCCGACGCCATGCTGCGCGGCCAGCGAGAGCCACGCGAAGGCCTGCACCCGATCGCGCTCGACGCCGCGTCCCGTTGCATAGCTGAAACCAAGCCGTGCCTGCGACGGGTAATGACCCTGTTCAGCAGCACGGCGATACCACTGCGCGGCGGCCGCATCGTCCTGCCGCATTCCGCGGCCCTTCGCGAAGAGACTGGCGAGGTTCGCCTGCGCGAATGGGTCGCCGTTTCCGGCCGCCTTCGTTATCCAGCGCACGCCCTCGGCCTCGTCGTGCAGCGCTTCGTGAGGCGACAGCAGCATGGCGCCTAGATTCGTCTGCGCTTGCGTATGTCCCTGGCATGCGGCTTTTTCATACCATTCGAACGCGCGCTGCAAATCGGCTTCGACGCCTTCGCCATTCGCATAGAGCGCGGCGAGCCATGCTTGGGCGTTGCTGTCGCCTGCCTCGGCGAGGGTTTCAAAGGAACGAAAGGCGTCGTCGAAACGGCCCTTCGCATATAACTTGACGGCCTCGTCGACGCTTGGCTGTGTCACGGAATTCATGTGGCGTATCCGGTCAGGGGAAGGAGGTTCATGCGCTGTGCGATGCGAGCGGCGAGCGTGGTTTCGAGCCAGCGGACCGAATCGTCAGGCCTGCCGATTGCGGCGCAACGGCGCTCGAGCAGCTCCCGCCATCGCGCGAGCGATTGTGAGCCGTAGACGCTCACACGGCATAACGTGCGCTGCAATGCCATCGGTTGGAGAATGATCACGCACGTGCTTTCGCCTGCAGAGAGCACGATCAGATTCGGAAAACACCACGTGGCATGCACCGGATCGCCGCCGCTTTCGAATGTAGCGCACCCGTCGCGTGCGCCTGCGAGCTTCGCACCTGCCGCGATGCGCTGTCCGACCTGCTTCCAGTTGCCGGACATTTCGAGCCACTCGTTGCCGTGCCGTCCGCTCACGCTCGCAATGGCTGCGGGCGCCGCGCCGGCATCGAACGCGTTGCCCGCCGGGTCGAGATGAACGAACAGCAGCGGCCCGAACGCGGCGACACGCACGCCCAGCAGGCGCTCCGGACGCAGGCCGAGATACTGATACATCTCGGGGCTCGGCGTGCCGGTTTCGGCTTCGCCTAGTGGCGCGCGGTCGCGGCTATGTCCGCAGGACGTGAACGAGCACGACGTCTTCGCGCCTTGCCGGCATTGCAACGGCACTATCCGGCAGCCGCCGTGCTGCGCGAGGTTGAAGCGGCCGGCGAGCCGGCCGTTCGCGAGACGCTGCACGTGCACCGCATGATCGCCGGCGGTGAACGGCAGCAGGTCGCCTGCGTCGGGAATGTCCTCGTCGACGCCGATGCAGATCCACTCGCGGGTCCAGACCGCGTCGTCCTCGATCTGTGCAAACGCGAGCGTACGGTAGGCATCGGCGTTAAGCGAGAATGTCCGGACGGCCGCCTTAACGCGTGACGCGACGATTTCACTCATGGCGTGGTCTCCCCGTGAATCAGCTCGTTGTCACGACAGCGGGCGATTCATAGTCCGCGCGTCCACGGTGTACGACCGCGCTCGGCGGGGCGGCCGGCAGCGGGCCGTCGGCACTGAAGCGATCGAGCACGTTCTTCGTCAGCCGCGAGATGTTGTTGTCGCAATTGTTCCAGGGTAACGAGCCGCAATACGCGATCGAACTGAAGGCGAAACAGCCACCGCCGTTCGGCGTCTCATGGAAGGTGATGTCGGCGCGAACGCGTGGATGGACGGTGCCGTCGAGACCTTGCTGGTTGAAGCCGAAGTCTTCCATCACGAGCAGGTAGGCTTCAGTGTGACGTCCCGCGGAGGTGGCCACGGTCAGAATGTGCGGCGGCGAGCCGAGCATGGTGTCGACGATATCGAGTTCGAGTCCTGCTGCACCGCCGCCGACGAGGCCGAAGTTGCCGAGCTTCTCGTCGTAGTCGATGCCGTCGAAGGCCCAGCCGACGCGTTCGTCGAGACTTTCCGGCGTGCGCGAGAAATAGCTGGAGATATCGAAGCCTTCCGACGACATGCCCGTGCCCGCGACCGAATGCAGGTAGCGACCGCGGTAGCGCCACATGCCGCCAAGTTCGCCGGTGCCCTGATGGTAATACTCGCCCGGATCGGCACGCCACGTGCGGATGCCCGATTCGCAGCGGCGCATTTCGGTGACGATGCCGCGGCCGAGTTCATCGTACGCCGGATGATACGAATGCACCCAGTACCAGCCATCGGCACCCATGTACATGATGCGGCCGCCGCGCTGCGTGTAGTCGTGCAGCGCGTCGAGCTGCGGTCCCGAGTTGTGCTCCGGATGAGAGCCGGTGATGATGACGTTGTAGTCTTCGAGGCGCGCGAGGCCGTCGTAAGTCAGGTCTTCGTCGGTGAAGACATCGTATTCGTAGCCGAGCGTCTCGAGCCAGTACACGAGGTGCAGATCGGCCGGATATTGCCACGGCGCCTGTGCGAGGAAGTGGTCGTACTTCGGGCGAATGCTCAGGATGGGCCGCAGCCGCGACGACAGGCAGATGCCGCTGCCGTCGGTATGCGTGTCGTAGATCGAACCGCCGTACTCGCGATGCTCGGCGAGGAACATGTTCTGCTGCTGCATGATCGGAACCCGATAGACGAAGAGCTCGGCGCCGCCCGCGTTGCACGCGACGTGCTCGTTCGCATACGCCATGTAGCTGATGGTCGGCACCATGACCGCGATTTTCGACTTCTTCGCGCCGAGTTTCGGCACGATCCAGAACGGGATGTAGTCTTCATCGCCTTCGGACGTGGTGAGCTTTGCCGCATAGAAGCGGCTCCTGATGTCCTCCGGCACCTTCCATTCGAAGCTGACATCCCAGCGCGCATTGTCGAGGTCGTCGTCGTGAAAGTGGATCGCGCCGTATTCCTTCTGCGCGTGCTTCCAGTCGAAGTTGCGGCCGGCCCAGTTGTAGCCGGTCATGGCGCGCGTCGGGCAGTTGACGAGCGCTGCGTGAAATTTGTACGGTCCCTGGTCGCGGCATACGAGCGTGTCGATGCCGTCCGAAAAGTCCCATGCCGCCACGATGCATTCGGACAACGGGCCGGTCGGCCCTGAATGGCGGCGCTCGCTCAGACCCGGTTGCACACCGGCCTTCATCGTCTCGATCTCGAAGCGCGAGAGCGCGCGGTTGCACAGGCGCGGGCTATCGATCTTGCCGTTGTAGTGACCGCCGATCAATACACCCTGCGGCACGGACGAGCGCCCGATCGGACCGCTTTCGAGTCCCTTCACGAATCCCGCGATGACAAGCGGAACGTCCGCGTGCCTGATTGGACCGGCGCACTGCGCTTCAACGGGCGGCACGGCCGGGTCGAGCGCATAGGCGATCTGCGGTTCGTGATACAGTACCACGGCGCCGCTCTTCGCATCGAAGGTGGCGGCGAGGAAATGCCACGCATGATCCCGCAGACGCGCGCCGGTGGTGAAGGTCTGGTCGTTGATGCGCAGTTCGGCGCAGCCGTCCTCATTGATGAAGAGGCCGTAGCCCGCGCCGTTCGACCACTTTGTGACGAGGCCCTGCTCGCCATGCTTCCAGTAGCGCGCATCGGTGCGCGGCGTGGTCGGCCAGATCCAGCATTGCAGCGTGAAGCTCTCCACCTGCAGTTGCGGCGCATCTGGCACGTACGCATACGAGCCGCCGTAGACCGCTTGCGGGCGGCCGTCGTAAGTCGCTTCGCAATCGGCCATGACGGCCTTCTCGATGAAGCCTGGTCCGCGCGGGTTGGTGTCGCCGTTGATCATCTGCACGATCGAAGCGCGATATTGCGCCGGCCCGTCACAGTTGACGTAGAACCTGATCGTGTCGCCGGGATAGACGCTGAATTTGTCCGCGTAACCGGTGAGTCGCATTGCACACATGGAGAATCGCTCCTGCTTTCATGCCGCTCGTCGAGCGGCGGTCGTCGTGGTCCCGCGCCGGCTGGGCCGCGCAGGGAAGGGCGTTGTTGCAGACCGGGTCAGGTCACCGGCCAGTTGTCGTCGCGGCGCTTGTAACCCTGCGAATAGTTCTCGGGCATGCCATCGGTTTCCGGCATCTCGTCCAGACGCATCAGGAAGATCGCGTGCTGGATATCCTGCTCGCTGGTGTAGACATCGTCGTTGACGAACACTGGCGGCACGCCGCGAATGCCTGACAGCCGGCCGATGCGCCATTCGGCGTCCACCTTCGTGCAGATCACGACGAGCTTGTTTTTTGGCGACGCGCCGCGCATGCGCAGCAGCACACGGCGCAGGTCATGGTGCTCATGGGTGCCGCCGGTCACGACGGTGGTGTCGCCCGGTGTCTGGCACCTGAGGACCGAAAAGCCCGCCACGCCATGCATGGACTCCGTGCATTCCTTGTGAAGCGCGATCAACTGCTCGCGTTCGGGAGTGCCTTTCTTCGGGATAGGAATCATGAGATCGACCTCATAGAAATATTTAAAGGATAACTAATCTTATTTTCAGAAAACTGGAGCAAGACATGTCGCATGCGCCATGCGTTTTTTCAGCGTCTGCGCGCTTGCTCGGCCGCTGAAATGCAAAAAAGCCCGAATGCCAGAAACACTGGCAAGTCGGGCTTTTTGGCCTTTTGCCGCCCGAGACGTCTTTGTCTCGTTCGGCATCGTTGAGTCAAACTTTGCTGCTGCTTACGCCTGATTGACATCGACGCGCGAGCTCATGCTGCAACGAAACTTCAGCAACAAATGTGCCTGTGACTGCGCGTGATGCATGTGCGCGCTGTCAGCGCTAGCCGCTAGCGGATTTCCGTACTGCTCGCGGAGATTCGGTCATCGATTTTTGCCGGCATGTTCTGCGCGACGAACGTGCGCGGCCGTGCATCGATGGTGCGTCTCGCACTGCTAACGGGCGTTTCAGTGGCGCATGGAATCGGTCCTGACGATTTCATCGGCGACGGCTTCTATCAGCGCCTGATTGTCGCGCGCCTGCGAACACAACGCACGGTACGCATCTTCTTCCGATAGTTGCTGACTCTTCATGAGGATCGACTTGGCGAGTTCGATGGTCCGCTGCTTCGACGCCTTCTCCTCAGCGCGCTGGATGTACTTTTCCAGCGACTTTTGCTTCTTGTGCTGCGCGATGGTGACAGCAATCGCGGTGAGCACGCCGAACGAGCGCACCGGCGACGGAATGACGCTGAAGGCGTTCAGCAGCATGACGGCTTCGATCACCACCGGGTTTTCATAGGTCACGACGGGAATGATGGGCGGCGCGCCTTTCTGGCCGAGCCAGGTGTGATGATATGCAGCGGTCTGCGGGTTCACCGACATGATCACCAGGTCGATCGCGTCGAGTTCGACATCGAGGTTCGGCCAGCATACATGCACCTTGCAGCCAATCCGTTTCAGGTGCCCGAGCAACTCATCCCTGTCTTGGTCGGGTGAATGCACCACCGCTATGCGCAGCGATCGTATGTCCTGCAAGGCCTGAGAAGTGGGCGGCCTGCGCGTCATGAACGGCCTCCAGCGGCACTGGGAATGCCATGTGCGAACGGGCCGCTATCGGCCGCCGTGTGTGCGATCACATACGGGTCAGCACGTACGCGTTCGGGTATCGCGCTGACAATATCGAATTGTCCGGCCGCGTTGGCCCGGCCTATTCGGGTATGAAGATAGGCGTGGTGATTCTCTTCGTCCATGCGGATGCGTCCCTGCGGCGCATCGAACTCCATGCCCGGCAAGGCGCGCAGCAGCGACACCGGATTGTCGCTGCCCACGCTGCGCATGGCATTGGCGAGCACGTGCATCTGGAAGTAGGCTGCCTCCCAGCACATATTGGTGACGGCGTCGCCGCCCATGAAGCACCGGTAATTGTCGAGGCAGGCGCGGTTCGTTGGCGTGTCGACGGACTGGAAGTACGAGGCAGATGTGAAGTGGCCTTCACCGAGGTGCGCCCCCATCGCGGCAATCTCCGCCTCGGACGTCGTCACGCTGGCGATCGGCATGGTGCGCGGATCGAGGCCGCTCTTCGCGAAGCTGCGATACAGGTGCTCAACGCCGACCCCCACCACGGTCGAGAACACGAAGTCGGGTGACAGCGCCGCGATGCGCGCAGCGATCACGCGATAGTGCTCCTCGCTAGCGTCGAGCGGCACGTAGAGCTCGTCCACCGTTTCGCCGCCGCGCTCGAACACGAAGTCCTTCATGATGCGGTTCGTTTCGTAAGGGTAGATGTAATCCGAGCCGATCATGAACACACGCGAGCCGAAGTTTTCAAGCATGTAATCGGCGAGGGGCACGCAGGTCTGGTTAGGCAGGGTACCCGTGCAAAAGACGTTGCGGCTGTACTCGAAGCCCTCATATAGCGTCGGATAGAAGAGCAATGCGTTGTGCCGCTCGACCACGGGGATCACTACCTTTCGGCCGCTAGACATGTAGCAGCCCATGATGAGTCGCACGCCTTCCTCGACAATCAACTCCTCGGCCATCGACGCATAGTTGGCCGCAACCGAGCCCGGATCGCGGACAAGCAGTTGGACTTCCCGGCCATTGATGCCGCCCGCGCGGTTAATTTCGTCGGCTGCGAAAAGGGTGGCGCTCTGCTGCGAGGATTCGATGAGACCTGTTACGCCCGTGGTCGAATACAACACGCCGATTTTCACGGGTTCATATCTGGTTGAAGACATATTGGGCTTCCTGTGACGCCGATGCGTTTTCTTATTGCGGTCCGTTCGCCCAGACTTGTGCGCATTAGCCACGCTGCGCACAGCCGCCGTGCATTCTTGCCACAAATTGGCGTGTTGGACGCACGCCTGGGCGGACATCGTAAGGCTCGCTGAGATTGCCGCATCGTCGTTGAATCAAATATATAAGGCGAGCCAAGGCGGTCGACGGATTCCGGCGATGACGCGAGTAATTTGGCACGGACCTTGCTCACTAACGCTCGTGATCTGGAGCAGCGCGCCAGTCCTGCAGAACGATCATAGTGAATTCCGCCGCGTGTGACAAAGGTGTCATATACGGTAAAGGCCAAAAAGCCCGACAGCTAAGTCATCCTTAGTTGCGGGCTTTTTTTTGTCTACTACTTTCTCGATGAAGGCACCATGACGAATTCTCGACGCGACTTTTTGAAAACAGCCGCTGCCGCAGCGGCCGCCAGTACGCTCCCGGGTTCCCTCATGCTGGGCTCGCGCGCGGCAGACGCTGCGGACCCGATCAAGGTCGGCATTCTGCATTCGCTGACCGGTACGATTGCGATTGCGGAAGCGCACGTAGTCGATGCGGAAAAACTCGCGATCGAGGAGATCAACGCGGCCGGCGGCGTGATGGGGCGGCCCATCACGCCGATCGTGGAAGATGGCGCGAGCGACTGGCCCACCTTTGCCGAAAAAGCGCAAAAGCTCGTGGAAAGCGACAAGGTGGCGGCGGTGTTCGGCTGCTACACGTCGGCGTCGCGCAAGGCTGTGCTTCCGGTATTCGAGCGCTACAACGGGCTGCTTTACTATCCGACTTACTACGAAGGGCTGGAGATGTCGAAGAACATCATGTACACCGGCCAGGAAGCGACGCAGCAGACCATTCCCGCCGTGAACTGGCTCGCCAGGAACAAAGGCAAGAAGTTCTACCTGATCGGCTCCGACTACATCTGGCCGCGTACCACCAACCGGATCGCGAAAGCTGCAATTGCAAAGGCGGGTGGCACTGTGCTTGGCGAGGACTACTTTCCGCTGGGCGCGACGGAGTTCTCGTCGGTGATCAACAAGATCAAGGCGGCCAAGCCCGACGTGATTCTCTCTACCATCGTCGGGGGATCGAATGTTGCGTTTTACAAGCAACTCAACTCCGTGGGGATGACTGGCAAGAACCAGGCAATCATGGCGCTGGCGGTGACCGAGGAGGAGGCGATCGGCATCGGCAAGGACAACCTGGTGGGCGTGTACTCGTGCATGGGCTATTTCCAGAGCGAAAAGAACCCGCAGAATGAGAAATTCGTGACGGCGTTCAAGACAAAGTATGGGCAGGATCGCGTGCTGGGCGACACGCTTGAGGCCGCCTATACCGCGGTCTACCTGTGGAAGCTCGCAGTCGAGAAATCGAAGAGCACCGATGTCGCCAAGGTGGTCGCCGCTTCATCGGGACTCGCCTGGAGTGCTCCCGAAGGGGACGTGCGCTTTCACGTCAGCAATCACCACTTGTGGAAGCATTCACTGATCGGGATGTTCAGGCCGGACGGACAGGTCGACATCATCTACGAGTCGCCGCTGATCGAGCCGAACCCTTTCCCGAAGCTCGGGTAAAGCGCTTCACAAAAGGTATTGAGCGGCGCGCGTCCGGCGCGTGCCCGCGACGCCCACTTACAAGGTCGCCACCATGTCTCTCGATGTCTTCCTCGTCCAGGTGTTCAACGGCCTGTCCCTGTTCACTGTGCTCGCGCTCATGGCGGTGGGCCTCGCAATCGTCTTCGGCCTGATGGGCGTTATCAACATGGCGCACGGTGAACTCATGGCGCTCGGCGCATACATGACGTACCTGACGTCGATCGTTTTCCAGCGTTTTTTCCCCGTGCTGATGGGCGCCTATTTTCTTGTGGGGATACTGGTGGCGTTCGCTGTCACGGCGGCGGTCGGCTTCGTGCTCGAGCGCGTGATGATCCGGCGGCTCTACCATCGTCCTCTCGACACCATGCTCGCGACATGGGGCCTCTCGCTGGTGCTCCAGCAGGTCTACCGGCAGATCTTCGGACCCATCGACGTTAGCGTGCCGACCGTCTCGTGGCTGAAGGGCGCGTGGAACGTCACACCGAATATCGGTCTGCCGCTCAGCCGCATTTTCATCCTGTTCCTTACCCTGGCGGTGGCGCTCGCGGTCTACCTGTTCCTGTTTCGCAGTCGCTGGGGGTTGCGTATCCGCTCGGTCATGCAGAATCGCGCGATGGCGGGCGCTGCCGGCATCGACACGGAGCGTGTGGACGCCGTGACTTTCGCGGTGGGGTGCGGCCTTGCCGGCATCGCAGGCAGTGCGCTCACGATGCTGGCCTCCACCGGGCCGGTGACGGGACAGCAGTACATCGTCGACACGTTCATCGTCGTGGTGTTCGGCGGCATCGAGAGTCTGCTCGGCACGTTCCTCTCGGCGTTTGCGATTGGCCAGCTTCAGTCGATGTTCGAACTTCTGTTGAGCGGATCGATGGCCAAGGCGACCATTCTTTTGCTCGTGATTGTGGCGCTGTACTTCCGGCCGCAAGGATTGTTCGCTCTCAAAGTAAGGCGTTGAGTGAATCAGGTGCCGCGACAGGTTCTGTGACTTTGAAAGGTCACAGCAAACTGTTTTCAATCTGCTGCGTGCGACGAACGATGGCCTTCGTATTTCACCATCACTTTGGCGGCCGCCTTCCTGGCGATTCTGGGCAGCGTTGGGCGGTCAGCATTAAATCGACCATATGTACCGAGTGCGACATGACACATGATCCGTCAAATATGCGTGCAGATTCAGAAGGCGGAGTCGGCATCGATCTCGCGAATCTCACCGTAGAAGCAGTACAGGAAGGTTTCGCAAGCGGACGCTTTAGCGCTGAGTCGCTCGCGAAAGCGTGTTTCGAACAGATCGAAGCGCACAACGGGAAATACAACGCCCTCATTTTTCTGAACCCGGCAGCACTCGATGATGCGCGTGATATTGACCGGCGCCGCTCAGCCGGTGAATCACTGGGGCCGCTGGCAGGCGTCCCGGTCGTCATCAAGGATCCGATGGACATGGTTGGTTTTCCAACGACGGCCGGCTGGTCGCTGCTTTACAGCAAGACCGGCGGCGTCGATCTGATGCCGGCGAAAGACGCGCCGGTCGTGGCGCGCATGCGCGCCGCGGGCGCGATCTTGCTCGGCAAGACCAATGTGCCCGTGTTGAGCCACTCCGGCACGCATGCGAACGACAGTTGGGCCGGTCCGACACTGAATGTCGTGATGCCGGATCGTGTGCCGGGCGCAAGCAGTGCAGGCACGGCGGCCGCCGTTGCATCGGCGATGGCGGTATTGGGACTCGCCGAAGAAACAGGTGGGTCCATCCAGAACCCTGCGTCGTCGCAAGACCTCGTTGGCATCAAGCCGACGATCGGACTTGTGCCAAATGCGGGCGTGGTGCCGCTGTCCGGTAATCGCGATGTGGTCGGCCCGATTGCGCGAACCGTGCGCGACGCGGCGCTGTGCCTCGATGTGCTTGCTGGATACTCATCGGAAGATCCGAAGACGCTGGCTTCGGTCGGACATCAACCGGAGGGCGGCTATACCGCGTCGCTGAGCGTCGACGCATTGAAAGGAAAGCGGATCGGTCTGTACGGACCGGGCTGGCGTGCGCAGCCGCTATCGGATGAAGCGGCGCAACTCTACGAACGCGCGAAGCACGAGTTGCAATCGGCGGGCGCAATTATCGTCGACGACCCGTTCGCCGGAACGTCGTTCGCTTCACTTCGCAAGCCGACACCGCCGCTCGCCAATTTCGACGCGCGCGGCATCGAGTCGATTCCCTACGACGTTCACCAATACTTGCAGCGCTTGGGTCCCGATTCCCCGTTGAAGACGTTCGACGACTTCGCGAGGGCCACCGCTTCGCAAGATGCGTTCGGTCCGAAGGGCGTGCTCAGTTTCATGCGCAACTTGCCGCAATTCGCTGCGGCACTCGAGACTCCAGCAACGCCGCCGGACATCTCCGAGTTCATCGAACTCAAGGCGCAGTATCTGCGCATCTTCGACGCAGTGATGAACGCACAGCAACTCGACGCGTTGGCGTTTCCGCAAATGCGTTGCGAACTGCCGCCACTTCATGGGAAGGAAACGATCCAGGAAACAACGGTTGGAGAAATCAACATCGCGGGATTGCCCGGCGTGACGGTCCCGGCGGGTTACTACGCGTCGGGTTCGCCGTTCGGGATTATCTTCGTTGGCCGTCAATGGGACGAAGCGACGCTTATCGCGATGGCCTATGCTTATGAACAGGCAACGCACCATCGTAAAGTGCCGGCGCTCTTGACGGATGTTCCAGCGCGCATCAATACGCTTGCGAGAAAGGGAAAGCGTTTTTAGGCGTATGTTAAATAATTTCGCGCCGGCGCCCTGAATAGCGCAGAGCAAGGCTGTGGACAGCCGTGACAGGACAGACAAGATCGACAAGCATCGGCAGCAGATTGAAGAAAGCGTTCAGCAGTACCTCGACGTGATTGGAACCGCAGACTGAACCTGTCCGACGAGTTTCAACGTGAAGAGCCTAAAGCCTCGGTATGAATGATGCTTGGATCGTCACTCATTGCCGAAAAGTTATCGGCGATCGGCGCAACGCTTGCGCGCATTCGCCGTGTTCCAACGTATGAGGGAAGCTGCTTGCTCTCAGCGGCTGATTTTTTCAAGGCCGCGGCCCTCGCGGTAAGCCGAATATTTGCGGCGCTTGGGGCGTCTGAACGCACGTCAGATAACGGACGCTGGACACTGCCCTCTCGAGACGAAACCTCCGCCGCACCCTGCCTGAACGTACCCGTGCCGCTCGCTGCAGCAGGTTCGGCGACTACCGTTCCTGGCCCACCACGTCTACACCATCGCTTTGCGCGCCCAGTTGGCGCCAGCGCAATATATTATGGTATTCCATAATATTGAAAAGCTTGATCTGTTGGCTTGGGTGGAATACCGTAATACCAACCGCTGCATCCCAGCGGTCGATACGGAGCGACGGCGTCCTTCGAGGACGCGCCGGTCGCGGCAGGACCGACTCCCAGCTTTCTGCATACAGGTCGATCATGAAATTTTCGCTGTTTGTTCATATGGAGCGTTACGACGCTGCGACGCCGCATCGGCAACTTTTCGACGAGCTGACCGAACTCGTCCAGGTCGCAGAGAAGGGTGGTTTTGAAACCGCCTGGATCGGCGAGCATCACGCGATGGAATTCACGATCGCGCCCAATCCCTTCATCAACCTTTCGTATCTGGCGGCACGCACCGAGCGGATTCGCCTCGGCACGGGCACGGTGATCGCTCCGTTCTGGCATCCGATCCGCCTGGCGGGCGAGGCCGGCATGGTCGACGTCGCGAGCAACGGGCGGCTCGATCTGGGCATCGCGCGCGGGGCGTACTCGTTCGAATATGAACGTCTGTTGCCCGGTCTCGATGCGTTCGGCGCCGGCGCCAGAATGCGTGACCTGGTTCCTGCCTTGCGCCAGTTGTTCAAGGGCGATTACGCGCACCAGGGCGAGTTCTGGTCGTGGCCGTCCACCACGCCGGTGCCGCGTCCGATTCAGCTGCCCCATCCGCCGATGTGGCTCGCCGCTCGCGATCCGAACTCGCATGAATTTGCGGTGCGCAATGGCTGCAATGTGCAGGTGACCTCGCTGGCCGCGGGCGACGGCGAAGTCGTCAGTCTGATGGAACGCTTTAACGCAGCATGCAAGGCGAACCCCGATATTCCGCGGCCGCAGATCATGATGCTGATGCATACCTTCGTCGGTGCGGACGCCGCCGAAGTCGACACGGCCGTCGAAGACCTGTCGCGCTTCTACTGCTACTTCAGCAAGTGGTTCAAGAACGAGCGTCCAGTCACGCAGGGCTTCATCGAACCGCTGACCGACGCCGACATCGCGTCGTTCCCGCAATACGCGCCGGAGCAGATTCGCAAGAATCTCGTGATCGGCCAGCCGGGCGCCGTGATCGACCGTCTCAAACAGTATGAGGAACTCGGTTTCGATCAATACAGCTTCTGGGTTGACAGCAATATGAGCTTCGAGCGCAAGCGCCGCTCGCTCGAACGCTTCATCTCCGATGTGATGCCCGCCTTCGCCGCGCACGGCTGATTGCCGTTCATCCTTGAATCGACGTTCTGCACTCAGGAGCAGAAGTTATGTTGAAGTCGTTCCAGCATTACATCGACGGTGAGTTCAGCGACGCGGCCGCAACCTTCGATAGCGTGAATCCCGCGACCGGCGCCGCATGGGCGACGATGCCCGCGGCCAGCGTGGCGGACGTGGACCGTGCGGTGCAAGCCGCGGACCGCGCCTTGTTCGCGCCGGAGTGGGCGGGCCTGACGGCCAGCCAGCGCGGCAAGCTGTTGTACAGGCTCGCGGACCTCGTTGCGGCGAACGCGCTGGAGCTCGCGCAACTCGAGACGGCAGACACCGGCAAGATCATCCGCGAGACACGCAGCCAGATCGGCTACGTGGCCGAGTACTACCGCTATTACGCGGGCGTCGCCGACAAGATCCAGGGCGCCTGCCTGTCCGTCGACAAACCCGACATGGACGTCTTCCTCCGGCGCGAACCGGTCGGCGTGGTCGCCGGCATCGTGCCGTGGAATTCGCAACTATTTCTCTCTGCCGTGAAGATCGGGCCGGCGCTCGCCGCCGGCTGCACGATCGTACTGAAGGCGTCCGAGGAAGGCCCCGCGCCGCTGCTCGCCTTCGCCAGGCTCGTGCACGAGGCCGGTTTTCCGGCGGGCGTCGTCAACATCCTGACCGGTTTCGGCGCGGATTGCGGCCGCGCGCTGACGAGCCACCCGCTCGTGTCGAAGATCGCGTTCACAGGCGGCCCCGACACCGCGCGGCAGATCGTGCGCAACTCCGCCGAGAACCTTGCGGCGACGTCGCTGGAACTGGGCGGCAAATCGCCGGTGCTCGTTTTCGACGACGCCGATTTGGACAGCGTCAGCCACGCGGTGATCGCGGGCATCTTCGCCGCGACGGGGCAGAGCTGCGTGGCGGGCTCGCGATTGCTCGTGCAGCGCGGCATCCGTGACCGGCTACTCGCACGGCTAGTCGAAAAAGCGCGCGCAATCAGGATCGGCGATCCGCAGGACGTGGATACCGAAATGGGACCGCTCGCGACGCGCAGGCAACGCGATCACATCGAAGCAGTGCTCGGTGCCAGTCTCAAGGCGGGCGCCATGCTTTTGACGGGCGGTGGCCGTCCCGCAGGACATGGCGACGGTTTCTTCTTCGAACCGACCATCGTCGATTGCCCGTCGTCCACGGTGCCGAGCGTTGCGCAGGAGTTGTTCGGACCGGTCCTGAGCGTGATGTCCTTCGACACAGAGGCCGAAGCGCTCGCGCTCGCCAACGACACGAAGTATGGCCTCGCGTCGGGTGTGTTCACTCGCGATCTGACGCGCGCGCATCGGCTCACGCGGCAGTTGCGTGCGGGGATCGTCTGGGTCAACACCTATCGCGCCGTGTCTCCGATCGTGCCGTTCGGCGGCTATGGACTGAGCGGCCTCGGGCGTGAGGGTGGCCTCGATGCGGTACTCGATTACACGCGCACCAAATCCGTCTGGATTCGCACGTCGGACGACCCGATCACGGACCCGTTCGTCATGCGCTAAGGAAACCTATATGTACTACGAAATCCGCACGTACAAGATCAGGACAGGCGCAGTGCGCGCGTATCTGAAGCTGGTCGAGGAAGAAGGCATCGAGCTGCAGAAGCGCTATCTGGGTGAACTCGTCGGCTACTTCTTCTCGGAGATCGGACCGCTGAACCAGATCATCCACATGTGGGCGTATCCGAGTCTCGACGAGCGCGAAGCGCGCCGTCAACGGCTCGCCGAAGATCCCGCATGGCAGGCCTTCACACCGAAGATTCAGGCGCTGATGGAAACCATGGAAAGCAAGATCATGAAGCCCGCCGCGTTTTCGCCGCTGAAGTAAGAACCGCATTCGCAACCCGTCCTCTCGAAGCCAGCCGTATCCTTTCAAGGAGCAGTCATGAAGCAAGCGCTACGTATGCCCGCGCGGGCGCGCGCAGTGGCTTTCACGGTGGCCACCACCGTGGCCGCCGCGTCAGCCGTGTTGATCCATACGCCGGTGTCCGCGGCCGCCGCGCCGATCGTATTCGCCAGTTGGGGCGGAACGACCCGGTCGGCTCAGCAGAAGGATTGGGCGCAGCCGTTCACGCAGGCGTCGGGCATTCAGGTCCTGATGGACGGCCCGACCGATTACGGCAAGCTCAAGGCGATGGTCGACAGCGGCAACGTGCAGTGGGACGTGGTCGACGTCGAAGGCGATTTCGCGTATGCGGCGCTTCGTGACGGCCTCGTCGAGCCGATCGACTATTCGGTGGTGAACAAGGCGCAACTTGACCCGCGCTTCATGTCGCCGGGCGCAGTGGGCAGTTTTTACTATTCGTTCGTGCTCGGCTACAACAAGGCGGCGTACAGGAGCGGCGCGCCGGCGAACTACGCCGATCTGTTCGACACCAGGCGTTTTCCTGGCAAGCGCACGCTCTACAAGTGGTCCGCGCCCGGCGTGCTTGAAGTCGCTTTGCTAGCCGATGGCGTCGCGCCCGACAAGCTCTACCCGCTCGATCTCGATCGCGCCTTCAAAAAGCTCGACACGATCAAGAGCCAGATTGTCTGGTGGAGCGGCGGCGCGCAGTCGCAGCAGCTGATGGCATCCGGCGAAGCGCCGATCGGCGTGTTCTGGAACGGCCGGCTGCATGCGTTGCAGCAGACCGGCGTGGACGTGGGCGTGTCGTGGAATCAGAACCTGACCGCGGCCGACATGCTGGTGGTGCCGAAGGGTACGAAACATAAAGCCGAGGCGATGAAGTTCCTTGCCAGCGCAACCGCGCCGCAGGCTCAGGCGAATTTTGCCGCTGCAACCGGTTATGCGCCCGTCAATCTGAAATCCGCCGCGCTCCTGCCGCCGGATGTCGCGAAGACGCAGCCGGATCAATACAAGGCGACGCAGATCAATCTCGACATGAAGTACTGGGCCGATCACCGCGATGAAATCGCGAAGCGCTGGTACGCGTGGCAATCGAAGTAAAGCGCCGACCGGACGAACCCAGCGAAGGAGTCATCATGTCGAATGCAGTCAGTACTATCGCGGAGCCGCCGGTCGTGGCGCCGAAGATGACCGTCGGTTTCAGGAAGATCCGGCTGGTCGCGCCGGCGCTGTTGCTGCTGGTCGTGTTTTTCCTGTTGCCGGTGCTCTCACTGCTGCTGCGCAGCGTGCTGGAGCCGACGCCCGGCCTTCAGAACTACGCGCAGCTATTCGGCTCGACTACCTATCTGCGCGTGTTCGGCAATACGTTTTTCGTCGCCTCGGTGGTGACCGCCGTGACCGTCGTGATCGGCTTCCCGACCGCATGGTTGCTCGCAATCGCGCCGCGCTGGATCGGCAAGCTGGTGTTCGCGATCCTGCTGCTGTCGATGTGGACCAATCTGCTCGCGCGCACCTTCGCATGGATGGTGTTGCTGCAACAGACCGGTCCGATCAACCGCCTGCTGATGTGGCTCGGCGTCATCCATGAGCCGCTCACGCTCGTGAACAACCTCACTGGCGTGACGATCGGCATGACTTACATCATGTTGCCGTTTCTCGTGATGCCACTGCACGCCACCTTGCGCGCGATCGATCCGACCACGCTGCGCGCTGCCGCAATCTGCGGCGCGAGCCGCTGGCAGGCATTCTGGCGCGTGCTCGTGCCGCTCGCGATGCCAGGCATTGCCAGTGGCGCGTTGATGGTGTTCGTGATGGCGCTCGGCTACTTCGTCACACCCGCGCTGCTGGGTGGCCCGGAATACATGATGCTCGCCGAACTGATCGCGCAACTCGTCCAGCAATTGTTGAACTGGGGGCTGGCGGGTGCGGCCGCGTTCGTGCTGCTGCTCGTCACGTTGTCGCTGTACGCGGTACAGCTTCGCTTCTCGGGCCGCGCCGCGAGCGCCACAGGAGTTCACTGACATGCTGCTCGATTTCGATCGTCTTGGTCCCTTGCGCTGGATGCTGCTGAGCGTGGGTGGCGCGGTGTCGCTGTTCCTGCTGCTGCCGGTGCTGTTCATCGTCGCGCTGTCGTTCGGCGATTCGCAATGGCTGATGTTTCCGCCGCCCGGTTGGACGCTGCAGTGGTACAGCACGCTGTTCTCCGATCCGGGCTGGTTCGACTCGCTGCTCACTAGCGTCGAACTGGGACTCGTCGTGATGGTGTTGTCGGTGGTGCTGGGCCTGCTGGCGTCTCTGGCGCTGACACGCGGCAATTTTCGCGGACGCGCGTTGCTGAAGGCGTTTTTCCTCACTCCGATGGTGCTGCCGGTCGTCGTGCTTGCCGTCGCGCTGTACGGGTTTTTCCTTCGCATCGGTTTGACGGGCACGCTGGTCGGTTTCGTGATCGGGCATCTGATCATCGCGCTGCCGTTTTCGATCATCGCGATCAGCAATTCGCTCGAGAGCTTCGACACGTCGCTCGAAGATGCCGCGCTGATTTGCGGTGCCGGTCCGTTCGAAGTGAAATGGCGGGTCACGTTGCCGGCTATCCGGCTTGGCCTGTTTGCCGCGGCGATCTTCTCGTTTCTCGCGTCGTGGGACGAAGTCGTGGTCTCGATCTTCATGGCAAGTCCGACTCTACAGACGCTGCCCGTGCGCATCTGGAGCACGCTGCGGCAAGATCTGACGCCGGTGATTGCCGCCGCGTCGTCTCTGCTGGTTGGACTGACCGTTGTCCTGATGTTGCTGGGGCTTGTACTCAAGAGAGGTAAATCGTGAACTCACCGTTTTTGCAGATTCAGCGCCTTCGCAAGACCTACGATCAGGTCGTCGCCATCGATCAGGTGTCGCTCGACGTCAACAAGGGCGAGTTCATGACTTTTCTCGGGCCGTCCGGCTCCGGCAAGAGCACGACGTTATATATCGTCGCCGGTTTTCAGTCGCCCACTGACGGCCGCGTGTTGCTCGACGGCAAGCCGCTACTGTCCGTCGCGCCGAATCGCCGCAATATCGGCATGGTGTTTCAGCGCTATACCTTGTTTCCGCATCTGACGGTCGGCGAGAACGTCGCGTTTCCGTTGCGCGTGCGGCGCTGGCCTGAAGCCAAAGTGCGGGCAAAAGTCGATGAAATGCTCAAGCTCGTGCACCTGGGCGATTGCCGCGACCGGATGCCCGGCATGTTGTCGGGCGGCATGCAGCAGCGCGTCGCGATTGCGCGTGCGCTTGCCTACGATCCGCCAGTCCTGCTGATGGACGAGCCGCTGTCCGCACTCGACAAGAAGCTGCGTGAAGAATTGCAGACCGAACTGCGCCGGATTCATCAGCAAACCGGTGTCACGATCCTGTATGTGACGCATGATCAGGAGGAGGCGTTGCGCCTGTCCGACCGGATCGCGGTGTTCAACAAAGGACGCATTGAGCAGGTCGGCACGGGCGAGGACCTTTACCGGAAGCCGGCGTCGCGCTTCGTGGCGAGCTTCATCGGCAATTCGAACTTTCTGCCGGTCACGCTGGCCGGCGGCCACGCGGACTCGCATGCGGTGTTCCCGAACGGCAAACCGGTGCCGATTGCGGGCTGCGACCATACGCTCAACGCCGGCGACGGCGGCGCGCTGATGCTGCGGCCCGAACAGATCCGTATTCGCGCGCAGGCGCCGCAGGTTGCGAACGACGGCTTGCCGGTCGTCGTGCGCGACATCACGTACCTGGGCGACACGATGCACTATTCGGTGGCGACACCGTGGCAGCAGGAGATCGCGATACGCACCGCAGCGGGCACGCATGAAGCGGCGCTCGCGGTGGGCGCACAGGCCTGGCTCGACTGGGACCGGTCTCACGCGCAAGTGTTTCCCGCATGACGCACGGCACCGCGGTTCGCCGCCGACGGCTGTGCGATACTTTGGTATTCCAAGAACCAACCGGCCCAGGGATATTGCCTGGGAAGCTCGCCATGATCGAACAGATGCGCGTTGACCGCAGTGCACCAACCCTTCGCGAACTCACGCTCGAGAAGCTGCGCGAGGCCATTTCGCAGGGCTTTTATCGTCCCGGCGACCGGTTGATCGAGCGGACGTTGTGCGATCAGTTGGGCGTGAGCCGGACCGTGGTGCGCGAAGTGCTGCGCCATCTGGAAACGGAAGGGCTGGTAGAGACGGTCGCGCATTCGGGCCCGATCGTCGCGCGACTCGACCCGGAACAGGTGCAGGAAATCTACGAGATTCGGGCGTTGCTTGAGTCAGAGGCGGCCCGGGCCTGCGCCGAGCTTGCGACGCCCGCGCTCGTGAAGCAACTGCGCGAACTGCGTAAGGAAATCGAAGACGCGTTCGACAAGTCCGACTTCCGCCGCGTTTTGACCTACACCGAACGCTTCTACGAAGCGATGTTCGCGGGCGGCCACAAGCTGATGATGCATCAGGTGGTCAAGTCGCTGAATGGCCGCATCAACCAGCTGCGTTCGGTGACGATTTCTTCGCCGGGGCGCGGCACTGATTCGAATCGCGAAATGAACAAGCTGCTGGCTGCGATTGCGAAGAAAGATGGCGATGCGGCCGCTGCGGCATCGCTCGAGCATGTGCGGCGCACCGCGGCGATCGCCATGACCACGCTTGCCGAGCAGGTCACGGATCAGAGCGAAAGCGCCTGAATACGTCGGTTCGTCCTCCAGAAAAACCGTCGCTCGCGACGGTTTTTTTTCGCCTGTACTTCGCAGGAAGTCTCGTAAACCCGTCATCGGGATGAAAGGCCTTGCATGCGCTAATATGGAATACCATAATACCTCCCACGCGTCGCGCACTGAGCAAAGGCGCACTTGTCTCCGGAGGAACTCTTATGAAGCTCGAGATTCGCAAGCTGGTCACCTATGTGGAAGACACGTTCATCGAGGGCGGCAAGGTCGCACCCAAGCCGTTGAAACTGTTCGCGGCAGCGGCGGTGCTGCGCAATCCGTGGGCCGGGCGCGGCTTCGTCGAAGACCTGAAGCCGGAGATTCACGCGCTCGGGCCGCAGCTCGGTGAAGTGTTGACGGCCGAGATCCTGCGCATCGCTGGCTCTGGCGACGCGGTGGAGGGTTACGGCAAGGCGGCGATCGTCGGGACGTCGGGTGAAGTCGAGCACGCCTCGGCGTTGATTCACACGCTGCGCTTTGGCAACAGGTTTCGCCAGGCGGTCGGCGCCAAGAGCTATCTGAGCTTCACGAACCTGCGCGGCGGCCCGAACTGCCCGGTCACGATTCCGCTGATGCACAAGGACGACGAAGGCATGCGCTCGCACTACCTGACCATCCAGTTTTCGATCATCGACGCGCCCGCGCCGGACGAACTCGTCATTGCGCTCGGCGCGTCGATTGGCGGCCGGCCGCATCACCGGATTGGCGACCGCTATCAGGATCTGAAGGAGCTGGGCTCCAATGAAGCGTGAAACCGATATCGCAAATGCGTCGAGGAGCGGTGTATTCGACGGCACGGCCTATAGCGTGGCAGGCGAGGGCGAGGTCCTCGTGCTGATCCATGGTGTGGGAATGAATCGCCGCGTGTGGGAACCGCAGGTCGAAGCGTTGCAGGCGCACTTTCGCGTCGTCAGCTACGACATGCTGGGGCATGGCGCGAGCCGGCTGCCTGCGGCTGCTCCGCAACTGGAGGAATACGCGGCGCAGTTGCTGGCGCTGCTGGATCATCTCGACGTCAGGACGGCGCACGTCGTCGGCCACTCGATGGGCTCGCTGATCGCGCTCGAATTCGCGTTGCGGCACCCGTCGCGGGTGACGAGCGTGACCGCTTTGAACGCGGTGTACGACCGCACGCCGTCACAACGGGCTGCCGTGATGCAGCGCGCGGCGTCATTGAACGGCGGCCTCGACCAGCCGAGCATCGACGCGACGCTCGCCCGCTGGTTCGACGATCCCGTGCCCGGTCATCTGGCGAGCGTCGCTGAGTTGGTGCGTTCGTTGCTGGAGAGCGTCGACCTCGAAGGCTACGCGCGGACATATCGCCTGTTTGCGAGTTCCGACCAGGCGCACCTGGGTCGCCTGCCGCAGCTCGCCATGCCCGCGCTGTTCATGACCGGCGAGTGCGATTCGAATTCGAGCCCGGCGATGTCGGAGTCGATGGCGGCCGCGGCGCCGCTTGGCCGCGCTGAGATCATCGCCAACGAACGGCACATGATGAACGTTACGGCGCCGTCGATTGTGAATCAGCGGCTTCTGCACTTTATTCGCGATGTGAGCCGTCAGTCCTGAGGAGCAGCACCATGACCGATTCTTCTTTTGACCTCATCGAGTTTCGCCGTGCGCTGGGCGCGTTCGTCACCGGCGTGACGGTGGTGACGACGATCCAGCGGGATGGCTCGCCGCGCGGCTTTACCGCGAATTCGTTCACGTCGGTGTCGCTCGATCCGGCGTTGATCCTCGTGTGCATCGCCAAGACCGCGTCGAGCCATCCGGTGTTTTCACAGACGCAGCGTTTCGCCGTGAGCGTGCTGGCGGAAGATCAGCGGCCCGTGTCAGGCGTGTTCGCGTCGAAGAGCGCGGACAAGTTCGCACAGGTCGCGTGGCACGCGCGGCGCACCGGCAGCCCGGTGATGGACGGCGCGGCGGCGAGCTTCGACTGCGAGACGCATCAGGTAGTGGATGCCGGCGATCACATCATCCTGATCGGTCGCGTGGTGGATTTCACGCATTCGAGCGCGACGCCGTTAGGGTACTGCCGTGGCGCGTATGTGGATTTCAGTTTGTCGCAGGAAGCGTTGGCGGCGACAGGTCAACGTGCGCAGGTCGGCGCGATTCTCGAGCACGCCAACGGAATCGTGCTGATCAGGACAGCGAGCGGATTGCAGTTGCCCACCGGCACGCGGCTTGAGCCGCTGACGGACGCCGCGAGTCTGCGTGGCGTGCTCGACGGTCTGAAGCTGAACGTCAACCTCGATTTTCTGTTTGCAGTGTTCGAAGAGAAGGGCGTCACGCACATCTACTATCGCGGACGGGTGGTCGATGACGCGCCGGCGGCAGCGGACGTTCGCTACGTGCCGCTCGACGCGATACCGTGGGACGAGATTCGCGAGCCGGCCGTGCAATCGATGCTGCGCCGCTACGTCAAGGAGCGGACCGAAGACGCGTTCGGCATCTATGTGGGCGATGTCGAAAAAGGCACCGTGCAATCGTTGGTGGCGAATGTTTGAATTGATCCGTCTGTGCATAAGAAAAACGGCTTCGAATTTTGAAGCCGTTTTTCCTTGCCGCGGTCACATGTTCGCGTAGTTCGGACCGCCGCCACCTTCCGGTGCGACCCACACGATGTTCTGCGTCGGGTCCTTGATGTCGCACGTCTTGCAGTGCACGCAGTTCTGCGCGTTGATCTGCAAGCGCGGCGAACCGTTCTCCTTTACGAATTCATAGACGCCTGCGGGACAAAAGCGTGCTTCGGGGCCATCGTAAGTGAGAAGGTTGATATTGACCGGTACGGCAGGATCTTTCAGTGTCAGGTGAGCCGGCTGGTTCTCCTCGTGATTGGTGTTCGAGATGAACACCGAAGACAAACGGTCAAAGGTCAGCTTGCCATCCGGCTTCGGATACACGATCGGCTTGCACTGCGAAGCCGGCTTGAGCATCTCGTGATCCGAATGCTGATGATGCAGCGTCCACGGCACGGTGCCGCCCAGCAGCTTCTGCTCTATGCCGACCATCAGCGTACCGAGGTACAGGCCCTTGCTCATCCACTGCTTGAAGTTGCGTGCGCGATGCAGTTCGGTATGCAGCCATGAAGTCTTGAACGACGCTGGATAAGCGGTCAGTTCGTCTGACTGACGTCCCGCCTGCACCGCTTCGAAAACAGCGTCGGCGGCGAGCATGCCGGTCTTGATCGCCGCATGCGAACCCTTGATCCGCGATGCGTTCAGGAAGCCCGCGTCCTCGCCGACCAGCGCGCCGCCCGGGAACACCAGCTTGGGCAGCGACATCAGGCCGCCGGCGGTAATCGCGCGCGCGCCGTACGACACGCGCTTGCCGCCGTCGAGGATCGCGCGGATCGCCGGATGCGTCTTGTAGCGCTGGAATTCCTCGAACGGCGACAGATATGGGTTCGTGTAGCCGAGCCCGACCACGAAGCCCACCACCACCTGGTTGTTGTCCATGTGATAGAGGAACGAGCCGCCGTAGGTGTCGTTTTCGAGCGGCCAGCCAGCCGTGTGCATCACCAGACCCGGCTTGTGCTTCGCCGGATCGATTTCCCACAATTCCTTGATGCCGATACCGTAGACCTGCGGATCGGCGCCTTCGCGCAGCTTGAACCTGTCGTTCAGCTGACGGCCGAGGTGGCCACGCGCGCCCTCGCAGAACAGCGTGTACTTCGCGTGCAGTTCCATGCCGAGCTGGAAGTTCCCGGTCGGCTCGCCGTCCTTGCCGATGCCCAGGTTGCCGGTGGCGACGCCTTTCACCGAGCCGTCGTCGTTGTACAACACCTCCGCGGCCGGAAAGCCCGGGAAAATCTCCACGCCCGCGGCTTCGGCCTGCTGGCCCAGCCAGCGCGTCACGTTTGCGAGGCTGATCACATAGTTGCCGTGGTTCTTGAAATTCTCCGGCAGCGCCCAGACCGGCACGCTCTTCGAGCCGGTCTCGGTCAGGAACAGAAACCTGTCTTCGGTCACGTCCACCGTGAGCGGCGCGCCTTTTTCCTTCCAGTCCGGGATCAGTTCGGTGATCGCGCGCGGGTCCATCACCGCGCCCGACAGGATATGCGCCCCGATCTCCGAGCCTTTTTCCAGTACGCACACGCCAAACTCGACGCCTTTTTCAGCCGCCAGCTGTTTCAGGCGGATCGCTGCGGACAGGCCAGCCGGGCCGCCGCCGACGATCACCACGTCGTATTCCATCGACTCGCGCGGGCCGTATTGCTCTCTCAGGTTCTGCATGGTTGCATTCTTTATTGCGCGGGTGGCGGGACGATCGGTTCGATCGCAATCGACACCAGTTTCGCGCCGGGCCCGACATGATGCAGATCCAGCTCGTCGCTGCGGCCTTCGATCCAGATGCCATGCATCGGCGACAGCGTGACGTTCTTCAGTAACTCACTCGACAGGCTCCATTGTCCGGAGAGACTGATCAACAGTTGCACGCGTGCTGGCGTGATCCGCAACGCGTTCGTCGCGACACTGACTTTCGCGCGGCACGCTTCGCGCCGTGCCGTCAAGTTGAGCACCTGGACGGGCTTCGTCGGCAAGCTGACCCACACGTGCAGGTCACCGGAGAACTGCACTGGCTGACCCGTTCGCGCGAGCAACTGGCCGTCCTGCGAATGCAGATCGACTGTGCCCTCGTCGATCAGCAGCAGAGTCCGTTCGAAGCCGGGGAATTGCGAAAACCGCGCGGCGCCCTTAAGGTCCGCCAGACTCACGCGCCAGTCGGCTACGCCCGCCGGATTCGCACCACGAGCGAGGGTGCGGGTCGTACCGCCGCCGTTGACCCATGGTTCGGGCGGGACCGACGTGCAGTCGAGAAAGCGGACCGACGGCAGGTTCTCGTCGGCACGATGCGTTTTCAGATGACCCAGCGCTTCGCCGCTATCGCGCGAGATGGGGTTCGGAAGGTCGAGTTCCATCACGCTGCCCTTGCGCCGGCATGGGCTTCGAGCTCACTTAACACATCGAACAGATCGCCGACGATGCCGTAATCTGCCACCGAAAAAATCGGCGCGTCCGGATCCTTGTTGACGGCGACGATCACCTTCGAATCCTTCATGCCGGCCAGATGCTGGATCGCGCCGGAGATGCCGAATGCGAAATACACGTCGGGTGCGACGGTTTTGCCGGTCTGTCCCACTTGCGTGGCGTTCGGCGCATAACCCGCATCCACGGCGGCTCGCGATGCGCCGAGTGCGGCACCCATGCGATCGGCGAACTCGCCGAGACGGACCATGTTGTCTTTCGATGCCAGTCCGCGGCCGCCCGAGATGACGACACGTGCAGTGCTCAGATCGCGTCCGGATTGTCCGGATGCCTGGCGCTCCAGTAGCTTCGTTTTCTTGAACGCGGCGACCGGTTCCGTTTCGACAATCGCGGCGGCACCGCCCGATGCCTGCGCCGCAACGAAAGATGAGGTGCGTACCGTGGCAAACGTCACGCGCGCTGTGACCGATACTTTGGCGATGACGCTGCCCGCATAAAGAACTCGCGTGAAGCGGCCTTGCGCGTCGATGCCGGTCACGTCAGCGAGAAACGCGCCATCGGTTAGCGCGGCGGCACGCGGCAACGCACTGCGGCCGAGATTGCGGTGACTCGCGACGATCAGCGTGTAATCGTGAGAGACGGCCTGAAGCTGCATGCCGAGCGTTTCGGGTACCTGAACATGAGCCACATCGCCCGTGATGGCGAGCACGCGCTCCACGCCGGTGATGCTGGCCGCAGCGTGGGCGCCTGCTGCCGGTACCAGGACGTCGACCGGCAGACCACGTTGCAACGCCGCAGTGACGGCGCGCCGCGTCGATTCCGCGAGCTCGCCATGCTCCCATTCCCCTACCACAAGACTTCTCATACCGGTGCTCCGAGGTTGTCCAACGGACGTTGTGCGGCGAGCGCATCCAGCAGCGCGGCGGTATTCGCGACCTTGATGCCGCCCTCGCGCACAGGCGGGTCTCGCAGTTCGACGATCGTCGTGCTCGGCGTCAGATCGACGCCGAGCGTTGCGCCGTCGATCGTCACAAGCGGTTTCTGCTTCGCCTTGACGATGCTCGGCAGCGTGACGCGACGCGGCTCGGACAGACGCAAGTCCGCGCTGATAACGCTCGGACCGTCCAGTTCCCACACGGATGTGCCGCCGTCATCGCCACACGTCACCTGCCAGTGAGCGTCGCGTGCGGACAACGCGCTTGCGTTCAGCGCCTGGGACCAGCCAAGCAACGCCGCGAGCATGGCGGCGACGCCGCCAATGTCGTTGTCGATTGCCTGCTTGCCGCATAGGACGAGGCCGAAGTCGCTCGTTGCCATGTACGCGCGCAGCAAGCGCGCGACGGCCAGCGAGTCCACGCTGGCGCTGGCGGCGCCGGTGTCGATCAGCACGGCGTCGTCGGCGCCCATCGCGAGGGCGGTGCGCAACACGTCCTGGCTGGTGGACTGGCCGCACGTCACCACCGTTACCTGGGAGGCCACGCCTGCCTCCCTGAGTTGCAGGGCCTTTTCGACCGCGCATTCGTCGAAGGGGTTGAGCGACATCTTCAAACCGGCCGTATCGATCACGCCGCTTGCACTGACCCGCACGCGCACGTTGGCATCGACGACCCGTTTGATGGGAACGAGAATTCGAATGGTCATGTGGATACGCTCCGGATCAGGACACGGCGCCCGCGCCGTATTTGCCGACGAGCAGCGCACCGCTCGCAAACCGGCTCAACGCATAGGGGGCCAGCGAAACGTCAGTGGGCTGCCCAAGTGCATGCTGCGCGAGAATCTTACCGACCCCCGGCGATAGCTTGAAACCGTGTCCCGAGAAACCGAATCCCACCACCAGTCCTTCGATATCGCCAACTGAGCCGAGCACCGGATTCCAGTCGGGCGTGACGTCGTACACACCCGTCCATGACGACGCCAGACCTGCGGTCTCATAAGCGGGAAAGCGTTCGGCGACTTGCGCGCCGACTTCGCCGACGTAATCGAGCGAGATATCGCCTTGCTCGGTCTCCGGCGCATTCAACGTTTCGCCGACCACGCCTTCGGACACGAGCATCTGGCTGCCGCCATAGCTGCGGTAGTAAAGCATCCCGGCTGAGCCAAGATCCTTGAACGCGGGCATCTTGAACGAATAGGCGGCTGTGTCGCATTCCAGCGCAAGCACCGTATGACGTTCAGGCTTGACCGGCAAATCGACGTCCATCCACGCGGCCATCTCCGGCGTCCAGATGTTCTGCGTGCTGATCAGCGCGCCGCAACCGAACGAGCCAGCCGACGTCTGAACCCCCACCACCTTGCGGCCTTCGCGTACTACGCCGGTAACGCTCACGCCTTCCATGATCCTGACGCCTTGACGGCGCGCCGCGCGAGCGAAGCTGGTCGCAACCAGATACGCGTCGGCGAAGCCCGCTTCCGGCTCGTAGCCGATCAACGCGGCGTCGTCGAATTGCGCGATCGGCAGGCGTTCGCGCGCCTCGGCCCGGTCGAGCAGTTGGACCTCGATACCCATGTCCTGTTGTGCGGTCAACGACGCGCGCAGCGGATCGATCTTGCCGCCGTCCGGTGCGCAAATCATGTAGCCGCATTTGACGAGACCGCACGACGCTTCGTCGTCGCCAACATATTCGGCGAAATTGTTGAAAGCCCGCCACGACGAGCGGGCCAGTTCGACGTTCTGTTTCACCGAATAATGGGTGCGCAACAGACCGGACGACTGTGACGTCGTGCCCGCGCCAATGGTGCTGCGTTCAAGCACAAGCACGCTTTTCGCGCCGAGCGCGGCCAGATGATGGGCTACCGAGGCTCCGATTACACCGGCTCCGATCACAACAAAATCGTAATGGCTCATGTGAACCTCTGCGTTGAAGATGGAGCCGATTCTAGGCAGCCGAACCCCACGGGACTTTTGTATTAGGCAAACTTATGGTGCAGACCGTGGATTGCTCATGGTCGGCAAGTGCCGGCAGAAAAAAAGCATCATGCAGGCTCTTCCGTGACAAAAGAGGGCAAGAAGGCGAAAGGCGCCAGACGCGATAACCAGCGGAGTCTTCATGCGACGAACCCAACCTCCCATCGACCTGCGCGCGTTGCAGGCTTTCATCGCAGTCTGCGAGGCGGGGTCCATGACGGGCGCGGCGAAGCAGTTGGGCGTAAGCCAGAGCGCGATCAGCCAGGCCATTGGCGCGCTGGAGCGCGATCAAGGCGTCGATCTGTTCGATCGCGAAAGCCGGCCGCCACGCCCCAATATCGCTGGAC
This sequence comes from Paraburkholderia sp. 40, assembly GCF_050434105.1. NCBI lineage: Bacteria > Pseudomonadati > Pseudomonadota > Betaproteobacteria > Burkholderiales > Burkholderiaceae > Paraburkholderia > Paraburkholderia sp. 40. Next base: position 628,313 of record NZ_JBNPVY010000003.1, on the reverse strand, counting down.
GCGCATTGCTGGAACTGGCCGGTCCGTTGATCGAACATGCGCAGATGGTGAGCGCGCGCGTCGGCGATGCGTCGCATGCAGGCAAGCTGCCGGTGCGGCTCGGTTGCGTGGATTCGTTCGCGGCCACCGTGGGGCCCGAACTGATCCGGGCGGTATCGGGCTCGGCGCGGCAGATTTCGCTCTGGTCTGGTCTGACGCCGGGCCTCAGCAAGCAGTTGCACGACCGTGAACTGGACGTGGCGATCTGCACGCAGACGTTATTGAGCGACGCACGGATTGTCGAAGTCCCGCTATTTTCGGAAGCCTTCGTGGCCGTCGTGGCGCGACGTTATCTCGATCAGCGCAAGAACGTCGACTGGCGCACGCTCGCACTGGAATTGCCGCTAATCCGCTATACGGCGCGCTCCGTGATCGGCCAGCAGGTTGAGCGGTTCGCGCGGCATCTTGGCATAGAGAGCGCGCGGCGCTATGAATTCGACGCGACCGATCCACTATTGAGTCTCGTGGCCGCAGGGCTCGGATTTGCCATTTCGACGCCGCTCTGTTTGTGGCAGGCGCGTCATTATCTCGACGACATTGCCGTATTGCCGCTGCCCGATAGCCGTCTTGGGCGTCGTGATTTTTTTCTGCTGCATCGTCAGGGTGAATGGGACGATTTCGCGTCGGAGATCATCACACTCACACGTGGCGTGCTCGATCACAGCATCCGGCCGGCGCTGGCCCGCGTATTGCCGCATTTGCCCGATGGCGCGCTGCGCTGAGAAAAAAATTAGAAGGAGTCAACGATGACTGAGCTTTACAACTTGCATCGTGGCGATGCGCCGTTGCTGATTTCGATTCCGCATCTCGGCACGGAGATTCCGTCGTCGCTGAATCATGGGTATTCGGAGGTGGCACTGAGTGTAGCGGACACCGACTGGCATCTCGACCGTCTCTACGACTTTGCGAAATCGCTGGGCGCGACTTTGCTGGGCGCGCGCATTTCCCGGTACGTGATCGATCTGAACCGGCCGCCGAACGACGAGAGTCTGTACCCCGGCCAAACGACGACGGGCCTTTGTCCAACGGAAACGTTTCGGGGCGAAGCGGTTTACCGGCCCGGTCAGGAACCCGATCAGGCGGAGAAGCAACGCCGCGTGGCTGCCTATTGGCAGCCATACCACACGGCATTGCAAGCGGAGTTGGCGAGGCTGCGCGAGCGGCATCCGAATGTACTGCTATGGGAAGCACATTCGATCGCGAGCGTACTGCCGCGCCTTTTCGACGCGAAGTTGCCGGATCTCAATCTTGGGACGCAAGACGGCCGCACCGCAAACGCGCTCGTGCAAAACGCAGCCGAACGAGCCGCTGCGGACAGCGCCTACACGTGGGTCGCGAACGGCCGCTTCAAGGGTGGTTATATCACGCGTCACTATGGCGAACCCGAGCGCGGTATCCACGCGGTTCAGCTTGAAATGTGTCAGTGCATCTACATGAATGAAGACGCGCCGTTCTCCTATCACGACGCACGCGCGGCGGTTCTTCAACCCACGCTACAGCGCATGGTGGGCGGCGCGCTGAATGCGCTCGAGCACCTGTGACCACTTTGTATAAGTAATGCTGTTGATGTATCTGAACCCGAGGTGCCGTTCCTGTGCAGCGAGGCACCGCGCAGGTCGGTAAACCGCACTGCTTTGACGCGGTGAGGATCCGCGGAAGTCACCCGTTTCATGCCGTCGGTTCGCCCAAAGTGTTTCCCATCGTGAATCTTATGTTCCCATTGGTAATCATGGCATGGAGGTTGCATAAGAAGTAGCGGCGACTGAAGGCGCATCAGTCCCGGTCACCTTCGCCGTACACGAAGATGGACAGAAACTGGATCGGCATTTCGATCAGCCGCTCGGGACCGTGGGGCACGTCGGCCTGGAAGGTGAGGGTGTCGCCGGGATGCAGGATGTAGGTTTGCTGGCCGTGCCGGTACTCGATGACACCCTTTAGCATGTGGATGAACTCGGTGCCCTGGTGTTCGAAGACGGGGAAGGTTTCCGATTCGTCGTCCATCGTGATCAGGAACGGCTCGAACAGTTTTTTGGGGCCCTGGTCGTAGGCAAGCAGGTGATAGGTGTGGCCGCGTTTGGTGCCTTTACGGACCACCTCCATGCCTTCGCCCTTCTTCACGAGTTGGGCGCCGCCTTCGGGAACGTCGAAGCGGCGGAACAGGGTGGACATCGACACACCGAGCGCATTGGCGATCCGGTTGAGCACGTCGAGCCCGGTGGAAGTCTGGGCGTTCTCGATCTTCGAGAGCATGCCGCGGCTGATCCCGGCCTGCTCCGACACCTGGGCGATCGTCAGCCCGTGGCGCTGGCGAAGTTCGCGGATCGTCGCGCCCAGATAGCGTTCGAGCGAGTTTTTGCTGTCTTCGCCGTTTTGCATGGTTGAACCTCGTTGAAAGGCGTGAGGGTAGCAGATAAGAAAGGCCGCATTGCGCCCTGAATGTTTCTTGTTGGGAAATATTGTTGCACAGTAGTAAATTTGTATTGATGCTGCGAACAGCGCTCGCAGTGGAGTCGTGCAATGGGGCATGACTCGCCAATCAGCCAGCGATGGTGGTGCAAGGAGTGACGATGAACCTGAACGATGCGAGCAAGCTGCCGGTCAACGAGTTGGGTAGCGTGCCCCGCTTTGGCTCGGCTGAAGAGGCGCAGGACTACCTCACGCAACGCGGCGTGAAATACGTGCTGGCGCAATTCGTGGATATTCACGGGGTCGCGAAGGCCAAGTCGGTCCCGGTCGCGCATCTGAAGGGCGTACTGAAGGCCGGCGCCGGCTTTGCGGGCTTCGCGATCTGGGGCGTGGGGATCGAGCCGAACGGTCCGGACTACATGGCGGTGGGCGATCTGTCGACGCTCACTCCGGTGCCCTGGCAGGACGGTCTCGCGCGAATCGTCTGCGACGGCCACGTTGATGGGCTGCCGTGGGCATACGACTCGCGCGTCACGCTGAAGAAGCAGGTCGCGCGCATGACGCAACGCGGCTGGACGCTTTTCACCGGACTGGAGCCGGAGTTCTCGCTGCTCAAGCGCTCGGTGACGGGCGCGATCGAACCGTGCGACCCGAGCGATACGCTCGCCAAGCCGTGCTACGACTACAAGGGACTGTCGCGCACTCGCGTCTTCCTGGAAAGGCTCACCGAATCGATGCGCTCGGTCGGCATCGACGTCTACCAGATCGATCACGAAGATGCGAACGGCCAGTTCGAAATCAACTACACGTATACCGATTGCCTGACCTCGTGCGATCACTACGTGTTCTTCAAGATGGCTGCATCCGAGATCGCGAACGAGTTGGGCATGATCTGCTCGTTCATGCCCAAACCCTTCGCGAACCGTCCGGGCAACGGCATGCACATGCATATGTCGATCGGCGACGGCGAACGCAATCTGTTCTCGGACAAAAGCGACAAGCTCGGCATGGGGCTATCCACGCTCGGCTATCAGTTCACTGCGGGACTGCTCGCGCATGCGCCGGCACTCGCCGCGCTATGCAATCCGACCGTCAACTCGTACAAGCGTCTCGTGGTGGGCCGCTCGCTGACGGGCGCGACGTGGGCGCCGGCCTACATCAGCTACGGCGACAACAACCGCTCGACGATGGTGCGCATGCCAGGCGAGCGCATCGAACTGCGTCTGCCCGACGGCGCATGCAATCCGTATCTCGCGACGGCCGCCGTGATCGCGGCGGGTCTCGACGGCGTCGAACGTGAATTGTCGCCGGGTGCACCGGCCAATGAAAACCTCTACGACTGGTCGCCCGCGAAGTTGCGCGAGCACCAGATCGGCATCCTGCCGCAGAACCTCGAACAGGCGCTCGACGCACTCGAAAGTGATCGGCTGATCTGCGATGCGCTCGGCCCCGTCGCCGACGAATTCATCAAGCTCAAACGAATGGAATGGCTCGAGTACATGCGCCATGTTTCGGACTGGGAAATGAAAAGTTATCTGGAATTCTTCTAAGGGGGTACGACTATGTGTGGAATTGTAGGCTTGCTGGTCAAGACGCCGGCACTGCGCGCGCAACTCGGTCAATTGATGGTGCCGATGCTGATCGGTATGACCGAGCGCGGCCCTGACTCGGCCGGACTCGCCGTGTTCGGCGGTGCGGTCGGCGAAAGCCAGCGCAAGCTGAGCCTGTATGCGGGCTTTACGGAAGCCGGCGACGGCTTCGACTGGAACGCGCTGCTCGATGCGCTGAACGGCGCGATCGACGTGAATGCGCGGGTGGAGACGAAGGGCAATCACGCGGTGCTGACCGTGAACGGCAATGTTGACGCTGTGAAGGCATGGCTCACCGAGCGTTTTCCGAAGCTGTTCCTGCTGTCCACCGGACGCTCGATCGATCTGTACAAGGACATCGGCTCGCCTGCCGAGGTTGCGCAGCGTTACGACTTCTCGAAGCTGACCGGCTCGCATCTCGTCGGCCATACGCGGATGGCGACCGAGTCAGCGGTCACGCCCGATCGTGCGCACCCGTTCACGGCCGGCGAAGACTTTTGCCTCGTGCATAACGGCTCGCTGTCGAATGCGCATGGCGTGCGCCGCAAGCTGGAGCCGCAAGGTATCCGCTTCGAGACGGACAACGATACCGAAGCCGCGTGCCGCTTCCTCGAATGGCGGCTGCGCGAAGGCGATGAACTGCCGGTCGCGTTGCAGAAGGGCTTCGAAGAGCTCGACGGCTTCTACACGTTCCTGATGGGCACCTCGACCGAACTCGCGCTGATTCGCGATCCGTTCGCGTGCAAACCCGCAGTGGTCGCAGAAAACGACGACTACGTGGCGATCGCTTCCGAGTTCCGCTCGCTCGCGCATTTGCCGGACATCAAAAACGCCAGGGTATTCGAACCCGCACCCGAGGAGATGTATGTATGGAAAGCATGAAGTTCGACCTTGAGGGGTCGTCGGTCCGCGAACTGAACCAGTACCTGCATGGCGCGAAAGAAGCGCTCGAAGGCGTGAAGGTCGACATCGCGTCGCCGAACGGGGCGCACAACATCGCGGTGGGCATCAACGCGCACGCGACGGTCACGGTGCAAGGACACGCCGGTTATTACGTGGGCGGCATGAACCAGCTCGCGACGATCGTCGTCGAGGGCAGCGCGGGCACCGGCGTCGCGGAAAACATGATGAGCGGCAAGGTCCACGTGAAGGGATTTGCATCCAACGGCGCGGGGGCGTCCGCACATGGTGGCCTGCTCGTGATCGACGGCGATGCGGGCTTGCGCTGCGGGATTTCGCTCAAGGGCGGCGACATCGTGGTCGGCGGCTCGGTGGGCAGTTTCTCGGCCTTCATGGCTCAGGCGGGGCGCATGGTGATCTGCGGCGATGCGGGCGATGCCTTGGGCGACTCATTGTACGAAGCCGTGCTTTATGTGCGTGGCGAAGTGAAATCGCTCGGCGCGGACGCGCAGTTCGAACCGATGACCGACGCGGACGTGGCGGCGGTCGGAGCGTTGCTCGACGCGGCGGGCCTCGATCACGATCCGCGCTCGTTCAAGCGCATTGCATCGGCGCGCACGCTCTACCACTGGAACGCTGACGCGGACCAGGAATATTGACCAGACATATCGAGCGCGGGTTGAACCCGCAACCGAACACCGAGTTCATCAAGAAGGTCCCCATGGAAGCCAAACCCATCCATTTCGCCCGCTTGCAGCAGGAAGAGTCGCAAGGCTACGACCGCAAGACGATCGACTATATCCACGCCGCCGCGCAGCGCGGCCTCTATGAAATTCGTGGTCTGGGAGCGAAACGCCGCGTGCCGCATTTCGACGATCTGCTGTTCCTTGGCGCGTCGCTGTCACGCTATCCACTCGAAGGGTATCGCGAGAAATGCGCGACGCAGACAGTGCTCGGCACGCGTTTCGCGAAGAAGCCGGTCGTGCTCGATATTCCGATCACGATTTCGGGCATGAGCTTCGGCGCGCTGTCGGCGAACGTGAAAGAAGCCCTCGGCCAGGCGGCTACCGCGATGGGCACATCCACCACGACCGGCGACGGCGGCATGACGCAGGAAGAGCGCCGCGCGTCAAAGACGCTGGTGTATCAGTGCCTGCCGTCGCGTTATGGCTGGAATCCCGACGACGTGCGCCGTGCCGATGCGATCGAAGTCGTGATCGGGCAGGGTGCTAAACCGGGCGGCGGCGGCATGCTGCTCGGGCAGAAGGTGAACCCGCGCGTGGCCTCGATGCGCACCCTGCCCGCGGGCGTCGACCAGCGTTCGGCGAGCCGTCATCCGGACTGGACCGGTCCCGACGATCTGGCGATCAAGATTCAGGAATTGCGCGAAATCACCGATTGGGAAAAACCGATCTACGTGAAAGTCGGCGCGACGCGTACGTTCAACGACGTCAAGCTGGCCGTGCACGCCGGGGCGGACGTGGTGGTGATCGACGGCATGCAGGGCGGCACCGCCGCCACCCAGACATGTTTTATCGAGAACGTGGGTATTCCGACGCTGGCCGCGGTTCGTCAGGCCGTGGATGCGCTCGAAGACCTGAACATGAAGGGCACGGTGCAGTTGATCGTGTCGGGCGGCATTCGCTCCGGCGCGGACGTGGCGAAGGCGCTCGCCATGGGCGCCGACGCGGTCGCGATCGGGCAGGGCATGTTGATGGCGCTCGGCTGCAATAGCGATACGTACTTTCAGAACGGCGCGCTGCATCCGGCGACGGCGGACTATGCCGCGCTCGGCACGTCGCCGGGTTTCTGCCATCACTGCCACACCGGCAAATGCCCGGTCGGCGTGACGACGCAGGACGCCGTGCTCGAACAACGCGTTCAGCCGGACGAAGGCTCGCGCCGCGTGCGCAACTACCTGAAGACGCTGAACATGGAGCTGACGACGATCGCGCGGGCCTGCGGCAAGCAGAACGTGCATCACCTGGAGCCCGAGGATCTCGTTGCCCTGACTGTGGAAGCCGCGGCGATGGCGCGCATTCCGCTCGCGGGTACTTCGTGGATTCCCGGATGGACCACATGAATTGAGTTGTTTTGCGTTTTTTGACTGTGGAAGAGTTGGGTGCATTCAACCTTGATTCACCAATCCATCAGGAGCCCAATATGAGCACTCCGCAAAGCACCACACAAGCAGCGCCGGCATCATCGGGTGGCCTGCGTGCCGGTACCTTAGGTTTTCCCGAGGTCATCGGCCAATCCATCGCGAACCTTTCACCAACTTTCACGCCGTCGATCAACGTAACCGCGATCGCGGCGCTGGCCGGCGCGGGGACCTGGTTGATTTATGGTCTTTCGACACTCGGGCTATTGCTGGTGAGCATGAGCATCATCGCGCTCTCGAGCCGGATCGCGTCGGCTGGGTCGTTCTTTATCTATATCTCTCGCGCGCTTGGGCCGATGGCGGGTGGCATTGCCGGTTGGGGGTTGATCGCGGCCTACGTGGGCACGGCAATGGGGGTTGGCGCCGCGGGCGTCGTGTTCGTGCAGAACGCTTTTACGGCCTGGGGTATCAATGTCCCGTCGTGGGCGGTCTACACGGTCTTTGTCGGCCTCGCCTGGTTCTTCTCGGCACGTGACGTGAAGCTCTCCTCGCGCCTGTCGCTGGCAATCGAAGCCGCTTCGGTGGTGATCGTGGGCGGTGTGCTGATCTATGTGCTCGCACTGCATCCGGACCATATCATCGACCATACGCAGTTGGGGCTGCAGGGCGTGCGCGGCAAGGGCATGGCGCAGGGTATGGTGCTCGGCATCTTCTCGTACGTGGGTTTCGAGAGCGCGGCCTCGCTCGGCCAGGAAACCAGGAACCCGCTGCGCGTCATTCCGCGTGCGGTGGTCTGGTGCGTGATCCTGTCGGGCCTGTTCTTTATGTTTGTGGCCTATTCGATGACGATCGCCTACCACGACGACGCAGCGAAGCTCGGCGGCGATTCGGCCGTGCTCAGCACCTTGCTCACGAGCGTCGGCGCCTCGCCGCTCGGTCCGGTGTTTTATCTGATTGCCTCGGTCAGTGCGTTCTCGTGCGTGCTTGCGTGCATCAACTCGTCCAGCCGCCTGCTGTATTCGATGGGCCGCTATCAGTTCGTGCACCGCTCGATGGGCATGGTGCATCGCACGCACCAGACACCGTACCTGGCCGTTGCGTTTTCCTCCATCGTGACCTTCGTGGTATGTATCGCGATGCTCGGCACGGGTCCGCTCAATACCTTCGGCTATACCAGTACGTTTGCGACCTTTGGCTTCCTGGTCGTGTATTTCCTGGTCGCCGTCGCGGCGCCGGTTTACCTGAAGAAACAGGGCGAGCTCAAGACGAGTAACGTGGTGTGGGGCGTGCTCGGTGCACTGGCGATGGTCGGCGCGGTGATCGGCAGCGTGTACCCGGTGCCCGACTATCCGTATAACATCCTGCCGTATTTGTTCGTTGCGTATATGCTGGTTGGCGCAGCCTGGTTGCTGATGCTCAAGAAGCGCTCGCCGCAGGTGCTCGAAAAGATCGAGCACGATCTGGAAACCAGCGACGTGATGACCCACGGCAAAAAGTAAATGAGTGAACCCTTCTTTCCGGATAGTTTGCCCGCACCCAGCACGGGGCGAATGCCGGACGATCCCGAGGGAAGGCTCGTTAGCGGTCGCGGAATGGGCGGCCAGGAAATCGATCTGCAGTTGAGGCCGGAGCGCGGCGAGTGCGCCTCGCTCGCGATTGGTTGTGTTTCTTTCCCTGCCTGCGCCCGCGGGCAGGATCACATCAACGAAGACTACGTCGGTGTGATGCTCGGCGATCTGGCGGAGCGCGCCGCGCGTGGCAGCGTGATCGCTCTTGCCGATGGCGTGAGCGGCAGCAAGGGCGGACGGGTCGCGGCCGAACTCTCGGTGCGAACCTTTATCGATGCCTATTACGGGCTCGCCGACACCTTGCAGCCCGGCGTGGCCGCTGCGCGCGCGCTCGAAGCAATCCACGGCTGGCTGCACCAGATCGGCCGCGTCGACCCTGCACTGAAGCAGATGGCCGCGTCCTTTGCGGCGCTGATCGTGCGGCGCGCTACCGCGTATCTGGTAGCGGCCGGCGATGTGCGGCTTTATCTGCTGCGCGATGGCCAACTGACCCAACTCGGTGACGACGACGTGGTGCCGGTCGCCTTCGGTTCTTATGTGGCGCAAGCGGTCGGCATGCATCCGACGCTGGTGACTCGCATCGAAACTCTTGAACTGCGCGAGGGCGACCGCCTGCTGATGTGCTCCGACGGACTCTATCGCCGCGTGCCGATGCGCGAACTGCAGACGGTGCTGGCGACGCGCGGCGGTGCGCTCGAAGCGGCACGCCGGCTCGGCGCGCTGGCAGTGGCGCGCGGCACGCAAGACGACGTGACAAGCGCGGTGCTCGACGTGGGCGACCTGCCTTTGCTCGATATCGGTTACCTTGAGCGGGTGGTCGGCACCTTGCCGATTCCGGCGGTGCCCGACGCCGGCGAAGTGATCGACGGATATCTGCTCAAGAGGGTGTTGAGCGATGGCTTCTATTCGCGGATTTTTGGCGGCTACGATCTGGCCGATCCGAACACTCCGCTGGCGCTCAAGTTCCCGAAGCCGCGTGTCGAGCAGGACGAGAACGTGCGCCAGTCGATCGTGCGCGAGCGCTGGCTGGCCGGCAAGATCGGCGACGATGGCGTGCTTGCGCCGATGCCGGTCGATGCCGACCGGCAAACCAGGCTCTATGTGGTGATGCCACTCGGCGCAGGCGTCACGCTCGAAAAACTACTGGCGGCGCCTCAGCCCATGGCGCTGCCGCGTGCGCTCGAGATTGCGCGGCAGCTGGGCCATTCGATCGACGTGCTGAATCGCCGCAATATCTTCCATCGCGATATCAAACCCGAGAACGTGCTGGTGATGCGGGGCGATAGCACGCGCCTGCTCGATCTCGGTTTCGGTTATATGCCGGGCATGCAATTGCCGGGCCCCGACGCCGCACCGGGCTCGCCCGCTTATATGGCGCCCGAGTTGATGAAGGGCGCACAGGGCGATGCGCGCTCCGAGGTGTTCGCGTATGGCGTGACCCTGTACCGGCTGTTCAGCGGCGGCAAGCTGCCCTACGGCTTCAATGGCCGCGTGCCGCTCTATCAGTACCGGCCCGACGCACCACAATGGCTTGACCTGGTGCTGGAGAAAGCGCTGCAGCCCGATCCGGCGCGCAGGTATCAGGACGTGCTCGAAGTCTGCGCTGACCTCGATCGTTTTTCGAGCGGTCGGGATGCGATGGCGCCGGTTCGACGCAAGCCCTTGCTCGAGAGCGATCCGGTGCTGTTCTGGCAGGTCGTGGTAGTGGTGTTGCTGGCGCTGCTGTTGTGGTCCTTGATGCGGCATTGAGCGGCGTTGGTGGTACGGCGCAGCCGCGCTACTCGGCACAAGCCACGCGCTATGGACGCGCCGAGGCCCGTGCTGCGGCTGTTCAAGATGGGATTCATTGCCCGTGCCGTTGTGAGATAGCACGTGAGGGCATTTTCATTCTCGTCTATGCCCGCCGGACGGTTGTGTGCGTCCGGCGGTATCTTTATTCCGTTGCGGCTTAATTGCGCTCATAGGGCAGGTCGAACGGGCAATGAACATCGCGTAAGCACGAGAACCAAGTGGTCAGAATGACCGGGCAGATCAGTGTCGTCATTGTGGACGACCATGCCCTGTCTCGAAGAGGCGTGAGCCAACTACTTAACAGCGACCTGCGTGTAACCGTCCTGGCAGAGGACAGTTGCGGAAGGGACGGAATCGATATGATCATGCGAATGACACCTGATGTCGCGCTTGTGGACCTTCACATGAGAGATATCGACGGTATCACCTTGATCAGGGCGGCGCGTTCAGCCGGTTCGCAAACCCGATTCATCATGCTGACCGTATCCGATAGTCGACTCGATCTCGACGCTGCGCTGGAGGCCAGTGCCGCAGGCTATCTGCTGAAAGATATGGAGCCTGAGGATCTCTGCAAAATGGTACGAGCCGCAGTGGGGGGAGGTCGCAGTGAGGTACGATGATCTTTCTCTGCTTTCGACTTCGTCAGCTTTGCGGCGCCAACGGAACATAACGCGTACGTCTCGCTTGATACGGGCATGATCTATTGGATTTCTGATTCTAGCGACGCGTTCGACGAGGAGATTCCTGAGCACGTTGAAACGTCAGATCGCTATCTTTGCGATACTGCACAAGAACGAGCTCGATCTCGGAGACCGTCTCGCCTTGCGCTTTGTCGCACAGGAGTTGCCCGGATATTACGACCAGGTCGAAGGTTTTTTCCGGCGGCAAGGCCACGAGCCGGTTCTTTTCCTTACACAGCAGCAGGCCAATGGTCGGTGGTCCTCGCGCGCCTTGACCTGCGCGTCGATCGCGGCCAGGTAGAAGTTCAGCTGGCCCGCATATTCGGGCTTGAACGGCGTCGTTTTAAGTTCGACGACGACATAGCAACGCAGGTTGAGATGGTAGAAAACCAGAACGACGACAAACAGTCGCCGCCTACGTCCAGCCGGTACTGACGCCCCACGAACGCGAAGCCGGCGCCCAGTTCGAGCCGGAAACGTGTGATGAGCTGGGTGAACGCGCACTCGATGTCGCGCTTCTGGGCGTTCTCGGCCAAGCCGGTCAATCCCTCGCCAACGAGCCTGCCAGTGGCTAGGACGACGCGAGGTACGTCATCGGCCAGCGCGTCAAGGGCGGCAAGCTGCGCCGCACGCGCTTTTTTCGCGAGACGCACGTGCAGCACGAAAAGCGGCTCGACTGCTTTATTCAAAGTACTCTGCATGTTTTCGAGATGATCCGTCCGTTCGGTGAGAACCGGCACCTTGCGTCCTTGTCCGAACTGCTCGCGAATTGCCGCAGCAATCATCTTCGTCCACGGTGGATCCTGTGCAAGATGCGCGAACGCAGTCTGGATCGGCGCGTCGGCCGCACAGCATGAACATCCGGCTGCTGGCTGCCGCGCCGCACGGGCCACGGGGGTGCTCGCTGGCCTTCCCGTTCCCAGCTTTCCTCGCAAAGACGTCCAGCCACGTGGCGCAAAATAGGACTTTCCCGCGCGTGGGCGTCACCGAGGACGCTCCTCACAAATACGGCGGCCCCGGCGGCAACGACTGAGCACCGGATTCACCGATTTTGACTTGATGTTTGACCGCCCTCCAAAGGAGCATCGGCGGGTGCCACCCGCGCCTGTCCTATCGGCGCGCAGGCGGTATGCGGGCTCTCGACTTTTGAGGCGTCCGACGCCCGATGGAAAGAAAGTGTACGCGGTACGCGGCCGCGTCTCTGCGTACTTTGCTCTGCTTCGAGGTTGAATTCAACGAAACGCTCGCGGCGTGCCGCGTGGTTGGGCTGCGAGCCGGTCCGGTCTGAAGCGACCCAGTTGTCGAGTCCAGACCCTTTACATCAGGCGAAGCACGATTCTCTGAAGCAGGGAGGGCAGGTCGCGTCGCACGTCGACCACTAGATGAACAAAGACGGTATCGTCGCGGATCTGGTAGATGATCCGGTTTTTGCCGGAAAGAGCCTGTCCGAAACCATCCTCGAAGAAGCCCTCAAGCTCGGCAGGCGCATGACCGCTAGCGGGAAACTGGCGAATGTGGTTGATCGTTTCCTGCAGTTGCGCGGATGTCTGACGCCATGTTTCCCAACCAAACGTGCGGACGACATAGCTTCTCAGTTCGTCGATGCCGATTCGCGCGGTAGGGAGAATCCGGTATTTCAGCAAGGGTCCCGCCATCAGCGGAGCTTTTCTTGACGGTCGAGCTCGTTTAGCTCTGCAAAGAACTCGTCACCATCGATGTGATCACCACGCTCGATCTGCTTCTGGCCAATCGCGAGAATTTTCAGGAGCGCGAGGGTTTGCTGCGTCGATTCGTAGGTTCGTAGATCCTGGACGACGAGCTTCGCTTCGCCATTCTGCGTGATGATGAGTGGTTCGCCCGAATCAGTCAGGTCTTTGACGATTTGCGCAGCTTCGCTTTTAAGGTAGCTGATTGGCTTCACATGGTCCGCGAGACGCATTTGGCGCTCCGGGTCGAAGGGGGTTGAGGACCGAATTTAAACCATTAACGGTCCGGAGGCAACCGGCGACGCAATTTCGTCGGCATGTATTTGACATAATTAAGATTATCAATTTTTCTGTATGTTGTTTATTCATAAGTTGAGCGGATGCCCGATCAGCCACGTCTGTAGTTTCATCCGTTGGCCCGCTCAGACGGCATAGTCGATCTCACTACGCCCTTTACAATTTCCTGGCTCGATTGCGGATGGCAGCCGGCGTGGACAGGGTGAGCGCGCGAAACTCGCTTTCCTCCAGCTCCGCCCATTCGTTCGTGAACGGTAGATAGAGCCTAATGATCCAGGAGCGACCATCACTTCGTCCATCTCGACGCGCGGCGTACGGATGCAGGATCTCGCCATCGGCTCGCACGCGGTCGAACTGCAATAAACGCTTGTGCGGGTACGGACCACTGTCGAGCTTCTCGTCCATCATCCGGCATAGCGCCGCATGAGAAAAGCCGGGATGGCCTGGCAGGCGCGCCTCATCGATGCTCGCGCGAATCTTTTCGGCTTCGCTTCGATGCGCGTCTTCCAGTTCGGCCTCGTCGAGAACTACTTCATCGACCATGTACGGCGGACCTTCGTACCAGACTGGATCATCCTCGACGAGCCGGATGGCGGTCACCGTACGCGTACCGGTGTCTGTGCAGCGCCACCAAAACGGGCCGCACGTGAATTCGAGACCAATGTGAAATTCAGAAGGCTTCATGGACATGCTCAGTCCTTCGGACAGTTCCGGTTCAAGTCAAGAGCATCGAATCTGCTCTCGTCGAAGAGATGAACGAGACCACACTTGCAGAGATCGTCCGCATCCGGACGATCAGCCGTTTCCCGGCCAGACGCAGCCGGGCCCTTCGTACTCTGAGATCATTCAGCTCAGTTTAGCCTTTGCCGACGGTTGACCGGCACGGCGTCGTGGTGCACACAAAGTCGTAGTCGGACGGCAACCGCCGTAGTGCGAGGAACGCGGGCGCGGTCGCCGCTGCCGCATGCGCGCCGTGCACATGGGATCGACGTTCGCGAGACTCGCCTTTACACAATGGCGATAGTTTTCTTTCCATAGCAGCCAGTTGCAAAATCAGAACCATCGGACCCTCATTCGATCGCGATGTCACGTCGATCGTCCACTTCAGCACATACCGCCGCTGCGGCACGATGATGGATGGAGTGGCCAGCAATCACACTTCGCAAATATCTCTGATTTTATGCGCGTCCTATTCTGGATGGGAGCCGCGCGGAAGCCGGCCGCGAAGGAGTACGGACGGGAAGACCGTTGATTGGGGGCGCGGTAGCGGGGCCACGGAAACGCCTGCATGAACAACGTGGGCGTTTTCTTTTGGCGGGTTTACATCGAGCGTCACATCAACCTTGAAGCCACAATCCTGCGCCGGACGTTCTCGCGGACTTCTTCAGTCAATCCGCTGTGGCGACCGCTGCATCGATTTCGGAACCCCGAAGAGCCGCGCCCTGTTATGGCGTTTGACGCCATAATCGTCGTATGGCATCCTGCACCATATGAAGAAGAAGGCCACACTCCTGTTCGAGGATCGAACCATCTACCCGGATGGAGCCATTCTCGAAATGCGCATCTGGCGATTACCGGAGAGCGACGGCGAACGACCGAACGGCCTCAAGTACAGCCTGTTTTATGGTCGTGCAGGTCAGCGAATCATCGGCTACGACAACGAACGGGGCAAAGGCGATCACCGGCACTACCGCGACCGGGAAGAGCCGTACGCATTCTCGACGCCCGAGCAGATGGTGGCTGATTTTCTGGATGATGTAGAACGTGAGCGAGGTGAATCATGAGCAAACTTAATGTGCATGTTGGTGGCGCGCGGGATATGGGTCGTCGGTTCGCGGCGGCATTCAACCGTGCGCAGGCAGGCGAGCATGTCGAAGAGCGGCACGTGACGTTTCTGTCGCTCGAGGAGATGCTGGCTGCGCTGTCGCCGAAGCGCCTTGAGATGCTTCGTCACCTACATCGCGAAGGCGCAGAAAGCGTGAAGGCGTTGGCAACTGCGCTGGATCGGGACTACAAGCGTGTCTACGAGGACGTGGTGATCCTGGAGAACGCTGGCCTTATCGTGCGCGAAGAAGGTCGTCTGACTGCGCCGTGGGACGCGGTAACCGCCGAGGTTTCCTTGTGACCGAATCGCGGACGGCCATACGTGAGGTCATGCCTCATCGCTCGGATCCACCAGTTCAATCCGGAACTGCCACCCTTCGAACGCCATTAACATCGCCCCAAAATCGGACCAGTCGACCCGCCTGCCATCAATGACCACACATGGCAGCCGGTCGTTCTCGTTGCCGTCCCACTCGATTCGTCCACGAACCGTCGTTTCGGCTACCACGAGATGGCCTGCATCCTCGACCAGGTGTTTGACTGCCAGGGCACGCTTCATCTTCTGGAGCAGGTCGCCCAACAGCTCAAACGGGTCCGACCGCGGATCACCGAGAAGCTGGAAACGGAAGCCTGCGCGGTCCTCGTCACCCGAAGCGAGCTCGAACGTCTCCAGTGAAAGCTGGTCACCGAACAGCAGGCTACGGAAATGGAACTCGTGTACGACGCCATCAGCATCGGGCAGACGCACGGACGTGAACTCCGGATGTTCGAAGGCTTGAACATCCGCCAGATACGCCATCTCAGTGTTAAAACAGCGGCTACAGAGCAACCGGAAGCCGCCATCCGGCGAAGCAACGCTGACAACGTCGTGCGGTGGGGTGACTGTTCCGCACCGGACACAGGTGTTACCGGTCATCAACGCTCCTCTTGGGCTATGAACAAGGTGAGCGCAATTTCCTATCATAAGCATTGACGGTATGAAATTTCCGACATTTATACCGAAAGCGCTATAAGCGACTTTTTCCCAACTACCGCTTGAGATCCCGTGAGCGAAATGCCTGATCGAACTGCCGGGCTCGCTGCACCTCGTCGCTGTGCAGATAGGTCGAAGTCGTCGAGATCGAAGCGTGCCTCAAGTTGTCCCGCACCATGATCAGTTCTGCGCCACGCGCGAGCGCGTGCGACGCATGCGTGTGCCGCATCCAATGCGGGCTCGCGCGCCGCAGCTTCTCTGCGGTCGCCGGTCGTTCGTCCTGGATCGCATCGGCCGCCAGCACGAAGAACCGTCGCATCACGCGCCAGAGCCGTGTGCTTTCGATGTGCGCATCATCCTCCTCGAGACTCACAACAAGCGGCGTCGCCGGGCTCCAGCGTTCCGGCGTGACTGGTAGGCCGCGCTGCATAAGATATTGATCCAGCGCGGTTCGGGCCAGCGACGGCAGCGCTACCTTGCCGAGCTTGCCGCCTTTGCCCAGTACATGCAGCCAGTGATCGCCGTGTTCGTCGCGACGGATATCGCCGAGCTTCGAGCCGACCAACTCGCTCGCGCGCAGGCCGGTTGCATAGCCAAAGTCCAGCAGGAATCGCAGCCGCTGCGCGGCTGCTTCGCTCCAGCCGTACGACCACTCGAGGCCGTCAGCGAGAGTGCGGATCAGCAGCCACTCGCCTTCGGAGAAGCCGCGGGACGCGTCCAGTCCCGCACGCTGTGCGTGACTCTTGACCTTGACGCCGGCGAACGGATTTGCGAGCACATAGCGTTGCGCGACCAGCCAGCGAAACATCGCCGAGAGGACGTTCAGCGCGTATGCCGCCGAGCGGGGTGACAGCGCGCCGGTGAAGGGCCGCCATTCGACACTGTGCCGCGGCCGCGATGGCCCGATCCAGCGTTCGCGCGGTGTCGGCCGGCGCAGGAAACTCCGGTACGCGATCGCGTCGTCGGTGGTGAGCGACGACAGTGCGCAGTCCCGTTCAACGATCGCCCACAGGATCAGGCGTTCGGCTTCTTTCCGGTAAGCGCGCTGCGTGGCGGCCGACTCGTGCAGTGACAGCCAGGACTGCACGGCCTCATAGTCGTTCGAAGCCTTGAGCAGGCAGGCGTCCTTTGGGGCGCGGTACTGTCCGCGCGAGCCGTCGACCTCGTGTGGCACACGCAACTGCTCCCACGGCACGACGTTGCCTGCCGGCGCAGCGACAATTAACGCACGGGCGCGTTCGGTCAGGGCCGGATGGGCGGCAAAGAACGCCTCGATTCGGCGCGCGCCGGCGACGCCGAGTCCGGCGATAGCCAACCACCAACGACGCCGTCGCGGAATCCGCACGGTCAGGTCGGCCAGCGTCCGGATGCCGTGCGCGCGCAGTGCTGCAACGATACGCGGTGGTAACCACAGATCGACCGGATCGGCGATCGTCGGTATCGGTACCGGCAGATTGCGCAGCACCTCGATTGCGCGGACCACCCCATCCGCCGATGCAGTCGTTGGGCGATCGACGAAGACGCTCGCCAGCTCCGCGCGTTGGCGCGCCTGCGCATACGCGATGAGCCGCCGACGAATCCGGCCGAGCACGCCGCGCGAGGACGCGCCCGCTGATCTTCGGTCACCCAGATACCGCGCGACAGCGGCCCGCGCGTCCAACCCGGCGTACCAGCCGCGCAGTGCGGCGAGCTCCGCTTCGTCGGGGAAGCCGGATTCAGTTTCGTTGATGGGTAAGGCGTCGCGCGTTTTCATGACTCCCAGTTTATATAAATTTCGATGACGGACTGATAATAGTATTTATCAGTCTAATCGCATCTCGCACACTATACGACGTGCTCGCAGCGGCCCCGGTCTTGCCTCAGGTCGACCCGATGTGGCGCATTCGCCAGATGGCAGCAGACGACCCGAAACAGCCGGTCGGTTCCGACGGCAATGAATGGCAGTAACGTGACCACATCGGTCATCCGTGCTTTGTCGGGAGTCGTCAGCACGACCGGGACCGGCACACGGGTCTATGGTGATGAAGGAGGGCTCGCCAACCAGGCAATGTTCGCGGGACCAATCGGTCTCGGCTTCGCGCCCGACGGAAGCCTGTGCGTTGCTAATGGCTTCACTGTCAGACGCATTACCGGCTTTACCGAAAAGCGCGGCTGGGACTGTCGCGATGAACGCCGATATCACGGCGGCGATCGGGCATGGTAGCGCGAATAACGAGTCCGAATGTAGCTATCCTATCGCCGCAATCAGGCACGTTTGCATGCGGACTGGGCGCGCCTTGGTCTGCGAGAAATCTTGCCTGGCCGGACCTGCTGCCAAGGGATAAGTGCGCATGCGAATCCACTACCGAAGCGGCGCGAGCTATTGCAGAATGACCGCACGCTCGGTCAGTCTTTCGTCGAGCGAAAAAGGCATTGGAGACAAGCTGCAGATCACCGGCTCAGTTGGCCATCTTCGGACGTTCGTAGACATGCTCAGGCAGGCAGTCGGAGGCCGGCTTCCCCCCAATCTGTCGTTGCGATGCCACCAGCCGACGCGGCTGAGCCAGTTCTGCGTGCGCGCCCCAGTTCGCTGCAGCGCCTAGGGCGCTAGTTGCCAGCGCAGGATCGGGTGGGTCGCGCCCGCCGGTATGACCCACGTCCCGGTCTCACTGAAATCCCACGAGGCGTCAAAGCTGGCCGGATTGCTCATCTGTGCGGTCGTGAGCCCGTTGGACGCCGATAGCTGCGCGCCGTACCCGCTGCTCTTCGTTCGCGTTGTCGTCTCCTTGTCCCAGTAGACGTTGGACGCGAGCGGCACTCCAGCCGGTAAGCCCTGGAAGGCGACGATGCCGCCATAAGTGCCATAATCCGGGCCCTGGAACGTTGGTCCTCTGACTTCGCCCGACGCAAACGACTGCTCGATGAGGCCGGTATTCGAAAGAGCCAGTCCCCCAGCGCTGAATGGGCCGTACACTATCCCCGTTGCATACGACTGCGAAATCGTTCCGTCGTTAGCGCCGACCAGACCGCCACCGGAGCCATGATTGCCGCCGCTCACCGTCCCTGTCGCATAAGATTGCACGATGGTACCGCCGTTGCCACCGACGAGGCCGCCGAGCAGGCCGGCCGACCCGACGAACGCGCTGCTCCAAGAGCGCTCGATCAGGCCGACGTTGCGTCCCACCAGGCCGCCGAGCACCGCACCTTCGAACGCGCCAGAGCCGCGGTCGCCGGTAGTATAGGCGTAGGTAATCAAGCCCTGGTTCTCGCCGGCCAGAATGCCAAGCGGGATCCCGCCCGGGAAATAGATATGGGTCACGACCCGGGCGTTGGTCATCCCGACATTCCGCACGACACCGGTCGGCCCGATCGTGCCGAACAGTCCCGTCGCCGGCTGCTCGGTCGAGCTCTGATCGAACTGGGTGAACCTGTCGATCACGTGGCCCATCCCGTCGAACTGACCGGAAAATGGCGTGGTCGCATTGCCGAGCGAAGAGAAAGCGAAAGACGTATCGGTCGAACTGGCGTCGAGGTCTTTGCCGAGCGCATACGCGCCGCCGAGATCGCGCGCGATGTTCTGTAAATCGCCGACCGAATTGACCAGCTTGTAGCCGGTCACCTGGGTGATGAGACCGCTATACGGAGCTGCTGTCCACGCGCTATTCGCCACGATCATGCCGGGAGTGTAGCTGCCGTTCATGTCGTAGAGCGCGCTGATGATGCCGGTACTTTTCGACCAGTCGATAGTGCCGCCGTTGATCACGCTGCCGCCGTTGTCGATGCCGGAGGCGTCGGCGCGCAAGGTCAGATTGCCCGCGCCGTTGTTCGCGATCGTTGTGCCGCTCGCGACTGAGACATCGCGGTACGCGGCAAGCGTGAGCGAAGCCGGACCGGACCAGCGCAGGCTCGACGCGACGCCGAGGTCGCCCGTTGCACCGTTCGCGCCCGTCGTGGTCACGTCGACCGAAGTGCCCGCGTTCAGACTGCGCTGCAACGCATGCGCTGCGACATCATCGATGGTGAAAGCGGGCGTCGAGAGATTCCATTGGCCTGCATCGACCACCGCGTGCTTGCCGAACGTCAGTTGTGCCGCTTGTGTATCGACCGTTCCGCCGCTGCCGTCCGCGTTGCTTGCGGCGATCTTGCCGAGCTGCTCGACGCGGCCGCTGTCGGCGACCAGCCATACATGGCCGTCGCGGCTTGCCGTGCCCGTCGCGCGGATGCGCGTGCCGCCGCCTGCAAGCGCATACACGTTGCCATCGGCGGCCTGCAGGCTGACCTGCGCGGCGTTGATGGGCCCCCTGTTGACCACGGTGCCCTGACTGCCCGTCTGCACGAACACCTGCCTGCTGCTGGCCGAGTCCTGCAGCAACACCGTCTCGCCGACAGCCAGTTCCGCCGTACCGTTGGGTGCGGTGATAGTGCCCGCGTTGATGGCGGCACGCCGTGCGATCAGGAACACATCCCCGCCGCTCGAACTGACCTTGCCCAGGTTGATTACGCTTGCAGCGGAGTCGCCCGAGAATGTAAGCGGGCTGCTCCCGGTCATGAATGCACAGTTGCAGACATCGAGCGTCGACGCGACGAAGCGGCCGCCCGTGCTGATCACGCCCGATGGCCCCACAACGATGCCCTGCGGATTGATCACATAGAGGCTTCCCGTTCCACTGAGCCTGCCGAGAATGGCCGACGGCGAGCCGCCCGTTACCCGGTTCAGCGTCGCGCCCGAGCCGTTATCGAACATCACGCTGTTGTGCCTGCCGATCGAAAAACTGTTCCAGTCGATCACGCCGCGCGTCGAACCGGGTTGCGTGATGACGAGACCGTTCCCGTTGCTGGCTATCGTGCCCGTGCCCGCCACATAAGTGCCGCCTCGTGGAAGTGTGCCCGCCGCGAGCGCCGCCTGGGTAAAGGACAGTCCGGTGAGCGCGCCGCCGATGACGAGCCACCGGCGTCCGTGTGACTGGCCACGGCGCGGTGCGCGTAGTAGCGCGGGCCGAGGTAGTTTTGGATTTGACATACAACCCCCTTTCCGCGTGGGGCGCGGCATGGCTGACGACGACGCGCGAGCCGACCTGAAACGCGTTAGTCCCAGCGTCTGAAGAATAGCCGCTGGAGTCGCGAATGCATGCCGATACCTCTGCTTTTTGCGCCTACTTGCCTCGCCGTTTGTGGCCGCTTCTCGTGTGGGATCTTTTGACGCGCTTGCGAAATCGGCTCGAAACTGCTCGACGGGCAATGTGTTCCCGGCGAAGGTCGATGACCGTTTGCAATGCGGATGCGACGTCTGACTGTCCGCCGACGGAGGAGGTGAATGACGCTTCATGGCCGACCTCTGTCCGCTGAGCGAACGCGCGCCCCCTCGCGGACAGCGGTCTTGTTGGCGACATACGACCGCGTTGATCAAAGTGCCCCCTTCGAATCAAATGCGCTCCGTCACCGCGCCTGATGCCGAAAGAACGGGGACACTAGGCAGTGACGTTGGGCCGACGTGTTCGAATTGGCCGAACCCGGGCCAACGAATCCAACAGATCGTCCGAACGTTGAGCCGAATTCGGGCTGCGCCTTGAAGCAAATATGTGGGCAAGATGATCCCGCGTCGAAAACCCGCTTACAGCCCTATGGCTGACTCCACGTCTGTCATTGCGCCAGTTGCCAGCGCAGCACCGGATGCGTCGCGCCGGCAGGCATCGCCCACACCCCCGTCGGACTGAAGTCATAACCCACGAATGATGCCGGTGTGCTCATCTGCGCGGTGGTCAGCCCGTTCGCCGCGGGAATCGGCGTGCCGTACACGACGCCGACTGTGGCGGTCGTGGTGTCGGTGTCCCAGTACACATCGTTCCCGATCGTGCCGGTATTGGCCCGCGCGATACCGATCGGTCCATACAACGGCTGCGTCACGAGGCCGGTTGCGAATGACTGGCTGATCGTTCCTTCGTTCGTAACGACGAGTCCCGCGCCACCGCATGGCGTACCGAAAGCACCTCGGCAATAGCCCCGAAGCGTTGTCGAGCCGGTTGCATAAGACTGGTTGATCGTGCCGCTGTTATCGCCGACAAGGCCGCCGCCGCCCTCATTGATATAACTCAGCGAAACGACAGGACCCGTGGCGAACGACTGGTTGATCAGGCCGCTATTCGCGCCCGCCAGACCACCGAGCACATGCCCCGCGGTCACGGCGGCGCTGCTCGAAGAACGCTGGATTAAGCCGGCGTTAGCGCCCACGAGCCCACCGGCTATCGAACCGTCGCTCATAACAGCGGCCTCGGGTCTGCTGTTCACCACCACCGTGCCGGACGTGCTCACGCGCAGGACGGTACCGAAGTTCGCGCCGGCGAGTACGCCCATATCGAGGGTTGGGTACTCGAGGTCCACGCTCACGTTAGACAGGTTCGCCGTGCCCGAAACGTCGAGGTTGCGTATGACACCTTGGGTGCCGATCACACCGAACATGCCCATCTGTGGCCGTTCGGCCCTGGTACCCACCCACTCGCCCAGCGTGAGCGAACTAATCGTATTGCCTTGTCCGTCGAACTGGCCCGTGAAACGTGTGTCGACGTTGCCGATCGGAACGAATGGCGTGTTGCTCGTCGCGCTCGCATCGATATTCTTGCCGAGCGCGTAGTTTCCGGTGAGATCGTTGGCGACGTTCGACAGATCGGTCAGCGAGTTCACAAGCCTGTACGCGGTGATCTGCGTAACGAGGCCGCTGAAGGCTGGAGGCGTCCACGCCGGGTTGCTCAGCAGGGTACCGGCAACGTAGGTGCCGTTCATGTCGTAGAAAGCGCTCAGCGCACCGGTGCTCTTCGACCAGTCGAGCGTGCCGTTGTTCACGACGCCGCCGCCGTTGTTGATGCCGGTTGCGTCGGCGCGCAAGCCGAGATTGCCCGCGCCATTGTTCGCGATCGTCGCGCCGCTCTCGACCGACACGTCGCGGTATGCGGCGAGCGTCAGCGACGCAGGACCTCGCCAGCGCAGGTTCGAGGCGACATCGATATCGCCCGTTGTGCCCATCGCGCCTGTCGTGGCGACATCGACAGAAGTGCCCGAATTCAGGCTGCGACGCAGTGCGCGTGCAGCGGAATGATCGATCGTGAATGCAGGCGTCGAGAGATTCCATTCGCCCGCATGGACCGCTGCCTTGGCGCCGAACGCCAGTTGTGCCGC
The DNA here is from genome assembly GCF_050434105.1 of Paraburkholderia sp. 40. NCBI lineage: Bacteria > Pseudomonadati > Pseudomonadota > Betaproteobacteria > Burkholderiales > Burkholderiaceae > Paraburkholderia > Paraburkholderia sp. 40. The sequence continues at coordinate 605,290 of NZ_JBNPVY010000003.1, read as the reverse complement.
GTCAGTGTCGACCGTCCCGCCGCTGCCGTCGGCGTTCCTGGCCGCGATGACGCCCGACTGCTCGACCCGGCCGCTGTCGGCGACGAGCCACACATGTCCGTCGCGGTTCGCCGTGCCCGTCGCGCGGATGCGCGCGCCACCGCCGGCGAGCGCATACACGTTGCCATCGGCGGCCTGGAGGCTGATCTGCGCGGCTGCGATGCGCCCGCTGTTGACGACCGTACCAACGCTGCCCGTCTGCACGAAAACCTGTCTGCTGCTGGTCGAGTCCTGCAACAACACCTGATCACCTGCCGCCAGTTCCACCGTGCCGGCAGGCGCTTTGATCGTGCCCGCGTTGACGACCACCTGCCGTGCGATCAGGAAGACATCGCCGCCGCTCGAACTGATTTTGCCGAGGTTGATCACGCTCGCATTTGAATCTCCCGACAGCGTGAGCGCATCACCCTTCATGAACGCACAGTTGCAGACATCGAGCGTAGACGCGACGAATCGGCCTCCCGTGCTGATCACGCCCGATGGCCCCACGACGATGCCCTGCGGATTGATCACATACACGCTGCCTGTTGCGCCGAGTCTGCCGAGGATGGCCGACGGCGAGCCGCCCGTGACCCTGTTCAAGGTCGCGCCCGTGCCGTTGACGAACGTAACGCTGTTGTTCCCGCCGACCGAAAAGCTGTTCCAGTCGATCACACCGCGGGTCAAACCGGGTTGGGTGATCACGAGGCTGTTGCCCGCGCCCGCTATCGTGCCCGTGCCGGCGACGTAACGGCCGCCCTGCGGCAGGCTGCCCGCCGCGAACGCCACGGGTGTCAGGCAAAGTCCAGTCAGCGAAATGCCAATGGCGAGCCAGATGCGTCCGTTTGACTGTTGACGATGCGGTGCGCGTCGCGCGGACCGCGGTGGTTCTGCACGTGACATACAGCCCCCTTTCCGCATGCATGCGGAATGGCCGCCAACGACCCGCGGAGCCGACCGGAGACGCGTGAGTCGCCGTGTCTGAAGAATAGCAGTTGGCGTCACGCATGCATGCCGATATCTCAGCGTTTGGCACCTTCTTATGGGGACTTTTGTGCCACTTCGCCAGGTCAGAACGCGGTAACCATAAGGGAAACAAGGGAAGGTCCAAACCAAGGCTGTAGATATACCGAACCCGAAGAAGGCGGACCAGGAAGATCAGTTGTGTTCCGGTGGCCAATGGCCGCTGGCGGCTGCAGAACCGACGTCTAAATGTCTGGTCAACAGTAGCGGCGAATGACACTTCCTGGCCGAGGGTGTGTCAAAACGTGCTGCTTCGTAGTCGAGTGCGAAAGTCGACCCACCAGAACGCGCTGTATCGGCTTCGCGGCACGTGGGGAGGGGTAAAGCGACACTCGAAAACCTGGCAGTTTCGAGTTTTGACACACCCTCGGCCGACTGCCGCCCGACGCGGTCGGCCGAACCCGACCCATCAGAGACATCGGGGGCGGGATTCTGCATACGTCTCACACCAGACCATTCTCAGACGTTCAACGTCATTGTCTGAACTCCAGCACAGACATAGCGATGCGCTCCCCAGCACGCGGGCATCAAGGCGTCGATAGCCCAGATCGACTCGCTTCGGTCTCCGATCGTCTGCGTGACGGGCAGTTCCACCAACATCGCGCCAGGCTAATGTTCCACTTGCCACCGCAGCACTGGATGCGTGGCGCCGGTCGGCATGACCCACGCGCCGTTCGGCCCGAAGTCCCAGCCGACGAAGCTGGCGGGGTTGCTCATCTGGGCTGTGGTGAGCCCGTTGGATGCAGGTAGATTGCCGCCGCCCGACGGTTGCCCGGTGGTCTGAACGTCCCAGTAAACGTCGGCGCCAAGGCCACCCGAGCAGCCTGCGCAGATGCCGCCCATCCCCAATCCGTTGCCGCTGATAACGCGACCTGTCGCGAAAGATTGCGTTATGACGCCGTAGCTGGAGGTGGCGTAGTTGTAGTTGTTCGCGATCAGTCCGCCACCACCGCCGTGCGTCAAAAAGCCTGTGACGGAGCCGGTCGCATACGACTCGTCGATGCTTCCATAGTTGGTGCTAACCAGTCCGGCCGCTACGCCACCGGTCCGAACCGTAGCGCTGCTTCCCGAGCGCTCGATCAGCCCGAAGTTCGTCCCAACGAGCCCTGACAGTGGTGCATAGAAGCAATCGCAGCTGTTCGCGCCAGAGGTGAACGTATTGACTACAGTGCCGTGATTGTTAATAGCCAGGAGGCCAATTCCATAGTAAAACCCAGTGTCGTTGGCGAGCGGGTGGGCGTCGACTTTCAAATCGCGCACGACGCCGTGTTGCCCGATATCGCCGAAGATGGCGTCGAGGCTCGGCGAAAGATTCGAAACGATATGCCACATGCCGTCGAATTGACCGGTGAACAACGTGCTAATTGTGTACGGGGTAGTGCCCAGCGTGGTGAACGCGGCGTTGTTCGCTTCGATATCTTTTCCGAGTGCGTAGTTGCCGGTCATGTCGTTGCCGACCGCCTGAAAGTCCGCTACCGAATTGACGAGTCGATAGCCGGTGATCTGCGTAACCAGCCCGCTGTAAGCCGGAGCGGACCACGATGCATTGCCGACTAAGGTGCCGGGGCTGTAGGTACCGTTCATGTCGTAGAGCGCGCTGACGATGCCGGTGCTTGCCGACCAGTCGATGATGCCGTTATTCGCGATGCTGCCGCCGTTGTCGCTGCCCGTTGCATCAGCGCGCACGGCCAGATTGCCCGCCCCGTGGTTCGCGATCGTCGTGCCCGTCGTCACTGAGACGTTGTGATACGCGGCAAGCGTCAGCGAAGCGGCACCCTGCCAGATGAGGCTCGACGCAACGCTCAGATCGCCCGTTACGCCATTGGCGCCCGTTGTCGTAACCGCGACCGAGGTGCCCGCGTTCAGGCTGCGCTGCAACGCATGGGCGGCGGAGTCGTCGATCGTTAAGCCGGGCGTCGTCAGATTCCATTGGCCCGCATGAACCGCTGCATGTCTGCCGAATGCGAGTTGCGCCGCTTGCGTGTCGACCGTTCCGCCGCTGCCGTCCGCGTTGCTTGCGGCGATCTTGCCGAGCTGCCCGACACGACCGCTGTCGGCGACTAGCCACACATGGCCGTCGCGGCTGGCCGTGCCCGTCGCGCGGATGCGCATGCCGCCGCCTGCGAGCGCATACACGTTGCCGTCGGCGGCCTGCAAGCTGATCTGAGCGGCCGTTATCCGCCCCTTGTTGATGGCCGTGCCCTGACTGCCCGTCTGCACGAACACCTGCCTGCTGCTGCCCGAATCCTGCAGGAGCACCTGCCCGCCTGCGGCCAGCTCCGCCGTGCCGGTGGGCGCTGCCACGGTGCCGTCGTTGATGACTGCGTCCCGGGCAATCAGGAACACATCGCCGCCGCTGGAACTGATCCTGCCGAGGTTGATGACGCTTGCATCCGAGTTGCCTGAAAGCGTAAGCGGGCCGCTGCCTTTCATGAAGGCGTCGTCGCAGATATCCAGGGTGGACGCGACGAAGCGGCCACCTGTGCTGATCACGCCCGATGAGCCGACGACGATGCCCTGCGGATTGATCACATACAGGCTGCCCGTTGCACTGAGCCGGCCGAAGATAGCGGACGGCGAGCCGCCCGTCACCCGGTTCAGGGTCGCGCCCGAACCGTTGTCGAACGTCACGCTGTTGGTTTTACTGATCGAAAAGCTGTTCCAGTCGATCACGCCGCGTGTCGAACCCGGTTGCGTGATGACAAGGCCGTTTCCGTGCCCTGCTATCGCGCCCGCGCCAGCCACGTATGTGCCGCCTTGCGGAAGGGTGCCCGCCGCGAGCATCGCTTGCGAAAAGGATAGCCCCGTGAGCGAAATACCGATGGCGAACCACAGATGTCCGTCTGCTTGCCCGCGATGGAGTGCGCGTCGCGCGCGCCGGGATCGGTCTGGACGTGACATACAACCCCCTTTCCGCGAGAAGCGCGGAATGCTGCCGACCACCACGCACAGCCGACCGGGAACGCAATCGTCGCAGCGTATGAAGAATAGCCGCTGGAGTCGCCGATGCATGCCGATACCTCTGCTTTTTGCGCCTACTTGACTCGCCGTTTGTGGCCGCTTCTCGTGTGGCACCGTTTGACGCGCTTGCGAAATCGGCTCGAAACTGCTCGAAGGGCAGTGTGTTCCCGGCGAAGGTCGATGACCGTTTGCAATGCGATGCGACGTCTGAATGTCCGCCCGACGGCCGATCCCGGTCCGACGTCGGCCTCGCGCGAGCCAGGCCTGCTTGGCCGGTACGCGTTCGGCAGAACTCGACCCGTTGCCGTCATTCGGGTCTCCGCGAGGGCAACGTCCGTTGTCAAAAGTCTAACCGCCATTCGCTCATGCCGAGACGCCTGCCGCTTGTCGGCCGAAGCCGAAATTCACCTATCGGCGATGGCGAGGCAGCTACTGACCGAACTGCGACAGTCGGAGCTGGTGGCGTGGTCCAAAGTAGCCTGCTGGCCAGCAGGCTGCCCTCGTCTTTTCCGCATCCGGCGCAGGCGCGCGCGCGATCATCTGCGCGCGCGATACTGGCGTAACGAAAGCGGTGTCACCACCACCATGGAAGCAACGCACCGCCATCTTTCCGATCGGTGCGATCACTGCGGCGCCCCGCATCGCCGCCGTCGCGGTCCTCATCACGTTCTTCGCAGCGGCGCCCGGCTTTCGGCAGGCCGCTTACCTTGCGAATGTACCCGGAGCTCCCCCCAGCTTCAGCAAAGAACAGATCGCCCTCGGGTCCAAACGCGAGCCCCCTCGGACCATCTATGCCAGCTTGAGTGGCAAGGCCGCCGTCGCCGCCGTAAGAGTCCTGCCCGTTGCCGGCAATGGTCGTGATGATGCCGGTTTGCCTATTCACCTGGCGTACGCGGGAGTTGACGGTATCGCTGATCGTCAGGTTACCCGCGCAGTCGAATGTGATATGCGTGGGGAAGCTCAATAACGCGTCGGTCGCCGGGACGCCATCGCCGTTATAGCCGAAGGGAGCCGGGGGCGCAGAAAAGAAGGCGAGGTGCTCTCCGGCCACAGTGGTAATGATGTTAGTCCTTCTATCCACGCGGCGAACATTTGAGAGACCGGGATCGACGATATAGAGTTCGCCGTGCGGGCCAAAGGCGAGCGCTAGGATGTAGCTAAAGCCCGCGCGGGTGGCCGGCCCGCCTTCGCCGCTGCCGCCGAGAAATGCATCGTGCCCATCGCCGACGACGGTCGTGATGATTCCCGTTTTGTGGTCCACGCGCCGGATGCGGTCGTCATCGCCGATATAGAGATCGCCTTCCCCGTTCACAAGAACGTCGGTTGCAAGCATTATGGCTTGCGTGGCCGGGCCGCCGTCACCACGGTTAGGTACGCCGGGATTGCCCGGGCCGGCAACTGTGGTAATTACCCCGGTTTCCCGATCCACTCTTCGCACGCCACCGCCGAAATCGCCAATGAATACGTTACCTGCCCTGTCAAGCGCAACCCCTGTCGGATCGTTGAGCATGGCCTGCGTCGCAGGGCCGCCGTCGCCGCTATAGCCTGCTTGCCCGGTGCCGGCAATGATGGTAACGGTTCCGCTCGCGTGATCGATGCGGCGAACGACGAGAAATGTCGGTTCGGCGGTATATATGTTTCCCCATCGGTCCACCGCGATGGCGTTGGCCTGGATTCCGGCCGCACCTACGCCGCCCTGACCGGGGCCCGCGACGGTGCTGATGATCTGCGCGGGGGCGGGGTTTGCCGTCGCAATTAGCAGCAGTGCGTAAAGGGCCCGCAACATGACAGCGATGCTCGGACAGAGCTGCGTTCCGTGCGACATACATCCTCCTGTTCGGTGTCACCGAATTGTCACGACTATTCAAGGAAAAGTCGTTGTCGCGGAACGCAGGATGTTGTGACCAGGGAAAGCAAGCCCGAAAGCCTTCAAACCGCCCAACACTTCATCTTAGTAGTGCGTTTCGAAAAGCAAATAAATGTTTAGGCTCCTCCCTTCAGGACGGACACAATTTGCCGTGCTGTTGGGAAACGGAAATAGCTGGGCTCGGGCAAGCTTGGCCAGAGTGGAACGCACGGAACACGCTGGACTGCGCCGCCCAGGTACGTTCTTATGGCCAGCTGGTTTGAGCATTGACGTTTCGGTGGCTGAAATTGCTGAACCATCAGGCTTCACACCTGTGCCATCGCGCTGCCTGATGGCCGCGACGGGCTGCACTCGACCCGTTGCAGCCGGTCGAGCAGTCTCTGTTCTAAGGGTAGGTATCGGAGTGGAACGGTCATTCCGTGCCGTCGCCTGGGGGACAAGTCATCGGCATCTGCGGACGCTTAGACCCGTGAGTTGGTGAGGCGGCTTACGCCGTGCAAGGATGACGTCTTGCTCGACCCTCGAATTGCTCTCGAACTTAAGTTTGATTTCTCTATAAGCAATCAGCTTGTCGTTCACCAGATCGAAAGGAAGCGCCCGCAAGGTTAGGGATGGTGTTCAGAACTCGTTTTGCCGCACTGAGCCATCCACATAGGGCCGATGCGGTGGAAGCGGTGCGGCACCTGGCTCGAATGCAGCGCTACGTTCGGCATAAGGAAGGCGCCGATTGCCTGCCCGCGCGGGCGGCTTTTGCGCTCATTCAGCGGCCTCGCGCATCAGTCGTTCGCGCGTCATCCACAGATTGCTGAGAGCGAACAGCGTGTGCAACTCTGCGGGTTCTTCATCAAGCCGCGATAGCGCACCTTTAGATGCCACCGTGCGCGGCGATGAACATGGCGACGGCCGACCGGCAATAGGATTCGATTTCGTTGTCATCCTCTGCTCTCGCCTCATCGAAGCGTGCGACAAGCAGAAGATCGGATCCTTTGAAAAGCGCGGCAAACAAGCGGGCGGATCGGAGAGCATCGGGTACGTTCAGAATCGCTTTCGCGTGCAACTGACGCAACACGGCCTCGATTTGGGCGATGACATGGGCGGGCCCGGCTTCGTAATGGAGCTTGCTTAACGACTTTTGATTCGTCTTGTCGGCCAAAACCATGGCTTCGACACTGCGGACGTCCGGGCTCAACAGCGTGCGAAGCAGGGATGATCCCACCGCCATGAGCTGATCTTCGGCTGAACCGTCGACGCTTTCAGAAAGGGCCTGGGGTGCAAATTGATGGCAGTGGGCCACCATGGCCGCGCTGAACAGCGCCTCCTTGTTCTCGAAGTGCCGATAGATGCTGAGCTTGGATATCTTCGCCCGCTGCGCGACCTTGTCCATGGTCGTCGCTTGAAAACCCAATTCCACAAAGAGTTCGCAGGCGGCGTCGACGATCGTTTGGCGAAGCGCCTCGTTGGCGGGCCGGCCGCGCCGGCTCTGGCTGTTTTCGGTCACAACAATTCCAGTACTTGACAGTATTCAAATTCTTGCGCTACGATACCACGCAGTATCTTAAATGTGCAAGCCAAGGATAGGTTTCAACCAGTTGCCCAAATCAGGTTTCCCCGGGGCGCCTGGCGATATCGAATGCGGGATTGTGGGGCCGATCAATACAGCCATCAGCAACTTTCTCGCCAATGCCGAAGCCCTACTCGCTGACCGTCTCAAGCGCGTATCGCTGGACGATATTGCACACCACGCCGAGCCCACCCCTCCAATCACAACACGGAGCCCATCACCATGGATGACGTCATCATCATCGGCGGCAGCTTTGCCGGCCTCGCCGCCGCCCTGCAGCTCGGCCGTGCCCGCCGCAAGGTCACGGTTCTCGATACCGGCCGGCCGCGCAACCGCTTTGCAGGCCACTCGCATGGCTTGCTCGGCCACGATCACAAGCCACCGCTGGACATCCTGGTCGAGGCGCGGCAGCAGTTGACGCGCTATCCAACGATCAGGCTGGTCAATGCCCGGGCCGAGAGCGTGTCTGGCGCCATCGACGATTTCTGCGTCGTCACTGACGATAACGAAAGCCTGAGGGCGCACCGCCTGATCCTGAGCTATGGCGTCGCCGACCAGATGCCTGATGTTCCGGGCTTTGCCGAAAGCTGGGGCACGTCCATCGTGCCCTGCCCCTATTGCGACGGCTTTGAAGTCGCCGGCCAGCATTGGGGCCTCGTCTGGTCCAGCCCGCAGTCGCACCAGTCTGCCAGGCTGTTCCGCGATTGGACGGACAAGCTGACTGTCTTCGCCGATGGTCATGACATTGCGCCCGATATCCAAGTCGATCTGGCGCGTCGCAACATACCTGTCGTCGATGGCCGGATCGTCGAGATCGCCCATCACAAGGGCCATATCAACACCGTCAATCTCGATACCCGCCGCAATGTCGCGGTCGACGTCCTGTTCGCCCATCCGCGCAACAAGCCGTCCGCACGCCTGCATGAATCACTGGGCCTCGCCACGGTCGATACGCCCACCGGCATCGTCCTCAAAGTCGACGAGCGCCGCCAAACCAGCATGCCCGGCATCTACGCCGCTGGCGACCTCGCCACGCCCTTCTTGCCCTCGGTCACCCAGGCTTCATCGCAGGGCGCGATGGCGGGTATCTTCGCCCAGCAGTCGATGGTGGTTTGAGAGCACAGATCCCTGCTCTTGTTGCGTCGTCGCCTTCGAAAAGGTTGGCGTAAATCGACGCGGCGAAAGGCGGATCGTCGAGTCAAGGAGATGACATGGCAAAGCAAAGTGCTGATCAGGTGGGTGACTGGAATGGTCAAAGCGGGGAGCGCTGGGTCGCCAACCAGGCCCGGCTCGACGCTCTGGTGGCGGTGTTCGGCCAGGCCGCGATCGAAGCCGCCGCGCCCGCGACGGGTGAGCGCGTGCTGGACATCGGCTGCGGCGCGGGTGCGTCAAGTCTGGCTCTGGCCGCTCGCGTCGGCGCGGGGGGCCAAGTGCTGGGCGTGGACATATCCGAACCGCTGATCGATCGAGCGCGCGCGCTTGCGCGCCACGATACGCCGGCCCTGTTTCAGGTGGCCGACGCCAGCAGCGCAGAGCTGCCCGAAGGCGCGTTCGACATTCTGTTCTCGCGTTTCGGCGTGATGTTTTTCCCCGATCCGACAGCGGCGTTCGCCCATATGCGACGCGCGCTCCGGCCGGGCGGCCGGGTCGCTTTCGTCTGCTGGCGCGGTGCGGCCGAGAACGATTGGATGCGACTGCCGGTGGGCGCGCTCAAGGACATCGTCCCGCCGAGCGCGCTCCCCGATCCCGAAGCGCCCGGCCCGTTTTCGTTCGGCGACCGGGAGCACGTGGCGCGCATCCTGACGGCGGCCGGTTTCACCGAAATCGTTATCTCGCCCTTCGACGCGGCCGTCCCATTCGGCGAGGGCGAAACGCGGGACGCGGCGATCGACGACGCAGTGAGGATGACGCTTGAGGTCGGCCCGCTGTCGCGTGCGCTCGCTGGTCAGCCCGACGACATCCGCGCCCGTGCCTCCGCCGCAGTTCGTGCCGCCTTCGCGAGCCTCCCCGGCGAGGGGTCGGTGATGATCAACGGCGCGGCATGGGTCGTCATGGCACGAAATCCGGCAAGCTGACAGGGATTAACAGGGGAGATGCCTCCGCTCGGTGGAACAGGGCGTCTTTGGCCGGCCAGATTGATGTCCCTTCTGGCCGCTGAACGAGCGCTCGCCTTGCGACAATCAGATGGCCGGTTGCGAAGCAGAGCCGGCGCCTGAGCGGCCTTCCGGCGGCGCATGTGACCGGCAGTTTGTGGCCCAGACTGTGTCAAAACGCCATTTTGACAGGTTAAAATGGCTCATCCGATAGCGGAGGATGGGCGAGATGAAGCGGTTCGTTCAAGGCGACAGTCGTACACAAAGCTTTCTCCTCCCTGAAGCACTTGACGACTACGTGACGGACACCAATCCCGTGCGTGTAGTCGATGTTTTTGTAGATGAGCTTGATCTTCAGAAGCTTGGGTTTGAAGGTGTTGAGCCAGCGCTGACAGGGCGGCCTTCGTATCATCCGGAGGTGATGCTCAAGATCTACATCTACGGTTACCTGAACCGTATTCAATCCAGCCGTCGCCTTGAACGCGAGGCTCAGCGCAACGTCGAACTGATGTGGCTCACGGGCCGCTTGGCGCCGGACTTCAAGACCATTGCTCGGTTCCGTAAAGACAACGGCAAAGCAATCCGCAGCGTCTGTCGTCAGTTCGTCATGCTATGCCAGCGTCTGGACCTTTTCGCTGAAGCGTTCGTTGCGATCGACGGCAGCAAGTTCAAGGCGGTGAACCATCGTGATCGCAACTTCACAAGCGCCAAGCTCGAACGACGCATGCGCGACATCGAGTCAAGTATCGCTCGCTATCTCGAGGCGATGGACACAGCCGATCGTCAGGAGCCTGCAATCGCGAAGGCCAGAACAGAGCGACTGCAAGACAAGATCGCGGCCTTGAAGGAACAGATGCGAAGCCTCAAGGAAATCGAGGTTAAGCTGAACGAAGCACCGGACCGACAGGTGTCGCTCACGGATCCCGATGCCCGTTCGATGAAGACACGAGGAACGGGAGTCGTCGGCTACAACGTCCAGACGGCGGTTGACACGAAGCACCATCTGATCGTCGCGCACGTCGTTACGAATGATGGCATTGATCGTGATCAGTTGACGTCGATGGCGAAGCTGGCGCGTGATGAGATGGCCGTCGACAAGCTCACCGCAGTTGCGGATCGCGGCTACTACAAGAGCGAGGAGATACTCGCATGTCATGAGGCTGGAATAAGCGTGCTCGTTCCCAAACCGGTGACATCGAGCGCAACGGCTAATGGCCGCTTCGGCAAGGATGACTTCATTTACAACGCACAGACGGACGAATATCGGTGCCCGGCGGGCCAGCGGCTCATCTGGCGATTCTCAACTGTTGAGCGCGGTCTGAAGATCAGTAAATACTGGAGTTCAAATTGCCAGCAATGCTCACTAAAGGGGGATTGCACGCCGGGTCCTCAACGTCGCGTGACACGCTGGGAGCACGAGGCTGTTCTCGATGAGATGCAGGCGCGACTTGATCATGCGCCTGAGATGATGCGCATCCGGCGACAGACTGTCGAGCACCCGTTCGGCACGATCAAGGCATGGATGGGCGCCACTCATTTCCTGACACGGACCATCGAGCGGGTGAGTACGGAGATGAGCTTGCACGTGCTGGCGTACAACATGAAGCGAGTGATCAAGCTACTCGGTTCAGAAGCGGTTATGAAGGCGATGCGGGCGTGATGCCCGTACGGGGTTGTTGAGCCTTTGCGATATGTTCGGTTGTGGTTTGCGTTCAGATTGCCGCAAACGACAAGCCGCGACATGCGCCGGAACAGGTTTCGTCAATTCCCAGTGGCCACGCGTTTTGACACAGTCTGGGCCGTCTGCGGCCGCATAACACCGGCCGGGACCGGCCCCCGTGGTCACGATCAGTGGGTGGGCGCCGTTCAATCCTCGCCGAACCCCTCATCAGGGTGCAGCGCTTCGAGCGGCTCAAGGATCGTCCTCACCCGCGTGAGTTCCATGACAAATTCATCAATCAGATCGAGTGCGTCCAGCACCCGCTCGGGCAAGGCGCCTTCGCGTCGCGCCGGCACTGATGGTGCGCCATTCAGCACCGAATGTGCCATGCTGTGGATCTCCAGTAGATCGTCACGTAGCCCCTCGGGATCGTGAAGTTGGGCGCGGAGACGATCGACGATATCGACGGCGGCCAGCAGGCGGGTGGTGTCGTAGCTCGATTCGAGCCGCTCGAGCGCGGCGGTGTCGACATCGCCGAAATAGGTCGTAGTGATGGCCGGGCGTGCAGTCATTGGCGGGATGCGTAGGTGCGGGCACCATGGCCGAACAGCGGGTCCCTGATCCAGGCTTCCGGCCGGCGATCCAGATGCAGTTTATAGTGGCCGAAGCGCCGGATGTTGTGGGTCGGATACGGGCTCAGAAATTCGATGTCTTCGGCGCGCACTTTCTCGCCGTTTGCCGCCATCTCGCGCAGCGCCTGCATCATGTCCACGGTGTTCTGCAGGATCACGGCCGATGCGACCAGGTCGTTGTAGCGTAGCCGCTTCTGCTGCTCCTCCGGCTCGTTCTCGGCAATCACATCACCACCGAACGACAGCCATTTGGAGAAGCCATTGTACGACTCGATCTTGTTCGTGTTCGCGGTGACCTCCTGCCGCAATTCCAGACTGCCGATCCACTCGAGCAGGAACACCGTGCGCACGACGTTGCCGAGCTCGCGTGCGGCCAGATACAGCCGGTTCTTGCGGCTTTCGGAGCCGAGCCGGCGCAGCAGCAGCGGCGACGAGATCGTACCTGCCTGAATCGACAGCGCGACCTGCATCAGTTCCTGCCAGTGCTGCTCGATCAGCACCCAGTCGATCGTGGCGGTGAACAGCTTGTCGATGTGCTTGTATTTGGCCTTGCTGTCCGGCCGATACAGGACGAGGTCCTTCCAGTTGCGAATCCGCGGCATCAGGTTGATGCCGAGCAGGTACGTGAATGCGAAAACGGCGGCCGACTGGCCCTGCGTGTCAGCATGAACGGTGTCCGTCTTGACCGACAGCCCCGCCTTCAGGAGTCCCTCGATCACATAGATCGCTTCCCAGACGCCCGGCGGAATGAAGTGCTGGAACACCGCGATATAGTTGTCGGCGACGTGCCGGTACGCGACCGCGCCCATTTTCCGGTAGCGGAAGTGATAGCCGGCCAGCAGGTTGTTGTCGTAGAAATCGTATTGCGTGCCGTCAGCCGCCACCGTCTTGCCATCGCCCCAGTGTTTCGGCAGGTCCAGCCGCAGGTACAGTTCGATCAGTTCACGTTGTGCGGTCTCGAGCTTGTCCAGGCTCATATGCCGACGGTTGACGAACGACAGCATATGCGCGGTGACATCGGAGTCGAGATGGCGGGCCGCCTGGGTCGGGCCGAGATTGCAGCCCATCGCGAAAATGGTCAGCAGGTAGCGCTCGGCGGCCTTGCGAATCTGCGGATCGCTCCCGGACAAGGGCCCGAAGTGCCGCGTGAAGTGGGTCCAGTGCTCGATGTTCGCGAGGATGTCCAGCATGTTCCGCGTCGGCAGGCGGGTGTTGAGCCGCTCCTGTAAAGCGATCGCACTCGCCGGGATTTCCTTGGCGACGGTTTTGCGCAGGATCGGCTCACCGTGACGGTCGATCACGACGTGCTCGCGCTTGTGCGGTAGTTCGGTGTCGAGCTTGTGGCAGGCGTCGGTCAACCATTGACGAAGATCGAGCACGAAGTCACTGCCAGTCGTTGGCATGCCGAGCTTGTCGCAGTAGTCGGGCAATTGCTGCTCGCATTGCCGCCACGGCAGCAGGTGGTCGCGATAGTCAGCGTAGGCGTCGGAGCCCGATACGCACAGATCGCCGACCCGAAGTTCCTCGGCCATGTATGAGAACACGCAGAGCTCGAGATACCGGCGGTTGGTCGGCGATCCGTCGCCGTGCGAGCGCCGCACGAGCTTGCGCCACCGCGGCGCGGCGAAGCTCACGTCGACGTCCGCATCGATCCACTCGCGATGCAGCGATTCGTTCTCCATCACCGCATCGAGTGCGTTCAGCAGCGAGCGGACTGGGCTCGTCGAATCCCATTCGAGCGTACGGGCCACGCGCATCATGACCGAACGGTGTGCCTTGAAGTGCTTCCAGAGCAGCGGCAGATAGTTGCGGCCACTGAACGCGCGGATTGCCGCACAGCTCTCGCGCAAGGGCTCCAGGTCACCTTTCGGCGCGAGCAGCTTCCTGACCGCTCGGGCGATGGCCGTCTCGTCGGATTCGTCGGCGAGGATGTCGGCCACGCCGTCGAGCAGGACCACGAGGTCCTCGACCTGATCACGCTGCTTGCGCTGGATCACGTCCAGCTCGTCGCTCGCGCGCTTGTGGATCGCGGCCATCCGTCGCACGAACATGTCGGCGAGATCGTCGCGGGCGCGCACGCGCATGCGGTTGAGCAGCGCGACGATCAGTGTGTAGCGCTTCTCGGGGAGTGTGTCATTCCTGAGCGCGGACGCGTCGAGCGCCATCGCCTGATTCGCGAGCGAGCGCAGCTTCGAGGCCGGAATCCCGGCGACGGCCAGTGAAAAATCGCCGAGTTCGTCGAGCCAGGCAAGCTGATCGATCAATATGTCCAGATGCTGGCGCGATGGGCGTTTCGCATGCCGCTTGATGCGGTTGTAGGCGGTCTGCCGGCTCGACAGGTCGCGGGCGAGTAGCCGATCGAGCGCGAGTTTCTGTTCATCGGTCAGCCGTCGCGTGACGCGCTTGAACAGTCGGGACTGCGCCCGGGCATGGATCTGTTCAGTCAGCCGGTCGAGCGTCGAGAACGCCGGCAGCTCGATATCGCGCGCGATCAGCTCGTCGATCGTCGCGTTGATAATGTCCACCGGCTGGTCCATCGTCAGCGACGCCGTATGCGCTGCCCGTGTCGCGATCGCGTTCGCGTCGGTGCCGTAATACGGCTTCACGTCGAGCCAGGTGCGAACCGCCGCGTAATGCCGGAACAGCGTTGGGGAGGTCTCAGTGTCGTAGCCGAATTGCACGGTGTCGCCGATGGCTCTGGTGCAAATAGGCGGTCTGGACGAGATTTTTGTTATAGAAAGGATACCTCATCAAGCAGACAGGACGGCCTCCCAAACTGCGGGCGCAGCGGTATCTTTGAGGCCGAGCTTCGCGAGGCTGAATTGGCCCTTGCGAATACGATGGACCAACTCAATACCTGAGAGTGTAATCGCTGCGTTCCTGAAACGTTTGAAGCCGAGCATGACTTTCGTCCGGGACTTGATGTTGCGGTGGTCCTGCTCGACCAGATTATTGAGATATTTCGAGGATCGGACGTTTGTGTCCTCAGGCAGCAAGCCATCGGCCTTCATCTCGCGCACGGCGCGGTGCGAGGCTGCATAACCATCAAGCGTGATGGTCTTCGGTGGCTGGCCTTGATGTTCGATTGCCTTCCTGAAAAAGGCTTTTGCCGCCTTCACGTCGCGCCTGGCGCTGAGCATGAAGTCTACTGTCTGGCCCACCCCATCCACCGCTCGATAAAGATAGACCCACTTGCCGCGCAGCTTGAGGTAAGTCTCGTCGACACGCCACGACTGCCCGGTGGGCCTGCCAAAGCGGTTCCACCGTTTCACGAACTCCGGCGCAAAGCGCCGCACCCAGCGCAGGATCGTCGTGTGCGCCAGCGACAGACCCCGTTCCGCCATCATCTCGACCAGATCGCGCAGGCTAAGCTTGTAGCGCAGGTACCAGCGAACACACAGAATGATCACATCGCGGTCAAAGTGACGGCCTGCGAACAGTTCGTCAAGGCTCTTCAGCTTGCTCATCGTCGGTTCTCAATTCGTTCAGCCTGACACCTTAACCGATTCGCCCCCGCGTTATTTGCACCAGAGCCAACCGACCCAGGTCGTGTGGAAACCCGATGGAATTTCAATGCGGCGCGTGACCCTGACCCAGCGACGCGTTTGACTGCCTTTACGGCGATGAGGGTGTAAAAATTTTTGTGTAAACGGTCATTTGGCAGGAAACTGTCAGCAACTGGAGCACAGATGACCGTAGCGAAACGCAACAAAAGAGAAAACCCCGATCCTGAACTCGTCAAGCTGGCAGACAGCCTGCTGGCGAACTACCAGAAGCCGGAAGATCTGATAGGCGAGAACGGGTTGCTCAAGCAGCTCACGAAGATGCTGGTGGAGCGAGCGCTTGAGACGGAGATGTCCGAGCACCTGGGCCATGGCAAGAGCGAAGCGGTGACTAATGCCACTGGCAACACCCGGAATGGGCATAGCGCCAAGACATTGCAGGGGGGAGTTTGGCGGGTTCCGTCGCAATAGCGGCGGCTGGTATGCTGGGGGACCTTACAGAATGATGTGAACGACAATGAAAGCACTCAGTCCGGCGGTAGCCAAGGTGCTGAAGCGGTTGCACTATCCGCTTGAGATCATGTTGGTGTGCGTGCGTTGGTACGTGGCCTACCCGCTGAGCTTGCGCAATCTCGAAGAGATGATGGCCGAACGCGGGATCGCGGTCGATCATTCGACCGTTCACCGGTGGGCCATCAAGCTTCTGCCGGTGCTTGAAAAGGCGTTCCGCCGCTGCAAGCGCCCGGTCGGCAAGAGCTGGCGTGTCGACGAGACCTACATCAAAGTCAAGGGGCAATGGACCTATCTGTACCGCGCCGTCGACAAGGCCGGCAACACGGTTGACTTTCTGCTGCGAGCCAGGCGGGACAAGGAAGCGGCCCGACGGTACTTCGAGAAGGCCATCGATCAGAATTGCGTGCCCGAAACCGTAACCATCGATAAAAGCGGTGCCAATCTGGCCGGGCTGCACGCCGTGAACGCCGAGCGTGAGACGCCCATCACGATCCGCCAAGTCAAGTATCTCAACAACATCGTGGAACAAGACCATCGGGCGATAAAGCGCCGTACCCGACCCATGTTGGGATTCAAGATATTTCGTTGTGCGCGCATCTTGTTAAGCGGCATTGAACTTATGCATATGATCGCCAAAGGGCAGATGAAAGACTGCGGCATCGGACAGACTCCCGCGGAGCAGTTCTACTCGTTAGCCGTATAAATAGTCCTAATCATGCGGGCCATTGTTCAACGCACTTTTTCTTATTGCGACAGAACCCTTACACTTGGGGCACTGGCCATGATGCTCCCTCCGGTTTATCGCAACCACCCTCAGAACTGGTCCTCCGATAGCGCCAGCCCCCCGCATCGCCATTCGCGCTGACAATCGACGCTTTCAGCCCCACTGCCTGGGGCAGCACATGTTCGGCAAAGAACTGCGCGGTCGCGATTTTCGCGCCGTTGAATAAAGAATTCTCGGCCTGTTTCTGCGCTGCGGCAAGCAGCGAACGCGCCATCTCCCATTGTCTACGTCCTCCGCGGATCCGATGAAGACAGCTGCGCCGGATTACACGTTCCTGCGCTTCGACAACCTCTTCTACACCTATATAGGTGTATGATTCTGCTGTCTTCCTCCTGCTCACTTTTGCACCGGTAGTCGGCAGCCTCATCGACTCACAGGCACGGTCCTCGAAGTCAGCGAGATCGCAAATTTTCGGCTCCAACGCAGCCGCCAAAGCAATATGACAAAGCTCTCCAGCGTCTCTGACGCGATCATCCGTCACATCGAATCCGGGTCACTGCGCGAGGGTGACCGCCTTCCCTCCGAGGGCGAACTCGCGGCATCTCATGGCGTTAGCGTTGGCACCATTCAGAAGGCTCTCGCCCGTCTCGTGCACTCCGGACTGATAACCCGCGAGCAAGGCCGCGGCACGTTTGTGTCGGGTACGCGTGTGGCCCCCGCAGACGTCCGCTACCTGCGCTTTCGCGACGCCGATGGCAACGAATTGCCGTCCTATGTTCACGGGCGCTCCGTAAGGCGTATGAAACGCAAAGGACCGTGGTCAGAATTTCTCAACGGTGACGGTTTCGTTCGCATTGAGAGAATCATCAGCGTCGGTGGACGCTTTGACCTCTATAGCGAATTCTGGCTGCGCGAGGAGCAATTCGTCGGACTGGGCAGTCTCGACAATGAGGCTCTTGATAAGAACCTGCGTGAACTCATCGGTCAGCGACTATCACTTCCCACGCTACGAGTCGACCAGTGGATCCGCTTCGGTGCACTTCCCCCGACGGCCGCTCGCGAGCTTGGGCTTGAGGCCGACGCGCCCGGCTTCATCATGGAGTTGCGCGGCTACACCCTGCGCGACCAGCCGCTTTACTATCAGAGCGTCTATTCCGGGCCATTTTCGGAGCGCCTCGTGGTCGTGCGCGAGAACGCAGCATAAGCCTGACGGCTTCATCGTTTGCGCACGCAGGAGGCCCTCTCGGGCGCATCCTGTTTTTGGAGCTGCAGTTGCCCGCGAGCGTCGCATCAGAACTGGTCTTCCGACAAATCCAGCACGCCCTCGCCCCCCTTCGCGCTGACGATCGCCACTTCGAGCGCCGCCGCCTGTGGCAACACGTGCTCGGCGTAGAACCGCGCGGTCGCGATCTTCGCGTCATGAAACGCTGGGTCCTCGTCTCGCTTCGTCGCCGCGGCAAGCTGCGCACGCGCCATCTGCCAGCCGCCCAGCACGATGCCCGCGAGCTTCAGATAGGGCACGCTGCCCGCGAACACCGCATTCGGATCGCCCTTCGCATTGGCGACGACGAAATCGACGACCGCGCCAAGCGCGCGCTGGCCCTGCGCGAGCTGCGTGCGCATCGACGCGAACGCCGCACCCCGCTGCTCGCCAAGCGCTTCAACCGTTTCGGCGAGGCCAGCGAGCAGTTCCTTCGCGACCTTGCCGCCGTCGCGTAGCGTCTTGCGACCGATCAGGTCGTTGGCCTGGATCGCGGTCGTGCCTTCGTAAATCGGTAGAATGCGCGCGTCGCGGTAGTACTGGGCAGCGCCGGTTTCCTCGATGAAGCCCATGCCGCCATGCACCTGCACGCCGAGGCTCGTCACGTCGATCGACAGCTCCGTGCTCCAGCCCTTCACGATCGGCACGAGGTATTCGTAGATCGCCTGATGCTTCGCGCGCGTCGCATCGTCCGGATGACGATGCGCGATATCGCAGTGCGAGGCCGCGACGTAGGCGAGCGCGCGCGACGCCTCGGTGAGGCTGCGCATCGTCGACAGCATGCGGCGCACGTCCGGGTGCTGGATGATCGCGACCGACTGCTTCGCGGAGCCGTCCACGGGACGGCTCTGCACACGCTCTTTCGCATACGCGACCGCCTTCTGATATGCGCGATCCGAGATCGCGACACCTTGCATGCCGACCGCGAAACGGGCGGCGTTCATCATGATGAACATGTATTCGAGGCCACGATTCTCTTCGCCGATCAGCTGACCGAGCGCGCCGCCGTGATCGCCGAACTGCAGCACCGCGGTCGGGCTCGCCTTGATGCCGAGCTTGTGCTCGATCGACACGCAATGCACGTCGTTGCGCTCACCGAGCGAGCCGTCTTCGTTGACGAGAAACTTCGGCACAAGGAACAGCGAAATGCCTTTCACGCCATCGGGCGCGTTCGGCGTGCGTGCGAGCACCAGATGCACGATGTTCTTCGCCATGTCGTGCTCGCCCCACGTGATGAAAATCTTCGTGCCGAACAGCTTGAATGAACCGTCGGCCTGCGGCTCGGCGCGCGTGCGTACGAGCGCGAGATCGGAGCCGGCCTGCGGCTCGGTCAGGTTCATCGTACCGGTCCATTCGCCGGAAATCAGCTTGGGCACATAGGTCTGTTTTTGCGCTTCGCTGCCAGCGGTTAGCAGCGCTTCGATGGCGCCGTCGGTCAGCAACGGACACAGCGCAAAAGAGAGGTTCGACGCGTTGAGCATTTCGATGCAAGGCGTCGCGATCAGCTTCGGCAGGCCCTGGCCTTCGTAGTCGAGCGGATGTTGCACGCCCTGCCAACCGCCTTCGGCAAACTGGCGGAAGGCTTCCCTGAAACCCGGCGTCGCAGTGACCACGCCATCCTTCCAACTGCTCGGATTGCGATCGCCGTCGACGTTCAGCGGCGCGAGCACTTCGCCGCATAGTTTCGCCGACTCGTCGAGCACGGCCCGCGCGGTGTCGAGGTTCGCGTCCTCGAAGCCGGGCAGCTTCGCGATGTCTTCGAGTCCGGCCAGTTCTTTCATCACGAACAGCATGTCCTTGATGGGCGCCGTATAGCTCATTTCGGTTCTCCTCCCTTGATATGAAAAAAGGGCGCGGGACTTGGTCGGTCCTGCGCCCTTCGCTTGCTTTCGGCGGCCTCTTTCAGGCGCCGCGGCGCTTAGCCGAGTTCGCTCACGAGTTCCGGCACGAGGGTGAACAGATCGCCAACCAGGCCGTAATCGGCCACGCTGAAAATCGGCGCTTCTTCGTCCTTGTTGATCGCGACGATGACCTTCGAGTCCTTCATGCCGGCCAGATGCTGGATCGCACCCGAGATGCCGACCGCGACGTACAGTTGCGGCGCGACGATCTTGCCGGTCTGGCCGACCTGATAGTCGTTCGGTACGAAGCCCGCGTCGACCGCCGCACGCGATGCGCCCAGTGCCGCGCCGAGCTTGTCGGCCAGCGGCTCGAGCACCTTCGTGTAGTTCTCGCCGTTGCCCAGACCACGGCCACCCGACACGATGATCTTCGCGCTCGTCAGTTCCGGACGATCGAGCTTCGTCACTTCGCGGCTCACGAACTGCGAGATGCCGGCGTCGGCTGCCGCTTCGATCTTCTCGACCGCTGCGCTGCCGCCAACGGCTGCGACGGCATCAAAACCGGTCGAGCGAACGGTGATGACCTTGATCGGGTCAGCCGATTGCACGATCGCGATTGCGTTGCCCGCGTAGATCGGACGCTCGAACGTGTCGGCGCTATCCACTGCGGTGATGTCGCTGATCTGCGCGACGTCGAGCTTCGCGGCGATACGCGGCGCGATGTTCTTGCCGTAGGCGGTAGCCGGCGCGAGGATATGCGTGTAGTGCTTCGCCGCATCTTGCACAACCGTCAGGACCGTCGCTTCGACGTTTTCCGCGAGGCCTGCGGCCAGTTGCGGCGCATCGGCGAGCAGCACCTTGCTGACACCAGCGATCTTCGCTGCCGCATCGGCCGCGCCCTGCGCGTTATGCCCCGCGACCAGCACGTGAATATCACCGCCGATCTTCCGAGCCGCTGCGATCGTGTTCAGCGTCGCGGCCTTGATCGACGCATTGTCGTGTTCTGCAATTACCAGGTTCGTCATTTCTTGGGTCTCCTCACAGCACCTTCGCTTCGGTCTTCAGCTTCTCGACCAGCGTCTTCACGTCCGGCACCTTCACACCGGCGGAGCGCCTGGGCGGCTCGGCGACTTTCAGCGTCTTCAGACGCGGCGTGACATCGACGCCGAGGTCTTCGGGCTTGACCGTTTCCAGCGGCTTTTTCTTCGCCTTCATGATGTTCGGCAGCGTTACGTAGCGCGGCTCGTTCAGGCGCAGATCGGTCGTGACCACGGCCGGCAGCGTCAGCGACAGCGTTTCCGCGCCGCCGTCCACTTCACGCGACACCGTCGCCTTGCCGTCCGCCACGACAAGCTTCGACGCGAACGTCGCCTGCGGCAGATTCGCGAGCGCGGCGAGCATCTGACCGGTCTGGTTGGAGTCGTCGTCGATGGCCTGTTTGCCGAGGATCACCAGTTGCGGCTGCTCCTTGTCGACGAGCGCCTTGAGCAGCTTCGCGACTGCGAGCGGCTGCAGGTCTTCGTTCGATTCGATCAGGATCGCGCGATCCGCGCCGATGGCGAGCGCGGTGCGCAGGGTTTCCTGCGCCTGCGCAACACCCGCCGACACGGCGATCACTTCGGTCGCGACGCCCGCTTCCTTCAGACGCACGGCTTCTTCAACCGCGATTTCGTCGAACGGGTTCATCGACATTTTCACGTTCGCGATATCGACGCCCGTACCGTCCGATTTCACGCGGACCTTCACGTTGTAGTCGACCACTCTTTTCATTGGCACAATAATCTTCACAACGCTTTCCTCACTAGTTCGAATCCGACGGACCGGCAAAAGTCATTAATACCGGTACACACCGTGGCCTGATTTACGTCCAAATCGTCCCGCCGCCACCAGTTCGCGCAGAAGCGGACATGCGCGGTACTTTGGATCGCCAAGGTCTTTCAACAAGACATCCATAACCGAAAGACAAACATCGAGCCCGACGAGGTCTGCGAGTGCCAGAGGACCGACCGGCTGATTGGCGCCAAGCCGCATTGCGGCGTCGACTTCCTCGGCGCTGGCCACGCCCTCTGCCAGCACGAAAAACGCTTCATTGATCATGGGGGCTCTGGTGCAAATAGGCGGTCTGGACGAGATTTTTGTTATAGAAAGGATACCTCATCAAGCAGACAGGACGGCCTCCCAAACTGCGGGCGCAGCGGTATCTTTGAGGCCGAGCTTCGCGAGGCTGAATTGGCCCTTGCGAATACGATGGACCAACTCAATACCTGAGAGTGTAATCGCTGCGTTCCTGAAACGTTTGAAGCCGAGCATGACTTTCGTCCGGGACTTGATGTTGCGGTGGTCCTGCTCGACCAGATTATTGAGATATTTCGAGGATCGGACGTTTGTGTCCTCAGGCAGCAAGCCATCGGCCTTCATCTCGCGCACGGCGCGGTGCGAGGCTGCATAACCATCAAGCGTGATGGTCTTCGGTGGCTGGCCTTGATGTTCGATTGCCTTCCTGAAAAAGGCTTTTGCCGCCTTCACGTCGCGCCTGGCGCTGAGCATGAAGTCTACTGTCTGGCCCACCCCATCCACCGCTCGATAAAGATAGACCCACTTGCCGCGCAGCTTGAGGTAAGTCTCGTCGACACGCCACGACTGCCCGGTGGGCCTGCCAAAGCGGTTCCACCGTTTCACGAACTCCGGCGCAAAGCGCCGCACCCAGCGCAGGATCGTCGTGTGCGCCAGCGACAGACCCCGTTCCGCCATCATCTCGACCAGATCGCGCAGGCTAAGCTTGTAGCGCAGGTACCAGCGAACACACAGAATGATCACATCGCGGTCAAAGTGACGGCCTGCGAACAGTTCGTCAAGGCTCTTCAGCTTGCTCATCGTCGGTTCTCAATTCGTTCAGCCTGACACCTTAACCGATTCGCCCCCGCGTTATTTGCACCAGAGCCGTTCAGCGCACGAAGACCTCGTCGGCGACCCAGCCATTCGACGTCAGATGCACACCTTCGCGCAACTGCATCGCGCCCGCGCCCAATCGTGAAGGCCGAAGATACGTTGAGCGCCCTTGGGATCACCATGTCGCTCACGTCTCATCGAGTATTCGTACGGCGCGGGGACCGAGAAGTTGCTGTCACTTTGTCGCCGACAGGATTCAAACTCCTGCGTCTTTTTTTGACGCATCCGGGGGAGGTACTTTCCCGGGACGCAATTCTCAAAGATATCTGGATGGAACAACCCGATGCTGGGGAACGCGCGGTCGATGCCCATATAAAGTTCCTCCGCCATGCGCTTCGACCATTTGACACAATGATCGAAACGGTTTGGAGTCGAGGCTATCGTTGGTCGAGTTCGAGTTCTCCTTCTCACTAAATAATTCGAACGCGAACAGCCGCACACCGAGCGCCTCTTCGAGCTTCTCGATGCGGCGGCTCAGTGCCGGCTGCGAAATGTTGACCGCCTCCGCTGCTTTGCGGAAGCTACCCAACTCCACGACGGCTCGAAACGCCTGCAAATCGTTGATGTCGAAGTTGACGTCCACGAGCCATCCTCCGCATTTTAGATGCGTCTATAGATGCGTCTATTTGGCATGATCTGGGCGAAAGCGCCCATCGAGGACAACAACCGGCAATTCTGTCCATGAGGGATCGCACCGAAGTCGGGAGCGAGGGGCCGGTTTTGTCGTGTCAGCGGTCATTCATGGCCGAGAGGCAGGTGTCTCTTCATGGCCGCTTATTGCCTTACGCTACCGCGTCATGTCGATCCGTTGGGAGCCCTGCGGTTGCCCGTGCCGACCTGGATCGTGTCTTCACGCCGAGTCGACGCGATCGCACTCAGCGTCGCTCTGTCCCGTATGCGCAACCTGCTCGCCAAACTGCAGGGCGGCAAGCTGGGCATAGAGCGGCGAGCTCAGAAGCAAGTCGGCGTGACGGCCCTGCGCGACGATGCGGCCTTGCTCCAGCACGACGATGCGGTCCGCTTGCTGTACGGTCGCGAGGCGGTGCGCGATGACCAGCGTGGTGCGGTTCTGCGCGGCATTGTGCAGCGCCTTCTGTACGAGGCGTTCGCTGGCAGCGTCGAGCGCGCTGGTGGCCTCGTCCAGCAGCAGGACGGGCGGATTCTTCAGGATCGCGCGGGCGATCGCAATGCGTTGGCGCTGTCCGCCAGACAGTCGTACTCCGCGCTCGCCTAGAAACGTGTCGTAGCCTTGCGGCAGTGCTTCGATAAAACCGGCCGCAGCGGCCATTTCGGCAGCCCGCTGCACTTGCGGGAGTGTGGCGTCGGGCGCGCCGTAGCGGATGTTGTCGAGCACGCTGCCCGAAAAGATCACCGATTCCTGCAGCACTGCCCCGATTCCCTTGCGCAACTCGAGGAGCGGCACCTGTCGCGTCGGGACGCCGTTGATCAGAATGTTGCCGGCCTGCGGGTCGTAAAATCGCAGCAGCAGTTGGAACAGCGTGGTTTTGCCGGCGCCGGACGGTCCAACCAGCGCGACATGTTCGCCCGCGCGGACGTCGAGCGAGAGCCCGGCGAGTGCAGCGATGCCGGGGCGGGACGGATACGAAAAGCTAATATTGTCGAAGCGGATGCCGTCCCCGCGCGCCGGCAGCGTGACCGTGGCCTCGGCCTGTACCACCGGCGAGCGTGCCACCAGCAGTTGCAACAAACCTTCGGTGGCGCCGGCAGCCCGCTGCAGATCGCCCCACACTTCGGCGACAGCTCCCACAGCGCCGGCGGTGAACACCGCGTAGAGGATGAACTGGGACAACTGGCCGGCCGTCATCCGCCCGGCTAGCACAGACTGCGCCCCAAGCCAGAGGACGAACACGACGGCGGCGAATACCAGCACGATAACCACGGCGGTCAACCAGGCACGCGCCCGAATTCGCTTGAGCGCGGTCTCAAAGGCCACCTCCACCGCGCCGGCAAACCGCCGCGCTTCAAAGGACTCCTGCGTGTACGACTGGACGGTCGGCATGGCATTGAGGACCTCGCCCGCCAGCGCGCTCGCGTTCGCTACCTTGTCCTGGCTGGCGCGCGAGAGGCGGCGCACGCGCCGACCGAAGACAAGGACGGGAGCGACCACCACCACCAGCGTAGCGATGACGTAGCCTGACAGTACAGGGCTGGTCACTGCCAGCATCGCCACGCCACCGGTAAGCAGGAAGAAGTTGCGTAACCCCAGCGACAGGCTGGTGCCCACCACCGTCTGAATCAAGGTGGTGTCGGTGGTGAGCCGCGACAGCACCTCTCCGGTCTGCGTGGTTTCGAAGAACTGCGGGCTCATCTCCAGCACGTGGTCGTAGACCGCACTTCGCAAATCGGCCGTGACCCGCTCGCCCAGCCACGACACGAGGTAGAAGCGCAGTGCCGTGGCGCCGGCCAGTACCAGCGAAACGGCGAATAACGCGAGGAAATAGCGATCGATATGCGTACGATCACCCGCAGCAAAGCCACGGTCGATCAGGTATTTGAACGCCACCGGCAACGCCAGTGTGGCGCCCGCCGACGTCACCAGCGCCAGGAACGCGAGCGCCCAGCGCCCGGCATACGGGCGCATGAAGGGAAACAGGGCAAACAGGGGGCCTATAGCCCGCGAAGGCGGCGAAGGCGGGACAGCGTCTGGCATGAGGATTCCCGAGCGGGTAGAAGTTCATCTCGATTGTGCCAGTCCTACAGATTCGAAGGCAGCGGTCGCGTGCTTGCCGCGACTCCCCATATGTATCAAGATCAAATCGATCTTCTCAGGAATGAGCCATTGCCATGACAGACAAATCCGATCCGGACGAACTGAAAGGACCCGGTGGCTTGACGTTGCGCCAGATCCACGAACAGGTACAGAGGAGCGTCGAGCGCGACCGCGAAGAGCAGGTAAAGCGTAATACTACCGCTGCGCAACAGGGTCGATGGCAACGTTGGGTACGCTACGTGTGGGCCCGCAGTGGCCGTCGCTAAGATGGCTTGATACGAAATGCGCCGGTCGCGATTGCCGAGTCGGGAGCAAACGTTAATCGCCGAGCCGGGCCGGTCATAGCGTGTCTGCGAGCGGCACGACCCGACCCTAAGCGGCCAAAGGTATTAGTCATGCGTCGATGCCCGCTTTCGGCTCTGTAACTGCCTTTCACTCTTGGCCGAATGCAATTCCCCACGGCTGGCTCGTTTTACTAGTCTGGTAATGGATAAATCCGCTATACCCTACTGAAGTTTCTCAGCGCCGTATCAGGGAATCGACTAAGGTCACCAATTCCTTGTCAAGACGCCGAAAATCAGGCCGCAGTCATAAGTTGCGCGGTGCGTTGGCATTTCCGCTTTCAACTGAGCCTGCGCGACATTCAGGAGTTGTTGTTCGAACGCGACGTGGTGGTGAGCCATGAAACCGTGCGACGCTGGCGCGACAAGTTTGGCGCTCGCTTCGCGCATCGCGTCAAGGCCGCGCGTTATAAGCCCGGCAGCACCTGGCATCTCGATGAGATGTTCGTGACGCTGCGCGGTGAGCCTCATCCGCTGTGGCGAGCGGTTGACGAGCATGGTGCCGAACTCGACATTCTGTTGCAGAAGCGGCGGGACAAAGCCGCTGCCAAACGCTTCTTCAAGCACGTGCTTCGGTCATGCCCCGTGCCGCGCAAGATCGTCACAGATCAATTACGAAGCTATCCGGCCGCGAAGGCCGAGATCCCCGAGTTGGCCGGCGTCAAACACGTGTTCGTCAAGGCTGCTGCACGGGTGAATAACTGGGCTGAGAATAGTCATCAACCTACCCGTGAACGCGAACGACGCATGCGCGGGTTCCGCGACCCGAAGCGAACGCAAGATTTTCTGTCGAGCTTCGGTCTGATTCGGCAGCACTTTGCTCTCAAACGACATCTGCTGCGCGCCTCTCTTTATCGCAAACAACTCGCCGCCCGATTCGCTGCGTGGCATGCATTCACCGAGCTCAGCCAAAATCCGTCGATCGCTTTCTGAGCAATCTACCTCTTTGGCACTGCGCCGGCTCACCACCGCCAAATTGACAGCGCCCTTTTGATCGCCTTTATTTGCACCAGATTCCTCAAAAGAGAGACGAACGTTGCAAAAGATGCTGTTGGACATGCCCCGCAATATCTATCACCAACGATGCCGGCGAAGCCGCGTTCCCGTTTTGGTGACGCCGCTTCTCCGCCGCGATATGAACCCAGTGCTGGTGGCGCACGGCGCAAACGCGAACCATCTGGATGCGCAATGCGGCACCGCGCTGCAAATGGCTATCGCACAGCGCAATACGGCGGTGGCAGATGCACTGCGCCAGACGGGGGCGACGGAGTGAGGCCGGGCTATCTCAGGAGAAGATCGCTTCAATATCCGGCGACGCGTCTTTCACCTCGTCGAAGTTCAGTGTCGCTTCGATATGCTGCAGGTGTTCCAGCATGCTCGCCGCAGCCTTTGCTTCGTCATGCGCTTCGATTGCATCGATCAGATCACTGTGCTCGTGATGCGGGCACGCCGGGGCGTTGGGCTTGTCGTAAAGCGTGATGACGAGGCACGTCAACGGCGCGAGTTCTCGCATCATCCGCAAGAGGATTTCGTTGCCGATCATCTCCGCGATCAGCACATGAAACTCGCCTGACAGCCGGATGATGGCGGGCCGGTCATTCTGCTTGCGCGCGTCGCCTTCCTGCCGCACGTGCTTGCGTAACGCACGCACTTGCGCCGACGTCGCAGTGCGGCTCAACAGTCTGGCCATTTCCGGCTCGATCATGCGTCGCGTGACAAATACGTCTCGCGCCTGCTGGACGCTCGGGCTGGCGATAAAGGCTCCGCGATTCGGCACCAGTTCGACCAGCCCCTCATGGGCAAGCTTGTTGAGCACTTCGCGAATCTTTGTCCGGCTCACGCCCGAGACTTCCGCAAGCCGCTCCTCAATCAATTTTGTCCCGGGTGCAAGGCGATGCTCAAGCACCGCCTTCTGGATGCGGCCGTAGATTTCCTCGTTCGTAAACGGCGCCCTGGGCGCGGCAACTTTACTGGCAGGCATGGAGGAGGCTCGGCTCAAAGGGTTTCTCGCAACTGGGAAATGAATCGATGATAGAGCAATCACGAGCGCTTTTGTACACAAAAATTCGATGGTGCGTTCTCATCGAAACCATTCTCTAACGGACGAGATCGCAATTTTTTGTATGCACACATTCATTGATGCTTGTCGGGGCCTGACAACCTGGAGACCTCTTTCGCAGGCGCCTTTTGGCCCGTGCGACAACCCTCGTTTGGTGCCAATGATTCAATTTTGGTGCACACTCGCACCATCTTCCCGCATGCGCTTTTATCGTAGTTTCCGCCATGATCCATTGCCGCTCGTTCCAGAGAAGGTATTCAGGAAGCAGCCGTTTCCGCTATCGAACGCACGTCCAACATTGCATACAATCACGCTTCTATTGCGTACAAACGCACAGATTTATGTTGGCACAAAGCTTGCGTCAAAAGAATCCAGCAAGCATCTTTCTCTGGCGCGGTCCGCCAGAAGCTATCCTTGATATGGAAATCATGACGCAACGCACTCTGATTGGCATGTTGACCCCGTCTTCCAACACGGTTCTCGAACCGGTCACTTCGGCGATGCTCGCGGGCCTGCCCGACGTCAGTGCGCATTTCGGCCGCTTCCGGGTGACCCAGATCGCACTGTCCGAACAGGCGCTGGCCCAGTTCGACGACGAGGAAATTCTCGGCGCGGCAGGGTTGCTCGCCGATGCCAAGCTGGACGTAATCGGCTGGAACGGGACATCGTCGGGCTGGCTCGGGTTTGAGGCAGACGAGCGTCTGTGCCGCAGCATCACAGAACGCACCGGCATTGCCGCCTGCACCTCGGTGCTTGCGCTTAACGAGGTTTTCGCCATGACGGGCGTGCGTCGCTTCGGTCTGGTCACACCGTATCGCGACGACGTACAGGCAAAGGTCATTTCGACGTATGGCGGCGCGGGCTTTGAATGTGTCGGTGAACGTCATCTAAACAAGCAGGACAATTTTTCGTTTTCGGAAGTCAGTGCCGACACGTTGCGTGAGATGGCACGTGAAGTCGCAAAGAGCAAACCCGACGCGATTACGATTTTCTGCACCAATTTGCGCGGCGCGCCGCTCGCGGAAGAGCTCGAAGCCGAACTCGGCATTCCGGTGTACGACACCATCTCGACGGTGGTCTGGAAAGCACTGCGGACGAGCGGCATCGATACGTCGCGCGTCACCGGCTGGGGCAGCCTGTTCCGGGAGGTCGCATGAGTGACGCGGCGGCCTTCGACCTCGTGATCCGCGACGCGGATATCGCCACGGCGGCCGACCGCTTCACCGCCGACATCGGCGTGCGCGATGGGCGCATCGTCGCGCTGGGCAGCGGACTGGCTCGGGGCGCCAACGAGATCGATGCAGGCGGCCGCCTCGTCACTCCAGGCGGCGTGGATAGCCACTGCCACCTGGATCAGGACACCGGCGACGACAGCGTGATGGCCGACGACTTCCTGAGCGGCACGGTTTCCGCTGCCTGCGGCGGCACCACCACGGTGATTCCGTTTGCGTGCCAGCAGAAGGGAAAAACGCTGCGTGCGGCGATCGATACGTACCACCGACGCGCCGACGCCCGCGCGATGATCGACTACGCCTTCCATCTGATCGTCACCGATCCCACGCCGCATGTGCTCGAACAGGAGCTGCCGCAACTGATCGAAGAGGGTTATACGTCGTTCAAGATCTACATGACGTATGACGCGCTCAAGCTGAACGACCGTCAGATAATCGAACTGCTCGCATTGGCCCGCGTCCACGGCGCCATGGTGATGATTCATGCCGAAAACGCCGATTGCATTGCGTGGCTCACCGAAGCGCTGCTGGAGCAAGACATCACCGCGCCGATCGGGCATGCGCTGTCCCGTCCGATGCTGGTTGAGCGCGAAGCGACGCATCGCGCGATCAGTCTCGCGCAGCTGGTCGACACGCCTGTGCTGATCGTGCACGTCTCCGGCCGCGAGGCGATCGAGCAGATTCGCTGGGCGCAAGGACAAGGCCTCGCCGTCTACGCCGAGACATGTCCGCACTATCTGCTGCTGACCGAAGACATGCTCGAAGATGGCCCTCGCGGCTATCAATGTATCTGCAGTCCGCCGCCGCGCGACGAAGGCAACCGCCAGGCCGTCTGGGACGGTCTCGTGAACGGTACGTTTCAGGTGCTCTCCTCCGACCATGCGCCGTTCCGCTTCGACGGTCCGCACGGCAAGCAGGTGGCCGGCGAAAACCCGCGCTTCGACCAGGTGCCCAACGGCATACCAGGTCTCGAGACGCGCATGGCCTTGCTGATGTCCGAAGGCGTGATGAACGGACGCATCGACATTCACGCCTTCGTCGCATTGACCGCAACCAATGCGGCGAAGCTCTACGGCCTTTATCCGCGCAAGGGTTCAATCGCTATCGGCGGCGACGCCGATCTGGTGATCTGGGACACGGATCGTGCCTTCACGCTCACCAACGATGCGCTGCACCACAACGTCGACTACACGCCGTACGAGGGTTGGCAGATGAAAGCGTGGCCAGCGCTGACGCTGTCGCGTGGCGACGTAGTGTGGGATGGCGTGCAGCCCAGCGGCATACGCGGCCGCGGCGAGTTCCTGCCGGCCTTGCGCCCGCAACAGGCGCAACCGCATCGGCCGTTGAACCCACGCCTTGACGCGCACCGGGTGCTACCGCGCTTTGACTTTCCCGCCGTCTATCGCAGGTAGGAATGGCTTTGCGGGCTCGCGCGGAACGTGCAGTGCATTCGGCACCTTCCGCGCCGTCTTACACGCTGTCTTTATAACGTACGTACTGTTATTTTCTCTGGAGAGCCTGATGTCCGAACGATTTTCGCGTCGCCAATTCCTCCATCGTGCCGCCGCGGCTGCAGCCATGGTGTCGATTGGCCTGCCCCGCTTTGCGATGGCCGCCGGGCTCACGCTTGACGACATCAAGAAGGCCGGCGTGCTGCGCATCGGCTGCGAAGCGACCTATCCGCCGCTGACCTATCGCGACGCGAGCGGCGCGATGATCGGCTACGACGTGGATCTCGCCAACGCGTTTTGCCGCAATCTCGGCGTCAAGGCGCAGTTTATCGACACGGTCTGGTCGGGTGTGATTCCGTCGCTTTACACGAAGAAGTTCGATCTGGTGATGAGCAGCCTGAGCTACACGGCCGAGCGCGAGAAACACGTGGACTTCTCCGTGCCTTACGTCGAGGCCTCGCAGGCACTGCTGATTCGCGCGGCGGATCTGAAGAGCGTCGCCAGCCTCAGCGGCATGAACGGCAAGGTGCTCGGACTCAAGCTCGGCTCGCCGGGTCAGATACTCGAACCGAAGCTCGATGCGCAACTGAAAGCAGCGGGCGGGGCGGGTTTCAAGGAAGTAAAAACCTTTGACGACCATCCGGCCGCCTATATCGCGCTGGCAGAAGGCAAAGTGGACGGCGTGCTCAACACATTGCCGACGCTTTCGCTCGTTCTGAAGAATGCGCCGGGCAAATACGCTATCGTCAAGGGCATCGGCGCGGATAACTGGGCAGGCATCGCAGCACGTACGGATGACACTGCGCTGATCGGCTTCATTGACCAGCAGCTGCGCAAGTTCAGAACAGACGGCACGTTGCATACGCTGCAGCAGAAGTGGTTTGGTTTCGACATGAACTTGCCGGATGCGATTCCGGTGCTGTCCTGAGAGCGCGGCGTCCATGGACTGGAGCATTATCGTCATGGCGTTGCCGATCCTCGCGGTCGGCCTGCTCGCCACGCTGAAGGTTTGCCTCGCGGCCATCGCGATTGGCATCGTGCTCGGCTTCGCGCTGGGTTTCGGTGCGCTCAGCCGCTTCAGGGCGGTTCGCATCGCCATACTGGCGTATGTAGATTTCGTGCGCGGCACACCGCTGCTCGTGCAGATCTTTCTCGTCTATTTTGCGCTGCCCGTCATCGGCATCAACTTCAACGAGTACTGGGCCGGCGTCATCGCGCTCAGTCTGAACGCGGGCGGCTTCATCTGCGAGATCGTGCGCGCCAGCATGCAGTCGGTCGATCGCGGCCAGACTGAAGCCGCGCAATCGATCGGAATGCGTCACGGCCAGATCGCTCTGCACGTGCTCTTCCCGCAAGCGTGGCGGCGCATCCTGCCTCCGCTCACCAACGAACTGATCTCGTTAATCAAGGGCTCGGCGCTGCTGTCCGCGATCTCCGTGTATGAACTCACACACGCCGGTCAGGAGATCATCGCAACGTATTTTTCGCCGTTCGAGATTTTCCTGCTGATCGCCCTCTACTACTACGCATTGATCTCGGCGCTGGCGTGGCTGTCGCGCTACCTCGAACGGCGACTGCCGCAATACTGACTTCATGAGCTCGGGTTCCCGCATGTCTTCCACCGTTACCGTCTCTGACCTGTCCGCGGCGTCCGCTAAGGACGCCGCCGCGCGCGTGCATGAAGGCGGGGCTGCAACGCTGCTGTCCATAGAAGGACTGCACAAGCGCTTCGGCGACAAGGTCATCCTGCCCTCCGTCTCACTGGACGTCGGGCACGGCGAAACCGTGGTGCTGATCGGG
The DNA here is from genome assembly GCF_050434105.1 of Paraburkholderia sp. 40. Taxonomy (NCBI): domain Bacteria; kingdom Pseudomonadati; phylum Pseudomonadota; class Betaproteobacteria; order Burkholderiales; family Burkholderiaceae; genus Paraburkholderia; species Paraburkholderia sp. 40. The sequence goes on along the minus strand of NZ_JBNPVY010000003.1, from coordinate 573,070 downwards.
CCGTCGGGTTCGGGCAAGACCACGCTCCTGCGCTGTCTCAACTTCCTGGAAAGACCGGACGGCGGCACGATCCGCCTTGGCGGCCAGCGTATCGGGTTGTCGGAGCAAGGCCGCGCGCTGCCCGAAGCCGAACTGGCGCGGCAGCGCAGCCGCTTCGGCTTCGTGTTTCAGCGCTTCAACCTGTTCGCGCATTTGAGCGCACTGGATAACGTCGCCGCCGGCCCGCAGCGCGTGCGGGGACTTTCGCGCGACGCGGCCCGCGCTCGCGCACAAGTTGCCCTGGAAAAAGTCCACCTCGCGCAGCATGTCAACAAGCGGCCAGCGCAACTCTCGGGCGGCCAGCAGCAACGCGTGGCGATTGCCCGCGCACTCGCGATGGAGCCGCAGATGATCCTGTTCGACGAGCCGACCTCGGCGCTCGACCCGGAACTCGTCAACGAAGTGCTCGACGTAATGCGCGATCTCGCCGCGGCCCGCATGACGATGATGGTGGTGACACACGAAATGAGCTTCGCGCGCAACGTGGCGCATCGGGTGGTGTTCATGGACGCCGGCGCCATCATCGAACAAGGCACGCCCGGCGACGTCTTCGGCCGTCCGCGCGAAGAGCGCACGCGGCGTTTCCTGCAGCACCTGCACACCTGAACTGAACCGGACCACTGGCTGATGACTGCCCCACCTATCGAGCTTGACCTTGACCTGTTGCTACTGGGCGCCACCGTCGTGACGATGGACCCGGCCCAACCGCTGTTGCACGAGGCGGCCATCGGCATTCGCGGCAACCGGCTCGCCTTTGTCGGCCGCGCGCAGGATCTCCCGGTGCGCACACGCACGCGGACCACGCGCCGGCTTGCCGGACGCGTCATCGTGCCCGGCTACGTGAACGTCCATACCCACGCCATTCTGACAATGGTGCGCGGCGTCGCCGAAGACCTGGGCTTCGCGCCCGCCTACACGCCGGGGATTCCCCACGGCCATGACGTGCGCCCAGACGAGGCTATCGCGCTGGCGCGTCTTGGCGCGCTCGAAGCGATGCTGTTCGGCTCGACGCTGATCAACGACAGCTACGTCCACGCCGATCTGACCATGGATGCCATGGCCGACCTCGGCCTGCGGGTGTATTCATGCGGCCGCCTGCACGACGTCGATTTCTCCGGCGTCGCGGACGGACGCTGGGAATACCATGCCGCGACCGGCGAGCGCACGCTCAACGAAGCACTGGCGCTGGCCGGGCGCTGGCATCGCAAGCGCAACGGGCGCACCGGCGTCCAACTCGCCGTTCATGCGCCCGACACCTGCTCCGACGACTTTCTGCGTCTGATCGCCGAGGCGGCACGTACGTATGAGCTCGGCGTGACGACTCACCTTGCGCAAAGCCGCACCGAAGTCAACGTGGTGAAGAAGCGTTCGGGCAAGAGCCCCGCGCAGTTGCTAGACGAGGTCGGGCTGCTGCATGAAAGGCTCGTGGCAGCGCACTGTCTGTATCTGGACGACGACGACATCGCACGCGTCGGACGGGCCGGCATCACGGTGGCGCACATCCCCAAGGGCAACGCGACGGGCGGCACGATGGCGCCCACGCCGCGTCTGCGCGCCGCCGGCGCGCGCATTGCATTAGGCACCGACAACATGCACGCGGATATGACCGAGGTCATGCGCTGGGCGCTGGCCATCGCGCGCATCCAGTTGGGCGAAGTCGCCGCGGACTGGCAACCCGCCGATGCGCTCACCATGGCGACGCACAACGGCGCGCACGCCATGGGGCTTGGCGACGAACTCGGCTGCCTCAAGACAGGCTGGCTCGCCGACCTCGCCATATTCGATTTCCAGCGCGCCCATCTGACTCCGCACCCCAATCCGTTGGGCACGCTGGTGCACACGGGACTTGGGCGCGATGTCGAGATGGTCATCGTGGACGGGGAGATCGTGGTGGACGGCGGCGCCCCCATCCGTTGCGATGCCGATGCCGTCATCGCGGCTGGAAAGCACGCCGCCACGCAACTATGGAAAAGGGCCAGCGCATGAGCACCCCGCACACTGTCGTTTCACAGTCGAAGCACGCCGCAGCGGGCGCCCACCTTGCAGCCTCGCAAGCACGCACCTTGCAAACCGGTGCCGCCGTGCAGATGCGCGGCATCCAGCATCGTTTCGCCGCCGTGCCGGTGATCGAAGACGTCACGCTTGAAATCGCCGCAGGCGAACTGGTTGCGTTGCTCGGCCCATCGGGCTGCGGCAAGAGCACCCTGTTGCGCATCCTTGCCGGTCTGCAGGTTCAGTCCGAGGGCGAAGTGCATATCGGCGGGCAACGCGTGGACGGCCTCGCGCCACGCCAGCGCGGCGTGGGCATCGTCTTCCAGAACTACGCGCTGTTTCCGCACATGACGGTCGCCGCCAACGTCGCCTACGGTCTCGAAGCCAACGGCGTCGCGCGTCGGGATGCTGCTCAGAAGGCCATGCAGATGCTGGAGATGGTGCGCATGGAGGCATTTGCGAAACGCTATCCGCGCGAGTTGTCGGGCGGTCAACAGCAACGCGTCGCACTGGCCCGCACGCTTGCCGTCGAGCCGCGCATCCTGCTGCTCGACGAGCCGTTTGCGGCGCTGGACAAAAACCTGCGGCTCGATATGCAGATCGAAATCCGCCGTCTGCAGCGCGAACTGAACATCACGACCGTGATGGTGACGCACGATCAGGAGGAGGCCATGAGCATGGCCGACCGGATCGCGGTGCTCAATCGCGGGCGGCTCGAACAATACGACCCGGCGGTCGCGATCTACGATCAGCCCGCAACCCCCTTCGTCGCCACCTTCGTCGGCACGGCGAATCTGCTGCCGGTCACCTTGCGCGTGCACGGCAACCAGTGCCTGGCGACCCTCGACGATGGCACGGTGCTGACCGTTGCCCAGCCCGGCCCGTGGCGCGACGCCGGCGCGGCGCTGCTGGCGGTTCGCCCCGAGCAATGGGCGTGGCAGTTGCCGCAGCCCGGCGACAGCGCGCGTCAGCTGCTGGCTACAGTGCAATTGGCGATGCCTATCGGTCCCACGCTGGTGGTCGATCTGCAGACCGATGCCGGACAGACCGTGAAGATTTCCGTGCCACGCGCAGAGGGTGCCGACTTGCGCCCTGGCATGCGCGTCGCGCTCGATTTCAACCCGGGTGCGCGAGTGCGCACGTTCAAGGCAGCGCAATCCAATACCGCAGGTGTTTAGCGCATGGTCACGATCGTCCTGGTCCAACCTGCCGCCCGCTTCGTTATCGCCGGTTCATCCTGTTTAACTATCCATCCAGAGGTTCTATGTCGCTGATCGATCACCAACGTCGCAAGCTCCTGCAACTGATGGGAACAGCGGGGGCTGTCGGCCTGTCGCTAGGCAGCCCGCTTGCCATGGCCGCGTCCCAATCCCTCGCCGCCACCACGTTTCCCGGTGCGTGGGAAGAGTCGCAACGCAAGATCCTGTTGCCCGCGTTTCGCAAGGCTGCGGGCGTGAGCGCCGTGCTCACCGCATCGCAAGCGGTCGATACGCTGACCAAGCTGGTGGCCGCGCGCAACAACCCGCCGTTCGACGTGGTCATGATGGACGAGGGTCCCTACCTGCAGGGCATCGCGCAGGGCGTGTTCGAACCCATTCCGGCAGCCCGGGTGCCGAACCTGGCGAATCTGCCCGCGCGCTTCGTCGACCCGAAGGGTCTGGGCGTCTATGTGTCCGCGCAGGTCTATGGCATCGCGTACAACGCGGAGCGCGTGAAGACCGCGCCGAAATCCTGGAATGATCTGCTCAAGCCGGAATTCAAGGGCCGCGTCGGCCTCGTGAGTCTCGACTCCACCTTGGGCACGGTATGGATGGTGGCGCTCGCCAAGATGCTGGGCGGCGACGAGGATCATATGGACCCGGCCTTCGATTACATCAAGCGGCTGATGCCGAACGTCGGCGCGGTTGCCGCCAATCCGGGCGCACTCGGCACGCTGTTCCAGCAAGGTCAGGTGGATATTGCCTGCCACTACATCAACAATGTGGAATCGCTGAAGGCCAAGGGCGTGCCGGTGGCGCTCGCGCGCCCCGCAAGCAACTGGGGCATGGTGCGCAGCACGATGAATATCGTGAAGAACACCCAGGCGGCAGATCTCGCCGCGGCGTATATCAACACCGCGTTGAGCGTCGAAGTGCAGCAGCAGATGACGAGCGCGCCCTACTACGTCGCGCCGACCAACACGAAGGTGCCGTTTGGTGCGGCGCTCGCCGCTGTCGCTCATAACGCCAATGACATGACGTCGTTCGTGCAGGTCGACTGGGCACGCATCAATCCGCGCCGCGCTGAATATATCGACCGGTTCAACCGTCTGGTCAAGGCCTGACGCATCATGAACGCGAATCACCGGATGCCGCGCGACTGGCTGCTCGTGCTGCCACTGGGCCTGTTCTTCATCGCGTTTGTGGGCGTGCCGCTGTTGCTCGTCGCGCTGATCAGCCTGCACAACGACACTGCCATGACGCATTTCGGCTTTCGCCAATACATGGTCTTCTTTGGCGACAGCTATAACCGCGGCATCCTCTGGCAAACGCTCTGGCTTGGGGTCGCGACCACGCTGGTGACGATCGTGCTCGGCTATCCGGTCGCGCATCTGTACGTGGTGAGCCCGCCGCACTGGCGGCGTGTGCTGATCGTGCTGATCCTGCTGCCGCTTCTGACCAGTTCGGTGGTGCGCACGTTTGCGTGGGTCGTCATTCTCGGCAATGAAGGGCTGGTCAACGCGCTGCTGATGGCGCTCGGGCATTCGGGCCAGCCGGTTAAGCTCCTGTACACGCCGCTGGCGGTGATCCTCTCGCTTGCGCAGATCGAATTGCCGTTGATGGTGTTGCCGCTCGTCACCACGCTCACCTCGCTCGACACGCGCTTGCCCGAGGCGTCGCATGCGCTGGGCGCCAGCAGCTGGCGCACCTGGTGGAAGATCACCGTGCCACTTGCGATGCCGGGTCTGCTCAGCGGAACCTTGCTGGTGTTTACCGGCGCGGTCAGTGCGTTCGTGGTTCAAACCCTGGTGGGGGGCGGGCAGCTGATGTACATGCCGTTCTACATCTACGAACAGGCCATCCAGACGCAGAACTATCCGTTTGCGGCGACGCTTGCCGTGATTCTGCTGGTGAGCGTGCTGCTCGTGGTGACCTTGCTCAACTATTTCGGCCGCAAGACCAGAGGGTTTGTCCATGGCTAATTCCACGCTTGCCGCGCCGGGCGTCATGCCGGCGCGCGGCACCCAGCCGGGTCGCCTGTCTTTCAATGCAGTGATGGGCCTGATGGGCGGCATCGGGCTGATGATGCTGATCGGGCCCACGCTGATCGTACTGGCGACGTCGCTCACGTCGGGCTACTCGCTGAAGTTTCCGCCGCCGGGACTGTCATTGCGCTGGTATCAGGCGCTGATCTTCGATTCGCCGGAGATCATCGACGACCTGCTGTTGAGCCTGAAGCTCGCTGCCGCCGCGACCGCCTGCGCGACCGTGCTGGCGCTCGCCGCCGCGGTGACGCTCGCGCGCCGCCGCACGTTCTCTGCGCGACTGCTCGATTCGTTTTTCATGGCGCCGCTGACCATTCCGTCGCTGGCGCTGGGGTTGGGTATCCTGATCCTGTTCAACCTCGAAAGCGCGGGGCTCTCGTTCTACAGTCTGCTCGCCGGACATATCATGCTGTGCGCACCGTATGTGCTTTACACGACGTCGGCCAGTTATGCGCAGCTCGATCCCGCGCTGCTCGACAGCTCGACATGCCTCGGCGCGGGCGGCTGGTTCACGTTCCGCCGCGTCGTACTGCCGGAGTTGGTGCCAGGCATTGCGTCGGGGGCGTTCATTGCGTTCATGAATTCGTTCGATAACGTCGCGCTGTCGCTGTTCCTGTCGGACGCGCGATCTGAAGTGTTGCCCATCCACCTGTGGCATATCATCGAGGACAGCCTCGACGTGCGGGCGGCCGCGGCCTCGGGTGTGCTGATTATCGCCACCTTGGTTTCCATGCTGCTGATGGAGCGGCTCGCCGGCTTGTCGCGGCAGTTTCGCTAGCCGCCGCAGTCAACCCCTTCCTTCGATCAGTCAGAAACCGTGCGCAAGATACTCTCCAACGTCAGGGCACTACACGGCACCGAACAGCGTTATGAGCCGCGACGCGTCGACGTCGTGATCGAAGGCGAGCGCATCGCCGCTATCGTGCCGGGCGGCAGCGCGACCGACGGCGAATGCATACCGCTCGACGACCGCCTGCTGGTGCCGGGGCTCATCAACGGCCATCAACATTCGCACGAGCATTTTCACAAGGGACGGCTCGAAAACCTGCCGCTCGAGTTGTGGATGCACTACGTGCGCGCGCCGCGCCCCGTGAAGCTGACGCCGCGCCAAATCTATTTGCGAACGTTGATTGGCGCGCTCGAATCGCTGCGCAGCGGCACAACCACGCTCGTCGACGACGTGAGCCTCGGTCAGGCCATTGACCCCGCCGCCGTCGACGCCATCTTCCAGGCATACGAGGACGCGGGGATTCGCACGCTCGTGGGGTTCTCGATGATGGATCGCGCGATCGTCGATAACTTCCCGGAGGTCGACAGCATTTTCCCGCCCGCGCTGCTTGCGCAACTACGTGCGCAGCCGCGGCCCTCTCCCGATGCGTTCTTCGCGCTGCTGGAAAGCGAGTTGGCGCATCGCCATCCCCAGCATGATCGGGTGGGCATGCTGATCGCCCCTTCCGCACCGCAGCGCTGCACGCCGGAATTTCTCGCGCGTTGCCGCGAATTCGCCGACACGCATGATCTGCCGGTCATCATCCACGTTCAGGAAACGCGCCTGCAGGTGGTAACGGCGCAAGCCTTCTACGGCAAGTCCATGGTGATGCGCCTTGCCGAACTGAAATTTCTGCGGCCAGGCACGTCGCTGATCCACGCGGTCTGGTTGTCGGATGCTGAGATCGCGAGTCTGGCTCAATCGGGTGCGAGCGTTCAGCACAATCCATGGAGCAATCTAATGCTCGGTTCGGGCATTCAACCAGTGCGAGCGCTGCTCGATGCGGGTGTCAACGTGAGTCTCGGCTCCGACGGCTGCGCGTCGACGGTCACCGCCAATATGCTCAACGTGCTTGGCAGCGCCGCAGCGGTGTCGAAGATACGCGGCGACGATTATTCGCGCTGGTTGTCCGCGGCTGAAGCGCTGCATGCGGGGACAATTGGCGGCGCGACGGCGCTCGGACTAGGCAGCAAGCTCGGTGCAATCAAGCCGGGTTATAGCGCCGACCTGGTCGCTTACCGGACTGACGCGATCAGCTTCACGCCGTTAACCGATCCGGTGCGGCAACTGGTGTATGCCGAGCGCGGCGCCGCTATCGACAGCGTGTTTGTTGCGGGCGAGGCAGTCATGCGCAACGGACGACTCACGTGTGTCGATGAAGGCGCGCTGCTTCGGGAGATCAACGCCGCTTACCATGCGCTGGGCACGGAGTTCGACCTCGCGGATGAATCCGTCGCGCCGCTGCGCGCGGAGATGGAGAAGGTCTACGCGCGCGCCCAGCTGCTGCAGGCCGACTGGCAACCTCATACAGCGAAGCTGCCCGGTTGACGGTGCGCTTGCGGACGCGATAGATATGGAGCGCGAAGAGTGCGCGACCGCGTCGGCGTATGAACGCTCGCGTCACTCACTGCCATGAAATTGCTGCAGCAGATCGAGAAATAGGTCGAGCGCACGCGTTCGCGGCCGCGATATCTCGGTGATCGCGCTGATCCTGTTCTCGAAGAGCGGACCTTCGGGCACCTTGACGAGCGCGTGCCGCTTTGCGAATGCGGCTGCATAGAATTGCGGCAACAAACCGACATAGTGCCCGGACAGCGTCAGCATCGCGACCGCTTCAAGACCCGACGCCGTCGGCCCGCGCTGCATACCGAGAGTGTTGAGGGCCTCGTGCACAAATGGTTGCGATCGATAGACGAGCGGCAGCGTCGCCGCATCCCGCAAACGGCGGCGCGCCACGTACAGCTGCTGACGCTCGATGAACAGCGGCAGATAGTGAAAGCCCGCTTCGCGCCGATACATCCCGCGAATCGCCACCTGCACGCGCCGCTCGCGTATCGCGAGATCGAGTTCGTTGAAGGTCATCACGCGTAATTCGACGTTCACGTCCGGCGCGTGCTCCTTCAGCGCGGCGAGCGCCTCGGGCAGATGACAGCCCTCGTCGCTGACGATGTGCTCGACCATGCCGATCGATAGCGTACCGGACAACACGCCGCGTACCGCGTCGATCTCCGGACGAATGCGCTCTAGCGACTTCAGCGCCTCACGCGCGAGATCGAGTGCGACCTTGCCAGCATGCGTGAGCACGAAGCCGGACGGCCCTCGCTCGCACAGCCGCGCGCCGAGCGTTTCCTCGACGTCGCGGATATGGCGGCTGATCGATGCCTTCGACATGTTCAGCTGTTTCTCGGCGGCGGCGAAACCGTTCGCCTGCGCGACCGCGCAGAAGATCCGCAGCGAGCGCAAATCGCGTTCGCTGAAGTCGGGACGGGTCGCGGCTGCGGCTCGTTGAGTCTGTCGATCGGTCAAGTTGAGGGACCCTAACAACTGGTTGCGGGTTTCTCAAGGCTGCTGAATTTGTCTGAAGTCCTTTGTGGGTATGACTTTCGCCGAGTTCTGCCGGATTTGCTAGAATTGCCGATCTTTGGTGGTCGATAATGGCGCAAAGCCAGCAATGGCAATGGATTCCAACGGAATTGAGCCTCGGGCAGTTCGAACAATTTGTCTTGCCGCACCTCACGGCAGGAAGCCGGGGACCGGCATCCAAACTGACCGCGCACGCCATCTTCAACTACATCCTGATACTGCTTTACCTGGGTTGCCAATGGAAGGCACTGCCGATTGCAATGGATCGGCACGGCAGGCCGGAGATCCACTACACGAGCATCTATCGGGCCTTTCGCCGCTGGCAGGCATGCGAATGTTTTGACGCTGTCTTCCTCGCGTCGGTCGTGCGGCTTAGCCACGACCAATTGCTGGACACCAGCATCATCCATGGCGACGGTACCACGACGGCGGCGGAAAAAGGCGGCGACAACATTGGCTTCAGCGGCCACAAGCACATGAAGAGTGACAAGGTCGTTGCCAAAGGCTGCATACCCGTTGGCATGCGGTGTACGAATGACACGGCGGTGTGGGGCTGTTTTTCTCCTGAACCGAGATCTCCGAAGTGACCGGTCGACAGCGGCTTGCTAGACGGGAGATAGTCAATTCGATCGAAGGAGATGACCTCTTTCGTATTCTTTGGAGTGATGTAACTAGCGGCTCGTGCTGCCCAACGGGTAGCTTGCAGAACAGACGATTTTCCAGAACCATTCGGCCCGACCAGAATCGTCACGTTGCCTAGCGGCAACCGTAGCTTTTTCGATGGTCTTAAAGTTGGAAATCGTAATCTCTTTAAGTTTCGTCCAGTCACCAGCCTTCACCCTATTGGGTCGAACCAAAGACTTCTCTTCTGCCAGGTTTCGGATACCTTGCAACAGTCGAGCAAGTCCTGGCTGGTACCGTTGCTTCGTAAATTTTGAAGCCTTGTTACGGCGTCCGCCTTCAGTTGATCCATTTTCTTAGTAAATGTGAAATTTTGACTACGGCTGGAAATCGTCGATTGTAACGCTCGGGGAGAAAACCGACCCCGGTCGTTGGAATGTCAATGTATGGTCGACTCCGCGTTGGGCGCGCCGTTCAGCGCGCATCAAACAATTCACGTGACTTCAACGACGGCGACCCCGTATGATCGACGCCGAATTGAGGAGACCATCAGACCATGAGAAAACCATCAAAACCTCACGTAATCGCCGAAACGCAAAGCGATGGCAGCGTAAAGCTCACCCCCATGTGGGCTTGGGTCCGGGCGCATCCGGGGAGCAGCCGGTGTGACCTCGATGATCCGAATACCAACACGCACAAGATCCGCGACGATTTCCGCAGGCAAGGCTGGGACGTCGCCGATCTCGGCAATCAGGTCCGCATTACGCCGCCGGAATCGGCAGAACACGTCGCCGAAGTGCTGGGGGTTATCGGCCACGACGAAACGACTCTCGAAGACGAAGATATTGAGGGCGCGTGGTTCGCTTTGGAGCGCGAGTTGCAGGCGTTTGTCGCGGGCAATCTCGCCGCGATCGACGTAGGCGGCAAGCGCCTAAAGCTGTATTCGGATGAACGCGGTAGCGGCATCGAATATCCAACCGGTGTCGGCGACATCGACATCTTGGCATGCGACGAAAGCGATGGCGCGCTTGTCGTGTTCGAATTGAAGCGGGGGACGTCGCCGGATCGCGCTGTGGGCCAGCTCGCCCGATACATGGGTTGGGTCAGGATACACCTCGCCAATGGACGCCCTGTGCGTGGCGTGATCGTCGCCCGCCAGACGAGCGAGTACCTGCGATATGCGATGGTCGCCGTGGCGGAGGTGTCCGTGTACGAATACAGCGTCAAATTTGCGCTGACGCCCGCGCGCGCGCCCGGCGCAGAGTAACGGCCCCATGGATCGATCTGGTACCCAGCTTAGTCGGCTCGGCGCGGGACCGCTGGCAGCAGCGTCGCTCGGAGTGTTTAGGTTGGCAGGACGGAAACGTAGAAGCGCTCAGCATCTCGCAAGTGCAGTGCCACCCGTGGGCGGATGACCGCAAACGAGCAAACCCCACGGACGCTTGCCGACCCGTTGCCGTCCTTCGACCCAGCGCGGCTCTGGCGGCCGCTTCCAAGGGCGGATTCAACCGGTCGATGCAACACAATGAACGTCGCATGAGCGGCGGGAGTGTTGCAAATGAAACAGAGGCGCCGGATCTATTACAGCGAAAGCCCAGAAGGCGTTGATGTGGGAACGCTGGCGTAGGGGCGAGTCGTTGCAGCACATCGCCCAGCTATTTGACCGCAATCATTCGTCAGTACAGGGAATTCTGGCGCAAACTGGAGGAATCCAGCCTGCACCCCGCCAGCGATCCAGGCTGGCGCTGACGCTTGCCGAACGCGAGGAGATTTCGCGAGGCCTCGTCGCGGGTGATTCGACTCAGGCAATCGCCCGGCGGCTGTCGCGGTCACCGTCCACGGTCTGTCGCGAGATCAAGCGCAACAGTGGGCAGGCCGACTATCGGGCCAGCCACGCCGACCAGCTGGCATGGGATCGGTCGCTGCGCCCGAAAGTCTGCAAACTGGTCGAGCACCGGAAGCTGGCTCATATCGTGGCCGACAAGCTCCAGTTGCAGTGGTCGCCCCAGCAGATTGCTGGATGGCTCAAACGCGCCTGGCGGGGCAACGAGGACTACCACGTGTCACACGAGACCATCTACCGCAGTCTTTTCATTCAGGCACGGGGTGCACTGAAGAAAGAACTGCTAGAGCATCTACGGCGCACCCGGGCCATGCGTCGCTCGCGCCATTACACGCAGAAAACGGACGATCACGGCAGGATCCGCGAAGCGGTATCAATCAGTGAACGCCCCGCCACCGTGGAAGATCGCGCGGTGCCGGGACACTGGGAAGGCGATCTCCTGTGTGGCAGTGGCGGTAGCCAGATTGCAACGCTTGTAGAGCGTCAGACGCGCTATGTGATGCTGGTGAAGATCGCCAGCAAGGACAGCGAAACAGTAGTCAATGCGCTGATCAGACATGCTGGGAAGCTGCCGAAGGAACTGTATAAATCGCTTACCTGGGATCGGGGATCAGAGATGGCGAACCACAAGCAGTTCACCATTGCCACCGACATTGCCGTGTACTTCTGCGATCCGAAACACCCCTGGCAACGTGGCTCGAATGAAAACACCAATGGCCTGTTAAGACAATACTTCCCGAAAGGCATCGATCTGTCGGTCTACTCACAGGCCAAACTCAATGCCGTGGCTCGAAGGCTGAACGAGCGTCCAAGGAAGACGTTGGATTACGAAACGCCGGCTGAACGGTTCCATCGAACTATTGCATCGACCCGGTTGAATCCGCCAGGTACAACGGCCATTCGGTCGGTCGCATTAGCTGGCTGGTGGTCTGCCTAAGCCGTCACTCGCAGATGCGCCATAAGCAGCGAGATGAAACGACTGCTTGGGCCTCTTCAACCTCCAGCAAATGATCGCGGTTTCGCAAAGGACGATTCAACCTCGCGAAGCTCGGTCTCAGAAATCCCGCTGCGCCTGCCGTCTGGAATGCGGCGTTCGCAAAAGGGCCTGTCGATCTTGTAATTTCCGATTCACGGCCGATTAATTTGCCAAGTTCATCATCCGTCCAACGTGAACGCAACCGAAAATCGTCAGGCAATGCTGTCTTTGCAAACTTGCTCTGCCGATCTTGTAATTTTCGATTCCGACCGATTCCGGGGACACAAAAATGACACTCCTAAAGAGGCTTTTTGGCAATAACTGCAAAAAGAAGGAAAAAACTTTGGCTGGCATTAAGCGCCGGGCGAAGGTCGGAGTCACAATCACCCTGGTCTCATCTCAACTCAAGGCTAATGACATGCTACTTCCTGATGAAATCAAGGGGATTGCGCGCCCGATCAAAAGCGTTCAAGCAAACGGCGTGAGTTTCGATCCCAGTGGCCCTGGTGGGGAACGCAGAGCACAGCTCATCTGGCCGGATGAACCACAGGACAAACAAGGTTCTCTGAGCTTGATAGCAAGCCCTCACGGAACTCTGGCGGGCTTCCTTGATGATGACACTTTCATCGTGGACGACATGATTTTCTACAACACCTACCGGATAGCGGATTGATCGATGGCTGACAAAGACTCGCTCGAAATCTTCACCTAGTACCAACTACTGCGCTCGTCGGCTGCAACAGTTCGATCTTGCAACGCTTGTGAGCCTTCTATGCGCCGGTGCGGGAACCGATCTTCCTCAGATAACGTGAAATATTTCTTCTCGGCTCCGTGTCGTTCTAACCACGCTCTTACTTCATCGGCGGTCGGCGGCGCCGCGCGCTCCATGTCCCCGCGATGTGCATCTGGTTCGTTGTGCCTACGCGATCGCCAATCAGTGAATCACGTACCCGGAGTAGCGCGGACAGCGTCTGCTGCGATTCCGTGTTTGGCGTCACAGATCGAATGGCTGGTCGTGAGGCGGCTTGGCAGATTGCTTCGGCGTCGACAAAATCGTTCTTGTTAGCCTTGACGAAAGGCCGTACGAATTGCGATCAGTTGCTGGCGCGATACCTTCCTGCGAAACGCCGCTATGCCAGACTTGTCCTGGCCGTGGAGCGGAAACGAACGTTTGCCGAGATCGATTCCAACGAGTGCCACATCTTGCATCGCTTGATTCTCCGGTTGATGAACCCGTCCAGCGTAACTCACTGTCGGGTGGGGAGGACCATGCCATTACGATACGGCGTATTTACAATTCTTCTTCTGGACGAAAAAACCAGCCCACGCCACGCGCTGTATGGATGATCTGCGGCAGCGTAGAATCTAGCGTAACCTTCCGACGTAGACGGCCAATATGGATGTCTATGACGTTGCGCGTTGCGTCATTCCTATGGTTCCATACGCCTTCAAGCAGCATGCGTTGCGTGACGACTTCCCCGGCCGATCGAACCAGAAACTCGAGTAGAGTTCTCTCACGCTGGGTAAGTTCTATCGTCTTCCCGCGGCGCATGATGTGCGGCGATCCGGGATCCAGTTTAAGGTCGCCATGAGATAATTGAAGGTCCCAAACGATCGGGGCCTTGGCTCGAAGCAAAACATCGAGTCGGGCGATCAGTTCGACAAAATGAAATGGCTTGACCAGGTAATCATCGGCGCCGGTTCTAAGACCCATTACCCGCTCGTCAACCGCGCCCAATGCGCTCAAGATCAGAACTGGTGTCGCCAAGCCAACGTTGCGGAAGGTCGCAAGCAGAGAGAGACCGTCGATTTCCGGTAACATCCGATCAAGGACAATGACGTCAAACCTTCCGGTAGTCGCCAGCGTCAACCCCTGACTTCCAGTAGCCGCATGAGTGACATTGAATCCACGTTTTTCCAGTGCATTCGCTGTCTCGCCCGCGATCTTGATGTCGTCTTCGATCAGCAGAATGCGTGCGCGAGCACTCACCTCATTCCTTACTATTACGGATTCGATACCACTCATGTGCATGACCGTATTGAAGAGTTAGTTTTCTGCTTTGAAGCCTTTGAATCCAGAGTGAGCCCGGTGATGACGAAAGTGCATCCCTGCGCGGTGTCGGGTATCCCGATCGTCATCTTATGCATGCGGACAATCGCGGCAGTCACGCTCAAACCTAACCCGGTACCTGTCGCCCCCCTGGAGAGCGTTGCGCGGTAAAAGCGCTTGAAAACACGACTTCGTTCATGGACAGGAATGCCTGGCCCCTGGTCGGCAATTTCAAGCGAGAAATTTGTGCCGCGATCCAATACGCGCACTGTGACGACGCCACCTTCAAAAGAGTACTTGATAGCATTTTCAATCACATTCCCAATCGCTTCGAATAGAAGACTGGTGTCTCCCAAAATCAGGACCTCATTCCAATCAGAAGTTGTGATACGAATCCGTCGCTCCTCTGCAACGGGCTCATAATACTCCATGACTTCTCGCACCACGTCCCGCAAATCGACTGCTTCGAACCCTTCCTCACGTAGGGCAACTTCAAGCTCGCCGATTCGCATGATCGCATTAAAGCGAGAAAGGACGTCACCCGTGTTTTCGATCGCATCCTCGATCGCCTGCTGATAACTCTTCGCGCATGTGCCACGGGCGAGCGACCCTTCGAGCCCTCCGAGAAGACGCATTAGTGGCGTACGAAGGTCATGGGCGATGGCGTTGCATACGTCCTTGACTTCGTGGACGAGCCGCTCCATATCGTCAAGCATCGAATTTACAATGCTGTTGAGCTGATTGATGTCGTCAAAGGAACCATGTACTGGCAGGCGGCGGCTTAAGTCTCCTTGCACGATTGCCTGAGTAGTAATAGTTACCTCGCGAATCCTGCGTGTCGACGACACACCCGCGAAGGCCGCCGTGAGGAAGCCTATTAGCACAGTAGCGCTACCCACACTCACAAGGATGCCAAGCAACTGTTCCCGGAAGTCATCAAGTTCTCGAACATCCTGGCATTGCACGCCAAGACGACCGAGGGCTAGTGTCGAAGCGATGCATCGGAATTCCCGATGATTCGACGACGTGCCCGTACGGAGCGCGAAGACGCGGCCGTATCCTGGCACGTCTGGCATAGCATCTGGAAATGATCCAGCTAACAGTCTCCCGCTCCTGTCAAACAGACCAAATGGACGCATGCCCAGCTCGTCAATGCGAGTGTGGTGGTCGAAGTAGGAGCTGACCGTCGCCGGCTCCAATTTCATTACGCTGCCCTGCTCGCGAACTAGTTCTCTATCAAACGTATGGACGGCAAAGCCTCCAATGGAAAAATACAAATAGCTGAAGAGGCCAGCCGCGACCATTCCGAAGAAGCAGAGACAAGCAATTGCGACACGAAAGGCTGTCGTGCGTCTTAGAGATCGTTTCAAAAAAACCATTGAAGGATATTAGCTTCGTTTCGGATATTGCGCGCTGACATTCATAAAGCTTTTCGATCTTGGCTGCTGCCTGATCTGCTGAAACCACTTACAGAGAGCTAAACAGTCTTTACGAAACCCCGTCTTAACGCACGGATGGTATGCACGTAAGCTTGGGTTGCTGTGAAGGAATCTGCGAGATCGCAATTCTTTTATGCGGCAGGAAACAAGATCAATTTGAGAATGCATCTTGGACGTGACACTGGTATGACGCGCAACGCGTCTCTGAAGGCACCAAATGAGCGCTACGAAGTTCGCTGGCTCATTTGTGATTGTTATGGAGGCAGCTTCGTTTAACTGATTGCTCCCGGAGTCTTGAGAGCCACTCTATGCGAGAAGCGTGACCCATTAGATCAACGGCCCCCGCACAAGGTGAGGGGTTGTCGCAATTGTTGCCGCCGGCCGCCTGGCGAGAAGCGGCGGCGTCACGCCGACCGCAAGGGTGGGAGTAGTGTCGAAATACTGTTGAGGAAGGCGCGAACGGTCATCGCGATCGCTTCTTCCGCTGGCGTCGAGTTTTCGTTCGCATAGACGCGCCGGCGGATCGCGAGGTGCGATACCGCGCCATGCAGGAGCCAGCCGACCTCCTTGAGTGCGTCCATAGTCGGCGGAACGGTCCGTCCCGCGTCGTGCGCTGCCTCGGTCACGACCATCTCGGGAGCGTGCGTCACCATTGCATCCGTGTAGCTCGGTGCCATTCTCAAGCCGGCCAGCGACGAATAGAGAAATAACCTCAACCAGTGGCGCGTGAGCAAGCTCTCGTAATAATCGCGGTAGAAAGCGAGGAGACGCGCCTCCAGCGGTATGCTTCGATCCTTGAGATTGGCGAACCATATCGCCTTGAATATGCCAGCGATTTCACGGTTGTAGACCTCTCCGATCAGCGCCGCCTTGTTCGGAAACAAGCTATAGAGCAGTCGCTGTGAGACGCCGCACGCCTTCGCAATCGCTCGTGTCTGGGCATCCAGGCCGTGCTCGGAAAAGTACTCGGCCGCCTTCGCAAGCACACGCGCTTGGCGCTCGGCGCGGGATATGCGTTGCGAAGCCTTGATCGCAGACCGCTTCCTGCGGTTCGAGGTGACAGGCGGCGCCTCCATGTCCTTCACGCCGCTGGCTGCTTGATTCGAATCTACTTCGACTCGCGTGGCCCGACGTCGCGTCGCGCGACTGGCCTCAGTCGACAACTCCGCTTTTGCTACGCCTCCGTGAATGCCCTTCATTGGCTCTCCTGGTTTTGAGAGTGCTTCTTTTACGGATAGTCACCGGGGGCGCCGAAAGCGCGTGACCCCTATGAGGCTCGCACAACGAGAATAGCCGAGGCGAGTTCAAACTGAGGCACTATCCGGCAACACGTTAACTTGACGGTGTCGACTGTAGGGCTTTTGGGGGACCGGAGTTGTCCTGACAGCCCGGGCCGCCACCTTCCGGTTGGCGGCTGGGCTCGCCGGCTGGAACATTTCTCAATACGTTGCCTCAAGCAGGTAGCTCTTGAAGGCGTCCGTGAGCCCCTCAGCGCGACGGTGGAGGATGTTGTGACCAAGCAGTCCGTATAGCGCGGTTGCAATGCCGATGGCGGTCGCAAAAAGCGCGGAGCCGATGCCCCGGCTGACGGCCCCCGGATCGGAAATGCCACCCGCGGACAGTGCGTTGAACGTGTCCATGATGCCAAGAATCGTGCCGAGCAGACCCAGCAGCGGCGCCGCCGTCACGATGGTGTCGAGCATCCACAGACGCGCATTCACCTTGGTATCGACGCGCAGGAACAGTGCCGCGGACACATCCTCGACCCGGGCACGCTGCACGCCAGGCGCTTCTTGAACGTCGATATATTCGACCATCGAGCGCACCAGCACGTCCTTGGAGGTGATGCCGCGGATGGAGGTCGCCGTATCGCGTTCCGTCAAGCGGATTGCTCGAGCGATCCGCTTCGACTGCACGCTGAGATAGATGTAGTAAAGAAGCCTTTCCATGATCACGAAGGTAATAAGCACGATCCCTGCATAGAGCAGGTCGATGCTGAGATTGTGTAAGGTAGTTTTATCGAACATCATTTTCTACTCGCGGGTTGGGCGGTTGTAACCGCGTGGTCAAGAAAGCGCATGTTATTCAGGCGCGCTAAAGGTCATCTGAACCTGGAAGGTGTGGCTAGGCGAACCAGGCCACGCCTCCGCAGGGATCGGTAGCGCGCCATAGGCGCCACCGCGAACTTCGCTTACCGCCGTCTGGTCCAGTACGGGAGAGCCGCTGCTGCCGACCACGGTGACGTCGCTGATGTCCCCGGCACGGCTCAATACGAACTGCACCATTACCTTGCCTTGCAGATGCTCCATTCGAGCTTCCATCGAGGTCGGATAGCGGGTCAGAGTCCGTATGTAGCTGCGCAGCCGGCCTACATACGCGCCCTCGACGCTGGGAGAGCCGGCGGGCGGTGCTGGCGGGCTGACCTGGGACGTTGCCGGCGGTGCGGGCGGGCTCACCTGGGGCGCGGCCGGCGCGGGAGCCTGCTGCACAGGTTGCGGCGGTTGAGGTGCCACGATGTGCTTCGGCTCCTCGTGATAGTGCGGCCGCGGCCGAACGATCTTCGGCGGCCGAGCCTGGACGGGGATGGTGGGCACGTTCGTCGCCGGTGGCGGCGGCTCCACAGGTTCTGGCGGCGGCACTGGTTGAGCTTGCGGCGGAGGTGGAGGGGCAGGCGAAGCCTCTGGCGGGTTATCGGCCAGCGTGACGGTAACGGCCGGTGCGGGCGGCGGCGCCGGCGGGGTCGGCTCCGGCAAGCGTGGCAGGCCAATCATCAGCAGCAGCACGCCTGTCGCTGCGAGAGCCAGGCCCGTTGGTACGACCTCGATAAGGTCGCGCTCTGGAACGCGACGCCGTAAAGTTGCAGCACGTAGAGAAAAGGGCTTTACCGTACTCACAGTCACTGCCCCTTAGCAATGATCGACGCCGCGGGAATATTGGCCTTCTTCAGTGCGTCGAGCACATCAACCAGGTTCTGCAGCCTGGACGCGCCGTCACCCGCGATGATAACGGTCGGCTTTTGCTCCTGCCCCGCCAACCCCTGCAGCCGCGACTCAAGAGCGGCTGTCTCGACCAGTTGTCCGTCGAGATAGGTTTTGCCATCCTCGGCGATGGTCAGCGTGATTTTCTTCTGGTTGACCACTTTCTCGGTCTGCTTGGAATGTGGCAGTGCGACCTTCAATCCAAGCGCGGGCAGAACATTCATACTGATCAATACGAAGAAGGCCAAAAGAAACATCATCACATCGATCATAGGGATGATCTCGATGCGAGACTGTTTCTGCTTGCGTTGCGGGAACTGTCTCATTTCACTCTCCAGCGTGGGCAAGATTCAGCCCAGGCAAAACTTATCTTCACAAAGCCGGCGCACATGGCATGCGCGCATACAGCTTCTGCTGAGACGACATATAGAGGCTGTGCTTGCTGCCCGAACGCGAGAAATCCGTGACCTTGATAAACGTCCCGTCGGGCTGGCGTTTATAGACGATGATGCCTTCGTCTCCAGACTTGAAGACTCGCCCGGACGCGCCGTCCCAAATCAGATGGTCTGCGACATTCTCGATGGCGTAGAACTTTCCGAGATCGCGACCCGCTACGAACAGCTGGCGATCGGCGGCATCGAAATCCATCGGGGTGTTGCGGTTCATTCCAGGAAGGGAGTGGGCCGGGCCCACTCCCCCTTATTGGCCCCTGTGTGGCAGCCCCGAAATCAGTTCTTGCTCGACACCATGTAGACGTCAAGCGACGTAGGATGACCCTCTTCCGCCGTGCGGCCGATGTAGAACTGCTTCAGCTTGGGAACGTAGACCGAACTCTTCCCGCCGACCTGATCATTGGTTTGAACCGGCGCGAAGTGATCTTTGTCCACCCGTGCCAGAACCGTGAATCCCTTGTCAGCGGAGACGAAAATCCGATCCCCTTGGGGGTCGTACGTCATGTCGTCCGAGATGTCGGCAACATCCGCTGTCGAGAGCAGCTGGCCGTTGTCACTGTTGATGACGAACAATTTGCCCGGCCGCACGGCCAACCACAAACAGGCGGTGGTTCTTGGCGTCCAACCCGATCGGCGTATTCTGGTTGAGACCGGGGATCTCCCAGCTCTTGATGAATTTGTTCGTCTTCAAGTCGAACAGAGCAACGGTCTTCTTGTCGCGCAGGTTCATGAAGAGCGTGCCGGTCCGGTCGTCCGCCACCATGCCCTCGATATTGTCCGAGTCAATGGTGTCGTGCGCGATTTCCTTGTGCGCATCGACGTCGATGACGTGCAGGACCGACGTAGCCATGGGCTGCGGCTTATTCGCCTTGCCGCCGCTCTTGACATAGAGGCGGTGGCTCTTCTCGTCGAAATATGCCGCGTCCGGTCCCGTACCGACAGAATAGGTGCGCTCTACCTGCATCGTGTCGGCATTGATCGCCTTGACGGCCGGTGCGTTAGTCTCACTTCCCCCGTCGACAATCAGGATTTCGTTTTGGCTCGGCGCAAAGAAGATCGAGTGGTTCTTGTCGAGGCCACCCACCGAGCGCAGATGTTCTCCGGAGGACAGATCGAAAACTTCGATCGTGTGCGTCCCCTGCGCGCTCGAGTAGAGACGGTTGTGAAGGATGTCGACGGCGAAGTGGTCGAAATCGCCTTTGGTGATCTCGGGCAGGACGACACTGCGCTTCAAGGTGAGTGTTTGCGCCTGCTCTGTCTGCGCCTGCGCGGTAGAGAACCCTGCGACGAGAAGCGTAGCGGCGAGTGCGATGCTTGTGGAAATACGTGTTCTCTTCATGTGACAACCTTTCATGTAAAAAACTAGAATGCAGAGTTGCGGACGTTTAAGTTAGTGGGCCTCGTTCACCTTGTAGCGATCGAGACCGGCAGCGATACCGTTGTCCGCCGTAGCACGACACGGAATTGATGCAGCTCGGGCAACTGGAACGACGTGCCCGCCGCAGCGAGGCTGCCTAGATCAAGGGCACCTTGATCGTTGCAAACACGCTCCGTCCCGACTGGGTATAGAACAATCCGTCCCCACTCGCCGTGTAGCCGCTGAACTGCGTGATGCTGCGACTGTTGAGTATGTTGTTCAGGTCGACGGTCAGCTTGACATTCTTCAGGCCAAGCCCCGTATCCCTGAACGTGTATGAGAAACCCGCATCGAGCGAGTTATACGGATTGATGCCTTGGGTCTGGTTGACATCGCCATAGCTGGAACCGACCCACTTGTCGAGCAACGACGCATAGACGTTGTGCGCGTTGTAGATGAGTCCGCCGGCGGCAGTGGCCTTGGGCGCATTCGGAACCCATTGACCGGTTTGCTTGTTCTTCGCGCTATTGAGGCTGCCGTTTCCGTATAGGCTTAGTCCGTCTCCAAGGTAGTAAGTCGCTTCCGCCTCTACACCGAGATAGTTCACGCCACCCTGGTTGAAGAAGACCGTGTTGTTGCCGGAGGTGCGGCTACCGATGAGATTACCGAAATCGATATAGTATCCATCAACCGACGCGGAGAGACGCTGCGCCTGCCAGGTCGTGCCGACCTGATAGTTCCACGTTGTCTGCGGCGATATTTTGCTCTGCGACGGATCCACGACGTTGAAGTAGCTTGACTGCGGTGCAAGGAACCCGCGGGCAACCTGCGCATAAGCCGACCAGACCGGGCTGATCGTGTAGCGCGCCATCAAGGAAGGAAGCGGTGAGCTGTAGGTCTGGGAAAAGTTAAGCGCGTTCTTGCTGCTCTTGTTCACCTGAGCATCGATGCCGCGGATGAAGATGCTCTCCTTGACACCTCCAATAACCTTCAGTCGGTCTGTCACGTTCCATTCGGTTTCGAAAAACGGCTGAATGGTGGTAAGCGTGGTGTTATATAACTGGCTGATTTGCTTGCTAGGGTTGTTGGGTGGGTTCGGCGCATTGTTCAGGGTAAGATCGACATTGAACGCATTCCGGTCATTGGACTGACGTTCTACCCAGAACCCTGCGCGGAGCGCTCCGAACGATGTATCTTTTTGTACACTAAGCGTGTCACCGAACGCCCGATAGTAGCTCCCCGAAGTTTGCCCCGGGACGTTCGTTTTGCTATAGAAAGTGCCATTGGGGCTCGTGCCCATTGGGTCGGAGCCGTTCAAGCTGTCACGATAATAGCCATAGGTGTAGACCTTGTTATGGACCGACCACCCACTCCCAAGGTTCGAGTCGATACCGATATACTCAAAGTCGTTATTGAGGTTGTCGTAGTTGAATCCGTAGTAGTTCTGCTTCGTCGGGTCGTTCGACCAGGCGTAACTCGGGCCGTACTTACTGATTTGCGCCTTGGTCGCGCCGATCGGAGTGTGCAGTCTGATGTTGTCGTACATCGCGGCAAACGTCAGCAGCGTGTCATTGCCGATGGGCTGCACCCATTTTCCGAAAACGTTCGTGCGCCTTACGCTGGCATTGCTCTGGGCTCCGTCAGAATTGATGTGTTCTGCATCTATGAAGCCGCTGCCGCCATTGAGCGACTGCACGCGGCCGCTATCGACCTGAAGGCCCCCCATAAAGGTATTGTAGCTTCCCGCTGAGCCGTACGGCGTGACCTGGAACTGCGAGTCAGGCGTTTTCGAAAGCAGCGAGACTGTTCCGCCGAACGTTGCATCACCGATGGTCGATGCCGTGCCCGGGCCGCGATCAACCGAGATCTGCCCCAGATCGTTCGTCATGAACCATGCGGCGCTGTTATGCGCGAAATTCGTGCCGTCACCGAAGGGAATGCCGTCGAAGGTGACGTTGAACTGGCCGTCCTGGAAGCCCCGAATCGTCAGCCCCTTGCCTTCGGAAAGGCCCGGACCATTCGGCTCGGTGCTGGTTACGCTAGGAGCAATGCGTATGGCCGTGTCGTAATTGGCCGACGGCGCGACGTTGTTGTCCAGATACTGCTTGCTGATAACCGCGGTCGGTTGCATTGCGGTCAGCGGTGTTTTGGTCGGCGCCTGATAGGGCGCGCTCTGAGTATCATTCGGGTCCGGCGGCGTAAGCAGACTATTCGGCGCAGAACTGGCACTCACGGTGCCGATATCGGTCGCGTCGCCCGCGGCAAAGGACATCGTGGGCGTGAAGAGCGCCACAGAGGTGGTGACTCCGCCAACCAACAGCACGGACTTCCGGCAGCTCCATCCATGGTTTCCTGCGCCTCGGCGTTTCCTGGAGACGGCCTGCAGATGATGACTTGTCAAAGCGGCCTCCGGTGCGGGGCCGGGTCGAGCATTACGTCTAACAGCGAACACAGCGTTACTCCATGCGGGGTTGTAGTGTCCACGCCGGGCGTGACAGCACGCGCCGTGAACACGGCCCAATGATGTTTTCAGAACACGACGAGGGGTTACTGCGAATCAGCCCTGAACTTTGTAGATTTCAAGGCCTGCATCGGGAGCCGAGGTGCGGGTATGCGGAACATAAAGCTGGTCCAGGCTCGGCACGAGGACCGAGGTCTTGCCGCCATGGGTATCGACCCGAGCGATTTCATGATAATGGTCGGCGTCGTCCTGCTGATAGGCCATCAGGCCTTCGGCTGCGCTGACATAGATGCGCTTTGTTCGCGCGTCATAGGTCATGTCGTCACCGATGTCCGCGCAGTCGTAGGTCGCGATCGTCGCACCGGTGTCAGAGTTGAGGACGAACAGCTTGCCCGGCTTGCGACCGGCGATAAACAGCCGGTGGTCCTTGGCGTCGAACGCCATCGGTGTATTCAGCTTGAGATCCGGCACCGACCAGACCCGCGCGACGGTGTCCTTGTTCAGATCGATGACGCCGACTGTGGACTTGTCTCGGAGATTAACGAACATGCGCCTGGTCGCCTGGTCGATTTCCATCGATTCGACGTTGTTTGCCTCGACGCGGATCTCGCCTTTCACAGTGGCATCCCTGGTCGAGATAGCGGTGATCATCGAATAGTCGGCCTTCTCGCCAAGGCTGTTGCCGACATAGAAGTAACCCGTCTTCGGGTCATAGACGCCGGCATCCGGAACGGCCTTCAGGTCGATCCGCTTGATGAGGTGCAGATCGGCGCCGTCGAGGACCTTGACCGAGTTGTCGCCGCCATCGGCCACGAACAGCTCGTTCTTTTCGACGTTGAGTGCCAGCGTATGCGGCGTTGTGACCGGACCGCCGCTCGCCAGATGCTCACCGGTCTTGAGGTTGAACACCTCGATCGAATGGTGCTTTTCAACCGAGACGTAGAGGCGGTTGCGCTTGAGGTCGACGGCGAAATGATCGAAATCGCCATCAGTGACGTCAGGCAGCGGGATGGTCCTGATCAATTGGACCGGTACGGCGGGTTCTGCGGCGTGGACTGCCGGACCCATGAGGCAAGTTACTGCGATTGCGGTGCTACCGAGAAACTGATTGAATTTCATTTTATAGAATCCCAAACTATTTGCTGGCCGCGCAGCGGGTGACAGGATCGTCGACCGCCGCGGCATTTTTATGTCGCGGATCACAACGTGGCACCCCACGTCGCGGCATTTCGATCCGCATTCATGCTTGAAAAAATGAACGTTACGAAGTTCGCTTAACTCACTAAGGAGTACTTTTGAGTCAGCATAGTTCACCTCATCCCAGAGTCTCGAAAACGCCTACAACGATCCAGCGGCGTTTCCAGCTCGGCGCAGTGGCAATGCCAGATCCATCCCTTGACTCCTGTTCATGACGCCACCGCAAGGAACGGGTTGCAGTTCGTCAGCTTTTTCGGTTGCGTTCGTGTTGGACGGATGATGAGCTTGGCAAATTAATCGGTCGTGAATCGAAAATTACAAGATCGACAGAGCCGTTTTGCAAAGACAGCATTCCCGACGGCAGGCGCAGCGGTATCCTTTTGGCCGCGCTTCGCGAGGTTGAATTTTCCTTTACGAAACCGCGATCATTTTCTGAAGATCGAGGCAGCCCAAAGCGGGTGTTCCATTTCGCCGCTCATGGCGCATCTGCGAATGACGGCTTTGGCCGACATGCAGCACTTCACCGTCGCGAATTGAATGGCCGATTCCTGAGTGGAACCGACGCTTGAACGTCCGAGCGACGGTGCAAGCGAATGACTCTTCATGGCCGGTCACTGCCTAATGCAAGGGGCATACGCACCCGGACTTGCATCGCGGCTATGGGACAGCACGCGACCCACATCTGCCCTTCGACCCGACGCGATCGTTGCGGCAGCTTCCAAAGTGGAACAGCCATTCGAGCAGCCGTCCTGGCCGGGAAGTTCTCGGCCTTTGCCGCCGTTGGGTTTGCTGAGCTGACGAAGAACGGATCAAGCCGGTGCCTACGGCCGCTGTCGCGCGGTCGAGTTGACCGTGCAAGGCTTTGCGATAGACTGCCCTGATCCTGGAGGGGTTTGTCGTGGCTGATCTTAAAACCATGTTGGTCCGTTCGAACGCCGCTTGCGCCCTGATTTGCATGTCGCTGCTGGCGCACGCCGGGACGTCGGCAGACTCAGCCACTGTTACCCATGCGACTGAGCCTGAAATTTCTGCCTCTGCAAATGTCCTGTCGACTCGGCCTTTCGTGGGCGATGACCCGGTTGCCATCAGGGACGCCTTGGCGGACCAGAGCTTCAATGCCAACTCGCCTTCGTTGAGCGATCGCATCAGGAACCTGATCCATGTCCCTGTCCTTAAGGCGCCAAGCGATCTAGACTTGCCGAAAGCCAGTCTCGACCGCGACCTGGCTTTCGTCGTACCGGCGCCCTACGGAATACGATATCAGTCAAAGACGCACCTGTTGACGGTAGACGTAGATCTATCCGATGACGACAATCCGGGAGTGATCCTGCTCAAGAAGACCATAACCGGACCACGCGGTCGAGGGCTTGTGGTGGCGCCTGAGGCGAAGGCCAAGGGGTACATCCAACACATCGATCTGATTGAACTCAAGTCCGGCAAACGGAGCAAAACCAGGGTTCACGGACGCGTGACACTCTCGCAGGCGGCGTTCGACGAAGCGAATGGAGACTTCGCGATTGTGCTGATGTGTAGCATGGCGCCGCCTTACCTGACCGACCGGCGCGAACATAGCGATCCCAGCAACGACGAGCCCACAGACATCACAACAAGAACCTCGACGCTGTACACGAACATTCGCGCCATCTGGCTGGTGAGCCCGCAGCGGGGTATCGTGCTATCGAAGAAGCTGCATCTGTCGAAGTAAAATCCCTTGATTGTTTTTTTGAGATCGCAGTACCGGAATGGTCGCCCGTAAGCTGTGACCCTTTGCAACGGTGCGGGCAATGCGTCGGTACACCTTCTCTCGTTCGAAAGAGAGATAGTCTCACTCGTTCGGACAGTCGCGACCGGCGACTGTGGGGTCAAATTGAGCCCCCGATTTTATGGTTCACGATTGCGGGCTTTTGCGATGCAGCATTCCGTGGACGCATCAACCAGTAAATGCCGACGACAACGTTGCTGCGCGAAGCACGTTATCCAGATGGTTCTGGTGCAAACAGTGAATGTGATCGGTTAGAGTGCTGCTTCCCCGATCTCATGATTCGATAATGAGCAAGCTTAAAAGCATGGGCGATCTGTTCTCAGGCCGTCACTTCAACCGCGATGTGATCATTCAGTGCGTGCGCTGGTATCTACGCTACAAGCTCAGCCTGCGTGATCTCGTCGAGATGATGGCCGAGCGCGGCCTGTCGCTCGCTTACACAACGATCCTTCGTTGGGTGAAGCGTTACACGCCGAGTTTGTCAAGCGCTGGAACCGTTTCGGCACGCCTGCGGGAACGTCGTGGCGTGTCGACGAAACGTACCTGAGAGTCCGCGGTAAATGGGTCTATCTTTATCGGGCAGTAGATCGGGCGGGTCAGACGGTTGACTTCCTGCTCAGGGCGAAACGCGACGTGAACGCGGCCAAAGCCTTTTTCAACAAGGCAATCAAACATCAGGGGCGGCCGCCGCAAACCATTACACTCGATGGCTATGCCCCCTCACACCGTGCTGTGCGCGAGATGAAGGCCGACGGCCTGATGCCCGAGGGCACGAAGGTTCGATCTTCGAAATATCTCAACAATCTGATCGAACAGGACCATCGCCATATCAAGTCCCGGACCAATGCCATGCTCGGCTTCAAGCGTTTCAGGAACGCCGCGATCACTCTGGCCGGCATTGAGTTGATGCATCGCATTAGCAAAGGCCAATTCAATCTCGCAAAGCTCGGCCTCAAAGATGCCACTGTACCCACCGTATGGAATGCGGTCCTGTCTTATCGATAAGGTATCCTTTTTATCGAGACCTTCTCGTCCAGACAGCCTATTTGCACCAGAACCGCTTCGTCCACGTCTGCTTTTTGGTATCGAAGAACTGGCACCAGACGGCGCGCACGGGTGTGCCTTTGAGGAAGCGCGCCCGCGCCACCACCGAGCGCAGCCGGAGCAACTGCTCCTGACCATACGTGTTGCCTCACGGAAGGATGTTACTCCGGCGTAATTGTCACCTCCGGGGTTGTTTAACGATGGCGGCTGGCGCTGCGTAGCGGCGCCAGCCACCATCGCGTCGGGCTCGCCGAGGATTCGGGTGACCAGCTCGCTGGCGCGGTTTGATCGCCATGCTTTAACGCGTCGCTGCAGCGTCCGAAGTCGCCGGCCTGCCAGGCCGTCCCCAGGCTCGCCAGGAAGTCCCCTATCGTCACGTTCTGTTCCGGTGTGGCGTCTGTTCCGACAACGTCCGTGGCTGGGCATGCAGCAACACGTCGCTGGGCCTCACGCATGCGGCGTAATAGGTCGACGGGATCGAGCGAGCGGAACTGCTCACGCAGCGCCAGTTTGGTGGCCTCAGAGACAGAGGGTGAACGCAGTACGCGCTCGAGGGGCGTCAGCGGTGCCTCATAGCGCTTCGTCACGCGCGCCCCGTGACGTGTCTTTGACTTCAGCTTGAACGACGGCTGGAAATAGTTGATGTACAGGCGCGAGATCCGGTACAGCGATGCCAGCGCTTCCGTATCTTCCAGCCCTCGCAGTTTGCCGTACCCCACCAGCCGCCGCACGATCGAACCGTTCTTCTGCTCGACCCATGCCTGATCGTTCTTCTTGTAGGCGCGCGAACGCGTCAGTTCAATGCCCGTCGCCTTGCAGAAGTCGAACACGGCTTCGTTCATGAAGGCGGTGTCGTTATCGCTGTCGAGACCGCGCAGAGCAAATGGCAGTGCGGCCCGTACGCGTTCAAAGGACTCAATGACAAATGCATGGTTACGGAATGGCATCGCCAGACATTCGGTCCAGCCGGTCGCAATGTCGGTCATCACCAGGCTATGGACAAAGTCGCCGTCGATCTTGACGCCGCCGCAATGCTCGACGAAGTCGATCTCCAGATAGCCTGGCAGTGGGTCATTCCAGTCGGCGAAGGTTCGGATCGGAACTGCGCGGCGAATCGCGTTGCCGACACCTCCGGCGCGCTTGCGCTGACCGCCGAAGGCTTGCTCACGAACGTCGGCGAGCAGCCTGTCGATGGTCGCCGCACTGATGCCGAGGAGGCTTTCGCGTAAGTCGTCCGACAGCGAGAGATGGCCATACCGGGTCATCGATTCGATCAGCGTCGGAATCACCGCCTTCAGCCGTTTCCCGCAAATACGGTCAGCGGCTTCCCATAGCGTAATCAGCGCCGCCCGCACCTCGTCGGTATAGCGCCGGGGTGGGCCCGGCCTTGCCTTCGGTGCGTGGGCTTCATTGCACAGCACGCGGATGGCGTGCTTGCGGTGATAGCCCGTCAATTTGAGAAACTCGTCCAGAATCTGGCGCTTGCCGCCTCGGTCCGAACGTCGGTAACGCTCGCCGACCGCCTCAATCAATTCATGTCGTGTCGCCATGCTGAGTCACCTCGTCATAAGTCGCCCCCGCCAGCCATCTGGAAGGTAGCAAATTACATGAGGCAACAACCCCGGCCTGGTAACAAATAACCTGAGTCAATGCGCCGACGCACGTCAATTGCGCCGTTCGACAGCCGCGCAAAATAACAGAACCGTAATGAGATGGTCATTGCTGGCACAGCTCAAATGACCAGAATGGAGTGCGTGGAACCAACCACTTCTTCTAACTAACTCTTTTGGAGAGACACCATGAAACTCGTTACCTCTTTTGCAGTCGCTGCACTCAGTCTGGCATTTGGCGCCAGCGCTTTCGCGCAAACCTCCACTTCCGGGCTCACACGCGCCGACGTACGTGCGCAACTGGTGCAGGCGGAGGCAGATGGGTTCCTGCCGATGCGCAAGAACGACTATCCGCCTTCGGCTGCGATGGTGGCCCGCAACAAGGAGTTGTACGCGATCCAGCACAGCGGTGACCCGGCCAGTGCCTTGACATCCACCTCCACGAGCGCAAGTGGCTCGGGCTCGAACGTAACGTCGTACTGATGCACATGAAGGTGGCCGCACGCCCATGCATGAACTGTCCCGTGCATGGGCGCAGGATTGCCCGGCATCCCGTGCGCGCCGGGATACCGCGATGGCATTAGAACTGATGCCGAATGCCCACGCGAGCCATGGCGCGAGCAAGATGAATCAGGCCTTTGCCGCCGGCAAGCATCGGCTAACCTATTGAACAAAAAACGCTTTCCAGCAAATCTAGGCGTCCGGCTTATAACCCCGAGTGGGATCTGGCCAGGTATCTGGAGAGTGGCAGGCTGCGGGTGGTGCTGCCCGAATTCGTGCTGCCGTCGGCGGATCTGTTCGTCTACTATCCGAGCCAGCGCAACCAGACCGTGCGCGCGAGGGCGTTCATCGATTTTCTGGTCGAGCATTTCCGAACGCCGGTCGCGACGATAGCGGAATCGCCATAACCCGGGCATCGTGCGACCTTGAGGGAGGTTTCATTCATGCGCCAGCCCTTGCCGACCGGGCGCTTGCGACGGCCGGATGCTTTCTCCAGTACAGACCACAACTCGATGGTCCAGCGATGCACGGTCAATTTCAATTCGGTAATCCGTTCGTCATTGGGTGGTCGCGAGTTGAACGGTAGGATGACTGTTTGGATCCTGCTCCCTAACCACCCCGACGACACTCATGCAAACCATCGCCCATCTACTTGCCGTTGCTTGCCTTTGCTTTGCATCGACATCCTTTGCCGCAAAACCATCGACCGAGCCTCTGACGGTTCTTTCGACCACGCCGCTGCCAGAGGTCACCGGTGGGGACTTCGACCACTTTGCAGTCGATCTGTCGCGCTCCCGTCTGTACGTGTCAGCCGAGAAGTATGGCTCCATTGAGGTTTTCCAATTGCCGAACGGCGAGCATCTTGCAAGCGTCAAGACGGTCGCAAAGTCTCCTCACAAGATACTATTGGCAAACGATGGTAAGGAATTGCTTATAGCGGATGCGGGCGACTCGAACGTCAAGGTTGTCGACACGAAAACCTTCGAAGTCAAGAAAGTCATTCCACTCGATCCGCAGCCGGATTCTGGCGTATCGGATAGAGAGAGCGGCATCTTTTTTGTCGGCAACGGAGGCGCTCAAGCACATCGGGACAATGCCTACATCAGCCTGATCTCGCTTGCCGATGATTCCGTCCTCGATAGAATCGATGTTCCGGCGGGACAACTGAAGGCCATGGTCATCGATCACGGTACGCACCGCCTGTTCGTCAACATGCGCGATAAAAACGAAATCGGCGTTATCGATCTGGGTACCCGGAAGTTAGCGAGCATCTGGCATGTTCCCGGCCCAAGCCGAAACTCGGCTATGGCGTTCGATCCGACGAGGCGGCGCCTGTTCATCGGATCGCGTGGCCCCGGCAAGCTGTTCGTCCTGGACGCGAGTAACGGCTCGGTCATACAGTCTCTCGATATCGTCGATATTTCGGACGACATGACTTTTGACCCGCTGCATCATCGACTGTACGTAACCGGCGCGGAAGGCCTCGATGTCGTCAAACAAGTCGATCAGAACCATTATGCGATCGAGCAACATATTGACACTCTCGGTGGCAAGACCTCGATCTATGTTCCGTCGCTAAAGAGGTTCTACGTCGTTCACACGAAGGGTCCCCAGGCAGCGGAAGCCGGACTTCAGGTGTTCAGCGTCCACTGACCCGGGATCTGATGCGTGGACAGAGTTTCAACTGCGCCCCGCGTCATTCTGAGCGGCATCGCCAGACTCCACCGGTTCGCAACGCGCAGTTCGCCGTTTGCATCTTCAGCGTCGCGCACGATTTGGGCCGCCGCTCTGAACTCCTTTATCAACTGGTAGCGAGTCTTCTTGTGGTTGAACAGGTTCTTCACCACATGAAACGGATGTTCAACCCGCGCCCGGATTTGCGCTTTGACCTTTTCCAGGGCCTGCGTCAGCTGCTTCAGCGGCCCTTCGGCCATGCCCTTAAGCCTGCACGCTTCATCGCCACCGACCATTGCACTTCCGTCTTGATGGCACCGTCGGCTTGCGCCTTCACTATCTCTTCGCGCTTTTGCACCCCCGTGTAACCCGCATCGAGAAACACGTGATCCTCTTGACCATGCAGCACCTCATGGGTGTGTGCCACATCAGACTCGTTGGCCGCCGTGTAGTGCGTGCTGTGCACCAGGCCCGACTCAGCGTCAACGCCCACGTGCGCCTTCATCCCGTGGTACCACTGATTACGCTTCTTCGTTTGATGCATCTCAGGATCGCGCGCCTTGTCGCGGTTCTTCGTCGACGTCGGCGCGTTGACGATGGTGGCGTCCACCATCGTGCCCTCGCGCATCATCAGGCCGCGCTCGCGCAGGTGGGCGTTGATTTCCTCAAACAGTACGGCGGTAAGCTTGTGCTCTTCCAGCAGCCGGCGAAACTTGAGCACCGTGGTGGCGTCCGGCGCTTCCTCAGGTCGATACCGACAAAATTGCGGATGGCCGCGCTGTCGCTCACTGCATCTTCCAGCCCCTCGTCGGACAATGCGTACCATTGCTGCACAAAGTACAGTCGCAGCATGCGCTCCAGCCCAATCGGCGGACGCCACCTCGTACCCTTCGGGTAGTGGGGCTCCAATGCTGCCAGCAAGCGGCGCCCACGGCACGACTTGCTCCATCTCTCCCAGGAATTTCTCGCGCCTCGTAAGCCGCTTCTTGTCTTCGTGTTCCGCACTCGCAAAACTGATTTGTCGCATCCGCATCGCTTTGTCGTCGTTCCAGCTCTAACAACGCTTCACTACGTCACAGCGTCTACAAACTCGTCGATTAAATCAGTGTTTCCCTAACACGAGCCGGTATTCGCGTTCCATGCGTAGCTTTTTGGTGCTCAGAATGAAGAAGCCCGCGACACCGGTCGGCGTGTCGCGGGCTTGATGCTGCGTAGTGTGGCGTTACGCGAACGACATCTCCAGGCTGATGCCGGCATAGTTGACCCGTGGTGCGACCTCGCGGCCGTCGCCTTTCTCGAAGTGCACCAGGCCGTACCGCTCCATCGTCTTAAGCGTGCGCGACAGGTTGGATTTCTCGCGTCCGGACGTCGCTGCAAGCTCCGTCAACGATGACGGATTCGTTTTCGCGATCAGTGCCAGCAATGCCTGATTCTTGCCCGACAGCACCTGCGCGAACGACTCGGGCGACGAGAACCAGATTTTCGGCTCGTCGGGGGCGGGCTTGTATTCGCCTCGCGCGATTGCCATGGTCCGCGCCTTGAATTGCTCCACCGGGGCAATCCCGACCTTCAGGATGTGTTCGTTAGTCATCGCTCCCGCTCCTTTCCCTCATTACTGTTTCGACTTCGGTCCAGAAGTCTTCAAGCAACTTCGCGGCATCCGCATACTCGTAAAACCGGATACGCTCGCCGGCGTGCTTGTGGTCGTACTCGATCCGCGTCCGTGCGCCGGGGCCCGAACCCTCTCGAATCGGATGCGCGTTATCGAATCCCAACAGGCGAGCACCCGTTTCGTCGTGCAAGGTCAGCGAATACCGCAGCCCGTGCGGGCGCTCCGGTGACGCTGCGATTTGCGCCACTTCAAATTTCACCCAACAACACCCGGTGTCGTCGACGGTGAACACCACTCCATCCAGCTCGAGGAGGGTGTCTAGGCTTGAGTCTCGATCTGTCATGGCCTGCATGTTATCATTTGATGACAACTAACGCAAGGGATGCCCCGGTTACGGGTTAAAAGGCGTCCGACGAAGGAAAATGAGCAGCGTTTCGGAAGTAAATCTGGCAGCGGCAAAGAAGGCGCACTCATCGGTGCTGCACTTTCCGCGTGGCCATGTACACATCGAACAGGCCCGCATGCAGGCGACTGAACGCCTGACGCAGACTGACGAGTTCGTGCTGGTCGCCTTCATGCTCCCGGCGCAGGATTTCCCCCAGCAGGGCCGTCGCGCGTGACGCCGCCTGGTCACGCCGCACACGCGCCTCGCCCAGCCGGCCCGTGAGCGCCGGCTTGACCGCCAGCAGCCATGCTGGAAACCAGGCGTAATCGTCCACTTCGCCGGTGCCGGGGAATTCTGCATCAAAGCGCCGGCGTAGCGCGTCGAGCGAAGCGTCGCCCAGTACGGGCAGTAATGCCGCGAACCTCGCGGGCTCCAGCCACGCCAGCCAGCTCCACGAGCAACGGCCACGCGGCATCCAGTCCACCCATTCTGTAGCGCGCCTCGGTCCTCCACGCGAGCGGTGCCGGCATGCGCCACCAGGACTCAATGGCCTCGACCGCTTCGCTGGCGGCGGCCCAGGCGGCCGCCAGCAGCCACAGCGGCGCGGCGTGGCTGTCGGCATCGGCGCTCTGAAATGGAAGGGTTGCGGCCTGCCGGGCGAGCGATCGCCAGCACGGTGCGAGCCATGCGGAAACGGTGTGCGGGGGCAGCACCCGCCAGGCGGCGGGCGCCAGCTCGTCCTCCAGGTGCCGGCGCGCGATGGCCAGCGCCGCATGGTTAGCAAGCGGTGCTGTCGATTCGCGCCCGAGTTCGCGAACCAGCACGGCCATCCCGCGCAGTGCGCCATCGTCCGGGTATTCGACGCCCAGCAGAGCCAGTGCAATGCGCGCAGCGGCCACATCGCGCTGCTGCAACTGCTCCAGCACGTCGTTGCGCAGCATGACGTCACGACTGTCGGCGAAGACGTCGAGCTGCTGCATGGTCTGCGGTAGGATCATCGCGCTCAGAAAAGTTGATCGTGAAGAGCGGTCAGACTAGCCCATTTCACGGTGCTGCGGAAGGCGCGGCCGTCCTCGTTGACCGACCCGATGATCACCCGCTGGCCGCTCGCTTCGGCGATGACGCGCACCGTCCGCTCGCCATAACGCATCAGCGCGCCGATCGGGGGACAGGCCGGGGCTTTGTGCCCTTTCCGCGGGCGGCTTTTCCTGTCTTCCATCGTGCCTACCCCCGCTTGCGACGCACCACGGGCTTGCTGGCCGTCGCCGGTGACGCCGGTGTTGCCGACGGCTTGCGCGACGGGCCCGGCGTGGCCGACGGCCGCAAGGGGCGCGTCAGTGCAGGGCGTGCCGCGGTCGGGCGGGCAGGCGCGGCCTTCGCGCGGGCTGGCCTGGCCGGGCGGGCATCAGTCTGACGCGCTGCTGCGAGCTGATGCTGCAGTGTCACGTTCGCGGCCTCGACGGCATCGAGCCGCCCCTGCAGGACGCCCGCCTGGTGACGCACGTTCCCGAGCTGCGCCTGCAGCGCCTCGACCACGCTGCGGTGATCCGCCTCGCGTCGGTCGGCGCGCTTCGTCGCCTCATCGAGCTCCTTCTGCAGCTTCGCGGCCGCACCCCGCTCGCGGTCGATCTCCAGCGGCGCCCGCTTTTCCGACGCTCGCAGGCGCTCTTCGGCGCGCTCCGCGCTCTCGCGCAGCTTCTCGAGATCCCGCGAGAAGCCTTCGCGCACCTCGTCCAGTTCACGGTCGCGCGCGAGCGCCTCGGCCTTGAGCCGGACGACCTCGGCCTCGCACGCCTGCCGCGCCGCGTGGCCCTCGGCCTGCGCCTTTTCCAGTTCGCGCCCCTCGACCTGCGCGGCAAGGAGCGCCGCCGTGCGCTGTTCGAGCGCAGTCTCGACGCGACCCAGTTCGTCGCGGGCAGCCACGACCGACCGTTGCGCCTCAACGCGTTGCGCCTCGACCTCGTCGCGCAGCGCGTCGAGCGCGGCTTCGGCAGCGGCGGTTGCGCGGGTCCAGAGCGCCGCGACCAGTTCGCCGGCAGCCGGCCCCAGGTCGGCGGGCAGGTCGGGGTGGTCGATGCGCACCCGGCTCTTTTCGCAGTTCGGCCCAGAATTCACCGAGCACCTGGGTCGGCGTGCTCATGCTGCCCCGCCTCACCAGCTGGTAAAGCCGGTTCGCGGTCGGCGTGATCCCGAAGCGGAAGAACAGTAGCGCGCAGACCTCGCGGTACAGCTCGCGGGTCTTCGGGAATTCGCCTTTCAGGCGGTCGATTTCAGCGGCGAGACGGGTTTCATTGGGCAGAACGTCGGACATGGCCGCGGCTCATCAGGAATTGCACAAATATTACTGCGTTGTTGACGCGGAACGTGTTGAACACGTTGTCGTTGTCGCCGATATGCGTGCCGTAGGCGGCGAACTGGCACGCCGACTCATAGGCACAGAGCGTTGCGGCGCCGAGGTCGTATTGCCGCCCGACGGTGATCGTGCCGATACGATCGGACGACAAGCCGACGAACGCCTGCCGGCCGAACATGCGCCCGCCCTGCGAAAGCGATCCATTGGTGATGCTGAAGCCGCTCTCCAGCGTGAAGATGGCATGCAGCCCACCGCCGAGGTCCTCGGTTCCCTTCAGTCCGAAGCGTGGCGGCTGCATCGGGCCGTTCGCCACGAACCATGAAGAGCCACCTTTCTGATTATTCGCATAGGCGATAGCCGTCGAGATCAAGCCGTAGAGGGTCACGCTGCTCTGGGCACTCGCCAGTCCGGCGAAGCTCAGCAGGTACGACGCAACAAGAAGATTAGCCAAGAAGATTAGCCAATTTAGATTTCACGTGTCTGTCTCCGTTTCAATTTATTTAGTATTACTAACCACTGTCTTTATGCCGACGCATTCCCATTCCGCCTCGTTCTGAATGAGCCGATGACGCCCCCTGCGGTCTATGGCCATCCGGCGCGACATCTATCGTTCAGTGCGGTTCGCGCGTGCCGGCTTCCGCGCAATTCGTCATTGCCTCAATTGTTTGGCGTGGGCGTTACCGCCCCCCCCCTTGCGGCGCACCCCTAGCCCTCCTTGGCAAGAACGCCATGCATTCTTCGGCAAGCCGCTAAGGGTCAAGAGCGAGACCCTACTGTGTCATCTCAGTGGCCGTTTGGAAGTTCGGCCCTTTGGTAGCTATTAGAGCCTATCAGTGGCCATAAGTAAATTGGAGTTCACTTTTGGTTTACCCGAACTGTGCTTCCAGTAACGACCTGCGAGTTTGTGCTGCGCAGACGCGAAGAATCGGGGGTGAACCGTTAGACACCGCAGCCCGTCCCAATACACGAAGCGCAACGATAGGGGTCAGTCGAGGTTGAGTTGAGCCACGAAAGACGGACTCTGCTCTTGGATGAGGGGAATGTCGGCACGGGCAAGCATCGAAAGCCTCATGCGACGGATCTCCACGCGGAGATGTGGAGTTCGCGAAGACTGGGCGCACGCCCGGACATTTGGTGCGCGAGTTCTCGAGCCGACGGCACAGAGGATCACCAACTGGGTGGCGCAGCCGGACCCCGAAACATCCATGCGCTGAACGCGACTTCGCGCGTCGCCCCTGGCCCCCATGCTTCTCGAGGCCTCAACCACTGCACAAGATTCGCCGGCTCAGCTGCGCTCCGATTTTGCACGACGCCGTACCGGATCGCGGCCGGGTTCCTTGTCTGCGGGAGACGCGGCTGTTGTCTCAGCGGGGCCTCCTCTCACACCGTTCAGGACCAGTCGAGTCAGTACCTCAATAGCGGCCCCGTCATCGATCAGCCGATCTGGAAAGTCACCGGCGCGCGCAGTCCAGTTGTAGCCGGTGTATTCGAGCATCGAACACAGTGCCGAAGCAATCAGTTCGCTATCGAGCCCGGGGCAATAGCCTTCCTTTTGGAGGAGCTTGATCACGCTTGACATGCCTCGTATGCCCTGTTGCCTCACACCATGCCATGCACGAGCGAACTCACGATCCGCCATCGACATCTGAAATGCTGCAGTTGCCACAGGCCAATCATCGCGATAGATCTTCCAGAACGCTCCTAACCGCTCTTTCAGGTGTTCGAGCGGGTCCCCACGCGTGTTCAAGGGGCGGTTTACTTCCGCCTTGAGGCGCGTGCGAAATTCGTCAAGCAGCTCGTGTAGCAGTGCTTCCTTGCTTGGATAGTATTTGTAGAATGCACCCGGCGAGCGGTTGGCGCTCGCCATGATGTCGGCAATTTTCGCATTCGAAAACCCATCTGCTGCCAATGCGCGCTTCGCCGCAAGCTTGATCGCTTCTCGCGTCGTATTGCCTTTCGGTGTGCGCCGGGTCGCCGGCTCGATGAGTTCGTCCATAACGAGAACAATCGTCCATTAGTCTGGCCGGCACTTGGCCGGAACATTCATCAATTGCGGCTTCCCGCTGCTCAACGGCTTTTCGACATCACTCAGTCTCAAGGAATCCAGTTCACGCCTGGCCGCCCGCCCCCTCCAGATTCAACCCCCGAGTGGGTGTCAAAACACCGCCTGAGCCGCATGGACCGGAATTTCCGCTGAGGTCCGCGGGAAGCGTAATTGTAATTCAGATTCACTTTTTCCGGCATCGAAATCCTACAGGCCCTTTCGGCCATGCCGAGAGCGTCTAGCCACCACTGGCGGGGCAACGGGGGGATGAGCACCGCAGAATTTATTGTTCACTTTTGCAGGTGGGGTGCTTGGAGTCGTTAGGTCGGGAAAGCCCGATGCGCAGGCCATCGAAAGTGGCGGCGTCCAGAAATTCGGCCGCCCGCGCGAGCGCGAGGTCGTCATGCGCGGGGCCGACTTCCCGGCGGCCGCAACGCCCATGACCGCCACCGCGTGGGCCGGCGGCCCACTGACCTCATCGCCTTGCGCTGCCCTCGAGCACCAAAATCAGACGTCGTGGGATTGCAGCCATTGCACGTAATCAGCAACCCCGGTCGCAACCGACCATCGTGGTTCATAGCCGAGCGCACGCACGCGCGTTATGTCCAAATAGCGTTGGTCGCTCGAAGGCCCATGAGGGTGCAGCGGCAACGGTGGTATCGCGCCTGGGAACAGCGCGTTGACTGCGTCAGCGAATTCATCCAGCCGCGTGGTTTTGCCACTGCCCACGTTGTAGACCTTGTGCTCCGGGGCAATCGCCTGGTGGACCAGCGCCATGCCGTATGCGTGGTCCTTGACATAGTTGAAGTCCCAAGCCATGTCCGCGCATGGCAAGCGCCCTTTGTCTGAGGTCAGATCCATGGCGACGCCGCGCACGGCGGCATGAACCATCCGCGCGACGACATTGATCATCTTGTTGTAGAGCGGCCCGTATGTGCCGTCGATTCTCACGATTCGGATGTCGAGTTCCGTCTGGCGCTGAAAGATGGCGGCGATCGCCTCGAGCAACTTCTTGGGGCCGGCCTGAATGTAGTGATGGTCCTTCTGCTCAGTGATGGCGATCGGGCCTGCCTCGCTATACGGATAGTATTTTGAGTCCAGGCCCCAGTAGATGTCGCTGGAACTGGTGATCGTAAGTTGTCCGACATTCATGATTCGACAGGCCTCGATCACATTGAGCGCACAAGCCGTTCGTAAATGCACTTCACGCGCCGGCGACATCGATTTTGGGGCATACCCCGACGCATCGAATACCTTATCCGGCTTGATACGGGCAATCGCATCGAAGAC
Source organism: Paraburkholderia sp. 40 (assembly GCF_050434105.1). Taxonomy (NCBI): domain Bacteria; kingdom Pseudomonadati; phylum Pseudomonadota; class Betaproteobacteria; order Burkholderiales; family Burkholderiaceae; genus Paraburkholderia; species Paraburkholderia sp. 40. The sequence goes on along the minus strand of NZ_JBNPVY010000003.1, from coordinate 534,794 downwards.
GTCATAGCTGACCGTCAAATCAATTCGTTCCTGCTGCGGGGCCTCCCCGAAAAACTCCTTTAGTTCCGCAGGCGAGCGTTCAGCTCTGGCACCTGCGATCACAATTTCCTCACCCCTCGCGGCAAGCTCGCGCGCGACATGCATCCCTATAAAGCCAGTTCCGCCCAAAACAAGCGTTTTCATTCAGGACTTCCTTTTATCCGTTTTTCAGGAGAGCACGAACCCGCGATATCCGGCATCGGCCACCTCGTTCAAAATCTTGCGGTAAGCCGGCACCCCGCCCACATAGGGCATGAAGATTCGAGGCTTGCCCGGGATATTGGCGCCGACGTACCACGAATTGCCGCGTGGGTAGAGGGTGCGATCGGCCACCTCGTTGACGTGGTGAACCCACTCGTCCTCCGCCTGGAGCTCGCAGGCGACGTAGGCCCTATTGGTTTCACGGGCGTGCTGAATCAACCGAGTGACCCAATCGACGTGCTCTTCGATGGAATGCACGACGTTGCTGAGCACCGATGGGCTACCGGGCCCCGCGATGATGAACATGTTCGGAAAGCCCGAGGACGATACGCCCAGGTAAGTACGCGGACCGTGCTGCCACCTTTCCCGAAGCGTCACGCCTCCGACCCCGCGGATGTCGATGGCACGCAGAGCACCCGTCATGGCGTCGAAACCGGTCGCGAACACGAGGACGTCCAGCTCATACTCCTGCGCGCTCGTACGCAGCCCGCGCGGGGTCACTTCCTCGATCGGCGCAGTCTTCACGTCGACCAGCGTAACGTTGGGCCGGTTGAATGTTTCGTAGTAGCCGGAGTCCACACAGAGGCGCTTCGTGCCGAACCGCAGCTCCTTCTTGGGGCAAAGCAGCTCGGCCACTTTCGGGTCGCGCACGATCGTGTGGATCTTGGAGCGCACGAAGTCGGAGACATACTCGTTGGCTTTTTCATTGACCAGCAAGTCATTGAATGCTCGGAGCATCCGAAATCCTCCACCGGCACCGCGCCAGCGGAACTCAAACTCGCGCAGCCGCTCCTCGTCAGAAACCTCAAGGGCCGATTTGTCGACTGCCTCCAGATACAGGCCGTTGTTGGCTTCTCGCGCGCGGGCCCGCCGCTCACGGTAGTTGGCCTTGGCATGGCGGACGGCCTCGTCGTCGAGCGGCTCGTTCTGGGCCGGCACGCTGAAGTTGGCGGTGCGCTGGAAGACTGTCAAATGGTCGGCCTGCTCCGCGATCAACGGAATCATCTGCACACCGCTAGAACCCGTGCCTATCACCCCTACCCGCTTGCCAGCGAAATCCACGCCCTCTTTCGGCCAATCGGCGCTGTGATACCAGGTGCCGGCGAAGCTGTCTAGGCCCTTGAAATTCGGGGCTTGCGCGATCGAAAGGCATCCAGTGGCCATAACACAGAACTGCGCGTCGAATGACTCGCCCGAGTCTGTCTCCAGGGTCCATCGCTTTCGCTGTTCGTCAAATATCGCCTGCGTCACACGCGTGCGAAACTGGATGTCCCGCCGCAGGTCGAATCGGTCGGCGACATGGTGGATGTAACGCAAAATTTCCGGCTGTGTCGCATAGCGCTCGCTCCAGGTCCATTCCTGTTCGAGTACCTCGTCGAAGGAAAATGAGTAGTCGAGGCTTTCTACGTCGCACCGCGCGCCGGGGTAGCGGTTCCAGTACCAGGTGCCGCCGACGCCCTCGCCGGCCTCGATCACGCGGGCAGTCAGGCCCGCCTTGCGGGCACGGTGCAACTGGTAGAGGCCGGCGAAGCCGGCCCCGACGATGACGACATCAAGCGACTTTTGTTGATTTGATGCATTCATTCCAGGGTCTTCCGATTCAGGTGGACAAAGCAGTAGCGCGCTGCGATTGCACCACAGGAGCATTGGGCGTTCGATGCAGCCCGCCTGCGCGACCATATCTTCGAGCAGCCCTCCCACGCGGTGCCTAAACATCTGTCCTGAAATCCTCCGATTTCCGTGCACGGTGACGGGTCCAGCGCGGCCCATGAAACGTATTACAATCCATCTGGCACAAAAAGTAAATTATGATTCATTTATCGGAAACCCTTATCTGGAGTGATATCTAGCTTCGTCGAACTGGCGTTTTATTAGCTGACCCACGACTCCACTTCACCGCGAGAGAGTCGCCGCTACGCAGGCAGTCCAAAGCGAGGGGCGATCAAACAGCGCGCCATGCGGCGACGTCGATGGCTTTGCCGCCGTGAAGGCCGCGGACGTCATGGCGCAGGCGGATTCGCCCTCCCCGGTGGTCCTGCTATTTCAGGATGAAGGAGTCGATCAGCAACGCGTCATACGCCGTAGCCAACTGAGGCCTGAGGGCGAAGTAACTTCGGTGGGAGAGACTCGGTCCGATCGTGGTTTTCTGGTTAACCGGCTCTGTTTTTTTCCGCGGCAAGCCACTCTTCCCGCAGTTGGTTCTTTTGAACTTTGCCGATACTTGAAAGTGGTAACGGCTCGCTGCGGATGTCGTAGCTGCGTGGGACCTTGTAGCCGGCAATCTGCGCCCGGCAATGTGCGTCCAGTTCTGAGATGCTCAAACTCGCGCCAGGTTTCGGAACAACCGCGGCATGCACCCGATCTCCCCAGCGCTCATCGGGCAGACCCAAGACTGCGCAGGCGTCTACCGAAGGGTGCGAAGCCAACGCGTTCTCGACTTCGGCGCAATAGATGTTCTCGCCACCACTGATGATCATGTCCTTTATCCGATCGACGATGTACAGAAAACCGTCCTCGTCTAGATAGCCCGCATCACCGGAATAGAGCCAACCGTCAACGAGCGTCTGGGCGGTCTTCTCGGGCGCCTTCCAATAACCGCGCATGATAGCCGGGCCGCGCAGTAGGATCTCCGCCGCTTCACCCGGTTTGCATGGGCGAGATTGATCGCTCCCAATACGGATCTCAAAGCCGGGCAACGCCTGCCCTGCCGATTTCAGCTTTCCCGCCTTGGGGCCGCTCAAGACATGCCGGTCGGGGGGCAAGCTACAAATGCCTCCGCATGCCTCGGTCATTCCATAGAACTGGTTGATCCGCGCATTGGGAAAGGCCTGCAGCATTCGAGCAAGCAACGCCTGCGATATCGGAGCAGCACCGTACTGGATCGAGCGAATTCGCGATAGAAGCTCGTCATCGCGCTCGGGCCCGTCCAGGACCATCGCAACCATCGTTGGGACGAGCTGAACGTGCGTGACACCATCGTCGCGCAGGCGCCGATAGAAAACCTCCGGGTTGAATTGCGCTATGAAGCTGTGCGTGCCGCCGCCAAGCGTCACAGCCAGCCCATTTGCAAGGTCTCCCAAATGGAACATCGGCGTCGAATGGAGATAGACCGTGTCCTGGTTGTACTCGAGTTCGCGATGCAGGCTCATCGCGGCGAAGCTGAAGTTCAGGTGCGTCAACTCCACTCCCTTGGGCAGTCCGGTCGTCCCCCCTGTGTAGCAGATCCCGGCTAGCGAATTGAGGTCACCGCAAGCATCCTCAACACGCGGGTGCTCGATCATCGCCGCATACCGCGCGTCGTCGAAGCGGATGAATTCCTTTAGAGACGGCAGAACCTCAGCCATCCGCGCTCCGAACTCCTCGAACGACTCGTCACTGAACAGCAGCACGGAATCGGAGTGCTCCACGATGTGACGAAGCTCCTCGAAGGCCAAACGCGTGTTGAGGGGAACAATCACTCCGCCCGCCCACCAGATCGCCATCAGGAGTTCAAAATAGCGAGGCGAATTCCTCGCCAGCGTGGCTACCCGGTCACCACGCTCGAGCCCCGCAGATTGCAGGGCGCCAGCCAGCGCTGAGACTCGTCCCAACAGCTCGGGCCAGGTGCGCCGTTCGTCACCACTGGAAATGGCCAGCCCTTTTGGACAAATGCTCGCCGCTCTGCGCAGCGCTGCCGTCGACATCATAAATGGCGCTCCATGGTCGTAAAAACTGAAGATTCAGTCGAACAGGCGAACCCGGGTTCATGGCCGAAGCCCCGCCGCACATCCGAAGCCGAAAAGGTGGTTTGCCGCAAGCTTGTCCGCTTCCACAGCGAATTGTCTCACCATCCATCCTTAAAAGTAAATTGTGAATTACCGTGGAAAACCCTATCACATTGACGCCGTTGCTCCGTTGCACTGGCCAAGATTTGCGTGTAAATTCTGATTTACTTTAAACAACCATTCTTCAGCGTCATGACCCGCCCGCCGAACACACTAAACGATTTGATTTCTCGTCGACACACCTGCAGAGCCTTTCTGCCTACTCCCGTCGCGCGCAGCACCATCGAGTCCATCCTGGAGGCCGCGCAGCGAACACCTTCGTGGGGCAACGTGCAGCCCTGGCAGGTGACCATCGTTTCGGGTGACGCCGCCGATGCAATCCGAGAGGCGTACACCCGCTTCGCTCAGAAAAACGAGCCGATTGCGCCCGACTTTGAATTTCCGCAGTCCTATGAAGGTATCTTGAAAGATCGCCGTCGGGAATGCGGCTGGCGGCTCTATGAAAGCGTGGGCGTCAAAAAGGGCGATCGTGAAGGCTCGGCGCGTCAAACGCTGGAGAACTTCCGTTTTTTTGGCGCTCCACACGTGGCGATCATCACGACCCACCGTTGTCTCGGCACATACGGTGCCGTCGACGCCGGCGCCTACCTGGCGAACTTCATCCTTGCGGCACAGGATCTTGGAGTAGCCTCTGCGCCGCAAGCAGCCTTGGCCTCGTATCCACAGTTCATACGTTCCCATCTGGGTATTTCCGACGATCGAAATGTGGTGGCGGGCATCTCTTTTGGGTACGAAGACACCGCTCACGCAGCGAACAATTTCAGGACGGGACGTGCTCCACTCGACGAAGTGGTGACCTGGATCGACTGACGCCGGAGAAAGCGGGAAGCTGCCCCTGCGCGCCGATATCGGCCGTTCCGAACAGCGACCGCATGAACACGAACTCCGATGCGTCGAGACGCTTTTGGGCATGAGGGGATTGACGTTCAGCACCGCTAGGGCGTCGATCAGCGCAAAGCGGCCCTGCGGCGCGATCCATTCCACGATGTCGGCGAGGTGCGCATAGGTGTTCGTCGTGCAGAACACGAGAGCCGGTGGCGCATTGAGCGACAGCGCCCCGACCTCTGGCCGGCGATGCCGAATGATCGACGACAAGATGTGCGCCGAGCGACCGAACCCACTCGATCGTCTCGGGCCGCGAGGCGGTGGCGATGACGGTGATATCGGTCAGGACGCGCAAGTTGGACGGCGATTGAGCCGACGCCACCTGCGCCGTCGACGATGAGGAGCGCCCGGACCGCACCGGGCACATTCCTATTCACGTCTAGCCGATCGAACAGTGCTCCCAAGTCAACTGGCCTCCCCGCTCTCCAAGCACGTTGTCTCGATCCATGATTCTGGATAACGGGCGGCACCGCGATCAGCGGGGGACTTGCCCGCCGTCGACGGTGAAGGTCTGCCCCGTGATGAACGACGCTTGGGATGAGTTCAGGAAAAGCACCATGCCAGACATTTCCTCAGGCTCCGCTGGGCGGGCGAGCGGGATGGTCTGCAACAATCTTTGACTGAACTCAGCGTCTTCCAACCAGCCTTGGGTCATGGCAGTGGCGACCAGGCCAGGAGCGATGGCATTCACGCGGATGCCCTGAGTGGCATAGTCGAGCGCGGCTGCCTTTGTAAGACCGATCACGCCATGCTTGGCGGCGACGTAGGAAGACGTGTTCCGGCCGGCGATCAGCCCGGCCACTGAGGCCGTGTTGACGATCGAGCCGCCCCCCGCCGTCAGCATGTGCGAGATCTGATACTTGAGGCAGAGAAACACGCCACGCAAGTCGATCGAGATGACTTTGTCGAAGTCCGCGACCGACATTTCGGCGAGGGGGGTGGCTGTCGGCAGGATGCCGGCGTTGTTGAACGCGCAGTCGAGGCGGCCGTAGGTATCGACCGTGGCCTTGACGAGGGCTTCGACCGAAGCAGGATCACTTACGTCGGTCCGCACGAACAAGGCCTCGCCCCCCGCCCGCTTGATCTGCGCGACGGTTTCGGTCGCGCCCTCGTTGACGTCTCCGATCACGACCTTCGCGCCTTGGCCGGCGAACGCTTTCGCGGTCGCTTGTCCGATCCCGGTAGCGCCGCCGGTGATCAGCACAACTTTATCCGTGTAGTCCAAAAGGTTGGGCATTTCCTTCATCCATAGGAAAGTATGAAGTCCGAATAACGAAGAGGACGGGTTTGAAGAATGTTCCCGTCCTCGAACTCACCATCAGACCAATTCGGCGAGCGCCGCTGCGTCGAACCCTTTCAGCGCGCCGTATTCGCCGTGTTCAACCTTTTTGACCCAGCTTGGGTCGTTGAGAATGGCCCTGCCAACGGCGATCAGATCGAACTCGTCGCGTTCCATTCGCTCGACGAGACGGTCCAGGCTCGCAGGGCTCGATCCCTCGCCGGCAAAAGAGGTGGCGAAATCCTTTTCAAGCCCGACCGATCCGACGCTGATCGTCGCGGCACCCGTCACCTTCTTGGCCCAGCCGGCAAAATTTAGCCCATTTTCGCCATCGATCTCAGGAAACTCGGGTTCCCAGAAGCGTCGCTGCGAGCAGTGCAGGAGATCGACGCCGGCTTCAACCAGCGGCAGTAGCCAGTCCTCCATGATCGCCGGGGTCTCGGCGACGCGCACGCTCAAATCCTGCTGCTTCCACTGACTGAACCGCATGATGATCGGGAAATCCGGACCGACGGCGTCTCGCACGGCAGCGACAATCTCACTTGCGAAGCGGGACCGCTCCTTGACCGTCGGCCCGCCATAGCGATCGGTCCGCTGGTTGGTGCCCGACCAAAAAAACTGGTCGATCAGATAGCCATGGGCGCCATGGATCTCTACCGCGTCGAAGCCGAGCGCTTTGGCGTCTCTTGCCGCCTTCGCGAAGGCGGCGACCGTATCCGCGATGTCCTCTTCGCTCATAGCCACACCGCGAGGGTCGCCGGGCGCGACTAGCCCGGATGGGCTTTCGACCGGCGCATCGGGCTCCCAGTTGTTGATGTAACGGGTGGAACCGGTGTGCCAGATCTGGGGCGCCATACGGCCGCCTGCGTCGTGGACAGCATCGATCACATCTTTCCAACCGGCTAGCGCGGCCTCGCCATAAAACAACGGAATGCCGCCGTCGTTGCGTGATGCAGGACGGTCAATGACCGTCCCTTCAGACAGAATAAGCCCCACGCGCCCTTCCGCCCGGCGCCGGTAATAGATGACGTTCGCGTCGCCAGGCACGCCCTCGGGGGCAAAGAGCCGCGTCATCGGGGCCATGACGATCCGGTTCTTCAGGTTGAGCGAGCGGATTGAGAAGGGACGAAACAGGGTGCTGGTATCGGGGTGAGACATTGAACAGGCTCCGTTGCAAACAAAGCCCTCATGGTATATGTTTGATACCTGCCGTCAATTAGGCACCTGAAGTCGCCTAGGTGTATCAAAGGAAACCACCATGCCCGTTCTCGAACTGAAATGCTTTTCGTCTGACTGTCCCAGCCGCGCACTCTTCGACCAGATTGCGGACAAGTGGTCGATGATGGTGCTGGCCGTGCTGGACGACGGGCCGCAGCGTTTCAACGCCATCCGGCGGCGCCTCGAAGGCGTCACGCAGAAGGCGCTCACTCAGAGTCTTCGCCGGCTCGAGCGCAACGGCCTGATCTCGAGGACAGTCGTTTCGCTGTCTCCGGTGGCGGTGCAGTATCAGATCACGCCACTTGGGCGCACATTGCAGCCGCCATTGCGCGCACTGCATGAGTGGACGCTCGTCAAGTTTTCCGAGGTCGAGGCCGCACGTCAGGCGTTCGACGCGGCGGCGGGTGGAAGCGCGTTGGCGGAAGGATTAGAACATCGGCAGTTTGCTTGACGGGCGCCTGCAGGCTCTTGTCGACCAGGACCTGCGAGGGCGACCGGGGACACTACCGCCGAACGGGTTGGCCCACGGCACCCGGTATCCTCAAGCCTACCAGAGCTACTCCAGGTGCCTAATTGACGTCCAAGTCTACGGCATATACCTTGGCCTCCTTTGACGACGATGGAGAGCCCAGATATGCGCAACAATCTTCAGTTCTATATCAACGGATCGTGGGTTGAGCCTGCCGGCGACACCGTGATTGATGTCATCAACCCGGCGGATGAATCTGTCTCCGGCAGAGTCGCGATCGGTGACGCCCGCGACGTCGACCGAGCGGTGGCCGCAGCTCGAGTTGCGTTCGAGACCTTCTCGCTGACTTCGGTCGAGGACCGTCTTGCGCTCTTCGACCGTATCATCGCCGCCTACCAACGGCGTGCCGGAGACCTGGCCCACGCGGTTTCGGAGGAGATGGGCGCGCCGCTTTGGCTGGCCGAGCAGTATCAGGTGCCTGTCGGCCTCGGCCACCTTCAGATCGGTCGGACTGCGCTCGCGGGCTATAGCTTCGAGGACCCCCACGGCACTGCACACATCGTGCGTGAGCCGATCGGAGTCTGTGCGCTGATCACCCCTTGGAACTGGCCGCTCAACCAGATCGCCTGCAAGGTCGCCGCGGCGCTGGCGACCGGTTGCACGATGGTCGTGAAGCCGTCGGAAATCTCCCCCTATTCGGCGACGATCTTCGCCGAGATCATGCACGAGGCTCAGACGCCTGCGGGCGTGTTCAACCTGGTGCAAGGCGATGGAGCAGGCGTGGGTAATGCCCTGAGCGCGCATCCCGATGTCGATCTCGTCTCGTTCACCGGATCCACGCCGGCCGGCATCCAGGTGGCGCGCAATGCAGCCCAGACGGTGAAGCGCGTGCATCAGGAACTGGGCGGCAAGTCGCCCAACATCCTCCTGCCCAGCGCCGATCTGGCATCTGCTGTGGCGGCGGGCGTCGCGGGCGTCATGATCAATAGCGGTCAATCCTGCGGTGCGCCCACGCGGATGTTGGTTCCCGCCGAGCGGATGACGGAGGCCTCCGAGCTGGCCAGGGCCGCAGCCGAGCAGTGGACCGTGGGGCATCCGGCTAGCAATGCGAAGATTGGACCGGTCGTATCTGAGGCGCAGTGGAACAAGATCCAGCGCCTGATCCAGTCCGGCATCGATGAAGGCGCGACGCTCGTCACCGGCGGTCTTGGCCGACCCGAGGGACTGGAAACGGGCTTCTATGTTCGCCCGACCGTCTTCGCCAATGTGAAGAACGATATGGCGATCGCACAGCAGGAGATCTTCGGTCCGGTTCTCGCAATCATCGGTTATGCCGATGAAGCCGACGCCATCGCCATCGCCAACGATACGGTGTTTGGGCTGGCGGCTTACGTCCAGGGCGAGCCGGTCCAGGCCGAACGGATTGCGCGCAGGCTGCGCGCCGGCCAGGTCACGCTGAACTATGCCGACATGGACTTTGCGGCGCCGTTTGGCGGGTACAAGCAATCGGGCAACGGACGCGAATGGGGCGAGGTTGCCTTCGGCGAATACCTGGAGACCAAGGCGATCATCGGCTCGCGCCGGACTGTCTGACGTAACAAGCCGCCGATCCGGAGGCTGACGTCCGCTCAACTTCGAAGGGGATCGGCGCTCTGGTCGGCGGGCTTCTCGACACAAGACCTACTACGTCCAGTGTCGAGAAGCGAATGCGAAGCCTATCAGCCAGCCGCGACCGGACACAGCCTCACCCCGCCTGCGATCAACTTCACCCTCGTTGGCTTGCAGCCGACACTCGCCACACTTAGGAAGAGACGAACATGAAAATAGGCATCATCGGCGCAGGCAACATCGGCGCAACGCTCGCACAAAAATTTTCCGCGAACGGGCACAGCATCAAGCTGGCCTCAACCCGCATGCCCGACGAACTACGCCAGTTGGCCCAAAAGGTGGGCGCGGAATCGGTCACCCCGGCCGAAGCGGTCAAGGACGTCGACGTCGTAGTCCTTTCCATTCCTTTCAAAAACAACCCGGAGCTCGCCGGCCTGTTCACCGATGTGCCGGCGGACCTCGTCGTCATAGACACCTCGAATTACTATCCCGTGCGAGATGGCAATATCGCCGAAGTCGACGACGGCAAGCCCGAGAGCGTCTGGTCTAGCGCTCAGTTCGGCCGCCCGGTCGTGAAAACGTTTGTAAGCGATCCATTTTCGGCGTCTAGCCGCTGGGGACAGGAGCGAGGAGCATAGGTGTCCACCTATCCGGAGGTGGACACCTATGGCTGACAAAGATCCAGAGTTAAGAGTAGTTCGACGCAGCAGCGACGGTCGCCGTCGTTACGACGATAAAGGCAAGCGTGCGCTCGTTGAGGAAGCGCTGCGTTCTGGCGTGTCGGTTGCCCGCCTGGCGCAGGAGCACGGGATCAACGCCAACCTGCTACGCAAGTGGATCACGAAGTACCTTCTGGAGCGCGAGAAAGGCATCTCGCCGGCATCGCAGGATGATGCTACCGGCGAACAGGAACGTCCGCATGCCCCGGAGGAAATCGTACTGGAGGGCGCGCTCGCGGTGATTGATGGCGCGCCCATTGACATCCCGGGTTCGCGCAAACGCTCCCCACCTGTCGCCTCGCCCACGGCATTCGTGCCTGTCGTTGCAGCACCACCAGCACTGCCAACCGCACCGCCGTCACCATCGCCATCGCCATCGCTGACGCTCGCACTGCATGTGCGACTGTCCAACGGCGTCGAGTTTGATCTCGGCGAGGCGAGCATCGACGAACTGACCACCGTGGTCCAGATGCTGGGGAGGATGCCGTGTTCCGGTTCGACGAAGGCCTGAAGGTCTACCTGCATCGGGAACCCGTCGACTTCCGGTATGGCATGAACAGCCTGTCGATTCTCGTGGAGCAGGCCATGCATTTGAACCCGATGGATTCCTCGCTCTATGTGTTTACCAACCGGAGATGCGATCGCATCAAGATCCTGGGCTGGCAGGGCAACGGTTTCTGGCTCATGCTCAAGAGACTCGAGGCAAACGATCGCTTCGTGTGGCCTGACAGCGCGAACCGGGTCGCGACACTGAGCGTCGAGCAGTTGCACTGGCTTATCGAGGGCATCGACATTGCCGCAGTCCAGCGACATCCCAGTCGAAATTATGCACGCGTGAGCTGAACACGTCACCGGCGTGCCGGTCTAAGCGGTATGCCGATCAACGTGATCATCGACGCCGACGAACTCAAGGCACTGCTCGCGATGCGAGAGGCCTATGGTTCGCTTCAGCGCGATCATGAGGAGGTTCGCAGCGCACTGCGCCTCGTGACAGCTGAGCGCGATCTCGCCGAGGAACGACTGCGCGCTTACCGTCGCGAACTGTTTGGCGCGAAAAGCGAAGCGCGCGCCTCGGACCAGTTCGGCCTGTTCAACGAAGCCGAAGCGCTCGGCGCGAACGCCACTCCCGCGCAGGAAGATACCCCCGGAACCGAGGTCGCGGCCCACAAGCGCAAGAAGCGCGGCCACCGCAAGCCTCTCGATCCCAATCTGCCGCGTGATGTCGTGCGACACGAACTCCCTGAGGCAGAGCGCTTCTGCGATCACGACGGACACGCGCTCGTCGAGATCGGCGTCGAGATCAGTGAGCAGCTCAATGTCATTCCCGAGCAGTTGCGAGTCACCCAGCATCAGCGTATCAAGTACGCCTGCCCATGTTGCGATCTCGGCATCAAGGTTACGCCGGCACCGCCCCGTATCATCCCGCGTGGGCTGCTGAGTGAATCGGCGCTCGCGTGGATCGCCACCGGCAAGTACCAGTTCGGCATGCCGCTCTATCGCCAGGCCGGTCTGCTGCGTCGCTTCGGCGGCGACATCTCGTCGAACACGATTGCCGCGAGCATGGTCCGCGTCGGTCTTGCGACGCAACCCGTCATCAACCTGATGCGCGATGCGCTGCTCGATGCCGAACTGATCTACGGCGACGAGACGACGTTCCAGGTCCTGAAGGAGCAAGGGCGAAAGCCGCAAACGAAAAGCTATCTGTGGGCGCAGATGACCGGTTCGGGCATCCCCATCCGTTGCTTCACCTATACGCCAGGTCGTGGCGCCAGGCTGGCTGACAGGCTGTTTGCCGGTGTCCGTAAAGGTGCCGCCCTGATGACCGATGGATACGAACCCTACAACGGCATCGCTGAACAGTACCAGCTCGTGCACCTCGGATGCTGGACGCACGCAAGACGGTACTTTGTGAAGGCGGAAGACAATGTCCCCAAAGCAGCGCGCCCGCCCGATCTGCTCGCGACACGCTTCATCAGCCTGATCGGAAAACTGTTCGCGGCCGAAGCGCGAAGCCAGACGTGGACGGCTGGGCGACGACAGCGATTGCGACGACGATACAGCGCGTGCGTACTCGATGTTATCGAAAAGCTGATGCTTGAGCACTCGCCTGGCGTCGTGCCCAACAGTCTGCTCGGCAAGGCGCTGACCTATCTGCACGGGCAGTGGCCGAAGCTGATCCGTTACGTTGAAGACGGCAACTGGCCCATATCGAACAACCCTTGCGAAAATTCCATTCGCCCGTTCTGCCTGGGACGCCGCGGCTGGTTGTTTGCTGACACCGTCGATGGCGCAAACGCGAGCGCCAATCTCTACTCACTGGTCGAAACCTGCAAGGCGAACAGCATTGATCCGTATCGCTATCTCACCTGGCTATTACAGCGTCTCCCGCTGGCACAGACCGTCGACGACTACGACGCGCTCTTGCCCTGGAAGATGCCCATCGATCTCCGCTGACTGAGCCCTGTAACACATCTCATGAGAACCGCGCCCTTACTCTGAGGGGTGTCGTCAATGGATCGCGTACAAACGTTTAACGCCATTTTGGCGGGCGTGCTTGCGGACGGGGGAAAACCGCGCGGCGCAGCCGATCGCATCGCCGTACCGGTTGCTGGCGATGACGCGGCCGCCAAGGCGATCGCGCAGACGCTGGTGGACGAAACCGGGTTCGAGCCGGTCGATGCGGGAAGCCTTGCCGACTCCTGGCGCCAGCAGCCGGGCACGCCGGCCTATTGCACCTCCCTGACGGCGCATGACCTGCGCAAAGCGCTGGCGGCAGCGGACAAGGCCCGTGCGCCGCGGAACCTCCAGGCGCTCATGGACCGACTCGGCGCGTACCCCGCTTTCCCGAGCACTGACGAAATGACCGCGCTGAACCGCGAACTCAATCGCGGGAGCTAAGTGGTGCACTGAGCCGATGACGCCGATCAGCGGGAACGCAATGGCGGGCGCTTCGACGTGCCGACAACGGAACAGGCCATCGCTGCGTGCAGCAAGAGCCAACCACGCATTTGCAATGACCATCGTATAGGTCAAACCAGGGCGAGTCTCCGGCTGCGCCAGCGGCTCACCTCACTGAGTTAGCGGGCGGTTATGCCGCCATCATGAACAAATACTTGACCCGTGACATAGCTCGAGGCATCACTCGCAAGGTAGATGACGAGGCCGGCGAGGTTAGCCGGTCTACCTCTATAGCCGAGCGGCACCTCTCTCTCGACGAAGGCGTCCATCTGCGCGACGCCCGCGGCGCCACCCGTCGTGTCTCGCTCACGTCCGAGGCGTGTGCCACTATGCCAGCCCGGCGCGATCGCGTTCGCCCGCACTCGCTCGGCCGCATACTCGATTGCGAGCTGTCGCGTGAAGCCAATCAGTCCGGCTTTCGATGCCGCATAGGGAATCGCGGTGACTGCGAAGCCTGGGTAAACACCGACGGTGCCGAGATAAGAACTGATGTTCACCACTGAACCGCGACCGCTCTGAATCAACGCCGGCAGCAGTGCCTGCGTAACCAGGAAGGCGCCGCGCAAGTTGATCGCGAAGACACGATCCCAGTCCTTCACCTGGACGTCCAGCAAACGCCCGGGCCGAGTTGCGATGCCAGCGTTGTTGATCAGCACGTCTAGCTTTCCGCCACACCAGGCAAGGACTTTTTCTGCCATCTGTGAAACGCCCGCTTCGTCGTCAAGATCAGCCACAACGCGGCAATCGCAGACGCCTACGGCCTCGCAGGCCGCAAGTTCCTCCGCGTCGCGATCGACCCAAGCCACCGCTGCGCCAGATTGCGAGAGCGCTTCGGCAAAGACACGGCCCAGTCCTGATGCCGCACCGGTAACGACAACTTTCCTGGCCGACCAGGTCAAAGAGGGCGCCGGGCAGACCGCTCTGTGGTGTGCGATCCGTCGACGTCATCGCGCAACGCCCTCACAGTCACGACGAATCGACTCGCAGCGTGACACGCTGGATCGAGCCAATGCGACGCGGATTGCCGACGCTGCGAAACCGTCTGCGTCTGTCTTCTTCATGTCACTTTCTCCTTGCCTTCGTTGGACTCGGCGCACGGCCATTAGGGCTGCGACCGCATCAGGCGATAGCGGTTGGCCAAGGCCGCGATGCCACCAGGAAGAACATAGACGGAGACGATCAGGAGCACCCCATACACGACCCAAGGGGCAGACTTGGAAACGCTCTCCGAAAAAGCAGGTATGACCATAACGAAGACCGCGCCGAAAGCGGCGCCCCACAGCCTTCCGACGCCTCCCACGACAATCCCGACCAGGAGAGTGATTGACAGAAACATGGAGAACGAATCGGGAGCCACGAACTGCACGGCCAATGCTGAAAGGGCGCCACCTACGCCCGTATAAGCAGCGGACAAGGCAAAGGTCTTCGTTTTGAGGCTCGCTATGTTAAGACCTGTTGCCTCGGCCGCCAGTGCATGGTCACGGATCGCGCGCATGGAGCGACCGGCAGCCCCCCGAAGAAGGTTGTTGGCCATCCAGAACACGATCGCGCAGATTAAAACCGCATACAGAAACAGCCACTGATCCTGCGACAAAGGCAACCCCAGTGGCACCTCTGGCTTGATCACTGCAATGCCTTGAACACCGCCTGTCCATTGTTCGAGTAGGCGGCACTTCAAAAGCTGTGGAGTAGCCACGCCAAGGCCAAAAGTGGCTAACGCCAGGTAGATTCCATCGAGCTTGAGTGCTGGCCAGGCAAATGCGTAACCAATGACCAGCGAGACGATTCCGGCCAGCGGTACCACTAGCCAGTAGGGCAGACCCAATCGATCCATGAGAATCGCAACTGTGTAAGCACCAATGCCAAAGAATGCGCCATGTCCGAGGGAGATTTGCCCGTTGTAGCCGGTAAGCAGGTTTAGGCCGAGTAGAGAGACCGCATACGCCAGCAACATCGTCGCTTGAAAAAGCTGATACCCGTTTCCGACAAAGAGCACGCCCGCTGCGACCACGAACAATCCCGCCCAGCAAAGCCGGAACGGAACGCCAACGGCGCGCTGTGCGGTATATGCACGATCGAGGAAATTGCTCATGATTAAACCCTCGTGACGACACGGCGGCCAAACAGGCCGTCCGGCGCAAAAATCAGAACGACCACAATTAGCAACAGGGCTATCGATAGCTTTAGATCGGTGCCAACGACATAGGTCCCCAACAGATTTTCAGCAATTCCGACCAGGAATCCTCCGACAACGGCGCCAGCGGGATTGCCGATCCCGCCCAACAAGGCGCCGGCGAATGCATAGAGAACCGCCCCCATCATCATGGACGGGTCCAGGAAAACCATCGGCGCGACCAATAAGCCCGATACAGCGCCGATCGCTCCGGCGAGGCCCCACCCTAGCATCAGCATCTTGCCGACAGAAATGCCGACCAACTGAGAGGAAACGCGATTTTGCGCAACCGCACGCATTTTCAATCCGAGGCTCGTTCTGTAAAAAAAGGCGAATAACAAGGCGACCAAGAAGAATGTCAAGGCAATCGAGCCGGCCTGATGAGCCGACAACAACTGCGGAAATCCCCACGGCAGGTTGGCAAACGGACTGGGGAAGTCGTGGCTGTCATAGCCGAAGAGCCAGCCGGCCATGCCGTGGAAGGTCACCAGCAGGCCGATGAATACCACCACCATGGACAGATCCGGGGCGTCACGAAGAGGTCGAATCACGGCCAACTCCAACACCGCCCCCATGACGAAGGAAGCTGCGACAGTCACGAAGAACGCGGCCCAGTACGGAACGCCAGCCTGGATCAATACCCATGCGAGATACGTCGAGAACATCGCCATTTCCCCCTGAGCGAAGTTCACGTGATGGGTCGCCTGATAGATCACTGCGAGCGCGAGCGCCACGATCGCATAGATGCTGCCTGTGCCTACCCCAGCAAGAAGCTGTTGGCCAAATGCTTCCATTCTCAGTCCCCTAGATAGGCTTGACGAATGCGCTCGTTCATACGCAGGTCGTCCGCTTTGCCGCTCATGACGATGCGGCCTTGTTCAATCAGGTAAGCGCGGTGCGCTAGATCCAGCGCGATGTTGGCGTTCTGTTCGATCAACAAGATCGCCATGCCCTCCTCCCTGTTGATCCGCCGCATGATGTTGAAGATGTCCTGAACGACGAGGGGGGCCAGGCCGAACGAGGGTTCATCTAGCATCAGCAGTTTTGGACGCCCCATTAGCGCCCGCCCAATCGCCAGCATTTGCTGCTCGCCGCCGGAGAGCGTGCCGGCCTGCTGCTTACGGCGCTCGCGAAGGCGCGGAAAGTAGCCATACATTCTCTCGATATCGGAAGCGATGGCCCGCGCCCCGCCCCGGGAACTTGCTCCAAGTAGCAGGTTTTCTTCGGTGGTCAGTCCAAGGAACGTTCCTCGTCCATCTGGAACATGAGCCACTCCTGCCCTTGCGATTCGCTCGGTTGCATAGCCATCAATTCTTTGCCCGCCTAAAGTCACCGTGCCTTCGGTCTTCACCATCAACTGGCACAAGGCACGCAAGGTGGTTGTTTTGCCCGCTCCGTTGGCACCGAGCAGAGCGCAGATTTCGCCGTTATCCACCTGAAGATCAACACCATGGAGCACGCTTGTTGAGCCGTACCTGGCCGCGAGCCGATTCACGTCAAGCAACATAGGAATGCTCCGCTGACTTGCCCAGGTAGGCCTCGATAACTCGACCATCATTGCGTACCGCTTCCGGCGTGCCTTCGGCAATCTTGCGGCCGAAATTCAGCGCGACCACCTTGTCGGAAATTGACATCACCAAACCCATGTGGTGTTCCACGAGCAGCACCGCGAGCTTGAACCGCTGCCGTACATCTTGCAGGAGCCCCCCCAGCGCCTCGACTTCCTCGTGATTCAGACCGCACGCGGGCTCATCAAGTAGAAGTAAGCGGGGACGCGATATGAGAGCCCTCGCCATCTCCACCCTTTTCTGTGTGCCAAAGGGCAGCTCCGACACTGTGCGCTCCGCGACGGCCGCCAGCCCCAGGCTATCGATAACGTCCTGCGCGCGCCGCTGATGGTCCGCTTCGACAACGCGTTCAGAACGAAATCGCCAAGCGCTTGCCAAGAAACGCGGTTGCACCCGGCCATGCACGCCGAGAAGCACGTTCTCACGCACAGACATGGTCTTAAAGAGCGCAAGGTTCTGGAACGTGCGACCTATACCCATGTGCGCGATCTCGTGCTTGGGCTTCGAAAGTGTGGATATTCCGCCGACTTCGACGCTTCCCTCGTTGCAGTCGTACAGTCTCGACAAGCAGTTGAATAACGTGCTCTTGCCTGCTCCGTTCGGCCCGATGAGCCCGCAAATTTGTCCGGCTTCGACGTCGAAGGAGACCTTGTCGAGGGCGACGACGCCTCCGAATCGGACGCTGACATCCCTGATGCGCAGAAGAGGTAGGCAAGAGCCAATCACCGCCATGTTTTCAGCGTCCATCACCGCCCCTCCAAGAACGCTTGGCACTTGTTGGCGGATCGCTCCGTCGCGTTCGACTGTGCTGTGGTCGTGATCATTCATCTGAATCCATACGCCGCTGTATTTCAATTCGAAAGAAGCGCGCCTTGCGGCACCCATTTGGTCCCATCAAAGTGAACAATCTGGAATTGCTTGATGGGATCGCGATCCGAATCGCTGGCGTTCACGGTGATCCCAGGCAGCAAGAAGGGACTGGCTACTTTGCTCAAACTGGTAGCCTGCTTGATGATGTTGGCACGAGTGAGGTCGTCGCCGGATTGCTCGATGATTCTGGCCAGAAGCGAGGCATCAAAATAGGCGATGGCCGCATTCCTGGACCGGGGATTTACGTCCGGCACATACTTCTTCATGAACTCAACGAACTGCACCATGCTGGGTTCGTTGGAGTAGGCAGGATCGCTCGGCTCCTTGAAGTAACTCGCAGTGATGATGCCTGTGGACTTTTCGAGGCCAACGGGTTTCAGCACCGCTTCGATCGATGCCCAGGGCGAGTCGAGGATCTGCAGCGGCCTCCAGCCGATTTCATATGCTCTGCGGATGGACAGGCTCGTTGCACGTCCCGTGGTGAAGTTCATAAAGACGTTGGCGCCGGATGCCTTCAGCGAAATCAATTGCGAGTCGAGCGTTGGATCAGTGGGCTCGTAGCTCACTTCTTTTACGATCAGCGAGGCGGCTTTGGCGCCCATGCCCGCTTTCACGCCTTTGACGAAATCCCGGCCGAAATCATCGTTTTGATAGAGGATTCCAACCTTCGGAGCGTGCAAGGAGGAAGCCGGGTCTGCCGCCATCTGGGCAACGTAGCGCCCATAGATGGCGCCCTCCCGTTGATAAGCGGGCAATGCGGCGGTCGTCCAGGGCCACGTCTTTGCGTCAACGAATCGAGACCCTCCGCTCGTCACGAGGATCTGAGGCACCTTGGCAGCGTTGAGGTAACGTTGAGTTGCCGCATTGGTCGGCGACCCAAAAGGCAGGGCAATGAACAAAACGCCATCCTCTTCTACCAGCTTTCTCGTCTGCTCCATGGTTCGCGGCGGGCTGTAGCCATCGTCCAACGTGATGAAGCGGATTTTCCGGCCGTTGATACCGCCTTTCTCGTTCAGGCGCTCGAAATACGCGGCCTGCACTTTCGTTTCGTAGGCCTCCGATGCGACTGGACCGCTGAGCGCCCATGTCTGCCCGATCTTGATTTCGGTGTCGCTCGCACCTCTGTCATAGCGTTTCTCTGCCATGGCATGCGAACTGAGCAGTGCCGCTACCAACGCGGCAGTCAAAGCCCCTAAGCAACCCTTGATTTGAAAATGCATGTCTGTCTCCTTGTTGACGGCAAGCTTCGCCGGCGGTCGGTGCCGCCTTGATCCGGCCATGTGCGACTGGTTAAAGTAAGCCACGGCCATGTCTAAAAGTAAATCGCGATTTACCCGGCATTTACCCGATGTCTATCTTGCTTTCATGACATGACGAGGTCGACCGTCTGCCGCGCAACAGCGCTTTAACGGCCATTCACCTATTGCAGGGCGTATCGCCTACTTGCGCACAGGCACCTAGGTCGCGCAACCGAAGCCGAGACCGAGCGACTGAGGACACATGCCCATGCAACCTTTGCCGCGAAGGCGGCCCACGGTTCCACCGCCTCGAGCACCGGCCGCTCGCGATCTCGGGACCGCCAATGCTCGAAGACACCGAAATCGAATGAAGGCCTTTAACCGGGACTGATTTCTTGTTTCATTGCTATTTGAAGACCGGATCTACCGAGCATAAAAACCGCCACCGCGGCGAGCGCGAAGGGCACGGCAAAAACAGTGTAGAGCGCGTGACCGCCGCTGCCGGTGTCGAGCAGCACTCCAGCGGCAAATGGCGAGATCATGGCACCGACGCGTCCCATGCCGAGCGCCCATCCCACTCCTGTCCCCCTACTTTCAGTCTCATAGGCAGTCGGTGCTAGCGAGTAGATGCCTGCCAGCGCCCCAAACGAAAGCATTCCCACCGCAACGGCAAGAGGCAGAACCAGCGCAGGATTTGTCATACCCTTTCCGAATAAGACCGTTGCGATAGCGGTTATCCCAAACAGAAATACTGTTAGCTTCCTCAGATCGAAAAATGGAGAGAGGACACTGAATGTTAGGCTTCCCATAATTCCTCCAATGTTCAACGCAACGCCTGCGTGAACTGCCACGGATTGCGTCGAGGTCGACACGGCCAAAAGCTTCGGTGTCCAGCTGAGAAGAAAGTAAAGACCCATCAGATGCAGAAAAAACGCGCTCCAGATAAGGAGAGTCCTGGTGCGGTACTTCCGATCAAGCAATCGCCCGACGCCTGAGCTACTTTTCATCACTGTTGCGACGCGTGGAGGAAGCGTCGATATTTCATGGCACTTCATGCGGCGCAGAATGCGGTTAAGCAGCCGCAGCGCTCTTTTCGGTCTTCTGGCCAGCAGGAAATCCACCGATTCCGGCAGGAATGCGGCAGCCAGTGCAAGCATGAAAGCTGACAAGCAGGCTCCTGCAAGAAAACTGGATCGCCAGCCGAAGGTTTCCAGCAACCACCGCGCAACAAGGCCGCCGGCCATCGCACCGATTGAGTAACCGACACCGAGAAGGCTAATTGCACTACTCCTGTGCCGATCCGGCGCATACTCCGCCACTAGCACGGCGGTGCTCGAAAGCAACCCTCCAACGCCGACTCCAGTGAGCGCACGTGTCATCAAAAAAATTATCAACGTCGGCGCGAGCGCGGAAAGGACCATCCCGATCGAAACCAGGATCAGCGAGCCGATTACCAGTGGACGGCGCCCGAACCGGTCCGACCAGGGCGAAAGTACGACAGTGCCGATCAAGATGCCGAACAAGCCCGCGCTAAACGCCATCCCAAGCTGGCTGCCGGACAATGACCACGCCTTCGCAATAGCCGGAGCGGCGAAGGACATCACCAATATGTCGTATCCGTCGACCGCATTTACGAGGACACATATCAGAACGACAATGGCCTGAAAACGACCGACGCGACTTGTCGAACTCGGGACTGCAATTCCGCTTACTACGCCCCCCGCAGATCTTCCATCTATGCCTGGCACCGTTTGTCTCCATTATTTGATAGTGACGTACAGTTATCGAGGACCTCTCAGGGGCACGAGCAATAGCTGACGCCGAATTTCTCCGACTTAGCTTGCACATCATTTGGGTCGCACTTCAGTAGTGTCCGGTTTATTTGAGATCCCCAGGCCGGTGAGCACCTGAGATGCGGGTTTCGAGGGTTTCATGGGTGTCCACGATTTGAATTTCGAATTCAGCATTTGCGATCCTTTCCGGTTTGGGCGACCTGGGGCGGTAGACCTTAACAGGAGTCCCCGCATGTACCGCAATCACGCTGCGTGCAAGTAAACACCCATCGCAGGCCGTTCGGGGTTAGGCGGGAATACGTTCCATGTGCCGTCACGGTGGCGAAAGAAAAACATTGAAACCGAGCCCGTCGGCCAAAGTGCCTCGACGCGTACATAGCCCCCCCGATGTGAGCGGAAGTGCCCGAACTCGATGACTCGAACCGCCATCGCCCGATTCGGTGCGAGCCAATTTTCGACCATCAAACGCAGAGGTTTTCCTGTGCTAGCCATCGTCTCTTCCTTCATTTCCCTTGATCGGGATCGATCCTATTACGTAGCCGCGATGCAATTTGTAGGACAGGGAATCGAATTGCTCTGCGCCCTGCTACAGATTCTTTCGGCCTCCGATGTGCGAGAAAACGGAGATCTCGCGCGCTTTGCGGCCCGATCCATCACTCCCGGAAATGCCGCAATCCGCTAACCAACTGAATATGCGAAATTAAACCGACACTACTTATCGCGCTTAAATCCTTAGTCGCGCACCAGCACCTGAACCACGCAGACGGAGCCGGCTCCAAGCAGATGGCACATCCCCACACGGTCCTTGCCGCGCAGGCGCCGCACTGTTTCCCAAATCTGTGCGAGGCCGGTCGGTCCACCCGGATGACCACGCGCAAGCAGCCCGCCGTCGGTTGAAAACTCCGGCAGGCCAAAGCGCTCCCGCGAAGCGGGTCCGAATGCCCCTTCGCCGACTAACGCTTCCGTCTGGCCCGGTTTGGAGAACCCGAGGAGCTCGTAATACATCAGTTCCTCCACGGCGAATGCATCGTGCACCTGCACGACGTCCACATCGGCGCGCTTCACTGATGCCTGGGTCAACGCCTGGGCCGCGGTTCGCTGCGAAAGTTCCGGCGGACCCACAATCGCGCCCTCGAGGATTAATTCAGGGGAGTACGCGTCGCTTCCGAATGCGCTGCCGGCCAGACGTATCCGGGGTTGCGTCGCGCCCACCGGCCAACTGTCGTCGCTGCACAGCACCGCCGCCGCCGCACCTTCTCCCCAAGGCGTGCACATCATCGACGTGAACGGATCAGCGATCATGCGGCTGCCCAGCACCCGCTCGATCGTGACCGGCTCGGGAGCGCGGCGGGCAGCGAAAGGGTTCTCCCGCGCATAGTTCCAATTCTTTGCCGTGATGGCGGCAAGGTGCTCACGCGTGGTGCCCGCTTCATGCATGCGACGTTTGGCCCAGAGGGCGAACGAAACGACCGGTGGCAAGTTCCCTTCAGCCACGATGATGTCCTCCACCGGTACTGCCTTTTGCGGCGAGTCCATGCCCACGACGAGCACCCGTCGTGCGTCGCCCGAGAGAATTGCCTGCCGAGCGCAGTGCATCGCCGACAGCCCGGTGGCGGACGCGTTGGTGACGTGCTGGACTGGCACGCCCGTTAGCCCGAGTTCTTTAGCGACAAAGATTCCTCGCGGCGACAAGGGATGCGCGGTACCGACAACCACGGCGTCAATCTCGGCGTAGGTCAAATGGGCATCCTGCAATGCCGCGAGAGCAGCATCGCGCCCGAGCTTCACGCCAACGCCCGGTCCGTGATTGCCGAACGGGACCATGCCCACGCCTGCGATCAAAACGTCATTCATGGGAGAATCTCGTCTCATTGTTGGTGTCGCTGGTTTTCGCAATCACGCGATCTCCGATACGATCGGTGCCTGCCGCAAGAAGGGCCTGGATACGAGCGCCACAGTCGAGATCCACGATCCCATAGGCCTGGCCATTGAAGGTGGTGGCGCTATACAACAGCCCCCGCGCGGGAACTTCGATCAGGTCCGGCTCCCGGAGGGAGCCGTCGGCAACCAGGCTGCGGGGCGGCACATAGACCTGGCTCGTACTGGAGTCGCGGGCCGCCTTGAGTTGTACGACTGGCAAGTTGTTTCTCCTGTTTCCGATAAAACCGATTAGTGCGAGGCGTGAAACGAAGCGCCCGATGCGGCCATCTCGCGCAGGAGTGCGGGAACAACGTAGCGAGGGCCGAACTCCGTCGCCATCTCATCGCTGCGTTTCACGAACTGGCGGAGCCCCACCTGGTCGATATGCGCCAGCACGCCACCTCGGAATGCGGGATAGCTCCACCCGAGCACCGCACCGAGATCCAGTGCGAGTGGATCGCTCGCGATGCCTTCGGCGACCACATGCGTGGTTTCGATAGACTGCATGTTCAGCAGTCGCTCCATCACCACGCTCGCGTCGGGTTGTTGCTGCTGCGGGGGAAAAACAGACGGGAGTTCGTCCCACACGGTCTTGCCCGTGGGCCCATAGCTGTAGACGCCCCCGGCACCCTTGCGTCCAACTCGTCCAGCCCGCAGCAACCTATCAATCACATCCAGCGCCGGCTGCGACTGCACGGCCGTGCCCCGTCCGGCCTTCGCAAGGCTGGTCAAGATGTCCTTCAGCAGATCGTAGGAAGTGAGGTCGCCCATGGCCAAAGGTCCGATGGGGAACCCGGCCATCGCCGCCGCTTTGTCGATCAACTCTGGCGAGATACCTTCGCCCAGCATCTGCAGCGCTTCGCGCGAGTAGGCCGCGACCACCCGTGATGTATAGAAGCCTGGCCCATCGTTGACCACGACAGGCGTCTTGCCGAGCAACTTCAGCAGGGACTGTGAGCGAGCGAGCGACTCAGCGCTCGTCCGACTGCCCATCACGACTTCCACGAGTGCCATCCGGTCGACCGGGGCGAAGAAGTGCAAGCCGATGAAGTTTCGAGGTGTCTGAACCGTCTCGGCCATCTTCGTGATCGATAGGGTCGAGGTGTTGCTCGCCACGACGACGTCCGGACCCGCCGCGTCGAAAATCTTCCTGAACACCGCGTTCTTCACTTCCGCGATCTCCGCTACTGCTTCGACGACGGCCTGGCATCCCTCGAGGCGCCCGAAGTCCGTCGTGGCTTCGATGCGGGAGAGGGCCTCGTCGCGTTCCTCCTGCCCCATCAGTTGTCGCGCCACTGCAGCGTCCAGCGTCTTGGTGATGCGATCAAGTCCCTTGCGCGCCTCTTCGTCTGTGCGGTCGATGAGCACGGTCTCTATGCCGGACCTGGCACACACCAGAGCGATACCGCCTCCCATTGTCCCGGCACCCACGACCCCGATGCGCGTTGGAGTGAACGTCGCCACACCGGCTCCGGACCGGCCTGCTTTCCTGACTGCGCCCGTTGCGATGAACTGTGTACGAATGCGATTCTTTGCGGAGGGAGAAATCGCCACCGTCCCGAAACGGCGGGCTTCGATCGCGAGCCCTGCATCGATGTCGACAGCCAATCCCTCCCGCAGCACCTCCAGGACGGCGTGGGGCGCGACATCTTCCGGAGGCGATTTGCGCTGTCGCTCCGCGCACGCTTTGGCGAAGAATGCTTGGCCTTCGGCCGAGTGCGGCTGGAACCCCGGGTACTGGAACCCTTCGCGATCCCACGCTTGCTGTGCTGATGGGTGATCAAGCACCCACCTGCGGGCGGCATCCAATGCCCGGTCCGCGGGAACGATCTCATCCACGAGGCCGCAGCCGAGTGCCTCCTGCACGCCTATGGGCTTCCCTTCAAGCAACATCTTTGTCGCGGGCGCGATTCCTATGAGCCGCGGCAACCGTTGCGTGCCACCCGCACCCGGGATCAGCCCGAGATTGACTTCCGGACAGCCAAGCTGCACCCGCGCGTCGTCGCTTGCCACTCTTCGGTGGCAGGCGAGCGCAACTTCGAGCCCTCCTCCAAGCGCCGAGCCCGTGATGACTGCGACGAACGGCTTGGACGAGCGCTCGATCGCGCGTAGGCACGCGCCAACCGGAGCCACCATAGCCTGAGCTTCCTCCGGCGTCTGGATTGCGTAAAGCGCCGTCAGGTCGCCGCCCGCGACGTAGTCGCGCTTTGCCGACCGGATCAATGCCCCTTTCACTGCGTCATCGTTGATGGCGCGGTCGACGGCGCGTGCGAACGCATCGATAGCCGCCGGGGTCTTGACGTTCACAGGACCGTCCGGGTTGTTCCAGATGATGTGTGCGATGCCATCCTTGTCTAGTTCGTAATCGATCACTTCTTCGTTCCCTTTGTTCGTTGCCGTTGCAGGTCCCGGTGCGGACAAACTCAATTCGGACAGCGGCATGGCGCATAAAAGCGATCCCTTTGACGCCAACCCGATGACGTGATGTCCTTTGAGCGGGGCCTCTCGTGAGCATTGCTCTGCGCTTAACGGCCATGAGGCTGGCAGGTCTGTTGGATAGAAGTAAACCATGATTCACCAATGAAAGTAAATGGTGTTTCACGTAGGGTTTTCCCTTCAAAGCGCGGTGCCGTCAAGCGTGCCCAGCTAGGGCGCGCAGCCACCCGCCCTGGGCGAAATCGAACTCGCCGGACAGGCGATCGAGGACTGCTCGCATGGCGCCAAACCGGGAATTTTGGTTGTGAATCTGCGTTCAATTATTTGAACCCGAGCAGGACGACCGCGCGCCTGGCGAGCGCACTCGGCGGACTCCTTGCGGACGTCCACACCCTGCAGAACTTTCCGGAGCTCTCTGTCCGGCGCAGCGGCATCCAGTCGATCCCGGGGATTGCGCAGAGAACACTTTGTCGCGGAACGGCAACCTTGGCCGGTGGCCAGCGGTCGGAGGCCAAGGCAAACCTATTCAGTCATAGCTGCGCCGTGTCCGCGATATCGACTCCGACGCTTGCAGGCGACTAGTCTCGTCAGTCGGCGTTTTTACGAGGGTGCTGCGTAGGGAAATTCAATCGAGCCGCTTTACACAACTTTGCACGAACTTCGCCATCTCAGCGCCCAAGTCATCCAACTGGACACCGAGGTGCTGGACGGACGTGAAATGATTTTGGTTTGGAACAAGAAACGTCGCCGTCTTAGCGCCTGGTGTCACTGCTCTGGCGCTGACCACCATGTTCCATTGGCTAATGAATTCCGGCGGATCCAATTCGGCCGCGACCAGCAACAGAGGAGCTTCAGTCGCACCGATGCCATTGACTGTTGAATAGCGGCTTGGCGTTAAATCGTCGCCGTAATAAGCGAGCGCGCCTTGAAAAGGAAGCAACGAGGGGGCAAAGATACCTGAAATGAGCACGGCCCCACGGACGGCTGACGAATCAGGGGTTTGACCATGATGGCCGGACAGCCAAGAAGCGAGATGCGTTGCGCCTGCTGAATGACCGACGACGACCAACTGTTCGGTTGAAATGCCGAGTCGCCCGGAATTTTCGGCCAGCCAATCGATCGCTCGCTCGATATCTTCGGCACCCGCTGGCCACTGCGCTGAAGGGGCTAAACGGTACGACATTAATGCAGCCGCGAAGCCATGAGAACTGGCCCACGCAGCAACGTTGGAATAAAGATAACTTCCTGGTATGCGGCGGTTCCCAGCGACAAACCCACCACCGTGGACGAAAAGAACGAGCGGCTGGCTCGGTCCCATTGCATCGACTGTGCGATAAAGATCCAGACAATGCCGGTCATCGGGTCCATAGCGCAAATCTAGAGCAACCGGACCGTACGGCGCTCCCACGTCGTGTGAGTGGAGCGGTGCGCAAAGCCTGAGCGACGCTTGAAAGCTCTCCGGAGACAGTGTCCTTGGAATTCCTCGGATCTCTGCGAGATACTCAGGTGTGAGCGGTGGCGCAGCCTCAGGTCTCAAATTCGACATCGTTTTACGCAGCGCTGCGCTCCAAGAGACGGTTTGAAAAATCCGATGTAAATGGCCTACTTACGGCTAAGCCACCCACTCGAGGCCACGGTCATTCGGGCCTTCGGGTAAAGCCACCTGCAACACGACTGTACCGAACGATGGCGGCTCGCGTTAAGCGCTCTGGACCGGTTGCTCCGTTCCAGCGGCCTCAGTTTCGAGCCACATTTTGGTGGATGTCATTCAGCAACGGCATCAACAAGTCCCAAGAAGCTCCATTGCTTGCCCGGTGCCAATCCAGCCAATTCCTTGCCGCACTCGCTGAGCATCACGGGCGACGAGGTGATGTGTTGGGAACCGGCGTGCATGTCCCTGTAGATCCGCTGGATGATTCCATTTCTCAGCGAAACACCGCCCGCTGCCTTGAAGGCAAAGTCGCATGCTTCCACAGCCGTCCAGGTTGCATGATTCAATGCAAGCCTGATCAGCGTGACGTGCCGGGTTGTGAAAGGCTCTCCCTCGCGAAGAGACTTTTCGACGCTCGCCCAGGTCTCGAACGCCAGCGCGCGTGCCGCTTTGACCCTCGCTTCCATCCATGCGTATCCTTCGAGGAAACTCGACGAGCTAGCAATTGAATTCGGGATTGCAGCCTTTGCACGTGCTAAAGCGGCGGTTTCATCAAGGATGCGCTTGGCCTGGCCGAGAGCAAATGCAGTGTGCCCGGCGGTGCCGATGCCAATGGCTCCAGTCCGGTACGTCCACCCGCCGCGTAGGGGTTCAACCACGCGTGCCGTGTAGCAGAAATCTTCAGGGACGAAGACATCATCTATTGAGTAGTCAATGCTGCCGGTCGCTCGGAGCCCGATAACATCCCAGTTATCGTGAAAATTTACATTTTCCCTTGGCACGTTCAGAATCAGCGTCTCTGTCGTTCCATTGCGCAACATTCGCGGACGCCCTTCTTCATAGACGATCGCACCAGCGTGCACATAATGGGCATGCTTAATACCGCTGCCGTAACTCCATTTACCTGTGAGCCGATAGCCCCCGGGGACAGCGGTTGCTTTCCCATTCGGGATCCCTTGCCCGGCCGCGACGGTCAGTCCACTACCAAACATCGCCTCCACAGCAGAATCACCCAGAAAAGCGCCGGCCGCAGATGTGCACAGCCCGGTTGCAAACAAAACCCAGGCGGTGGGGCCGTCCATCTCGGCAACCGTTTCGATCAACTCCAATGCCTCTACTGGGGACAACTGCCACCCATGGGCTTCCTTCGGCGCGAAGTATCCGAACAGACCCATTTCGGCGAAGGCATCGACCACCGCAGGTGCCAGCATTCCGCGAGCTTCATTGCTTGGCGCGCTCTCTTCAATCAGTGGCCGCAGTTCTTTTACTTGTTTGATGAGATCCTGAAAGGACAAATCCGCCCGACCAAGTCTTCTCTTGGCGTTCGAAACGTACATTTTTACTCCTATAGGGTTGTAGGCTCAAGTTAAGAAGCCGATTCATCAGCCCCAACTGTCAAAGTCGAGCATCATCTCAGTGACCAAGGGTTCTTGCCAATGGTGGCTACCGAGCTTGCCGCCGTAAAAAAGCAGCGGTTTGCCTTCAGCGCTTTTCATCCACTGCAGTTGAGCCACGATCAGCCGGTGGTCTCCAGCGTCCATGGTGGAGTGAACTTTTACTGCAAATTGAACCAGAGAATTCTGGAGCACCGGCACATTGCGATACCAGTCGTATCTCGGGTCTAACGTGTCAGAGGGCTTACCTCCAAAATGCGTGCACTCCGCAAGCTGTTTTGAAGAAAGAAATGAGATGCCGAAGCCCGCATCCGTAGAATTCAAGAACGCTAGGAAACCGGCGGTACGCGCAATGGAGACCACCACGAGCGGCGGGTCGAGGGAAACGGACATGAAGGCATTTACAGTCATTGAGCGCACACCGCCAGCATGCGAAACGCTGAGCACTGTCACGCCACTGGCGAACCGCCCCATCGCCCTTCTGAACTCACTGGCAGACAATGCCTCACCGGTGACGCTATCCCACTCTGCCTGCTGACCTGTGCCGATGCTCCCCTGTGGATGACTCATGGTTGAACCTCAAAAGGTCGGCGTTGATGAGATTAAAGCCGATCTTCGCACAGAAGTAAATTTCGCTTCATCTCTAGTTTACCCGAACGTTGCAATCCGGCGATGGCCGGTTGACTAGCCTGCATGACAGGCATCGGCAGGGTAAACACTGCATGAATAGCCGTTCACTTTTTCACATGGCCGTGCTTTAATTTCTTTACATCATCGGGTTCGCCCGCGCCGAGCTTTAACACGGCTAAGCCGCGGACGAGGCGAACCTGATCGTGCGCGCAATCGCTTCTACCACCTTGCGCGCGAGTCCTATCTGCGAATGCAAACTCGAGATCGGAATGGTCGACGTGAGGTTCGCCCAACCCATCCACCACACTACACAACGGAGGCACGCTCATGCTTACTGTCGCAATCCGCCGTGCCGCAACTGTACGGCCGGATGGATGGGCCATTATCAGTGGTACCGAAAGAACAACCTGGCGCGAAATGCCCAGGAGAATCGCATCACTCGCTTCCGCACTTAACGCTGCGGGACTACGGCCCGGCGACCGCGTAGCAACGCTCGCGTTGAATTCACCGCTCTACTTTGAATTGATGCTTGCGGTGTGGTGGGGCGGCGGCGTATTGGTACCGCTGAATACCCGCCTCGCCTACGACGAACTGCGTTATATCCTCGAACATTCCGAAGCTCGCTTTCTTCTTACCGACGATAGCTTTCGCGCGACGGCTGAGCGCACCCGTGAGGCTGTGGGATCGCTCCGCAGCGTTATCGTCGTGGACGAAGATCGCCGCAGCGACATGCTTGCCGCCTCACCGATTGACGACGCCCAGGTGGCCTTAGATGAGCTCGCGTGCATCTTCTATACCGGTGGCACAACGGGCCTTCCCAAAGGCGTAGAACTGACTCATTCGAACTTGGCATTCGCGGCATCAAACATGCAGCGCGACCTGCACCATGACAGTGAGACGGTCTACCTTCATACGACGCCGCTATTCCACCTTGCCGACTTTGGCATTGGTCTTGGCGTAACCCTGGCTGCAGGAGCCCACAGTTTCCTGTCGCATTTCAGTGCTGCCGAGGTCTTTTCGCGCTTGCGCACCGACGGCATAACGCACCTTCAGCTCGTGCCGACCATGCTTTCAATGCTTCTTGACGCACCGGAGCGTGACGATAGCTTGCTCAGGCGGGTCCGAACCATCTCTTATGGCACAGCACCCATTTCGCAGGAGTTGCTAGATCGGGTACTCAATGCTTTTCGAAACGTGCGAATTCAACAGTTCTACGGCATGACAGAGTGCAGCGGCGCATGCACATGCCTGTTACCGGAGTGGCATTCAACGAGCGGTCCGAAAGCAGGGAAATTGACGTCAGTCGGACAACCGACGTCAAGCTTCGAGATACGGATCGTCGATGAGCAGGGCTGCCTCTGCGAGACCGGGACGGTAGGCGAGATCCAGATCCGCGGCCCTGCCGTCATGCGGGGCTACTGGCGGGACCCAGAGAGAACGTCGGACACGATCAAGGATGGTTGGTTGCGGTCGGGTGACGCGGGGTACATGGACGAAGAAGGGTTTCTCTTTGTTGCAGATCGCATTAAGGACATGATCATTAGCGGCGGCGAGAACATCTATAGCGCCGAAGTCGAGAAGACCTTGAGCATGCACCCGGCGGTCAGCCAATGCGCAGTGATCGGGGTGCCGGATGAGCGTTGGGGTGAGCGAGTGCATGCCGTTATCGTCATCAAACCCGGCTCCGTTGCAACCCCCGCCGAACTGGACGCCCACTGCAGAGCCCACATTGCAGGCTACAAGGTGCCACGCGGATATGACATCCGCACCGAGCCACTGCCGCTATCTGGAGTAGGAAAAATACTAAAAAACAGACTGCGCGACGAATGGCTCGGAATCAGCAAGCGAACGCGATGACACAATGATTGAAAAGCCGATCGCCATTAGTCGGACAGACTGGCAAGCGGATGCACATTATTGCTGCGCCAGGGCGACGACAAGCAGTGCTGCACGCTCGTCGGGTGCACCTCGGCGAGCGACGCCCTGGACCACCTAGCCTTGCAATCCTTATCAAGGGGTTGTCGTACTTTTCGTGCAAATTCTGGCGGTTTGAATCGATCCTGCCGTGACCGGATGATCCGGCCGGTCAGCGGGTGAACGGTCGTGTCGATTGAGAAAAGGACCGGACGGATGCAGGCCATATATTTCGGAATCAGACATAAACTGGAGTGAGACGACAATGAAGAAGAGGCTGCTTTTCCCCTGCGTCGCGACGGCAGTCGCGTGCGCTGTCGCCCTTATGATCGCTGCATGCGGCAGCGGCGACGACATCAACGCGCCAACTGATTCTGACACGGTCGCCGATCAGCGGGCCGCCGCACTCGTCTCCCAGATGACCACCGACGAAAAGCTCCAGTTGGTGCACGGGACTGGCTTTCCGGTTTTCGGCCTCGGAGGACCTTTTCCGCCAGGGGTGGATGGTGCTGGATACATCCCGGGCATTCCCAGACTCGGGATTCCCGGGCTCGCTGTGGCGGAGATTAACACCGCGGGCACCGGCAGCATATCGGCGCCGGTCAATCGAGGGGCTGACAATGACGCGATGACCGGCAACGCGGTCATGTATGACGTCCGCAGAATTCTCGGTCGGTGGTGCGCCTAACTACGGAAACGACTACGCGACGTCGAACGCAACATTGATCGATATCAGCAACGGAGGGGCGAGCACGCGCACGGTAGCGCCAATGAATTATCAGCGCGCGTATGCCAACAGCGTTGCCTTACCCGACGGCGAAGTCGTCGTGGCGCTTTTTCGATGATGCGCCTATCGTCGGCAACGCATTCGCTCAACAACGAGCAGCGACGTGTTCCGTTAAGCTTTGGCGCGAGCAAAAAGCCAGGCCAGTATGAGCTGCAGATTCCGGGCGATTCCGGAGTCGCCGTGCCCGGCTATTACATGTTATTCGCGCTCGACGCGAACGGCGTACCGAGCGTCTCGACCACGATTCGAATCCATTGATGACGCGCGCCTCGAATCGGGCCGCCTTCAAGATATACGTGGTGGCGGCCATATTTCTGGTTGCGGTCGAACCCGCGGCAAATGGCGTCGATTCGTCCCGATCCATCGAACTGGGACGTGAGATCTTTAGCGGGCAGCACGCGCTGGTCGCGCACTTGCGCGACGACAATCGTACGCTGCCTGACAATGCGGTCGGGTGTATCAATTGCCACGGCCACGCGGACAACGCAGCGTCTTTTGCGCCCCCGTTGACAAGCCAGTATCTGCTCAGCGATACCCGCCGACGCGGCGGCCCGCCGAGTCGTGACGATTTGGGCTCGTTCTGCCGTGTCCTGAATGTCGGCGTCGATCCGACAGGAATCGTGCTGAAGAAAGCGATGCCGCAATACACGTTCAGCGATACAGAATGCGCAGCGCTTTGGAGCTTTGTCACCGCCCGGTAGGGCTTCGCCCGCTGGACATGTGAAGTTTTCTCGCATGGCTCATTGAACTGGATGACGCATACACTCGAACAAACGCGCCAGATCTTCAGCGCTTCGGGTCAGTGTTTCAAATGCCCTCGCGCCAAGGACTATATTCAAACTTTGCCTTCCGGCTGATCGCCCGCTACGGGCGTCGACGGATCATTCCGTCGACTACTTGCGTCAGGACAGATCCAAGGGTGTGTGTCATGAGATGTCCCATTCGTGCATGGTTGGTGCGGCGGGCTACGCAGGTGACGGCGGTCTCGCGGTTCAGGCGATGCTGTCGGGTCCAAGGGGGCTCGCGTTCGGGCGTGACGGAGCGCTGTATGTCGCCGATGGTTTCAGGATCCGCAAGATCACCGGACTCCCAGGTCGTCACCGCTGGGATTGCCGGGACAAACGGCGCTACGGCCTTGACGGCAACGATGGTGACGAAGATTGAGGTCAGAGTTGCAGAGCAAAACAACGGGCATCGCTTGGCCCGGAGAAACCGAAGCTTCCAGGAGCCTGTCCATGTCCGCGCCGAGAATCAGCGTTCTGCTGCCGGTCTACGAGGTCGAGGACTATATCGAAGACTGTCTGGATTCCCTGCTGTCACAAACCTGCACTGATTTCGAAATCATCGCCGTCGACGACAGCAGCCCCGATCGCTCAGGTGAAATCGCCGCCCGCCTTCTCGCACAACAGGATCGCATTCCGTGGAAGTTGATCAGAAACACCGACAATAAAGGGCTCGCTGAAACGCGAAAAATCGCCGCATCGGAAGCGCGGGGCGAGTACGTGCTCTGCGTTGACAGCGACGACCACGTCCATCGCGATCCCATTCGCACCGTGCTGCGCGAAGCCGACCAGCACGACGCCGATGTCGTCATTTTCGCCGCCGAACACGTCAGCCCCGATGGCGCCGTCAACGATCGCATCGACTCCGGCGACTGCATCATCACCGGCGTGGAAGCCGTCCAGAAAATTATGGAACTGAAGCTGCAAGCTTTTTGCTGGAACAAACTCGTGCGCCGTTCGATCTTCGTCGCAGCCGACCATCCGTGTGGTCTCATCTACGAGGACCTTTGCGTGTCGGTGCAGACGCTCGCCACCGCGAAAATCGTGCGGCTCATTTCGGACAGCCTTTACTCATACATGTTCCGCGAATCGGCAATCTCGAGACGCTTCAACCCGCATGTCGTCGATCTTTTTGTCATCATGGACCGTGTTGAAAAGCGTACCGCGGCCCTCCCGATTCCCGACTACAAGCGTCTCTTCTTCCGGCTCAAATACGTCTTCGGATACCGCGCGATCGCGTTTCAAGCGGCCACCACCGCGCCGAGCTACCAACTCGCGAGCCCGATTCTATACAGCGTTTCGAAGAAACTGCGCGTGAAGCACCTGCTCGGCATATATGCCGACGGGCGGCCGAAGTTGTCCGTCGTCATGACCATGCTCAAGATCCATCCGCGGATCTTCTATTGCTTCGTGAGACGCTTCAATCATCACTGATCCTGCGAAATGCGCCATCTGGCACATAACGCAGAGCGCGTTGGAAGTATCCGTTTAACCCTCTGAAAGGCACGGCGTTTGCGTACCCCAACGGGCCGCGCCTACTGACGACGATATCTGGTGACCCTGTGCGTATGACATATATGATGGACTTATGCTTATGCCGCGCTTGTCCTGAACTTTCATCGAAGTATTGAAAACGGTCTAACCATGGCGAATCCACTCCGACAGAACATCATCGCGCTGACCATCCTGCAGGCGGCTAACATGCTGCTGCCGCTTGCAACCGTTCCCTACCTGTTGCGCGTGCTGCGCCCGGAACACTTTGGCGCATACATCTTCGCACAAGCCATCATTGGCTACCTCGTACTGCTGACCGACTACGGTTTCAACTGGTCATCGACTGCCCACGTCGCACGGGTCCAGAATGACCGGTACGCGGTGTCGAAGATCTTCTGGGCGACGCAAGGCGCCAAGGCGCTGATCGCGGTGGTCTGCCTCGCGATGCTGCTGTTAGCGGCGTTGTGCGTGGCAAGACTGCGCGAATTGCTGCCGGTTCTGCTGGCGACCTATCCGGTCGTGATCGGAACGGTGCTGTTTCCGCAGTGGCTGTTCCAGGGCCTGGAGCAGATGACGCTGACTACCGTTTCGATGCTGAGCGCGCGGCTGCTGCTGCTTCCGCTCACGTTCGTCCTGGTGCACTCGCCGGCCGACACGTGGATCGCCTCGCTTATCAGTTCGATGAGCGTGGTTGCTGCCGGACTCGTCGCCTCGTTCCTGATCGTAAAAGACCGGATGATTGTCGCGATGGTGCCGGGCAAGGCGGAGATCCTGGAGACGCTTCGTGACGGCTGGCACACGTTCATTTCCACCGCAGCGATCAGTTTGTACACCACCACCAATAGCGTGGTGCTCGGATTTCTTGCCGGAAACGCCGCTGTCGGCTACTTTGGCGTCGCCGACAAGATCCGCAACCTCGCCCAGGCGCCGCTCGGACCGGTCGCCAACGCGGTGTACCCGCGCGTGACGGCGCTCTTTTCCGAAGACTCCGCCAAGGCGTTTGCGCTGGTGCGCAAGATGTTTTACCTGGCGGGCTCGTCCATGTTGCTGGCTTCGGTCGCGCTGTGGGGCGGCGCCGAGTTGATCGTTCGTATCGCGATGGGCTCCGGGTACGAACCGGCCGTGATCGTCCTGAAGTGGATGGCGCCGATGCCACTGCTCATCGGGCTGAGCGGTGTATTCGGCGTTCAGCTGATGCTGCCGCTCGGCATGAAGAAGAAGGTCAGCGAGATCCTGATCGTCGCCGGCCTGTTCAATCTTGCCATCCTCGTGCCGCTTGTATGGTTTCACGGCGCTCAGGGCGCGGCAATGTCAGCGCTGGCCACCGAGTTTCTCGTCACGGCCTCGATGGCGCTTTACCTGATCAAATGCAAGGTTCCGGCTTTCCAAACGAGGGTGCGCACAGATGAAATATGACTTCCTTATCGTAGGCGCCGGCTTTGCGGGCGCGGTCTGTGCCGAACGCCTCGCGGCAAGCGGAAAACGCGTGCTCGTCGTCGACAAACGGAATCATATAGGCGGCAACGCCTACGACCGGCACGATGAGAACGGCGTGCTGATCCATCCGTACGGTCCGCATATCTTTCATACCAACAGCAAGCGGATATTCGAATACCTGTCGGATTTTACCGATTGGCGCTTCTACGAGCATCGCGTGAAGGCCTATGTAGACGGGGGCCTCTATCCAATACCGATTAATCGCACGACGATCAACAGGTTATATGGCCTCGACCTGAACGAGCAGGCCACCGTGGCGTTTCTCGAGTCGGTACGTGAAGCGCGAGGAACCGTCTCCACCAGCGAAGACGCGGTGCTCAGCAGCGTTGGCCGCGATCTGTGCGAGAAGTTTTTCCGTGGCTATACGCGCAAGCAATGGGGACTCGATCTTTCTGAACTGTCCGCGGGTGTCGCTGCGCGAATCCCGACACGTTCGAACGACGACGACCGGTACTTCACCGATACGTATCAATTCATGCCGGCGCAAGGCTACACCGCGATGTTCGAAAGGATGCTTGGCAGTCCGGACATCGAGGTACGTCTGTCGACCGACTATAACGAGGTGAAAGCGAGTATCGAATGCGGACACCTTGTGTACACAGGACGGATTGACGCGTATTTCGGCTATCGCTTCGGCAAGCTGCCGTACCGCAGCCTGGATTTTCAGCACCAGCATCTGAGCGACGTGGAGCGCTTTCAGACGACAGGTACCGTCAACTATCCGAACGATCACGAATACACGAGGATTACGGAGTTCAAGCACCTCACCGGGCAGCAGCATCCGGGCACCTCGATCGTCAGGGAGTATCCGCGAGCCGAAGGTGAGCCGTACTACCCGATTCCACGCAAGGAAAACGAGGCATTGTTCCTGCGCTACAACGCGCTTGCGGAGACAGTTGCCGATATTACTTTTGTGGGCAGGCTCGCGCAGTATCGCTACTACAACATGGACCAGGTCGTTGGTGCAGCGCTTAAAGCTGCGGAAGGGCTCATCCAGGGCGCAGCAATCAGCGAGTGCTAGCGGGCACCTGAGAGCTTTCCTGGGACTGACTGGAAGATTCGGAGCATCGCATAGGGAGTTCGGAAATCCGGACGCGATGAGTTCGACGAAGCTCGATTGCCGCGAATAGATTTGCTGAATATAGCTAGGGTCTGTTTACATATGGAACGCACGTGCGAATGCCCGCTATCGGCCGCAGGGCAAGGAGTAAGGAGCGCTGCGTGGCCGCGCCACGTGAGCGACGCGCGACGCCGCCATGCGGCCGATAGCGGGCATTCCCCTGGAATGAAATCCAGGCAATGGGGTTGCCGCGAGAAGGGCCGCTCGCTACGTCATGCTCCTTGCGAATACGTCGAGTATTCGCGGCGTCGCAGTCCTTGCGAGCGGCCCTTCTCGCGGCAACGCACGTGCGTTCCATATGTAAACAGACCCTAATACGCCACAGGATAGATGAACCAGGTCAACGAAAGCGCAAAGCGCGATAAGCAACACGCCAGGAATCTATACATGCGCCCGTTTTTCGAGTTCACAGCAGGCAGACGGTAGCTCGATCGCGCGGCAGGATGCCTACGCGGAAGCGTGGGCCAAGCAGCACGGCCTGATACTCGATCGCTCTTTACGCATGGAGGACCGCGGCAAGTCCGCTCACAAGGGCGAGCACGTAAAGAAAGGCGGCGCGCTCGGCGCGTTCATCGAGCGTATCAAGGCCGGTGACGTCGTACCCGGCGATACGCTGATCGTCGAAAACCTTGACCGCCTGAGCCGCCAGAGTGGAATCGGATAGTACGACTCGCCTTCGGCTCGCGGATACTCCCTGACGATCGAGGTTCCCTGATGCTGCTGCCCGGTGAGGTACTTGAACTCCGTAATCCTCGTGTATTCGTGATCGTTTCGGATAGTTGACGGCACCAGAGTCACCGCCATGAACAAGCGCAGTGCGCACTCGATTCGATAGATAGCAGCGCGCTCTGCGTTATGTGCCAGATGGCGCATTTCGCAGGGTCAGCGGCTATCGAGGCTTCTCACGAAGCAATAGAAGATCCGGGGATGGATCTTGCGCATCGTCATGGCGACGGAGAGCGTCGGCCGCTCGTCGCATCGCGCTTGCCAGTCACGACATACCACGCTCGGCGACCGTTTTTCAACAGCGCGCGCACTCGCCGATAGATCGCGCGGCTCACACGCTTCGACGCTTCAAGCGTCCCCTTGGTGGCCTGCGGCGGGTGATCTTCGAGCCAGCGCAGCCGTGCTTCGATATCGCGTTCACGGTCCGCGTAGAGTGCAATCGGGAAGGGATGGCCAAGCCTCGCGTCGTAAAGCGCGCGAGCGGCATCGACGATATCGCGGTTCTCCTCGCGCTGGGAGAAGTACGCGATGTGCACGAATGGCACGCTGCGCGCACAGACGATTCGCAACCGGTTCCGCGCACAGTAGACATGCATCATGTGCTCGTCGTCTTGCCCACCGTCGTCGATCATGTCCCATAACCGCTTGCGAAAAAGAATGCAGCCGATCGAATAGCGCGATTCTGACGGCACTTCGCAAGGTTCGAGGTCCCGCGTGGCAGCGATGAAAGCATCAGGCTGAAGCGTGGTCCGTTCATGCAGCCAGCGCGCGATGTGCGGATAGCCCCATATCGTGCCATTGGTGCCGATCTCGATCTGCTCCGCAGGGATGATTCGCATCGGAAAGCGCTTGTCCCCGTCGGCTCCGACGAAATGGGGATGCGCCTGGCTCGTGAAGTACTCGCGCTCCAGGTTCATCACACGCATCACCTCAGGGAAGCCCCAGTTGTTGTTGTTGATCAGCGGGGTGACGTAGGCAAGCTCGTTCGCGCTTTCATTTTCCGCCGCGTCGTACGTGGCGAGCATCTTGTCGAGCCACTCGCCGGCGATCGGGAACGCGTCGTCGTCCACCTTGCAGATCAAGTCGATTTCGGCGAGCGCCGGTTGCGAGAGTAGTTTTTTGATCGTGCGATAGGGTGGGCCAGGCGGAATGTCGTCGACGACCCGAACGATGCCCGGAAAAAGTCTTGCGTAGCGCCGCGCGACGGCAAGCGTGCGTTCCGCGTCATAGCCGCCCCGGCAGTTCTGAAGCAGGATGAACTCGACGCCTGTTGGCCGGTACGCCATGTGACTGGCGAGGGTGAGTTCGAGCGCTGCGTAGTCGCGACAGAGCAGGACCAGAATGGCGACTCGCCTCGATGCCACGTTAGAACCGGATGCAGTCATGCTACTCCTTCGTAGGTAGCGACGAGCACATTGCCCAAGGAACATACATGCGAATATCGGAAGGCACCGAACCTGGCATCACGTGCATCACGAATATGCCAACACCAACGGTGCCGATGCTATAACCGCGCCTCCGGTCGCAGCACCGATCGCGACTACTCAAGAGACAGGACGGAACACACCGGTTCATCATAGTACAAGCGAAGATGAAGTGAAGCCGTATTCCATAGCGCGTCGCTGTTCTAAGCCAATCAACTGCGGGGAGGACGTTTTATGAATTATCGGACATTTCAGTGCGCTAAAATCCGCCAAACCATCATGGCGGATGGCAGCAAACGCCGACTGCCGCCCGGAAAGCGTCGCCATGTGCCACCTCAACCGTTCCCGACCGCCTCCTACCCGTGATGCTACCCACGCTTCGGGCCGGCGACCCGTCCTGCGATCCGGATAGCAGACGCAACCCGATGTCAAAGGGCAAAAATCGATCTTCTCTACCCCAGACGATCAGTGTCGGCGCCTTGATCTCCGACAATCGCAGTTGGTAGTCTGTGAACTGCCTGGGGTTTGCTGCCATACTCGCCACCCAGTTTTCGACGTGGTGCTTGTTGGCTTGCAAGTTATTGACACGCTGTTGCAGCAGGTCATCGGTCAGTGCCGAAGGATCATAAACAATCACATTCATCATGCGTTTGACGTTTTCCAGCGTGGGCTCTCGATAAACGAAATTCAGTAGCTTGATCCCTTCTGTCGGCTGGGGAACGAACGTGCTGGTCCCACCGGTATCGGTTGGAGAAATTATCTTTTCAATCTGATTTTTAAGGAGTGCAGTCAAATCTGCGACGCTGTTATTCGTACATCGAAATATTTCTTCCATTTTCATGGCAGCCACAAAGTGAGCTAAGACGATAGGCTCGTCGAACTCGATGTCAGGGCACTGTGAATAAAGGACCCGAGCGCGAAGGAACGCGCTGCTATCAACTATTAAAAAAGATTCGCGATGTCGTGAAGCGCTCGCGGCAATGCCTGCGTCGACGACATCGAATTGCGATGTGTCCGCAGGACGCGCGCAGCGGCGCGATACTGCGAATCACTGCGCGCAATAAGGGCAGAGTGGTTACTCTTGCGAAAAAGGTACCGTATTCCTAACGAATTTAGCAGTCAGGGGGGGAGGCCATAGGCATGAACCACGTGGTCGCTACCAGCGACGAAGACTTGCCCGTTCACGACCATCGGCGACGCGAAGTTACCCTCGCCGGATTGAACTGGCGTGTATTGGCGGTGGAAGAGTACGTGCCCGTTCGCTGCATCCAATGCGTAAAAGTCGTTGCCCAAACCGTCTGCGTAATACACCACACCATTTGCGGCGACGGGCGGGATAGCCGGGTTGAACGAGGATTGGTCCAAGCCGACTTGCGCCGTCCACACGGGTTTGGGGTTCACAGTACAGTTGCTGTCGACCGACAGTGCAATGACCCCGTGTTGGTATAAGTTGTTGCTCGCAGGGGACACGACGTAAAGCCGATTTAGCACCGGGTCGAATGCAGGAAGGCCTATGTTGCTGCCCTCGACTGAACTAACGGAAATCGTCAACTTTTCAATGGGGCCCTGCCGCTGAATAGTGGCTCGGTTATAAATGAAGAGGTCGCCGGACTTGTTGTAGGCCGCGAGCATCGTCGGGCAGGTGGGACGCTGGAAGAGCAATGCTGTAGCGCCGAAGTCGGAGTCCGTGCTGGGCGGAGAAAGCGGCGAGTTCGACGCGGCTACCTGCAGGGTCGGCGTGAGCTTCACGACGTGCTCCGCGAACGCGGCATTTTCCGGAATGGCGAATGCGTTGCCCGTGAGTGCATAGACGACCGTCCCATCAGGCGGAATCGATACGCCTCCCACACCCCATATACCGCCC
Source organism: Paraburkholderia sp. 40 (assembly GCF_050434105.1). Lineage (NCBI taxonomy): Bacteria > Pseudomonadati > Pseudomonadota > Betaproteobacteria > Burkholderiales > Burkholderiaceae > Paraburkholderia > Paraburkholderia sp. 40. Next base: position 494,313 of record NZ_JBNPVY010000003.1, on the reverse strand, counting down.
CCGTCTGGCCCGCTTGCGCCGTCTGGGTACCAGCGTTGCAGAATCGCAGCTGGGTTGGTGGTGGACGCGCGGACGACCTGTCCATGGTACGGCGTCGTATCGCAGGGGTCGCCGGCTGTCGCCACGTATATCGACGAACTATCGGGACTGAGCGTCAAGCCGCCATAGACCATCGTTGTTGGAGAAGCGTTGGCTGCGTCTAGAAGTGGCAGGTTGAAGCCCGGGAGATCCACGCCGGTCTGGAGGTCGTACGCATGCAGGTAGCCTCGCCCGCTCACAACGAAAATCCGGTTGTTGGCATGGTCGATGACGGGCGTGCCCTGCACCCCGATCTTGCCTTGGAACAGCCCGGTGCAGTTCGACGTCAAGATAGCTTGAGGGATAGGGGCGCTTTGCCAAATGACCTCCCCTGTCGCGGCATTCAGTGCCCATGTAGTGTTCCCCTCTGTCGCAACATAGACGACATCGGTTGGCACCCCTTTGATTGTCACCCCGGTAGCCAGTACCGGCTGAGTCAGGATGGCACCGTCCAGGTGACGTGACCAGTGCTCTGTCAACGTCCCCACGTTGGTCTGGGTGAGCACCGTCTCGACTGAGTTATACCCAGTCCGCTGCCTGTTCATGCCATACGTCGGCCAGTCGGTCGTCGTAAAGGTTGGCGCGGCGACGGCCCCTGGTGTCCGGCTCAATGTAGCTTTAGTCGCTGCTTCGGGAGCTTGGTACGGCGTATCCACCGCCGGCCCGGTATCGTCGAGGAATTTATTCGGATTGATCTTGTCTCCGCCGTTCTGTTTGTCTACGTCCGATCCATCGAGGGCGAAGGCTGGCGGCACTTTCGGTCCGACGCCAGACGGGTGCCTGCCATGAGGGAATGGGTTCAGTGCGTTTGACGACGCCTGAGCGGCTGTTGCAAGACCCGGCGCAGATGCCGCAGCCGGTGCCGCGTTCGAACTTTGCGCTTGTGCGCCCGAGGCCGCCATGCCGGCGAGGATCAAAGCTGCAACGAGCCGAGAAGCGCCGATAACGTTGTGTGCGTTATTCATGTAGCCACCTCTTGGAAATATTGCTATTAGCATAACGTGAGGTTACTCCTAGGCCATCAAAAATCAAGCGCAAGAAATGTCCGCTAAGGACTACGATCTGGCGGACAAAGAATTGTCCCTATTGAGTAATGCAAGGCTCACACACCGTTCGGCTGCTTCATCCGAATGCGCGATTTCGCTGGAAGCAGATCGGCACACCCGGCGACCCCGTCCCGAGCGCTAGTCGCTAGCGCTTTTAAAGAAATGGGGGCAATAAACACCCGCTTCGGCGGCGACGCGAGCGACAAGTCCGCGGGCGGCGGCGAGTATCCGTTACAGGACGGTTTCGGCTGGACCAATGGCGTGCTGCGCGTGCTGATGCAGCTCTATCCGGATGCGGTGAGTTCGACGAAGCGGGCCGATCTGCCGGGCGGTGCGGTCGGGGTATCGGATGCGGCGGTATCGACGGCGGCCGCGCCGCAGACGTCGCACAGTACGTCGCGCGCGGGCCATTAGTTATGGAGGAGGTATTAGCGATACCAGGATGACGGGTTGACTGCCTGATGGCACCGCACGCCGTTACGATGCTTTCGATAGCTCGACCGGCTTCTAGTCAACCTGGAAACTCCCAAAGATGAATCGCAAGCTCGACGTCCCATCGGCGGAACTGCTGCCGCCGCAAGCGCAGGCCACGACGGCCGAAGAAGCCACCGCGCACTGGCAGCGCAATCTTGGCGTATGCGTGTTTGCGAACTGCGGCTTCCGATGAACGGAGTCCGACGCGTACAGTCGGCTCCACGAGGAGCCGTTCGCCCGCCCCGTCGTCACGACGTTCAGGCGGCGGCTCCGCCCCTGACAGTGGGCAAAACTTTAGAGCCACAGAATGAGGGCATCGAATAGCGGCATCAAACCAGCGCGCGGAGCACCGTGAGCGGAAGTCGCGCCCAAAACTATCGGACAGCGGCATCCAATTGACTTTTTAAGCTGGCGCTGACTTTATTGGCTTTGTTAGATGTATGTCATTGACGAAATAAATGACAGGTAACTACCTAAATCCACACGCGCTGACATGCCGACCGCTTTCGCACAGACCGTCGAGGCCCACTTTGCCGACCTCACTCCCACGTCCCAGCGCATTGCCAGTTACATGCTGGCGAATCTCGAGCGACTAGGCCTCGAAACGGCTGATCAGATTGCGCAGCAAACGGCCACCAGCGGAATTTCCGTGGGGCGTTTCCTGCGCAGCGTCGGCTATCGCAATCTCGACGACCTCAAGCGCGAACTGCGCGGCGCGCAGGGGCGCCCGTGGATGATTACCGACCGGCTCGACGAATACCGGCGTGTGTTCGGGCAGTTCGCCAACACCCCGCACCACGGCGAAAACGTCCAAACCGGCGCCCTGACCCGCTCGCTGCAACTCGAAATCGACGCGATCCAGCATGTGTACCAGTTGGCGCTATCGCCCATGTTCGCCCGCATCGCGGAGCGCATCTCCTATGCGGACGCCGTGTATATCCTCGGCATCCAGTCGACGCGCGGCATCAGCAACGCGTTCTACAGCTACCTCGAATACATCCGTGCGCGCGTGTTCTACTCCGACGGGATGTCCGGCTCATACGTCGATTCGCTGAACTCGGAGTTTGCCGCACCGTACCTCGTCATTACCGACACGCGCGCCTACTCGATGATCGCGCGCCGCTACTGTGAAGCCGCGGCGCATCGTGGCGTGCCGTTTTCATTGGTCACCGACATCTATTGCCCGTGGGCTCGTGAATTCGATTGCGACCTGTTGCAGGTCAAAACCGATGTCGGCCAGTTCTGGGACTCGCTGGCGCCACTCAGCTGTCTGTTCAACCTGCTGATTACCGCGATCGTTGCACAACTGGGGTCCACGATCGACGAACGCGTCGCACGCAATCGCGAGCTGCAAGGCGAATTCAACCAGTTCGATCTCTAAACCTCTCACATCCGGCATCTCAACGCGCCCGCCATGACACAACCGCGACTCATCGAAATCACCGCCGCCACGCATAGCGTGGACATCGACCTCGTCTATGCCACCGAGCGCAACCTGACCGGCAAGCCCATCTACAAGGAAGCTCACTGCCTGCTGCTCGAACCCGCCGAAGCCGCTTTGCGCAAGGCAGTGGAGATTGCCCGCAACGCCGGCCTGACCGTGCGGATTTTCGATGCGTACCGTCCGCCCCAGGCGCAACAGGTGCTGTGGGATTTTCTGCCCGACCCCACCTACATCGCAGAGCTTGGCCGTGGTTCGAACCATAGCCGCGGCACGGCGATCGATCTGACGCTGCTCGACGCCGACGGCAACGAACTCGACATGGGCACGGGCTTCGACGCCATGACGATCGAGTCCGAACACTTCCATACCGGCCTGCCCGCGCATGTGCAGCGCAACCGCCTGTTACTGCTCGGCATCATGCACGCCGCCGGCTTCATCCACATCAAGAGCGAATGGTGGCATTACGAGTTGCCTGCCTCCCGCGCGCTGCCGTTGATCGATAACAGCGAAAGCGGTCCGTTGCGTCTCATGTAGTGGCGTTCGATTTCTCCATCCGTTGTTCCCTGACAGGCTCTATCCCATTCCTTATGGAGCGGCAATGAAACTGGTATTGCGCAATGCACTGACGGCGGCGGCGATCGCCTCCGCCTTGACCTTGTCGTTCACAGCCGCCGGCCCCGCTGCGGCGGCGACGCCGAAAGACATGTTCGTCATGGCCACGTTCCTCGACGAATTCACCACGCTCGATCCGGGCGAAGTCTACGAACTGGTGCCGGAAGAATATGTGGCGAATACCTATGACCGGCTGGTGCGGGTCGATCTGAAAGACCCGTCGAAATTCAACGGCGATGTCGCGCAATCATGGACCGTGAGCCCCGACGGCCTGACCTTCACGTTCAAGATCCGTCCGGGTCTCAAGTTCCACTCGGGCAACCCGTTGAGCGCCGACGACGTCGCGTGGTCGATCCAGCGCACCGTCCTGCTCGACAAAGGCGCGGCGGCCGTGCTGCAAGGCATCGGTTTGACCAAAGACAACGTGCTGGCCAACGTGAACAAGGTTGACGACACAACCGTCAGTGTGACGACTGACCAGAAATACGCGCCGACGTTCGTCCTGAACGTACTCGGCGCGTGGCCTGCATCGGTGGTGGACAAGCAGTTGCTGCTCACGCACCAGAAAGGCAATGATTTCGGCAACGACTGGCTGCGCACCAACGAGGCCGGCTCCGGCGCCTACAAGCTCGTCAAATGGACCGCCAACGACAGCATCGTACTGCAGCGCTTCGACGGTTATCGCTTACCGCTCGCGATGAAGCGTATCGTGTTGCGTCACGTGCCGGAAGCATCGAGCCAGCGCCTGCTGCTCGAGAACGGCGACGTCGATGTGGCGCGCAACCTGAGTCCGGATGATCTCGTCGCCCTGACGAAGTCCGGCAAGGCGCATGTGAGCGCGGTGCCGCAAGCGACGCTTCTGTACCTCGGCCTGAACGTCAAGAATCCGAATCTGGCCAAACCAGAAGTCCAGCAAGCGATGAAGTGGCTGATCGACTACAACGGTATTCAGAGCAACGTCGCGAAAACCACCTACAAGGTGCACGAAACCTTCCTCCCCGAAGGTTTCCTCGGCGCGCTGAACACCGACCCCTACCAGCAGAACGTCGCCAAGGCCAAGGCACTGCTGGCAAAAGCCGGGCTTCCGAACGGCTTTTCCGTGACGATGGACGTGCGTAACGGCTACCCCTACAGCGAAATCGCCGAGGCAGTGCAGGCCAATCTTGCCCAGGGCGGCATCAAGGTTCAGATCATCCCCGGCGACAACAAGCAGACGCTCGCTAAGTACCGCTCGCGCTCGCACGACATTTATATCGGCGAATGGTCGGCCGATTACATCGACCCGCACAGCAATGCCCAAGGATTCACCTGGAATCCCGACAATTCCGACAAGTCGGCCTATAAGATGCTCGCGTGGCGCAATTCATGGGACATCCCCGGCCTGACGAAGGAAACCAACGCGGCGCTCGCCGAATCGTCGTCAGCGAAGCGCGCCGAGCTGTACCAGACCATGCAGAAGCAGGTGCTCGCGAACTCCCCCTTCGTGATCATGTTCCAGCAGGTCTCGCAGGTGGCCGCGCGACCGGGCGTGACGGGTCTCGAGGTGGGTCCGATCAACGACCTCGTGTCGTATCGTGATCTGAAGAAGCAGTAACGTTTGCGGCGAAGGCGAGACTGTCCGGGCTTCGCCTTCGACCGAGGAACTCACCATGTCCACTCCCCTCACGACTTTCGAGCGCATGCGCGCGCTTTCGGTTGAAAGCCCCAGCGTGCGCTGGACCTTGCGCCTCGTGCGCTGGATCATCACGCTGGTGATCACCTTCGCCGGGTTGCTGGCGGTCACGTTCGTGATCGGCCGCAAAATACCGATCGATCCGGTGCTGGCGATTCTCGGCGATCGCGCGTCAGCCGCAGCCTACGCGGCGGCGCGTCTTCAACTCGGGCTCGACGCGCCGCTCGCAGTGCAGTTCCTGATCTATGTGCGCGATGTGCTGCATGGCAATTTCGGCATGTCGCTGCTGACTGCGCATCCTGTGATCGAAGACATCCAGCGGGTGTTTCCCGCGACGCTCGAACTCGCGACCCTGTCGACCATCATCGGCGTGCTAATCGGCGTGCCGCTGGGCGTGATCGCCGCCGTGCGCCACAACCGTTGGATCGATCACGTCGCGCGCTTCGTCGGCCTCGTCGGCAGTTCGGTCCCGGTGTTCTGGCTCGGGCTGATGGGCCTCCTGCTGTTCTACGCGAAGCTGCATTGGGTGGCGGGGCCGGGACGCGTCGATCCGGTATTCGACGGCATGGTCGATACGCGCACAGGCAGCCTGCTGATCGACTCGCTCATCGCCGGCGAATGGGACGTGTTCTTCAATGCGTTCTCGCATATCTCGCTGCCCGCGGCCATTCTCGGCTACTACTCGGTCGCCTATCTGAGCCGCATGACGCGTTCGTTCATGCTCGATCAACTCAGCCAGGAGTACATCACCACGGCGCGCGCGAAAGGCTTGCCCGAGCGCCGGGTGATCTGGCGCCACGCGTTCGGCAATATCGCCGTGCCGCTTCTGACCGTGATCGCACTCACGTACAGCTATCTGCTCGAAGGCTCGGTGCTGACCGAAATCGTCTTCGCCTGGCCCGGTATCGGTTCGTATCTGACGGGCGCCCTCCTGAACGCCGATATGAACGCCGTGCTCGGCAGCACGCTCGTGATCGGCGTCACGTTCATCGCGCTCAACCTGTTGACCGACGCGCTCTATCGCGTGTTCGATCCACGCGCCCGCTGACACTGCAGAGGTCTCTTTCGTGCTTCCCCCTACCGATGAATCTATGCAAACACAGGACTGGCCGATGAATGCCGCGCCCCGACGATGGAAAGACTGGCTGCTGAGCGACACGCCCGCGTCACGCATGCAGGCCGCGCTCGGCCTCGCTTACCGGCGCTGGCGACGCTTCGCGGGCAATCCGCTGTCGTCCTTCGGCCTCGTGATCCTGGCCTTGCTGATCATCATCGCGGCGATCGGGCCGCTGATCGCACCGCACGATCCGCTGCAGCAAGTCCTCTCCGACCGCCTGCTGCCGCCGGGTTCGCCATCGCACTGGTGCGGCACCGACCAGCTTGGCCGGGACATCCTCTCGCGTCTGATCTACGGCTCACGCCTCACGCTCTCGATTGCGATTCTCGTCGTGGTGATCGTGGTTCCGGTGGGGCTTTTGATCGGCACCACCGCCGGCTTCTTCGGCGGCTGGGTGGACAACGTGCTGATGCGGATCACTGACGTGGCGCTCGCCTTTCCGAAGATCGTGCTCGCGCTCGCTTTCGCGGCCGCGCTGGGATCCGGTGTGATCAACGCGGTGATCGCCATTTCGATTACGGCCTGGCCGGCCTATGCCCGCCTCGCGCGGGCGGAAACGCTGCGGCTCGTGCAAGCCGACTTCATTCACGTCGCGCGCTTGCAGGGCGCCTCGCGCAAGCGCATCCTCCTGCTCTATATCATGCCGCTCTGCTCGTCGTCGGTGATCGTGCGCGCGACCCTCGATATGGCCGGCATCATTCTCACTGTCGCGGGCCTCGGGTTCCTTGGCCTCGGCGCGCAACCGCCCAGCCCCGAGTGGGGTTTCATGGTCGCGTCGGGCCGCAACGTGCTGCTCGATTCGTGGTGGGTGGCCACTATTCCCGGCTTCGCCATTCTGCTGGTGAGTCTCGCCTTCAACCTGCTCGGCGACGGTCTGCGGGACGTCTTCGATCCACGCCATGGAGGCTGACATGCCAGTCTATATGGCCCATCCTTTGTGTGAAATCGACCACCTGCGAATCGGCTTTCGCGGTCATGGCGGCGAATTGACCGAGGCGGTGCGTGGCCTTTCGCTGACGCTGCAGCGCGGCGAGCGGCTTGGCATCGTCGGCGAATCCGGTTCCGGCAAGTCGCTGACCGGGCGTGCGCTGCTCGGCCTGCTGCCGCCCGAGGCGCAATGTCATGCGAAGGCGATGAAGTTCGACGGTCAGGATCTGCTTGCCATGCCGGTGCGCAAGCGCCGGCAACTGTGCGGCCAGCAGATGGGCATGATCCTGCAAGATCCGAAATACTCACTGAACCCGGTGATGACCGTCGCGCAGCAAATGCGCGAAGCGTTTGAACTGCACGGACCGAAGTTCGGCCGCCGCGAGATACGCGAGAAGATCATCGAGGCGCTGGCAGCGGTGCATATCCGCAATCCGGAGCGTGTCGCCGATTCCTACCCGCACGAGTTGTCGGGTGGCATGGGGCAGCGCGTGATGATCGCCATGATGGTGTCGTCCCGGCCGCGTCTGCTGATCGCCGATGAACCCACCAGCGCGCTCGACGTGCTCGTCTCGATGCAGGTGCTCGGGATTCTCGACGAGATGATCGAAAAGCATGACACCGGCCTCATTTTTATCAGCCACGACCTGCCCCTCGTCATGTCGTTCTGCGACCGCGTCGTCGTGATGTTCGCGGGACGTGTCGTGGAAACCTGCGCGGCGCGCGATCTCGTCCACGCCGAGCATCCCTATACGCGTGCCCTGCTCGCGGCGAATCCACCGCTTATCGATCCGCCCGAGCAACTGCCCGTGCTGAAGCGGGACGCGGCATGGCTCACACAACCGGCAGGAGAATCAGCATGATCGATGTCGACGCTTTGACGGTACGCTTTAAAACCAGGACCGGTCACTTCGACGCAGTGCGCGAGGCGAGCTTTCATGTCGGCGAAGGTGAGGTGTTCGGGCTGGTCGGCGAATCCGGTTCCGGCAAGTCGACGATCCTGCGCGCGTTGACCGGTCTCGCGCCCGTCGCCGGCGGCCGTATGAAAATCGGTTCGCACGTGCTGGGAGAAAAACTCGACCGCTCCTTCCGACGCGACGTGCAGATGGTGTTTCAGGACCCGTACGGCTCGCTGCATCCGCGCTTCACGATCGATCAGACCTTGCGCGAGCCGCTGACCATCAACGGCATCGGCGGGCAGGAAGAACGCATTGTCGATGCGCTGCGCGAAGTCGGCTTGGGTCCGTCGTATCGTTTCCGCTATCCGCATCAGTTGTCGGGAGGGCAGCGGCAGCGCGTCGCAATTGCACGGGCGCTGATCGTCGAACCGCGCGTGCTGCTGCTCGATGAGCCGACGTCCGCGCTCGATGTGTCCGTGCAGGCCGAAATCCTCAACCTGCTGCGACGGCTTCATCGCGAACGCAATTTGACAATGATGCTGGTGAGCCACAATCTGGCGGTGGTGGGCTTTCTCTGCTCGCGCGTCGCGGTCATGCGTAATGGTGAGATTGTCGAGCAACGCGATATCGCATCCATTCGCGCGCAGCAGGTCGAGCACGAATACACGCGCAGCCTGCTGCTCGCGACCACGGGCTACCGGCGCAAGTCGGTCGCGGTAGACGGAGCGGACGCGCTGTCATAAATGTCAGTAGCGGCGAGGTTTCGTCGCCGTGCGTATTCGCGAACTGAGCACGTTCAACAGTCACCAGGAACGCCGCTTCAGCGCAACGGCGTCCCACCGCTTGTCGCCGCAAACGTCGGCGACACGGCCAGCGCCTTTCTTGCGACCTGTTTCTTGAGTAGCGGGTAGTTGTCGCCGTTGTCGCTATTCGCATGCCCGAAGAACGGCAGCAGCCCACGCCAAACCTGCGCCTCGCTCCCCGCGTGGACCGGGCTCGCCCTCGGGGCGCGCGGCCAGACCGCGTCACCTTTTTTGTCGCAGATCACGAACAGGACCCACACGTAGGCCGAGAAATAGCGGTGAGTCGATGCCACGCCGTCCGGTCGCGGCTGGACGGGCCCATGCAGGCATTCGAGCAGCAGCCGCCCGCGCTTGCCGTCGGCATTCGAATGGTGACGCTGGGCATCGGGCAGGATCGCGTCGTGCGAGTCTCACCGCAACTGCCCGGTCACCGAGGCCTGGAACGCCAGCGGGCTGGCACCGTTCTCCGAGTGCTTGTTGACGGACCGATTCAGATATTGAACGGCCCACGAGCCGTCGTCATTTTCTGACTTGAACAACGGAATCGAGTCATTCTCGTCGCCGTAACCGAACTGAAACCCGACTTTTCCTCGCCACCGCGAGCACGTGCAAATCGGAATGCTCGGCCCCCACGCCAGCCAGCAGATGAACTGAAACGCCTGCAGCTCTCGCAGATCGACCGAGCCGGCGGCTGCCGATGAAGGGGGCTGAATGCGTACAACCGGCCGATTCTGTTGAAAAAGTCGCTGTAGACGCGAAATGTTGGGTATCCTGGGAAACATCAAGCGACGGGGGTGAATCGTCATGATGGGTCGACTGGATAGCGGACAGGACAAGCTCTTCTACTCTTTCAACCTCGACGACCACGTCCCGCAATCGCACCTGTTGAGAGGCATCGATCGCTTCCTTGACCTTCGAGATCTGCGCCAGCACCTCGCACCGTTCTATAGCTCAATGGGTCGTCCATCGATCGACCCTGAGCTCATGATCCGCATGCTGATTGTGGGTTACTGCTTCGGCGTCCGGTCCGAGCGACGGCTATGTGAACCATTTAATCGATAGGCACCCCGGAGGACATGAAAGAAATGAAAGGCACTGGATTCAGACTGTCGAACTGCCGGCGAAGCGGCATCGAAGCCGTGGAGGCGAACACGACACTCGTCTTTGGGCGCCATACCCATGAGCAATTCGGTGTGGGTCTGATCGAGCGCGGCGCGCAGAAATCGGCGAGCGGCCGTGGTCTCGTCGAAGCCGGTGCGGGCGACGTGATCACTGTCAACCCTGGTGAAGTGCATGACGGGGCACCGATCGGCGACGGCGGGCGCTCATGGCGAATGCTGTACCTGGACCCTCCGATCGTTGCTGAACTAGCCATTGACATCACCGAAGGACGGGGAGGAATGGCTTGCGAGTTCACTCAACCCAAAGTCAGCGACAAGCGCATTGCAGGCCAATTTGATCAGCTCTTCCGGGCAATGACCAGCAGCATTGTAGACCCGCACGGACTCAAGGCGGACGAGACCTTGCTACTCGTGCTGGGTAGCTTGCTGCAGCCCGGATCCCCCAGGCAGCGATCCGTTCCGATTGGAATCGCTTCAGCGCGTGCCTTGATCGATGACGATCCCCTGGCGATTCTGACGCTCACCGCACTGGCAGACGAAGCCGGGTTGAGCCGCTATCAGTTTCTGCGAAGTTTCGCGAGAGCGACCGGCCTCACGCCCCATGCCTACATCCTGCAGCGCCGCATTCATCGAGCGCGGCAACTGATCCGTTGCGGCACGCGGCTCGCCGATGCGGCCGCGCAGAGCGGTTTCTCCGATCAAAGTCACATGACGAGGTTGTTTGTCCGCAGTTTCGGCGTGACGCCGGGTGCGTACGCGAAGGTGGTTGGCTGACCGCGCAGGCGTGCAATTTCATTCAAGACGATCGGAAAACGGAGGCTGAGAATCGAGACAGAATCTCTTTTCCTGACGCGAGGTACGATCTTGCAGTTCTCCTATGCACCTTCTATTCATCGCGACTTCCCGGAACTTGCAACAGGCTTGCTTCTTCTGGACGAGTTGGGGCCTGTCGCGCCAATATCAAATCCGGTCACTGAACTCGTCACCCTCGCCAGGCAGCGCATTGCGCCTGCAATGGAAAGCGATTTGCCGGAAATCCGGGCGTGGCGGCGAACTTTCGCAAAGATGGGCCTGAAGCCAACGCAATATCGCTGCGCCTCGGAGGCGCTGCTTCGCCGGTTGCGTCAAACGGGAGACCTGCCCTCGGTTCATCCGCTGGTCGACCTGTGCAACGCCATGTCGATGGCTTTCGCCATTCCGATAGCTGCCATAGACCTCGACAGGGTGACTGGCGATCTTCAGGTGCGACCCGCGCTAGGTACGGAGACGTTTGAGACGTTCGCGGGTGATTTGGAGTATCCGGACGTGGGCGAGGTTATCTTCGCCGACGATAGTCATCGCGCCCACGCGCGGCGATGGACGAACCGTCAGAGCGGCTTTTCGGCGGTGAGAGAAAGGACCATGACTGCGCTCGTCATTGCCGAAGCCACGCACGAAACCGCACACGCAGACGTCGCGCGGCTAATCTTGACGCTTCGAGCGACGGTCTCTGAGCTTTGGCCTTCTGCATCTGTGTTGGAGCTGCGTGCGGGATGAACGTCGGATTTCTGCTCACTTCGCTGATCATCGTAGCTTCGCCCGGAACAGGTACTCTCATTACTCTGGCCGCAGGTTTGTCGCGTGGGGCGCGTGCTTCGGTTGTCGCAGCATTGGGCTGCACACTGGGCATCCTGCCCCATATGGCGGTGGCGATCACCGGTCTGGCTGCGCTCCTGCATGCGAGCGCCGTCGCGTTCGAAGCGATCAGGTATGCGGGCGTAGGGTACCTACTCTATATGGCGTGGAAGACGCTCGAGGAAGATGGACCATTGAAGATCGAGTTGCACGACCCCGAGCACTCTGATGGGCCAGTGATCTCGCACGCGATCCTGGCAAATATACTCAACCCAAAATTGTCGATCTTCTTCTTTGCGTTTCTGCCGCAATTCATTGATCGCGGCGAAACCCGGCCCGGGTTTCGTATGCTGGAATTGTCGCTCGTCTTCATGACGATGACGTTCGTCGTATTCGGGGCATATGGAGTATTTGCGGCGAGTGTTCGTGACCGAATCCTTTCGCGACCCCGAGTTCTCAAGTGGATGCGCCGGAGCTTCGCCGCGGCGTTCGTCGCAGTCGGGGTCAAGCTGGCCCTTGTGTCGCGATAGGCCCCTTCCCGGCAGTGCGTCAGCATTTGAGCATCATCGGGCATCGGAGCGTGATCGCTCCAATGAGATCCCCGGCGAGGGGTCCATTGAGCGACTACCTTCCGGCTCAATCTGGAGTGCCCACTATTCGACGATTCTCGCTACGGCAATTGAATGGCTGGTTTGTAGAAAGTTGACCGACCGAACTGGGTCGAAAGTGTGAGTTCCCGATGCAGGAAGCTATCGGCCCTCTGCTCGATGCCGCCAACGTCGGCAAGCCGCCGCATAGCTAACATAGAACCCGGCCCGGTCCAACGTCAGTTATGGCCGAATAGCAAAAATGTTTGATCGGACGCGGCGGCGAACAGAGTAGTCCGCGGATCGCCCAAAAGCTGGAAGCGGAAGCCCCCGCAGTCTTCGTCACCGCAAGCCAGTTCGAACGCCTCCAGTGAAAGCCGATCGCCGAATAGCAGGCTGCGGAAATGAAACTCGTGAGCGACACCATCTGCATCGGGCAGGCGCACGGGCGTGAATTCCGGATGTTCGAATGCGTCGACATCCGCAAGACGGGCCATTTCGGTGTTGAAACAGCGGCTGCAGAGCAACCGGAAGGTGCCATCCGGTGACGCGACGCTGACAACGTCGTGCGGTGACGTGGCTGCTCCGCACTGGGCACACGTGACATCGGTCATCGGCACTCCTTTGGCTGCAATTACTGGACGGCAAGCATTGTCCAATCTCCAATAATGGGATTTCCGTTGACGCGCGCCCTACCCAACGGCTGGCCGCCAGGCACTCAAGCCAGTATCGCGGTACTCGATAAGCTTACATTCGCTCCGGCTCTGGAAACGGAGCGTTCGCATTCCGGTCTCACGCACGTCTCGGCGTTTGCCCGGAGTATGCTTGTGTTTGCACGCGAGCGCACGTACCTGTGACGCCCGTGCAAGGAGGAATGCCGGAGGCCGAATATGGATGCACCCGATGACGGATTCGTGCTCGCGGGAAGCCTTGAAGAGCTGCGAGCGAAGGGGCGGCGCATTGTGCAGGGCAGCCATGGTCCCATCCTCGTTATCCATGAGCGCGGGCGCGTCTTCGCCATCGACAATCGTTGCCCCCATATGGGCTTCCCACTCGAGCGGGGCACTGTTGAAGACGGCATCCTGACCTGTCACTGGCACCACGCCCGCTTCGATCTGGAAAGCGGCTGCACGTTCGACCTCTGGGCAGACGACGTACCGGCCTGCGCGGTCGAGGTCCGCAATGGCGACGTTTGGGTGGCGACCACGTTTGGATACTCCGATCCTGCAACGCACTGGCATCAGCGACTTGCGGACGGGCTCGCACACGAGCTCGGACTAGTCATCGCCAAAGCCGTGCAGGGTCAGCTCGCGGCCGGCGTCCCCGTGGCCGATATTGTGCGACAGGTCGCGCTGTTCGGCGCGCAGAACCGTGATGGCTGGGGCGTCGGTCTCACGATATTGACGACGCTCGCCAACCTGTTGTCCGTACTGCCAGCGGACGATGCCTATCTCGCCCTATTTCACGGCGCGCGTCATGTGGCGGCGGACTGCAACGGCGAAGCACCGCGGCGGGAGCGCGCACCACTGGGAAGTCGGCCGGAGCTCGCCGTGCTCAGGCGCTGGCAGCGCCTCTGGACCAGCGTGCGCCATCGCGAGGCGGCCGAGCGCACGCTGTTGACGGCGATTGCCGCCGGTCTTTCACCGGCCGTGCTCGCCGATGCCCTGCTGTCCGCCGGGACCGAGCGGGCTTTTGCCGACACCGGTCATCTGCTCGACTTCATCAACAAGGCGTTCGAGTGCCTCGACCTGATCGGCTGGCAGCACGCGTCAGCCTTGCTGCCCACTGTTGTCGCCCAGATGGTGAGCGCCCGTGGCGCCGAGGAGTCGACCGCCTGGCGCCAGCCCGCTGATCTTGTCGCGCTGTGCGACGAAGCAGCCAGCCAGATGTCACGCCTTTTCGCTGCCGGGCGCGCTCTGCAAGGCTGGTCGCAGCACGCCGCGCTCGCCCGGGAACTGCTTGGAGACGATCCGGCGAAGATTATTGACGCGCTGAAGGCGGCGATTCTCGCAGGCGCCGCTCCGGCTGACCTGGGACAATCCCTCGCGTATGGAGCGGCGCTTCGCATGGCTCGCTTCGGCGATGCCAACGAGCACGCCGACTGGGAGACCGCGCATCACGTTTTTACCCATGCCAACGCGCTCCACCAGATGCTCAGGCGCATTGGGACCGCGGGTATCGACAGTGACGCCGCGCCCGCTCGCGGCATCTTGCACGCCGCCATGGCGCTCTACCTTGCGCGGTATCTGAATGTGCCACCGGCCCGAATCCCGGGCGACGGCAACGATCCGCTCGACGACCTTCCTGCCGATGAGGAGACGATCCGGACCGCCCTGCTCGACGCCTTCGACCGGCAGCGACAGGTCGATCTTGCGGCAAGGCTCGTGGCGCGCCATCTCACGCGTGGCCATCCGCCCCAGGCACTGATCGCCACACTTGCGGTTGCGGTACTGCGCGAAGATGCGGGCTTTCATGCCTATCAGATGCTGGAGGCCGGCGTCCGCCAGTTTGCTGCATGCGGCAATACTGCCGAGGGACGGCACGTTCTCATTGCGGTCGCCCGCTATCTCGCGGCCCATTCACCGACCGAACGCGCAACGCTGCAAACGGCCGACATCGCGCGGCGCCTGATGAGGGGCGGAGAAATACATCAGGTAGCTGGATCGCGTAACGCGTGACGCTAACCGTCCTGGCTTTCGCATGGGCTCGTCCATCGGCAGTGTCTGCTACGCGTCGTAGTGCAGATCTGGCCGAAGCTCGGCTTCAATCTGGTCGATTGACGGCAGCTTCGTTCCCCATGATTCTGGCACCTGCCGAAGCAGCTGGTACTCGGCCACCCGGCGTTGTCACGTTCGCGGGGCCGGTCGCTAAGACGTCGTGATGAAGAAGACGAAATCGCTCTATCACGGTCACCGGTTCCAGGTGTCAATCATCAGCCACGCCGTTCGGTGGTACTTTCGCTTCCAGCTCAGCCTGCGCGACATCGAGGAATTGCTGTTCGAGCGTGGCGTGGTCGTCAGCCATGAATCGATCCGCAGGTGGGCCGATAAGTTCGGCGCCGGCTTCGCACATCGCGTCAAGGCTGCGCGGCGCCAGCCGGGCAGCACCTGGCATCTTGACGAGGTGTTCGTGACATTACGCGGCGAGCCTTATGTGCTGTCGCGCGCGGTCGACCAGCACGGCATCGAACTCGACATCCTCCTGCAAAAGCGCCGCGACAAGGCTGCGGCCAAACGCTTCTTCAAACGCGTACTGGCGGCCTGTCACAAGGTGCCGAAGAAAATCGTCACCGACCAGTTGCGCAGCTACCCTGCGGAAAAGGCCGAAATCCCGGAACTCGCGAACATAAAGCATGTGTTCGTCTGAGGTTGACCCGGTTCGACGGATAGATTTGCAGTTGAGTTTTAATTCGGTGTGGCACCTCCCGATAAGGTTGAAATGCGGGTTGTCCACGGTCGGGCGGCGGGTCGCCTGTCACGACCACGACGCTGCCTGGCGGTGGACAACCCGCGCGTCGATAAGCTTTGACCTTGCGCATGCAGGTTTTCGACCTCGAGCGGCGAACAGTAGCCGATGCTGCTGTGCAGGCGGCGTATGTTGTACCAGCTCTCCAGAAACGAGAACAGACGCCGCCGTGCCTGTTCGTGAGTCGCGAAGTGTTCGCGACAGAGCAGTTCGGCTTCGAGTGTGCCGAAGAACGACTCGCACATCGCGTTGTCATAGGCATCGCCGGCCGTGCCCATCGACGGCTGTACGCCTGCTTCGTGGCAGCGCCGTCCAAAGGCAATGGACGTGTATTGACAGCCTTGATCGGAATGTAGAATCACACCGTCATGGCGTCGTTGCTGCAACGCCATGTCCAGCGCGCGTAACATCAGTTCGGTATCCAGATGGCTGGACATCGCCCAGCCGATGATGCGACGGCTGAACACATCCGGCACGACCGCCAGATAGAGGAATCCTTCGCCCGTGGGTACATAGGTCGCATCTGCGACCCACAGCACGTTTGTCGCGTCGGCACTGAAGTGCCGGCGCACCAGATCAGGCGCACGCCGGGCGCCTGCGCGTGGCCGTGAGGTGCGCGGCCAGCGCCGCCGGCTTGCCCCGCACAGACCCGCCATACGCATGAGGCGCGCCACCCGCTTGCGCCCCACGTGTACGCCTTCGCGCGCGAGCTGCGCATGGATACGCGGTGCCCCATACGTGCCGCGCGAGCTCGCATG
This sequence comes from Paraburkholderia sp. 40, assembly GCF_050434105.1. NCBI lineage: Bacteria > Pseudomonadati > Pseudomonadota > Betaproteobacteria > Burkholderiales > Burkholderiaceae > Paraburkholderia > Paraburkholderia sp. 40. Next base: position 477,696 of record NZ_JBNPVY010000003.1, on the reverse strand, counting down.
TAGCGTGCGGATGCGCGAGAGCAGTTGCGCATCGCTGCGTGTGTGCATCGCGGGCTCACGCACCAGCCACGTGTAATAGCCGCTCGTCGAGACGCCGAGCAGCCGCGCCATCATCGCAATGGGCCAGCGGGCCCGGTTCGCTTTCATGAACCCGTACCGCCCTTCGGTGGAATGGATCCCGTCTCCCTCGCGAACCAGGCTGCCGCGTGAGAGAGGATGTCGCGCTCCATCTTCAGTTGCCGGACTTCACGACGCAACCGTGTGAGCTCCTGCCGTTCGGCTGTGGTCAGACCGTCATACCGCACACCTGTGTCGCGATCAGCCTGCACCACCCAGTTGTAGATGGTCTGTGCAGTCGGCTCGAACTCCTTTTCCAGTTCCTCCGGCCTGCGTCCGGCCTTCACCAACTCGACTATTTGCGCCCGAAATTCCGCCGGGTACGGGGTACGATGCTTGCCCATAATCGGCACCTCCTTCTCCAAAGGATAGATGTCCGTTTTTCTGGGTCAACTTCAGTCAAGGCGGCTGCCCGCGTCAACAACCGTGCAGAGAACAGCCATCAGCCGACGCGCGAACGCGAGCGACGCATGAGAGGGTTCCGGCTACCCGAACGCACGCAGGTCTTCCTCTCGTGCTTCGGACCAATCCGGCAACACTTTGCGCTCAAGCGTCATTTGCTGCGCGCTTCGTTTTATCGCAAGCGGCTCGCCGCGCGGTTTGTCGCATGGCGCGAATTCACCGAGACTGCCCAGAATCCGTCTGCAGTCTTCTGAGTGATTGACTCACCTGCCCATGATTCGCCGGGTGATCGGTAATGTGACAACGCCTTGGCGACCGTCGCGCTCGGTGTGGTGATCGTGACCGGGCATCTATAACGCGATGCGGAATACGGCTCACCTCGGCGCGCCGTTGTTTAGCGTGCTGTATGGCCAGATGCTGACGCTCAAACTCGTGTTCGTCACGCTGGCGGTGCTGCTGGGGGGGCACAACCGGATGATCTATCTGCCACGCCTGGAGTCGGCGGTGACTGGCGACATCGCAGCCTTTCGCCGTGCACAGCGAGGCTTCAACCGGCTGCTGGCCGTGGAAGCGCTTGCAATGGTCGCTGTGCTGATGTTGGCCGCTGTGCTCGGGCACACGTCGCCTTTGAGCAGCTAAGGGGATTGGCCGGCCGGGATCAAGGGTGCAAATGAGCATTCCCGGCGACCGTTCCATGTCGGAGTGAGAAGGGATGGCCGCAGGTCCGGTCTGAGTGACACCTACTGGCCCAGACTGTGTCAAAACGCGTGGCCACTGGGAATTGACGAAACCTGTTCCGGCGCATGTCGCGGCTTGTCGTTTGCGGCAATCTGAACGCAAACCACAACCGAACATATCGCAAAGGCTCAACAACCCCGTACGGGCATCACGCCCGCATCGCCTTCATAACCGCTTCTGAACCGAGTAGCTTGATCACTCGCTTCATGTTGTACGCCAGCACGTGCAAGCTCATCTCCGTACTCACCCGCTCGATGGTCCGTGTCAGGAAATGAGTGGCGCCCATCCATGCCTTGATCGTGCCGAACGGGTGCTCGACAGTCTGTCGCCGGATGCGCATCATCTCAGGCGCATGATCAAGTCGCGCCTGCATCTCATCGAGAACAGCCTCGTGCTCCCAGCGTGTCACGCGACGTTGAGGACCCGGCGTGCAATCCCCCTTTAGTGAGCATTGCTGGCAATTTGAACTCCAGTATTTACTGATCTTCAGACCGCGCTCAACAGTTGAGAATCGCCAGATGAGCCGCTGGCCCGCCGGGCACCGATATTCGTCCGTCTGTGCGTTGTAAATGAAGTCATCCTTGCCGAAGCGGCCATTAGCCGTTGCGCTCGATGTCACCGGTTTGGGAACGAGCACGCTTATTCCAGCCTCATGACATGCGAGTATCTCCTCGCTCTTGTAGTAGCCGCGATCCGCAACTGCGGTGAGCTTGTCGACGGCCATCTCATCACGCGCCAGCTTCGCCATCGACGTCAACTGATCACGATCAATGCCATCATTCGTAACGACGTGCGCGACGATCAGATGGTGCTTCGTGTCAACCGCCGTCTGGACGTTGTAGCCGACGACTCCCGTTCCTCGTGTCTTCATCGAACGGGCATCGGGATCCGTGAGCGACACCTGTCGGTCCGGTGCTTCGTTCAGCTTAACCTCGATTTCCTTGAGGCTTCGCATCTGTTCCTTCAAGGCCGCGATCTTGTCCTGCAGTCGCTCTGTTCTGGCCTTCGCGATTGCAGGCTCCTGACGATCGGCTGTGTCCATCGCCTCGAGATAGCGAGCGATACTTGACTCGATGTCGCGCATGCGTCGTTCGAGCTTGGCGCTTGTGAAGTTGCGATCACGATGGTTCACCGCCTTGAACTTGCTGCCGTCGATCGCAACGAACGCTTCAGCGAAAAGGTCCAGACGCTGGCATAGCATGACGAACTGACGACAGACGCTGCGGATTGCTTTGCCGTTGTCTTTACGGAACCGAGCAATGGTCTTGAAGTCCGGCGCCAAGCGGCCCGTGAGCCACATCAGTTCGACGTTGCGCTGAGCCTCGCGTTCAAGGCGACGGCTGGATTGAATACGGTTCAGGTAACCGTAGATGTAGATCTTGAGCATCACCTCCGGATGATACGAAGGCCGCCCTGTCAGCGCTGGCTCAACACCTTCAAACCCAAGCTTCTGAAGATCAAGCTCATCTACAAAAACATCGACTACACGCACGGGATTGGTGTCCGTCACGTAGTCGTCAAGTGCTTCAGGGAGGAGAAAGCTTTGTGTACGACTGTCGCCTTGAACGAACCGCTTCATCTCGCCCATCCTCCGCTATCGGATGAGCCATTTTAACCTGTCAAAATGGCGTTTTGACACAGTCTGGGCCGGTTACTGCCCCAGATGAGGGGTGGGCGCCGGTCAATCCGAGGTAACTCAAAGAAGCTGGGGCGATCGAGTCAGACGGCCGCCCGCTGTCATGCGCCATGCTATCGTTGCTGGTGCTTGACCTCCTCGTCGGAAAAAGATCATCGCGGCGCGATGATTGTGCGTTGTGACTGCGGAAATCATGGACCGAAGATTATGGAAACTGTCGCGTTTATCTCGACTGAGTACGGGGACGACTTGATTGTGTCCTTTGCGGTCATCGCCCCCGCGGATGCGACTGAGATCGAAAGCCTTACCCTTCTGCGCACGCCGAAATACGAACACCTGCTGGGAGATTGGGAGCGAGGGGTGACAGTTTCGTTTGAACGGTACGTGGAAGACGAGGAGGAATTGCTGGAGGAACTCCACCTTGACAGAAAATCAGCCGTAGTGCGCCTGACAACCAGCCTGCGGAACTATGATCTGGATATTCGAAAGGTCGACGAGCGAGAGGTCAAGGCCATGCGAGAGGTGCTCATCCAGATGAACTATGATGGTCGGATTCGGCTATTGGGCGTCTAACGAGTTATGAGATCAGGTCAGTTGACGCGATGACGATGCGCAGTCCTAGATGCATCGATGAAAAGAATTTCATTCATCGACGTCAATCGCTTCGCGCGTAGCCATGCGAGATGGAATCCGAGTTTAGCGGGACGTACCTTTCACCGGTCTAGTAATGGCGCGTTTCCTTGTTGCAGCCTCTTTCGGGGTTGCAGGCGAGTTCGCCACGTTTGCTTTACCTGCAACGATGTTGCCCGATGTTGATTTACGTGGCCCAGCGGATGGCTTGACTGGTAACTTCTTTGTTATCGATTTATTGTCCTCCGCGGTCTTTGCGTTCGCCGGTGGCTTGCGGGTTGTCGAGACAGCCGACCTGGTCGCCTTCCTTGCTGTCACCTTACCTGCCGGTGGCTTGTTACGTCCGGCAACAGGCTTCGGCGGTGAGTAGGCGTCGGCCATCTCGATGCCAAACACATCGGCCACCAGCGCGTCGTCGAGCACCTTGCTGGTAGCGGGTCGTTTTGTGGATTTGGGCAGGCCAGCGCCGGCCTGCCTGACGAGATCATTGGCATTGACGCGGCGCAAGGCGAAGAGCAATTCCGGCTGTTGGTCGAGCCGCGCGCCGACGCCGTAGAGTACGGCAGCTACGTGCTTGCACATCGACGCCCAGTCCGGGCAACTGCAATTGAACCTGATTTCCTTCGGCACTGGGAAAAGACCCGTTCCGGGTTTGCAGATGCGCTCCATCACGGCAGTCGAGAATTTGCCCTGCAGCAGTTCTACCATCGAATCGATCGACCCCGAGCAGTCGGCACCAATTGTTCGCCATTGCTTTGCCGGACACGCCCTCACGCTCACGCCGACCGTGTAGAGGCTCGAACCCATTACCTGCGCTCGCACTTCGCCTGCCGTAATCTGGAGGTCAATCACGGAACCGTTGCGCACATAGGTACGGCCGCGCGGCAGGCGGTTGGCATAGTCGCTATAGCCTTCCAGATTGTCACACCAGGCCTTGCCCCAGAAGGTCCTGGCGATGGCGCCTCGATACGACGCGATTGGCGACAGGACCGCACCAGCCTTCCTAGCCTTCGCGGCGGCCCGTTCAGCCTTTTTTCTGCGCTCGGCGACCGAGACATAGGGCTTCCATCCCCCGTAACCGTAACCCATTGCGCTTCCTCTCTCCTGACGATCAGTTTTCTTGCGCGGCATAAACGTCGAGCTTCACGAGATCGAGCAATTCACGATCGCTCATCTCGGTGAGCAGCAGTTCCGCGCCGCCCTCCAGCACATCCTTCACCAATTGCTGCTTCACTTCGATCAACTGGTCGATACGGTCCTCGATCGTGCCACGGCAGATAAACTTATGCACCAGGACGTTCCTCTGCTGGCCGATACGAAACGCACGGTCAGTCGCCTGATTTTCCACGGCCGGGTTCCACCAGCGGTCGTAATGGATCACATGCGAAGCAGCGGTGAGATTCAACCCCGCCCCACCGGCCTTGAGCGAGAGCACGAAGAAGGGCGTCAACTCATCGTCCTGGAATCGCTTGACCAGCTCCCGGCGCCGGGCTACGGGGGTGCCGCCATGGAGCACCAGACCTTCGCGGCCAAAGATCGAACCCAGAAATGCCGCCAGCGGCTCAGTGGTCTCGCGGAACTGGGTGAATACCAGCACCTTTTCCTGCTTGGCGGCAATGACTTCGGCCAGTTGGCGCAGGCGGGCGAACTTGCCGCTGTCTTCCGCCTTCCAGGCCGCGTCACCCAACCACTGCGACGGATGGTTGCATATCTGTTTGAAGCGCATGAGGAAGCTCAGCACCACACCTTTGCGACCGATGCCTTCGGCGTCCTCAAGCGCGGCGGCCAGATCCTTCACCGCACGCTGGTAAAGCGCCGCCTGGGTCGGGCTCAGGTGGCACCAGGCCTTGAGCTCGGTCTTGTCCGGAAGGTCGTCGATTACCCGTTTGTCGGTCTTCAGGCGGCGCAGGATGTAGGGCCGTACGAGCGTTCGCAGCGGGCTGAAGTGCTCGGCCTTCGCCAGCCGCCTGGTAAATTTGGCAAAGACCTTGTCCGAGCCCAGCAAACCGGGGTGGGTAAAATCGAAAATGGACCACAGGTCCGACAGGCGGTTTTCCACGGGGGTGCCAGTCAGCGCGATGCGCGATTGTGCCTGGAGTTGCTTGACCTGTCGCGTTTGCTTGGCGCCCGGATTCTTGATCGCCTGTGCTTCATCAACGATGGCAAGGCGCCATTGGATGGTCCCCAGTACCGGCTGGCGAAGCAGCGAGCCAAAACTGGTGATGACGAGATCGATGTCCGCAAGCCGCGCGGCGTCGAGCGCACGCAAATCGGCCGCCGGCATGACCGACGGATGGGCGATCAGCAGGCGCAAGCCCGGGGCGAAGCGCTCGGCCTCTGCCGCCCAGTTGGCCAGCAGCGATGCGGGGGCGACCAGCAAGCTGGGCCGCACCTCGGTGCTTTCACGCTTCAGCACGAGCAGCAGCGAGAGTACCTGCATGGTCTTGCCCAGGCCCATATCGTCCGCCAGGCAAGCGCCCAGTCCGAGCCGGGTGAGCAGGTACAACCACCGCACGCCGGCCCGTTGGTAGGGCCGCAGGTTCGCCTTGAGTTCCGGTCCCGGACTGATCTGCGCCAACCCCTCCGGCTGACGCAATTCCTGCAGCATGTCGGCCAGCCAGGGCCCTGCAACAAGCTGCGACCAGTCGAGGTCAGCGGGGTCGGCGTTATCGTCGAGCGAAACACCCGCCAGAAGGCGTAGGGCCTCATTAAAAGGCAGACCGGTTTGTGCCGCCTTTTCCATGGCCTCGAATCGCTTCAGGAGCCGACTGAGCTTTTTCTTGTCCACCTCGACCCAGCGACCACGGATGAGTTGCAAGCCATCGGCGCCTTTGAGCAGATCCCTGACCTCGGAGGCGCTGAGACGCTCGCCGTCGAGGGAGACCTCCATGCTGAAATCGAGCAACGCATCCTTGCCCAGGAGCGAAGGCGGTCGTGCTCCGACGCTGGCTTTCACAACGGGGCGAACAGGGCGGCCCGCCTGCCAGACGCCTGGCGTGCGTACGACAATCCCGGCGGCCTCCAGTTGGGACAGGTCCGAGAGAAAGCGATGGGCGTCAAGCGGCGTCCAGCGCAGCGGATGGTATATCTCGCCGGTATCCACCATTTCGCGAAGCCAATCACAGTGTTCCGCGGCGCGCTGCACCGGCAGCAGTAATGACAGGAGCTGCGCCTTGCTCCTGGCTCCCGAAAATTCCGCCAGGGCTTGCGACAGTGGCTGGTGTTGCGCTTTGCCATGGGCCGACAGGCGCGAAGTGTAAGTCGCAAGGAAGGCGAACGGTGACTCCGTGTCCTTGCGGTTCTCAGCGAGGTTGAAATGCACACGGCCGACCAGATTCCAGGCCGGGTGGCGCAACTTGAGGAAATCCTGAAGCGAGACCATTGCGGTCGCCAGTTCCTGGTGCAAGGCAGTATCGATCTCGCCCCACAGCGTGGTTAGCACATCTGGCGTTAGATACTCCCCGCCCGTCATCGGCGGCGCATCGGCAATCAGGGCATCGAAGTCCTTGGCAGCGGGCGTGACGACCGCAATCTCGCCGCCCTCGGGTGTGGCGCACAAGGCGGTGACATAGCGCGCGGCAAAATCTCGCCACCAGGCCCAGGCGGGCGGCAAAACGCGGCCGATTTCCGCCGTTCCCAGATGCAGCAGGCCATGTCCTGCGCCAAGCGCAAAAGAACTGCCTAGCCGCGGTCGTATTTCATCCGCCAATAGTGGCGCGTCGTCCTCTGGAACTGCAAGCAGGTGACCACCGGGCGTCAGGTGTGGCGCGAGAATGTCGGAAGCAGTCAAAAACGCCCGTCCTCATGGCACTGTTGCAACAAGCGCTGAAGCGGCCTGTTTTCACGGAAAGCGGCCTCGGAAACAACCGGCAGGCCCGCCGGCCCAGTGCGAACTGGGCGAAGTTCCGTCTGCGCCTGGTTCGCCGGGATTGTGGGGCGGGCCAAGCGTCCGGGGTATGCCTGGTCGCTGCGTTGAGCATGTCTTGTGAACTGTCTTTTCATCTGCTGTAGGACAACCTGATTGCTACGTATCAACTCACGGAAGCTCGCCCCCGCTCTGCCACCGGCTGACCGACCTTCAACCTTCACGGCGGTCCCCGTGAATTTTCGAATCCGGCTAGGGAAGCAGGGCTCACGATGAAAGGGTACCAAAACCTGACTCATACGAGATGGGATGCCGATGGCGCTCCCACCCGCCCGCCGAAAATCAGTTGCGCTTGTTACAAACGACCAAATGGCAGAGTGTCCTGTTGGACCTGCGGACGTTCAACGCTGCTCCTTGAACCTCCGGAGCCGGGCATCGACCCGGACGCCCCGAAGCCTGGTCACGCGCGCGGTGTAAGGTACAGCGGCGAATAGCCTGCTCGGATGCGCGTTGCGGAATCTCGCCGGGCGTGGTGAGCATCACCGTTAATGCAAGGGGCAGAACCATGGGATTTTCTTGCCGAACGTTTCTGATCGCTCGCGACGATACCCTCTCGCGGCTCTCAGGCACCAGGTTCAACAGGATGCTGCGAGATCCGGCAAGCCACAGTCTGCCCGTTTTTGCGGGGCAACGAGCGCGAATGGCCAGCGTCGTAGTCGAACTCGTGGCCAGAAACCCGGTGCGCGTCGTTCGGAGCACGTTTTCCATGCTCACTTTCGATGCGGAAGGTCGCATCGACGCGAGCAGATTCGAAAAGCAGCAATTTGCCCTCGCGGAGTCGGTCGTCGCACCTGTCTTTGACGTATTCGATGAAGACATCTATCAAACGGTCGTCGACGCGACTTCCCGATTCATTGCACAGGGAGGCCAATGGGTTCCGTCACGCGCTTTGGCGCGCGTCATAGATCAGACCGCGTTGGGCCAACGACAATGCCGACACCTGTAAGCGGTCGCTCAAAGGCTGCTCTGCGTCATCGAGTTGTCGATTCTCTCGAGTGTCGAAGGTGGGGCAACGGCGATCAGATCATACGGTCCTCGCGTAAGCTGCCACTCACGCGCGTCAAGTTTATGGTTACCCGAATGGCGGGTTTGGCCGATGATCCGTCTGTGGACTTCGCCCCTCGAACGTCCGCAACCTCTTTTTCTGGTGCCGAATGCCAGCCATCTGTCGTGCCCGCTTGACATCATCTCCGTGCAGGTAGATGAAATGCGCTGCGGCACATTTCAAGTACGTGCAGGTGGCCACCGACCTGCTGCGCGAAGTTACCAGTCCGCTGGAGCGTCCGCCCTCCGAGTAACGTGGGCGCAGTGTAGTACCCCATGCTGGAGGTCGCGGACATCTTCCGCGCCCAGGGCCAGTATGGCGACGCACGGTGTCGCTGAGCCTGGGGCAGCTGAAGGTCATGTCGGCCATCGAACTGTGCCGCAGCGCGGCGCTGGGGGGACACTTGCTGCGCTGTTCCGGCTACGCACAGATCGAGGTCGCCTACAACTCCTGTTGCAATCGCGGACGAATCGCGCTCTGCAAGCTCGCCCACACCATTGACAGCATGGCTGCCGATCGTCGACAGATGGGCCATGCGGACCCTCTTCTCCCCTCTCTCGTCGATCAGCGACATTCGCGCGCCGCGGGCATCGTCACCGGGATGCCTTTGCCGAACCTCGTCGAGGAACCGGCGGTTGATCTCGTAGATGATCTCGAGCGGCCGCGGCAGCAGGCTTTGAAACAGTGGTACTCCCCACGTCTCAAGTGCCTCAGGTAGCAGTGTGTGATTGGTATAGGCGAACGTGCGGCGGGTGATGTCCCACGCCTCGTCCCATGGCACGAGACGTTCGTCCACCAGCAGGCGCATCAGTTCGGCTACCGCGATGGACGGGTGGGTGTCGTTCAACTGCGCGATGAACATGTTCGCGAAGTGCTCCACCGGTTCCCGCCTGCGGTCAAGCAGGCGCAGCATGTCCTGCAGCGAGCAGGATACGAAGAAATATTGCTGGGCCAGGCGCAATCGCTTGCCGGCCTCGGGCTCATCGTTGGGATACAGCACCTTTGAGAGCGTCTCGGAGATCACCTTCTCCTGTACCGCCTCATAGTAGTCGCCGGCGTTGAAATCCTGCAGGTCGAATGATTCGACCGCCTCGCTCTTCCACAGACGCAACGCGTTACACGTGTTGACCCGGTCACCTAGTATGGGCATGTCGCAGGCCACGCCTTTGACCTGATGCGCCGGTATCCACCGAACGACAAAACGGCCCTGCGCGTCGATCTCGTTTTTGGTGTGCCCGCCAAAGGCAACATAGAAGCTCACGTCCGGGCGAACGAATTCCCATGGATTTCCCCACTGGAGCCACTTGTCAGTCAACTCGACTTGTGAACCGTCACGGATATCCTGGTGGAAGATGCCGAACTCATAGCGGATGCCGTACCCGATGGCAGGGATTTCGAGCGTCGCAAGCGAATCCAGGTAACAGGCAGCAAGCCTCCCGAGACCTCCATTGCCCAATCCCGGCTCTTCCTCGATCGCCAGCTCCAGGTGCCTCGGGGCGAGCGGCTGGTTCACGTTCCGGCTCGTCGTATTGCCGGTGCTCGTGCCCGGCATCGCGTCGGGCGCATTCATCGCGTTCATGAGTTCGTTCGATAACGTCGCGCTGTCGCTGTTCCTTTCCGATGCGCGCTCCGAAGTGTTGCCGATCCATCTGTGGCACATCATCGAGGACAGCCTGGACGTGCGGGTGGCCGCAGCCTCGGGTGTGCTGATCGTCGTGACCTTGATTTCGATGTTGTTGATGGAGCGGCTCGCCGGACTGTCCCGGCAGTTTCGCTAACCGCTGCAACGAGTCTTTGTCCAATCAGGTGAAAAACGTGCGCAAGATGCTCTCCAACGTGAAGGCTGTGCTCGGCGCCGAGCAGCGTTACGTCCCGCGTCCCGTCGACGTTGTGATTGAAGGCGAGCGGATCGCAGCGGTCGTGGCCGGCGGCAGCGCCACCGACGGCGAGCGCGTGCCGCTCGACGGCTGCCTGCTGGTGCCGGGGCTCGTGAACGGCCACCAGCATTCGCACGAGCATTTTCATAAAGGACGGCTCGAAAACCTGCCGCTCGAACTGTGGATGCACTATGTCCGCGCGCCTCGTCCGGCCAGGCTCACGCCGCGCCAGGCCTATCTGCGCACAATGGTGTGCGCGCTCGAGGCGCTGCGCAGCTGCGCGACCACACTGGTGGATGACGTAAGCCTCGGCCAGTCGATCGACCCCGCCACCGTCGAAGCGATTTTCCAGGCCTATGAAGACGCGGGCATTCGCGCGTTGGTCGGCTTTTCGATGATGGACCGTGCGATCGTCGACAACTTCCCGGACGTCGACACGCGTTCTTTGCTCTGCTGGAAACCCGACTCGCACAACACCATCCGCACCACAACCGGGTTGGCATTGCGATTTCGCCTTCGGCGCCGCAGCGCTGCACGCCTGAATTTCTTGCGCGTTGCCGCGCGTTTGCCGATGCGCATGCGCTGCCGGTGATTATCCATGTGCAGGAAACATGGCTGCATGCAGGTGGTCACGGCGCAGGCCTTTTACGGCAAACCCATGGTGATGCGTCTCGCCGAACTCGGCTTTCTGCGGCCGGCACCTCGCTGATTCACGCGGTGTGGCTCTCGGATGCCGAGATCGAGTGCCTCGCTCAGCCGGGCGCCAGCGTGCAGCACAACCCGTGGAGCAACCTGATGCTCGGCTCGGGCGTGCAACCGGTGCGCGCGCTGCTCGACGCAGGCGTCAACGTGAGCCTGGGTTCCGACGGCTGCGCGTCGACCGTCACCGGCAATATGCTCAACGTGCTGGGCAGCGCCGCAGCGCTTTCAAAGATACGCGGCAACGACCATTCGCGCTGGTTATCGGCATCCGAAGCGCTGCGCGCGGGCACGGGGGGCGGAGCGAGCGCGCTCGGACTCGGCGGCCAGCTCGGCGCGATTGCGCCGGGTTATCGTGCCGACCTGGTGGCGTATCGCACCGATACGATCAGCTTCACGCCGCTGACGGACCCGGTGCGCCAATTGGTCTACGCCGAACGTGGCGCGTCGATCGACAGCGTCTTCGTCGCAAGCGACGCCGTATTGCGCAACGGAAGGCTCACCCGCGTCGACGAGCCGGCGCTTTTGCGTGAAATCAGCGCAGCCTACGGGGCGCTCAGCGCCGAGTTTGATCTCGCCGATGAATCGGTCGCGCCGCTGCGCGCCGAAATGGAAAAGGTGTACGCGCGGGCCCAGACGCTGCATGCGGACTGGAAAACCTGTGCGGCGAAGCTAGCTCGCTGATGTGCGATGTGGCAGGCGCGAGTTGCGAGCGTAAGTTTGCCGGTCTGCGTCGGAGTTCTTAATGTAGCTCCGCGCCGAACGATTGATAGTGCGCTCCACGCATCGGTTCGCCCCGCCCGCTTTGGCCACGGCCTTCTTCCCCGCCGCTGGACTCGAATACCACGTGCATGTTGTGAATTTCGTCCGCCGACAATCGCTCGATGTTGCCAGGAGAGCCCGAGGGCGCACGTCATGTTTGATAAGCCAGCACTGGATACTAACGAACGCCCCGCCTATCTCGCGTTGGCCGACGAACTGATTCGCTACGATACGACGAGCAGCCGATTAAATCTCGGCTTGATCGATGCGATCCTGGACCGCCTTCGAACCCATCACATCGAAGCCTTGCGCCTCGCCCGATACGGTGTTGCTGCCTGGCTTTGCTTGCGAACATTCCCAATAATTGCCCTGATGCAGTGGAGTGTCAGGTCGCCACTGCGGGTAATTTGAGCAAATCCAGAAAAGCACGGGCGACGGGCACGAGTGGTTCTGCGGCGCTGCCCTTGAAAACAGCCGCGAGTTCCCAGCACGGCTCCTCGGCTTCGCGCAGAGTCGCCGTGGCGATCGGCGCGCCACGCGTGTCGCGCACCCTGGCGGAGGCGACAGATTCCGGCACGATCGTTATCGCAAGCCCCTGCGCCGCCAATTCAAGCAACATCGGCATGTCGTTGACCTCGAAGCTGATCTGCCGCTGCAGCCCCGCGGCGGCAAAGCTTCGATCGACGAGCCGTCGCACGCTCCATTCTGGACGCAGATCGGCGAACGTTTCTTCGCAAAGATCCGCGAGCTTTAGCCCGTTAGCCCCCGCCAGTCGATGATGCGTCGCGCAGACGACGACCATTCCCTCACACGCGAACATTTGCGATCCGAGACCGTCCGGTGGCGAATCCGAGGGCTGGGTAAAAGCGAGGTCAAGACGTCCTTCCCGCACCTCGTCGATCAACGCGCGCGAGCCATCGAGTGTCAGGTGGATATCGATCCCGCCGAACGCGGCCCGAAACCGCCCCAAGGTAGCAGGCAGATCGACATAAGGCGCGAGACCGTGAATGGCGCCAATGCTGAGCCGGCCGCGTGCGAGCCCATGCACTTGCGTCACGGCGTGGCGCGCGTCGCGTGCGGCCGCGAGCACCCGCCGCGCTTGCGCGAACAGCACTTCGCCGGCAGGGGTGAAGTCGACTCGCCGCGTGCTGCGGATGAACAACGGTCCGCCCAGCTCGTCCTCCAGTAAGCGGATCGATGCGGACAAGCCGGACTGAACGAGGTTAAGTCGCCGCGCCGCGCGCGTGAAATGCCGCTCTTCTGCGACCGCTACGAAATGTTCCAGCTGCTTCAAGTCCACGTTAGCACCCTTCTCACCACAGACGATTAATCACGAAAACCGCACAATTGGATCATATCTTTCTATTGGAATGTTAAGCCGATCTTCGATATTGTCGGATGCTCCGGAGCGTCAGAGGACCACCGGGCACGAAGTGCTCGCGCAGTGGGGACTTAACGACCGCACCGCGGCCGTGGATTCCGGGCAACATTTATGGAGATTGCTTCATCATGGAATACCGTCAACTGGGCCGTTCGGGCCTGAAGGTGTCCACCATCACGCTAGGCACGATGACGATGGGCGGCAAGGGCAAATTCGCGAGCGTCGGCGAGGTTGGCCTCGACGATGCGCGCCGGCAGATCGACATGTGCATCGACGCGGGCGTCAACCTGATCGATACGGCAGATGTCTATTCCAATGGCGCGTCGGAGGAAATCGTCGGCGAAGCGCTCGGCGGCAAACGCAAAGGCGGCGTGCTGATCGCCACGAAGGCCCGCTTCCCGATGGGCGACGGTCCGAACGATCGGGGTCTGTCGCGGCATCATCTGATAGAGGCCTGCGAAGCGAGCCTGCGGCGCCTCAAGACCGACGTGATCGACCTCTATCAGGTGCACGAATGGGACGGACTCACGCCGCTGGAAGAAACGCTTGAAGCGCTCGATCTGCTGGTTCGGCACGGCAAGATCCGGTATGTCGGTTGCTCGAACTACTCCGGCTGGCATTTGATGAAGGCGTTGCACGTGAGCGAACGCGATCGTCTGCCGCGTTTTGTGGGCCAACAGATTCACTACACGCTCGAAGCACGCGAAGCGGAATACGAACTCGCGCCGATCGCGCTCGATCAAGGGCTCGGCATTCTTGTCTGGAGCCCGCTCGCAGGTGGCCTGCTGTCCGGCAAGCATCGCCGCGACACGTCGCCCGAGGGAACGCGCCAGCTCGCCGGCTGGACCGAGCCGCCGATCCGCGACGCGGAGCGCCTGTGGTCGATTGTCGACACACTGGTCGAGATTGCCGGCGAGCACGATGTCTCGGCCGCGCAGGTCGCGCTTGCGTGGACGCTCGGACGCCCCGCCGTCACCTCGGTCATTATCGGCGGACGTAACGAAGCACAACTGCTCGACAACCTCGGCGCCGCGAATCTTACGCTGACCGCCCAGCAGCGCGAGCGGCTCGACACGGTGAGCGCGCCGCCCCTGCTCTATCCATACTGGCATCAGCTACAGACGGCCCATGATCGCCTTGGGGCGCCTGACCTGTCGTTACTGGGACCGTATCTCGACGCACAGGGTCGGGCTCTGTCGCAGTAAGACGATCTGCGATGGTGAGCGTCCTTGAAACGAACGATGTAACCGACGATGAAGACGCCAAACGCCGGCGTAGCAAGTTGCTCAAACGCCTTCACTATCGGTTGGATGTAATCCTGAAATGATGGCTGAGCGTGGAATCTCGGTGCATCATTCGCACCGCGCACCGCTGGGCGATAAAACTGTTGCCGGTGCTGTGGAGAAGTCGTTTCGCCATCGCAGCGTCCCGTCGGCAAGAGCTGACGTTTCGATGAAACCTACATCAAGGTCAAGGGCCAATGGAAATATCTGTACCGCGCCGTCGACAAGGCCCGTGCGTATGAAACGTCCATCAAGATCTGCCAGTCCAAATACCTCGACAACCTCGTCGAACAGGACCGTCGGGCGATCAGGCGACGCACGCGATCCATGCTGGGATTCAAGACATTCCGCTGCGCCCGGATCCTGCTGGGCGGCATCGAAGTAACGCACATGATCGGCAAGGCACAGATGAAGTGTGCTCGCCGAACCCATCTGTCCACCGCCGGCCCATTTTACGACCTCGCAATATAAGCAGTACTGTGCATATCGATCTCCTTCGCCCAGCATTCCTTACTGCGACAAAACCACCGTGAGTCGAGATTCCACTCGTTCAAAGAGCGTCGATTTCCTGCGCGGCCTGGCGTTGATCGTGATTACACTCGACCACGTCTCGCACAGCGCTCTCTCGCATCTGACACTGCATACCTATGCATTTTGCGACGCGGCCGAAGTCTTCGTCTTTCTCGGCGGCTATGCGAGCGCCGCCGCTTATTGCGCGATGACAGCGCGCGGTGGCGCAGCGCAGGCTCAGCGCCGCTTTCTAAAACGCAGTTGGGAAATCTATCGTGGCTATCTCCTGACGGCCGCTCTGATGCTGCTGTGCGGCCTGGCAATGATCGCGTTGCACATTCACACCGCCGTACTGACCTACACCGATGCGCCACTGTTTTTGGTCCGGCCGTTCCAAACGCTACTCGATATCGCCACACTACGGCGCCAGCCTGATCTGGCTGCGGTGCTGCCGATGTATATCGGGTTCGCGCTGTGTGTGCCGCTGGTCGCGCCGGTCGTTCGCCGCCAGCCGGCCACCGCGTTGCTGGCGAGCCTGGCGTTGTGGCTGTGCGCACCTTCGCTTGCGCATCTGCTGCCGAGCGCCGACCCGATCGGCTGGTCATTCGATCCGTTCGCGTGGCAGTTGATGTTTGTGCTTGGCATGCTATGCCGACTGCATCCGGTGTCCGCCGTGTTCCAGGCTTCGCGCGCCGGACTGCGGCTGACCTGGATCGCGCTTGTCGTCGCGCTGGCTTTTGCCACTTACAGGTTGCTGATTGACAACCAGCCGGAACCCGGCTATTTGAAACAGCACCTGAGTTCCCTGAGAGTTGTCAGCTTCGTCTCGATCGCCTGGCTGGTCGCCCAGTTGAGCCGGCTCGGTTGGATCGACCGGCTGGCCGCGGCGCTACCGCCAGTGGTCACGGTCGGTCGCCAGGGGCTGACCTGTTTTATCTGGGGAACGCTCATTTCGATCGTTGCCGACACCGCGCTGCAGGTCGCGGCGTCCGCCTTCCATACACGCACGCAAGCGGTTGCCGCGGCGCTATCGGCCGACTTGCTGACGATCGCAGCGGTACTCGCCGTCGCCATCGCTACTGCCAGGCTCAAAGCGAATCGCCCGATATCACAGCGGCAGCACAGAACTGGACAATACGGATGCCGAGCCGTTGCTCCGAAACAAGAACGGTCAATAGCGGGGCGCCGTGTCTGGGAGACGCGCCGCACTTCTTCTTCACGGTATCGGTTCGAGTTCCGCGGGGTATCGCGCCCAGCCGGCCGGTCTCCAAGAGAGCTTTCGGGTCGTGGCGTGGGTCGCCCCGGGTTACGGTCAGAGCGCACCATTGCGGGTTGCGACACCGGGGATTGAGGGCTATGCCGACGCGCTCACGGACCTCATGTGGGCACTGGACATCGGCATCGCTACCATTGTCGGCAGTTCGCGTGATTGCCGCCGCCTTTGCGAATCGCTTTCCGGAGGCGGACCGCTCGCTGGTTCTGTCGGCACCGAATTGTCGCCGCGGACATCTGCGGGGCAAAGCGAAGTCCCGAGAAAAATCGCCGCGTTAGTTCGTGCGAACGCCGCTCGCGGACACGGCTGCGCGGGCTTTCGAACGATGACCAAGACCGCTCTCTTGCAGCCAATAGCCAAGGCCGACGAAGATTCCACCACCGGCCAGATTGCCTAGCGTGACAAAAAGTTCGTTATGCAAAGCACCGGCAAACGTGATGTTGGCCGGGTGCTGGCCGATTAGTGCAAGCGCGAACACGAACATGTTTGCGACGCTGTGCTCGAAGCCGCAGGCAACAAACGCAAACACGGGCCAAAAGATCAGTCCCAGCTTTGCACCGTCATTGTTCGTTCGAGCTGCCATCCAGATCGCCAGGCAGACAAGCCAGTTGCACAGCAGGCCCTTCGCGAACAGCGGGACCCCAGGCGTCGCCATCTTCGTCTCGACCGTCTTGAAGAAAATCTCTGAACCGTCGGTTAGCAGTACTCCCCCCCCGGCTGCGTGCAGTATCACCGCGAGCACGACAGCGCCGATCAGGTTGCCGATCCAGCATGTCACCCACACTAGGAGCATGCCACCCACGCCGGTCTCACCCCGAAATACAGCAAGAGGCATATACATCGCCGTGCCGGTGAACAGATCGGAGCCAGCGAATACCACGATGGTGAGGGCACACGCGAAAACCCCCCCCATGATGAGGTGCACATAAGCTGGATCGACATGCGAGCCAACTGAAAACATAAGAATGTCGCCGAACCCGATATAGGCGCCAGCCATTGCCGCGCCGATAAGGAAAGTGAGCGGCGAGCGGAGAACGACCGACACTTTATACGCACCGGCTTTCGAGAACTTATCAATACTGTCTGCGTACATCACTGCTCCAGAAAAGAATCCCCCGTATCGGCTGCCCGGGGGAGCGGCAAATTAGCGCACATAATAGGTCGGTATAAGCCGTTCTTCATTACCAAACCGGCCTGAAAAGGTAACATCAGCCACTTCTTGATGCTGTATCCCTGTCGGAGGGCGGCTTCTGTGCTCCTTTCTGTTGCGGACGCATCGAAAGGGCGTTCGACCTAAAGATCGCTTGCTTAAATAGAGAGATGTTCTTTGAGTTCCTGCCCGCGTGCGGCTGCCGGAACCCACGCTCCACGCGCCTTTCATCCGAAAAAGGGCTCTGGTGCAAACAGCGCGGGGGCAAATCGGTCAAGGTATCGGGCTGAACGAATTGAGAGCCGACGATGAGCAAGCCGAAGAGCCTTGACGAACTGTTCGCAGGCCGTCACTTTGACCGCGATGTGATCATTCTGTGTGTTCGCTGGTTGCGGTGGTCCTGCTCGACCGAATTATTGAGATATTTCGAGCATCGGACCCTCGTGTCAAGTCCCGGACGAAAGTCATGCTCGGCTTCAAACGTTTCAGGAACGCAGCGATCACTCTCTCAGGTATTGAGTTGGTACACCGTATTCGCAAAGGCCAATTCAGTCTTGGGAAGCTCGGCCTCAAAGATACCGCTGCACCCGCACTCTGGAAGGCCGTCCTGTCTGTTTCATGAGGTATCCTTTCTATACGAAAATCTTGTCTACACCACCTATTTGCACCAGAGCCAGATTCGGATGGTAGCCCCTGGACGGCTTACTGCGGCCGCGGCTGGCCGCGGCAGCGCTCGTCATCGTGTGGCTCAGCGTGAAGAC
This sequence comes from Paraburkholderia sp. 40, assembly GCF_050434105.1. Classification (NCBI taxonomy): domain Bacteria; kingdom Pseudomonadati; phylum Pseudomonadota; class Betaproteobacteria; order Burkholderiales; family Burkholderiaceae; genus Paraburkholderia; species Paraburkholderia sp. 40. The sequence goes on along the minus strand of NZ_JBNPVY010000003.1, from coordinate 459,507 downwards.
CGCCGAATCAGTCGCGAGGCGGCTAGGTCGGAAAGTGGACCGGCTTGCTCATGCCCGCATCGGACAACGCACACAACGCTACCGCCGACCAGTCGTGCGCGGCGCCCATCCCTTGCGAACGCAAGGTCAGGAAGCGGTCACGCACGAGGCTCGCCAGCGGCAACGGCACACCCAGCGCCTCGGCGGCCGCCAGCATCAGCCGGTTGTCCTTCTGGCCGAGCGGCAACGAAAAACCCGGCGGCTGGAACTGCTGGGACGCGATCAACGGACCGTAGATCTTGTACGGCGGCGCGTTGAAGTTCGCGCTCGTCAGCAATTCGACGAGGCGCATCGGGTCGATGCCAGCCTTGCCGGCCACCGCACAGGCCTCGCCCAAAGTCTCAATGATCGCGGACAGCATGAAATTGCCGATCAGCTTCACAAGGTTCGCCTGCGAAGGATCCGTGCCGACGATGCCGACCGACTGTCCGAGTTGCTCGAGAAGCGGGACCGCGACGGTGAGATGCGCGTCCTCGCCCGCGGCCATGATGAAGAGCTTGCGCGCCGCCGCGGCGTCGGGCCGGCCGAATACCGGCGCGGACACGAAAGGGAGTTCCGCTTCGCGGTAGCGCGCCGCGTGATCCTGCGCGGCCGCCACGCTAATCGTGCTCATCGAGATATGCAGCGCGCCCGGTCGCAGCGCGTTAGCAATACCGGCCTCGCCGAACGTGACGGCGGCATGCGCGGCATCGTCGGCGACCATCGTGAACACGACGTCAGCCGACGCCGCGGCGTGCGCCGGGCTTGCGGCGACCCGTGCGCCAGCGGCGCGCAAAGGCTCCGCCCTCGCGGCAGTGCGGTTGAAAACATGCACCTCATGCCCCGACTCGATCAGGTTCATCGCAATTGCGGCGCCCATCGAGCCAAGCCCTACGAATCCAATCTTCATGGCGATAATCCAGGAGAACAGTCAAGCGGATACGGGATCGCTCAGACTGCAAGTTGATAGACCTGGCGGCTGACTTCGAGCGTCACGTTGCCGTGCTCGCCCAACGCCGTCATCCCGTGCTCTTCAAGTTTGTTGATCAACGTGCCGATGGAACTGCCGTCAATCTGATAGTCGCGCAACCGGGTCCCGAGCGACATGCGCTCGAAGAACACGCGGGTTGCCGTGATCGCCGCGCTGATGCGCTCGTCCTCGCTACCCTCGGTAATGTTCCAGACGCGCTCCGCGTATTGCAGCAGCTTGGCGTGCTTCTGTTGCCGTCGCACGCTCAGCATGGCCGGCAGCACAATCGCGAGCGTCTGCGCATGGTCGAGCCCATGCAGCGCGGTGATTTCGTGGCCGAGCATGTGAGTCGCCCAGTCCTGCGGCACGCCTGCGCCGATCAGGCCGTTGAGCGCGAGCGTCGCGGTCCACATGAGGTTGGCGCGCACGGCATAGTTGTGCGGCTCGGCAAGCGCCTGCGGGCCCACTTCGGTCAACGTGATCAACAGCCCTTCAGCAAAGCGGTCCTGCACTTTCGCATCGACCGGGTAGGTCAGGTACTGCTCGACGACATGAACGAATGCGTCGACGACGCCGTTGGCGATCTGCCGCGGCGGCAGCGAGTAGGTCGTGACCGGATCGAGCACGGAAAATCGCGGATAGGTTGCATCGCTGCGAAACGGCAGCTTGTCGCCTTTCGCGCGATGGCTGATCACGCCGCCGTTGTTCATTTCGGAACCCGTGGCCGGCAACGTCAACACACTGCCGAACGGCATCGCGTCGCGCACTTCAACCTGTTTCGCGAGGATGTCCCACGGCTCGCCGTCGAACTTCAGTGCGGCCGCGATGAACTTCGTGCCGTCGATCACCGAGCCGCCGCCGACTGCGAGCAGAAAGTCGAGGTCGCGCTCACGTGCCAACTCGACCGCCTGCATCAAGGTTTCGTAGGTGGGATTGGGCTCGATGCCGCTGAACACGAAATAGGGGCGCTCGCCGAGCGCTGCCTGTACTTGCGCGAGCACGCCATTGCTCTTGATGCTGCCGCCGCCGCACGTGATCATCACGCGCGCGTTGGTCGGGACCTCGGTGTCGAGTGCGGCGATCTGGCCTTCGCCGAACAGAATGCGAGTTGGATTGTGGAAGATGAAGTTTTGCATGGGGACCTTGCTTTCCTGCATTGATATGACCGGTCGTCTCAACTGCGGACAAACCGCGCACCGCAGAGCGACTGCGCGCCGCCCGGCGCGCCGACCTCGCTTACTGTTATTGCCGGGACTTGAAAAACAGATCGAACATCGAATGCACACAGGCCTTCAAAGGTTCGACCGAGTCCTCCAGCTTCATCCGCAACAGGCTGCCTTCCCACATGTTCCAGAAAAGGTCTGCCATTGCTTCAGCCGGAAGATCGCGGCGCACCGAACCGAACTCCTGTCCTCGGCGCAGGTACTCCGCACAACGCATGCGCCATTCGTCGACCGTCAGGCGCGCCGCACGACGGCACAGATCGCTCGACTGCGCGATCTCGCCGGCAAAATTGCCTAACAGGCATCCGCAACGATCTTCACAAGCCTCGTAGTCGGCCACCATGCGCTCGTAGATGCCGCGTAGCGCGAGCAGCGGATCAGGCGCATCCACTTCGATCGAATACTGCTGCCACTCTGCCGCCTGCTCGTCCGCGTAGTGACGCAGGATCGCCGCGCCAAACGCTTCCTTGCTGTCGAAGTAGTTGTAGAACGAACCCTTCGGCACGCCGGCGCGCGCAACGATGTCCTTCACGCCGGTGCCGTGATAACCGGTTTCGGCAAACAGCGCGACGCCGGCCTCCAGCAGCTTCTGGTGAAAGTCCGCGGTTCTGCGCAAAGGTGCTCCCATCGCCGCGCTTCAGGCTCGCCGCGTGGCGAGCTCGGCGCCCTGACGCAAGGCTTCGAGGAGACTGCGCTCATCGGCAATGCCCTTGCCGGCGATGTCGAACGCCGTGCCGTGATCGACCGAGGTGCGGATCACATCCAGACCGACCGTCACATTGACGCCCGCCTCCAGCCCAAGAACTTTGACCGGACCGTGACCCTGATCGTGATACATCGCGACCACCAGGTCGAAATCGCCGCGTCCGGCGCGGAAGAAAAGCGTGTCGGCAGGCAACGGACCTTCAATGTCCCAGCCTCGCTCGCGAAGACGCTGCACCGCGGGAACGATCTTTTCTTCTTCCTCGCCGTAACCGAACAGGCCGTTCTCGCCCGCATGCGGATTGATGCCGCACACGGCGATGCGCGGATTGGCGATGCCGGCCTTCACGAGCGTCGCGTGACCGCGTTCGATCGTGCGCTGCACGAGGCCCGGCTCGATCTTGCGAATCGCATCGATGATGCCAATGTGCGTGGTCACGTGAATCACGCGCAATTTAGGCGCGACGAGCATCATCGAGACTTCGTCGATGCCGGTGAGATATGCGAGCATCTCGGTGTGGCCAGGATACTTGTGACCGCCTGCGTGAAGCGCCTCCTTGTTCAAGGGCGCCGTGCAGATCGCGTCGATCTCGCCGGCTTTTGCCAGCTCGACCGCGCGCGCAATGTAGCGGTAGGCGGCGTCGCCTGCGAGTGCCGACAGCTTGCCAAATGGCAGGTCGACGGGAATCAGCGCGAGGTCGATACACTCGATGGTCCCCGACTCATAGCGGGCCTCCGACGCGTTCTCGATACGACGCACCGTGGCGCTACCGCCGAGAATCTCATTCGCGCGTTCGAGGCGTGCCGCATCGCCGATGACAAGCGGGCGGCACTGCTGATAGACCGACTCGTGCGTCAGGCTCTTGACCACGATCTCGGGACCCACGCCGGCTGCGTCGCCCATCGTGATGCCGATGACAGGAAGGTAGTTGCTCATAGTGTTTTGGCTGAATTCCGTGGGCTCGTGTTGCTAGCCGTTGAGGGTGTGGAGGGGCCGGCCGGGCTGCTGACTTCTGGCCCGCCGCGCGCGGAGTCGGTCGCGCTCCTCAGATGAAGGTAAGCGCCGTACAGCGCATGCGCGCTGCCGAATGCGCCGGCCTTGGTGACAATCCTGAGGTGCTCGCGGCCATGCGGACGCGCTACCGCGACGCCCGGCTCGATCTCCGACAGTAATTGCAAACTGGCGATACCGACCGCGCTCAGCATCGCGCGCGCAGTTTCGCCGCCGGTGGCGATCAGTCCGCTGAGATGCGCAAACGATGGCGCAACGAGCGCCGCCAGCGCCTTCGACAGATGCGCACCTTCGGCCGGATTGAACGCTTCGTCGCGCCCGATTCGCAGCAGCAGATCGGTGCGTTCGCCAAGGTGAGCGGCCACGCGGGCCTGCCAGCCCGGCCATTGCGGATGCCGCTCGGCGTCTCGCAGCAAGACGGGCGGCACCACGATCTCGGCGATCCCCGCACGCTCGCGCAGCATCGCGCATTGCTGCTCCGAGACCGCCGAGAGGCTGCCGACCAGAATCAGCACCGCGCCGTCCTGCCGGTACATCTGCGACGGCGCCGCGTTTTGGTCCGGCGCGGGCGCGGACTGGCCGCTCACCAAAGCCAGCTCGCGAGCCAGTCCGCCGGAGCCGACCCAGAAGAACGCGCCGTCCAGCGACGCCGTAGCCTCGGCGAGCGCCCTGAGGTCCGCATCGGTTTGCGCATCGACGACCAGCGCCTGCATGCCGCCGCGCATCATTGTGCCGATGGTCTCGCGCAATGCCTGCCGATCGCCGCGCAGTGCCGCGACCCTCAACAGCGCCGTGGTGAGGCCCGCGGACTCCAGCATCGTCGCGAGATCGGCAGAAGGTTCAGCGTGTTCGAGCTGCCAGGTTTCGGTCTCTTCGAGCGGAATGCCGTGCACGAAGACCCGGCCGTCACACACAGTACGCCCGGTTGCCGGGTAAGCCGGCGCGACAATGGCGAGCCCCGCGAGCGGCTGCAAGCCGGCGACTTCGGCGGCCCAGTTGCCGCGCAAGGTGGAATCGATTTTTTTGTACAACCGGCAGGCCGGCGCGCCGTATACCTGCCACGCCGCGCCCGTGCAACGTGCCGCGTCAGCGGGCGACATACGGCGCGTGTCAGTATCCACCGCGATCACTTCGGCGTGCAGCGTCGCCTGCGCCGCCGTGAGGCTCACCGCCGTGCGCAGACCAGCAGCGGCGAAGGCAATCGCGCAATCGGCGGCGCCGGACAGGTCGTCGGCGACGATCACAAGTTTAGTCATGCTCAACGTGTCGCTCCGACGGTCGAGTCTCTCGCTTCCGTGCGCGTGGCGACACGCTTTGCGACGGCCGCGGTGAGTATGGGCGAGACGATGGCCGTCACGACCACGCACGCGGCAACCAGCAGCGTCGCACTTTTGGCGGCTTCAGCGTAGACCGGATTGGCCGCGGCGATCAGCGCCGGCACCGCCGCGCCGTTGCCCGCCGTGTTGGCGGCCGCCACCCCAGCGACACCCGTGCCGCCCGTCAGCCGATCGGTCAGGTAAAGGGGAATGCCCGTGACGATCACCACGGCAATGCCGAGGCCGATCCCCAGCAGGCCCGCTTGCCATACCTTGTGCAGGTCGAGGCTCGCACCGAGCGCCAACGCGAAGAACGGAATCATGACCGGCACGGCGCGGCCAAGAAAGGCGCGCATTTCCCGGTCGAGATTGCCCAGCAGCATGCCGGCCGCCAGCGGCAGGACGCTGCCGACCAGCGTCTGCCAGGGAAACGCCGAAAGCCCGGCCACGCCGAGCGTGACCATGGTGAGGAACGGGCCGGATTCGAGCGACATGATCGTGTACGCGCCGACGTCTTCAGATTTGCCATATTGCCCCATCAACGCCATGTAGAGGCCGCCGTTGGTGTCGTTCATCGCGGCGACCACCGCGAGCGTCGACATGCCGGCGAACAGTCCGGAGGAGACGGGCATCTCGCCAAGAAAATGGCCCAGCACGAAACCGACGACAATCGCCGTCCCCACCTTCGCGGCAAACAGCGCGCCGCCCTTCTTCAGCAGATAGGGCGTCGCCTTGATATCGATGGACGAACCCATGCACACGTAGAACACAGCAAGGATAGGCAACGCACCCGTAAACAGCGCATTCGTGAAGGAGCCGAAGAATTTCGGCATGCCCGGCAGAAAGGTGGCGATGACTGCGCCGAGCAGGAGCGGGACGATCATCATTCCGCCGGGTACGCGTTCGATTGCGCGCTTGATGGGTAGTTGGGCCATAGTTGTCTCACGGTTGTTTGTGATCGATATGATCACTTTAATGATCGATTCAATCATTTATGAGTGTACGCCCGCCCTCCGCTTCGCGCAAATATTTCTCGAATAGCCCTTTTTGCAGCCGGCATTTTGAAAATGATGGGGCGATGGGCTTCCCGGCTGAATTGATCGATTCAATCAATTCAGTCAATTTGACGCGGCAGGCCTGCAGCCGCGGGCGGGGCACATTCGCGCGGCGCACACCTGCCTGCCCCGCCCCATTGCCCCGCCAGCCCGTTTGATTACACTTACGCGATTCGACGCCTTTACACGGCGCACCACCCAGGCAAATCATCACCATGAAAGTTACGAACCGCCGCGAGGCAATGCTGCAGGCCGTCCTCTCCGGCATGACCGATGTCAGCGCGTTGTGCGAGCACTTCGGCATGTCCGAGGCGACGGTCCGCCGCGACCTGCGCGCGCTCGCCGACGAACGGCGCATCGTGCGCACCTACGGAGGCGCGGCCGCTTCGCTCGGTATTCACGAACCCGAGGAATCGCTCGATAGCCGCCGCGAGAGTTTTCGCGAGCAAAAGGAGGCCATCGCGCGCGTGGCCGTGAGCCATGTGCAGGATGGCGACGCCATCTTTCTCGACGGCGGCACCACCACCGCGGCAATGGCACGTTTGCTCGCCGGCCGTCGCGAGGTTCGCGTTGTGACCAACAATCTGTTGGCCGTCAACACGCTCGCTGCGAGCGAAGTGCCCGTCACGCTGATCGGCGGCGATCTGCGTCCCACCAGCATGAGCACGCTTGGCCCGCTTGCGCAGCTTGCCTTGAGCCGCCTGTCGGTCGACAAGGCATTTCTCGGCGCGGACGGCGTGGTGGCTGACCGAGGCCTCTGCGAGGCGTCAGCGGAGCAGGCCTACCTTAAGGAATGCGTCATCAGGCAGGCTGCCCAACTTTTCGTGCTGGTCACCTCGCACAAACTGGACCGCGCAAGCCAGCAACACTGGACACCGCTCGAACGCGAGTGGACGCTCGTGACCGATGCCCGTCGCGACGCACCTGAGATGACCTCATTCCTGTTGCACGGCGAGGTGACCGTCGAGACGGCGCGGTAGCATGGGCACATTGACTACCAGGTATAACGGCTGCATCGAGTCGCTGTTCAACCCGGCCTGCGAGCAATGAAGTCAATTTCGACGAGCGCGTCACGCGCCAATCCGGTTACGCCGATACAGGTCCGCGCCGGCAATCTCCCGGCCGGAAAATAAGCTGCATAGACCGCGTTCATCGTCGCGTAATTCCGTTTGAATTCGGTCAGGAAAATCCGCGCCGAAAGGACATGTTCGAGGCCCAGCCCCATCCCTTTCAACACCAGTATCAGATTGTCCATTACTCGCGTCGTCTGGGCGGCCACGCCTTCGGGAAGCGGTGCGTTGTCATCCTCCGGCGACGTCGGCATCTGGCCGGTGAGAAACACCCAGCCGTCGTGCTCGGTTGCATGGGAGAAAGGGCCTACCGGTGTCGGGCCGCCCTCGACCATCCAGAATTTTGTAGATACATCCATCTGCGACAACTCCGTGGAAACAAGGAAAGCATCGTGCGGGCACCGCTTCGGCAGACCGATCGGGCACGCACGACAAGATGATTTATTCCGCGAACAAGGCCTTGCGGATGATCGCGTGCACACCCCAGTTGCCGTCGACGACCTGTGTCACACCAAAGTCGACTGCGACCGACATCAACGAGATTGCTTCGTCTTCGGTAAGGCCCTTGGTCGTCATCAGAAAGCGGCGTGTCTTGATGAACGCGTCACGCATCGCGAGATCCAGCGTCGACTTCTCGTAGACCTTGCTCTGCGCGTGCGTGCCGAATTCAGCCAGATAGTTGGCATGACTGAATCCATGCAGCACCCACTCGTCGGCGGTTTCGACGAGCGGATACGTGAGATCCGCATACGGTTGGCCGGCCAGAGTTGCTCTCTTGTGCAACACCAGTTGGAACTCGCCCGTCAGCGAGCATTCGATCGCCGTCCCACATAGCTCGGAATCGCCCTGCGATGCGTGCGGATCCCCGACCGACAGCAATGCGCCGGGAACACCCACCGGCAGATAGACGCTCGCACCCTGTGCGACGCGCCAGTTGTCCAGGTTGCCGCCGAACGCGGACGGCGGAATCGAGTCAATGAGACCGTCCTGTTGCGGCGCGACCGCGATCAGACCGAAATGCGGGCGCACCGGAATCTTGACACCCTTGAGAATTCCATAATTTTCCTCAACGGTGGAATGATCGACCGGAACGCCCGGATAGTCGATGGTCGGATGCACGACACCGAACGGATCGCATTGCGGCGTCCAGCGGTAGTTGTAGACCGCGCGCGCAAAGGGCGTGCCCTGGTCCGGCCGGGGCTCTGCGTCGAGTTCGTAAATCGTGACGACTTCGCGCGGTTTAGGCTCGGTCAACAATTCACGGTAATGGAAACCCCACCACGCGGCCGCATTGCTGCCGAACGCCCGCCCGCTGAATTGCGGATTCGCGCAGCGCCGCGGATGCACCTCGAGGATCCTGACTTCCAATATGTCGCCCGGCTCGGCGCCACGTACCGCAATCGGGCCGGTGCAGATATGCACCCCAAACCCTTCGCCTGCGCCTCGACCGTAGATCGATGCGTCGATCGGTCCGGCGCCGCGCCGGTTCACGTTTTTGCGCTCGGCGGTCCAGTGGAACACGCTTTCAGCGCCTGGATCGCCGGCCACCATACGCGCCCAGTCGTCCGACGCATGCTGCGTCAGTGTCTCGATCGTCACGCTATCGCCGCTGTCGACTTCGAGCACCGGCTTCAGGTCGTGTGAGAAATAGCCCCAATGTACCGTGTTGGCCGTTGCACGCAACAGATGGTGGCGCGGCTTGCCGGACCGGCTGCTGATTGCCTGCCTCGAGCCGGTTCGCGTGTCGACAGGGCGACTGGCTACGATCGCACCGGCAGCGTCGAGCGTTGCTTCCCGCGCCGCGGTTTGCGCGGGAACCAGCAGCGCATCCGTGTTGAGCGGCAATCCGCGCGAAATGCGCTGCACCACATGTCGGGCCAAATCGAGGCTCGCTTCATGACGGAAGGCGCGCGGCGACGTCTTGTACTGCTCGCGAAACGCACGGCTGAAATGCGCAGGATCGTTGAAGCCCCAACGAAAACAGATATCCGAAATCGACGTCTTTTCGTGGAGCGGATCGACGAGTTCGGCCCTGCAGCGTTCAAGGCGGCTGAGCCGCAAATACGTGGAGAAGCTCTGGCCGGCAGTTTCGAACAGCTTTTGAAGGTAGCGCTGCGAGACGCGCTCCTCTGCGGCGAGACGCGTGAGACTGATGTTGGGGTCGCCCAGTTGCGCATCGATACTGCGGCACACGCGCGAGAAGATGGCCGCCTGTGACGATGTCAGTCCGCTAATCGGCGTTTCGCGCTGTTGCACGGACAGAATCGCCACCAGAAACTCGACCAGTGCGAGCTCAAGCGGACGCAGGTCGTTGGCGGACAACGTCTCCACGCCTTCCGCAAGCGACGCAAGAAAACCGGAAAACACATGCCCGACACCGACATCTCCGGCGATCCGGCCGGCGTTCATCGACGCTGCAAACAGCCGCCCCCTGATCGCCGAGCGCGGTACACGCGCGACAAAAGCGCGGAAATCGGTCGCGAAGAGCAGCGAGGCGCCTTCGCCCGACGGCAGAAAGACCAGGTCGTTCACTGCCAGAGGCTGACGTCCGCTGTTGGCCTGCAGCGTCGCCACACCGTCAAGGTGCAGCACAATCAGCACGCCGTCGCCACCGGCAGCATTTGGTTCGAGCGTCTGCGCCACCGACGCCAGCAGGCCTAGATCGAAACCGCCGGGCGACCGCTGCGTGACGATCGTGCCACGCAACGCCCGCACAGAAGCAATCGCACCGCTACGCCACCCCATCGTGTCAAGCGCTTTAACCCACGCGCGAAGCCGTTCGGCCTCCGAATAGGACTCGGTAGTAAAGCGCAGCAAATCCAACGTTGACTCCAGAACAGACGCCCGTCGCACGAGCCCAATGCCCGCTACCCGAGGACAGATTCGACGAGCGGTACGGGCCGCCCAAAAAAGCAATAACCGCACCAACTCGGGTCGGGGCATCGCAAGGGCGCGGCGCCCCGAACGCCGGTGCACGCCCGACACGACGATTGCGCGCGCAGGCACCAGCAACGCCCCTGTGCACCGACCTGACGCATACGGGACGCCCGCGCACACGCGCGGCGAATCCTTGCGGCCCGAGCGGGACCTCTCAGCGGCCAGCGCCGCCGACAAAGACGTTCTTGCGAATTGATCCATGCACACCCCAATTGCCGTCGACCACTTGTGTGACGCCGAAATCCGCGGCGACCGACATCAGCGCAATGGCCTCATCCTCGCTTAGCCTGTGCACGGTCATCAGGAAACGGCGCAGCTTGCGGAACGCGTCGCGCATTGCCTTGTCGAGGCTCGCGTGCTGTGCCACCTCGGTCTGTCCGGCCGGGCCGAGTTCCGCCAGGTAGTTGGCGAAAGTGAATCCGTACACCGACCATTGATCGTCGGTTTCCAGCATCGGGTGCGTGAGGCCTTCGAGAATCGTGCCGCCGAGGTCATTCTTCTTGTGCAGCACGAACTCGAAGTCGCCGGTGAGCGAGGTTTCGATCGCCGTACCGCCAAGTTCACTGTCACCCTGCGCCGCATGAGGATCGCCGACAGAAAAGAATGCGCCTTCGATCGCGACCGGGTAATACATCCGCGCACCTTTTCCGACGCGCCAATCGTCGATATTGCCGCCGGTGTAGCTGGGCGGAATCGAGCTGACATAGTCGAGTTCCGCCGGCGCGAGCCCCATCGTGCCGAAATGCAGCCTGGCCGGCACCTTCACGTTCGGCAGGATGTTCTCGCGTTTGTTCACCAGCGTAGGGTCGACCTTGACGCCCGGGTAATCGATCATCGCGTGGACCACGCCGTCCGGGTCGGTTTGCGGCGTCCACACGTAGTTGTAGACCGCACGCGCAAATGGCTCGCCCGAGGTATCGAGCTCGAAGATCGTCACGACTTCACGGGGCTTCGGCTCCTCGATGAGATCGTGGTAATGAAAGCCCCACGATGCGGCGACATTCGAACCGAAACAACGGCCGCGATAGCACGCATTGCAGCTTGGCCGCGGGCGCACGTCGAGGATTCGCACTTCGAGCACGTCACCCGGCTCGGCCCCTTCAATCGCGACCGGCCCGGTCAGCAGATGCACGCCGACACCTTCGCCCGAGCCGAGCGTAAACGGTCCATCGGTTGGCCCCGCGCCCCGGCGCGGCATGGCCTTGTGCTCGCGAGTCCAGTGGAAGATGCTTTCGGCGCCTGGGTCGCCCGCGACCATCCGTTCGTGGTCATCGTTCGCATGGTGGGTCAGCGTCTCGATGGTGACCCGGTCGCCGGAACGCAGCGTCAACGCGGGCGCGACCTGCTTGCTGAAGTAACCCCAATGAACCGTTTCAGGCGAAACCGGGAGTGTATGGTGCTTCATGTCTGTTCGAACCTTGTAAGACGCCCGGCACGAACGGCCGGGCGATGCTGAATGGCGCGCGCCGTCAAGACGCGACTTCGAGCCGGTCGTCCGCGCCCATCACGCTCAGGAATCGAGCTGTCAACGGATGGCGCGGCTGGGCGAGCACTTCATGCGTGGGTCCCTGCTCGACCACCGCGCCGCCGCTCATGAACACGACGCGATCGGCGACCTGATCGGCAAAGCGCAACTGGTGCGTGGAGATGATCATGGTCAGGCCGCCTTCGTCCACGAGCCGCTGAATCACGTCGAGTACCTCGCCGACGAGTTCGGGGTCGAGCGCGGAGGTCGGTTCGTCGAGCAGCAGCACGCGAGGATTCGGCGCCAGCGCGCGGGCAATCGCGACGCGCTGCTGCTGGCCGCCCGACAGATGTCGCGGCAACGCATCCGCGCGATGACTGAGGCCGACGCGTTCGAGCAGTTCGCGCGCGCGGCGCTCGGCGTCGGCCGGTGGCATCCCGTGCACCCAGCGCAGCGGCCCGGCGATGTTCTCGCACGCCGTCAGATGGCTGAATAGATTGAAATGCTGGAACACCATACCGACGCCGGCACTCGCTCGCTCGTTGGCGAGGTCGCCCTGTGTCATTGGCTGACCGTCGACCCGAAAACCGATGCGCTTGCCGCCGATCCGGATTTCGCCGGCATCCCACTGCTCCAGGTGATTGATACAGCGCAGCAACGTGCTTTTGCCCGATCCGCTCGGCCCGAGCAGCGCAATGACCTCGCCGAAGCGGACAGTGAGGTCGAAGCCGTCGAGCACCGTCTGCTTGCCGTAACGCTTGCTCAGCCCTTTCACCTGCACCGCCGCTTTCTGCGTCTGCAATAGCTCGTAGCGGCTTGCGCGCTCCGCATGGGCCTTGCGCGCAACCGGCACGGGCGGGGCGTCGAGCTGCGCACCGACGGATAGCGTCGCGCTTGCGGCGGAGGGCTCCGCGGCGAGCGCGGCCCGGCGCCACGGCAGCAGTCGCGCAAAGCGTCCGGACGGACTGCGATCGAGATCGAGCGCGGTTTCGGCGAATAGCTGGATCGCGGCAATCAAGCCGGTCAGCACGAGATACATCAGCCCGGACGCAAAGAAGATCGAGAAGAAATCAAACGTCGACGACGCGAGTTGCGTGCTGCGCAAGGTCAGTTCGTCGACCGCGATCACGGAGGCCAGCGACGAGTTCTTCAACGCGCTGACCGATTCGTTGCCGAGCGCCGGCACCATGGTGCGGATCGCCTGCGGCGCGATCACACGGCGCAGCAACACGGTCGGCGTCATGCCGAGCGCCTGCGCCGCAAGAACTTGCCCACGGTCCACGCCGAGCACCCCGGAGCGCAGGATTTCCGCGATGAACGGCCCCTCGTTCGCCGCAAGCGCGAGACCCGCGGCGCCCATCGCGCTCAGCTTCAAACCGATGTGCGGCAGCGCGTCGTATGCGAACACGAGTTGCAGGATCAGCGGCGTTCCGCGAAAAATCACCGTGTAGCCGCGTGCAATGGCGGCAAGCGGCCCCACCTTGCTCAATTGCATGCTCGCGAGCATCAGTCCTACGATCAGACCGCCTGCCAGCCCGAGGAGCGTGACTGCGATGGTGAAGCCGATGCCGCTTAACAGATACGGCAGGCCGACATAGTGCAGGAACAAATTCATCAGTTCGAGGCAATCAGCTTGGGAGTTTCGAGATTTTCAGCACCAAGCGACCACTTCTTCAGCAGCTCGGTCTGGGTGCCGGACTTCTGGATGGCGACGAGCGCCGCCATTACCGCCGCGCGCATTGTCGGATTCGTTTTGGGTACGCCGATACCGATCGAATACGGCAGTGTCACCGCATTGGCCTTTTCGAGCTGGCCCGGATACGCCTTGACCGCCTGGTCCACCGTATTGACGTCGTTGATGTACGTATCGGCGCGGCCTGAGAGAATCGCCTGGATTGCGTTCGCGTTGTTGTCGTACAGCTGCACGGCGGCTTCCGGCTTATTCGCCGCCTTGCAAGCCGGTGCGAGCTTCTGGATCAGCGGCACTTCGACGTAACCGGTGTTCTCCGCAGCAGTCGTGCCGCACATCGTCTGGTTGATGCCGCTGATTTTCTTCGGATTGCCCTTCGCAACCAGCACGCCGTCGAACACTTTCGAATAGGTGATGAAGTCCGCCGCCTTCGCGCGCTCCTCGGTCGCATAGATATCGGAGATCACGATGTCGGCCTGACCGCTTTGCAGCGTCGCCAGCAGCGCCGAGAACGCGACAGGCTTGTACGCCATCTTGAAGCCGAGGCAATTGCCGATCGCCTCGCCGAGATCGATGTCGAAGCCGATGTATTTGGTCGGATCGTTCGGGTCCAGCGCTTCGTAACCCGGCGTGTGCGGGTTGATCGCGTTGATCAGCGTCTTGCCCTTGAATTGCGGGTATTTCGCCTGCAACGCGGCGCACTCGGCGGGCACCGGCGCGGCGGCTTGAGCGTGACCCGACATCAGCAGCGCCAGCAGACTGGCCGCGCCGAGAAGCAGCTCGCGCCAGCGGCAACCAAAACCGCCTGCGCGCGGCATGCCACGTCCATGACCGACAATATTTGTGTTCATCCCCATACTCCTGAACGGCAGATGTCAAAGGCCCACCCTATGTACGCCTCGTTGCATCGCACGAGACCAAGGGTAGGTGAACGAAATTCCGTGGACTTGTTCCAGCGCGCCCAAATGCTTGCACGGGCGCGAAGCGGGTAGTCAGCACCACGAGCGGGTCGATGCTGTCGCACGGCGATTCAAGTTGGCAGCGCGCCCTGCAAGCTGGACGCTTTGACCCCGGGCGCCATACGTCGCGCTCAATGCGATGACGCCGTCCACGCGTGCAGCGTGGCGGCAGGCATTTGCGCTTCGCGCGGGAAGTAGCACGCCGGCGATTTGACGTGCACGTACTGATTCCCGCAGGGCAGGCCCGCATAGTCGACGGTCCGGGTTGTCGCAGTCTGCGCAAGCGGCGCACCGTGAGCCTGTTCGGACGAATATGCGCAGCCGTTCAGCACAGCGACGAAGATCAGGCCAATGAGAGTTCGTATCATGAGGAATGTGTCGCGTGGTCCAACTCAATGAGCTTCTTTTAGCGTCGCGCTCGATACCAGCGCGTCCGGCCTGTTCCACCAACCGCCGCCGACGGCCTGAAAGAGCGCCGCTGTGTCCGCGAGCCTCGCAGCTCTCGCCTGGATCGCGGCGACGTGCGCCGTTTCATAACTTTGCTGTGCCGTCAGCACGGACAGGTAAGCAATCTCCCCGGTCCGCAGCTTTCGGTGAGCGATATCGAGGCTGCGCGATGCAGCCTCTTCGGCGGCCACGGACGCTTCCAGCGTCTTCGCATCGGCTTGCACACTCTGCAAGACATCGGCAACGTTCTGGAACGCGTTGATGACCGTCAGGCGGTACTGCGCCCCGGCCTGCTCGTAGACCGCCTGAGCGGCGCGCTGGCGGTGCAGCAGCGCCCCGCCCTGAAAGATCGGCTGCGCGACCTTGCCGACCACGTTGAAGAACTGGTTGTACGGCGTGAACGCGTTGGCGAGAGCATTCGGTGAGGTGCCCAGTGCGGCGCTCAGTGAGATCTGCGGCAGCCGGTTGGCGATGGCGACGCCGACCTGTGCGGAGGCCGCGTGCAGCGTGGCGGCAGCGGCGCGAATATCCGGGCGTTGCTCGACGAGCATGGACGGCAAGCTCACCGGAAGATTGTCGGGCAGGTGCAAGTCCGCCAGATCGAAGTGCACCAACAGGTCTTCATTCGGAAAGCCCCCCACCAGAGCAGTCAGCGCATCGCGCTGCAGCGCCCGTTGCTTTTCGAGCGGCGGCAACGCCGCTTGCGCCTGGGCGAGCACAGCCTGCTGTTGCAACAGATCGGCCTGTGCGGCCTCGCCGAGCGTGTATTCGCGGCGGACGATGTCCGCGAGTTCGGTATCGGCCTTGATCATCTCCTCTTGCGCGGCAATCTGACCGCGCAAGGCCGCTTCGTCGATCGCCGCGAGCACCACGTTGCTGCTCAACGTCAGATAGGCCGCTTCGAGTTCGAAGCGCTGATTCTCGGCTTGCGCGGCCGCCGATTCGACGGTCCGGCGATTCAAGCCGAATGCGTCGAGCGAATATGAAACGGTCAGCTCGCCCGTGTAGAGCGAATAGATGCGCTGGTTGTTCGCCGCGACCGGTGCGAGGCTCGCAGTCGGCGTCCCGTTCCTGCTGCCCGACGCATCGAGACCGATGCTGGGGAAGAACGACCCCTCCTGCGCCAGCATGTTTTCGCGCGCGCTAGTGAGCGCAGCGTGTGCGGCGTCGATCGTCGGGCTGCGACTGAACGCGCGATCGATCAGCTGGTTCAACTGCGGGGACTGGAACAGCGTCCACCATTGCCCGGGGATATCGCCGCCGGCGACGAAGTCCTGCGCCGGCCCATCCGCGCCGGCCGCCGCCGCGGTCCTCGAAGGCAACGGCGCTTGCGTATAGCCGGCTCCAGCCGGTGCGGCGGGCTGCGTGAAGTTGGGACCGACCGCGCAACCCGCGAGCAGCAACGGTATCAACAGGCTGGACGAACGTTTGAAGGTGATCATGTGAGTAGCACCCTGTGTCATTCTGCGTATTCCGGTACGGTCTGCTCTTGCGGCATCGTGCGCTTGCGGCGGTCGAACCACGGGTACAGGGACGGCAGCACCAGCAAGGTCAGCAGCGTGGCCGACACCAGTCCACCGATCACCACCGTGGCGAGCGGCCGTTGAACTTCCGCGCCGGAACTCGTGGAAAAGGCCATAGGCAGGAAGCCCAGACTCGCGACAGTCGCCGTCATCAGCACGGGACGCAGCCGTGTCAAGGCAGCCTGCCGCGCAGCCTCGACAGCGCCAAGGCCGCTCGCCCGCTTCTCGACGATGTAGCTGACCAGCACGACCCCGTTCAACACCGCAATGCCGAACAGCGCGATGAAACCGACGGCGGCCGAAATGCTGAACGGCAGGCCGCGAGTCCAGAGCGCCAGGATCCCGCCGATTGCCGCAAACGGCACGTTGAAGAAGATGAGTGCCGCCAGACTCACGCTGTCGAACATCAGATAAAGCAGGACGAAGATCACCGCCAGGGCGACGGGCACGACCACGTAGAGCCGCGACATCGCCTCCTGCAGATTCTTGAAGCTGCCGTTCCAGGACAGGCTGTACCCGGGCGGAAGCTTGACCTGCGTGGCCACGGCATGTTGCGCAGCGAGCACGAACCCGGCGAGATCGCGGCCGCGCACGTTGGCCTGCACCATGATCACGCGCTGCCCCTGTTCGCGCTCGATCGTCGAAGGGCCGGGCTCCATCCGGATGTCGGCGACTTCGGCGAGCGGCACGGCCTTGCCCGCGCCGTTGCTCACGCGTAACGCGCCGATTCGCGCCACATCCGTGCGGTCTTGCGGCGTCAGACGAACGCGTATGTCGAAGCGGCCATCGTTATTCGAAATGGAGCCAACGGTACGGCCTCCGAGCGCCTGCACCACGTCGAGCACCTGGCTCGCATTGAGGCCATAGCGCGCCACCGCATCCCGGTTCACGATGATGCGCAAGTACGGCTGGCCGACCGTCTGTTGCGCTTGCACGTCGGCGGCTCCCGGCACGCGAGCGATCACGCTCGCGATACGCTGCGCGGTATCGTGCAACGCGTCGAGATCGTTGCCGTGAATCATCACGGCTACATCCGCCTGCACGCCCGCCAGCATGTCGTCCATGCGCATCTGGATCGGCTGGGCCCAATCGAGCGTGAGGCCGGGAACCGCGCGATTGAGCGCATCCGAATACGCTTCGACCAGTCCCTCCTGAGTCTGCGCGGTCTTCCACTCCGATTTCGGCTTGAGCATGATGAAGGTGTCGCTTTGCTCGACACCCATCGGATCGGTGGGAATCTCGGAACTGCCCCCGAGCGTGACCGCCGACTGAACTTCGGGAAAGCGCATCAGCGTTCGCTCGACCATCGTTTGTGACTCGACCGCCGACGGCACGGAAATGCCGGGCAGCTTCGTGGTCGTGACCGTGAGCGCCCCTTCTTCCAGACGCGGCAGGAATTCCGCACCAAGGCGCGAACCGAGAACGCCCGCGAGCGCGAGCAGCAGCACGGCAAGCCCGATAGTCAGCGCGGGACGATGCGCCGCGCGGGTGAGCACCGGCTCGTAGCGCCGCCGCATCCAATGGATGATGCGGCTCTCGTGTTCGGCCACCTTGCCGCGCAGCAGAAAGCTCGCGAGAACGGGCATCACGGTCAACGTGATCACGAGCGACGCGAGGAGCGCGAACACGACCGTCAACGCCATCGGGCGGAACATCTTTCCCTCGACGCCCTGGAGGCTGAGAATCGGCAGATAGACTGCGGTAATGATCAGGACCGCAAACGTGACGGGCCGCGCCACTTCCCGGGATGCCTCGAGCACGACCGCCTGCATGGGCCGCGCCGGTGCTTCCGCGCGCCGCCGTACGATGTTCTCGATCATGACCACCGCGCCGTCGACGAGCAGCCCGAAATCGATGGCACCCAGGCTCATGAGATTGCCGGACATGCCCGCGCTGTACATGGCGATCGCCGCGGCCAGCATCGACAAAGGAATCGCCAGCGCGACGATCAGGCCGGCGCGCACATTGCCGAGCAACAGCAGCAGCACGGCAATCACGAGCACGGCGCCTTCGACCATGTTGTGAGCAACCGTATGCAGCACGCGGTTCATCAGGTCGGCGCGGTTGTAGTACGGTGCGATTTCGACGCCGGGCGGCAGCGTCGTGTTGATTTCCTTGACGGCGTCCTGAACCCGCTGCGCGACGATACGCGTGTTTTGCCCGAGTCCCATCAGAACGACGCCGACAACGGCTTCGCCTTGGCCGTCGCGCGTGACTGCGCCCAGCCGGGGCATCGGCGCCTCGACGACGCGCGCAACATTGCGAACATAAAGCGGCGTGCCATCCGGCTCGGTGCGCAACACGATGTTGCCGATGTCGGTCGCGTTGCGAAGCAGCCCTTCGCCGCGAATGATGGCCTCCCCGCCGTTGTGCTCGATGGTCGCGCCGCCGGTTGCGCCGTTGTTCATCTGCACGGCATTGAAGATGTCGGCGGTCGAAAGGCCGTAGCGCGTGAGCGCGTCGTCCGCCACCTGCACTTCGTAGGTCTTCAGTTCGCCGCCGTTGACGTTGACGTCGACCACGCCCGCCACTTCGCGGAATTTCGGCGCGATCTGCCAGTCGAGCAGCGCTCGCAGCGTCATCAGGGATTGCCCGTGGCCACGCACCTGAAATTGATAGATCTCGCTCAGGCCATCCGACAGCGGTCCCATCTGAGGCGAATTTGTTCCGGGCGGAAGCTGCACCGTCTGCAGGCGCTCGCCGATCAGATTGCGATCCTGATAGATGTTCGAGCCGTCGGCAAAGCGCACGTAGATGACCGACAGGCCATAACGGGAAATGGAGCGCAGCGCCTGCATGCCGGGCAACCCTTGCAGGGCGAGTTCGACAGGCGCGGTAATCGAGCGTTCGATATCGACCGGAGCGAGCCCCGGCGCTTGCGTCGTCACGAGCACCTGGACCGGCGAGATATCGGGCTGCGCATCGAATGGCAGTCGCTGCATGCTGACGAGCCCAAAGGCGATCAGTACGGCGACCAGGATCAGTACCATGGCGCGATTCTTCAGCGCCGCATCGACAATCTTCGTAATCATGACCTGCGCTCGCGGTTCAGCCTTCGTCGGGAATGGTGGCTTGCATCAGCGCGGCCTTCAGCCAGTAGCTGCCGTCGGCGACCACCGGCGTTCCGGCCTTGACCCCGCTCACGATCTCCGTCATGCCGCTCTCGGCCACGCCGGTATGGACCGTGCGCGGCAGGAAGTGACCCTGACCCGCAGGCACGAATACGACCGTCCGCCCGTTCACGTCCTGTAATGCGGAATCGGGCACCAGCACGGAATCGTGGCCGAGCGGCGCCGCGATGTTTGCCGTGGCGAACAGGTTGGCGCGCAGCAGCCCGCCGGGGTTGGGCACCTGGCAACGCACCGTGACCGTGCCCGTATTCGGATCGGCCTGATCGGCGACGTCGATGACGCGTCCGTTGAACGGCTGGTTCGGATAGGCATCGACGTTCACCGCGACTGTCTGACCCGCGTGCACGGCAGCGGCGTCGCGTTCCGGCACGCTGACTTGCAGCCACACGGTCGACAGATCCGTCACCGTGACGAGCGACTGCGACGTATCGACGATGTTGCCGGCGGCCGTACTCACCGCCGTGACGACACCGTCGAAGGGCGCGACCACGGCGCCGAGCGAGTCGCGCGGACTCAATGCGGCAAGGGTGCGCATGTCGCCGTTTGCCTTCGCGGCGGCATCGATCGGCATCAATCGTTGTGTCATGCCACGCCATTTCTGCAGATCCGCTTGCCGTGAGCGCAGCGTGGCATCGGCATTGGCCGCCATCGCGCGACGGCGCTCGAGTTCGCTTTGCGCAATGCCGCCGGCGTCGACCAACTCAGTGCCGCGCGCGAGTGCGGCGTGTGCCGCGTCGGCTGCGGCCGTCGCATCGGCGAGCGCGGCTTGCGCGCTGGCGAGCTGGCTGCGCACATCGGAGAGGTCGAACTCGTCGAGCACGGCAAGTCGCTGCCCCGCACGCACGTGGTCGCCAACCGCGACGTCGACGGCCTCGATCCGGCCTCTGGATGGGGAACTCAGTTGTGCCAGCTGTTCGCCGTTGAAGGCGATCACGCCCGGCGCGGTGATAGTCCGCACGCCTGGGCGAAGCGCCGCGTCGGCGATCTGCAGATGCAGGTTCGAGAGCGCCTCGGGCGCCAGGTCGACGGCGCCGGAAACGGTAGGCGTACTGCTCGCTGCCGCTGACGTGGCAGATTCGGCCGCTACGGCTTCGGCCGCTGCCTGCGTGGTCCGCGAATGAATCGCGAAGGCGCCGCACAGAACGATCAAGCCGGCCCCGGCGACGGACGCATACAGGCGTCTCTGGTAGTTGGTTTTCAATGAGTCCCTCGCAGAATCGAATTGACCTGACACGCTCGAAGAGCGAGGACTTAATGTCCTCGATCGCCTGGTGTCAATTATCGAAATCTGCGGCTGATACACACATGGCGGCTAAATGTCATTTTTGACATTGAGGCTGGCGACGTGCGCGAGGTAGAAGAGGAGAACGGGCTGCGGCGCGGCGCGCCGCGCTTTAGACGAGAGCCGGAAAATACAGCGTAAACACCGTGCTGCCTGCGCGGCTCAGCACTTCGACCTTGCCTCGGTGCGATTCCATGATCGCTTTGACGATCGCAAGACCGAGGCCGGTATTCTTCGCCGATCCCTCGCGGGCAGCATTGACGCGATAAAAGCGTTCGAAGATTTTATCGATATGTTCGGGCGGAATGCTCTCGCCGTTATTGATGACCTGCACGGCCACATACTCTCCCGAGCGGAACGCTCGTAGCACGACTTCGGACGCGGTCCCGGCATGCTCCAGCGCATTGGATAGCAGATTGCTGACGGCGCGCCTGAACAGCGTCGGATCGGCTCGCACTTGCACGGGCCCATCGATGACGAACCGAACGCTCTTATTCTCCGCGACGGCATCGAAAAATGCGGTGAGTTTGGCGAATTCGCTTTGACAGTCGAGCGACCCTAGCTTGAGTTGCTGTCTGGCATGATCCGCCCTCGCGAGAAACAGCATGGTCTCGATCATGCGCTGCAGTCGCTCGCACTCCTCGATATTCGAATCGATGAGCGTCTCGTACTCTTCAATCGTGCGCGGCCTGGACAGCGTGATCTGCGAGGAGCTGATGATATTCGCGAGCGGCGTGCGCATGTCGTGCGCCAAGTCCGACGAGAACTGCGAGAGGCGCGTGAAGGCGCGCTCGAGCCGGTCGAGCATGCGATTGACCGGGACAGCTATGTCGTGAAGCTCGACGGGGCCGCCGCCGATCTGCAGACGATTGTCCAGATTGTGTGCCTCGATGCTGGAAATGCGAGCACCGATCGTTTTCACAGGCGCGAGACCCCGTTTCGCGATCGCATAACCGAGTGAGCCCATCAGCAGTGAACCGCCGACGAGCACGAGCAATAGGTCCTCCTGAAAAGCGCGCAGCACCGAGCGCCGTACATGAGACGCGTGCGCGAGAACGATCTGGATCGTCTCCCCGGACGACAGCTTTTCTCGCCCCACAACGCAGCGGGCAGGCCCGACGACCGGCGGATTGCAGGTGAACGGACCAGACCCGGCGTCTTTGCCGAGCCCGGATGCCAGACGCTGCCCGCGTCCCCCGGTGTACACCAACAGTTCACCACCCCCGCCGGATATCGCGAAAGACACCGCGGGATGTGAAAGCAGCGCCTCCTTAAATATCGCACCGTTTTGCGCGACCGATACCGCGCTGCCCAGTGTGCGAGCCTGCTCCATGAACTCCTGAAGCTTCTCGGTAATTTCGCTGTCGTCGCGGCGTCGCAGTTCCAGTGAGAGCGTATGGTAGAGAAGGCCACCGGCGAGCGAAAGGACCAGGATGGCAAGAATCGAAAACGCGAGCGCGAGCCGCTTCAGCAGTGAATACGGCGCGCCGGCCCCAATCATGCCCTGTCCTCCAGCACGTAGCCCATGCCGCGAACCGTATGCAGCAGCTTATTTTCGAACGGGCTGTCGATCTTCGTGCGCAGACGCTTGACCGCGACGTCCACGATATTGGTGTCGCTGTCGAAGTTGATATCCCACACGTGGGAAGTCACGAAAGCCCGGGTCAGCACTTCGCCCTGGCGCTCGGCGAGCAACTTCAACAGTGCAAACTCCTGAGCCGTCAATTCGATGCGCACATTGCCGCGCCGCACGCGCCGCCTGACCAGATCGATCTCCATGTCGGAAACACACAAAATAGTGACCAACGACTGCGCCGGCCTTCGCAGCAGCGCACGGACCCGGGCCAGCAATTCGGCGTAGGCGAACGGTTTGGACAGGTAGTCGTCCGCACCGGACTCAAGCCCGACGACTTTGTCCTGGACCGTGTCGCGAGCCGTCAACAGCAGTACCGGCGTATGTTTTTTCTCCCGTATGCGCTTGAGGACTTCGAGCCCGTCGAGTTCGGGCAGCATCACGTCAAGCAGAATCAGATCGTAGTCTTCACTAAGCGCAAGGAAGAGGCCCTCCTTGCCATCAAGGGCGGTATCCGCCTGGAAGCTCGCTTCCATGAGCCCCTTGCGGAGATAGGAAGCCATTTTCGGCTCGTCCTCGATAATGAGTATTCGCATGGTGCTGCAACCTGTCGTTCAATTAGCGCGATTCGTTAAAAAAGATCCGGCGGAATCGTGCGTCCAACTCACGCGGTCCGCTCGGACTGCAGATGAAAGCGAATCTGCGTGAGCGATTCGCATACCTGCCACAAACGCTGGGCGGTCAATTCATCCATGGCCTGCCTCGCGACACTCGCTTCGCCGATCCTGCGCCCGCGTGCCTCGAGCAAACCTTGCGGCCCGTAATAGCCGCCGTCATCGACGTGAGGCGACGTCGCCGCGTAGAGCGTCGGCAGCGCGCCGGCGGATTCGCTGTTCAGCGCGACACTGATAACGCGGCCAGCGAGGCTGCGAGCAGCACGTGAGAGCGCGGAACGATCGCCGGAACGAAACAGATTGGTGTTCGCGACCCCGGGGTGGGCGGCTACAGACATGACTCGGGAATTCGCCGCGCGCAGTCGACGGTCGAGCTCAAAGGCGAACATCAAATTCGCCAGCTTCGACTGGCGATATGACTGCATCGGCGAATAATGGTTCTCCGACTGCAGATCGTCGAAATCAATTCTCCCCTGCTTGTGCGCGATGGAAGCAATCGTCACGATGCGTGGTCGGTCAGGCGATTCACCCGCGGCAAGTTCAAGAGCGGGCATGAGCAGCGCCGTGAGTGCGTAATGGCCAAGCATATTGGTGCCGAACTGCAACTCGAAGCCGTCGGTGGTCTCAAGACGTTTCGGCGGCGCCATGACGCCGGCATTGTTCACCAGAATATCAATGCGGCGTTGCTCCGCGAGTTCTTTCTGTGCGAACGAGCGGACGGACGCGAGGCAAGCGAGATCGAGAATCGCCAGTTCCGCGCGTGCTCCGGGAACTTCGGCTTTCAGACGGGCGAGAGCTTTTTCTGCGCGTCGTTTATCGCGGCATGCCAGGATGACCTGTGCCCCTTTGCGCACCAGCGTCAATGCGGCGTGATAGCCGATACCGCTATTCGCTCCCGTGATGAGTACTCGCTTGCCGGTCTGCGGTGCAATGTCGTCGGTGGTCCACCGTGTGTGCATGTTGGTCCGGGACGGCGTGAAGATTGAATACGTGAGGTCGAGACTATCACGGCGGCGATCCGGGCGCATATCCGGCGACAATCATGCCGCGAGCCGCCCAGCATGGAGACTCGAGCCAACAACACCAATTGCTCTTCGCGTACAGCATCAATTGCTGTTTGCTCGCCGAGTCAGTCTCGAGTGGACTGGAATGATCCCGGTTGTCATTATCGGAATTCGGTCGTTAACACGACATGGCTCCTGGATGACGTTTCAGTCATTTCGGAGCGGCCAATTGCGCGGCACGCCCATGAAAGAGGCGCGCCACCTGGCAATTAGCCGTACAACGAACGAGCGGCCAGTTGCCGTCAAACGCCGCGTGGTGCGGCAAGAAAACGGCGGCGCATCGGCTTGAGCACTGCAATCGCGAGCAATGCGGTAACGATGTCAAGCGTGATTGCCGCGCCGAACACCGGCAGCCAGCTACCCGCGTGCTGGTGCATCAACGCCGCCAGCGGGCCGCCCAGGATCGAGCCGATGCCCTGCGAAATGTAGAGCCAGCCATAGTTTTCCGTGGCATGCCGCGTGCCGAACGTGTCCGTCAGCGTCGCCGGGAACAGCGAGAAGATTTCGCCCCAGCCGAAGAACACCACGCCCGAGAGCAACACGAACAGCACCGCGTTGTCACGCGTGAACAGCCACAGCGCCATGGCGACGCCTTCCAGGGCGAACGCAAAGAACATCGTGTTTTCGCGGCCGACTTTGTCGGACACCCAGCCGAACAGCGGCCGCGTGAGCCCGTTCGTGAAGCGGTCGATCGTCAACGCAAGCGGAAGCGCCGCCATGCCGAACACGAGCACTTTGGTCACGCCGAAATCGGCGGCGAAGGTGGCCATTTGCGACGTGACCATTAGACCGGAGGTCGACATCATCGCCATCATGGCGAACATCAGCCAGAAGATCGGCGTCCTGAGCGTCTGTGACGGGCGCAGATTAGCCACCGGCGAACCGGCGTCATTCACATTCGCGCCGGCGGCATCATGCGCGGGCGGCACACGCAAGCCCTGCGATGCGAGCAGCCCTACCACCGCGAACGCGATGCCGAACATCCACAGCGTCGCGTCGACACCGCGCGCCTGCAACGACGCCGCGATCGGAAACGTCGTGACGATCGCGCCCATGCCGTAGCCGGCGGCGACGGCGCCCGCCGCGAAGCCGCGCTGCGCGGGGAACCAGCGCACCATCAGCCCGACGACGCCGACATACACGATGCCCGTGCCAAGGCCGCCGATCACGCCATAGGTCAGATAAAGCATCGGCGCACTCTGCGCCTGCGATGCGAACACCCAGCTCAGGCCGGACATCGCCGTGCCGACCGAAATCAGCGTGCGCGGACCGAAGCGGTCGATCAGCTTGCCTTGAAACGGCGAAAAGAACGTCTGCAAAATGATCAGCAGCGAGAACGTCACCTGCAGTTCAGGCAATGCGATGCCCAGTTTCGCGGCGAGCGGTTTGGTCATCAACGTCCAGACGTATTGCGGACTCGAGATCGCCATCATGCAGACGAGACCCAGCCCGAGTTGAATCCAGCGGTTATGCGTGGCGAGCGTCGAGACATTCTCGATACGCGGCGACATCGGTTGCAAGCGTGTACTCATGGTGTTCTCCGATTCCTGAGCGCATGCCAGCCGGCATGCGCGAGACGTGCGCAGTCCTCCGGGCCTGAACGGCCGGAACTGCAAGTCGTTTGGGTAAAAGCGCGCGGTGTCTACCAGCCCGCAGCGACCCCGTCACTGCGCGGATCGTAGCCCGCTTCGATTAATCCATCAGGATGCCGGACGATTGCGCCGGCATGCCCCATCGCTTCGTCGTAAGGCGCCATCATCTCGACCTCGTGCCCGAACGCACTGAGCGTTGCTGCCGTGTGTGCGGCGAAGCGTGGTTCGAGCTTGAGCGTGTCGGTCGATTGGCCCCATGTACGGCCGAGCAGCCAGCGAGGCGCGTCGATCGCCGCCTGCGGATTCCAGCCGAAACTCGCGATGCGTGAAAACACGGCGCTTTGCGATTGGGGTTGTCCGTCTCCGCCCATGTTGCCGTACACCATCGTGCGGCCGTCGGCAAAGCGCGCCAGCGCCGGATTGAGGGTATGAAATGGCCTGCGCCGCGGCATCAGCGGATTGAGCGCGTGCTCGTCGAGCGAAAAACTGCAGCCGCGGTTCTGCCAGTTGATGCCGGAGCCCGGCAGGACGATGCCGCTGCCGAACTCGTGATAAATGCTCTGGATGAAGCTGACCGCCACCCCCTCGCTATCCGTCACGCCTACCCATACGGTGTCGCCCGGTCCGCGACCGGCCGGCCAGGGCGCGGCTCGCGTCGGCGAGACGCGCGCGGCCATCGCGTCGAGCGCGGCCGGTTCGAGCAGCGTGGCGGGATCGACCGTCATGTGATCGGGATCGGTGACGTGCGCGTCGCGAATCGCGAAAGCCAGCTTGGTTGCCTCGACGCACGCGTGGACGAACTCGGGCCCGAGCGGATCCATGTCCTTCGTCAGCACGCGGTCGAGAATGCCGAGAATCAGCAGCGACACGAGACCCTGTGTCGGCGGCGGCATGTTGTAGATCGTGCCGAGCGAGTGCTGCAGTGCGAGCGGCTTGCGCCAGCGCGCCTCGTGCCGTTCGAGATCGGCAAGTGCAAGCAGCGAGCCGGCGGACTGAAGATCGCTCGCGATGCTGCGCGCGAGATCGCCGCGATAGAAGTCGTCGAGACCTGCTTCGGCAAGGCGCTCCAAGGTTGCGGCGAGACGCGGCGCGACGAAGCGCTCGCCCGCTGCCGGCGCGCGGCCGTCAAGCAGAAAGGTGTCCGCGAAACCGGCGATCGGGCTCAGTTCCGCGCGCCGGCTGTCGACACATTGAGCCTGGCTGCGCGTGACGGGTACGCCGGACTTCGCGTAGTGAATGGCGTCTTCGAGCAGACGCTTGACGGGCAGCTTGCCGCCGAGCGCGTCCCTCGACCAGCGGTGTGCGAGCTGCCACCCGGACACGGTGCCCGCGACGGTATTCGCGGCCAGCGGGCCGCGCGTCGGGATCGTCGTATATCCGCGGGAGCGGTACGCGTCAATCGTCGCAGCGAGCGCGGCCGCGCCGCAGGCCTCGATGCCCACCGGCTCCGCGCCGGGGCGCGAGATCAGCCAGAAGCCGTCGCCGCCAATGCTGTTCATGTGCGGATAGACGACTGCGATAGTCGCGGCAGCGGCAATCATGGCTTCGACGGCGTTGCCGCCGTCCCGCAAGATGGCCAACGCGCTCTGCGCCGCGAGCGCGTTTGGCGCGACGGCCATCCCGCGCGCGCCGCGGGTTGGATTCAGAAAACTAGATGACATACCTGACGGGGCTTTTGCTTGTATACATACCCGTCACTTATGCGAGAAGCATGCCAGCACGCGGGTCGACGGCTCATGCGCGCCACAGCAGGGTTTCGCGCGACCCGGTGCTCACGGCGATGTCGCTACTTGGTGCCGCGCAACCTGGGTGGTGCATAGGGGACCGCATTCGGCCCCATTGCAGTGCGTGCGCGTTGCAGGCGCTCCTTGGTCAAGGTGCGCACTTCAGCGCGGCTACCCTCGATATGGCGTGCGATCAACGCAACGCTACGATCCGTTTCGCGACGACGGATCGCATCGAGGATCGCCACATGTTCGTCGTAGGTTTCGTCGATGCAGTCGCCGTACACGAGATCGAGCCGCCGCACGACCCGGATCCGATCGGTCACGCGCTGCATCGCATTGGTCAACTCGGCGTTATCGGCGGCCTGCACGAGAGCGTGATGAAATGCTTCGTCGAGCGCGACCATCTCGCGGCCGTCACGCCGACGATGAGCAGGTGGAATCTTCCAGATTTGTTCGAGCTGACCGAGCATCCGTGCGACGCCTTCGGAGAGCTCTCCTTCGGCACCCGCAAGCTTCGCGACCGCAAAGGTTTCAATCAGCTTGCGCATTTCGTAGAGGTCTTCGAAGCGCTTGAAATCGACCGGCACGACTTCCCAGCCGCCGCGCACATAACCGCGCATCAGGCCGTCGCTTTGCAGGCGCTGCAAGGCCTCGCGCGCGGGCGTGCGGGACACGCCGAAGCGCTCGGCGATGCTGCCTTCCGTCACGCGGTCGCCGGGCAGCAGGCGCATATCGAAGATATCCTCGCGTACGCTGACATAGACATGAT
Organism: Paraburkholderia sp. 40; assembly: GCF_050434105.1. Classification (NCBI taxonomy): domain Bacteria; kingdom Pseudomonadati; phylum Pseudomonadota; class Betaproteobacteria; order Burkholderiales; family Burkholderiaceae; genus Paraburkholderia; species Paraburkholderia sp. 40. The sequence goes on along the minus strand of NZ_JBNPVY010000003.1, from coordinate 431,308 downwards.
CAGCCCGCGAGGGGGAAATGCCGGTGACGTCGTTCACGCTTGGAACCTGAGTTGGCGAGTATCGGGGCTGAGATTATTGTCCGACCCGAACGCGCCATGTCAACACGCAATGAAAAATCCGGCATCGCGCAAACATCAGCCGCGAGCGAAATACGCCTTTACAGCGGACAGAAACGTATCGACGTCCGCGCGCGAGACGTCCTTATGTGTCGCAAAACGGGACGCATACAGCATCTGCGTGAGAATGCCCCGTTCCTTGAGCCACGCTTCGAGCGGAGCGCAACGTTCTTGCGGAAACTGCGCGAACACCATGTTGGTCGCGTGTGACTGTACCGTCACCTGATCGATCCGCGCGAGACCGTCGGCAAGAAGTTGGGCGTTGGCGTGATCGTCCGCGAGCCGCTCGACGTTGTGATCCAGCGCGTACAGACACGCCGCCGCCAGCACGCCCGACTGCCGCATGCCGCCGCCCAGCACTTTGCGCCAGCGATGCGCGGCGCCGATCAGCGCCTGGCTGCCGAGCAGCACCGAGCCGACCGGCGCGCCCAGTCCTTTGGAGAAGCAGATCGACACCGAATCGAAGGGCGCGCACAGCGCCGCCAGCGATTGGCCCGAAGCCACCGCGGCGTTGAACAGGCGTGCCCCGTCGAGGTGCGTCGCGAGTCCGCGCTGACGAACCAATTCGACCGCACGCGCCACATAGTCCGCGGGCAGTACTTTGCCTCCAATCGTGTTCTCGAGCGCGAACAGACGCGTGCGTGCGAAATGATCATCGATCGGCTTGATGGCGGCCGCAACCTTATCGAGCGGCAAGGTGCCGTCCACGGCATTTTCCAGCGGCTGCGGCTGAATGCTGCCGAGCACCGCCGCGCCGCCGCCTTCGTATTTATATGTGTGCGCCAGTTGGCCGACGATGTATTCGTCGCCACGCGCGCAATGCGCCATCAAGGCCGCAAGATTGCATTGCGTTCCAGTCGGAAAGAACAGGCCGGCTTGCTTGCCGGCACGTTCGGCGATCACGGCCTGCAGACGCAGGACAGTCGGATCGTCGCCCCACACATCGTCGCCCAACTCGGCGGTTGACATCGCGGCGAGCATCGGCTGGTCCGGACGGGTCACGGTATCGCTGCGCAAATCGATCATGTGCTGCTCCTCAGAGTGGCGGGCGCATCGCGCCTGCAGCGCGGACGACCTGGATTGAATTGAAAATCGTGCTATGCCGCCCTGCGCTCACGAGTAGCTGCTGGTGAGCGAAAGCGCCGGGTTGCGCGCAGTTGCATCGCGCTGCTGTGGGCCCACCGATTTCAGCTCCGAACCGCGCTCGGCATCGACGGAAAATAGATTGACCGCGCTAAGCAGAGTCTGCGCTTGCCTGTTCAAAGCGTCCGCGGCAGCACCCGATTGCTGGACCAGCGCAACATTCTGTTGCGTGCCATGCTCCAGGCTCGCGATCATCTCCCGGACTTCGCCGATATGAAGCGTCTGTTGCTGACACGCGTCGTGGATTTCGCTCATGATGCCCGTGACGCGCGCCGACGAATCAACGACCGCGGAGATCGTCGAGCCCGCGGCATCAACCTGGGTGGCGCCGTCTTTCACGCGAGCGTCGCTCGCCACGATCAGTTGCCGGACCTCCTTCGCCGCTTCTGCGCTACGTTGCGCGAGCAGCCTGACCTCGCCGGCCACCACGGCAAAACCGCGTCCCTGGCTACCGGCACGCGCGGCCTCGACCGCCGCATTCAGCGCGAGGATGTTGGTCTGGAACGCGATCCCGTCGATGACCGAGATGATCTCCGCGATGCGCGCCGACGACGTCCTTATCCCATGCATCGTCTCCACCACCCGGCCGACCGCCACGCCGCCTTGCCCAGCCGTTTCCGAGGCGTGCCTGGCAAGCTCGTCCGCGTGTCCTGCGTTCGCAGTGTTGGTGGCCACGCTAGCATCGAACTCCTTGAGCGCGCCGGTGGCCTGCTCGAGCGCGCTGGCCTGGAGCTCGGTGCGCGCGCCAAGATCGGCATTGCCGGCGGCAATCGCGTGACTCATGCCGGCGACTGCATCGGCGCCATCGCGCACCTGTCCCACGATGTCCGCGAGCGCTTCTCTCATCCGCACGACAGTCGCCATCACGCTACCCGTATCGCCGGTGCGCAACCCGCCGCGCTGGGAAAGATCGCCGCGCCGGATCGCATCGGCGAACGCGATCAGCTCACGCGGCTCCGCGCCGAGCGACCGGCCAATGTTGCGCACGACAAGCACCGCAACGCCAACACCGATCACGCACGCAAGTCCGGTTAGCGCAAGCATCATCCAGCGGAAATCGACGCTTATCTGGCGTGCCTCGGCACCGCCCTGCCGGTTCAGCGCTTCCTGAAAGTCGATCAACTGGTTGATTGCCGCGAGCCACTCGACCAGCGCGGGGCGCGCTTGCTGAAGCAGCACGGTGCGCGCCCCTTCGGTGTCGCCGGAGATTTGCCGTGCAATCACCTCATCGATAAACGGCGTGGCCTTGTTGCCCGCATCGATCACGCGCGAATAGATAACGCGCTCGGCTGGGCTGATGTCGGTGCGCTGCGCGTAGACGGCGGCAAGCGGCTTTGCCGCCTCGTCATAATCCGCCGCGAGTTGCCGGATATGCGCGACGACGGCCGGCAGCTCATCATGCGATACGAGAGTGACATCGCGCATGGCGATTGACCGGTCATGGACGCTACCGCGAAAGTTGATAGCGTACCGTTCTTTGACGCCGTTCACGTCGATGATCTGATCGAGTCGTTGCCGCACGGCCTCGACGCGTGTGATGGCGATGACCGTCAGCGCAACGAGGGCGAAGAGGACGATGCCGAAGCCGGCAACCAACTGGGTGCGGACACGCAAACCCGCCGTAGTCCTCATGGATTCACCTTTTTCGTGAGAGATGCATTATTTGTTGCGCGTGTCTCGGCTGTTTCAAAGACGGCGGCCGCGGACAGCGTGCGATGACTCGCGGCCTGACATATCGCCCGAAACGCCACCAGGATGCGCGATGGCATTGTGCCGAGGCGCAGGCCGTTCGGGAAATTGGTTTGCCTCATGGCGACGATTGCGAACGGTTATGACGCAGCCGCCATGCGCAAGCCAAACACAGCTCGAACGGGAGACGGCGCGGACACAATGAGCAGCCCCCAGGGCGCCTGCGCGGCAATGCAGCCCAATTTCGCAGGATTATATCGTCGCTTGACGATTTGCGCTGGAGACGACCCAGACGGTCGCAGCGATAACACCGGCGAACCGCACTGCGCCGACTCGCAATGCGTTATAGCGCAGGCAGCAGGCTCGGCAGGCTCGTCAGGAAGGCGCGCACGTGCATGGCAATCACCGCTTCGGCGGGCGTGCTGTTTTCGTTCGAATAGATGCGGCGGCGAATCGCCAGATGAGACACGGCGCCATGTAACAACCACCCCACTTCGCCCAGTTGAGCCGGGTCGACAGGCATGCGTAGACCCAGTTCATGCGCGGTCTCAGTGACGATGATTTCGAGCGCATGGCTGACGATCGCGTTCGTATAGGCCGGCGCCGTGTGCAGGCCCTCGAGCGACGAGTAAAGGAAAAGCCTCAGCCAGCGGCGCGTCAGGAGTGTGTCATAGTATTCGCGGTAAAAGCGGTTGAGTCGGCTTTCAATCGGCACACTTCGGTCTTGCAACTGAACAAACCAGATTGCGTCGAAGATTCCGACGACTTCCCGCTTGTAGACTTCGTCAATCAAAGCGGCCTTGCTCGGGAACAGGCTATATAACAAGCGTTGCGATACGCCGCAGGCTTCCGCGATGGAGCGGGTCTGCGCGCCCAGACCATGCTCCGCGAAATACTCCGCGGCCTTCTCCAGCACGCGCGCCTGACGCTCCGCGCGCGGCAAACGCTGCGGCGCTTTTTTCATCGGCCGCTTGACCGCGACGCGCTCGGCGCCGGTTCCACGGTTCGGCTTCTCGATAGTCCCTTTGTTCTTCATAACTCCCTGCGCTGTCGGATTATCGCTGATGTCATCAGATGACGATTTATGTTTTCATAAAAGTATACACCCCGGGCGTGGGCGGCAGTCCCGCTGCCGATGGCGGGCCGCCAGGAACGCTCTCTTTAGCAAGCCTGAAGCACGTTGATGACGCGGCTCACGAGCAACGGGCGCGTATTGCGTCCATATTCGGCCATATGCGTCGAGGCCCCATGCGCCCTCAACGCTTCAGCGCTCTGCCAGCGCTCGATGACAGCGAACGTATCTTTGCCGAGCGGTGTCTGAGGCGTCCCGAACTCCGGTACGTCGATGACGGCCTCGTAGCTGATGCACCCCTCTTCGGCCAACACCGCTGGACGGTTCTGGTTGAAAAGTGCCAACACGGCTTCGCGTTGACCGGGCTGGGCGGTGATTGTGGCAATGACATGGATCATCCGGGTATTTCTCCTTTCCTGTTTTGGCGCCGATCGCCGCATGCGCTCCTGCCTATCTGAACATGACAGCGGCGTAATGCAGAGGTCAGCCTCGCGTCACGCCATCTGCGGAAAATACAGGTTTACTCACCCTTGCAGCGGTGGCGCGGCGACACCCGAGGCTCCGTTCATCGCGTGTGAAGCTGACTATATTTAACTTTACAGGTAATTCACCATGAAGACTCTGATCTATGCAGCGTTGGTTGCCAACGCACTCGTCGTCCCCGCGGTCTCTTTTGCACAGGAATCCACTGCCCCGCTGACGCGTGCCGAAGTGCGCGCCGACCTGGTGCAAATGGAACAGGCCGGGTATCGCCCGGGCCTCAACGATTTGCACTATCCCACCGATGTTCAGGCTGCGGAGGCACGTATTCATGCGCAGGATGCCACGACGCCGAGCAGCACGGCAGTCGGCGGAGTGTCGATGAACGGCTCCTCGCAGTCGGGTGCGCCGTCGACGACCGCAGGGACTCACTCAATCTACTTTGGTCACTGATGGTGTCGATCGGCACTGAATCCGGCCCCGGGTCCGGGGCCGCATCGCGTGACTTGCGCAACGGCTGCCAGCGGTCGTTGGACGCACCGCGCTCGTCTGTTTTGTCACGGCCTTGGCGAAGCCCGATTTGAACCCCGCGTTGCCGCGGCTCAACGCTTTGAAGGCACGCTGTCAGCATTCCTCTTCACACCTTCATGCGCATGTCATTCGTGAATTGTCGCTTGACTCTCCCCTTAAGCCGATCTTCACGGGAGGTAAGTGACGATCATTCTGAACGATGCGCGTAATAACGCGAAGACCTCGTCTTCAGAATGGAGTCAACCCTTTGAATGCCGTCTGAAAGGAGGCACGAGCACCCTTGATGGCCTCTCAAACAATTGGTAATAAAAATCTCTAACGCTTTAATCTTCGCTGGAAATTACGCTAGTTCGCCTTCGTCTGAATCTTGCCGAGCATCATTGCATCCAGCATGGACAAGGTTTTCCCGATATGCGCAGGCAGAAAGAAATTGACTCACCTGGCATTCAAACGTTGCCGGGATGCTATTTCTCGGTCTGCAGGAATCCAGAGCGTTGTGTACATTCGCACTTTAGTTGCGTTTGGGAACACCCGACATAGGTCACAAAGCAATCATCCTCGTTGCGAACATCTTCCTGTGCCAGATCTCTGCAAGATGCTCTTGCGTTTCCCCCAAGCCCTGGAATTCTCATGCTCGGTCTAGTTCGTATCGCGCTCCGACGACCCTACACTTTCGTCGTCCTGGCAATCTTCATCCTCATCATCGGGCCACTGTCGGCAATGAAGACGCCCACCGACATTTTCCCCGATATCAGAATCCCGGTGATCAGCGTGGTGTGGCAATACACGGGGCTGCCGCCCGACCAGATGGTCGGCCGGATCACGTCGCCATTCGAACGCACGCTGACTACCACCGTGAACGATGTCGAACACATCGAGGCGGAATCGGTCGCCGGTTTCGGGATCATCAAGATCTTCTTCCAGCCGGGCGTGAATATCAGCACGGCGAACGCGCAAGTAACCGCGGTCGCGCAGACTCAGTTGCGGCAGTTGCCCGCGGGCACTACGCCGCCGCTGATCCTCAATTACAACGCGTCGACCGTGCCAATCATCCAGTTGGCGCTATCGGGCAAGGGGCTGTCCGAGCAGAGGCTGGGCGACCTCGGTCTGAATGCGGTGCGTCCCATGCTAACGACTGTCGCCGGTGCGTCGGTTCCCTACCCGTTCGGTGGCAAGACGCGCCAGGTGCAGATCGACATTGATCCTGCGGCACTGCAGGCGCGCGGTTTGTCCGCGCAGGACGTCGCCAATGCGCTGGCGGGTCAGAACCTGATCACGCCAGTCGGCACGGAAAAGATCGGCGACTACGAATACACGCTGCAACTCAACAATGCGCCCTCGGAAATCAAGGCCCTGGGCGATCTACCGGTCAAGGCCACCAATGGCACGACGGTCACTATTCGTGACATTGCGAATGTTCGCGACGGCAGTCCGCCGCAAACCAATATCGTCCATGTGAACGGCCGGCGCTCGGTGCTGATGTCGGTACTCAAGAACGGCTCGGTTTCGACGCTAGGGATCATCTCCGGCATCAAGCAGCAAATCGCCAACGGGAAAGCGTCGTGGCCCGATAACCTGAATGTCGAACCGATCGGCGACCAGTCGATCTTCGTGCGCGCAGCCATCACCGGTGTGGCACGTGAAGGCGTGATCGCGGCCGTGCTCACCAGCCTGATGATTCTGCTGTTCCTCGGCAGCTGGCGTTCGACGATCATCATCGCAACCTCGATCCCACTGGCCATTCTCGGCTCGATCGCCACGCTCTCCGCACTAGGCGAAACCTTGAACATCATGACGCTCGGCGGTCTCGCGTTAGCGGTGGGGATTCTTGTCGACGATGCGACCGTGACGATCGAGAACATCAACTGGCACCTCGAGCACGGCAAGGAGGTGGAGACCGCTATCCTCGATGGTGCCGCGCAGATCGTCACACCCGCGTTCGTTTCCCTGCTGTGCATCTGCATCGTGTTCGTGCCGATGTTCTTCCTGAACGGCGTGGCGCGCTTCCTGTTCGTGCCGATGGCGGAGGCCGTCATTTTCGCGATGATCTCGTCGTTCATCCTCTCGAGAACCCTCGTGCCGACAATGGCCAAATACCTGCTGAAACCGCATGCGCAGGGTGAGCATGCCGATGAGGCGCAGCGTCCGGGTCCGCTCGGACGCTTCCAGCGCGGCTTCGAAGCGCGCTTTGAAAAGGTGCGTGGCGGGTATCGCGGGTTACTCGAACTCGCGCTGAACCATCGGCGTCCGTTCGTCAGTTGCTTCCTCGGCTTCGTCGCGCTCTCGTTCGCCCTCGCGCCCTTGCTCGGCCGCGACTTCTTCCCGGCGGTCGATGCGGGGCAGATCCTGATGCATGTGCGCGCACCAGTCGGGGTTCGCGTCGAAAAGACCGCGCAGATATTCGCGAATGTCGAAGGCGCGATCCGCCAGATCATCCCGCGGTCCGATCTCGGCACGGTGGTCGACAATATGGGTCTGCCGGTCAGCGGCATCAATACCGCGTACAACAACACCGGGACGGTCGGTTCGCAGGACGGCGACATCCAGATTGCGCTGAACGAAGGGCATCGCCCGACCGACGAGTATGTCCGCATGATGCGTGAAAGATTGCCGCGGGAATTCCCGGGGGTCACGTTCTCTTTCCCACCGGCGGATATCATCGGCCAGATCCTTAACTTCGGCTCGCCGGCGCCGATCGACCTGCAGATCCGCGGCAACAACCTGAACGCCGACTACGCGTATGCAGACCGTCTGCTGCGCGCGGTCCGCGACGTGCCCGGCGTGGTCGATGCACGGATCGCGCAGTCGCACGGCAATCCCACCTTCAACGTCGATGTCGACCGCACGCGTGCACAGCTGCTCGGCATCACCGAGCGCGACGTGACCAACAGCATGGTGGTGAACCTCGCGGGTTCGAGCCAGGTGGCGCCCACGTACTGGCTGAACAATGCGAACGGCGTGTCGTATCCGATCGTGATGCAAACGCCGCAATACAGTCTCGATTCACTGGCAGCATTGCAAAATCTGCCGATCACCGCCAGCGGCGGAAGCACCGCCCAGATCCTCGGCGGTCTGGCAACGGTCGAGCGCTCCACCAGCAACGAAGTCGTCAGCCAATACAACATCCAGCCCATGGTCGAGATCTTCGCGACCACCCAGGACCGCGATCTCGGCGCGGTGTCGGCCGATATCCAGCGCATCGTGCACCAGAACGCCAGCACCTTGCCGAAGGGCTCGAACGTCGCGCTGCTGGGTCAGGTGCAGACGATGAACAGCGCCTTTGCCGGCATGTTGTTCGGCCTGCTTGGCGCAGTGGTGCTGATCTATCTGCTGATCGTCGTCAATTTCCAGTCGTGGGCCGATCCGTTCGTGATTGTGAGCGCATTGCCGGCGGCGTTGGCGGGTATCGTCTGGATGCTGTTCGCGACGCACACGACGCTGTCCGTACCCGCACTCACTGGCGCGATCATGTGCATGGGGGTGGCGACCGCCAATTCGATTCTGGTGGTCAGCTTCTGCCGCGAACGTCTTGCCGTCCATGGCGATCCGTTCAAGGCGGCGCTCGAAGCGGGCTTTACGCGCTTTCGCCCGGTACTCATGACCGCGCTGTCCATGATCATCGGCATGGCGCCGATGGCGCTCGCCCTCGGCGAAGGCGGTGAGCAAAACGCGCCGCTCGGCCGCGCGGTGATCGGCGGTTTGATGTTTGCCACCGCGGCTTCGCTGTTCCTGGTCCCCGTCATCTTCTGTATCGTTCACGCGCGCCCCGGGCGCGCGGCGACCCCAGCATCCGTCCCGGGAGCTCCTACCTATGTCGTCTGAATCCGCTTTTCCCACTCACACGCCGCCGCGCCGTCCGCTCCGGATCGCGGGCGTGATCGGCCTGCTGATCGCCCTAGGCATCGTCGTTGGCGGTGTCGCGCTGCGGGCTGTCGACGCCCGCAAGCTGAAAACCTGGACGGAGGCTCAGGCCATACCGACAGTCAGTCTGATCCAGCCCATGCGCGATCCCAACGGCCCTTCACTGCAACTGCCGGGCCGGCTCGAAGCGTTTACACGGGCGCCGATTTTCGCGCAGGTCAGCGGCTACCTGAAATCATGGAACGTCGATATTGGCGCGCCGGTCAAGGCGGGTCAGGTGCTCGCCGAAATCGAAACACCAGAGCTTGACCAGCAGCTCCTTCAGGCACGCGCCGATCTGCAGAGCGCGCAGGCGAATGCCGTCGTAGCCGGTACGACGGCGAAGCGCTGGGAGGCGCTAAGAGGCACCGATTCCGTGGCTCAGCAGGACGTCGATCAGCACACTGCCGATTACACCGCGAAGGAGGCGATCGTGGCGGCCGCGAAGGCCAACGTCGATCGCCTCGTCGCTACGAAGGCCTTCGCGCGGATCGTCGCGCCGTTCGACGGCGTGGTGACCGCGCGCGACACCGACGTTGGCGCGCTGGTGAACGCCGGTAGCGGCGGCGTCGGCCAGGAGCTGTTCGCGGTCTCCGAGGTCAAGCAGTTGCGTGTGTATGTTCAGGTACCGCAGAACTACGCACCGGCGATCCACGATGGCACGACCGCGACCTTGACCGTTCCCGAGTACGCCGACCAGCAGTTCACCGCGCGCGTGATTGCAGCGGCAGACTCCGTCAATTCGAGTTCGGGGACGACGCTCGTGCAGTTGCTGGTCGACAATGCCAACGGCAAGCTGCTGCCGGGCGGTTTCGCCAGCCTGAAATTCACGTTGCCCGCGTCCGCCGATTCACTTCGGGTGCCGGCTAGCGCGCTCGTGTTCGATAGCCGCGGCGTCGTGGTCGCCACGCTCGGTGCGAACGGCCACGTACTGTTCAAGCAGGTGAAGATCGACCGCGATCTGGGCGATTCGGTGGAGATCGGCTCGGGACTCGCCGCCAGCGATCGCGTGATCGATACGCCGCCCGATGGACTCGCCGACGGCGACAGCGTGCAGGTTGCGCCGGCCACTGTCAGGAAGGCGGCCGCACATGGTTAAGCCTGGACGGGTCGCGCTTTTAACGGGCGTCCTGGCGCTCTCCGCCTGCTCGCTCGCGCCGCAATATCAGGTGCCTTCGGCGCCGATAGCGGCGCAATACAAAACCGTTGGTCCCTGGACCGCCGCTCAGCCTGCCGACCGGATAGATCGCAACGGCTGGTGGAAAATATATGGCGACGCGCAACTCGACGATCTCGAAGCGCGTCTGCTGGCCAACAACACCGATCTGCGCGCCGCGTACGCGCACTATGCGCAAGCGCAGGCTTTCGTCGCGCAGGTCGCGTCGGGACTGTATCCGACCATCAGCGCAAGCGCGGTGCCGCAGCGCGTTCGCCAGTCCGACAACCGGCCGTTGCGCGTGGGCGGCCCGAACGACTACAACTCCGTCACGCTCGGCGCCGAAGTCAATTACGACCTCGACCTGTGGGGCCGCGTGCGTGACTCCGTGGTGGCCGGCAAGGATGAGGCTCAGGCGACCAAAGCCGATCTGGCTTCGGTGAAACTGAGCCTGCAAGTGGCACTCGCGGACAATTACATCAGTTTGCGGGGCCTCGACCAGCAGACCGAGCTGCTGAACGAGACGGTCATGGCGTATGCGAAAGCGCTGCAACTCACGCAGACGCTGCATGACAGCGGCATCGTAGCGGGCCTCGACGTTTCGCGGGCTCAAACGCAATTGTCGTCGGCGAAGTCCCAGTTGTCGCAGAATCTCGCGCAACGAGCGCTCATCGAACACGCGATTGCCGTGCTGGTCGGCACTTCCGCGTCCGAATTCAGCCTGCCGCAGCAGACTGCCGCCATCGCGTTGCCGGCGATTCCGACCGGCCTGCCCTCGACGCTGCTGCAACGTCGCCCCGACGTCGCAGCAGCGGAACGCCGGGTTGCCGAGGCCAACGCAAAGATTGGTGTCGCGCGCGCGGCCTATTTCCCGGACATCACGCTGAGCTTGCAGGGTGGTGTGCAAAGCGCCGCCTATGCTGGACTGGTTAGCGCGCCCAATCTATTCTGGGCGATTGGCCCGCAGCTCGTGCAATACGTCTTCGACGGCGGTTACCGTCGTGCGCAGCTCGACGCCGCGAAGGCGGCAACCGAGGAAGCCGGAGACCGCTACCGCAGCGTGGTTCTGTCGGCATTCCAGCAGGTCGAGGACAACCTTTCGCTGCTGTCGTATCTCGGCACCGCGCTTGGCGAGCAAAAGGATGCCGCGAATGCCGCGCAATACTCGGTCGATCTGGCGCTGCGCCAATATCGCCAAGGCACTGTAGGTTATCTCGATGTCGTGCAGGCGCAGACCGTCGCACTCGAAGCACGACGCAGCGTGCTCGATATCCAGACACGCCAGCTAAGTGCCAACGTGCAACTGCTGCATGCACTGGGCGGCGGATGGTCGAGCGATGAACTCGCCCAAGTGGCTGCTACGCCGGCACTCGTCGCGACAACGATGGCGCACGGCGCAAATTGAAGGCCTGCACAGGGCGCAACCGGGAGGGTGACCCGGTTGCGCGCGCTGTCGATAGCACGCGTAGCAGTCCGATGTGGCGGAACCGCTTCGGAATGCCGCGACTCTGGAGATTCTCCTGCGCGTGTCCGGCTTACGAACCGTGACGGGGAATCCGCCCAAAGAAAAGATGCTTGGGATCATTGAACCCGGGCGTCGAAGGGTGACCCGTCGTGACGAGCGAGTCGACGAAGTCTTCGTCTTCGGCGCTCAGGCGATAGCTCAGGGCCGGTAGATAATCGTCCCATTGCGCCACGGTGCGTGGTCCGGCGATGGTCGAACTGATATAGCTACTGTTGAGCACCCACGCGAGGGCGAATTGCCCCGCACTCAATCCACGCGCCTCTGCATGCTCGCGAACGCGCCGTGCCAGCTCCAATGACTCGGGCCGCCATTCGGCCTGCTGCAAGCGGCGGTCGCCGCGCCCTGCCCGCGTATCCGCCGGGGGCGTTACGCCCAATTCATACTTGCCGGTCAGCACGCCACGGGCGAGTGGGCTGTACGAAATCACGCCGAGGCCATAACGGTGCGCGGCTGTCAGCTGCTCGGCCTCGGCCTGCCGATTCGCGAGGTTGTAGAGCGGCTGACTGGCTACCGGGGCAGCGAGACCCAGTGCCTGGGCGGTGTGACTGAATTCGGCGATCTTCCATGCGCGATGGTTCGACAGGCCGTAGTAGCGCAATTTGCCGGCCTGGACCAGATCATTTAGCGCGCGCACCGTTTCATCGACCGGCGTGTCGTGATCTTCAGCGTGGAGGTAAAGCAGATCGATATAGTCCGTCTTCAGGCGCTTGAGGCTGGCCTCAACGGCTCGCACCATGTGTTTGCGCGACGCGCCGCGCGCATTGACGTCACCATCGCCGAATGGACTGGCAAATTTGGTCGCCAGCACCCAGCGATCGCGCCGGGCGGCAATGCAACGCCCGACGACACGCTCCGATTCACCACCAGCGTAGACGTCGGCGGTATCGATCGAGTTGACGCCTTGTTCATGCGCCTGGTCGACGATGCGTGCCGCGGTTGCTTCGTCGGTCGGATCGCCGAACAGCATCGTCCCAAGCGTCAGCGTCGAAACCTTGAGGCCGCAGCGGCCAAGTTGGCGAAATTCCATATGAGACTGTTCCGTTAATTTGAAGGATCTAACCTGGGAATTCCACGTGACACATCCATAGAGACGGGCACGTCGAGACCAGGTGATTGAGGCGAGGACAGTTGGCACCCTCGTCTGGTCAACGCACCATTAGGGGCGTGCAAGGCTCCGCCCGTCGCGGAGAAACGGCCGCTTGGCCATTCATGCACTTTTACCCGTCGTACTTCTCCACGAACTCGGCCGCCGTGAGCCCACGAAAATCAGCCAATGCCGCGTCAATGCGCTCGGCGCTCCAGTCCCACCAGGCTATCTGCTGCATGCGCTCCGAGGTGCGCGCGTCGACGCGAAAACGCAGCACCCGCGCCGGCACCCCGACGACGATGGCGAACGGCGGTACGTCCTTGGTCACAACGGCTCCTGAGCCGACCGCGGCGCCAGTGCCGATCGTCACGCCGGGCATGATGATGGCATCGTGGCCGAGCCACACGTCGTGACCCACCTCGACTGGCTCCTGCGCCCGCCACTGGAAGATGTCAGCGTCGTCGTCGAGAGACAATCCGTACGATCGGGAGCGATAGGTAAAGTGATGGTGGGTCGCACGCCACGAAGGATGATTGGGCGGGTTGATGCGTACGCCGGTGGCGATATTGGCGAACTTGCCAATGAGTGCGTGGGCGATCTGATTGTCACCCATCGCATAGCCGTAGTCGCCGATGACGGATTCGGCGACATGGCTGCGCGGACCGAGATAGGTGTAACGGCCAAAGTCGCTGGCGCGAACTACCGCCGTTGGATGGATTTCCGGATGCTCCGACAGAACGCGACCGAGCGCCCACGGATCGACGCCGACGCCATGATTGATCAACATATCGATTCTCGTGCTTCAATGATGAGGAGAGCCTTGGGCCGCCGGCTGCGCACTTCCCGTGACGATCGCGTCGGGGCATGAAGAGCGACGCCGACGCAGGTGAGCGGCCCGCGTTCAGGTGACACGGCTGCGCAGGTAAGCGGAGACGCGTTCGGCACAGACGACCAGGACGAAAGTGGCGATCAACAGGAACGACACCGTCTGGTACTGGAACAGGTTCATTGCGGTCAGCAACTGGAAGCCGATTCCGCCTGCTCCGACAAAGCCGAGCACGAGCGACGAGCGCAGGTTTTCGTCGAAGCGGAACAGCCCAATGCCGAGCAGCGAGGGCAACACGCCCGGCACGACAGCATGGCTTAACACCTGCAGGCGCCCTGCACCGGTCAGCGTCAACGCTTCGACGGGGCCCATATCCATGTCTTCGATTACTTCCGCGAACAGCCGCCCAAGCATGCCGACCGAATGGACCGCAAGCGCAAGTGCGCCCGGAAACGGCCCCAGCCCGACCGCCGTGACGAACAACAGTGCCCAGACCAGATCGGGCACTGCCCGGGTGACGCCGATCAGCGCGCGCGCGGCGTAGTACAGGGGCAGCGCCGGTGTGACATTCGCGGCCGCCAGAATCGACAGCGGAAAGGCGAGCAGCACCCCGAACACCGTGCCGAAAATCGCCAGGTCAATCGTTTCGAGAACCGGCCACAAGTTCGGGACGAACTGATCGAACGCCGGCGGCACGGCGCGCGAAATAATGTCGACCATACCGTGGGCACCGGTAACCAGATCCTGCGGACGGGCCTGGACGACGATCCACGCCTGCACAAACAGCGCGAACAGCACGACGGCGGCACACACCGACCAGATGGTCCGGCCGCCCGACGAGCCCGTCGATGCGCGCATTTCAAGAACCTTGCTCATGACGCCTCGGCCAAATAAAGGCGCGCGATCTGTTGACGGGAGACGGCCGACGCCGTCCGATCGAATTCAAGCAGGCCGCCGCGCAGACCGATCAGTCGGTCGGCATATCTCGTCGCCAGTTCGGGCTGGTGCAGTACGCACACCACCGCGAGACCGTCGTCGTCGGCGAGGCGGCGCAGCAGCCGCATGACTTCGTCAGCCGCTTCGGGGTCCAGACTGGCGACCGGCTCGTCGGCGAGCAAGACGTGAGGACGTTGGGCCAGCGCACGGGCCACCGCCACGCGCTGCGCCTGTCCGCCCGAAAGCGTGCCGGCGCGCTGGCGCGCCAGATGCAGCAAGCCGACCTCGTCCAGATAGGACAGCGCCGGATCGATCTCCTCGCGAGGCACCTGGCCCAGCGCGGTTGACAGCGTCCGGTGTCGGCCGAGCGCGCCGCAGCAGACGTTCGCCAGCACGCTGCGCCGCTTCACGAGATTGGCGTTCTGCGAGATCAACGCAAGCGGCAGACGCGCCTCACGCAAAGCTTTGCCGGACAGTGCGGCGAGATCGCGCCCAGCCACCTCGACCGACCCGGCGGTCGGCCGATTCAGCCCGACCACGCACTTCATGAAGGTCGACTTGCCGCTGCCATTGCTGCCCAGCACCACGACCAGCTCACCGGCGTGGACCGACACATTCATGCCGCGCAGCGCAGTGTGGCCATTTGCGTAACGCATCGTCAGATCACGGACAGCCAGCTTTACGCCGGGCCCACGCGTCGTATGCAGTGCTGTCCCGGGTAGGCTCGACGCGCCGGCTGAAAACCGGCTCGCCGAATCTATCGGGACGCCACCCGAGGTGCTGGACAGAGTGCTCACAGTTTTGCCAGGTCGATGTGAAGAGTCGAAACCAGATCGCGGATCTGGTTATAAGCGGTGTCCGTTTGCGGCACCGTCTTCAGCTCCGGATTCTGGTTCGATGCCAGGAACTTCTGATCGGCTTCCGGCAATTGGCGTAGATCCAGCGAACTCAGCACACTGGCCAGACGGGCCTTGAAATCCGCCGGCAAGTCGCCGCGCACGGCCAGCGGGTCGAGCGGAATCGGTTCCGATCGCCACAGCGTCACGTAAGCCGCAGGATCGAATTCGTTGTGTAGCTTGGCGCTGGCGATTTCTTCGCTGTTCAGCTCCCCCGCTTCGACCTTGTGGTTGCGCAGCGCCTCGAACGACGCCGTGTGGCTGCCCGCGTAGACCGCTTTTACGCCCTTGTCCGGATCGATGCCGTTCTTGCTCAGACCGAAGGCGGGAAACAGATGGCCGGACGTCGACGCCGGATCGGCGTAAGCGAACGAGCGACCCTTGGTGTCGCCCAGCGTCTTGATGCCCGAGCCGGGCCACGTGACGATGGAGGCGTAGTAAGTGGCCGGCTTGCCCTGCTCGCCGGCGAACGTGGCGACGGCTTCAGCGTGCGCGACCTGGTGCGCGAGCACGTAGCCGAGGGGACCGAATTCGCCGAATTCGAGCTTGTTGTTGCGCATTGCCTCGATCTCGGCGTTATAGCTGGTCGCGACGTAGAGTTGCACCGTGCAGCCGAGCTTGTCGCCAATCATCTTGGCGAGATCCGTATAGACCGGCAGCATGCGCTGGGCCGATTCGTATGGTTCGACACCAAAGCGAACCACGCCATCGTTCGGACACGTACCAGCTGCATGTGCCGTAACGGAGACAAAACTCACGGCCAGAGCCGCGGCAGATAAAATTTTGCAGACCTTCATATTTTCCTCAATTTATGTTTCGTACAGACCAGGCGACTCAACAACGGATTGCTTTGTTCCGGGCATCAGACAACGCGCTCGCCTGCCCGATATGTCGCGCGAGGCACAGGCAGCGCATCGTGCATCCGCACGCGCACAAAGTCGGCACGCAAACCGGGGGCGATGGCGCCGCGGTCGTCCAACCCCACTGCGCGCGCGGGTTCCGCGGATACCGTTGCCATCGCGCGCGGCAGCGTCCAGCCGGCCTTGCCGACCAGTTCGAAGGCGGCGGTCAACAGGCTCGAGGGCACGTAGTCCGATGACAGGATGTCGAGCAGTCCGGCTTGCGCAAGTTCGATTGCCGAGACGTTGCCCGAGTGCGATCCGCCTCTTACGACGTTGGGCGCGCCCATAATCGTTGCGATGCCGTGTTCGCGTGCGGCTTGCGCGGCGATGCGGGTGGTTGGGAATTCCGCCAGGACGATGCCTTCGGCCGCTGCCTGTTCAACATGCTCGATTACGGTGTCGTCGTGGCTCGCCAGCGGCACGCCGAGCTCCATGCAGCGCGCAACGATCTCGCGACGGTGCCGGTCGGCGAAACGTTCCTGTCCGTCTGAAAGCTCAGCAATCACTGCGGCGAAGTGTTCGTCGGTCAATTTGCCGTGCCGTTCCTGCCAGCGACGCCATTGATCCCGATCGTGCCATTGGCGCTGGCCCGGCGTGTGATCCATCACCGAAGCGAGCCGCAGCAATGGATGCGTGCACAGTGAATCGAATACATTCACGACGTCGGGGGCGGCGATTTCGCAGCGCAGGTGGAGGAAATGCTCGGCACGCAGCAACTCGCACGCGGACAGGCGCGCGAGTGCCTCCACGCACTGCGTCTGAAGATCCCGGCTGTGCATGTCGACGTCCGAACGCGCGCCGATCCTGAGCGAATCGAATACGGTTGTGATGCCCGCCGCGGCCACCTGTGCGTCATGAATCACAAACGCCGCGTCGATATTCCATCTCACGCCCGGCCGCGGCGCCAGATGCTTCTCGAGATTGTCTGTGTGTAGTTCGACCAGGCCCGGCAACAGATAGTCACCGTCCCAGTCTTCGGCTTCGGCCGCCGACGTCGTGCCCCGTTCAAGGTCGACAATGACGCCGTTTTCAATCCGCAAGGTTCCCGTAAATTCCTCGTCCCGCGTGACGACGCGAGCGTTCCTGATCAGCATCGACATGCTCCGTACGTGTGTCCGCTTTAGCGTGCTGCTGTTCGACGCAGCGTTAGTTGTGATTCGAAGCGATGAGTCGTGCTGTTGCGTTTGCGATCTCGGCGCTCGTGCTTCCTGGGCGTTTCCTGCCGGCCCAGAAAGCGCTGGCTAGTGGTGCCTTCGTCTAAACGTCTAGATGTTTAGGGAAAGATCCAACCGGCCGATTCCGCGAGCACGACCGTAATGGGTTCATCACGGCCCGTGCTCTACCATGCACGACTGCGAATTCATTTCACCCGACCGGAATGACAAGACCATGACAGCGACCGACAACAAACACCGAGCGTTTCAATCGAGCGCCGAGTAGACGTTGTAATGGGGCGGCAGATCGAACAGATTCTTGATTGACGAGGTGGTCACGGGCATCGCAAGTGGACGCCATTCGTCGTCGATGAGCATCGAGGGCAGTCGCAATGCTGAAGCTGGCTGCCTCAACACATGGCTCATGTTGGGACGGCCGCCTTGGCATCCACGTAAAGCGCGTAGAGCGACTGGCCGGCGGCCATGAACAGGCGGTTGTGCGCAGCGCCGCCAAAGCACAGGTTCGCACAGCGTTCAGGCAGCGCGATGCGGCCGATGGCCTCGCCGTCCGGTGCGAACACCATCACGCCGTTCAACGTCGGTCCTGTACCCCAGCCGGCCCACAGGTTGCCGTCCGTGTCGCAGCGGAAGCCATCCGGCGCGCCGTGCTCGCCGCCGTCGACAAAGATGCGGCCGTTGACGAGGCGTCGGCCATCCTCGACGTCGTACGCCCGGATGCGTCTTGGCGTGGACCCGGACTCGACAATGTAGAGGCGGCTTTCATCCGGCGAAAAACAAAGGCCGTTCGGATCGGCGATGTCGCCAGCGACGATCTCTGCTTCGCCGGAGCGCGGGTCCAGGCGGTAGACCTGGGTTGGCAGTTCGGCCACCCCCCTGACACCCCCATAATCACTCAGAATTCCAAAGGTCGGGTCAGTGAACCAGATGCTGTCGTCGCTCTTGACGACGACGTCATTGGGCGAGTTGAGCCGCTTGCCGTCGAAACGGTCCATGAGAATGGTCAGGATGCCGTTGTACTCGGTGCGCGTCACCCGGCGGTTGCCATGCTCGCAGGTGATCAACCGCCCCTGGCGGTCACGCGTGTTGCCGTTGGCGAAACCCGACGGCCTGCGAAACACCGCAACCGCACCGGTTTCTTCATCCCATCGCATGATGCGGTTGTTCGGAATATCGCTCCATAGAAGGTAGCGACCGTCGCCGAACCACACGGGCCCTTCACCAAAGCGCATTCCAGTCGCAAGGCGCTCCACTGCGGCATTGGTAATGCGATATTTCAGAAAGCGCGGATCGAGGACCTCCACCGACGGATCGGGATAGGTTTCGCTCTGTCGCCACCTTGGAATCTCTACCATTTCCCATCTTCCACTTACGATTTGCGGGGCGGGCAAGTCAGTCGTTCTTCTGGATATACGCTGCGAACGCCTGCTCGTAATCCGGATGCCAGCGCGACAGCGCCGGGCGATTCTCTACAATGTCTCCCGCAGCCCAAAGGATGCGTCGCTCGTCGAGGGAGCGAGGCACGTCGTTGTCGGGGCACAAAATGTAGAAATCGCCGGCACCCAGTCGCTCGATCATGAAATCGACAGTCTGCTCGGGCGTCCAGGCAGCGGCCGGCTTCTCGGTACGACCTCGAGCGGCAAGCTCCGTAAACACAAAGCCAGGGATCAGCAAATGCGCGCTGATCCGGCAGCCTGGCGTATTGCGCAACTCGTGCTGCAGTGCTTCGGTAAACGCCTTCAGGCCGGCCTTGGAGACGTTATAAGCCGGGTCGCCGGGCGGTGTCGTGGTGCCCTGCTTCGAACCGGTGTTAATGACGAGGCCCGGGCGTCCGCGCGCGATCATCGCGGGCACGAAGGTCTGAGTGCCACGGATGACACCCCACAGGTTGACGTCGAGCACCCGCTCCCAGTTAGCGGCCGCTCCGAACATGGCGCTACCCGGTTGAATCCCCGCATTGTTCATGAGGATATCCGTGCCGCCGAAGCGATCCCGAACCGCCGCTTCGAGCCGGACCACGTCTTCAAGGCGGCTGACGTCCGTCTCGACGGCCAGTACATCCTTCGCGCCTTCAGCAGCCACGCTGGCAATCGCCTGCTTCGCGTGCGCCAGACGGTCCTCACCCAGATCCGCAATGCACACGCGAAGCCCAAGCTGCGCGAACCGCTTCGCAACAGCGAGTCCAATGCCGGCAGCGCCGCCTGTCACGACAGCGACGGCTCCGGGAGTGAAAGTAAAGTGTGTCATCAATAGTCCTTTCTGATTCGTCATAAAAAGTCAGCCCGCCACCTCACAAGCGGACCGCCAAACGGCAGGTACGTCGATCGGTCGCGCGGGCGGGAAATTCGTCAGTCACCTCAGTCCATCGGGCAAAACGGCACTGGCGACAGAAACACCGACTCCTGATGGACGAGATACGGCAGGATGCGCGGCGTGAAAGCTTGCCAGCGTGGATCGGCTGCGAGTTTCGTGCGCTGCGCGGCCCGATGCGCGTAGTCCTCGTAGCCCCAGCAGAACACGATCGAGTTCAACGTGCCTGAGTCCTTCGTCCAGCAACCCTTGAGGCGGGCGTACTGACTGATGATGCCGAGCCCTTCGCGCTCGTAGATGTCCAGGAACTCGCCCGCCTTTCCTGCCGTTATCTGATACGTACGCATTTCTACCAGCATGATTCCCTCTGTTTCGATCGGTACTCTGTCACAGCGCGGCGCCGTCAGACCGCGTGGCTTTCGACGTGCGCCTTCAGCGCGCTGAAGAACTCGTCGAGATTCTTGCTCGCGGCGGACTGGATCAGGCGCGAGCCCACGCTCATCAGCTTCCCGCCAATTTCGACGTCAGCGTCGTACACCAGCACGGTCGTATCGCCCTGCGCTTCAAGTTGCAGGCGCGCCGTGACTTTGGCAAAACCCAGCGCACCCGCACTGCCCATACCGGCAATCGTATAGGCCCGGGGCGGATCGAGATCCGACAATTCGACGTTGCTTTTGAAGGTCGCCGACATCGGGCCGACGCGAA
Source organism: Paraburkholderia sp. 40 (assembly GCF_050434105.1). Classification (NCBI taxonomy): domain Bacteria; kingdom Pseudomonadati; phylum Pseudomonadota; class Betaproteobacteria; order Burkholderiales; family Burkholderiaceae; genus Paraburkholderia; species Paraburkholderia sp. 40. Next base: position 410,861 of record NZ_JBNPVY010000003.1, on the reverse strand, counting down.
TCTGCACGGTCGATTCGAAATGCAGGTCGTCAAGCCTCTTCAGCGCTTTGCAGCCGGGCAGACATGCTTCGAGTACGACGGGGTCGTTCAATGCACGCCATGCGGCTCCAGGGGGCACGGGCAGGATGGTTTGATCTGTCAGTTTCATCGCCGTGGCTCAGTGCTCGTAGAGTTTGAATAGCGCCTGCGTGCCGTTGCGCGCGTAGCCCCGCTCGGCCATCTCGTGATACATCACGCGCACCAGTTCCAGACCCGGCAATTCACGTCCCATGCACCCTGCTTCCTCGTGCGCAATCCGCATGTCCTTGATGAAATGCTCGATGAAGAAACCGGGTGCAAAATCGCCCTTGGCAATGCGCGGCCCCAGGTTGTTCAGCTGGAATCCACCCGCCGCGCCCCCGCCAATCGCGCTCAATACGGTGTCGGCATCGAGGCCGGCGCTGCGCGCGTAGGCGAGCCCTTCGCACACGCCCATCATCGTCGACGCAATGACGATCTGATTGCACAGCTTCGTATGCTGACCCGCACCCGGGCCGCCTTGCAGGACGATATTGGTGCCGAGGCAGCGCAACATCGGTTCCACGCGTGCGAGCACAGCGCTTGCGCCGCCGACCATGATCGACAGGCGCCCTTCGCGCGCACCGATGTCGCCGCCCGATACCGGCGCATCCAGCATGTGCACCCCGCGCTCAGCGGCGTGCGCGGCCAACTCTTCGGCCAGTTTTGGACTCGACGTCGTCATGTCGACCAGCACCGCATCGCGCCGCGCATGCACGATCAGACCGTCGTCGCCCAGATAGAGTGCGCGGACGTCCTCGGGTGTGCCGACAATCGTGAACACGACGTCCGCTACTTCGGCGAGCGCCCGCGGCGTCGCTTGCCAGCTCGCGCCGGCTTCGATGAGCGGCTCAGCCTTCGCACGCGTACGGTTATAGACATGCAGCGGATAGCCGGCGGCGGCGAGCCGCGAGGCCATCGAGCAACCCATGATGCCAAGGCCGATAAAGCCAATCGCGGGTTTGCCTGTGGATTGATTCATGATGGTTGGTCCGTTCAGAGTTTGTCGCGCAGCAAGTCGCGCAATAGCATGGGAGTCAGTGGATGACGGTCGGCGACGACGCCAAATGGCGCCAGCGCGTCGTTGACCGCGTTGGTCAATGCGCCGATCGCTCCCATCACCCCGCCTTCGGCCATCCCCTTGATGCCGGCCGCCGTCGACTTGCCGGGCGTATGCAGCGGGATGATCTCGAGGTTGGGCAGTTCAGTTGAAGTGGCGATCAGGTAGTCGGCGAGAGAGCCGGTCACGTTCTGTCCCGAGTCGTCGTAACGCATATGCTCGAACAGCGCGCCCGACAGTCCCATTGCCACGGCGCCATGCTGCTGCCCTTCCACCACGGTGGGATTGAGCAGCGTGCCGCAGTCTTCCGCGATGACGTAACGCGCGATGCGAATTGCGCCGGTCAAGACGTCCACCTCGATCTCGCATCCATGAGCCGCATTCGAATAGGTCATGGCCGGAGGGTCGTAAGTCAGGTGAAATTCGAGGCCCGGCGTCAAACCTTGCGGCAACGCGGTGGGATCCAGATACGCACGGCGGGCCACGTCGGCGAGCGTCAAACCCGTGTCGATCCACTCATCCGCGCGACCTCGCTCGATTCTCGCGTCGATCAGGCGCAGCGACTGCCCGTCAGGCAAACCAAGGCAACCGGCGGCGATCGCGAGCACCTTGCGGCGGGCGTCGAGTGCGCACAGGTAAAGCGCGCCGCCGCCTGCGGTGCCGCTGCGGGCGCCACGACTGCCCATACCGTATGGTGCGATATCGGTGTGGCCCATATGAATGCGCACACTCGACGGCGGCACGCCCAGGCCCTCCGCCACCGCATTGGCCATCGCGCTTTCGTAGCCCTGGCCGCTGGGCCCGAGACCGACCGACGCGTTCACCACCCCGCCTGGTTCGATACGGATCCAGCTTGCCTCGTGCCCCGAACCGGGAATTCCCGCGGCCTTATAGAAGCGCGAACCATACGTGGTCGGTTCCACCACGTTGCACAGGCCAAGCCCCAGGTAATGGCCAGTTGCGCGCGCCGCCTGCTGGCGCTCGCGAAAGCCCGCGTAGTCGAGCGCCGACAGCAAGGCCTCGAACGTCTGGGTCGGCGTGATGTCGTCCAGACATTCTCCCGTAGCAGTGCGGTACGGCAGTTCTGCCGGACTCAGCAGGTTGCGACGGCGTACCTCGACCGGGTCGAGTGCCAGTTCCCGCGCGATTGCATCCAGCGTGCCGTCCATCACCCAACTGGTGATGGACATCGGCGCGCGCATCGGTGCATTGCCACATTTATGGCTGAGCACGACCTTCACATCGAACGCATAGTCCTGCAGCCGGTACGGTCCGCTCAGGACCATCGCAACGACGCGCGCCAGATAGTTGGCAGGAAAGAAGCAATAGGCGCCAAAGTCTTCGCGCAGTTCGAGTTCGAGAGCGAGCAGCCTGCCGCGCTCGTCGACCGCTGCGCGGGTGCGGCAGAAGTCCTCACGCGAATTGGCGGCGGCCGTCAGGTTCTCGAGCCGATCCTCACGCCAGCGCACGGGCCGCTTCAAATGGCGAGCCAGCGCAGCAACGGTCAACTCTTCGCGGTACAAGGCGATTTTCTGTCCGAACGCTCCGCCGACATCGGGCGAAATCACGGTCACCTGGGACTCGTCGAGCTTGAGGCGCTGCGCCAGTTGAGTGCGCAAAGGATGGGGCACCTGCGTTCCGATATGGAACGTCATGTGATCCCGTCCGGCGTCCCAGACCGCTGCACAGCCGCGGGTTTCGATCGGCACATGGGTCTGCCGCTGCTGCTGGAAGGTCGCCTCGACTATCCGGAAGGCCCGGCTGTTGGCGCGCTTATGATCGCCATGCACGTAGGTCTGGTGCGAGACCAGGTTGCCTGGCACGGCCGGATCGACTTGCGCGGCGTTGGGGTCCAGCGCCTGCCACATGTCTGTCACCACGGGCAGCGGCTCGAACTCGACGAGCACCTGTTCGGCGGCGTCTTCGGCGAGGTACCGGTCCGTCGCGACGACGCAAGCCACCAGATCGCCTTGAAAACGCACTGTGTCCACTGGCATCGTCGCAAATTCGACGGGCTTCAGTCCTTCGACGGGTGGTGCGACACGGAACGGCGTCGTCCACTGCGCGAGATCCACGCCCGTGATGACGGATACGACGCCGGGCATCGCGGCGGCGCCGTGAATATCGATGGAGACGATCCGCGCATGCGCGTGCGGCGAGCGAACAAAGCACACGTGAAGGGCACCGGGTATCTCGATGTCGTCGAGATACCGTCCGCAGCCTGTCAGCAGCCGATAGTCTTCGGTGCGAGGCGTCGCTCTGTTGAGGTAACGAAACGTCTGCTCAGACATCGACCGTCTCCGCGCGCATCCGCTCGGCCGCGAGCAGGATCGCCCGCACGATGTTCTGATATCCGGTGCAGCGGCACAGATTGCCCGACAGCACCTCGCGCACCTGGGCCTCGGATGGCCACGGGTTCTCGCGCAGGTAGGCTTCAAATGTCATGACGATGCCGGGCGTGCAGAAGCCGCACTGCAGACCGTGGCACTCATGCAGCGCCTGCTGGAGCGGCGATAGACGACCGTCTTGCGCGACCGCCTCGATGGTCGTGATCTGCGCTTCATCCATTTGCACGGCGTAAGCCAGACATGAGCGTGCCGGGCGGCCATCGATCAACACGGTGCATGCGCCGCACACACCGTGTTCGCATCCGACATGCGTGCCCGTCAGCCGGCAATCTTCGCGCAGCACATCGGACAATAGCTTGCGAGGCTCGCAATGCACTTCATGGCGCGCACCGTTCACACTCAGATAAATTGCTGTCTTTTCCATGAACGGCCTAATCGGGTTGCGTAACGCCAGCGGTTATCCGCTGCAATGCTCGCGCGATGAGCGCCTTGACGAGATCGCGCCGATACGCGGCGCTGATGCCTGGCTGATCGTGCACCTCAACGGTGTTTGCGACTGTCTCGGCAATCCTGCGGACGCTCGGCGTATCGGCCGTTTCGCCGACGAATCCCGCAGCGAGGTCGTCAAGCACCAGCGGCACGTCTGCCACGCCGCCTACGCCGATCCGCAACGAGGCGAACCTGTCGCCCGCGAGCACCGCGGTGACAGCGCAAGCCGCGATCGCGAAATCGCCGTGCCGTCGGCTAAACGCTTCGAAGGCATGCCGCTCGCCGGGCAACGCCGTCGGAAAGCGCACCGTGCGAATGATTTCGTCGACCGCCAGATCGGTGGTCATCACCGCGATCAGAAACTGTGCCGCCGACACCTGCCGGCTGCCGGCCGGCCCGACGATCTCGATGCGTGCGCCTAGCGTGCTCGCAATGAGCGGCAATTGCGCCGCGGGGTCCGCATGCGCGAGACTGCCGCCGAGCGTCCCGCGCTGTCGGATCGCGTAATGTCCGATCGTCGCCGCCGCTTCAGCCAGTAGCGGGCAAGCAGCGCGCACTGTGCTGCTGGTGGCGAGCTCGTGATGGCGCGTCATTGCGCCGATCGCTAGCGTATCGGGTTCAAGCGTGACGCCCTTGAGTTGAGGCAGCGCATTCAGATCGATCAGATGCGCCGGTTGCGCGAAGCGCATATTCATCATCGGCGCGAGGCTTTGTCCTCCGGCGATCAGCTTGGCGTCAAAACCGTGAAGAGCAAGAAGCGACAGCGCGTCGTCAAGCGTGCTCGGCCGGTGATACGAAAATGCGGTGGGTTTCATGCGCGTTGCGCCTGTGCACTCAGGCTGCGATCGCGGGCGAAGACAAGCAAGCCGCGACAGCCCCCGCCCGCCGATAACCGAGGCACTCGACGACGGCCATTCCCGATTCGCTTGACGCTGCTCATGATTCGCTCCAGCCGCGTGCGCGGCGCTGTTCACCCGGTGGGATAGCTACCGCTTCAGCCATCGCTTCGGAAACGAGGATATCGCCGATAAATTAAATCGTCAATTGACGACTACATTTCAAATTGAGAGGATCGTGGTCGGTCCAGCGTGCAGGCCGTGCATTAATGGGTGCCACTACTATGTTTGTGGGTTTTTAAAACACGTCTTCACATGACGACTTATGATTTGATAGAGTACATCGTCCTGAGGCATGAACCGGTGTCGCCATGCTCCCGGTCCAGCCGTGCACTATCTCGGGTCATCGCGAAGCGAGCGCTTCATCTATGACTGCCGGCATTGGCACCCCCCCCCCCCGCGCCAGGGCGTTTGCGGGCCTTTCACTCAACCCGTTCCGGTTTTCCGCTCATGTCTTTGTCAAGCCGTCAATCGGTCATCATCGCGTTGATCGTCGCCAGTGCCTATTTCATGGAGAACCTGGACGCTACGGTGATTGCGACAGCGCTGCCCCACATGGCCGCCACGTTCGGCGTCACGCCCGTGAGGCTGAGTATCGGCATGACCGCCTATCTGCTCGCGCTCGCCGTTTTCATCCCGATCAGCGGCTGGGTGGCGGATCGCTTTGGGCAACGCTCAGTGTTCGGTAGCGCCATCGTCGTGTTCACCGGCGCGTCGATACTTTGCGGGCTCAGCAACGGTCTCGTCGAATTCACGGCCGCGCGGATCCTGCAGGGACTCGGCGGCGCAATGATGGTGCCGGTCGGCCGGCTTGCAGTGCTGCGCAGCACGGAGAAGCGTCACCTGATGCGCTCGATCGCCTACATTACCTGGCCCGGGTTGGCCGCACCGGTGCTGGGTCCAGCGTTGGGCGGCTTTATCTCGACCTATTTCAGCTGGCGCTGGATCTTTCTGCTGAACGTACCGATCGGCCTGCTGGGCCTGGCGCTCACCGCCACGTTCATTCCGAACCACCGCGAATCCAGCCGTCGTCCGTTCGATGTGCCCGGATTCGTGCTTGGCGGAGTCGCGCTAACCTGCCTCATGTACGGCATGGAACTCGTCGGGCAACTGCATGGCGACTGGCACATCGCGGCCGCGGCGCTGACCGGTGGCGTGCTCGCCGCAGCCTTCGCGGTACGGCATTTCCGGCGTGCCGAACATCCGCTGATCGATCTCGCGCCGTGGCGAATCCCGACCTTTCGCGCGACCCTCGATGGCGGTTCGTTGTATGTCGTCTCGGTCAGCGTTTCGCCCTTCCTGTTGCCGCTGTTCTTCCAGCTCGGTTTCGGGCTGAATGCGTTCGCCGCCGGTTTGCTGGTGCTCGCTTACGCGGCCGGCAATCTGGCCATGAAGACCGTCACCACGCCCATCCTCAAGCGCTTTGGTTTTCGCAAGGTAATGATCGTCAATGGCCTGCTCACTGCCGCCACCATCGCGCTGTGCGCCCTGCTCTCGCCGGACACGCCGCGCGCGCTGATCATGCTGGTGCTGCTGGTCGGCGGGCTATGCCGATCGATGCAGTTCACCAGCATCAACACGCTCGCATTCGCGGACGTACCGCCGGCGCGGATGAGTTCGGCGAGCACGTTTTTCAGCATGGTCCAGCAGATGACCATCGGTCTCGGCATCGCATTCGGTGCGATCGCGCTGCATGCTGCAGTCCTGATACATGGCGGCCACGCGCAGCTTTCGCTTGCTGATTTCCGGGTCGCGTTTCTGCTTGTCGCGGTGCTGATACTGATCTCCGTGCTGTACTTTATCGGCCTCGAACCGGACGCCGGCTGCGAGGTTAGCGGCCATACCGGAGCCGCATCGCGGTAGTGCGGAAATTGTATCGAGCGCGTTAATGGCGGCTGGCCCAAATTAAACAGAGAGAGAGAGTCCGTGCAGAATAACCCGGGTACGCCATTAACGACTTCGCAAGCCGCCTCGCCCCACGCGGCGCCAGTAGCGGACAGCTCAGTCGCTCGCAGCGCCTCGCAACAGGCGCTGATTCTCGCGGGCGTTTGTATCGCGGTACTAGTGCTGCCGCTGAATTTCGGCGGTGCGGCGGTGTCGGCGCCGACTATCGGCACCGCGCTGGGAGGCAGTCCAGTGGCAATCAACTGGATCCTGAACGCGTTCATGCTGAGCTTCGGCAGCAGTCTGATGGTCGCCGGAGCGCTCGCGGATCTGCTCGGACGAAAACGTGTATTCGCCGTCGGGGTAGCGCTCTTTGCAGCGACATCACTCGGGATCTCGGCCGCGCCGAGCCTCGCGTGGGTCGACTTTCTGCGCGCGCTGCAGGGCATTGCGGCCGCGTTGGTGCTGGCCGGATCATCGGCAGCGCTTGCCCAGGAGTTCGACGGGCATGGCCGCGCTCGCGCGTTCAGCATGCTCGGCACGACCTTCGGCGTGGGCCTGGCGCTGGGTCCGCTTCTCGCCGGGTTTCTTACGCAAACATTCGGCTGGCGCTCGTTCTTCCTGGCGGATGCGGCTATCGGCTTGACGGGCTTTGCGCTCGGCGTTCCAAAGCTGAGGGAATCCTATGATCCGCACGCGCACGGTCTCGATTGGCCTGGCGCCATCAGCTTTACCGCGGCACTGACCCTGTTCACCTTCGGCCTGCTGCAAGGGCCGGAGAGCGGCTGGACCAGTCCCCTCATCGTTGCACTGTTCGTGGGTGCCGCGGTCATGGCGATCGCCTTCGTCTGGATCGAAGGTCGTGTTACCCGGCCTATGCTCGACCTGTCGTTGTTTCGCTATCCGCGCTTCGTCGGTGTGCAGGTACTCCCGCTTGCGACCGCATTCTGCTACGTCACGTTGCTGCTTGTCTTGCCGACGCGATTCATCGGCATCGAAGGACATACCGCGATCGGCGCGGGCTTGATGATGGTTTCGCTTTCGGCGCCGATGCTGATCGTGCCGCTCACCGCTGCGCATCTCACGCGCTGGATGTCGGCCGGCGTCATCTCGGCGATCGGCCTCGTCATTGCGGCCATCGGCATGCTCTGGTTCAGTGGGATCGGACTTGATGCGTCAGCCACTGTCCTTGCGATTCCGCTGTTCGTGATCGGTGTCGGTGCGGGGCTGCCGTGGGGACTGATGGACGGCTTGTCAGTCAGCGTTGTTCCAAAGGAACGCGCCGGCATGGCGACGGGCATCTTCAGCACGACGCGCGTGGCGGGCGAAGGCATGACCCTCGCGGTGGCTAGCGCGATATTGGCGGTGCTCACACGCTTGCGACTAGCCGACGCACTCGCGGGATCTCCCGGCGCGTCGGCTCGTGCCGTCACAGAAGCCGCCCAGCGCGTGGCCACCGGCGATCTGGCACACGCTGCGGTGCTTCTGCACACACTCGGGCCGACCGTACTCGTGCATGCGTACGACGGCGCGTTCCGGGTACTGCTCCATATGCTGGTGGCCATCACGCTCGCCTCCGCGATCATGGTGCTTGGGTTCCTTGGCCGCACACCATCCGCGACGAGCCCAGACCATGTCAGCCCGGCGCTTTCCGGAGGCGATGGGATCGCCGACCGGTGAGACGCGCGCGGCTGCATTCGAGAAGACGCGGGTTTTCGCAGCGAAGGCTTCCACGGAGGAAGCCACAGGTAAGGATTCAACCACGACTCATGGCTGAATACTGACCGACGCATTACCGATCCGGCTCTTTGACACTGAATCTTTATTCATGTCAATTCAGTCAATGGATTTTTCCACGGCAATAAAAATTGACAAAATCACAAGCTAACTTCTACCGATCAAGCGCATTAGCTTAAGATACTTTACCAATTAGAGCAGTGGGCTCTACTGCCAATTTCAGCAAGACAGTTTTCCAATTTTTGGACGTTCACGACGCATTCTTTGCGGGCGAACGTGACGATCCAGTCCCGCCTTGCGCAATCTATCGCCGAACTTTAGCCCACTATTTACGGACTGTTTTCGAAGAAGAGCAGTGTCGAGAACTTGCTCAGGCTCCCTTCCTGGAGATCCTGCAACCCGCTCTTTGTCATGCCTTTTTGCAGTACTCCTTGTTAATTCCAATTGAGCTATACCACATAATTTTAATCTTGGCTGCTTTCATTTTTATCATCCTTTTTTAGTCTTGAAAGAAACCGACCTCCTATTGCAGGCATAGAGAAAATAGATTGGCGCTATGAAAAGCCCAATCATAGGATGTGCCTGGTTTCCTCCTGACCTGAACTGGGATCACAACGTGAAATTACGCACGACACAAATCGCAGCAAGCATTCTTTCCATCGCCTCCGCAATCGTCACCGCGCAACCCGTGTACGCTGAAGATATGACGCGCGATAGTGGCTCGCCGGTCGGCGACAACCAGAACTCCCAGACCGCCGGTCCTGAAGGTCCGGTACTGCTGCAGGACTCGCATCTGATCGAGAAGCTGCAGCGCTTCGACCGGGAGCGCATCCCGGAGCGCGTCGTCCATGCGCGCGGCACGGGTATCTTTGGCGAGTTCGCGCCGAGCGCCGATATCAGCGCGTTGACCACCGCCAAAGTGTTCACGCCTGGCACGAAGACCCCGGTCTTCGTGCGCTTCTCGACCGTGATGGGCTACCGTGGATCGCCTGAGCAGGCGCGCGACCCGCGCGGCTTTGCCGTGAAGTTCTATACGCAGCAAGGCAACTGGGACGTCGTCGGCATCAACTGGCCGATCTTCTTCATCCGGGACGCCATCAAGTTCCCGGACTTCGTGCACGCAAACAAGCCGTCCGCCGTGACGGGCGTGCAGGATCCGAATCTGGCCTTCGACTTCTTCGCCCATACGCCGGAAGCGACCAGCATGCTGACGCACCTCTACACCGACGAGGGAATGCCTGACTCATACCGCCACATGGATGGCTACGGCGTGCATGCGTTCAAGTTCGTCAATGCCAAAGGCGAAGTTCACTACGTAAAATTTCACTGGAAGAGCCGTCAGGGCATCGAGGGCATCCGTCCGCAGGATATTCCTCATTCGATCGGTGCCGACTGGAATCTGATGACCGACGACCTGTACAACTCGGTCAAGGCCCATTCATATCCGCAATGGGATCTGTACATTCAGATCCTTTCGCCGAAAGATCTGAACAAGTTCGACTTCGATCCGCTTGACGACACGAAGGTGTGGCCGTCGTCGATCCCTGAGCAGAAGGTCGGGACGATGACGCTCAACCGGGTTCCGGATAACTACTTCCAGTCCACTGAAGAGTCGGCATTCGCGCCGTCCCGCCTCGTGCCGGGCATCGAGCCTTCGGAGGACCGGATGCTGCAGGGTCGTCTGTTCGCGTACGCCGACACGCAGATGTATCGCCTGGGACCGAACTACAACGATTTGCCGATCAACCGTCCTGTTGTGCCTGTGTACAACAATAACCAGGATGGCTTGATGAATTCCGGCGATCGCAAGGCTGAGGTGAACTACGAGCCCTCCAGCATCGCGGAGATCTCGCAGCAGGCCAAATACAAGTCCGTGCAGACGCCGCTCAGCGGAACGACGCAGCAGATGGCGATCCACAAGACGCTCGACTTCCGTCAGGCTGGCGAGTTCTACCGGACGCTGTCTGAAGCCAACAAGGCGGATCTGGTCACGGCATTGTCGGGCGATCTGGGCCGTGTAACAAACGACGCGAACAAGTACACGATGCTGTCGTACTTCTACAAGGCTGATTCCGATTACGGTACCCGCCTCGCACGCGCCACGCACGCGGATCTCTCACGTGTGCAGGATATGGCGTCGCACCTTGGCGATAACTGAAGCCAGTAGGCAACCCAGACGGAGCCTGCGCAAGCAGGCCCCGTCTGCCTGAATACGATTTCCGACGGAGAACGTCATGCGAGGTTTCTCTACTGCGCGGCGAGTAGTTCGAAACGCAGCCGTGGCAGCGATAGCCGCACTTGTGAGCGCGAGTTGTGCGGAGCACGTTTATCGGCCAGCAACGTATTCCGGCACGGTTGACACGCGAGCATACACCGATGACTGGTTCGCGGCGGCGCGCGAAGGGCGAACCGATATCGTCCAATTGCTGATCGACGCACACTATCCGATCGAAACCGCAACGCCTCAGGGATATACCGCGCTCATTCTTAGCGCCTACGATAATCACCCGGACACGCTAAGGGCGCTTCTTGCCGCACACGCCAACGCATGCGCCGCCGACAAGCACGGCAATACCGCGTTGATGGGTGCACTGTTCAAGGGCGAAACGAACATTGCGCAAATATTGCTCGGGACGCGCTGCCCTATCGATCAAACCAACAACGCAGGGGAAACGGCGCTATCGTTTGCTGCGCTGTTCGGCCGGCTCGATATGCTCTCGGTGCTGGTGGCGCACGGAGCGAACGTCGATCATGTCGACGCACGCGGCGGCACCGCGCTGCAAATGGCCATCTCGCAACACAATACCGCCGCAGCCGATGCGCTGCGCCAGGTCGGCGCTACGCAGTAAGGCGCTACGCAGCTCTGCGTTCACGCGAAAGTATTGATGATGCTTCCAACCATGCCGTTTGCACTGACAGGCGGCGCGCTCGCAGCTTCCGCTTCGACGAGAGCCAGGGCGCCGCTTTGCGGCGTATGCGCGGCAACGCCCTGCGAGGACTGCTGCATCACTTGCATGGCCACGCTTGCGGCGGTTTGCGTAACGTTCATGATCTTTCCTTTATTGAAGACGCAGACGTTAGCACGTCTTCCGATTTTGCGCAGATCTCACCAATTGAATTCGCTGCCGCTGCTAAGCGCGGAAAATCGCGCTGCGGGTCTGGATGACACGAATGTCATGTTGCCGACTGATTTGCGACATGCAGGAGCCGGTATGTTGATACGTCGCTCAGAGGTCTATGTGGATTATTCGACGCGCGTAAGCAAGAAGGAATACAACGGGGTTGTCTTCAATGATGGAAATCACGGCCGTAGTCAGCATCAGGATTGCAGATATCACGCGTCTGACCCACATATTCGGCGAGGAATCGACTCAACAGGCTCTCACTCAGTTCGGCGAGGAAGCAACGGCTTTGCTAAAGCGGTTGCTGGCTCAACATCAGGTAGTTGACCAATATCGTTCTGATGTCGACGGACATTGCTCTGCGTGTTTCCGCGTGCTGTCGGGAGGCTTGCCGCGTGATGCCAGCGAAGCGGCGCAGGCCATAGAAAAGGCAGGGCGTCATCTGATTCGCGAGCGGCTACTTGCTATTTTTGGCGGCGGGACAGGCGCCCGGATCAACTGCGATCTGTCGGTGTTCGTTTTGCCTTCCGAAGCAGTCTCAGGAGATGCCAAAACAGGTTGGTTTCAATGGACGAAAGATCGATCGAGGTCCCAACCGAAACATCAACATAAGGACCGGGACAACTCATCGACCAGAGTGAGAGCAATTCTGCGCGAACGCTCCATACAGACCGTGTTGCAGCCGATAGTGCGCATTAAAGACGGTGCAGTGACGGGTTTTGAAGCCCTTTCCAGAGGTCCGCAACGGACGCCATTTGAACGCCCGGACGTGCTGTTCGACGCGGCGCATGGGGCCGGCTGTGCCGTGGAGATGGAATTATTGTGTGCCGAATTGGCTCTCGAGCGCACCAAAGGCAAGCTGCCGCCCGGGAAGTTTTTGACCATCAATCTGGGCCCGGATGCCTTGGCCCTTGCTGCGGAAAAACTGCCGTTGGCAGGCCGGCAGGAAGTCATGTTCGAACTCACCGAGCACTTGCCGCTCAACGAAGCCGAGGGTTTGCGAGACGCGGTCGAACGCCTGCGTACCATCGGCATTGGCTTGGCCCTGGACGACACGGGCTGCGGGTTCGCAGACCTCGATACCGTCCGTCTGTTGAAGCCAGAAATCGTCAAACTGTGCATTACCGTGATCCGGAATGCCGATAAGGGTGCGCCCTTTGCAGCCGCTATTCGCGCGTCGGCTGAACAGCTCTGTAAGCTCGGCTGCAAGGTGCTTGCTGAAGGTGTCGAAACGGCAGCCCAGCACGACGCATTGCAGAACTGCGGCATCGAACTTGCGCAAGGGTGGCTTTACGGCAAGCCGGCGGCCGTTGCGTCATTGCCAGGCGGCAGGTGACCCAACGACGGGTTCGCAGAACGATTTCGAAAGAACTGGCGCGCACCGAAGTGCACTGAACACCGCCGCCCGCGCACAGCGTTCCGTTGACGCGACAGCCCTATCGTTTAACGCTGATTTCATTCTCACGGTAGGCAGCCGCTCGAACTCCGTTGCATTTTGCCGCTACGTCCGTTTCAACAGCGACGTATCCACCGGTAACGCACGAATCCGCTGGCCGGTCGCATTGAAGATCGCGTTGCAGATGGCCGCTGAAGTCGGCGGCACGCCCGGCTCGCCAACGCCGCCAGGCGGTGCATCGCTCGGCACGATATACACGTGTGTCTCGGGAACGGAATCGATACGGGCAACCTGGTAGTCCGTGAAGTTCGATTGCTCCGCCGCGCCGTTCCGGAAAGTGAGTTCACTGTATAACGTGTTGCCGAGCGCCATCACCACCGCGCCCTCGAACTGCGCAACAACCCGATCGGGATTGACGATGCGCCCGCAGTCGACGGCCAGATCGACGCGTGTCACACGCACCGAACCATCGTCGGCCACCTGCACATGCGCGACCGCGGCCACATAGCTCAGGAAGCTCCGATGTACGGCAATCCCGCGCCCATGCCGCGCCGGCAATGCGGTCGACCACCCGGAGCGCACGGCGACCGCGCGAACCACGGCCGCATAGCGGGCGGTGTCGATCGGATACTCGTCGATCGACGCGCCGTAGTTCGGGTAATCGACGCCTAGTGCATGCAGATCGACATGCCGCGGCGTGCCGAGCAGCGTGAGCAGGTGCTGCACCGGATCTTGCCGCGCGGCCGCGGCAAGCTCATCGACGAACGACCCTAACGCGAAGCCGTGGGGAATGTTGTACACCGATCGATACCAGCCGATGCGCGTGTGCGCGGAGGCGGCGCCGTTCTCGCACCGCACGTTGGCGATGTCGTAGGGCATATCGGTCACGCCCTGCCCCAATTCCCCCGCCGCTCCATAGCGGACGTCGGCCTTGAATGTCGAACTGATCGACGGAAACACCGTGCGGTGCAACCACGCGACCGTCTTGCCTTGCGCATCGAGCCCGCCTTCCATGTGCTGGGCGCACACCGCATGGAAATAGTCGTTGTGCACATCGTCTTCGCGAGTCCACGTGAGCTTCACGGGCGCGCCGACCTCGCGTGACAGGAACGCCGCCTCGGCCACGTAGTCAGGCTTGGACTTACGGCCGAAGCCGCCGCCCAATAACGTGACATTGATCGTCACGGCCGGCTCCTGCACGCCGAGCACCTGTGCCACGGTCGTGCGAGCCTGCTGCGGATTCTGCGTCGCGGTCCATACTTCAACCGCACCGTTCGCATAGGACGCGGTCGCGGCGAGCGGCTCCATCGCCGCATGCGCCAGGTGCGGCACGTAGTAGTCCGCCGAGATATGGTGGGCAGCGCTCTTCAGCGCAGCCGCTGTGTCGCCGTTGTTGCGAACGATTTTGCCCGGCTGTCGCGCGGTGTCCTCGAGCGCCTTGCGATAAGCCTGACTGTCATACGATGCATTCGGCCCAAGGTCCCAGTCGAGCCTCAATTTCCGCCGCCCTTGCATCGCGGCCCAAGTGCTGGTTGCCACCACCGCGATGCCGCCCAGCGGCTGGAAACCGGCGGGCAACGGCGCAGCGGGAATGCGCACCACATGCAGCACGCCGGGCACTTTCATCGTGTCGGTCGAATCGACGCTCTTGAGCGTCGCGCCATAGACCGGCGAACGTTCGATCGACGCGTACGTCATTCGGGGCAACACGACATCGATACCGTACGTCGCCCGGCCGTGGACGATGTCGTCGAGATCGACGATCGGCAGCGACTTGCCGATATACCGCCAGGTACCCTCGTCTTTCAGATGCAGCGTGTCACGGCCCGGCACCGGCTGACGCGCCGCCGCCGTTGCGAGCGCGCCGTAGGCCACGCGCCGCCCGCTCGCCGCATGCACGACATGACCCGGCTCAGTGTGGCAGGTCGCCGGCGCCACGCGCCATTGCACGGCGGCCGCCGCCACGAGCATCTGCCGGGCCGTGCCACCTGCTTCGCGCAATGGCTGGAAGAACTGGCGGATGCTGCGCGAGCCATCGGTATTCTGGTCGCCATACTTCGCATCGCCTTGCGCCTGCACGACCTTGACGGCGTTCCAGTCGGCATCGAGCTCGTCGGCAAGAATCATCGCGAGACTGGTGCGGATACCGGTCCCCATCTCCGAACGATGCACGACCAGAATGATCTCGCCGGACGGCGCGACCGAGACGTACACGTTCGGTACGAAAGCCGCTTTAGCGCCATTCGCGGATGACAGCACGCTCGCCGCGAGCGCGGTACCCGCGCCGCCGATCTGCAAGCCCAGTACAACCCCACCCGCCAAGGTCCCTCTCAACACCCCGCGCCGGCTCAGATTGACGATTTCGCCCATCACGCCTCCGACGCTGCGGCCTTGATAGCGGCCTTGATGCGTTGATAGGTGCCACAGCGGCAAACATTGCCGGACATCGCTTCGACGATCTGCTCGTCACTCGGCTTCGGCGTCTGCTTGAGCAGCGACGCGGCCTGCATGATCTGTCCCGGCTGGCAGTAACCGCACTGTGGCACATTGGCGGCTTTCCACGCGCGCTGCACCGGGTGATCGCCGCCTTTGCCGAGTCCCTCGATGGTCGTTATGGGCTTGCCCTGAACATCCGCCAGTGCGGTCACACACGAACGCACAGCGACACCGTCCAGATGGACCGTGCATGCGCCGCACGCACCGACCCCGCAACCGAACTTGGTACCGTGCAGCCCCAGCAGATCGCGGACAGCCCACAGCAGCGGCATATTCGCGTCCGCATCGACGTTGTGATGCACGCCGTTCACAATGAGTTCCATCAACTGATTCCTCGTAGTCGACGCGAACGGCACGAAGTCGTCATGCGCCGTATCGCTTTGCCCGCACGAGCCTATCAGGCTCTCGCCTGATAGGCGTTGCACCATCCCGCGCCGCTCACCTGTTTCGCACCGAACAGCGCGCAAAGCGCGCTCGTGTCGGCTGGCTTGCCCTGATAGAACTGGCAATTCGAGCAGCGCTGGTTGGCGCTGAAGCGCGGATATTTCGCGTGATCGACGCGCGATGCGTCGGTCCGGTAGCCGAGCGCCTGCGCGGCCGGATCGCTTTCCTGAAGCTGCGTGGGCGCGGCCCACGCCGTGCCGCCGGTCATTGCCAGCGCCGCGGCGCCAACGCTGTGCACAATGAAAGTTCGTCGATTGGTTCGCATGTTCAATACACTCCTTTCACGACACCAGAACACGTTGCGGCGGTGCCATAAACTCCGGGCCTACCGGGTCCTTGACGAATTGCGAGACGATCGCGTCGATTTGCGCGAAGGCCTTGTCGTCGAGTCGCCAGCCGAACGCGGCTTCGAGTCCGTCCAGTTGCGACGGACGGCGCGCACCCCACAGCGCGATCGTCGGGCCGCGGTCCAGCACCCAGCGCACGGCAAGCGCAAGCACCGACTTGTCGAAGTTATCGCGCGCGAAGACGTTCAGTGCTTTCACAGCGTCGACATACTGCTGACGACGCGGCGCACTGAACTTCGGGTCATGTTGACGCAGATCGTCGCCCTCGAAACGCGTCTCGGCGCCGATGCGCCCTGCCAGCAATCCGCGGCACAGTGCGCCATAGGCGAGTGCAACCAGCCCATGCTGTTTCACATAAGGCAGCACGTCGCGGTCGATGTCGCGTTCAAACAGGTTATAAGGCGGCTGCGTGGTGGACAGCGGCGCTACGCGGCGGAACGCGTCCATTTGCGCCGCAGAGAAATTGCTGACGCCGAGCGCGCGAACCTTGCCTTCCTTGCGGAGGTCATTCAGCACCGCGGCCGTCTCTTCGATTGGCACGAGCGGATCGGGCCAGTGAACCTGGTACAGATCGATGTAATCTGTCCGCAAGCGCCGAAGTGTATCCTCTACTTCATGACGAATGCGCTCCGGCGAAGCATTGCGAAATACCTTGCCGTCCTGCCATTCGAGAGCGACTTTAGTCGCGATGACTGCCTTGTGGCGATATCCATCGGCCAGCGCTTTGCCGACGATTTCCTCCGACGCGCCGAAGCCGTACGCCGGCGCCGTGTCGATAAGGTTCACGCCGCTGTCGAGCGCCCGGCGGATCACCGCGATCGAGTCCTTCTCATCCGTGCCGCCCCACATCCATCCGCCGATCGCCCACGTGCCCAGGCCGATACGCGATACGGGTGTCGATAAACCCTCAATTTCAATTGTTTCAATAGTCATGCGATGCTCTCTCGTTAAAGCGCCGCATCCATGTCGAATGCGGGTTGAGAAAATGCGACGTGCCCAAAGGACGGGCAGGCGAGTCGATTATTTCAGCCGCATCCGGCGATCACAAGAAGGCACCTGAAGGTTCCATACTTTCCCCATGGAAACAAATTGCTACGACGGCCCTCACGCCGCCGAGAACCCACAGAAGAAAACCGATGACCTCGCACGCAACGTCATCGAGCAGATCGCCGACAAGTGGACGATCCTCGTGATCGACGCGCTGGGCACCCATGGCGAGATGCGTTTCTCGCGGCTACGCGACGTGGTGGGGGGCGTCAGTCAGAAGATGCTCACGAAGACCTTGCGGCAACTCGAGCGCGACGGTCTCGTCACGCGCTATGTGCATCCCGTGATACCGCCTCGTGTCGACTATCAGTTGACGCCGCTAGGACGCAGTCTGCTCGACAAGATCTGTGGGATCTGGGACTGGGTGGAAGCGCATATGACGGAAATGGAATCGGCGCGACGGCAGTTCGATCTCGGCGAAAAGCGTACCGATCGCGCGCCTTCGAACCGGGACGCGGAGTCCGGCTCAGAAACGCGCCTGGAATAGCCGAACGCGTTGGCAGCGCGCTTGCCATGGGTGGTCGGATCGCCGGTGTCTTCCTGAACCGTCTCGAGAGACGCGAGGCCGGCCACGATCGATAGATCGCGCGTGAGTCCTCACGTCACCGCAAGCTCGAATCGATGCCCAGATAACGGAACGGTAATCTAGCCGACCGCGCCCCGTAAGGGCTCCACCATCACACTCCTGAGTCGAGAAGCCCGCGTCACGCGCTCTGACAGCGCGGGAACGCCGTGCCTTCATGGCCTCATTTCAGGAACCCGTCATGTGGATTGTCCGGCTCGCGCTGCGCCGCCCTTATACCTTCGTGGTCCTCGCCGTGCTGATCCTTATCGTCGGCCCGCTTGCGATACTGCGCACGCCGACCGATATCTTCCCGAACATCGATATCCCGGTGGTCAGCATCGTCTGGACGTACAACGGCTTTTCCGCCCAGGACATGGCCAATCGCATCACGTCGAATTACGAGCGCGCGCTGAGCTCGGACGTCGACGACATCGAGCATATCGAGTCGCAATCGCTGAACGGCGTCTCGGTGGTGAAGATCTTCTTCCATCCGGGCGCGGACATCAATCGCGCGATCGCCGAGGCAGCGTCGAACTCCGCATCGATCCTGCGCGTGCTGCCGCCCGGCACGCTGCCGCCCAACATCATTACCTATAACGCCTCGACGGTGCCGATCCTGCAACTCGGCCTCTCCAGCGACACGCTCTCCGAACAGCAGCTCTACGACCTCGGCAACAGCCAGATCCGCACGCAACTGGCGACGGTGCAAGGCGCGTCGGTGCCGCTGCCGTTCGGCGGCAAGGTCCGGCAGATCATGGTCGATATCGACCCGCGCGCATTGCAAGCCAAAGGCCTCGCGCCGCTCGACGTGGTCAATGCCGTCAACGCGCAGAACCTGATCCTGCCGGGCGGCACCGCGAAGATCGGCACGAAGGAATACAACGTGCAGATGAACGGCAGCACGGACACCGTAGCCGCGCTCAACGATCTGCCCATCAAGACGGTGGCGGGCGGCGTGGTGTATGTGCGCGACGTCGCCCATGTGCGCGATGGCTACGCGCCGCAAACCAACATCGTGCGCAGCGACGGCAAACGCGCCGCGCTTCTTACCATCGAAAAGTCCGGCAGCGCGTCGACGCTCACCATCATCCAGCAGGTCAAGGCGATGCTGCCGCATATCGTGGCCGGCTTGCCGAGCGCGCTGCACGTCACCGCACTGTCGGATCAATCGGTGTTCGTGAAGTCGGCCGTCGTGGGCGTGGCGCGCGAAGCGCTGATCGCCGCCGCCCTCACCGCCTTGATGATCCTGCTCTTTCTCGGCAGTTGGCGCGCCACGCTGATCATCGCGGTGTCGATTCCGCTCGCGGTGCTGACCTCGCTGATCGCGCTGTCCGCGCTTGGCCAGACCATCAACATCATGACGCTTGGCGGCCTCGCGCTCGCCGTCGGGATTCTCGTCGACGACGCCACGGTCGCCATCGAAAACATCACGCATCATCTGGAGAACGGCGAGCCGCTGCACGACGCGATCCTGAACGGTTCCGGCGAAATCGCCGTGCCGACGTTCGTATCGACGCTGTCGATCTGCATCGTGTTCGTGCCGATGTTCCTGCTCTCAGGCGTGGCGCGCTATCTGTTCGTGCCGCTCGCCGAGGCGGTGGTGTTCGCCATGATCGCGTCGTACTTTTTCTCGCGCACCCTGGTGCCGACGCTCGCGATGTACCTGATGCGCGCACGCAGCAACGCGCTGGTGGCGGGCAATGGACCGATTGCGCGCCTGATCCGCTTTCAGGCCGCCTTCGAGCATCGCTTCGAGCGGCTGCGCGAATGCTATCGCGGCGTGCTCGGCGCGGCGATAGCGAGTCCGCGGCGGTTCATCGCGATCTTCCTGCTGTTTTGCATCGGCTCGCTCGCACTGGTGCCGTTTGCGGGCCGCGACTTCTTCCCCGCCGTCGATACTGGCGAGATCCGCCTGCATCTGCGTGCGCCGACCGGCACGCGTATCGAAGACACCGCGCGCCTCACCGACGAAGTCGAAGCGCGTGTGCGCAGCATGATTCCGAAGCAGGAACTCTCGGCGATGCTCGACAATATCGGCGTGCCGGTGAGCGGGATCAATCTGACCTACGACTCATCGGACCCGATCGGCCCGGAAGACGCCGACGTGATGATCACCCTCGCGGCGAAGCACAAACCGACCGCTCAATATGTGGCGAGACTGCGCACGACGCTCGCCAGGGATTTCCCCGGCGTCACGTTCGCCTTTCTGCCCGCCGACATCGTCAGCCAGATTCTCAACTTCGGGCTGCCCGCGCCGATCGATATCCAGATCGTCGGCAACAAGCTCGACGCCAACCGCGCCGTGGCGAACCGCCTGCTCGCGCAACTGCGCGGCGTGCGCGGTCTCGTCGATGCGCGTATCCAGCAGCCCGGCGATGCCCCCGCGATCAACGTCAATGTGGACCGCACGCGGGCGATTCAGGCCGGCCTGCTGCAACGCGACGTGTCGCAGAACCTGCTGATCGCGCTGTCCGGCAGTTCGCAGACCACCCCGAATTTCTGGCTCGATCCGCACAACGGCGTGAGCTATCCGCTGATGGCGATGATGCCGCAGTACGACATCAACTCGTTGCAGGCACTCGCCAATATTCCGGTCGCGCAAACCGGAGGCACCGGGTCCGGCGTGATGACCACGGCCGCAAACACGGGCGGTCCGGCGCCGCAAAACCTGCTCGGCGCGTTGAGCACACTGACACGCGTCACCCAGCAAGCTGTCGTCTCGCACTACAACGTGCAGCCGGTGCTCGACATTTTCGCGTCGGCGCAAGGACGCGACCTCGGCGGCGTAGCAGCAGACGTGACCCGGCTCGTCGATCAGATCCGGCCGCAATTGCCGCCTGGCGCGTCGATCGTCATGCGCGGCCAGGTGCAGGCAATGCACGACTCGTTTAGCGGTCTTGCGAGTGGCCTCGTGTTTGCGATCGCCCTGGTCTACCTGCTGATGGTCGTCAATTTCCAGTCGTGGCTCGACCCGTTCATCATCATCAGCGGCTTGCCGGGCTCGCTCGCGGGCATCGCATGGATGCTGTTCAGCACCGGCACTCGCCTGAGCGTGCCGGCACTCACCGGGACGATTCTGTGCATCGGCATCGCCACGGCCAACAGCATTCTCGTGATCAACACCGCGCGCGAATTTCACCACGGCGGCAAGCCGCCGCTGCGGGCCGCGCTCGAAGCCGGTTTCAGCCGCTTCCGTCCAGTGCTGATGACCGCGCTCGCCATGCTGATCGGGATGCTACCGATGGCGCTCGGCCTCGGCGATGGTGGCGAACAGAACGCGCCGCTCGGACGCGCCGTGATCGGCGGCCTCGCGCTCGGCACGGTGTCGACCTTGCTGTTCGTCCCGGTCGTCTACGGGATGGTGCATGCATGGCTCGACAAACGCCGCGCGGCACGCACCGACACGCAAGAATCCGGCGTTCCCGCCCGCACTCATTGATTCCGACGAGACCTTGCCCATGAACGATTCATCCCTTCCGCCCGAGCTTGGCGAGCGGTCCAAAGCGTCCGCCGGGACCGCCGAGACCGCCGACACCGCGCGTTTGCATAGCGCCAGGGAAACCCGGCATGCCGGCGCCACGCCGGCAGCGGCCGCCAGCATGAACGCGCGCCGCCGCCTCTGGCCGCTTGCGTTGACCGGACTTGCCGCGGCGTTGCTGATCGTCGGCATCGTGCCGCGTCTGCACGCCAGTGCCGCGCTGACGCAACAGACGCAGGCGCAAAGCATGCTCAGCGTGTCGGTCGTCGCGCCGCGCGCCGCGCCGGCCGTCCACGAACTGCTGCTGCCGGGCGCCGTCACGCCGTTCGCGGAAGCATCGATCTACGCGCGCACGAGCGGCTACCTCGCGCACTGGAACACCGACATCGGTACACAGGTGAAAAGCGGTCAGACGCTCGCGACCATCGAAGCCCCCGATCTCGACGCGCAACTGCGCCAGGCCCGTGCCGACGAAGCCACCGCGCAGGCCAATTTCGACTACGCGAAGACCACCGCGCAGCGCTGGCAGGAGATGCTGAAGACACAATCGGTCGCGCAGCAGGAAGTCGACACCAAGGTCAGCGACATGGAAGCGCGCCGCGCGATGCTCGCGTCGACGCAGGCGAACGTCGCGCATCTGGCCGAGCTTGTCTCATACGAGAAGATCACCGCGCCGTTCGACGGCGTGATCACTGCGCGCAACGTCGACGTCGGCGCACTGGTCACGGCGGGCGGCACGCCGGGCGCCGCGGGCATGTCGGGCGAGCTGTTCCACATCCAGCAGACCGGCGTGCTGCGCGTCTTCGTCGATGTGCCGCAGAACGACGCGCCCTACGTCACGCCGGCGACCGGCGTGTATCTCACCGCCCAGCAGTATCCGGGCCGTCGTATCGCCGCGAAGGTGGCGCGCAGCACCGATTCGATCGATCCGTCGAGCCG
The DNA here is from genome assembly GCF_050434105.1 of Paraburkholderia sp. 40. NCBI lineage: Bacteria > Pseudomonadati > Pseudomonadota > Betaproteobacteria > Burkholderiales > Burkholderiaceae > Paraburkholderia > Paraburkholderia sp. 40. The sequence goes on along the minus strand of NZ_JBNPVY010000003.1, from coordinate 388,556 downwards.
CACGCTGCGCGTCGAGATCGACGTCGATAACAAGGATGGCGCGCTGATGCCCGGCGCTTACACGCAGGTGCATCTGCAGTTGCGATCGACCACGCCGGCGCTCGACCTGCCGGTCAGCGCCTTGCTGTTCCGGCCGGACGGCGTGACGGTCGCCGTGGTCGATAGCAACGGCCGGGCGCTGCTCAAGACCGTGCATATCGGCCGCGATTTCGGCACGCACGTGGAAATCACGACAGGCCTCGCCGCCACCGACCGCGTGATCGACAACCCCGGCGATTCGCTGAACACCGGCCAGATCGTGCAGATCGCGCCGGCCATGCCTGGCTAGGCGCATTGTCACAGAAAGGATTCACCGATGGTTTCCCTGTCTCTTTCACGGCCGGTGCTGCGCCGAACGCTGGTGGCCACGATGATCGGCGCGCTGCTCAGCGCGTGCTCGACCTTGCCCTCCTATCAGCGCCCGAGCGCCGAGATTCCCGCGCACTATGCGGGCACCGCACCCGGCTGGGCGCAGGCCGCACCGGCTGACGCCACGCCGCGCGGCCCATGGTGGACGATCTTCAACGATCCGGTGCTGAATCAACTCGAAGCGCGTATCGACGTGTCGAACCAGACCGTGCGCAAGGCGGTCGCGCAGGTCCAGCAAGCGCGGTCGATGGTGGACTATCAGCGCGCCGGCTTTTTCCCGACGATTACCGCTGGGGTCGCGCAGGATCGCTCGCGGACCTCACAGAATGTCGAAGGCAAATCGCTCGCGGGCAAGACCGTGCCGGACTATTCGGCGGGCGTGTCGGCGAGCTGGGAGCCGGATCTGTTCGGACGCGTGCGCGATAGCGTGAACGGCGCGCAGGCCGACGCCCAGGCGAGCGCAGCCGACCTCGAAGGCGTGCGCCTGTCGATGAGCGCGGATCTCGCCGCCGACTATTTCTCCCTGCGCTCGCTCGACACGCAGAAGAAGCTGCTCGACGACAGCGTGAGCGCCTACGCGGCCGCGTTGAAACTGCTGCAGCAGCAACTGAAAAACGGTGCGATCGATGCGTCCGCGGTCGCCCAGGCCACGACGCAACTCGAAGCGACGCGCACGCAGGACACCGACATCGACGTGACGCGCGCACAACTGCAGCACGCGATTGCCACGCTGACCGGCGAGCCGGCTTCGAGCTTCACGCTGCCACCGAACGGCTCGGCTGTCACACCGCCCGCGATTCCGGTCGGCTTGCCGTCGCAACTGCTGGAGCGGCGCCCGGATATCGCCGCCGCCGAACGGCGCGTGGCGTCCGCGAATGCACAGATCGGCGTGGCGCACGCGGCGTTTTTTCCGGATCTGGTGCTGTCCGCGAGCGCCGGCCTCGAAAGCACGTTTTTCGCGCCGTGGCTGAGCGCGCCGAGTCTGTTCTGGTCGCTCGGTTCGCAACTGGCCGGCACGCTGTTCGACGGCGGCAGGCGCGAAGCCGGGTTGCAGGGCGCCACGGCGCAATACGACGGCGCGGTCGCGGACTATCGTCAGTCGGTGCTGGTGGCATTCCAGCAGGTCGAGGACAACCTGTCCGCCTTGCATTCCCTCGCCGACGAAGCCGCCAGTCAGCAGCGCGCCACCACGGCCGCGGATCTCTCCTTGCGGCTCACGACGAACCGCTTCAAGGCGGGCGCGGTCAGCTACCTCGACGTGGTGACCGCGCAGACGATTGCGCTGACGAACCAGCGAATCGCGGATCAGATTGCCGCGCGGCAGTTGGAATCGAGTGTGTTGTTGCTGAAAGCGCTGGGTGGGACGTGGGGTGGCGAAAGCAAGAGCGCGGCGGGGTCTGTGTAACCGGTTGTACGCCTTCACCTGGCGCGCGGGAACCTCAGCACAAAGCGCGTACTCCGTGCATCGCTCTGCGCATGCACCGAGCCGCCGTGCAACTCCATGATCGTGCGCACGATCGCAAGCCCGAGCCCCGTCGATCCCGTCGAGCCTCGCGACCAGCCCGATGACGGCAGCGAACTGCGTGACGGATCGATGCGATAGAAGCGGTCGAAAATCCGATCGAGATGTTCGGCGGCAATAGGCTGCCCTTCATTCGACACGGTCACGCGCACCGCGTCGGCCGATGCGCTCGCGTCCAGCACGATCTCGCCGCCTTGCGGCGTATAACGAATGGCATTGGCCAGCAGATTGCTCACCGCGCGGCGAAACAGTTCGAGATCCGCCGTCAAGCTCGCCGTGCCGCTGACACGCACACGCACGAGCGCCTCTTCGGCAATCCCTTCGAAGTACTCGGCGATATGGCTCAACTCTCGCGCCGCATCGAACTCACGCATGTGCCTGACGAACTGCGGATGTTCCGCGCGCGCCAGAAACAGCACGTTCTCGATCATTCTCGACAGCCGGTCGCACTCTTCCAGATTCGAGGCGAGCAGCGACTCGTATTCATCGACGGAACGCGGCCGGGCGAGCGCCACTTCGGCGGCGCCGCGCATGTTGCTGAGCGGCGTGCGCATGTCGTGCGCGAGGTCGGCGGTGAAACGCGACAGACGCTGAAACCCGTGGTCGACGCGCTCGAGCATGGCGTTCAGCGACGCCACCAGCGTCTCGAGTTCGCTCGGCACACGCGCCACCGCGATCCGCGTATTGAGGCGATTCACCGTGACCAGGCTCGCGCTAGCCGCGATATCGCGCAACGGCCGCAGCACGGCGCGGATCAGCAGATAACCGAGCAGCATCGCCAGCATCACGCCGGCTACGCCCGCCAGGTGAAGCCTGTCGCGGTAACGGTCCAGCAGCAGCCAGCGGTCGCTCATGTTGCGCGCCACCAGCACGCTCGCCGTTTCGCCGTCGCGTAGACGCGCGTCGGTGAGAATGCCGCGAATCGGCGCGCCGTTGCGGCCGGTCCACTCGCCGATATCGGCCTCGGTGATACGCGCCGAAGCCGCAACGCGCGCGAGCGGCGGCAATGCGGCGAGCGTCGCCGCGCCGCTCGCCGCGCCGCTCGCCACATTGGGCACGGCAAAAGTCCCGGCGACGTTGTGTTCGACTGCCCGGTTGCCATCGGGATCGAACACTTCCATCGACATGGCCTGGTTACCGAGCACGATGCTGATCAAACGGTCGCTGTGCTCGCGAATGCCCTTCGACGTCTCCAGTTCCTCGGCAAGCCGCCGTGCGTGGCGCGCGGCAAGCACGATGTCGAGATTGTCCTGCGCCTTGATCTGCTTTTCGAGCGCGAGATACAGAAAGCTGCCGACCAGCACGAAAACCGCCAGCGTCGTGGCGCCGAAGGCAAGCGCGAGCGTCGCGGCAAGCGAGCGCACGCGCATCAGGCAGTGTCCTTCAGTTCGAGCACATAGCCGACGCCGCGCACCGTGTGAATCAGCTTGATGGGAAAGTTGTCGTCGATCTTGGTGCGCAGCCGGCGAATCGCCACCTCGACCACATTGGTGTCGCTGTCGAAATTCATGTCCCACACGTACGACGCGATCTGCGTGCGGCTCAGCACTTCTCCCTGACGGCGCGCGAGCAGTTGCAGCAGCGAGAATTCACGTGGCGTGAGATCGATGCGCGTGCCGCCCCGCTTGACGCGGCGGCGGTACACATCCATCTCCAGGTCGCCCACCTTGATCAGTTCGCTTTCGCGCGGCGGCCCGCGGCGCGCCAGCGTCCGCACGCGCGCCAGCAGTTCGACGAACGCAAAAGGTTTGACGAGGTAATCGTCCGCGCCGAGCTCCAGGCCGCGCACGCGGTCGTCGATCTCGTCGCGCGCGGTGAGGAACAGCACCGGCGTGGCGCGCGTGCTGCGCAACGTCCTGACGACGGTCCAGCCGTCCATGCCGGGCAGCATCACGTCGAGCACGATCACGTCGTATTCTTCTTCCTGCGCGAGGATCAGCCCTTGCGGGCCATCGTTCGCGACGTCGACCGCGTAGCCGGATTCCTCCAGACCTTTCTTCAGATAGGCCGCTGTTTTTGGCTCGTCCTCGATCACCAGGATTCGCATCGGTTGCTCCGCTTGCGTTGACCATCAAATGATACCGTCAAGCACCCGGGCGGGTGATTACGATCCGGTAATGTTGCTGGAGGTCGTGAACGATGCCAGCGACGGACACAGAGGCGCTAAAAATGCGCATCGCGGCGAGCAGTCAAAATGACAAACGGTAATTTCCCCGCCACGTTTTCGACAGGGTCGCCACGGCAAGATCTCATGCAAGGATCACTCAGACGATAGACATTCCCTAATCCTGAAGACTTCTATTGAAGCTTCGCTGTCGATGACCGTCGCCGCGTGGATCAAGAAGCCGAGGTCGGCATTGTGGCGGCCGACAACAAGCGCAACGCCGACCGCGTCGACGCCAGAAGGATGGCTCGACGAACAGGTCGGCTATCTCGGCGAAACGCCAATGACCCTTCGTATCCGCGCGGGCATGCATGGGCAACGGCGCGACTGAGCGTCACGAAAAAAAACAATGCCGGCAAACGCGGCCGTTCAACGCGGGCATCATTCCATCGAAGTGCTCCATCCATGAATACTGTTCAGACGGAACTAACCAGTGATACCACGCATCCATCAACGCATCAGCCGTTGGGACTGGCCGTATTGCTCAGGGCGGCCACGGCTGGAAACGATCTGACACCGTTCGGGCAAAGCCTGCTCGAGCACGTCACACACCGCGACGACCCCTACGCGCTCCTCGATCTGTCGCTCGTACTGCAATTGAAGTACGAGAAGGAAGCCGCGATCGCCGTCCAGGCGCAGGCGATCCAGATGTGCAGGCACTATCGATTGAAGAACGCCCAAACAACTGGGCGTTCAGTCAAGGTACTAGTGCTCAAGGCTCCCGGCGATCTGATGGCGAACACGCCTTTCGAATGCCTGCTTGAGAACGCCGACCTGCAGATAGACGTCGTGTATGTCGACGCCCGTCCACAGCAGCACATCAGTCTGCCAGAACATGACGCTATCTTCGTGGCCGCGTGCGCATCCGATGAAAACGCCGGCGTTCTTGCACAAATTGCGTCGCTAATCAGCGGCACACGTTGCCAGGTGCTGAACCAGCCGGAACGTATCGCGCAAACGACGCGCGATGCAGCCTATACGTTGCTGGGAACGGTGCCCGGCATCTGCATGGCTCACACGGTACGCCTGCCACGCGAGCGGGTCCTCGAAGCGGCGTCGGGTGCGGTCGAGCTGTCTGATCAGCTGGACGGACACTACCCGTTCATCATCCGGCCGACAGGATCGCACGCGCTGATGCAAAGCGTGAGCACGACTGCAACGCATCGCGGCGCTAAACCCCGGCATAGTAGAGGCGACCGATTGCGACTGACGTCACCGCCAGACCGCGTATTCACGTTCGCGCGTGCTTCCTGTAAAGACTAGCCCTTCGCAAACCGCTCGATCCATCGCGAGAATGCGGCCATGAATTCCTCCAGAAACCGACTGGTTCCGGAATTGGTCAAGACGCCTTGCTCGTCAAACAGACTAGCCATGCCGCCTACGTATGCTTCAGGCGTGGACATCACGTTCACGCCAATACAAACCAACGACTGCCGAAGGTGATGGTTCGCACCGCACCCGCCCATTGCTCCCTGCGACGAGGTGACAACGGCCGCAGGTTTCCCTAACAATGCGCTTGCTCCGTGAGGCCGGGAGAGAACATCGACAGCATTCTTGAGCACGGCTGGAATGGAGCGGTTGTATTCCGGGGTAACGAACAGAACCGCATCCATCGCTGAGACGTCGTTTCTGACAGCTTTCCAGGCTGCCGGCGTGTCGTCCTCGAGGTCCTGGTTGTATAAAGACAGCGCGCCTATCTCCACGATGTGCAGCGACAACCTTGGCGGTGCAATCTGCGCGAGTGAGTTGGCCAGCATGCGATTGAGGGACTTCTGGCGAAGACTGCCAATCAGTACAGCAACTTTATAGGGTTCCGACATGAGCGCTCCATTGATGACAGAAGGGTGCGTTTGCGTTTGACGACATGCATCGCGCAAATGCCCCGGCTGAAGATCAGGTTAGATGGGCGAGACAAACAACACCATCCTACGAACGACATAGACCGCGCCTATAGAGGAACGGCTGTCTTATACCTGCGTATGGCGGCGTGACGGAAAACAGCTCTCGGAACATGCAGCAAACCACGACCAGTCGGTTGCTGGACTCTTCGGGATATACACACGTATGAGAACGCGGCGGTCCCGGAGGACTGCGGCAACCGTTCGTAGAATGGTCTTCTTTGCGGCGTCCGCCTTTCTTGCCATTCGAACGAATCTAGCGGCGCGAGGGATCGATCCCAAGGCGGATCATCTGCCAAGGCCAACGGGTGACGCACTGAAGCGGCGCATGGGCAAAGCCATTATTTACGTGATGGGCGACCGGCAACAGGCGCCGGAGGCGCTTGTGCGGCAGCTGAACCACGGCATGGGAAGCGCGAAGCGCTCCGGGCGCAAGCCACGCTACTGGTTGTGAGCAAGCTCATCGCCTTCGTGTGTTCGCCGTCGGCCCGGAGTTGATCCGACACGCACGGTCCGACAGGTTTGGACACCTCGCAGTTGTGTTGGAAGCAAGCGCGACAAGGTTCCGGTGGCCGTCGACCGTCCGCCGATCATACGCGGGTATAGGACACCTATTCCCAAGCAGGAAAAGTCCAGTCCGTTCGTAGAATGGCCGTGCTTATCTTGCAGGCATAACCTTCAGACTGGGTTTCTCGTTGAGAACCGACAAGCCGTATCAGCTAATAATGGTGGGAGCATATGCCTGATCACTATCGTGACGACGCCCCTATGGAATTCAGTCTTTGTCGACGCAGGATAGTCGTGGGCGGCGTACTGCTTATGGGCTCGTTGGCAGCCTTCCCGACACTATCGGCTACCTCGTCGAATGTCACTTTGGCGCGCGAATCTCTTGCGCGATTCATGGATATCTCGTCGCTGCTGATTCCGCACCAACTCGATAGAGGTATCGGAAAGAGACTCGCTATCGCCATGACCGCGGCGACTCCGTCGCTTCCTGATCACATCATCGAGTTGCTCGCCATTGCAAGAAAGAAAAGGGCGCGCGTCGTCGAAGACTTTTTCCCCGATATCCCGCAAGGCCCTTTGAAGGAGACCGCTCTTTCGATCATCAGCGCGTGGTACATGGGTGTACTCACCGACGCTCCAGGCGCGGAAGTCTTCGCGTACGAATTCGCGCTGATGTACCAGCCGACGGTCGACGTCATGACTATTCCGACCTACGCGAAATCGGGGCCGAACGGTTGGAATGCAATTGCGCCCCCATTGAGCGACATGCCGAAATTCTAAATGCGCGTTATTCGAAAACCAGAGGAGCTTCCAGATGGCAAATGAATACAGCGCGGACGTCGTTGTGGTGGGAACGGGTGTGGTGGGTTGCCTGGTCGCGGAACGCATGTTGGACGCAGGCCTGTCCGTGCTAATGCTCGAAGCAGGCCCGCGGGTTGACCGCTGGCGAATCGTGGAAAACTACCGCAATCTGCCGCCCAGTCTTCGGCTCAACTTCGACGCCCCCTACCCACCGAAACCGTGGGCCCCCCATCTGGAATCGGCCACCGACGCAGAGGCGGCCGAATATCTCCAACTGGAAGGTCCGGATGCCCGGGCCTTCCGCCAAGGCTATGTCCGCTATGCAGGAGGGGCCACCTGGCACTGGGCAGGTATTTGCTGGCGCATGGTACCGGACGACTTCCGCCTGAATACCCTGTACGGGGTTGGACGTGACTGGGCTTTTGACTACCACGTACTCGAACCCTACTACACGCGCGCGGAATACGCGATGGGCGTCTGCGGTCCGGCTGACCCCGCGCTGCAATGGCCACCGATACGCTCCAAGCCTTATCCAATGGGTCCGCTACCCTTTGGACCTGGAGAGCAGCGCTTTACAGAAGCCGCTGCCAGACTCGGACTGAAGAACCTCCCCGCGCCTCAAGCGCGCAATAGCGGCGTTTCATACCACGGACGGCCACCGTGTTGCGGCAACAATAACTGCTTTCCTGTTTGCCCCATTGCGGCCAAGTACGATGCGGCATCGGCCTTGCCGAAAATAGAGGCGAAAGGCGGCAGGATTCTGGCCAATGCAGTGGTCTACCGGATCGAGACCGACGCGAAGCATTCGGTTCAGGCGGTCCACTATTTTGATCCGGACAAGACTTCGCACAGAGTCACTGCCAGAGTCTTTGTGATCGCATGCAACAGCATAGAGACGCCGAAACTTCTACTGCTTTCGAAGGACGAGCATAACCCCAACGGAGTTGCCAACAGCTCCGATCAGGTGGGTCGCAACATGATGGATCAGCCCAAGCTGATCGCGGAAGTGACGCTTGCGGAACCACTGTGGACAGGGGTTGGACCGGTCCAGAACAGCAGCATCATGAACACATCGCAAGGCGACTTCCGCAGCCGCTACAGCGGCGCGATGATACGCATGGAGAATTTCGCCCGCAGCGGCATTGGCGGCGCCGCTGCATTGAAGAAAGGGCTGGTCGGCAAGGCCCTCGATGCCGAAATTCGACGGCTCTCCGCCTGCACCGCAAGGTTGACCATCGAACATGAGCCGCTCCCACAGGCACAAAACCGCGTGACCTTGTCGAGCAAGAAAGACTGGCTTGGCATCAATAAGCCAAACATCTACAACGACGTCGGGGACTATGTGCGTCGCAGCGCGAACGTATATACCGTGCCGCTGCTCAGGCGCCTGGCCGCCGAACTTGGCGCCACTGACTTCCAGCTCTCCACTGAGTTTCTCAACAGCGATCACATCATGGGCGGCTGCATCATGGGGGCCGATCCCGCTACGTCGGTGGTGGATATCGACTGTCGTTCTCATGACCACCATAACCTGTTCTTGCCGGGCGGCGCGGCGATGACCACTGGAGGCAGCGGAAATAGCACCATCACCATGGCGGCCTTGGCACTGAAGGCGGCCGACAGTATTGTTGATCAACTCAAGCACGGCTAATCATGCGCAATTTCAGTCATCGTTTATGCCGCGTGTTGGTCCTATTTGCCGGCTGCATGGCGGATGCTTCTTCCTACGCCGCTGATGGCCCCCCCGAGACCGCTGCGTTGATCAAACGCGGTGAGTATGTCGCCAAAGCTTCGGACTGCGCGGCGTGCCACACCACCGCGCAGGGCAAGCCTTTTGCAGGCGGGCTTCCTCTTGTTTCGCCGCTCGGCACGATCTACTCGACCAACATCACGCCGTCAAACGAATTCGGCATTGGCCGCTATACCGAAGAGCAGTTCTCCCAAGCTATCCGGCACGGGATCCGGGCAGATGGCGCAAACCTCTACCCCGCGATGCCCTACACGTCGTATTCGATCCTCACCGATGACGACGTGCACGCGCTCTACACGTATTTCAGGTTCGGCGTGACGGCCGTGGACGTACGGGCGCCGGACACAAAGCTGCCGTTCCCAATGAACATACGCGCGTCGTTGAAAGTGTGGAACCTGCTGTTCCTGAACAAGAATACCTATCAGACAGATCCCCACCAATCCGCGGAATGGAACCGAGGCAGGTATCTGGTACAGGGCGCCGCGCACTGCAGCGTTTGCCACACTCCGCGCGGTTTCATGATGCAGGAAGAAGCCGGACTGGAGCTCTCCGGTGGGCAAGTCGGAACCTGGTATGCGCCGAACATCACGTCGGACACAGCAAGCGGTATTGGCAGCTGGACCAGGGAAGAACTTGTGGAGTCCCTGCGCACCGGGCGGCTGCGCGGTAAGGCACAGGCTGCGGGAGATATGGGTGAAGCGGTCGAGCACAGCTTCCAGTACCTCTCGGCGGCGGATGTGGACGCCATTGCGACTTATGTGAAGGGTATCGCTCCGATTCATGATTCACGAGACAGTGCGCCCCGCTTTACCGCGGGAAAAATGTCGTCTGAGCTCGCCACCTTGCGCGGTACGGATGGGATCCGGTCCGACAACGATGCCCATCCTACGGGCGCGGAATTATTTCAAGGCAATTGCGCTTCCTGTCATTCGGCCCAAGGTCAAGGCAGCAAGGATGGCTACTATCCCAGTCTGTTTCACAACTCGGCAACAGGATCGGTGAATGCCAACAACCTTATCGCCACGATCCTTTACGGTGTGGATCGTACGACGTTCAAAGAACAGGCATACATGCCCGGGTTCGGAGGCAAGCCAACGGACGTCACCGCACTGAGCGATGAAGAGATCGCCCTTGCGGGTAACTATGTCCTTACGCACTACGGGCGAGCAGACACCTCTATCACCGCCCAGGACGTTGCCGAAGTGCGCCGCGGCGGGCCCACGTCTGCGCTTCTTGCGCTCTCCCGCATCGGCATCGCGGCAGGGGTGGTCATCGTGTTCCTGATCCTGGCTTTTGTCATCGTCAGGAAAAGAAGGGCTGCCCACTGAGGTTCCAACAGCGTATGCCTCTCGCACAATGCTGACGGGCGCCTTGGCGAGGACCACACGGCGGCAAATCATCGGACTGCCTGCTGAGACCTGGTCCATTCTCCAGTCACCGCCCCGTCACGGCGACGACGGCGCGTTCCTTGCGAGGCGATGTGTATGGACCCGAGTGCGTTGGACCTTTCCAGACTGCAGTTCGCTTTCACTGTCTCCTTTCACATCATCTTTCCAGCGCTCAGCATTGGCCTTGCAAGCTTCCTCGCAGTGCTCGAGTTCGCCTGGCTGAGAACCGGTAAGCAGCATTACAAAGATCTATGCCAGTACTGGTCGAGGATTTTCGCAGTTGGATTTGGCATGGGCGTTGTCTCCGGCGTCCTGATGGCGTACGAATCTGGAAGCAACTGGGCAGGCTTTTCCAAGTTCGCAGGCCCTGGTACCGGACCCTTGTTGACCTATGAAGTCATGACTGCCCTTTTTCCTTGAGGAAAGATTCCTGGGCATCGCGTTGTTCGGATGGGAGAAAGTCGGAAAGGGTCCGCATTTCTTCGCGACACTGATGCTGGCAGTCGGCACACTGACCTCCACCTTCTGGATTCTGGCTTCAAACAGCTGGATGCAGACCCCGCAAGGGATTACCGTTGAGAATGGCCACGTTGTCCCTCAAGACTGGTTTTGCTTGTGAGCATCTGGCCGTTCGCCATCCCGAACTCGATGACGCTCTGGGAAGGCGCGGCACCTCGTTCAAGCCTGACCTTTACGCTGATAGGTGCGGCGATCACCATTCCCATCATTCTTGCTTACACGACCGCTGGCTACTGGGTATTCCGCGGCAAAGTTCACCGCGCGACGCATGACTAATGATCTTATAAACGGAGAATGTGATGCCAGAAAAAACTGAACATCGGAGCCGTCTATACGGAACCCGAATGATGTGGTTTGTCATTCTGTGGTGCGTAGGGTTTGCCGCTGCAATGCTGACCGCGCTCCCATTCCGTCTTCTCGTCGCAGCCGCGATGCACTAATGGACGGACGTCGCGTTGGAGAGAGTTCCGCCGCATCCGCGATGCGCGCCGAGGCGTTCGCCGAAACTTGAACTGTTGCCCCTCAGTATCGCATCAGGCTGAAACCGGTTTGCCCTGGAGTTCCCACACGTTGGCAGGCGGGGCGTTTCGCCAGACAGTGCAAACCCGACGCCAGACAAAATCCGCAGGCGCCGCAAATGGAGCGCGCAGCCGGTATGAGAACTGGACGAGGCGGCGGGCCTTGTCTGCACGCAAAACGTCAGCCAGTGCTTCCACTGTTGGGCGCACAATCCTGGCCGGTAATGACCTGAAGGGCAAGCCCGACACGACTACCGTTTTCGGAGGAAGGTCGTGCAGCACGGAGACATTTTCGTGGAATGCGCCGGCGACCACCTGAGCATGAGGAAACCGCGCATGCAGGCCGTCAGCGAGTTGCTCCGACAGTTCGAATACAACCAGACGCGCCTCTGGATTACGATTCGCGAGTGCCTGGGTGATGGCGCCTGTTCCCCCACCCACTTCGACAATTGCGTCAAAAGCCTCCGCCCCTTCAGCCATGGCAGCGGCGAGATATCGGGAAGACGGAGCAATAGCGCCGACAGACATAGGATCCTGCAACCAATGCCTGATAAATTTAGCTTTCACGTTAGTCGAAAAGGGTAAAGAAGCGTATAGCCATCGCGCCAATCCATCATTGTGCGCCATCAGGGACATTGGACGGCAACGGACGAGGTAGACCTCGGGCGGCCGCTATCAGCTCAGCACCGGGACGTCCGCAACCACGACGCGAAAACACCGAGCGCGTCCTTGTCGATGCGCCGCTGGCAGATCCTTGCCGCCACTCACCGGTTTCGCGGTGAAAAAAAGAGCCGGCCTGAGCCGGCTCGAAAGGTGGTTCGATTTGCCCACTTGAGGCGCATGGAACCGGCGGGGATCACTGTGATAACACCACCTCGACGAAATCAGAATAAGCCGATAGACCCACGAAGACCATTCCACGGAACGGTTGCGGCAGTCCTTCGTGAGCATAGTGCTCTTATACGTGTGTATATCATCGATGTGGTGACGGGAAGGATCTGCCTTAGCAGGTGTCCCGCAAGTAGTTACCATCAACCCGTCATACGCAGGTACAAGGCAGTCGTTCATAAGGAGGGGCAATCCCTGCCGTTCGTGGAATTGTCTTGTTCGTCTTGCACGTCTAATCTGATTTCGCGGTGATGCATTTGCACGACGTCTGCAACTGACGCCGTTCTCCTTGCTCAGCCGTTTTCCCTTCCTTATCACTCGACTCTGAAGAAAGACATGATGAAAATTATCCTGATTGGAGCGTTCATGATGGGCTTAGGCCTATCACCTATCGCGCTTGCGAAATCAGCCACGAAAGTGCAACCAGGCAGAATGAAATGCGAAGACTTCGTGGCGCTGGACGACAATTACAAGCCCGCATTGGTTTTTTGGGCCGCCGGCGTCGACCGGCTCGGTGTGAAAGAAACGGATGAGCTCGTAATGGACACCGCACGTCCTGTCGCCTTAGTCGTTGAAGAATGCAAGAAAACGCCGAAAGCATCATTCATGGGCAAGATAAAGCAGCTGGCCAGGTCGGGGAAGTTCAATCTTTACGACCACCACTAACCGGATGCGCACTATCGATCCCATACAGATCGTCCTTTATACACATGTATGAGATCCCTACCGCTCGCGGAGGACCGTGCCAACCGTTCGTAGAATTTTTTTTTGAAATCGTCCGCCTATCTTGATTCCATAAACCGCGCGGTCTTTCATTCTGGAGCCAGCCATGTCGAACGCCCTGCACACCTGGATTTTTGTCGGCAGCAACGGCCTACGACGAGTACACATTCGTCTCTTGGCTCAACAAAAACGTCTATCGAAGAACAGTGGCGTTGAGCCGCGTTTGTCTTCAATAACAGTCAATCGGGTCAGTCCACATCCAGCCGGCCCTGGAGCCCTTCCGAGATAGCGTGCATCTTCCCGGTGACAGCGAAGCGGGTACTGGCGTCGCCAATTTTTTTGCAGCTTTTTCCAGTCCGATGGAGAATGCAATGAGCAAACACACGTATGTATCGTCGCGCCCCGATGCTGCTCCGTCGGTACTCGCACGCGTCCGTAATCCGTCTTTGTCTGGCTCGCGGTACGTCGCCACGCCGGCGAACGAATACGCGTCGCGCTGGCTGCACATTACCTGTTCGCTCGGTGCTTGCAGTGGCGAACGTAACGAGGCCGCGCAGCCCGCGCGGTCCAGTCCGGGTCCCTCCCGGGCCCCTGCTCTGGAGGTCGGTTGCGGGCTCAATGCCACGATCGAGATTCTCGATCGGCCGAGCGCCGTATCGGTGGTCCTGTCATGGCGCGACCCGACGAGCTGCAATTATGGATATCAGACGTGGCAAAAGAGGGTTGCGAGGCGGGTGGGAGTCTGCGCGCTGAGTGGCTTGCCGATACAAAGCAGCGATGCGATCTATCGACCGGGTCGAGGCCGCCGCAGGCCGTCGAATGCATCCGCGATGATCCTCGCCGTCTACATCGATTCCCCTCAACTCGCGCCCCGGCGGCCGTCGCGCGAGTGACCGCCAGAGCTCAAGGAGATGTCATGGCATCAAAACACGAATTGAAACGATATCGCGCGAACCTATCCGACGAACTTCATAGCGCGGAGTTGTACGAGACCCTGGCGAAGGTTGAGGACAACCATGCGCGAAAAGAGATCTACGGCGAGCTGGCAAAATCGGAGCGTGAGCACGCACAGGTTTGGGCCGACAAGCTGAAGGTCAATGGCGACCGGTATCACGGGACCGGTCTTGCTGTAAAAACGCGCCTGATGAAAGCGGTCGTACGGCTGATTGGCGCAGGTTTCGTGCTGCCCACATTAGCTGCTGCCGAGTATGCGGATCGCGACAAGTACCGGGGCCAGCCAGACGCTGGCAGCATGTCGGCCGACGAACATCGCCACGCGGCCGTCGTTCAGCAGCTCGCCAGCGGTGTCGACCCGAAAATGTCGCAAGGGGCACGCATCGCAGCGGCAGAACCCTGGCACAAGGGCGTATCGTCGGGCAACGATCTGCGCGCCGCCGTACTGGGTGCGAACGACGGACTGGTTTCCAATTTCTGCCTCATTATGGGCATGGCTGGTGCGGGAACCGGCAATAGGACGATCCTCTTTACGGGGCTGGCCGGGTTGATCGCCGGAGCGTGCTCGATGGCGCTTGGTGAATGGCTGTCCGTGACCAATGCGCGTGAACTGGCTAGCAACCAGATTGCCAGGGAGGCCGAGGAACTCGAGACAACGCCTGAGGCGGAAGAGCACGAGCTCGTGCTCATTTACCGCGCTAAAGGTTTCGATGCGGATGAGGCAAAGCGTGTCGCATCACAAATGATGCGTGACAAAGATCATGCGCTTGATACATTGACACGTGAGGAGCTAGGTCTGGACCCGGCGGATCTCGGCGGTAATCCGTGGTCGGCAGCGGGGGTGTCCTTCGGTCTCTTCTCGGTCGGGGCTATCTTTCCAACGATGCCGTTCTTGTGGACTCACGGCTTCAGCGCAATCGTTCAGTGCATCGTGCTAAGCGCTTTGGCTTTGGCTTCCATCGGCGTATTCACGTCACTTTTTAACGGACGTAGCGCCCTTTTTTCGTGTCTCCGTCAGGTGGTCATCGGTCTTCTGGCCGCAGGATTTACGTTCGGCGCCGGCCACTTGCTTGGTGTCTCTATTTCCTCAACCTGAACGGCGCTCGAGCCGGCGTCGATGCACCTGCCCAGCCCGTATCCCGCATCGACGCCTGGCAGATCGGCACTCTCGAGTGCTTCATTCGTCGAGATTGCATCCCATTAGCCCTGCGAGTCGCGAGGTTGTTTCCGTGCGCCTGCCAATACTGCGCGCCGAGGACGACATGACACGGATAACTTGCGTTCGCGCATCGGCCCAGTGCAGAACACGATAACGAAAGCAGTCTTGCCGGTGCATTCGATCAGCGACAACAGCGAAATCGCGACGGAGTGCTTGAACTCAAACGGGAGTTCGGGTGCGATGCCCAATACGCTCGTGCCGCAGATAAAGGCGAATATTCCGCGGGCGAAACGAACGTCCGCAATGGCCGCAACGCCCGCGGCGATGATGATCAGTTTCGCCACGACAAGAGCCAACAGCCAGGTATCGTCGCTCGATGCGCTGCACTCAAACGGCGCTTCAATAATCGACCATCCACAGATTGCGAAAATCAA
Organism: Paraburkholderia sp. 40; assembly: GCF_050434105.1. Classification (NCBI taxonomy): domain Bacteria; kingdom Pseudomonadati; phylum Pseudomonadota; class Betaproteobacteria; order Burkholderiales; family Burkholderiaceae; genus Paraburkholderia; species Paraburkholderia sp. 40. The sequence goes on along the minus strand of NZ_JBNPVY010000003.1, from coordinate 372,923 downwards.
CGCTGTTACGGCGCGCCTGACTGGGAAACCCATTCTACGAACGGTTGGCGCCGCTGCCGCATAGAAGTTGAGAACTCATACCTGCGTATAGCTGGCCAAATACAACGGAGTGCGGTACCGTGCGTTCCAGGACGCGCCGATTTACCGAAAGTGGTTCATGTCTTCGCTCGGCGCGCTTCCGCTCACGCGATGTCCAACGTCACCGCGCACTTTGTCGATTGGGAAGGGGGAGAGATGATTTTGGAGTCGCATTCGACGTCGACCCGCAGCGCCGGCGGCAGCAAGCCATCTGTGGTTTATGTGGTCGACGATGACGAGACCGTTCGGCTCGCGCTGGGCGCCCTGCTCCGCTCAGTCGGGCTACGCGTCGAGACTTTCGGATCGTCGCACGAGTTTCTCGCCTTCGAGAAGTACGACGCGCCCAGTTGCCTGATTCTCGACGTCAGGTTGCGCGGCGAAAGCGGCCTCACGTTTCAGGAAGAAGTCGCGAAGAGCGGCCTGCAAATGCCGATTCTGTTCATGACAGGCCATGGCGACGTGGCAATGTCCGTCAAGGCCATGAAAGCGGGAGCGCTCGACTTTTTTTCCAAGCCCTTTCGCGATCAGGACATGCTGGACTCAGTCTCGAATGCGTTGACGCGCGATGCGGCGCGCCGCGCGGCCGAACAATCCATCGCGGCGCTTCGGGCCTGCTACGGCTCATTGACATCGCGGGAGCGAGAGGTAATGGGATTCGTGGTGGCCGGCCTGATGAACAAACAGATCGCCTCGGAGATGAATCTTAGCGAAATGACCGTGAAGATCCATCGCGGACAGGCGATGAAAAAAATGGCAGCGCGTTCCGTAGCAGATCTCGTGCGAAAGGCGGAAGCCCTCGGGATCGAGCCGCATCACCTGAAGTGATCCTGATCCTGAGCCTTCCGTGACGGTGTGGGCGCTGTCCGCCCCGCTTCTGCTCTGTACATTCTCATTTGAGATGATTCAACTCGCTGCTCCGTGCACTCCCGAGCGCTTGACACGCTATGACCCGCCGGACGCGAGAGTCAGGCACTGTGCCAGGGCGGCGGTGTCGACGGGCTTCTCGAGGAACGCCAGCACACTGGTCGCCTCGATTTTTGCCTGGATTTTCGCCTGCAGGACAGCGGTCGGAAAGGCTGTCATCAGGATGGTGGGCGGAGCGCACCCGAGTTCCAGCAGGCGATCGTGCAGATCGACGCCGGACATGCCCGACATGATCACGTCGGAAATCAGACATGCCGTCTCTGCGACGCTCGCGGACGCCAAAAACTCCTCAGCCGACGCGAAGACGCGCGTGTCCCAGCCTAGCGAACGAATCAGACTCGCGGTGGCAAGGCGGACCGCCTCGTCGTCGTCGACAATGGAAGCAATCCGAGGGACACGTAACTGGCTCACCTCTACCCCTACCCTCGGGAAATGGGGCGCAACGGACAGAGCGCGGACATGCAGGCTCCCCCGGTATGCGCTATTGGAGCCAAGCGTACAGCACAAACCGGCGGACGAAAATCATACCCATGTATGAGTACGAGCGCCCCGGCTCGGCTGCCATCCCCGTCATCTAAAAGCCGCTGGCGCCAGAAACTCAATACGCAGGTTGCCTTCAGGAAAGGCGACGTAACTTTGAAGGATCGAGAGCGGGCAACTTCATGGCCGCAATTTTCGCCGCCTCGCTTGCGGGCACACCCAGCGCTCTTAGAATGGAAGCCGCGAGCGCAGACGCATGCTTAGGACCTGCCTTCCCCAGCAATACTGACCGGATGCCCATCAAGCCCGAGCCCAGCACGACGTCGGCGCCGACCTGTTCGGCATTGATCAAGAACCGCTTCGACTTTACGCCCCCCCGAACGTCGCGGGTCAATTCCCGCGCCATGCTGTCCCCGAGAGGACCGGCTCCGAGACCGATGCGCAGGACCACCCATCCCCAGATTGCATCGTCGGCTGCCCGCTGAACGAAGTAGCGAACGGCGCATGCCATTCGTTGCGCGGGATCGGGCATTGCGGCCGTCAATTCGACAATATGCAAATTGAGCTCCTCAGCCAGGTCTGTCGCGACCGCCGTCAACATGTCCTCGCGCGTTTGAAAGTGGTTATAAAAGGTGCCCTTCGCGAGCCCCGCCTTCGCCATGAAGTCGTCGATGCTCGCGTTGTCCGGGCCCTTTTCAGCGAGAACCCTGATTCCGGCGTCAATTAGCAAAGCCCGCGTACGGGCACGACGCTCGCGCCCAATCTCCGCTCGCCTGGTCAATTGCGCCGGCGCCATTCCTGTCTTTTCGCCTGAACTCTTCATCGTCTCCGCGAACCACTCAACAGATCGTTCCCCGATTCTAAGGGACACTGAACATTTGTACAATAAAGTCATTTTGACTATACTGTACATATTGAAGTAGGGAGCGGCCATGAGTATGGCCACGACACTCGCGACAGCAGTGCTCACGCCACGGTCAGCCTGACCTTCGACAGCCCAAGCGAGACCGCCGAAACCGGGGTATTCGTCCTTTTACCTTCCGTGGCCTGGCTGTCGTGCCGGCAACGGAGTGCTTACCCTATGCAGCAATTTAACGAAGTTAGTCGTCCCCTGTCGCGAACCTCATTACGCATCGGCATCGCCGGCACGCAACAGTGGCAATGGCGATCCTGGCGCTGGTGGCTGCGGAGATCGCGTTTCACGGCATGCATATGAAGGCGCCGCGCGCTAGCACCACTGCGCAAGTGTTGACGGTCGCTCACGCAACGCTCGGCGACATGCCCGGCCAGGATGAGGCGGACGAAAGCTGCCGTCTTCTTTACGGGACAGGCGGCAGTCCCGCGGCAGAGTGCGGCAGGTAAGTAACCCTCCTATGCATGGTTCCGGCCCCGATGAGTAACCGACTCCAGATCTTGTGGGACGATGGCGAGCGCGTCTTCTGTAGAGGGCGGCGCCCGGGCGATGTCGGCGGCGACAACGTGCTGATGGTGCGGCCTGCCGCCGAACCTCCGCCGCCGGCGAGCCTCGATCGTCTCGCTCATGAATTCGCACTGAAAGACGAACTCGATGGCGCGTGGGCGGTGCGGCCATTGGAACTGGTTCGCGAAGCGGGCCGCACGCTACTCGTGCTCGAGGATCCTGGCGGTGAGCCGCTCGGGCGGCTGCTCGGCGCGCCCATGGAGGCGGGCAGCGTGTTGCGCCTCACCGTCGGCATCGCCGCGGCGCTGGGCAAGCTGCACCAGCGCGGCCTTGTCCACAAGGATCTCAAGCCCGCCCATATCCTGGTGAGCGGCGCGGACGGACGGGTACGGCTCACGGGATTCGGCCTCGCCTCGCGGCTGCCGCGCGAACGGCGGGCGCCCGAACCTCCCGAGACCATCGCCGGCACCCTCGCCTACATGGCGCCCGAGCAGACCGGCCGGATGAATCGCTCGATCGATTCGCGCAGCGACCTCTATTCGCTCGGCGTCACGCTCTATCAGATGCTCACCGGCGAGCTGCCGTTTACGGCCGCCGACCCGATGGAATGGGTGCACTGCCATATCGCCAGAAAGCCGGTGCCGCCTGGCGAGCGGTTGGAGACGGTCCCCGCTGCGCTCTCCCGGATCGTCATGAAGCTGCTCGCCAAGACCGCCGAGGAGCGCTATCAGACCGCGGTCGGCGTCGAGCGGGATCTGCGACGCTGCCTCACCAGTTGGGAGCGCGATGGCCAGCTCGACGACTTCCCGCTGGGCGAACACGACACCTCCGACCGGCTGCTGATCCCCGAGAAGCTGTACGGACGGGAGCGCGAGATCGACACCATGGTTGCCGCGTTCGATCGGGTCGTCAAACGCGGCGCGCCCGAACTGGTGCTGGTCTCCGGCTATTCCGGCATCGGCAAATCCTCGGTCGTCAATGAACTGCACAAAGTGCTGGTGCCGCCGCGGGGGCTCTTCGCCTCCGGCAAGTTCGACCAGTACAAACGCGACATTCCTTATTCGACGCTGGTGCAGGCTTTTCAAAGTCTGGTGAGGCCGCTTCTCGGCAAGAGCGACACCGAACTGGCGAGCTGGCGCGGCGCGTTTCTGGAGGCGCTGGGCCCGAATGCACGGCTCATGACCGATCTCATCCCCGAACTGAAGCTCATCATCGGTGAGCCGATCGCGGTCCCGGAGCTCGACCCGCAGCAGGCGCAAAGCCGATTCCAGTTCGTGTTCCAGCGCTTCATCGGCGTGTTTGCCCGCCCGGAACATCCGCTCGCGCTGTTTCTCGACGATCTGCAATGGCTCGACGCGGCGACGCTTGACCTGCTCGAGGATCTGCTGACCCGCTCGGAACTGCGATACCTGATGCTGATCGGCGCTTACCGGGACAACGAAGTCGATGCCACGCATCCGCTGATGGTCAAACTTCGGGCCATCAGGAACACTGGCGCCACGATCGCGGAAATCAGGCTCGCACCGCTCGTCCATGAGCACATAGAGAAATTGATTGCGGATGCCCTTCACTGCAAGTCGAAGCATGCCGCGGCGCTCGCGCAGCTGGTGCATGAGAAGACCGCCGGCAATCCGTTCTTCGTGATTCAGTTTCTTTACTTGCTTGCCGAAGAGGCACTACTCACCTTCGACTATGACGCGGCGTGCTGGTGCTGGGATTTCGATCGCATCCACGCCAAGGGTTATACCGAGAATGTGGTGGACCTCATGGCCGGCAGGTTGACCCGCCTGCCGGTCGGAGCGCAGCAGGCGTTGCAGCAGCTCGCCTGCCTTGGCAACGTGGCCGCGAGCGCGATGCTTTCAATCGTTCTCGGCGCCTCGAAGATGCAGGTTAACGCGGCGCTATGGCCGGCGGTGCAGCAGGAACTGGTCGAGCGTCTGGAAGGCTCTTACAGATTTATCCACGACCGGGTGCAGGAGGCCGCTTATTCACTGATCCCGGAAACGTTGCGGGCTGAAGTCCATCTCCGGATCGGAAGGCTGCTGGTGACGCAGACGCCCCCCGAGAAACGGGAGGAGACGATCTTCGAGATAGTCAATCAGCTCAACCGCGGCGCCGCGCTGATCACCGAACAAGAGGAGCGGGACCAGCTCGCCGAACTCAATCTGACCGCGGGCAGGCGCGCCAAGGCGGCCACCGCCTACGCTTCGGCGCTCACCTATCTCGATGCCGGTGCGGCGCTGTTGGCGACGAATAGCTGGGAGCGCCGGCACGAGCTGATCTTTGCGCTGGAGCTGAACCGGGCCGAATGCGAGTTCCTCAGCGGTGCCCGGACAGTCGCAGAAGACCGGTTGAACGCGCTTTCGCCTCGGGCTGCAACGACCATCGAGCGTGCGTCGGTTGCCTGCCTGCTTCTGGACCTCTACACGGCGCTTGGTCAGAGCGGCCGCGCCGTTGCCGTTGGCCTCGACTATCTCCGGCATTTGGGGGTCGACTGGTCGCCGCAGCCGACAGAGGAGGACGTGCGACGCGAATACGAGCGGTTCTGGTCCCAGCTCGGGCACCGCAGCATCGAGGATCTGATCGAACTGCCGTTGATGGCCGATCCAGCATCTCTGGCAACGATGGAGGTCCTGACCAAGCTCGTGTCGCCTGCATTCCATACGGAAAAGAACCTCTATCCCCTCGCCATGTGCTGGGCGGTCAATCTCAGCCTGGAGCGGGGCAACAGCGACGCTTCGTGTGCGACCTACGCATGGTTTGGCTGCGTCGCCAGCGCGCACTTCGGCGACCACGAGTCGGCCTATCGCATGGGACAACTCGGCTGCGAACTGGCAGAGCGACGCGGATTCACGCGCTTTCAGGCCCGGACCTATATGGCAGCGGGAAGTCACCTGATTCCATTCGCAAGGCAGGTCGGGACTGCACGCGATGTGCTGCGCCGTGGGTTCGAGATCGCGAGCAGGAGCGGCGATCTGCTGTTCATGGGGTGGTACAGGGGTCTCTACCTGATCGACAATCTTCTCGCAGCGGGCACGCCTCTCATCGAGGTCCAACGCGAAGCCGAGGGCGGTCTCGCATTTGCACAAAAGATGCAATTGGGGCACCACGTCGAGCCCATCGCATCGTACCTCGGGCTGGTCCGGATGCTGCGCGGCTTGACGTCGACATTCGGCTCTTTCAATGACGAACAGTTCGACGAGGTCCAGATCGAAACGCGTCTGGCAAGTGACCCGCAGTTCGCGTGGATCGATTGCCTTTACCATACCCGAAAGCTGCAGGCCCACTTCCATGCTGGCAACTTTGCCGCTGCCATCCAGGCGGCATCCAGAGCGGAACAGGTCCATCCGGGCATCTTGCGACTGCTGTTCACAGCCGCGGATCATCGCTTTTACTGTGCGCTGTCTCATGCCGCCTGTTGCGAGCGCGAACCGGCCGGCGAGCGACAGCAGCACCTGGACGTTGTGGTTGCGCACCATCACCAGCTCCGGGCCTGGGCGGACAACTGTCCGGAGAATTTCGAGGACCGCGCGGCGCTGGTAGGTGCGGAGATCGCTCGCCTTGAAGGCCGCGATGTCGACGCGATGCGCCTCTACGAACAGGCGATCCGCGCGGCGCGCGACAATGGCTTCGTCCAGAACGAGGCGATCGCGTACGAAGTGGCCGCGCGCTTTTACGCCGCGCGCGGCTTCGAACAGTTTCGGCGCCTGTATTTGCGGCAGGCTCACTCCTGCTACCTGCGTTGGGGAGCCAACGGGAAGGCGCGGCAACTTGAGGAGAAGTATCCGCACCTTGGCGTGGAAGAGCCCGCGCCGCGCCTGACGAACACAATCGGCGCGCCAGTCGAACATCTCGATCTCACGACTGTGATCAAGGTATCGCAGGCCGTCTCGGGCGACATCGTCCTCGACAAGCTGATCGATACGCTCATGCGCACGGCGATTGAACAGGCCGGTGCCGAGCGGGGTCTGTTGATTCTTCCAGACGGCGGCGAACAACGGATAGCAGCAGAGGCGACGACCGGCGGCGACACGACCCAGGTGCAGCTGCGCGAGAAGCCGGTGACTGCGGCGGTGCTGCCGGAGTCGGTCCTCTACCATGTGCTACGCACCCGGGAGAGCGTCATTCTCAACGATGCCGCGGCCCAGCCCCCGTTTGCGACGGACCCCTACGTCCATCAGCATCGTGCCCGTTCGATTCTCTGCCTGCCGCTGATGAATCAGGCCAGGCTAACCGGCGCGCTTTACCTCGAAAACAATCTGATGACCCACGTCTTCGCACCGGCCCGCATCGCCGTGTTGAAGCTGCTCGCCTCGCAGGCGGCGATCGCGCTGGAAAATGCCCGCTTATACCGCGACCTCGCGGAGCGCGAGGCTAAGATCCGGCGTTTGGTCGACGCCAACATCATCGGGATCGTGATCCGGAACAATGAAGGTGCAATTCTCGAGGCCAATGACGCGTTTCTACGAATCGTGGGATACGACCGTGAAGATCTCGTCGCGGGTCGCGTGCGGTGGACGGAGCTGACAACTCCGGAATCACGCGACCGCTCCGCACATGCCCTGGCCGAACTTAAGAATACCGGGACCCTAAAACCGTTCGAGAAAGAGTATTTCCGCAAGGACGGCAGGCGTGTGCCTGTGCTGACCGGGGCAGCGGTCTTCGAGGAAGGCGGGAGCGCGGGTGTCGCTTTCGTGCTCGATCTGACCGAGCTCAAGCAGGCGGAGGGAAAAGTCCGCGAGAGCGAGCGGCGCTATCGTGAAGTGCAGACCGAACTGGCGCATGCGAACCGCGTAGCCACCATGGGCCAGCTCGCGTCCTCAATCGCGCATGAGGTCAACCAGCCGATCGCCGCGACGGTCACCAACGCCGCAGCCGCGCTGCGCTGGCTGGACGCCCAGCCGCCTGACGTCGAGGAGGTGCGGCAGGCGCTCCGCCGTATCGTCAACGACGGTAATCGCGCGGGGGACGTGATCGGACGGATCCGTCAACTGATCAGGAAGGCGCCACCACGCAAGGAAACGGTGGATATCAACGAGGCGATTCGCGAGGTGATCGAGCTCACCCGTGGCGAAATCGTGAAGCACGGCGCCTCGGTGAAGACGCGACTTGCAGACGGCTTGCCCTTCATCGAAGGAGACCGTGTCGAATTGCAACAGGTCCTCCTGAACCTGGTCATCAACGCAATCGAGGCCATGAGCGACGTCAGCGATGGCGCGCGGGAAGTACTGATCAGCACGGGAAACGCCCACGCTGACTGCGTACTTGTGACCGTGCGCGATTCGGGGCCGGGCTTTGCCCCGGACAGCACCCCCGAGCATGTTTTCGCCTCGTTCTACACAACGAAGCCCACCGGTTTGGGCATGGGGCTGTCGATCTGCCGTTCGATCGTCGAGGCACACGGCGGCCAATTGTGGGCGAACGCGAACGAGCCTCGCGGCGCGATCTTTCAATTCACGGTGCGCGCTCACCAGAAAGTTCAAGCGGTTGCTGAAAGGCATTGCCTTCAGGGACGGCGAGCCGGTTAAGGACGATCACGGGGCTCGTCAAATTCGCCGCGTGAAGATCCTACTTATCAAGCCGTACACACACCACTCCTGGTGTTAGCTCCGTGACGTGAAAATTACATGTTTGACATATTTGTATAAAACACACAGTGTCCATATTTCAAGAAATTCACCATGTATACAAGGCTAGACTTTCGTCTCCCGCAAACGCTGCCCTGTTTGCGAGGAGTACTCAGTTATGGAGAGTCTTGATGAAGTACAAAGCATTGTCCGCCACGCTGCTTGCTGCACTCGGCACGACCGCAGCATATGCGCAAAGCAGCGTGACCCTGTACGGCCTGCTGGATGAAGGCATTAGTTATAGCAACAACACCGGCGGTCACAGCAATGTCAAGTTGACCGACGCCATGATGCAAAGCAATCGTTGGGGCCTGAGAGGCGCCGAAGATCTGGGTGGTGGCCTGAAGGCACTGTTCGTGCTGGAAAACGGCTTCACGCTGAGCAACGGCAAGCTTGGCCAGGGTGGCCGCGAATTCGGCCGAAGCGCCTATGTCGGCCTGTCGAGCAGCCAGTTCGGCACCCTGACCATGGGTCGTCAGAACGAATTCATGTACGACTGGGTCAGCCATGTATCGATGGAAAACTTCAACGGCGCAGGTGGCAATACCTTCGCGCACGTGATGGACAACGACAACATGCTCGGAACGTTCCGCGTCAACAACGCGGTGAAATACCAGAGCCCGAATTACTATGGCCTGACCGTCGGCGCCTTGTATGGCCTCTCGAACCAGGCCGGCGGCTTCGCGAACAACCGTGCGTACAGTTTTGGTGCCATGTACAACAACGGGCCGATTCTTGCGACGTTGGGTTACACGCAGATCAACAACAACATCAGCAGCCTCAACAACAGTGGCGCAGTTGATAACAGCGCCAACGGCAGCGGCACCGGTGACCAGAACTTCACCGCAGGGCGTCAGCGTACCTTCGGTGGCGGCTTGAACTACGCGTTCGGCCCGGCCAAAGTTGGTTTTGTGATTACGGACACCAAGCTGAACAACGCAACCGCTTTCCCCGGCGGCGGTACGTTGACGGCTGCAAACGCCGCTTATGTTCATTTCACGAACTATGAAGTGAACGCGCATTACAGCCTGACCTCGGCATTGACCTTGGGCGCAGCTTACACTTTCACCGATGGCAAGTTCGACAACACTGGGAACGCGGCATCGCCGAAGTGGAACCAGCTCAGCCTGTTGTCGGATTACGCCCTGTCGAACCGCACGGACGTGTACGCAGTCGCCAACTGGTCACACCTGAGCGGCGGTCTGAACTCGGCGGCACCGGGTAATTCGAGCTTGACTGCATTTGAAGGCGCAAGCTCCTATATCGGCGGGATTGCGGCAACGAAGAATCAGGTGGTCGTGGGCGCTGGTCTGCGCACCCGCTTCTAAGGCCTGATCGAACGGTTGAGGAACGCCGGGCTTGCGGCGATTCGCGTGCGGCAGGCAGGCGTGTTTCTCAACCGGCGGTGACTGATATTTGTATCGTTGAGGCTCGATTCGTGGGAGCGGAACATTCGCTTCCCCGGGAGAGAGCCGAGTATTGAAGGGGTGACAAGCTACCTCAACTGCGTTATCCGAGCGCGAGACGCTTGATAACGTTGCCGGTAGTCCCTGTCACCGAGAAGCGTTCTCCGAGAAACAGTTGGCCCGCCCATTCCGGCGGGCTTTTTTTGGGGGTGACCGTGCCGATCGCGCCGAGCCGAACACAACGCTGACGAAAGCGGCTTGACGGTGTGATATTTCCACGCGGACATCGAGCACAAAAAGATCACACCATGAGCGTCGGTGACGATCAGGAATTCGGACGGATTCGCGCCCTGAAACCATTCGAGATCGTTTATGAACTCGCGCTTTAAGCAAGCAAACGGAAGTCATCCATGAAATTCACCAAGTTGTTTGTACTCGCGTGCGCTGCATTCGTGGGTGTTTCGGGCGTTGCGCTCGCCGGAGACGACGCGCTTGCCCCGCGGCAGGTGCCCGCAAAGGTCCTGCCAATGCCGGCAGATGTTAGCCCCGAATTGCAAAAGCTCATCGCGGCGCCCTATAACCCAGCATGGAATGTATTGTGGACCACGGGCGAGCAATGGAGAGTGGCTGCCAACGCGCAGGCTGCCAAGGTCATGCAAACCCAACCGGCCATGCGGGAACGCCTCGGTGTGACGGTGCTGCCCAATACAATCAACGGTGTGAGGGTGTACGTCGTGACGCCCGATGTTATTCCGCCCGATCACCACGACAAGGTGCTAATTCACATTCATGGCGGCTGCTATGAGCTTTACCCGGGCGAGGCGGGCACGAACGAAGCCGTCATCATGGCGGGCCTGGGGCATTACAAGGTGATTTCTGTTGACTACCGGATGCCGCCTGAGGGTTACTTCCCCGCTGCGCTTGACGATGTCGAGACGGTCTACAAGGCGGTGCTGCGGGCGAACGATGCGAAGAACGTGGGCGTTTTTGGGACCTCGGCGGGTGGTGCTTTGGTGCTGGAGCTGATGCTGCGCGCGAAACAGGAAGGCCTGCAAATGCCCGGCGCGATAGCGCCAGGTACGCCGATGTCGGACCTCACGAAGACTGGCGATTCGTTCTACACCAATGAAAAGGTCGACAACGTCCTGGTGTCACGCGATGGATTCTGCGATGCCGCGGCCGTAGTCTATGCGCACGGCCATGATCTCAAAGACCCACTGCTCTCACCTGTCTACGGAGACATGCACGGTTTTCCGCCGGCTATCCTGACCACGGGAACCCGGGACCTGCTGCTCAGCAACACCATTCGTGTGCATCGGAAGCTTCGGGAGGCGGGTATCGATGCACAACTCGAGGTCTTTGACGGCATGTCGCACGCGCAGTACCAAATGGATGACCGCATACCCGAGACAAAAGAAGCGTTTGGTGAAATTACCGAGTTCTTCAACAAGCACCTCGGTCATTGACCAGGCTTCTACTACAGGGCTGTCGTCATTCCTCTCGTTACTACTGCCGCCGTGATGATTACCGCGAGGCACTTCTGGATTATGTCGTGCAGCAGGAGCACTGCCTGATCGCGATGGAATCGTGCGCCGGGACGCAGTTTCTGGCGACCAAACCGCAAATGCTCGGTCACGAAGTACGGCTCGCTCCGGCGCAGTTTGCCGCACCATTTCGCAAATCGAACAAGAACGACTTTAGTGACGCAGAGGCAATTGCCGAAGCAGCCGTAAGAGGTCACATGAGGTTTTCGCGCATCAAGAGGGCTCGCACCCGGCGACCTCATTCTCAACTTTATTCCGACGCCGGGTGCGCCGCCGGCGTGCCCGCCGTGTGAATTTCAGCAGTACCGTGTGTGCCATGCTGGATCGCATAGATTTCCCGATTGCGCGCGATCTCTGCGGCTGTCGGCGGATAGTCGCTTTTGGACGTCGGCACCAGCCCTTCGGCCTGTGCCTGCTTCAACTGCGCAATGACTTCAGCGCGTGTCAATCCCGACGACGTGGTTTGAGCAAAAGCGTTTGCGCCGAACGGCAAGCTAAGTGCAGCAACGGCAATCGCGGTAAGCAGTTTCATGATGTCTCTCCGGGTAGTGGCAAGAAGTGAGTGGCCTCAACCACGCTTCCCATTCTCGTCATTTCACCTGTCGGAGCACTGACCCGCAGATTACCTTTTTGTTATCCAGGCATTGCCTCGTGAAACGTCACGTCACCGCACGTTCGCATCAACGCCCAGGTAACGGAACGGTAATCCAGCCCGACCGCGCCCCGTAAGGGCTCCAACATCACACTCCTGAGTCGAGAAGCCCGCGTCACGCGCTCTGACAGCGCGGGAACGCCGTGCCTTCATGGCCTCATTTCAGGAACCCGTCATGTGGATTGTCCGGCTCGCGCTGCGCCGCCCATATACCTTCGTGGTCCTCGCCGTACTGATCCTTATCGTCGGCCCGCTTGCGATACTGCGCACGCCGACCGATATCTTCCCAACACATCGATATCCCGGTGGTCAGCATCGTCTGGACATACAACGGCTCTTTAACGACCGGCTGTTGCTCGGATTGAAGGGCACCATGAGCGAGGCCGAACTGCATATCCTGCGTGCCCGTCTGGATGGGGATATTCGCAACAAGGTCGCCCGTGGCGCATTGCGGAGGGAATGACGATGGAAGGTGATATGACAAGGACACCTTAGATAACCAAGGAATAGAATTGCTCGGCGACGCCCGGATGGGTTCCTTCCGCCGTTATCACCTGCCCTTTCCTGATCATGTGGACCACGTCGATGCCGGACAGGATGATGCGGGCACACCGGAAATCCTTGAAACCCAGCATCGGCCTGATGATGCGTTTGATGGCCCTGTGGTCCTGCTCGACAATGTTGTTCAGATACTTTGGCTGGCGGATCTTGATCGGGCTCTCGCGTTCGGCGTTGATCGCCTCAAGCGTCGCCCCTGACCTTGACATAGGTCTCATCAACGCACCAGCTCATGCCTACCGGCCGCTTGTGCTTGTGAAACGCCTTCTCGAACACGGGAACGAGCTTGATCACCCATCGGTGCACCGTCGGACGATCCACCTCGAAACCGCGTTCCGCCATCATTTCTTCGAGATTACGCAGGCTCAGCGAATACACCACGTACCACCGTACGCACAGCAAAATCACGTCCAGTGGATAATGCAGGGCGCTTGAGCACCCTGGCCAGGCCCGAAGGCAGTGTCTTGCGCGGCGTCTTCGTTGGACTCGTCATCTCTATACATTCGCTAATTTCTGGCCTCCCAATTCTATCCCACCCGCTTAGCGCGACAGAACCCTGGCGGCGCTGCGCCGACATTTTCAACGGGATGCATAGCCTTTGTGGTATGTGAAAACATGCCAGAAGATCGGTTTCCTAAGATAAGTTTTCTTCTCATCGCGGTAATTGCTACCCGGTATTCCGGCCTATAGAAAGTGATCTAGCAACTACAGACTTTTTAGAGCGCCATTTCGCTGGCTAAATCTTTGAGATTCGCCGCTCGGAAACGGTGCGCGCGAATGACGCAACATGGCCGGATGCACTCGGTGGGCTACGAGGCCGCAAGGCAGCCACTGCCCGACCGAGTGCATCCGACCGTCGGCTTACGCGGTTGGATACTGAACCCATACTGTCGGACATATGCAGTCATTGGTCCTCGCATTCCAGCGGACATTCGAACGTCGGCTGCGCGAACGGCTGCGTCTTGGCAACGGACATTCGAGCGCCGATCGTGTTCGTCGCGTTGCGGCGCGTCAAGCGCGCATTGACTCATCGGAATTGCAACTCGCGCTGACCTGTTGCCTCACGTAGTTTGCTACCCGTCGGATTGTCCGGCGGGAGCGGCACGAGGTGACGAGGCAAATCAGCATGACGACACGCAAGGAGTTGGTGGCAGCATTGCAATTGCGGTATGGCAGCGCGACGTTCGGTGACCGGATCAGGATTCTCGATGAGTTCGTGGCTCTGACCGGGTATCACCGCAAGCACGCCATTCGGCTGCTACGGGAAGAACCCGGCGCGGCAAAGGGGACACGCGAGCGCAACCGGCTATACGACGAAGCGGTACGCCAGGCGCTGACGGTGCTCTGGGAAGCAGCCGACAGGGTTTGCGGCAAGCGACTGAAGGCGTTGATCCCGAAGCTGGTTGATGCCATGGAGCGGCATGGTCATCTCGACCTGGATCCGGTCGTCAAGGCCAAACTCCTTCAGGTCAGCGCGGCGACCATCGATCGCATGCTGGCCAATGCGCGTGCGCACATTGATGGGCAGCGCAAACGGCGCACGGGGGTGGGCTCGGCCATCCGGCGCAGCATTCCAGTGCGTACCTTCGCCGACTGGCGCGATCCACCACCGGGCTTCTTCGAGATCGACATGGTCGAACACTGCGGCGGTTCGAAGATAGACGGTGAGTTCGTCCACACCCTCACGCTGACTGATATCGCCAGCGGCTGGACAGAATGTGTGGCCATGCGGGTACGTAACCAGATGTTGGTGATTGAAGGATTTGAGAAAGCGGCTGCCGATCTGCCATTCGCGATGCTTGGAGTGGACTCGGATAATGACAGTGCGTTCATGAACCAAAGCGTCCTCGACTACTGCAAGGGCCGCGGTCTTGTGCAGACGCGCTCGAGGGCCTACAAGAAGAACGATCAGGCCTGGGTGGAGCAGAAGAACGGCGCCGTCGTGCGGCGGCTGGTCGGTTATGGCCGGCTGAGCGGTGTCGATGCCAGGAACGCGCTGGCGCAGCTGTACGCGTCATCACGGCTATACATCAACTTCTTCCAGCCTTCGTTCAAGCTGAAGTCCAAGACGCGTGACGGTGCGCGCGTACACAAGGTCTATCTAGCGCCGGCGACGCCGTGCGATCGGCTTCTGGCACACGACAGCGTTGAACCCGCTATCAAGGAAAAGCTGAAGGCACAGTTCAAAGGCCTTGATCCTGTGCGGCTGCTGCAGGAGATGCGAACGGCACAGCAAACATTGAGCGAGTTCGCGGCCCACGGCGTGCGTGCTGAAGCCGCGCCGGCGGGCGACTCAGACGTCGCCGTCTTCCTCGCAGGCCTTTCTTCCGCATGGAAGGAAGGTGAGGCACGTCCAACGCACCGAAAACAACCCAAGGCAAAGCACTGGTGGAGAAGTCGGGTGGATCCGTTCGCCGACGCGTGGCCGCTAATCGAAGGATGGCTGATTGCAGAGCCCTCGGTGCCGGCCAACGTATTGATGGATCGGTTGGCCGCGATGTTTCCAGAAGCGTACGCAAGTCAGGCACAACTAAGAACGCTACAGCGTCGGGTCAAGGCGTGGCGCGCAGAGCGCGTAAAAGAACTTATTCTGGGCGGCCTGCGAAAGTCCGCTGATGCGCCAGCCGAAGTGTAAGTTGCGCAAAAGTTGAAAGTCGCCGGGGGCAGCGCGCTCCGCGCCCGGCAAACCACGAAAGAAGAAAAAAAAGAAAGCGAAAACGACAACAATCCGCCGAGTAACATTCCTTCGTGAGGCAACACGAAGCGTCAAGCTAGTTGTCGCCTCACTCATGCAGTTAAAGGCTGCTGATCACCGGCGCCTGGACTTTCCGAGACGCGTCCGCCGTCGCGCGAGCCCGCAGACGACCCATATGGTGGTCGCGGAGGTGGCGTTTCCCGAGTGGGCGCGCGCGAGTGAGCTAAGGCAGGCCACGTTTCAGGGCATGCGCTACGACAGGGACGCCAAGGAGGTGAGGCGCGAGAGCTCCTCGCTGCGCCAATGTGCGCTTCGGGAATGGCCGTTTCGGCAGCGTTTCTACAACTGGTGCACAAGAGAGGAAGACTATGCTGACCCGCTTTGCTTCTGTTTGCCGTATGCGGATTCGGCATTTTGCTCACGGTGGCCGAAGTCGAGAGTGCGTCGTTTAACGGAGCAGAACGCCGTTGCACAGTGGGATGGTCCATTCAAACGGAGGCGCTGCGGGCAGACACCATCGCAAGCTTCCAGGAGCCGGTGGCGTTCATGTCTGCGTGAAGCGCTGGACTATGGCGGGAGGCGTGCAACCACGTTCATAGATTCGGCGTTAGCTTCCGCACAGAGGTTATCTCATGATCTGAAGACTGCCTAATGGACGACTTCTTGACGCATGCGCCGCGAATCGCCATTCGAGAGCGCCTCGTCCTCGGTAAGCGCTAGTTATCGGCTGGCGTCTCCACCAATGTCCCGATCAGGCGCAGCAGTTCGGCATGCTCCGGCCCTTTGCCATCTCGAACAAGGAAGTCGCCAATTGAGATGTCGGACGGCCGGCCACCTGACGAGAAGTTGGGCTCATGTCGGACGAAAACCCGGCCAGAGTCGTATTCGTGGACGAGCGACCAACGGTCTCCGTTCGCGCTCCTGTAAAGCTCTCGCGCCTTTTGAGTCATGGCCCCTCCTATTCGGGCTAAGCATACAACGGCCGGGACGTCGCTGACAGGGTGTCAACGTGGTTTTAGCGATCGAATCGATCACGGCGATGATGCCGCGACATACGCGATCTTCGGTCCACCCTTTCGGTCAACCGGCCGAAACTCGACCTTATGGAACGTATCGACCAGGCGCGCGTTGCCTTGCTTGAAAGTCAGTCGGCGCAAATAAAAGAACGCGTCGCAGTGATCCAGTTCCCGGTGGCGTTGTTTCGCGCAAGGGGAGGGGCGGCAAATGCCGGATGGTGTTCATCAAGTGGCGCACCCTCAATGAGATTCGACAGACAGCACGCACCGGCTGTGCCTGAGGACTCGACAATCTTGATTGTCGCCCTGGAAAGGGACATCGAGCTTGGTCAGTCAGGCGGTGTGAGCCAGCAGGCATCGCGCGCCATCCCGCAAATCACCGCTGCGCGCCGCTCCTGCGAATTTCGCTGGTTTCACCAATCCACTCGCGTCAAAATGTGGAATGCGCCGCTCTCGCGATGCGTCTGCCAGCTTTCGCGCAATCGGCTACTGCATCGATCGAGACAAGCCATCCGGAGCGAGGAAAAGGATCATGCAGAGCGCGATTCGGCGGCATTGCCTGAACGTTGTCGCGCTGGCGACCTATCTCGCGTTGGCAGCCGTCAGTACGAGTCTGACTGGCTGCAGTTCACTTTACAGTGAAGGCGCCACTGCGGGTGCCGGTATCGCCGGGGCGGCCATCGCCGGCACGGTGACCAACAACGCGGCCGTTGCCACCGGCATCGGCCTCGGCGCAGTGGCCGCTGCCCGAGCCGGCGTGCAGTACTCGGAACGCGTGATGCACGCGTATACGCAGGCGCAGATTGCGGCCGCGGCGGGACCGCTCGCGGTCGGCGCCGTGGCACCCTGGTTCACCAGGCACAGCGTACCGATCGAGCCAGACGAAAAAGGCCGCGTGACTGTGAGCCGGGAGATTAGTACCGGTATGCTCGACTGCAAGGAGATTGTCTTTTCCGTCGATACCGATGCGAAGAAGGATCAGCCCGCGACCAGTTCGTTCTACATCGCTGCGGTGTGCCGTGATGGCGATGACTGGAAATGGGCCTCGGCGGAACCGGCCACGGCACGCTGGGGTGCGCTGCAATGAAGCGCCGCCTTGATGCGATGCTTGCGGCCGGCGTTGTGGCGAGTTTGACGGTAATGATGAGTAGCTGCGCGTCGATCGGCAACGTAACGGTCGACCCGCCGTCGCAGTCCTCTCGCGCGCTGACCGTGATGATGTAGCCTCGGTGCACCTGTTGCTCTTCCATGGCCAACTCCAGACAACAAATGCGATGTTATTCAGCGATGCCGGCGAGGTCTTCGATGTCGTTTTCAATACGTCCTCGCGCTTCAACCGCCGCTTCCTCCGTAGTTTTTGCGATCAGTGGGAAAACCAGTCCGTTCCCTTTGAATGCGCCGGCGAAATGGACCCATGCCGCGTAAGAACATACGCCGGATTCGAGCCGACAAATATTCAGAACTACATCATAGGTACGCTGCAGTCCCTGTCGACGCGCGTATTGAAATCTGTACACCTCGGTATCAGGCATGACGACCTCTTCCGCATTTTAAGCCTTAAGGGAAGGTTGCTACGTAGCGACGAAGATCTGCGCTCGTCGCTCGGCATAGCGCGGCTTCCTCCGTTCATACGAGGTTACGCCCTTCCGTATAGGTTGCGAAGGCACGGTCAGCGCGCCGCACAATTACGTTGACCGGGCCGCTCGGCAACGGTGCACTGGCGTCACTTGATCGCCGACGGGGGCGATTGGGTTCGTCCGTACCCGGCCAGGAAGCGTCGTTCGCCCGCACCGTCGCCCGGACATTCAGGCGTCGGTTACACCGGCGGATTCAACCGGTCGATGCAATAGTTCGATGGAACCGTTCAGCCGGCGTTTCGTAATCCAATGTCTTCCTTGGACGCTCGTTCAGCCTTCGAGCCACGGCATTGAGTTTGGCCTGTGAGTAGACCGACAGATCGATGCCTTTCGGGGAAGTATTGTCTCAATAGGCCATTGGTGTTTTCATTCGAGCCCCGTTGCCAGGGGTGTTTCGGATCGCAGAAGTACACGGCAATGTCGGTGGCAATGGTGAACCGTTTATGGTTCGCCATCTCTGATCCCCGATCCTACGTAAGCGATTTATACAGTTCCTTCGGCAGCTTTCCAGCATGTCTGATGAGCGCATTGACTACTGTTTCGCTGTCCTTGCTGGCGATCTTCACCAGCATCACATAGCGCGTCTGACGCTCGACAAGCGTTGCAATCTGGCTACCGCCACTGCCACACAGGAGATCGCCTTCCCAGTGTCCCGGCACCGCGCGATCTTCCACGGTGGCGAGGCGTTCACTGATTGATACCGCTTCGCGGATTCTGCCGTGGTCGTCCGTTTTCTGCGTGTGATGGCGCGAGCGACGCATGGCCCGGGTGCGCCGTAGATGCTCCAGCAGTTCTTTCTTCAGTGCACCCCGTGCCTGAATGAAAAGACTGCGGTAGATGGTCTCGTGTGACACGCGGTAGTCCTCGTTGCCCCGCCAGGCTCGTTTGAGCCATCCAGCAATCTGCTGGGGCGACCACTGCAACTGGAGCTTGTTGGCCACGATATGGGCCAGCGTCCGGTGCTCGACCAGTTTGCAGACTTTCGGGCGCAGCGACCGATCCCATGCCAGCTGGTCGGCGTGGCTGGCCCGATAGCCGCCCTGCCCACTGTTGCGCTTGATCTCGCGACAGACCGTGGACGGTGATCGCGACAGTCGCCGGGCGACTGACTGAATCGAATCACCCGCGACGAGGCCTCGCGAAATCTCCTCGCGTTCGGCAAGCGTCAGCGCCAGCCTGGATCGCTGGCGGGGTGCAGGCTGGATTCCTCCAGTTTGCGCCAGAATTCCCTGTACTGACGAGTGATTGCGGTCAAATAGCTGGGCGATGTGCTGCAACGACTCGCCTTTGCGCCAGCGTTCCCACATCAATGCCTTCTGGCTTTCGCTGTAATAGATCCGGCGCCTCTGTTTCATTTGCAACACTCCCGCCGCTCATGCGACGTTCATTGTGTTGCATCGACCGGTTGAATCCGCCAGGCCCGTCAGCCGATCGACGGTTCTGGCCGGCAACCGACTCATGCGCTTCGGTGCGCAGCTTCAACCTCGCCAGGCTGCCATCGGCAGCACGCGATATGTAACCGACGGCGAGTTCCAGCATCGCCGTCAGGCATTCATTTACGTCGACGAGAAAAGCTCAGGGTGCGTATCGCGACGCGTAGCTCGCAGCACGCGCAGCCAACTGTGCTTGTCGTTCCGCCGCAGTAACGTACTTTGTCGTCGCGGGGAGAATAGTCCGAACGTCACTGAGCTTCACAAGCTGGGCTGATGCCGATGGTCCCTGCGAAGCGGGTGTCGCGGGTAGTCCCTGCCAGCGCGGGTTGAGGAAGCCCTGGTGCAGACCTGCAGTGTCGACCCAGTTGTAGACGCCAGGGTCTTTGGGGGATATCACGAACGTGTACGTGCCATCCGGATTGGGTACCGCTTGGGTGTTGTTCAACGTCTGAGTGTGGTTGATGTAGTCGGTCGTGATCGTCCACCGTCCATAGGCCGGCGCGATGAAGTATTTTGCCCCGCCGAGGTTGACGTTGAGAACAAGCGCTTCGTCATCGGCAAGCTGGAATGCAGCATATGACGCCGCCTGGTTGGCGAGGCGCCCCCCGGTGCCGCCAAGCGATGGCGCGGGGAGCGTATTGGCAGGCTGAGCGTACGCAAGGGTGTTGTAGGCAATAAAGGGCGCAGCCGCAGCCGAAGTTTGTAGTGTCGCTGCCAGGGTCGTGGCGAGCGCGTCAGCACTTTGGGATTGCGTCGAGGCGGACGGGGTCCGCTTTATCGCCAGACTGTTGAACTGTTGGACTCCCCATTCGTTGATCGTATCGCGCACGAAGATAGACGCGGCTCCCGAGACGAGCTGGATCTGGTTGCCGCCTCCGGTTGGCGACGAGTTAGCGTTAATGAAGAAACTGCCGTCCGCGTTGGTGCCGAGCTGATCGCCGGCGAGGTTGGAGAGCGTTGCGTTGGTGCTGCTATAGAGGCTGAAATTGAAATCGACAGGCTTTTGCCCGTGCACTTTTCCGGTGATGACGTAGCTCGACGCAGGGTCAACCGGGATGCTGCGGTATAGGGTGTCCGGGTTATCAAATGTTGTCCGCGATCCGGGCACGCTCATTCCGTACCAGTTGTGCGGGGCTGCTAGAAACGAAACCACCTTCGGGTCGTTGGCATTGCCCGAAGCAAGCGATAGCGCGAAGGCGAACACACTCTCATCTACAGCCTCATCGAGATTTGCCAACGCCTCATCCGGTACGCCACCGGTTGTTTGCGCAGCCGCTAGCCACTTTGCTTTAAGCGTGGCTTTCGCCGCAATCACAGCGGGCGACTGAACAACAGTGATTGCAAGTTTTTCGGCTGCCAACTGATCCGTGCTCGCCAAAGGGTT
This sequence comes from Paraburkholderia sp. 40, assembly GCF_050434105.1. Classification (NCBI taxonomy): domain Bacteria; kingdom Pseudomonadati; phylum Pseudomonadota; class Betaproteobacteria; order Burkholderiales; family Burkholderiaceae; genus Paraburkholderia; species Paraburkholderia sp. 40. The sequence continues at coordinate 352,069 of NZ_JBNPVY010000003.1, read as the reverse complement.
TGGGCTATCCGCAATACTGCTTCCTCCACAGGCATCCAGGACGAATGGGAGTGCGGCCAAGGCTATCAAACGTCGGTTGAACATGTTGAGCGTGTGTAAGTTATTGGAATGCTTGAGCGCACAATCTATAGGGCGTTGAAAAGCGGCGGAACCAAGAAAAACGAATATGGAAAGTCTTTCTTCGGCTATGCCGCGTGCTTTCGAACCAGGAGCTCGGCGTAGACGCCATTGTTCGGTCGTGTCCTCGGAGAAGGAGACAATCAGTTTCTAGGAGGGGCGTCTCTGGCCAAAAAGGATTCGATAAGCGGCCGCACCTGCCCGGCGTCCGAGCGCAATGGGAACGCTGATTCGCAGCGTCCCAGTCGACGTCGCGCTTCGCGCAGCCATTGCCGTCTCGGTCTCTTCGAGGTCTTCGAGGATTCGGGCGCGGCGAGGAGCCGGGCAGCTCCACCCTAATCTTTCGTCCCGGCCATGCCAGACTTTTTTGCGCGTTATCCCGACGTCCAGGTCGAGTTGAGCGTCGGTAACCGGTCGGTCGATCTGATTGCCGAGAACCTCGACTGTGTGCTGCGTCTCGAGCCGTTACTCAGCGACTCGCTGATCGCGCGCTCGGCCGGTACGCTGCCGCGCTTGACCTGCGCGTCGCCCGCCTACATCCAGCGCCACGGCCTGCCGCGCGAGCCCGCCGACCTCGTGCAAGGTCATACGATCGTCCGTATTCGTCGAGTGGGCAATCGAACTTCTCAGGGCAAGCGAACCCGCCTGATTCCTCGCGTCGTTACGCTTCGCGCGGTGGCGTCCTGGTCGACGCGGATCTGCGGATCACTTAGCGGCGAATACCGACACCCCGCCGTTGACGAACCCGTTTGCCGCGCAACTCGGACACCCCGCCGGCGATGTCGCCGAAGAGTATGGAACGAAGATGAGCCCGGTCGCCGGGTCGATCGCAACCGAATGTGCGTTATTCCCCGTGTTCAGGCGGGTAACGACACTGCGGTTGCTGGCGTCGACGATAGTCAACACGGGTGTGCATGGCGATGCCGTCGAGCAGGCGCCGTTCGTCGACGCATTGCCAGAAGACGTCCAACGGCTCGCCGCGTTGTAATAGCGATTGGTGGACGGATCATATTCGAGTTGATCGCCGCCGCCCGCGTTCAGGGACGCCAGAAGCGCGCCGTTCGAACGGTCAAGAATCTGTATGAGCAAGGGCGCGCCAGTCGTCCCTTCCCTGCAACCAACCGCGATATCGTTTCCCGGTCCGAGTGCCAGCCCAGTAGGATCGCAATTGCCTTCGGGGTACATCGCGACGCCCGCAAGGGTCGTGTAGTTCTGCGTGCCGGCGTTCGGTATCGCGCGAATGGACGCCCCTGGCAATTTCACCAGTTCGCCATGAGGATTCGCCGTGCTTCCGTCGACGTTCACATAGAAGTTGTCGCTGGCGGCATCGTACCGGCAGGCTTCGAGGCCCGCGGTGGGCTTGCCTGCGCTGTCGGTGAACGTCACTTTGGCGACGACGGTCTGCGTGGCCGTGTTGATGAATGTGGCGAACGGGGGCGTCTCTTCGGGGCTCGAGATCATAAAGATGCCGTGTGTGGGATCCAGACACCCTTCGTCTGCGCGCACGCCCGTCGTGCTGACCGTGATTTTGCTTGTCACGACGCCAGCAGCGGGATCGACCACCTTCACCGAGTTCACGTCGCCCACGTAGATGAGGTTGCCGACAGGGGTCGCGCCGTCCGGACCGGCCTGCGAATTCGGCCCGGGGCCAAGCCCCGTGAACGCGAGAGGACCGCTTCCCTGGATGGTCTTGACGAAGCTCTTCGACGCTATGTCGATTTCATCCAGAGATGCGTTATTCCTGTCGGTGAAAAAGTATCGGCTACCCGAAACGACACCGATATCGAATGAGAAGTTGACGCCTGCCGTGATGTTTGGGACGGCGATGTCCGCTACATGATGCGGCCCGCTAACGTCGAGATGATCTCCACCACCACAACCTGCAATCGCGATAGCCGCAGATGTCGCCAATGCATTCGTCCACATGTGTCTCGGCATCGTACACCTCCCCTCATCGTCGTCGGAATAGACCTACCTCGAGCGCGTGCCGAAAGAAATAATGGACGCCGCTATAGCTTAGGTATTTCGTTAAACAGTGATCCTTATCGTTTTCCCAGGTAGTATTTGTCGTTCTTCAGATTTCCATAAGATTCGACCGTGGAAGCATCCGTGATCTACGGGGAAACGCACAGCATCTCTAACGTACATTCTTGGCAGCCAACCGCTGCCTTTTGGAAATTCACAGTAACGCGAACGAATTGCAACGCGACAGCCTCAGGCTTCCGCCGTTCACGCCAGGCCGAACTGTATGAACATTCGCGATGGGACGGGGATAGCTCCTTGCACAAACAGCAAGCCGTGTACCCGGCCGATCCATTCCCGAACCGGCACCACGGCGCCCCACGGCGATCGCGGATCACCCTGCAAGCCACAACTGCGCGTCGCGACCAGCCGTCCCGGGTCTGACGTTTAATCGCAAGTTATGGCGTTCGCGTCGGCACGTTGCCGGGCGCGCCTCGATTGTCTGGCTGTGACTGGGCTCCCGGACGGTTTGCCCCACGATCCTGGCGCGCACTGTTGTCGCCCGAAGCGTTCTTCTTCGTCGGCGCGCTCTCCGATGCTAGACGATTTAGGGTTTGCAATTGCAGCAGCTTTAAAAGCCGGTCGTTTGTTGCTGCATTGCCCGTACCGGCCAGGCCGCATCCGCATACCAGGCCAATCGTCAGCGTCCATCTGATCAGAGTCATTGTCCTCTCCATCGGTCCAATCCTGGAGGCGCACAATACGTGTGGTTCGATGCCTCTTCCTGCCTCGATGCTGCAGACGCAGCAATAAAGCGGGCCGGTCCGTGGGCGAATGTCTACCGTGGGGCTATCTAAAGTTACCTGCGATGTCCGCCCCGAGAGCGAATATCGCCAATCGTCTGACCATGAGTTTCACCTCCAACCTGTTAGAGAGATAAGGAAAGGCCTTTGTTCAACACTGGCGCGGAGCACCGTAGCGAGGCATCGGTGCTTAAGGCTCCGAAGTGCGAAGTGGCGGACTGAAAAACATAACTGACACTCCCCACCGCCAGCACGGCAGTCGTGAACGCAACCGAGCGGCAGTACCTTGGGCGTGACTAGTCGGACGACGAAGGGGATCAGCAGTGATGCGGTGAACGCCGCGAGGCTTGCCGCCGTCATCCGCGTGGGTCATTGCGCCACTTGCCAGCGCAGCACCGGATGCGTCGCGCCGGCAGGCATCGCCTACACTCCCGTCGGACCGAAGTCATACGACACGAACGATGCCGGATTACTCATCTGCGCGGTGGTCAGCCCGTTCGCCGTGGGAATCGGTGTGCCGTACTTGACGCGGATCGTGGCGGCCGTGGTATGGGTATCCCAATACACATCGTTCGCGATCGTGCCTGTATTGGTCCGCGCAATGCCGATCGGCCCGTAGGTCGGCTGTGTCACGAGACCGGTTGCGAACGACTGGTTGATCGTTCCGTCGTAAATGACGACGAGTCCGGCGCCGCCGCACGGCGTATCGGCAGCGCCTCGGCAATAGCCCTGAAGCGTTGTCGGGCCAGTTGCATAAGACTGGCTAATCGTACCGGTGTTGTAGCCGAAGGCCGCCGCCCTGATTGATTGAAGTTGACCCGCAAAAACGGACACCTATGCTTTTGATCAGGAGGTGTCGAAAATGGGCAGGCATCGCACCCCATACCCTATGGAATTCCGGGCTCACATGGTCGAGTTGGTTAAGGCCGGACGCAGGCCCCGGAGGAACTGGAAAAGGAGTTCGAGCCGACTGCACAGACCATCTACAACTGGGTGGCGCAGGCTGATCGCGACACAGGTGTGCGGTATGACGGTCTGACCACAGCCGAACGGCAGGAGCTCACACGGTTGCGTCGTGAAGTCCGGCAACTGAAAATGGAGCGCGACATCCTCTCTTACGCGGCAGCCTGGTTCGCGAGGGAGACGGGATCCATTCCACCGAAGGGCGGTACAGGTCCGGCAATTGGCCTGCCTTCTGAGTCGGTGACTGCTCCCGCCAATCGACTCTGCACATATTTCTTTAATCTCTCGTTCTCTGCCAGCCTGGAAGCTTTCGGACGTTCCGCTGCACGCTCAGCTTTCCACTGAGCAACTGTCGCCCTGTATATCAAAGTACCGCCACGGGTCGCAGCGTTACGGCGCAACTCGCGTGAGATCGTCGAAGGCGAGCGCTGCAGTCTTCGCGCGATCTCACGAACCCCGCAATCCTGTGCCCGCAGCAGCGCGATTTCTTCGCCTTCAGAAAAAGACAGATAGGGCCCCGCGCCCGGCGCCAGTTCGATCGGCCGCATTCCACCCGCCTCACGGAACCATCTTGGTCCCAAAGGTTGTGACACGCCACATGCCAGTGCGGCAGCTTCAGTCTCCATGCCCTGCGCGATACAGTTCCAGAAGGCTCGCTTGGTCTCTAGTTGATTGACACTTGGCCTGCCAGGCGATCGCATTATTGGTCTTCCCGTCTGTTCCGAACCCCAACCCTGTGGTCGTCCCATGTGACACCTCCGTTAGGAGATGTTGCAACGACCGGTTGAATCCGCCCGAAACACCGGCTGAACGATTCCATCGAACTATTGCATCGACCGGTTGAATCCGCCCGGCACAGTTGCTGGATCAAAGCCGTGATGCAACGCCGCCACGTGAGCGTCGCTGCAATCGCTCTCGCGAACAAGACGGCGCGGATAGCGTGGGCAATATTGACCATTGTGACAGCTTCAAGTTGGCATAGCCGTCCTGTAACGCAGCGAGACACCTTCACTCCATCCACGATTGCGCAAGAAGCGGCAAAGCATGGTGAACCGGTCGGACCGGCGCTTGCAAATCCTGATATATCCAGCGGCTGCGTTACGAAGCCAAGAGGCCGATGAGGAGCAAGCGCGCAAACTTCCATGATGGCTCGTGCTGATGGCAGGCACATCAAAAGCCGAATGTACGGACGCAGTCGAGACCTTCAAAATGCACACCGATCTAGCTCATAGGCGGGAGTCCATGTACGGCTATATGATTATCAGAGCCCGCAGAAGTGCTGCGGATATCCGGAAAAACCGGCCTCGAATCATCCGGAGATCCGGACATCGTCCAGTCCGTGAACGGAGTGGCTTTGCTCGGGAGGGCTGTGTCAGTTGCTTATGAAGCGCATCCCATGCGCGCCCGGCACACCAGCAACGATGGTCGTGAACTTGCCGGTCGAGTAATCCATCGCGAGAAGCGAATCAGTGACGCTACCTGAGGTGCTGTAGCCCTGGTTTGCGGGGAACGCGCCACCCTTGTAATCGACGCGGTAGATGTTGTTCGACACATCGTTGTCGGTGAAAAGAATGAACGACCTTCCCGTCGGCGGAGCGAAACGCGTATCGTCGACCTTGAACGGCGTTCCATTCAAGGTACGGTCAAGTACCGACACGCTCTGTTGCGGCGTTCCAATGTTACCGATCGTGATCAGCGAGTGGCCTTCCTGATCGTCCAGGATGACATTGCCTGCCGGGTCCAGCCCGAGCGAATCAGGATCGAGCACGTTCAACGTGCGCGGCGCGCCTGTCAACTTATCCACAGCTGCTCCATTGCCGAGCAGCGTGTAAGCGGCAGCGGTCGTCGTTGCAGAGTCGCCGTCGAGATCAAAGTGTTGTCCATCGGGATCGATCGTAAGCCGTGCGATAACCGGGAACGGGTTGGCATTCGGTCCGGGCGGCGTGGCATTGTGCGCAGCGGTCTTGAATTCGCCCGACAGCGTCACATACACGCTGCCGTTCACCATGACCATATCGTCCAGACCGCCGGTACCGTCGCTCCCTCCCGATTGCGGCATGAGCGTCTTGTTGTACGTGTAGGAAGAGACCGTGCCCGCGCTCACCTTGATCACGGACACCACGGGGTTGCCGTCTTCGTTTGAGCTCGCCCAGATGGTATTGGAGTCGACCGTCACTAGACCATCGACATGCCCTTTCACGGCGAACGTCTTCAATAGGTTTCCATTCAGGTCATATTGGATGACTTCCCCGGTCGTCTTGCCGGATGCCACTGGTTTGCCGGCAGAATCCTGATCGTCCTGATAGCCGACGAAGACACTTTGCCCGTCAACTGAGACCGTCATATCGTCAGGGAGTGATGACGTTGACGGGCCATGCGCAAACACCGAGATATTATAGTTCGGGTCCAGTGACTTGACTCCCGCCGGGAGCGCTATGGCCGTAGAGGGCTGGACGCGGCCGCTGGTAGGAGAGACGCTTCCACCACAAGCAGTCAGGGACAAACTCGAGGCAACCGCAAGTGAAATCAAGGCTAAACGCATCAAGCACTCCTATATTAAAAGGGCTGTCAAAGAATCAATTAGAAAGCGGCCTCATGCACTGAAAATCACTACCGTCGCGGCCTGCCAACTGAACCTTACGTGCCGAAAGCGGCAGTGTCTTGCCGATGAGCAGGCACCTGATGTTAACCTTCATTGATTTCCTGGGAATGACAGTTCTTTTCGATTTGTATTACGTTTTGCTCACCTCAACTTCTTGCACCGCGAGGTCCGCTCAATGAGCCTGCCGCTATCTCGTGCCGCAAGTCGGATGAGATCCGTCGCGTACCTCGCTCCTAGCGGTACGGTCAACTTGTTGTAGCGAGGCCGAACGGAAACGCGGCGCGTGAACGCTGGCGAACTCAGGCGGCGATGCGTTCCGGCAGCGCACGTCACCCTTTCCCACGCCTTAAAGGCCTGGTCACGGGCGTCTCGCTTCCGTTGCGCGTTCGTGTTGTAGCGGCAATGCATGAACAGGTTTGCCACCTGGTCGTGGACCGAAGCGAATCGTTGCAGTTGACGTGCCGACTTGAAGCCGCGGACTCTTATAGACAAAACCGTCCGACCGAATTAAGCGCGATTGCCTGCAGCGCATCTCTGTTGCCCTCGCTTACCTTCGTCCGGAACGGTTCAAGACAGTCGCCTAGCGATCTGCTCGATCAAAACGTTTCAACCTGAATGGCCGCTTTGTAGGAAACGGCCAGTCGTAGTGCTACTGACCCAAGAAACAGGGGATTTCTCTTGAATTCCTACTGCGATCCACCATGCGGCGCCCGCAGCATGGTCGGAGCAACAGAAGGCTTGTCACCAGGTGTCGCGAGCGACGATGGTACGTTTTTCTCGCAATCGCCTTCGTAAGATTTCGCGTCGGGCATCCCGTATCAGTCGGACGCATACAAAGTCATCCTGTCGTGTCGGCCAGCATGCGATCGCTTACGTCGGAGCGGCAGCGAGGGCTGAGGTAGCAGCAAAAGTCCCGCGAGGATTGAGCGCATTTTTGTGTCGATGCTCCTATGTCCGTCATCGTTTCACAGCGACGGCACAATCCGCCGGGGCGCCATGACGCGCAGCACCGGACGTCCGTCGACGTTCTTCAGCGGGAAATAGGCGCGATGCGTTGATGGATCGACACCAACCACATGCGCGTTGGGCCCGATGCGACCTTCGCCGATTTTCGACACGGTTGAGAGACCCACTGTAAACATCGACACGATGCCTGCTTCGCCAGCAACATAGAGCGTGCCCGGACCTGGATCGAAGGCGAGCACATCGGGATCACCGCCAACGTCGAATGACTGGACGACATGCCTGGTAAGCAGGTTCAGCGTCAGCAGTCGGTGGTTGCCTTCGCACGCGACGAACGCGAGGTGTCGTTGCGCAACAATATAGAGGCCGTGGTTGCCGCGTGCGCCCGGCAGGTCGATCCGGGCGACGATTGCGTCGGTCGATGGATCGATTTCGACCAGTTGTCCTCGCGACTGGACATTGACGAAGATGTGACGGGATGTCGCATCGTACTGGGTGTTGCCGACTTCCCCTCCCAAAGGGATCGTATTGGTGCGGCGATTGGATTGGGTATCGATCACAGTTTCAGTCCCACCTGTCTCGTCCGATACATAGAGTTTCCGGGTGTCCGGTGCATATGCCATTCCGTCCGGATAAACGCCACCCTGCATACGTGCGGTGATTTTCAGGGTGGCCTCGTCGATGGCAACAACTTCGTTCGTGCCGGTCGCCGACGCGTACACGCGGGACTGTGCCGGTACCACCAGGACGCCATGAACGGCGGCGATGTTTCCAATGCGGGCGACAACACCTGAGTTCTGCGTGTCGAAGACGATTACTTCGCTGTCGCCGAGGTGTGCGATGAACAGCAGATGCCGGTCAGGGTCATAGCTTTCGTAATCGAGCCGGGTAGCGCGACCCGGCAGCGGGATGTCGGCGACGTGCGTCAACGGTAGTTCGACCGTGGGTGGAGTGCTGGCAGCGGTCGCGCTGTGATGGACGACCAGTGCCGCAACTTCGACCGTCAAAAGAATGACGAGCAACATCGCAGCCCGGCGACGGTTCGTGCCGATACGTTCTTTCATGACGAATCTCCGTCGGGCCTGACGTGACGAAATGCGGCGAGCAGCGAAAGATCGTAGGCAATCTTCAGCGCGCCGCACGCGACTAGCGGAGCACTGAGCCACCCCAGGCCCAGCAATACTCCTGAAAGGGTGGGCGCGAGCGCTGCAGCCAGGCTTCGCGGAACCGCGGTAAAGCTCGCCGCTGCGGGACGCTCCCCGGGCGTTACGACCGACATCACGTAGGCGCTGCGCGTGGGCACGTCCATCTGTGAAAGAGCACTGCGTGCGAGGAGGAGCGCGAGGGTCAGCGTGAGGGAGGGCGAAAACGCTGCGACAATCAGGCATACGCTCGAGGGGATATGCGTAAACACCATCGTGTTGAGCAGGCCGATCCGGCGCGACAACGGCGGCGCGGCCAGTTGAGAGCCGGCGCCAAGCAGCCCTGCCCAGAAAAAGAACTGGCCGGCTGCGCCGAGCGAAAGGCCGAACCGCTGGACCAACCACAAGGTCAGCAGCGAGTTGACGAGAAGTCCGCCCGCAAAGGCGTCAACGCTGAAGAGCAGCGCAAGGCACGTGACGATTCCGCGTGAACCCCCAAGCGGCACGCGCGGCGTGTCGGTCCTGGACTCGCGTGCCGGCAGACGCCGGTAAAGGAGCAGGATCACGAATCCTGCCGTCGCGTAGACGGTGAACATCGCGCGTATCGCCGTGAGTGGCGAAACGCCCGAGTGGACGCTGATCGAATCGGGCAGGCCAGCCGCGAGGGAGCCGACTGCGGCGGACAGTCCGCCGATGAGGCTATATCGTGCAAACAGGGCGGTTCGTGCGTCACGCGTTGCGGATTCGGCGAGCCTTGCATGCTCGAGCGGAAGAAACAGGCTGACATCGCCGGAACCCGGGTTCAGCGTGCCGATGAACGCGACGACGAGTAGCGGCCACAGCGAAGACAGGCCTGCGAAACAAAGACCTGTAGCCGTCATCAACACCGCCGCGAAGAGCAGCAGGCCCCGCTGTGCAAAGCGATTGCCTGCGAGACCCACCAGGGCCGTCGCAACGGCCGATCCGAACAACGTGGTCGTGCTGATGAGCCCGACAGCCAGTTGCCCAAAGCCGAGCGACAGCAGATATCCGGGTAGCAGCACCGCGATAAAACCATCGCAGATGCCGCGCAGTCCACGGGCAACAAGCAGGATCGAGGCGTCGGGGTCGACGCCTTCGGGACGGAGCAATGTAGACAGCCGTGCCCTGACTGCTCGCTTGGCTGTGCATCGAGGTATGCGCATCGTCCTTGCACCATGTGAAGAGTGCGACATAGAGGAGCATGCCATAACGCAACTGTTCGTGACCGTTGACAGAGGTACATGACAACCCAATGGATATCGCTAAGGCCAGTTGCTTCCGGGACAAGGTTTCTGGATATCGAACGCGTTACCTTCAAAAGGTCGCGGTCGATGCAACGACAATCGCCCGAGACGATTTAAAAACGGGATGCGCAACTCTTTGATTGTCCTGTAGCTCGCGAAATATGCCCGACGTTCAGGCCGTTGCTTGGCGGGCGCTGAAGTCCGACAGGCTCCTGGTAGCCACCCTTACGGGTTCCAGACGCGAGATCTCGGGCTGACGTCAAGCGTCGGAGAGATTCTTCGCCGCGAGCTTCGTCACGTCGAATGATAACCGCGGGGCGCGACTGGAAAGTAGCGCGTTGGCGAACCAGGCAGCACGTCGGTGAACCGGGAAGCCACTCGGATCGTTCGAATCTTTTGTGTTCTCCGCCACGGCGCGCGCCGGAAAGCGGCTTCCCACGCGACATCGGGCGGAATATTTCGAAGCCCACTCACGTTCTATTACCGAGGTTCGCCTGCACTGGCGAGCACGGTCCTTCATCCGCGATGAATTCACGCGCGCAATGCGTGCAAGCCTGCTTGCACCGTTGCGTGAAGGCGAAGCGATGTGCGCCGCGAACAGTGGTCTCCAGCGGCCACGACGATGACGAGGGTTCCTAACCATGCATATTGGCGAACGTGCCTACTGACGCGCGACGGTCATCGAGAGAACAGTTGCTCCACTAGCCCCTTCGGAGCCGGCGAACCCGGCACCGTGGTTCAACGCGTCTTGCGGCAACGCGGCCCTTTCGAGGAGAAATATCATGATCGACAGAAACCATACTGCGTTCGTTCTGGCGGCGGTTGCGCTCGGCGTTGTGCCGCTGAGCGGTCATGCGGACGAAACGATCCATGTAAAGCTAACGGACAACACGATTCAACTCGACCCCGGCACAGCGAAGGCCGGAACCGTCACGTTCGAGGTGAACAACGCAGCGAACGGCAATACCGAACATGAGTTCGTGGTGCTGAGGACAGACGTGGACGACGCGCATCTGCCCGTCCACAAAGGCCTGGTTACGGAAAGCCGGTTCAAGAAAATGGGCGAGGTGGAAGACTTGGCGCAGGGTTCGACCAAGCGCCTGTCATTGAAGCTTGCGCCAGGACGCTACGTGCTGATTTGCAACCGGCCGGGGCACTATGAGATGGGCATGCACACATCGTTCGTCGTTGCGCGCTGAGGCGAAGCACAATTGTCCCGTCGTTGCAGCACATCGATAGCGACGCGCTACTTTGCAACGCCCGTGGGAAAGGCTCTGGTCGAGCGGATCAGCCCCTTGATTCCAACAGCCGGAGTTCGACGATGATCAGTCATTCGGCGAGCGAATACCCACCGGCTGCAACGGGTCGGGAGTGTGAGTTCGCGATGTCGGAAGCTATCGCCCGCCTGCTCGACGCCGCTACCGTCGGCAATCCATCACATTGCCGACGTAGAATTCAGCCTGCCCCAAGGTCGGCATTGGCCGACAAGCGGCAGGCGACCTCAAGAGAACGAATGGCCGTTGGACTTTGAGAGCGGCCGTTGCCGGCGCGACTACACGAATGACGGCAACGGGTCGGACAGCGCCCGACGTTCTGAACCGGTCCGTCAACCGTGTCGCTGGGAAGCGCGCGACCCGTAGAGTCATGCAGAGCAAACTCCCGACACGATGCAGCGCTGACCCGCGCCTTTGCCTTTCCTTGCCCACATTCTTTTTCTACGCCGCCTGATGAGTCGCTAGCGCGGCCAAATGAGAAAGCAACACCGCCACATCTATCACCTGATCATAGTGTCCAGTTGCATTGCCATCAGACCGGACTTCTCGATCGATACGAACGACGCCTCTGAAAAAGGGGCTTGTCGGCCACGCTATAGCATCTATCATTCTTGATTAGATCTCGTCGCGCAGTGACACACCACGCGGAACGTACGGCGTCCACGCTGCGAGGCTCTACGCAGGGCCGGACCTACTGTTCGTACGCACCCGGGTGACGGTTGCGTCTTTCCGTGCCATCCCCCATCGGTATGTTCGCGACAACTCTCTTCCACGAGAGATCGCTCTCAGTTAATAAGCGGATGCTGCGCGCAATTGTGTCTGGCCGTACTGCAGTTCCTGAACCGACTTTTTTTGGCCTAACGTCTGCAGTTTGAGGCGCTCGCGCGAAGGAGCGGGCAATGGATATAAGCACTGGTATAGGTGAACCGCGTCACCAGGAAAGAATTGTCGTGGCGCAGAAGCCTGAACTTGTCGAGGATAGCGTCACCGCGGCACAAGTCGAAGGCGTCGAACTCGTCGTGATTAAGCATTCGGATGCGATTACGATTTTCGAAGGCCGGTGTCCACACCAAGGCACGCTGCTGTCGGAAGGCTCGGTAAAGGACGGCGTTCTGACCTGTCGAGGACATGGCTGGCAGTTTGAATGTGCATCGGGTTGCGCCCTCAGCCAGGTGGGTGTCCGTCTGAAGCAGTTTAGCGCGCTGGTCGATGGCGCTCACGTGCTCGTTTATAGGGATGAGGTGCAGAAGTGGAAAGCATTGCACGTAAATGCTGGTCAGCCATCGTCGTCGGCCTCTCCGCGCCCAGTCCGCTCGCTAGCACAACTTCCAGGCCCCAAGGGGCTCCCCATTTTGGGTAACTTACTCCAGTTACATCCCACGAGGCTGCATCTCACCTTGGAGGAGTGGTGCCGCGACTTTGGGCCCATCTATACGTACAGGCTGATGCATCGACCGTTCGTCGCTATTGCGGATCCTAACCTGATCAATCAGATCCTGCGCGATCGGCCGAGAACCTATCGCCGCTGGGATGCAATTGAAAACGTCTCCAGGGAGCTTGGGATGAACGGCGTGTTCTCCGCTGAAGGAGAGGCATGGAGAAGGCAACGCCAGTTGGTCGCGCAAGCGTTGGACCCAGCGCATCTGCGAACGTTTTTCCCGACGCTGTGCAAAGTGACCGAGCGTCTGAGGCGCCGCCTGGACAAAGCGGCTCGCGAACAGCGATCTGTTGATATTCAGAAGGACCTGATGCGCTATACGGTAGACGTGACGACGAACCTCACGCTTGGGTACGACATGAACACCCTTGAGTGCGAGGGTGACGTCATCCAGCAACATCTCGAGCGGATATTTCCGATGCTCAATCATCGGATCAACACCCCGTTCCCCTATTGGCACTACCTCAAACTGCCCGACGACAGAGCGCTAGATCGTGCTGTAAAGGCGCTTCGCGAGATCGTCAGTGAATTTATCAGCGAAAGTCGCGCACGCCTTGCGCAGTCACATGATTTTGCGTCACATCCGACAAACTTCTTGGAGGCATTGGTAGTTGCTCAAGAAGACGGCTTGGCTCCATTAACAGATGACGAGGTGTTTGCGAATGTATTTACGATACTTTTGGCCGGCGAAGATACCACGGCAAACACGATCGCCTGGATGACCCATTTCATGTGTCGTCACCCCGACGTTCAGCGCAGGATGCAAGAGGAAGTCGACTCCGTCGTTGGACAGGCGGTCATACTCGAAGACCTTGGCGATACTGATCGGCTTGCGTTTCTCGATGCTGTGGCCAACGAGACCATGCGACTCAAACCGGTCGCACCCGTTCTAGGCCTCGAAGCCAATCGCGACGTCCTGATAGGTGACGTTGACATCCCGAAGGGAACCGTCATCGCGCTGCTAACACGTTACCAGGGCTTAGAGGACAGAAGTGCTTCAGAGGCTGACGCATTCGCCCCCGACCGCTGGCTCTCTGGCGCCGATGCCGCCAGCCGTCATCGCGCTGGTTTCGTGCCCTTTGGGTCCGGGCCCCGCCTTTGCCCGGGGCGGAGTCTCGCCTTGCTCGAAATACGATCCGCCATCGCAATGATGTCCCGCAACTTCCGTTTGTCAGCATCCGAAGGTATGGCTCCGGTGGAAGAGGTGTTTGCATTCTCGATGATGCCCCGCAATTTGCGTGTCGATTTCAGCGTACGCCACTGATCACTGCCGCACTGACCGATAATGAAAGGAGGAACGAAAAATGGAGCTTCCCGACATCTTGCACAATCGTCGGGCACCCATAGCCCACTGCGGAACCGAAGCGGATTTTTTCTGTCAGGTGTAACTCGCGAGGATATTCAGCAAACATCGCGCGCGCTCGGGAAGAACATCGTCCGCACGCCCCTACTTTGGTTCTGTTGCAATAGCGGAGGCTGGTATGCTGGGCGACCTTACAGAAAGGTGTGAACGACAATGAAAGCACTGAGTCCGGCGGTAGCCAAAGTGCTGAAGCGGTTGCACTATCCGCTTGAGATAATGTTGGTTTGCGTGCGTTGGTACGTCGCCTACCCGCTGAGCTTGCGCAATCTCGAGGAGATGATGGCCGAACGGGGGATCGCGGTCGATCATTCGACCGTGCACCGGTGGGCCATCAAGCTCCTGCCGGTGCTTGAAAAGGCGTTCCGCCGCTGCAAGCGCCCGGTCGGCAAGAGTTGGCGGATGGACGAAACCTATGTGAAGGTCCGGGGCACATGGAAGTATCTCTACCGCGCCGTCGACAAGGCCGGCAACACGGTCGACTTCCTGCTGTGAGCCAGGCGGGACAAGGAAGCGGCCCGACGGTACTTCGAGAAGGCCATCGATCAGAATGGCGCGCCCGAAACCGTAACCATCGACAAGAGCGGTGCCAATCTGGCCGGGCTGCACGCCGTGAACGCCGAGCGTCAGACGCCCATCAAGATCCGCCAGGCCAAGTATCTCAACAATATCGTGGAACAAGACCATCGGGCGATCAAGCGACGTACCCGACCCATGTTGGGATTCAAGGATTTTCGCTGTGCCCGCATCTTGCTGAGCGGCATTGAACTCATGCATATGATCGCCAAGGGGCAGATGAAAGACGCAGGCAAACTCAAGCCACCGGGCGCCCGTCAATTCTACTCTCCGTCTATGTAAGTGTTCCTAATCAAATCTCTGTCGTTTGCTCACATCGCCTTACCGCGACAGAACCGTTTTTTTCGCAGATCTGCAAAGCCTGTTCCGGCCGACGTTCGGTTATGGCAGGTCCGCGACGCACACTGAACGCGAGAATTTACCGCGCCCATGTCACGTCATTCGGTCCGATGCGGAACGTCGTTGGGGAAAGGATACGGCGCGTGGGGGCCCGGCCATTCCGGTGCGGGCGGTCCGGTGAACGCGTCGCATCCCGCAAAGCTGGCCAGGAGCATGCATGCGAGCAAACCGGCCCCAAGCCGGCCCAAAGTCGTTCGAGCATCCATCTCGCGCCTCCTGACACACCACGCTGCCTTACTGATTGGACCGGCAATTGGGACAAGGGTTGCGCTGCGATGGCTTTGACGATCGCATGGGCACAAAGGGTTCGATGGCTCATGCCTGGGCGGTCGATAGTTCTGACGGCGTCCAGTCCTGCCAGCGGGGTTCCTCGCCAAGCGGTTGGCGAGATTCATGCAGTCGGAACACGGCACCGCATCGTCAAGGGCGCCCGCCTGATCTTCGAGCGCCGCCGCTACCGCGGCCTGCTCAACCAGCGCGGCATTCTGCTGGGTCGCGTTGTGCATCTGCGTGACCGCGCGGTTGAACTGCTCGATGCCGCGCGACTGTTCTTCCGAAGCCACGCTGATTTCGCTCACGATACGGGTTACATTGCGCGCAGCGCCGACGATTTCCGTCATCGTGGCGCCAGCGCGGGTCGCGAGTTCGGCTCCATTCTGAACCTTTGCGACCGACCCACTGGTCGGCTCCCTGATCTCTTTCGCCGCTGCCGCCGAGCGTTGTGCCAGTGCACGTACTTCGCCTGCCAGCACCGCGAATCCACGCCCTTCGTCGCCAGCACGCGCAGCTTCGACGGCGGCATTCAGCGCGAGTATGTTGGTCTGGAATGCGATACCCTCGATTGCGCCAATAATGTCGACGATCCTGTCCGATCCCGACGCCATGTCCGCGATCAGGTCGATGACCTGCTCGACAACGTCGCCGCCGCGCGCGCCGAGATCTCCGACGCGTTTTCGGCGAGCGCACTGGCCTGCCGTGCGTTGTCGGCATTCTGCCTGATCGTCGAGGTCAACTCTTCCATGCTCGATGCGGTTTCCTCCAGTGTCGCCGCCTGCTGTTCGGTACGCGTCGACAGGTCGGCATTGCCGCTCGCGATCTCACGCACGCCGTGCGCGATAGCCGCGGTTTCGTGGCGAACCTGGCTGACGGCAGCAACGAGCGCCCTCCTGCATGCGGGCAAGCGCCCCCATCAGCCAGCCCATTTCGTTGACGCATAGTGGCGATCTGCCCTGTCAGGTCACCGGCGGCGATCCGCTCGAAGTGCTGGATAGCCGCGTTGATCGGCCGTACGATCGACGCGGTCACCATGAAGCGCGCGAAGAGGCCGAACGCGAGCGCGACAACGCCTATGGCCCCAAACACCCAGCACAGCAGATGAAAATGCGCCTGGGCCAGATTGAAGCGTGCCTTCTACTGCTGCATCTGGACATTCTCCAGCGCAAGCTGGGCGCTTTTATAGTCGCTGAACACCGCCTCAGGCGCCTGACGCTCCGTGGTCCGGAACGTAATGAAATCGTTCTGGTCGAGCGCCGCGATTTCTGGGGCCAGCACCTGTTTCATCAACTTCTCACGCCTCGCGCGCAGGGTGTCAGCCAGGCCCTTCTCCACGTCGTCCGACGGCGGCTGCGTGAGATACGCCGCCAGTTCACGACCACTGTCCGCCAGCCCGGCGTGCACGCCGGCGAGCACCGCGTCGGTGGGTTTTCCCTGCGCGACGAACGTTTCGTAGGCGCCGAGATCGACCCGCACCTGCAAAATCGCTTCGCCACTCGCGGCGAGGTGGCGCGAGGCGACCGTCTCTTCGGCGTACATCTTTTCGAGCGCCGCGTTGGCCGTCTTAAGACCAGCGACAGATGTGGCAATCACGAACACCAATGCGGCCTCATAGCCGGCGATCGTGACTGTCAGGGCGGTGCGGATAGTGGCATTTCTGAACATGGTAGTCGTCCTCGACCCGCGGTACAGAAAAAAGCGGCGAACGGATTTATCCGTCGCCGCAAATAGGAGCACTTTTCGTCGATGAATCAGCCAGGAGGCTTCCAGGATCAGAACCGGGTGCGAACACCCGTCGTGAGTTCAAGCTGGTTGGTCGCACCAAACGTGGTTCCGACCGTATAGCCGCCGTGAAGCCTCATGTAGTCGCCGGCCAGATATACTTCGGTACGCTTCGACAGGTGATAGAAAGCCGACCAGTACAACGTTTCCTTGTAGCCGTTGTGGAGACCCGACGTCGGATCGAAAGCACCGATGTTCGCGTTCGGGATGTCGCCGTCGCTGTTGTACGCGGCATTGTGCACGCGCATCTGCTGGTAACCGAGTTGGTAGTCGAACGGTCCCTTTGGCGACAGCTTGAGCGATACCGTCCATGCGTTATCCTGGCGCTGGCCGAGCGCGCCCTGATTGCCCAGGTAACGGAAGTAACCGGCGTTGGCACGCAGGATGCCGAACGTATAGTTGCCGCCTACTGAGAACGTCTGGTTTGTAAAGCCAACGCGATTCACGTGACTATAGAAGCCCGACACGTTGAACGGGCCGCCGTTGTAGCCAAGCGCTGCCTGGTAGTTGGCGTTGGTGCCGAAGCTCGTCGAGTTGCCGAATGCGTAGCCGGCGCTGGCGAAGATGCCGTTGCTGAACAGTTTCTTCCACGCCACGCCATTGCTATAACGCGTACCGGTCGCGCTGGCCGCGTAGAAAATCATCTGCTTGAAGTTGTTCGTATTGGTCCAGCCGCCTTCTTCGGTGGACAGCTTCGCGCTACCGTACGGGTCGCCGTAGATCGCCGCTGCGTCGCGTGCGATCGTGTTCTGGAAGCCGGCCGTGAACTTGCCGAACGTGTCATTTTCAATACCAACCCACGCATCGCGGTCGAAGATCTGGCCGGGGTCCGCCATCTGCCCGTTGGCGACGACGAATTCGCTTTCCAGGCGGAAAATGATTTTCGAGCCCCCCCCGATATCTTCTGCACCCTTCAGGCCCCAACGGCTACCGCTGAACCACGGCAGGCCGCCGATACCCATGCCGATGACGTGATTGCCGTTCGCGTCGGCATGCGTCTGATAGGTCGGCACGCTCAGGTCCATCAGGCCATAAAGCTGCACGCTCGACTGCGCGTGGGCGGCGGTCGCGCCGAGCGCACTGGCCGCGATAGCCAGCGTAAGATACTTTTTTTTCAAGATCGTCTCCTCTGATTGCTGCGTTGAAAATCTGGTTTTCTGCTCGCGGCCGCTGCAGCCCGTCCGTTCTGGGTATGTGAATCTGGTATGCGATGGACGCAATCCTAGTTACCCCAATCCTTCACGCCCCTTTCCCGTGTCACTCGTACAACTAAGTACATTCACTGATATACGTAATGACGCCCTATGCCCATTATCCGGGATCCTTTTGCCGCAGGATGTAACCTAGGCCCCGCAACGTCATGATCTGCGCGCTGGACCTCGCGAGATGTTTGCGCAAGCGGTGAATATAGATGTCGATGGCGTCCGCACTCGGCTCGTCGTCCAGACTGAACACACTCTCCATCAGGATGGTCTTCGAGACCGTTTTGCCCTGTCGCAACATCAGCGTTTCGAGGACAGTGTGCTCGCGACGCCGCAACGCCAGGGGTGCGTCATGGTGAAGGAACTCCCGCGTCTCGGATATGTACTGGAGATCGCCACAGGTCAGGCATGACGACATGCCACCTGACTGCCGTCGGATCAGCGCCTTGATACGGACGACCAGCTCGCGTGCGTCGAACGGCTTGACAACATAGTCGTCGGCGCCCGCACTGAAACAATCAATCTTGTCCTCGGTCGAACCATGCGCCGTCAGCATCAACACCGGCACGGTGTCGCCGCGGCGGCGTAGTCGCGCCAGTACCTCCCTGCCGTCCATTCGTGGCAACCGAAGATCAAGCAGCACTACGTCATAGCGTTGCGTCGTTAGCACCCCATCCGCGCGTTCACCGTCAGGGACACAGTCGACCGCGAAGTTCTCCTGGTGCAACAGATTGACAATCCAGTGCGCAAGCTCAATGTTGTCTTCCACCAGTAGTAGCTTCATCGCGTTGCCCTCAATCACGCCATCTCGGCAAGCGGACCCTGACCACGAGGCCGACATGCTCGACGTCGGGTTTCAATGCGACCGTTCCGCCATGCGAGTGCGCGATTTCGCGCACGATCGACAGGCCCAGACCCGTTCCCTCGGCGTAAGTCGCCCCGCGGTAGAAACGTTCGAACACGTGGGCGCGCGCCTCGGCCGGAATGCCGGGACCATTATCGATAACCTGCAGTAAAACTGCATCGCCCTCCTCCCGGCACGTTGCAGTAACCCTTCCGCCCTCCTGCGTGTAGCGGATGGCGTTATCGACCAGATTCGTCACGAGTGCCGTCAACAGGGTCACGCTACCGGACACGTACGCCGGTCCGGTGAGTTCGGCCCCGAGATCGATCTGGCGCCGCTGTGCGGCCACCACGAGTCCTTCCAGTACGCACGACACGACAGCGGCCAGGTCGACCCTGACGGGTGTGCGATCAGGCGGTGACGACTCGGCCTGGGCCAGTAGCAGGAGTTGATTGGTCATCTCGGTCATCTTCCCACTGGTGCGACGTACACCCGCCAGCGCATCTGTCAGCAGCGGTCCCCAATGCCCGCACGGGCGGGCGCACTGGATCTGCGCCCCCAGCAGCGCAAGGGGAGTACGCAACTGGTGCGCGGCGTCCGCAATGAATTTTCGCTGTGTGGTCGCATGCAGTTTCAGGCGCGCGATACACTGATTGATCGCGTCGACGACAGGGCGCAACTCGGAAGGCAGGCGCTCGATCCAGATAGGCTCGAGTTGCAACGCGTCGCGGTCGGCCACGTCCTCCTTCAGTCTGATGAGCGGTCGCAACTCAAGGGCCAGCCCGAGCAGGGCAAGTGCTACCGCGAGCGCCAGCATCAGCCCCTGCCGGACCAACTGGGGACGCCACAGGGTCTGCAGCATGGCCCGGTACGATGCCTGCGTCTTGGCCACAATAACTGTGACCGGCTCGGTTGCGCCGGAGTCGTATAGCTCCCGCTCATAGGCGACCGCGCGAACGGGCTGTCCATCAAGCGCCGTGTCGTAAAACACGGGGCGCGGCATTGCATGCGCAGGGACGGCCAGGTTGGGATTGCCGCCGAGCAGGTCCGCGCGACCCTTGACTATCCTGTAGAACACCTGATCCTGGTAGGGCGACTCGAACATCTCGAGCGCTGCGGGCGGAATCCTGGCAATCAGCACGCCATTTTCCCAATTAACTTCCTCGCCGATGATGCGCGCAGAGGCGAGCAATGCGTTGTCCTGCAGGAGGCCGGCAGTCTCGCGAGCCGCGTCATATGACATCAGGCCGGTGATGAGTACAAACATGCCGACCGGCACCAGCAGCCACCCGAGCAGGCGTGCACGCAGGCTATGCAACATCGTTGACTCCCGGCATGTTCCGCGGCTGCTGCGACTGCGATCAGCACTGGCCGTTTCCTTCCCCTGGCTGATCGCAAGCGCAACCTTGCGCCTCCTGACGCTCAGAACGCGGCAGGTCTCCATTTCAGCAGGCGCTTTTCCAGCGTGGTAAGCAGATAGTCCGCAGTAAGCGCGACCACCGCGAGCACGATCATCGCTGCAAAAACCCCACTGGCGTTGAATGCACCCTGAGCGGTCGAGATCAGCAGGCCAATGCCCTGTTTGGAGCCGAGAAACTCGCCAACCACCGCGCCAACGAGGGCGAAGCCGAAGCTCACATGCAGGCTGGCGAGAATCCACGACAGTGCGGAAGGAATCACGACTGAAGTGGTCAGCTGACGCCTGGATGCGCCCAGGATCTGCGCATTCGCAATCATGTAGCGGTCAGCTTCCCGTACGCCCTGGAAGGCGTTGCCGAACACGACGAAAAAGACCATCACGACGGCCAGCGCCACTTTCGATGCCATCCCAAGGCCCAGCGCGATCACGAACACTGAGCCGAGCACAACGCGGGGAATTGAATTCGCGATCTGGATGTAGAGGCTGAACACATCGGAGAGCAGCTTGTTGCGGCCCAGCACAACGCCGCAGACAATGCCGCCAACCGAACCGATCAGAAACCCAAGGAATGTTTCCTCAAGCGTGACCCAGACCTGCACCAGCAGCGGTCCTTGTGACGTGCCGTTTACGAACCAGTCCACGATCTGCTGGAAGATCAGCGACGGCATCGAGAAGAAGAATGGATCGATCCATTTGGTCCGTCCGCCGATCTCCCATCCGCCGAGCACAACCACCAGTACCAGGACACGCAAGCCGATGATCAGTGCGTGCCGTTGGCGCAGCCGTCGCTGTGCAATTCGCTCAACTGCGGCGAGCGAGGTAGCGTCGATGCCTGCTTCCGCCATGTATTCAGAGGTTGCCATGAGTGTTTTCCGGATCTGGGTTTGAGTCATGCGATCTGCACTTCTTCACGCAGGTCGCGCCAGATATCGCGCGAAATCTCGATAAAGCGCGGATCGTAGCGAACCTCCGACGTCACGCGCGGCCTCGGCAGATCGATCTCATAGACTTTTTTCAACGTCGCGGGCCGCGCGCTCAACACGAACACCCGGTCGGCCAGCGCAATTGCTTCTTCGAGATCGTGCGTGACGAATACCACCGAGCCCGCGTTGGCCGACCACAACTGCAGCAGCTCATCCTGCATCAGCGTGCGGGTCTGCATGTCGAGCGCGGAGAACGGCTCATCCATCAGCAGGATTTCCGGCTTGTTGATGAAAGTCTGCGCGAGCGCGACGCGCTTGCGCATGCCGCCCGACAGTTGATGCGGAAAGTGCTTGCCGAACTTTTCGAGCCCGACGCGGCGCAGCCATTCGTTCGCCTCGTCGTGCGCGGCGGACTTCGAGCGGCCGCGATACAGCGGGCCGGCTGCGACGTTATCGAGCACCGAGCGCCAAGGGAACACCGCGTCTGCCTGAAATACAAAGCCGATGCGCGGATCGATGCCATCAACCGGTGCGCCCATCACACTCACTTCGCCGGTGGTCGGCTTGAGCAGTCCGGTGATCATGCTGAGCGTCGTCGATTTGCCACAACCGGTCGGTCCCACCACCGCGACGAACTCGCCTTTGGCTACGGACATGCTGAAGTTGCGCAACGCGACTGTCGCCTTGCCATCGGGACTGATGAAGCGACATGACACCGAGCGAAACTCGATGACCGGCGCGTCCTTGGAAACAACGTGGTTCATTCAGTACCATCCATGGGAATAAGCGAAGCCACAAGGGCGGCACCGCGAGCGCAACGGAGCCGGTTGCACAAGCGCTCTGAGCGCGCCAGCGACCTATTTCGAGCTGACAAACTCGTTGGTGTAGGTTTTGTCCAATTCGACATGCTTGCCTTTGACCGACGGATTGAACGCCGAGAGCACCTTGAGCACGGTCGCCGGACCATCAGCCGGCATCCTGCCGTCGACGGTGTACATCGGCAATGACGCCTTCAGGGCGCTCACGTAAAGCGGCTTGTCTTTCTGATAGTCGTCGGGCATCTTCGCCGCGATATCTTCCGCGCTATGCGAGTGGATGAATTGCATCGTGCGAACAAAGGCATGCGCGAGCTTGGCCGCTTCCGCCTTGTGCGAATCGGCCCATGCGGCCTGCACGTAGAGACTTGACGCAGGATAGGTGCCGCCCAGCGCCGCCTTCGTGCCCTCGACCGAGCGCATGTCGACGAGCACCTTCGCCTCGCCCGATTTCAGCAATGCCGACACCGTGGGCTCCGTGGTCATGCCAGCGTCGATACGGCCTTGTTTGATCGCAGCAATGAAGCTGGCATCAGCACCCACCGGTAGCATCGTGTATTCCGTCGACTGGATACCGTGCTGTCCGGCGAGGTATTGCGTGAGGAAGCTGGTTGACGAACCCAGGCCCGACACGCCGAGCGTCTTGCCCTTGACGTCGGCCATCGATTTGACCGTATCGGCAGCTTTGGTCGACACCATTTCGACTTCGCCTGGCACCTGACCAAAGACGACAATCGCTTTGACTTCCTTGCCCTTCGTCTGCAGATCGATCGTGTGGTCGTAGAAGCCCACGACACCCTGGACGGCACCGGCCAGCAGTTCGTTCTCTGCATCGACACCGGCTGGCTGCGACAGCAGTTCAACGTCAAGCCCCTCGTCCTTGAAGTAGCCGAGCTGCTCGGTCAGCCGCGCCGGCAGATAGATCAGTTTCGTGATGCCGCCGACCATGATCGTGATCTTCCCGCTATCGGCAGCCGTCGCGTGCTGCGAGGCAAGGCTGAACAGCAGGCTGGAAGCAAGAGCAATATGGCGAAACGCACTGAGGTTCGGTTGCATCGATAGTCTCCGTTATTGTCGGCCGCGAAGTGCTGCCTGTCTGCATCGATGGCGCGATTATGGGCGCATGAACCCTTCTCCCGGCTTTCACGACA
Source organism: Paraburkholderia sp. 40 (assembly GCF_050434105.1). Taxonomy (NCBI): domain Bacteria; kingdom Pseudomonadati; phylum Pseudomonadota; class Betaproteobacteria; order Burkholderiales; family Burkholderiaceae; genus Paraburkholderia; species Paraburkholderia sp. 40. The sequence goes on along the minus strand of NZ_JBNPVY010000003.1, from coordinate 328,795 downwards.
AAGCCTTTCAATTAGGGGGTTTCCATGAGACGGCCGTCGCCGGATGCGAAAGCACGGCCCCGTTACGGTCTGCGTCGATCTTTCGCCACCTGATTCAGGAAAGACGGATTCCAGTCATGGGAAACCCCATCAGAAGTCATCGCCGGTGAAAGCCGAGAAGGTTTCACCCTCTAACAACGCATCATTGACATGGAAGAGCCCTTCCTGAAAACAACCCTGACGACCGGTGCGATCGGAAAAATGAGCTTCCAGACCGGCATTCTCACGTCGAACGCAGCGTCGGACAAACTGCCCGAACGCAGACAGCCCGCCCGCTACCTGACGGCGCACACGCCGGCGATTCCAGCACAACATGACTGACGATGGTATTGACTGTCACCTGATCCGCGGCGTGACGTCGCAACGCAAGCTGTTCCCGCCGGGCGACTGGGCCGAACGCCTGACCGGGATCATCACGCTGTTCGTTGGGGAGCGCGGCCCCGGCATTCATCTCGCCTGCACGCGACTTGCGATGCCGGTTGTGGAGCAGGATCTTAAATGCCTGCGCATCGCGCACGAATTGCGGCGCGTCTGTCCCGACGCATTTGATTTTGTCATGCGGTTCGCCAGGGACAACGACCTGGCAGTCGACATCTGCCGTGTTCTCCGTGAACAAACAGGGCGCGTTCCGAAGAGTGAGCCGGATGCTTCAATAAAGAGAGCAACGCACGAGGTGAACGCGTCGGCGATTTCAACTGGTTTCTACCGGCGCTCAAGGGTTAAGTGCGGGACGCGATGGCTGGGAGACCGTTGATGGAAATACTCACTGAAATGCGTTACACATATGCGTGCGTGGCGTGTGGGCACCGCGCCACCGTATGGCGGGCGGACGCGTCGCATGCGGGAGCGCTGGCCATCTGCGCGCGGTGCGACGGACAGGTATGGCTGAGCGGTGATGACTCAACAGATCTGGGAAAAGCGGCGGCGGCCGTAGAGAGCCGGAGCAGCAAAGACCCGAGGGGCGGCCACGAGCCAAGTCCAGCAGCATCGGTTACGGGAGGTCCTGGTCACGTGTGGAGAAGTACGGTCAGCGTCGACTGCCGGCCCTCGAACAATCGCCTTCCGGACTTTCGGTACGTTGTCGTGATTCATGTTCTGATTGCCGACGACCATCCAGTCGTACGGGCTGGCCTCAGCCACTTCATCGAAAAAACCACGGATATCGTTGTGTCTGGGGATCTGAATTTGTCTGAGCACCTTTGTGGGCATAACTTCTGCCGAGCGCGTGTTCGCATGAGAAGATAAGTTCCGCCGCGTGCTGCTTCGCTTCGATCGAATCAGTCAGCTCCACTACGCATTCGAGACCATGGCCTACGCGATGCTCAATCTACGGCACTATTGCGGTCACTGATCCGGCAATTGAGGTCCACACTTCATGTCCGGCGCAGCGCGCCGTGATCCCGTTCGTCCTCACCCTCGCGAAACACATCGGTGACGACGTAAAACAGCCTCGCCACCCACCTCGGCGCGCCGGTTTTCGCCGGCTTGCCGATCCGGTTCAACGCCGCCCGACGGCTTCAACCGAAACTAGCAACCAGTTGGAGCGAAGGACACCGATCACGAGATCCCGATCAGCGCGGTATACGAGGCCAGAATCGCGACAAGCAGCGAGAACAGGACGAGCAGGCTGTTGTAGGTGCTGGCAAACATCGGATATCCCCCGTAGAGGTTGATCCGATTTGCCTGGGATTCCTTCCGATTCGCCTTCGCACGACACCGTCCATGAAAGAAGTGCCAGCTCGTCACGTATAACGACCTGGTTCGCATGCAACTTTAGGGAAAAGTCTGCCAAAGCCATCGGACCGGTTGGCCGGCGCGTTGCGCCACCCGCGGCCGGACGCTGGTTCTTCGTCGATGTCAAATGAGCGCACCTGGCGGGCCCCAGTCGTACGGCGAACTTCCGCAGGCGACGCACAAGAGTCAGTCGCCGCGCATGGGCGATTGTCCGAAAGCGATCACATGAGAGTCAACTGGCGGGATTCGAAGCCTCCGCCTCAATCTTCCTTGCGCCCGTATGGTAATCGCGATCGACGATCATGTTGCCCCAAAGCGGCGAGTACAGATTGATGGCGCCCGAGCTACGTAGGGATAGACCTTAAAGAAAACCTGCCTTTGTGAAAGCTAACAGAAGGATTCAGCACACTAAGATCGTAGCGTCGATACGGAAGTGGCGGCAGAGCGCTGCCACAACCGATGCGCGCCAAATTTCTGCTATCGCGAGTGTCATGAGGTAGAAATTCGCATACAAACCTCTCTCCATGGTCGCGATCGATCGATACAGTGTCGCAACGACACCCTATGAGCCGTGCAAAAAAGTGATGTCCTCACGGCCTACTGTTTGTAGTTCTACGTAAATGTCTACATCAACGAGAGAGAGGTTGAAGGAGACGGCGATGGATTCGGTGGACAGGTCTTCCTTGCGTTTGCTGATCGAAAAACGGGTTGGACCGACTCCGGCGACGCCGGTTGGGGTAAGCCGGTTCGGTCGCATACCTCGAGTCGGCGACGCTATGCTATGTCGAGGCATTGCTGCCGGCAGGCGCGTTGGCAATTTATTTCTTCCTCCACGATGACTGTACATGGTGTGTATTTCCGCCTGCGGTGGAACGTCCGGCAATGAGCGTTTTACGGCTTGCAGCCTGATAGCGGTACCTGTTGGCGAAAGGCAAGCAACAATCCAGGGTTATGTATTGGATTTTTAACTCACTACTAGCGGGCAACCGCCTGATCGCTGCCGCACCGATCGAAGCTCACACTTCGCACTACATCGAGGGCGAGACTGTAGTGCTGGCAAAGGCCGTTCCGTTCGGGCACAACGTCGCGCCGCGCATGACAGGGTGATCTGCTACCACGCACCAATTGAACACGTGAACGATCCCACCAATACGGCAACAGAGGTCACAACTATGTCGTGCATTGAGCGATCGATCATGAATCGACCTGTTGCGGATCACGCCCTTTCCACAGATAGCAGCCTACAAAGCAGCCAACGGGCAGTGCAGTTTCGCGATCCAGTCGGTCTTCATGCATCGGATTTCATAGAGCGCACCCGAGCGCCGCATAGAACGTTCGCCAACGACCGCGCATCTGCTCTGCGCATACGGCGCCCGATCAATGGCTCGGCCGGCGGTTTGCCAATACCGGCGTCACACGAGCCGTTTGCCTTTTTATACCGCAATGAATTTCAGGAGACATTTCGATGCAAATTACCGGTATGTTGCACGGCGCGCGCCTGCTGCAATTCGTCGGATTTCCGGCCAGCGAAATTTTGGGTCCGAGCGCCAGCGAAGAGGAAGTCAAGGCGCTGATTGACCGTCATCGCCAGATCTTCATCAAGCCCGTCTTCAAGGGCGGGGTCGGCAAGAAAGGCAAGGCAGGTTTGCTTGGCCGCGCGACCGACCTGAAGACCGCGCTCGCGGAAAAGGAGCGGCTCTACTTCGCCGAGCATACCGTCGGCCACATCAAGGCGAAGGCGAATGGCGTCACCTTCGAAGCCGGTGTGCCGGCCACGCACGAAGTCTACTTCTCGATCACGGATTCCACCCGCTTTCGTGCGCCGACCATGACGCTCTCGCACGTGGGCGGCATGGACATTGAGGAGGTCGACCCGAAGCAGGTGGCGATGGTGCCGTTCGATGCGCTGACCGGGTTGAAGGCGTTCGTCGTAGCGAATGCACTGAGCGAGATCGGCGCGCCGAAGGAGATCATTTCGCCGCTCGTGCAGCAGTTGCCGAAACTCTGGGAACTCTTTCACGACTTCGGCATGACGACGCTCGAGTTGAACCCGATCCGCATGCGCGAGGACAGGCACGGTCGCCTTACGCCGGTTGCGTGCGACTTCAAGTGCGGCTTCGATCGCGACGATCCGCGCTGGGCGCGTCTTGGCCTGCCGCCCCATCTGTTCGCCGCCGACTACTCCGATTTTGAGCAGGAGATCAACCAGCTTCGCACCCATCAGGGCCAGAGCGACGTGTATGTGATCAACGAGAAGGGGACGATCCTCGCCCCGACCTTCGGCGGCGGCGCCAACTCGCTCGTGACCGAAATGCTCGGCGACGCCGCGATCATCTCGTCGGATTTCGGCGGCAATCCGCCTTACGCGAAGATGAAGGAAGTGGCGCGCATCTGTTTCAGGCACTGGCTCGAACAGGCGAACGTGCTCTTCATCATTGGCGGCAAGTCCAATAACACGGACATCTACGAGACGCTGCGCGCCATGGCCGACGCCCTGCGCGAGCACTTCAGCGAGCACGGACCGACGCCGCTCTATGTCGTGCTGGGCCGTGGAGGTCCGAACCTCGTGCGGGGCATGTCGGCGCTGAGGGACACATGCGACTCGCTGGGCCTGCCTTATCGGCTGTTCGGCTTCGACTCTGACATCAGCGAAGTGATCCAGTACGCACGCCGGGCGGACGCCTGGATGCGCGCCGGCGGCCGCACCGAGATCGCAGCAAGGATTGGCGCGTCACCGAGGCAAACCGAAACGGCTCGTGCCTGAGGAGATCGACATGTACAAGCAAGGCAGCAATACGTTCAAGTATTTCGTTGGCGTCAACTCACTTGCACAGATCGCCACGCGCGAGGATCGCGTGTGCGTGCTCAACATCCTGGGCGGTGAATCGTCGGACGTGACGCCCGTGAGTCACGCATTCTCGGGCGGTAACGTCGTATTCGGCACGGCGCCGGGCAAGGGCGGGCAAGTGCTCGCGACGCCGGCCGGCGATATCCCCGTGTACAACAACGTCCGTGAGGGGCTGCAGGCGGGACACCGGTTCAACTGCGGCGTCGTTTACCTGCCGCCGTCCGCGGCCCGCGACGGCGTCGCTGAACTGATCCGCGTGAATCCCGAGTTGCGGAAGATTTTCATCATCACCGAGAAGATCGCGGTCCACGACGCCCGCGAAATCCGCGCAATGGGCCAGCAGGCGGGCATCGACATCTTCGGCGCGAACGGCCTCGGCGTCGCCGATTCGTGGAATCGCGTGAGGATCGGCGGAGCGCTCGGCGGCGACAATCCTGACGATTCGTTGCGCAAGGGCTCGATCGCGATCTTCTCCAACTCCGGTGGCTTCAGCACGACGATCGCACAGTACCTGCGCATGGGTGGCTGGGGCACGTCGACGGTCATTTCCAGCGGCAAGGACGTCTATATCCACTATGCCGCGCCTGAATTCGCGTTCGCGCTCGCCAACGATGCGCGCAGCAAGGCTGCGGTGCTTTACTGCGAACCGGGTGGCTACTACGAGGCCGATGCGGTCTTCACGAAGCCAGTCGTCGCGTGCGTCGTGGGACGGTGGAAGAGCCGCCTCACGCGGGCAGTCGGCCACGCCGGCGCGATGGCCGGCGGCAACGACGATGCGCAAGCCAAGGAACGCTGGTTCATGCAGAAGTTCGGCGTCGAGCGCCTCTTCACGCCGGATGATCCATGCTGCTCGACGAAGGGTGCCGTGGTGACGAACATCGCGCACATCCCGGCCGCGCTGAGCGCCGTGATGCGCGCCAACGCGACGATGCCCGATTTCGAGTCGGAGGGCAGTCTCGCACTCAAGCCGTGGTTTGGCTCCGATCAGGGCATCGCGCTGCCGGACGGCCTCGGGATTCCGGTCGTGGAAGCTGTTGCGCCATATAACGAGCAGGTCCATCAGGTCAATCGACAGATCGGCGTGATCGCTCCGCGCCAGGCGCTCAAGGACGCATCGGGCGCGTCGCAGATGGACGCGAAGACGCAGGTGAGCAGCCTGCACGGCGCGTCAATGCTGGAGGCCGCGACGCGTTCGCTCGAAGCGAACGTCGGCCTTGCCCTGCTGCACGAATTCGGCGGCGAGAATGACGAACAACTCATCGATGTGGCGATCGCTGCGTCCGTCAATCTGCACGGCAGGCCGGAACTCGCGGCAGCGCAAGCCGCACGCGAAGCCGGCAATGCACCCAACGCCATCTTGGCCGCCGCGGCCTCGATCATCGGGCCGAATCGTCAGCGCGCGGCGCGGGACGTCACCAAGTGGCTGATCGATCGTTTTGCGGCCGCTGGTCTTGCCGACGCGCTGAATGAAACCTTCGACGTCGCATGCATCGACGCAAGCGGCTGTGAACAGTTCTTCGCCGACTCTCACGATCCGCTCGCCGAAGCAATGCTCGCGGGACTCGCCGCGCGCGGCGCGAAATCGGCGTTCGTCCGCTGGCTGATGTCGCAGCCCGCTCACCCGACCGGCGACGCGGTGCTGGCCGCGATCACGACGACGCTGGCGTGGGGCCCGCTCATGCGCAAGCGTATCTCGCGCGTGACCGCCGAAAGCCTGCCCTGGTGGAGCATGCTATTTGGGACGCTGATCGGTGCATCGGCCGATGCGTCGCGGCATGGCCCGGACGGTTTCTGCGGCTTCTCCACCGACGAATTGCTGAACGAGCGCAGTCTCACCGAAATCGGCTTCGCCGCGCTGCTCAACCTGAAGCCCGGCCCCGACGACCTGTTCGCCTTCAAAACGCTCGTCGGCCTGCTGCTCACCAACGGTCCGGGCGCGATCTCGGCGCAGGGGGCGAAGGGCGCGGTATCCGCCGACGGTCCGGAAGGCCCCGAGCGCGTGCAGCTCAACAAGGCGCTGGTCGGCTTTCTCTCGCATACCGGCTACACGCACGGCGGGAACGGGTACGAGGGCATCGCGTTCCTGATTGATGCTTTCAAGGAAACCGCGCTGGACGATCCGTCGAAGGCCGGCCACGGCGTGGACCTGCGCTCGCTCGCCGAGCGCTCCGTCGAGCGATACGCGCAGTACAAGGCGCGGCAGAAGCATGCGGGCAGCCTCGACATCGCGAAGCTTCCGGGCGTGAATCATCCGGTGTTCAAGGACCGGCCGGTCAACCACGACCCGCGCGAAGTGTTTATCGCCGACTTAAGCGAGAAGCGCGGTGAATACAACGTGTTCCATGCGTACTACCGCGAGCTGGTGCAGGCGTTGTTCGACGCAGGCGTCTCGCGCAACGTCTATTGCGTCAATGTCGATGCGGTGATCGCCGCATTGCTGCTGAAGATGCTGTGGCAGCCGCTGCGACGCGGTGAATTCAGCGAGTCCGATCTGGAGACTGCCGCGTTCACGATCTTCCTTTATCCGCGCATGCTCGGCTGCGCGGCGGAAATCGACGATCATCTCAACCGCGGACGCAACATGGACACGCGCACGCCCGCGTCCCAGTGCCGCTTCGTGGCGTGATCGGATTCCGCGTCGGCCGCGGGGCAAGCCGCTCAGGCAGGCTTCCCCGCGTCGCCGACCGGTGAATTGATCGGCGTGCTCGATGCATCGGCGATTCGATCGCCCGACAACCGCGACAGCCAGGGGCTGGTTTTTCAGCTGGTGCGGCAAAGCGCGAGTTTGATCGAGGATGGCTACTTTCTGAATCAGACCGCGCAGCACTGGATCCTGTTCGGCCATCAAAGCCGCCATTTCGTCGAAGCACAGCCCGAAGCACTGATCGCATTCGACGAATGCGGCAACATCGCCACCGCGAACCGCAAGGCGCACGAGAGCATCGCGGGGCTCGACGGGCCGCGTCACATCGACGTGATATTCGACACGTCCGAGGTCCGTCTGCACGACGTCGCGCGCACCGACATGATCGTGGCGCTGCGGCTGCGCGCGACCGGCGCGATGCTGTATGCACGCATTCGCGCGCCGATGAGACGCGCGGCTCGCCTGCTCCTCGCGACACGGCCGGCCGATCCGCATGCGGACGGCAGCATCGGCGCGATGAGCCGCTTTTTGCACAGCTCGGACGAATGGATCGCGCGCAACGCGCAAGTCGCATTGCGGATCGCCGGCAAGCGGCTCCCGGTTCTGCTGCTCGGCGAAACCGGTGTCGGCAAGGAGGTCTTCGCGCGCGCGGTGCACGACTCGGGTTCGCGGCGCACGCGGCCGTTCGTCGCCGTGAATTGCGGCGCGATTCCGGAGCCGCTGATCGAGAGCGAGCTGTTCGGTTATGCGCCTGGCGCGTTCACCGGCGCGCGCAGTCGCGGCGCGCGCGGCAAGATCGCCCTCGCGCATGGCGGCACGCTGTTTCGCGACGAAATCGGCGACATGCCGCTCGGCCTGCAAACACGCCTGCTGCGTGTACTCGCCGGGGGCGAAGTGGTGCCGCTTGACGGCGATACACCGGTGCGCGTCGATATCGACGTGATCTGCGCGACGCACCGCGATCTGATGCAGATGGTCGAAGCTGGATCGTTCCGCGAAGATCTCTACTATCGCCTGAGCGGCGCGACGCTGCGGATGCCGCCGCTGCGCGAGCGCGCCGACATCCGCGAGGTGATCGATACGGTGTTCAACGAAGAAGCACAGGCGGCCACGCATGTGCTGATGCTCGATCCGCAATTCGCCGGGCGTCTTGCCGCCTTTTCGTGGCCCGGCAACATCCGGCAACTGCGCAACGTGCTGCGCTATGCGTGCGCGGTCTGCGATTCGGCTCGCGTCGAGTTGCGGCACGTGTCGCCGGACTTCGCGGCGCAACTCGCGCCCGCCGTCACGCCGGCGCTCGCGGCGAACTCCACGTCGCCGGCCAGCGCCGACGACGAGCGGGCACGGATCGTCGCGGCACTCACGCGTTGCCAGTGGCGGCCTAACGTCGCCGCGCTGGCATTAGGCATATCGCGCGCGACGCTGTACCGGCGCATCGCGCGGCTGGGCATCGTCGGGCCGCATCGCACATAAGCGGCATTGCGATCGCCCGTCTGAGTCTGCCGCTGTGCAGACAGCGTCCGATTCCCACGCCCTCACCCGCAGAGTGAAATCTTTTCGCAGTTCGTCCATTGCGAGCGAAAAGATTTTATTTCGGCACAACCCTGCTCCCATGCGCAGTTTGTGCCGACAGACAGGCATGACTTGCCGGACTCAGTGATCGGTCGCAACGAGAGACCACCCACGACCGCGCATCGAATGTCCTGAACGGCTCACGCGACGCACTCGCGACCCGAAGGACTCCCCAACTTCTCTCCGGATTCCTTGCGGGCCGCCTCGCGGCAGCTCGCGCTATTGTCATGATTGCGCGACGTCAATTTCTTGGTTGTCTCACTGCGCTCGGCGGAAGCGTCGTATTGAGCGCGTGCGGCGGTGGTGGTGGTGGTGGTGGTGGTGGTGATAGCGGTACTGCGGATGCCGGCGGCTCTTCCACGGGCAATTTCACGAACCCGTCGAGCACGACGGCGGCACCCTCTACGGGCACGGCAACCTCCGGTATCGCGACCTCGACGGGCACGACCAGCTCCGGTATTACGACTTCGACTAGCGGCACGACGACGGTGGCGAACGGCTCGTCGCCGACCGCCTCGACTGGAACGGCGTCCACCGGTACGTCCGGCTCGACCTCGGGCGACAGTTCTGGCGCTCCATCGGACCCGAACTCGGGGTCACCCGGCAACGCATCGAACGCTTCGCCACAGAACACGACCATTCCCCCGGCGACGGTGATTATCGACAGTCAGAACGCGTCATGGACCCTGGTCGGCGGATCTGTCTACAGGAACGGTGTCGCGGCGGGCAACACCTACAACGTCTCGTTGATACTCTGGTACGGGGGTACGATCTATCACGAGGGAACCGGCGGCCAATTTTACGGATGGAATGGTTCGGGATGGCAGTCGTGCAATGACCCACGTTTGGGCGGCACCTCCGCCGACGGCACCATGATTCCGCCCGCGTCGTATCTGATCGACAAGGTCGGCGCGATCTGGACCGTCGTGAACGGTGTCGTGTACCGCAATCGGAGTGCCGTCGGCACAATGTCGAATGCTGCGCTTCTGCTGTGGTACGGCGGCAAGTTCTGGGCACAATCGACCGGCGGTCAGTTCTACGTGTGCGCCGATGCGGATGAATGGTTGCCGTGCAACGATCCGCGCATCGCGACCGCGGCGCCGGCCGGCTCGTTTCACGGCATCAACGGGCATTACGATTATTTGTATTCGACGTCGCAGCTCGTGTCGATCATGCAAACCCTGGGCTGCTCGACGTACCGGCTCAGCTGTACCGACTACCCACCGCAACTCGCCGCGGTCGTGGCGTTGGCACAAGCATTCCAGCCAGCGGGCTTGACCCTTTTCGTGCTGATCGATGTCGGCATCTACGACGGTAACGGCAACCTGTTCACGAGCGAATCGGCGGCCTATACGCGGGGTTTCAATTGCGCGGTCGCTGTCGCGACGGCGTTGCAACCCCACGGCGTGACCCTGTATGAATGCGGCAACGAACTGACGCGCGCGAACGGGATCATTCTCGACTCCACCAACGCAGGAACGAGTGTCGTCGACTTCAACAATGCGAACTGGCCGCTGATGCGCGGCGTGATGCGCGGCATGATCGACGGGGTCAAGTCGGTGCAGGCGGATGCTAAATGCGGCGTCAACTTTTGCGTCGCGGACACCGGTGCATCCGACGCTCTGTGGGATGGCAAGCAGCCCGATGGCACGAGCGGCCATCCGACCGTCAGGTGGGACTTGACTACGTGGCACAACTACGAGGTGTACGGCGACATCTTCGATATCGGCTCCGACGGGTCCGGCCCGGGCTTCGATTTGCCCACCTATTGCAAGGCCCGATATGGCGTCCCCTTCGTGATCTCGGAATGGAACACAGGACCGGAGAAGACCGAGGCGTACCGGGCCAACTACATCACGTCGCGCCTGCTCACTTACTATCAGGCAAGAAAGACGAAGAACATTCAATCGGCGATGTATTACGAGCTCGATAGCGGGGACGCAACTTACGGTCTGATGATCAACGGCACGGCGCTTGGGCTCCCGTACAATGCGTTCGCGAGTTTTGTCGCGAGCCATCCCGATAGCTGATCGTCCGCACTCGCTGAGTCCGCGCGCTGCCTACGGTCGATTCGACTTGCGTGAGACGTTGACGGATAACCCGTCCCGGCCGAGACCGTGATAGGTCTCGTAGCCCGGGGCGACGAGTTGCGAGTCAGGCGACCTCTGTTGCAACGCGGCTGTATCCGTGCATCACGTTACGCCCACAGCCGCATCGCTACAGCGCACGATTCGTGCAATCGGAAGATCAGAACTGGTGTCGCAGTCCCACGGTGACCGCGACCTGCGTGCCCGTCGACGATGGCGAGAGGGTATTGATCATCGCATCTGCGAGCACGGAATCCGCCGGCGCGCCATGAACATGCTGATAGACGCCTTCCAGGTACACGTCGGTACGCTTGCTCAACGAATAGTCGGTCTGCAGCATGACCGAATTCCATTTTGGAGAGGCCTTCGTGGCCCCCTGGTTGTAAGCACCGTCAGTGAACGTATAGGCACCGGATACGCTCCACGCAGACGTCACCGAGTAGTGTGCGTTCACCTCGTAATTGTCCAATCGCAGATTACCGCCAAGCGGCAGATAGCTGCCGAGGCCCAGCGAGATGACGCCCGCCATGTTGTCGATCTGAGTATGGCTCCACACGAATCCGACAGTTGCGGGGCCGAACGTGTAATTGCCGCCGGCGCCCCAGATACGCTGGCGCTCCGCGATGAAGTTCGCGCTGCCGTCGCCCTGCGCGATTGCCCCATTCGGATTCGTGCCCGATACGCCGCCGCCTGCGTTATTGAACTGCAGGTATCCGCCAGCAAGATTCACTGGGCCCTGCGCATAACCTATGCTAAAGCCGTACGCGCGATTGTCAGCGAATCCTCCCGCCTTGTTGCTGAACGAATACATGCCTTCGAACGTCACGCCGGCATAGGTCGGGCTTACATACTTGACCGAGTTGTTGACGACCACCGAATCAGCCGCCAGGTTGTCGTTCTCGAACGGGTGTGCGGCGAGGTTGCCACCCCACGTGTTGCTCCCCGCGGAGATCGGTCCGAGCTGGTCGTTCAGCACATCGAACTGGCGGCCCAACGTCACGGTGCCGAGATTGTCGCTTTGCAACCCGACCCAGGCCTGAGAACCGAAGGCGTCACCCGGAAAGGCCTGGCTACCGTTGTTCAGATTGAAGCCCTGCTCGAGTTTGAAGGTCGTACGAACACCACCTCCCAGATCTTCAGTACCCTTGAGGCCGAACACCGTATTCTGCGTGGAGCTGGTCGCCATTTGCCAATTGCTATGACCGGCCTGGTTGTTGGTATAGATGAGTCCCGTGTCGATAAGACCGTACAGGGTCACGCTGTTTTGCGCATACGCGGAAACCGAAAATGCGCCGAGGACCCCGATTGCCAACAAGGTTTTTTTCATGTCTTTATGCCCCATTTGCGATTACAGAAAAATAGAACAGCTTTTTCTTAATTGGAGTTCCATCCCGGGACATTCCACCTGGGATGGTCAGCTCGCGCCGATCTGCTTCTAAATCGAAATGCGCTTTCCAAGCGCATCAAACAAGCAGAATGGCCACAAGCTGACCGGCGGTCGCAATCACGATCGCCAGATCAACCGGATTGGCCAGAAGAAATCCGAGAAAATCTGAATCGACGGCGCGCGTGCGCCACATCCCGAGAAAGCCGACCGACAGAATCAGGCCGAATAAAAAGTCGAATCCGAATCCTGCGGCGAGCCATCTGTTATGCCTGACGACATGTTCGGCGAATGCGAACATTGCCAAAAAGGCGATTTGCGATACGAGAACAACCAGTACGACAACATGCTGCTGATTATTCTTTTTCATCGGCTGGCGGAAATCCGGTTGCTCGAACCCGGCACGACCTCCTCGCTCGTCCGGGCGAGCTTCGGCAGTACCGGCGGCCACCCCAGCGAACGGAAAGTGACCGTCGTACCCGCTCCATCCGCGGCGCAACCGTTATTCGACCGCCTCGCCATGCAGCACCAGGTCCAGTCCTTCGCGCTCTTCTTCCTCGGCGACACGCAACCCCATCACTGCGTCGATTGCCTTGAGCAGAACAAACGAGACCACCCCGCTGTAGATCAGCGTCGTCGCGACACCCTTGAGTTGCAGCATCACGTCACCGTCCGCGCCGCCGATGTCCTTGACCGCGAACACGCCGGTCAGCAGCGCACCGACGATCCCGCCCACGCAGTGCACGCCGAACGCGTCGAGCGAATCGTCGTAACCGAGCTTGTGCTTGAGCCACGTGGCCGCCCAGAAGCAGACCACACCCGCGACGATACCGATCACGAGCGCGCCGACCGTGCCGACGAAGCCCGACGCCGGCGTAATCGCCACCAGACCCGCGACCGCGCCCGACACTATACCGAGCACGGACGGCTTGCCCTTGGCTGCCCATTCGGCGAACATCCACGCAAGCGCCGCCGCGGCGGTCGCCACCTGCGTCGCGAACATCGCGAAGCCGGCACGGCCGTCCGCTGCCACGGCCGAACCCGCGTTGAAGCCGAACCAGCCGACCCACAGCATCGCGCCACCGATCAGCGTGAGCGTCAGGTTGTGCGGCGCCATCGCTTCCTTGCCATAGCCGACGCGCTTGCCGAGCACCAGACAGCAGACCAGACCCGCGATACCGGCGTTGATGTGCACCACCGTGCCGCCCGCGAAGTCGAGGATGCCCGCGCTAGCCAGCCAGCCGCTCGGCTCCCACACCATGTGCGCGATCGGCGAGTAGACGATGATCGACCACAGCGTCATGAACACCAGCATCGCCGAGAACTTCATGCGGTCCGCGAACGCACCGGTGATCAGCGCCGGCGTGATGATCGCGAAGGTCATCTGGTAGACGAAGTAGACCGTCTCGGGGATCGTCGGCGCGAGGTGGCTGACGGTCAGCGTCGTGGCCTTGTCGCCCTTGATGTAGTTCATGCCCGTCATGAAGACGCGCGAGAAGCCGCCGATGAACGAGCCGCCCGGCGTGAACGCGAGGCTGTAGCCCACCACGGTCCAGACGATCGTCACGACACAGGTGATCGCGAAGCTTTGCATCAGCGTCGCGAGCACGTTCTTCTTGCGGACCATGCCGCCGTAGAACAGCGCGAGACCCGGGATCGTCATGAACAGCACGAGCGCGGTGGAGGTCAGCATCCATGCGGTGTCGCCGGAGTTGATCTTCGATGAATCGACCGAGAACGGTGCGGTTGGGGCGGCCGGTGCCGATGCAGCGGCATCCGCCGCGGCCGGTGCCGCTGGAGCCGCGGACGCTTGCGCGACCGGTACGGAGGCGGCCGCGGGCGCCGATGCGTCTTGCGCGAATGCGGAGCCCAGGCCGCCCGCGAGCAGCGAGCCCGCCATCAATAAAGTCATCAACAGTTTGCGCATCTCTCTTTCCTCTTATCCCAGTGTTTTTATAGGGCGTCGGCGCCGGTCTCGCCGGTGCGAATCCGGATCACCTGTTCGATCGGCGTCACGAAGATCTTCCCGTCACCAATCTTTCCGGTACGCGCCGCACGCTCGATCGCCTCGATAGCCTGATCGACGATGTCATCCGGGACGGCGACCTCGATCTTCACTTTCGGCAGGAAATCGACGACGTACTCCGCGCCCCGATACAGTTCGGTGTGCCCTTTCTGACGCCCAAAACCCTTGACCTCCGTAACTGTGATTCCAGAGACGCCAAGCGATGACAAGGCTTCTCGAGCCTCATCAAGCTTGAATGGCTTGATGACCGCACTGATTAGTTTCAATTTGCCCCTCCGTTGATCGTCGATCCCGATGTTGGCCGCGAATGACCGCGTCTCAGCGCGCGGAGACGTTCAAAGCAACTGTCATGCCATTCGCACGACAGGTGTTGAAGCGGGGAATTATTGGAGGAGCCGAACTTCGAGTCCTTCAGCGGTCAGATGGATGTTGTGAGGAACGAAGCGGGATTGGGCGGCAGCACTGTCAGAAGGCTTCCTGGCGGAATGCGGTGTACAGATGGAATGTACCCAGGCACCATGTGCGAGCGTTTTCCTGTCGTCCGTCCAATCGGGGGCATGCGTGCACGATTCTGCCGCTTGTCATTACATATTCATTAATCGAAGCTTCCAGGTTTCCACTCGCAGGCCCGACGCTCGCGAGCGTTCAAGAGGTCGAGCGCAACTCCGCCGTGATACCGTGCAAAGACATCGCGATTCGAACAGGAACAGATCAGGATGATTTCGCATGTTTTCGTTGGGGTTAATGACTTTGACCGAGCCTTGAAATTCTATTCGGCCGTCATGAGCGAGTTGGGACATCGACTGAAGTTTTGCGAGCCAGATAAACCGTGGGCTGGTTGGATGGCTGAGGGTATGCCGCGTCCGCTTTTCCTTATCGGCAGGCCATATGATGGCAACTTAGCAGAACACGGAAACGGTCAAATGGTGGCATTGCTCGCGCCTGATCGTCGTTCAGTGGACAACGCATACGCTAGCGCGCTGGCAAACTCAGGTTCTTGCGAAGGTCCTCCCGGCTTGCGAGCACACTATCACCGGGACTATTACGGGGCGTACTTCCGCGACCCGGAGGGAAACAGGATTTGCGTTTGTTGTCACGATCTCGTGACTCAGTAGCACTCACAAAACCTCGAACACGCTATACACCGGCCTATTTTCGAAGCGGTACCCGCTTCGACTTGAAAATTGCCGTCGAGGCGGCGCGAGCGGTCGACGGGATCGGGTCGGCTACTGTTCAGTGAACCTAACATTCGGTTGACTTCCTGAGGCATTCGTCACCCCCGATGATCCCGTCGAAGGTTCTGCGGCACGCGTGGGGTGTCGGGGTAGAGCGACCTTAGCATGTCCGCGTTGGCCGGTTTCTGCGCGCGCACGGCGGCTGAGCGGGAAGCCTTTTCCCGCTGCTGCCGTATCGCCTGCACGCAGCCCATCATTCTTCTTTGAAACGGTTTCTGTATCGCGCGGGAGACCAGTCGCACAGCCACTTGCAACCGGATGGTGCGCAGCCAGTCGCACCATCCGCGGCGCCGTGCGGCGGCCAGTCGCGAGAGCGAGCCACGCGCACGTGCTTTGGAAAAACGCGCTAAAGAATACTGTCCAACGCCTTGGCGAGCCTGGCAACCACACCTTCGACGTCATGCAGTTTGTCCAGGCCAAATAATCCGACGCGGAAGGTTTTGAAGTCTTCTGGCTCGTCGCATTGAAGGGGAACACCGGCCGCGATCTGCAAGCCGGCATCGGCGAATTTCTTGCCGGACCGTATGCCGTCATCGTCCGTATAGCAGACCACGACGCCAGGAGCCTGAAAACCTTCAGCCGCCACGCTTTTGAAACCTTTGTCACTCAGGAGTGAGCGAATGCGCTTGCCGAGTTCAAGCTGCTCAGCTCTGACTTTCTCGAAACCATATGCCTCGGTTTCCTTCATGACGTCGCGCAGCGTCGCGAGACTGTCCGTCGGCATCGTGGCGTGATAGGCGAACCCGCCGTTCTCGTAGGCTTCCATGATCTGCAGCCATTTCCCAAGATCACAAGCGAAACTGGTGCTGGTCGTTGCGTCGATTTTTTCGCGGGCGAGAGGGCTGAGCATGACCATTGCGCAGCAGGGTGACGCACTCCATCCTTTTTGCGGTGCGCTGATCAGGACATCGATGCCACTGGCCTGCATGTCCACCCAGATCGTACCGGAGGCGATGCAATCCAGTACAAACATGCCGCCGACGGCATGCACCGCGTCGGACACCGCGCGCAAGTAGGCATCAGGCAGCATCATCCCGGATGCGGTTTCGACATGCGGCGCAAAGACCAGGTCTGGCTTGTTTTCCTTGATCGCAGCGACGACTTCTTCGATCGGAGCCGGTGCATATGCGGCCTGCCTACCTAGTTCGACCGGACACGCCTTCAACACCACCGATTCAGACGGAATGTCGCCCATGTCGAAAATCTGTGACCAGCGGAAACTGAACCAGCCATTGCGGATGACCAGACACTTCCTGTTCGTCGCGAACTGCCGGGCGACGGCTTCCATGCCGAAAGTCCCGCTGCCCGGGACGATAACGGCCGACTTCGCGTTGTAGACTTTTTTCAGGGCGCCGGAAATATCGCGTACGACTCCTTGAAAGAGCTGCGACATGTGATTGATCGATCGGTCGGTGTAGACGACCGAATATTCGAGGAGTCCATCGCGGTCGACATCGGGAAGTAAACCTGGCACGTTCGCCTCCGGTAATTGACGAGTAAAAGAATCGAAAACAGATTCTAACGAAAGCCGCCTGCAACGGCATCGGCCGAGACGCCCCCGCCCTTCTTCGATCGCCGTCGCCCCAAAGGTGGCGCCGCTCGCCTCCTCCCGACTGCTTCTCAGGGGAAGATCGGTGTCGTGGACTCCGCGCCCTCGATATCGGCCTTCGGAAAATGCTGCGCGACCATCTGCTCGATGTCCTGTTCGCGCGATCCAGGCACGTCGGCCATGATCAGGAGCTGGCCGTTACGGATGGCGTCCCGAAAGCGCTCGAGTCGTGCATTCGGTTCGGCGACGCCGATCATCGCGGCCGTCCAGGCCCCGAAGCCGGCCCCCGCCAACGTCAATGCGATGACGGCTCCGCCCGCAATAGCGAGCTCCGCGGGAGGAAACGCCAGCGCCACGAGGCCGACAAGCGCTCCGGTCGCACCGCCGAGCGCCACGCCTCGTTCGAGCGAGTGCACGACGTCGCTGCTCTGCAGCAAAGTTGCCTCGGGTAACTGTTCGAGTGCGACGCTGTGATTCGCGAGAACATGGAGATGTCGCCATGTGATCCGCGCCCGCAGCAAGTCGTCTACGATCGCCTTGGCCATCGTCGTGTCAGATGCGAGGAAATAAAGACGTCTCATCTCGACCCTCCATCAATCAAGCCGTCCTCAAACGGGACGATGCCGTTCATCGTACGCCTGCGGCAGGCAAAAGTTGGCTCTGGGCAGGTGCGTGCCGTGTTTGGATGGCTGGTCGCCGCTGTATGCCAGCTTACAAATTCGGAAAACTTCTCCTGGAGACATATGCTTGAGCAAAAATCTGCTGCCAGACTATTTCGCGTAGTTCCGGCAAACCATGCAGCTTTGCGGTCCACATTACGTTAGGCGTCTAAACGGAGGCAAACGATGACACGCGTTCGCGTTGCGGGCTTCACCATTTCGCTCGACGGATACGGTGCAGGCCCGAATCAAGACATCAACAATCCGCTCGGCGTTGGCGGGACGGAACTGCATCAGTGGCTAGTCCCAACACACACGTTCCAGCAAGCCTTGTTCGGCAAGGACGGCGGTACGACCGGGGTTGACGATGATTTCGCCGCCCGTGGCTTTCAGAATGTCGGGGCCTGGATTCTTGGGCGGAACATGTTCGGACCCGTTCGTGGGGACTGGCCGGACACAAACTGGAAAGGCTGGTGGGGAGACAATCCACCGTATCACGTTCCAGTCTTCATCTTGACCCATCACGCTCGTCCCCCCATCGAGATGGCAGGCGGCACGACGTTCCACTTCATAACAGGAGGCATTCGCGAGGCGCTCGACCGTGCACGCGAGGCCGCTGCCGGAATGGACGTGCGGATTGGCGGTGGGCCGGACACAATTCGGCAGTATCTTCGCGAGGGCCTCATCGATGATCTGCACATTGCCGTCGCGCCGGTCCTGCTCGGCCGGGGAGAATCGCTGTTCGAAGGGGTCGACTTGCGGGCTCTGGGATACGAATGCGTTGAATTCGTAGCGTCGGAGAAGGCCACGCATGTCGTCCTAAGGCGCCAAGGGCACACGGACGCCTAACCACTCGCTGAAGGCCGACGCCCCTGACGGGCCGCGGCCTTAGCCGGTTTCGGGCGCGGTCATTTACGCTCATCCTCCCGGCCATCGCCGGGATGAATCCGTTTGCCTTATGCCATCTGCGCCGGCCACAGCAAACCGTGGACCGGTCTTGTACAGCATACTTCAGTGAATCACACCACCGAAAGGATCGACATGGTTGCTGACCTTGCACGCTCCTGGTTGACCTGGAGCGCGCCTGCAGCCGCTGCACAGGCCTCCGGTCGCCCGCTCGTGGCGCTGGAATCGACCATCATCGCCCACGGCATGCCCTACCCGGAGAACGTTCGCACTGCGCGCGAAGTGGAGGCCTTGATCCGTGACGCGGGTGCCGAGCCGGCGACTATTGCGCTGATCGATGGGCGAATCCACATCGGCCTTTCGGATGACGAGCTGGAAACGATCGGCCGATCGGACCACGTGCATAAGGTCAGCCGCCGCGACCTGCCGGCCGTGCTGGCCGGCGGCGGGCTGGGCGCCACGACCGTGGCTGGCACGATGATATGTGCGGCGTTGGCCGGCATCGAGGTCTTCGTCACCGGAGGCATTGGCGGCGTACACCGAGGCGCGCATGAAACCTTTGACATCTCGGCCGACCTGCAGGAACTGGCGAAGACCTCGGTGGCGGTGATCTGTGCCGGTGCGAAGTCCATCCTGGACATCGGGCTCACATTGGAATACCTGGAAACCCACGGCGTGCCGGTGCTCAGTTGCGAACAGGACAATTTTGCGGCGTTCTACACGCGTGACAGCGGCTTTCGCGCGGACTTCAGGCTGGACGACGCGGAGGAACAGGCACGGTTCATTCGCACCAAGTGGGACCTGGGCCTCGACGGCGGTGTGGTGTTGAGCACTCCGGTGCCGGAAGCCGCAGCGATGTCGTTCGAAGAGATCGACGCGCTGACCCAGCAGGCGCTCGACGAGGCCGCTGCACAAGGAATCACTGGCAAGGCCGTCACCCCCTTCCTGCTGGCGCGCATCAAGGCGTTGACAGGCGGGCGCAGTCTGGCGACAAACATCGCGCTCGTGAAACACAACGCCGAGGTCGGCGCAAGGCTGGCGCTAGCTTTGGCACGCTCAAAGCCCAGGACAGGCGCGGTGTAGCCTCACTGCCGTTTCGCGCGGCTGGCGACTTCGTTGACGGCCACCGCGCTCATTTCGAGCCAGTGCCGAAGCTGTTCGCCCGGCCGCTATATGAGGCGCTGGCTCGTCGATATCTGCCTCGCTGAAGTACCAGGTGTCCAATCGGCAACGCGCGAGACGCACCTTCTCCGCTGCTTTCCGCCGGTCGACAACCGCGCCCATGGGCGGCAGCGATGCGTCGGCCGCCGCCCGGGGCGCAGAGCTCCACGAAGCCAGCCCCGTGCTATTTTTGACGGATTCGACACCTTCCTCTCAGGAGGGCTCGTGGACGTCGCCGTGTGGCTGCACAGCCTCGGAATGGAGCGGTATGAACCGGTGTTTCGCGAGAACGCCATCGACGCCGACGTGCTTCGCGATCTCACCGCGGACGATCTGAAAGAACTGGGTATTGCGTCGGTTGGTCATCGCCGCAAACTGCTCGATGCCTTGACTGAATTGCGGGCGCGAACCGGGCCCCGGCATAGCGCCGCGAGCCCAGGCGAGGCGAAAGGCGAACGACGGCAGGTCGCCGTCCTGTTCGCCGATCTGTGTGGCTTCACGCGGATGAGCCGTGAAGTCGACGCGGAGGAAGTACTCGCCGTGCTCGATCGCTACTTCGAGCAGGTTGACCGCACCATCGAGCAACATGGCGGGCACGTCGACAAGCACGTCGGCGACTGCGTCATGGCAGTATTCGGCGCGCCGGTCTCGCATGGCAATGATGTCGAACGCGCCGTGCGGGCGGCACTCGCGATCAGGGATGGGATGCCCGACCTGTCGCGTGCTCTCGGCCGCCCGGTCTCCGTGCATATCGGCATAGCCGGCGGCGAAGTCGTCGCAAGCGGCACCGGTAGCGCGACTCACAGGGAATACACCGTCACCGGCGACACGGTCAACCTCGCCTCGCGTCTCACCGATGCGGCTGAGCCGGGGAAGATCCTGATCTCGGAAAGCGTGCGACGCCCGCTGGCTGACCGCATGGACTGTGTCGAACGCGGCGCGCTGTCGGTCAAAGGCTTCGCAGAAGCGGTCACGGCGTGGTGTATTGCCGGCCTTCGGCGCTCACGCCCGGGCCGGCCGTTCGTCGGCCGGCATCATGAGATGCGGCAGTTTCGATCCGTGCTCCATTCCTGCCGCGACACCGGAGGCGGACGCACCGTTCTGCTGCGCGGTGAGGCCGGGATCGGCAAAACACGCCTGGTCGAGGAATTCGAACGCGAGGCGCGGGAGTCAGGATTCCTTTCTCATACTGGCCTCGTGCTCGACTTCGGTGCGTCAACCGGACGTGGCGCAATCCAGTCTCTCGTGCGCGGCCTGTTGGCAGCCGACGGCTCAACTGACGGAGCTGCGAGTGCCACTGGCGTCGAGCACGCGCTCGCCAGCGGTTTGATCGACGCTGGCGACGCCCTCTTCCTCGAAGATCTGGTCAATTTGCCGATGGGGTTCGAGGACCGGGCAGTCTACGAGGCCATGGACAATGAAATGCGCGTTCGCGGCCGACGCAACGCCCTGACCCGGCTCGTCCAACGCGCGAGCCGCCAGCAATCTCGGGTACTGGTCGTCGAGGATATTCACTGGTCGGACGAATCGACGCTTCGCGACCTCGCCGGACTTTCGGAAACCATGGCGGGATGTCCGGCCGTACTCGTGCTGACAGTGCGGACGCACGGCGATTCGAGTGAAGAGCCGTGGCGCGTGGCGACCGGCGGACCGTATTCGCTGATCGATCTGGGTCCGCTGAGCGCCAGCGACGCGCAGGCGATGGCCAGATCGTTTCCCGGGGCGCAGGCAGGTCTGGCGGGACGCTGCATCGAACGGGCGGCGGGCAATCCGCTGTTTCTCGAGCAGTTGCTGAACGATGCGCAGGACGGCGAAGGGACCGGCGTGCCGGGGTCGGTGCGAAGCCTCGTACAGGCGCGGCTGGATCGGCTTGATCCCGCCGATAAGACAGTGCTGCAGGCTGCCTCGGTGCTCGGCCAGTTGTTCGAGAAGGAGGCGGTCGATTTTCTCGTCGATGGCGCTGGCGCCGATGCGAATGCCGGCGTTGCGCTGGAACCGCTTGTGATCGGTCTGCTGTTACGACGTCAGGGCACCGGATTCATCTTCCATCACGCACTGATTCGCGACGCCATTTATGACGGGCTGCTGAAAAGCCGGCGCCGCGATTTGCATCGTCGCGCCGCACAGTGGTACGGCGAGCGCGACCTCGTCCTGCGAGCCGAACATCTCGATCGCGCGGGAGAACCCGGGGCAGCGCTCGCCTATTGCGAAGCAGCGCGCTCGCAGGCGTCGGGGCACCGCCATGAAGCCGCGCTCCGGCTTGTCGAACGAGGGCTCGATCTCGCGGATCAACGCAGCGACCGCGCCGCACTCGAGTGTCTACATGGAAGCGTCCTGCATGACCTGGGTGACATGAAGTCGGCACTTCATGCATTCGAAATCGCCCTCGAATATGCGACGACGGACGCGGAGCGTTGCCGCGCATGGATCGGGCGGGCCACGGTGAAGCGGATCATCGACGATCTCGACGGTGCATGGGCCGACCTCGACTACGCCGCTGAAGCCTCCCAAGGCCTGTTGCGCGAAAAGGCGCGCATTCACTTCCTGCGCGGCAATCTGTGTTTTCCCCGCGGCGATATCGACGGCTGCGTGCGTGAGCACGGGCGCAGCCTTGCCCTCGCGCGCGACGCGTGTGATCCCGAACAGGAGGCGGCCGCACTCGGCGGCCTTGGCGATGGCGAGTACATGCGCGGCCGGATGATCAGCGCCCACGCGGCCTTCAGCCGCTGCATCGAACTCTGCCAATGCCATGGCTTCGGACGGATCGAGGTGGCCAACCTTCCGATGCGGGCGATCACGACGTGGTTTACCGGCGAAGCCGCGAGCGCACTCGACGCCGCGCTTGCCAGCGTCGCCGCAGCGCAGAAAGTGGGGCATCCCCGCGCACTTGCCGTCGCCCATCACGCTGCCTGGCACTGCCTGCACGATCGCGCGGAGTGGGATCGTGCGTGGGAGCACGTCGCTCCTGCGCTACAGTGCGCGCGCGAGCTGAAATCAAGGCGCTTCGAAGGTGAAGCGCTCGCGTTTCGCGCGGAATTGCATCGGGTCGCGGGCCGTCAGCGCGAAGCGCGCGCCGATATCGAAGCGGCGCTGTCGATCAGCCGGGAGACCGGCTGAACTACCTGGGCCCCGCTTATCTCGGCGTGCTCGCGCGCACGACGGACGACCCCGTTGTCTTCGCACAGGCGCTCGCGGAAGGCGAAGCTTTGCTCGCGGCCGGAGCGGTGAGCCACAACCACTTTCTGTTTCGACGTGATGCGATAGATGCATGCATCGACCGCAAACGCTGGGATGCGGCCGCGCATCATGCTGCGGCCCTTGAAGACTACGCACGCCGCGAGCCATCGCCCTTTTCCGGATTTTTCGTGGCGCGCGCACGGGCGCTTGTCTCGTATGGAACCGGCAATCGCGATCCGGCATCGCTGAAGGAACTCCAGCGGCTACGGCAGGAGGGCAGCAACCTGGGTTTCCTTTATGCGCTCCTGGCCATCGAGGCCGCGCTTTCGGGCGAGGCCGATAGAGGAGGATAGGGTCGCCGCGCTCACTCCTGTTGACGCCGTCCAACCGTCACCGTATCTTGCAATCCAAGGTAGAGCGACATGACACGGCAGTTGTGTCTGACTGTTTTCCGTTGACCTCGCCACGACGATGAACATTGACGATCGGCTTCTCGAGAGCAAAATGATCGCGATCGAGCAGGCGCGATCATGGAGTCCGCGCGTCATTTCCAAGCTCGAGACTCTGATCAGGAGCGGCGACGAGCTGTCCGTCTACCGGGTCAATCCGCTGGCGTTTGCGCGAGATCGCGGCATAAACGAGGCTGAATGCATTGACCTCTTTCTTCATGCGGCGCGATACGGATTGTTCGAGATGAACTGGGACGTTCTTTGTCCGCAGTCGGGAATGGTCCTCCACAGCTTCGGATCATTGCGTACTCTCAAGACCCATTACGTCTGTGGGCTATGCGACGTTACGGGCGAAACCGACCTCGACGATTTCATCCAGGTCACGTTTTCAATATCGCCCGAACTTCGGAGGCTGACGTTCCACGATCCCGAGTCGCTTTCCGTTGAAGATTTCCACTGGAAACTGCGATTTAACGGTGACGGTCGGTTCGCCGGCCAGCAAGCCCGGTTTCTCGACTTCTTGCGGGGGCTCGTGCGCGGCCTCACGTTCCTGCCGCCAGGTTCGACGACGACCCTGCAGGCTGTTCTTGGCCCCGGTGCCTTGACGGGTGTGAATGTCGAGACACAAGCCGCTCTCATTGTTCCGATCGCTGGTGAGCCCGCCACCTCGCCGACACTGTTGCAGGCCGGTTATGACGGTCAACGGTTTGCCCCGGCGCTCTCCGTTGTGCCGCCTGGTCCTGTCGTCATCCAAGTAAGGAATACCGGGAGCACGCGCGGGTCGCTGCTCTTGATCAATTGGCCTCCAGAGGTCGTCGCTCAGGCCATCAAGCCGCCGCTCGAATTCGAACCGTATCTCTCCGGAGGGGCGCTGGTGGCGCGACAAACTTTCCGGCGCCTGTTCCGCTCGGAGAACGTTGACGAGAAGGAAGGCCTTGGGATTCGGCAAGTGACGTTCGTTTTCACGGATCTCAAGGGTTCGACGGCCATGTATGAACGCATCGGTGATCTGAATGCGTACGGCCTCGTCAGACAGCATTTCGCCTTGCTTGAGATGATCGCACAACGGTACTCCGGCGCTATCGTAAAGACGATTGGCGACGCTGTGATGGCCGTCTTTTGTCGACCAACGGACGCAGTCTCCGCGTCGTTGAGTATCGTGGAGGAAATCGGGCACTTCAATCGCGAACGTGGAGAACCGGCGATCATCCTGAAGATCGGGGCACATTGCGGGCCGTCGATTGCGGTGACACTGAACGACAATCTCGATTATTTCGGTCAGGCCGTCAACGTCGCCGCGCGCGTTCAGTCTCTCGCCGACGCCGGGGAGATTTGCATTTCGGAAGCGCTCTATAGTGCGCCTGGGGTCCGCGACCTCCTTGGTGGCCGCACTGTCGTCGAATTTGAGGCTCCGCTTCGCGGCCTCCAGGGCAGGGCAAGCGTGTATCGCATCGTGTCCGAGTGGTGACGGCTTACGGGGCCGATCCTGCCTCCTGTTGGGGCGATTCTTGTTTGCTCAACGTCGAACCCGACAGGTGCCGAGATGGAGAAGAACGACGCAGCCGGTTTGCTCCCTATGCACGGCGTTCAGCAGCGTTCCGAGGAAACGCTCGCGACCTGGATCTGCTGGTCAAAGAAATCGTTCGACACGGACAGCGGATTTTGCAAGGTTGGCAGAACCCAAAGGAGCCAGCATGAACATAAGCAATGCGAGCAGAATAATCGGCGCAATGATAATTGCGGCCATCGCGAGTGGCGCGGCCTATGCGAACGCGCAACAAGCTATGAGCGCAACGGCCGGCGCGGTCGCACAAAGGGTGGCGGCCTCGGGCTCGCCGCCTCGACCCAGGCCGGATACTTCGATAGTTCGTGACGTTCGCCGCGCCCTCAGGCGTGTACCGGATATGGATGATTCAGAGATTCACATCAGGGCGAGCCACGGCGTCGTCACGCTCACCGGGTCGGTGCCGGAAAGCTGGCAGATCTCGCGCGCTGGCAATGCAGCAAGATCAGTGCTCGGAGTCAAGTCGGTGACGAACAGATTGACAGTGCGAAAGAGCGATGCAGCAAGCATTGAGCAATGTCTCGCGGCATCGGCCGGATAGGCTCGATGTTATTTTCATCACTTCGGCGTAGACGATGCTCTAGTGAGAATCTCCGGATCGACCTGAAGCTCCACGAAGGCGCAACGCGCGACTGTTGCGCGAAAACCTGATTTCGGGGTCGTTCTCGCCCCAGCTGGCTGCATCTAGCCCTTCACGCGTTCCGATCGCGGATCGTACGGCGCCCTAAGATGCACGGTTGCCCTCACCTGTTCGCCCGCCACGTCGATCGTATAGCGGCCTTGCGTGAGCCACGCGGCATCGGCGGCACCATCGGCACGGTTCACGAAACCCATTGCGACCGGGCATCGCAATGTATGCCCAAACGCGGCTGAGGTTACCGCCCCTACCGGCTCGCCGTCGCGCAAGATAGCTTCGCCACCCCACAGCATCAGATTTTCGGCGCCGTCGACCGTCAGGATCGCGAGACGCCGGCGCAGCGGCGCCTCGCGCAGACGCAGAAGGGCGTCGCGACCGCGGAAAGCGATGTCTCGGTCGAGCTTGCAGGCGAACGCCAGGCCTGCCTCGAACGGATTGCGATCCGGCGAAAGCTCGCGGCCCCAGGCCCGATAGCCTTTTTACGACGCTATCGAGCGACGACATTCGCTGCGTCTCGAGCATACTGCGTGGGCGGCAGTCCGACATGACGCGTGAACGCGACGCTGAATGCGCTCGCCGAGCCGTAGCCGACACGTTCCGCGATCACCGCGATGCTGACTTCGTTCCGGCGCAGCAGGCTCCTGGCGACGGCCATGCGCCACGACAACAGATACTCCATCGGTGCCACGCCGACTGCGCGGCTGAATCGATCGAAGAAAGAGGACCGGGAAAGCGCGGCGGTTTTTGCAAGTTGTGCGATCGTCCAGGGCTTGTGCGGACTCTCGTGCATATGACGGATGGCAAGCGCGAGACGGGCGTCGGCGAGGCCGCGGACGAGTCCGGGCGATGCCCCCGTCCCCGTGGCTCGCAACGCTTCAATGAAGAGCACCTCGAGCAGTCGCGCCAGCACGACCTCGCGCGCGGGCCGCTGCGCGCGCGATTCTTCCCTCACGAGCTTCACGAGCGTCGCCAGCCTGGGTTCACCGCGCACGTGCGCGAGCTTGGGCAAGAGCGAGACAAGCAAGGCCGCATCCGGCGAACCGAACGCGCAGAGGCCCGCAAGCCATTGGGCTTCTGGCGCGACCGATGCATCGCCGAAACGAAAGCTGCCGTCGGGCAGTGCCGCGGGCGCGATATCGGAGACGTCGTCATCGTCGGGCGGGTTGATGCTCGTCATCGTGAAGCTAAAAACCTCGGGCACAAGCACGAAGTCATCGGCCTGAAGAATGAGCGGCTCGCAACCATTGACGGATAGACGGAAGGAACCTTCGAGCACCACGCAATAGAACGGCTGACCGACTTCCGTGCGGCTCGCGCGCCAGCGCCCGGCGCCGCTCAGCACTTTCGAGAACGTGGGCGTCGGCTTCAGCAATGTGACGATTTCGGCGAGCGGGTCGATCATGATCGGACGATTTCGAATGAAACCTGGACGCTCAATTGTAGCGAGTCCGGGCGGTCAGGACTTATTGTGTTGGGACTGTCACCAACCACAGGATTCGACATGAAGACCGTCTTGATTACCGGTTGCTCGTCCGGCTTTGGCCTCGAAATCGCGCGTTATTTTCTGGATCGCGACTAGCACGTTATCGCCACGATGCGCAGGCCACGCGAAGACGTCTTGCCGCGCTCCGATCGTCTTTCGATTCTCGCCCTCGACGTGAAGGACCCGCAAAGCATTCGCGCCGTCATCGATGCCGCCGGTCGGATCGACGTGCTCGTCAACAATGCGGGTATCGGTTTTTTGAACGCGCTGGAAGGAACGCCGATGGACACCGTGCGCGATATCTTCGAGACCAATACGCTCGGGACCATCGCGATGGCGCAGACCGTGTTGCCGCAGTTCCGCGAGCGCCGCGAAGGTGTGGTCATCAATGTGACGTCGAGCGTCACCTGCAGACCGCTGCATTTGCTGTCGGTCTACACCGCGAGCAAGTCCGCGGTCAACGCATTCAGCGAATCGCTCGCGCTCGAACTGGAGCAGTTCAATGTGCGCGTGCGTGTCGTGCTGCCGGGACGCGCGCCTTCCACCCGCTTCGGCGAGAACGCGCAGGCACGGATGAAAGACGGATTCGCCGAGCCGTACGGCGCGCTCGTGGAGCAGATTTTCGCAAACTGGCAGAAAGAAACGGCCGTCACGCACGCATCGGATGTCGCCGAAGCAGTTTGGCTCGCAGCGACCGATTCATCGAGCCCGTTCAACATCCCCGCCGGCGAGGACGCTGTCGAGTGGTACAACGCGACCGCTAAATAGCACGAGTAAAAATCGCGGAGGTCATGACCTCGCGGCATTCAGAAGACCCATAAGCTCATCCGGCGAGATGCTGTCATGGTCGTTCGCATCGACAACGACCATCCGGTCCCAATCAGATAGCTGATCGCCAATGGTGGCGTGGGCATGAATCGGCACGGCGAGGATCATGACCTCCGCGCGGGGCGCATCTTGCAAACTCATGGCCGTGACCTGCGCACCGAGTTGCTGCGCCATTGCCTCGATCGACTCGCGGCTATGCGCGTTGGCAACACCAATAGCCATGCCGCTGCCGGCGAGCCGGCGGCCAGCCTCCGCTGCGAGTTTTCCAGGGTCGATAGTTGAATAGGTCATGGTGCACTCCTTTTCATGGCGGACTCAGACCTGGCCGATGCCACCGTCATTCATCAAATCCGCGCCCGTCATATAGGAACTCTGTTCGGAGGCGAGAAAGAGCGCCGCGCTCGCCATCTCCTCGGCGCGGGCGAGTCGACCGATCGGGACCATGCTTTTGTACATGCTCACCAGATCCTCGCGTGTCGACGACTGGGAGTCGAGAATCGGGGTGTCGGTGACACCGGGGCTAAGCATGTTGACGCGAATGCCGCGATCCTTGAATTCGGCGGCCCAGGTGCGGGCATAGGAACGCAACGCGGCCTTGGTCGCCGCGTAGGCGGTATGACCAGGGATGCCCATGACGTGCATGGCCGACGAAACCAGGATGATCGACCCGCCACCTGTCATCATCGGCAGCAGCTTCTGCACCAGAAATACCGGGCCGCGCGCCATGAGGTTGAATGCCTTGTCGAAATGCTCAGGCGTGATGGTGTCGATCGAAGCCTGCTCGGTAAAGCCCGCGTTCGACACGATGATGTCGACGACACCTTTTTCGTCCCTGACTGCCGCAGCGACACGGTCGAGGTCATCGAGATTCGCGGCGTCGGCCTGAATCGCGGTAACGTTGCGTCCGAGCAGTTTGACGGCCTCGTCGAGCTGGCCTTGGCGCCGACCGAAGATAAAGACGTGAGCGCCTTCGGCGACGAATCGCCTGGCGATCGCCAGGCCGATACCCGTCGTTCCGCCGCTAATCACGGCGATCTTCCCTGTGAGAGTAGACATTGAAGCTTCTGCCTGTTCGTGAATGGAAGTGACATCGTAATTGCGGCCCCTGCGAATGATAATCGGCGGATTTATCATAAGATCCATTCACCGAGAGAATAGATCGCACGAGAGAAATACAATGGATCGGTTTCACGAATTGAACGCCTTCTTCGCCGTCGTTGAAGCGGGTGGCTTTTCCGCCGCGGCGCGCAGAACCGGCGAGTCACAGTCCGCGATCAGTAAGTCGATCGGCGCGCTGGAAAAGCGCCTGGGCGTGCTGCTATTCAACCGAAGCACACGCAGCGTGACCCTGACGGATCAGGGGCAGAAATACTACGAACGCACCAAGCCGTTGCTGGACGAGATGGAGGTGGCCGACAGCGAGCTGACCAGCAGCACGCTGGATGTCTCGGGGCTTGTCCGGATCGCCTCTGCCTCTACGTTCGGTCGCCTGCACGTTCTTCCGCTCATTCCCGAGCTGCTGTCGCGCTATCCTGGTCTTCGGGTCGATCTCGTGTTGTCGGATTTCGTACGCGATATGGTCGAGGATCGAATCGATCTCGCGATTCGAGTGGGCTCCGTCAACGATCCGGATTCGGTCGTGAAGCGGATTGCCAGCACCCCGCTGGTCTGCGTCGGATCGCGTCGCTATTTCGAACAATACGGTGTACCGAAGGATCCTACCGAACTCGCCAATCACAATTGCCTGCTCTACGGCGGTCTGATGGAGTCGGCAAACTGGCCGTTTCATGGGCCACGAGGCCGATTCAGCGTACCGGTGCGAGGCAACCTGTCGTCGAATAGCGTCGAGACAATACGATCGGCCGTGCTCGCGGGCGTGGGAATCGGCCTCTTCGCGAAGCTCTCGCTCGCCGACGAACTCAAGCATCCCGACATTGTGACCGTGCTAGACGACTTCATTCGCGACGCCCGTGATGTAAGCATCATCTGGCCGAGGCGCCGTTTCGTGCCTGCGCGCGTGCGCCGGGTGACTGACTATTTTGCGGCTGCGCTGCCGCAGCGCTTGTAGGATCGCGACGTCCGTGAACTAAAAGATGGCTGGCGGCACTGCGTGCGTCTGAATCACTCGATTCCGGCGCGCACTTCAAACGCCGTCCGTCACGCAATGTTCGCGAGCGGCGCGCGTCGAGTGCCAGCGTCGCTCGACATCGAATCCCGCACATGGCGCGCGAATTCCTGTGCCGCTGGCTGAACCGTCGCGGGCAATCGCAGACAGATCGCGAACGGAGGCAGTGCAGGCAAGCCGCTGACTCGAAACGTGAGCGTCTCCAGATCGGCCGGCACCGTGGAGGCGAGCCAGGTCGTGATCGCGAGGCCCGCGCGCACCGTTGCGGCGGTCGCCTCGATGTTTCCGCTCTCGAACACCGTGCGCCACGCAATGCCCTCGTCCGCGAGCGCGCCGAGCACCACCGGGCGGAAAGCACAACGCTCGTCTACCATCGACAGCGGTAACGGCCGCTTCTGCCATGCATCACTGCCGCGCCCCTTGACCCACACCAACGGCTCGATGCAGACCACTTCACCTTCGGCTTCGCTTGCGACATATTCGATCAACGACACGTCAACGCGACCGCTATTCACCGCTTCGCTCAGCTCTGGCGACGCCGCGCACACCAACGAAATTTCGACGTGCGGATGGGCCTCGGCGAATGCCTTCATCGCGGGCGCGAGCCGCGTCACGAGATCGTAAGGAACGCCCACACGCAAGGCGCCGCGCAACGGCTGGCCGGTCATGTCGGCCCAGATTTCATCATTCAGCCGCAGCAGCTTGCGCGCCTTCACGAGAAACTGCTCGCCTTGGTGCGACAGTTCCAGCCGGCGCGTCTTGCGAACGAATAGAAGGCAATCCAGCACATCTTCGAGGCGCTTCACCTGTTGGCTCACGGCGCCTTGCGTCATGTGCAGCAGATTCGCGGCGACCGTCATGCTGCCGCTATCGGCGACGGCAACGAAGGTGCGGATCAGATCGAGGTCGAGATTTCGGCTCATCTATACATTATGCGGCGTAATGTACCGCATCAATATTATTAGCTTTCACGATGCCTTGACGATCCGTACAGTGCGAATTCACTGATCCGAATGTGCACCGATGACCTCGATTCTGCCGCTTCTGCTCTTCGTCGCCGTCGCGACCGTGACGCCCGGCGGCGCGACCACGCTCGCCGCCGCCTCAGGCGCACGCTTCGGCTTCGTACGCTCGATACCGCTGATGCTCGGCATCGCTATGGGCCTCGCCTTGCTCGCTGCGGTCGCCGCACTCGGGCTTGGCGGTCTGCTTCTCACGCTGCCGTCGCTGCAAACGGCGGTGAGGACACTCGGCTCCGCGTATCTGCTGTGGCTCGCGTGGCGCATCGCGCGCAGCGGGCCGCCAAACGCGAGCAATGGCCCCGTGCGACCCGTTTCGCTCGTCAACGGTTTCCTGCTGCTCTGGCTCAACCCGAAAGGCTGGGCGATGACGGTTGGCGCGGCGGCGTCTTTCGCCCTGCTCGCAAACAATCCGAACCGCCTCGCGATGCTGCTCGGTGCAGCGTTCGGGGTGACTGCGTGCGCGTCGCTCGCGCTGTGGTGTGCGCTCGGCGTGCTATTCGCGCGGCTGTTTCGGACGCCGCGCCACTGGCGCATTCTCAATCTCGCGATGGGTGTGCTGCTCGCCGCATCCCTCATTCCGACCTGGAGATAAGCATGTCTTCCCATCCGTTCGCCGAATCGTTCGACCTTGAAGCCGCGTTCGCCGATGTGTCGGATCATTGGTCGCCGAAAGTTGTCGCACACGTCAACGATCAGTACGTGAAAGTCGCGAAAGTGCGCGGGCAGTTCGTGTGGCACGACCACGAGCACGAGGACGAACTGTTCTTCGTCGTGCGCGGACATCTGAAGATCGAATATGAGGGCGGACACGTCGTCGATTTGCCCGCGGGTTCGATGCACGTAGTGCCGCGCGGCACGCTGCACAATCCAGTCGCAGACGACGAATGCTGGATCGTGCTGATCGAGCCCGTGCAGACAAAGCATACGCGCCGCGCCCGGCACGCCGATGTAGTGCGTTGTACTACCGATGGCAAGAATCAACGAGTCGTACCCGATTCGGCGCGGCGGTACCAGTTCGGTTCCGTCGTCATCGAGCAGTGGCGAAAGCAGGACCTGCCTCGAGCCACGATCCAGTCCGACAAGTTCGCCATGGATGAACTGGAAGCCGTGCCACTGGGCTTGCGCGGCGTACGCCAGTTCCTGTGCGAATGGGTCCAGACTTCCTGCTGCGACCTCGTGCAACAGCGGCTTCCAGATATGCGTCGGGTTGCGGTCGATCAACGTAATGGAGGCACGTTGCGTCCCGCTTCTTCGCCGACCACCATAACGATCGCCTAGCCTCGTTGCGAGTTCGATGCCACCCGCCCCTCCTCCCACGATCACAAAACGATGCATGCAGATTCTCCCTGGACGACGACGCGCGGTACGGAAATCCAACACAACGGTTGAGAACAACTATCGCAGAAGCCCGACGGCAGGAAAATCTCATAGTTCTGATGGCTGCCTTCAGGTCTTCTGATTGTGAGATCTCCTACTGACCTCGCCGTCAACGGCGTACTCGCACTGTCTGGAAACCCCTCCAGGTTCACACGCACGATGCCCGAGACCCGACGCGCGACTTCACTTCGGCGCAGTCGGCTCGCCGCGATGGCCAGGCGCTCGAACGTACTGCTGAACGCAGTTCGGCGCCCTTCCACTCGGCGTGGTCGTCAAAGGGATGAACGTAGGTGCCGCGCTGATGGCTGGGGGTCGTTCTTCGCCAGATCTGTGGTGATCAGGATGAAGCCATCAACGTTCAGACTTTTGGCCGATGGATTGATGCTGTCGGCAGGTATCTCATCGTTGTGGGCCTCAATAGCACGATGACTGCGTCGCCGAACTCGCTGAAACAGGCGCCATCGCAGCTAGCGAAAAGATGCCTTGCGACGCCGCCGCCAGTTCGCAGATAGCGTCGCTGATGCAGTTCATTCCGTCTTTATTCTCCAATGCGCTTAAAGCTGGCGTAGTAATCGTCGGTGTAATAGCACTCGCCGGTTTGCTTGCGCGGCCCACCACATACGATCCGACGCTGCCCGCGATCCGTCGCGCCTGGTGTGCGAACCGTATAGGTGTGGTAGTAACCGCGCGGATGCTTCGGCAGCAAAGCCGCACTGTTACGAAACAAGACGCCGTCATCGCTAAACGGGAAGGGGCCGCCCGCTTTGATCAGTCGCAGTGTTTCGGCCGCTTCCGCCGGCAACTGCGCCTTCGTGACGGTGACCAGCGCGCCCGTTCCTTGGGCGCCTGATGCAGCGGTTGCATCGCTCGCACCCTGTGCTGGCTGAACCGGCGCCGAGCTCGCGGATGCGCCCGATGCCTCAGTGGCGCTTTGCGGTCCCTGCTTGCCGCATCCGCCGAAGATCGCGCTCAATGCGACGATGCAGGAGACAGCCCACGCTCTCTTCACGAAACGGTTCTCCCTTCGTTGACCAGCACCCGACGACCTGGATAGACGTAAAGGTATCGCTAATGACGGAGCGAATCAACGTTCGATCGGAAATAGTCTGCGCGCGATCGGAATCCAGCCGTTTCCCCTATCGCGAACATTCGTTGGATGCGGCGAAAAGGGCCTCCGTATAAGATAAATCAACAGCTAGTTGCCGTTTGGAGCAGTCATGAAGCGGACCATCAGGACCGAATCAGATCATCGGTTCGGCGCGAAGATCCATCGTAGACCCGTGCCTGCAATGCGCGCGAGAATCGTGGTTTAACGATGGGTTTCCACGCGTGCAACGGAGTACGAAATGGACGATCCCTATGATCTTCAGCGCTTCCTCGATGCACAAGAGCGGGTCTACGACCAGGTATGCGATGAACTGAGGCACGGACGCAAGCGAAGCCACTGGATGTGGTTCGTGTTTCCTCAAATCGAGGGGCTCGGAACCAGCGCAATGGCTCAGCGATTCGCGCTTTCCTCGCTGGCCGAAGCGCAAGCCTATCTGCGCCACCCGATACTCGGCCCACGGCTGCGCGAAACGACGCACCTGGTCAACCTCGTCAGCGACCGGTCCATCGAGGAAATTTTCGGGTATCCGGATGACCTGAAGTTTCGCTCGTCGGTCACCTTGTTCGCGCACGCCACGAACGACAACGACGTATTTATCGAAGCTTTGCGCAAGTATTTCGGCGGAGAAGCCGATCCGCGGACCCTCCAGCTCCTCTAGACCATTTTGGTAGCGGGCCCGCGCACGCGGGGCGCAGCGGACTGCGCAATTCCGCTCCCGGTGCAGTGCGTGGTCACTGCCCGTTCACATCGGCTGCACGGGATCGAAAGAGCAGCAGGTGATCCGTGCCGGATTCGGACAGCCAGACCTCGCCCGGACGACCCATCATCTGACGCACGTTCGCGTGGTCACGCGGCAGCGGCAACACGTCGAACCGCTCGGCACGCGGATCGAAGCGCACTAGCGCATTAGCGCTCCATTCGCTGAGCCAGACGATGTCCTGATCGTCGACGAATATTGCATACGCGTGCGGATCGTTGCCGGGCAGTCGCCATTCGCGCCAGTGATGCGTGCCAGGATCGTACACGCCGACTTTTCCGGCGTTCCACTCGCTGACCCAGATGCGCCCCCTGGAATCGGCCCAGACGCGGCGCGCGCCCTGATTCGACGTTGGTGGTTCTATGACCTGTGCCGCGCCCGTGGTCGGGTCGATGCGACCTACGTAATTTCCCGCCAGCGAAGCGAAATACAGATCCCCGGAGCGGGTCACGCAGATACCGTAGGGCCCGGCGCCGCGTGGGGCATCAAAGACGCGCATGCGCGATCGCTGCGGATCGAGTTCGCCATAGATACCACTTTGCCCCGTAAACCACAGATGCCCCTGTTTGTCGAACACGGCGGTATTCAGATTGGCGTCCGGCCGGTCCTTGGGTAGCGGAAAACGCGTAACGGCGAGCGTCTTCGGATCGATACGCACGATTGCGTTCTGGCCGCCGTCAGTGACCCACGCCGCACGATCGGGGCCGACGATCACGCCATGTGGCGCCGATCCGGCGC
This sequence comes from Paraburkholderia sp. 40, assembly GCF_050434105.1. NCBI lineage: Bacteria > Pseudomonadati > Pseudomonadota > Betaproteobacteria > Burkholderiales > Burkholderiaceae > Paraburkholderia > Paraburkholderia sp. 40. The sequence continues at coordinate 293,686 of NZ_JBNPVY010000003.1, read as the reverse complement.
CGAGCGCGATCGTGTCGGTTTTGCCGCTGCGCGGGTCCAGCCGCCCGACCGCTCCCCGCGCCTGCGCGGTGTACCACACGGTGCCGTCATGCGCCGGTGCGACGTCATGCGGTGCGCTGCCGGCCGGGACGGCGAAGCTCTCGAACGACGGCGGCTGTGCTTGAGCCTGCGCGAGGCCAAGGTTGTCTGCGCTGATCGCGCAAGTGATGGCGTAAAGAGCCAGGGCAATCGCAGACCGGGCAGTCGAATGCGGGGCAAGCTTCGGAAAAAGTTTGAAGTCCAAGCGGGCAAATTCCATCATCGCACGAAGTCGCTCGAGCGCCGCATGCCCCGGATGGATCGCGAACATCCACCAAAGAAGCCCCACAAGTAACAGCAGAGAAATCAGCATGGGCGGTCTCCATCGCTGCTTGTGCCAGCTAACGTATCACGAATGCCACTTGCCAAGGTCAACCCGACGTTTCAATGCTTGGCGGCGCGCTACGCGTCTGCCTTCAGCCGATCTCGACCCTCGTCTTCCTTTCCTGCCGACGCTCCTCTAGCGCGGCGTGCGCTTCCTCGACTTTGTCGAGCCAGGCACTGCATTCAGTTTCCCCAAATAGAGGGTTTACCCTGGGAAATCTGACTGAAAGCTATTTGAAATGATTCGGGCATTCGTTAGAATGGCTCCTGTGCTGAGACGAGTCCGAAAGAATCCATCAGCGCCTCGCTGCACCGGAGGCAACCGCACTCGGCTGACAACCTCACATCGCTTTTGCAGGCTGTCGCCACTATTCAGTAGACCTCAATTAAACGGAGAGTAAATCATGAGCCGCCTTACCAACCGAATCGCCACAACGCTCGTCGTGCTCGGCCTGATGACTTCCGGCGCTGCTATTGCCCAGCAGCCGGCCACGGCGGCACCCCAAGTCGCACAGGCTGCTTCTGTACCGGCGACTACCCACAGTGATCCAATCGTTCAGAAGCGAAACGAGATTCGCGAGGCGAACCGTGAACAACGTGCCCGGACCGCGGAAGCCAGAAAGGCGTTCAGGGCCGAAGCTCGCGAATCCCGGCAAGAACGCAACCAGTCGGTAAGCGAGTCCCGCGACCGCGCACGCGCCGCTTTGGCTGAATCGGCACAACCTGGCACGACTCAGGCCGGCGCGGCGCATACCACCCAATGAGTTATCGACGCTACGGGGTTTGTTCAGGAAGAGAGCGGGTGCTGGTCCTCAGCGGAGAAGAATCCAATCATCGATGGTCAGTCGGCACCCGGCCCTTCCTACCAGCGGAGCCCTCGCATGTGCGAGTGGCTCCGCATTTTTTTATATCCGGTTTGTAGCAACGTGAGCATAGTCAGCACGTCGTCGTCCGAATCAGGCGTCCTGCCAGAGCCTGGGTCAGCTTCACTTCTAACAGGACCCCGCCAACTCGAAGGCGATCCGCCTGACCGCTTCCCCGACTTGCCCCACGCCGACGCTCTGCTGCGCACCCGAGTTGCTGATTTCCGCCACGAGAACACTCACTCCGGCGCTGAATCGCATCCACGACCTGCACCATCGTTGCGCCCGCGTGGTCGACGAGCGCGCTGCCATGATCGACGCGCTCCACGCTTCGGTAATCAACTCCCGAATTTCCTGAGCGGCTTGCGCTGCGTTTCGCGAGCGAGCGCACCTCGGCCGCGACGACCGCGAATCCTCTGCCCTGTTCCCCGGCACGCGCTGCCTCGATTGCCGCGTTCAACGCGAGAATGTTGGTCTGCGCCGCGATGTCATTGACGATGCCGATGATCTCGCCAATCTTGCGCGAGCTCTCGTTGATCCCCCTCATCGTCTCGACGACCGCGCCGACAACGTTCCCGCCCTGCACCGCGATCGACGAAGCGCCAGTTGCGAGCTCGCTGGCTTCGAACGCATTGGCGGCATTCTGCTTCACGGTCGCGCTTAGGTGCTCCATCGAAGCGGCGGTTTCCTGCAGTGCGCTTGCCTGCTCCTCGGTACGCTGACTCAGATCCGCGTTGGAGTTTGCGGGCAATGGAACCACACCAGGGTAAATACAGATTCGATCGCTCAAAAAGCTTTATAGAATGGCTATTATTAGCAAGGAGCAATACTACTTGCTATAGATTAATAAAAGATATCCCGCAGAACCCGGAGACGCCATGCAGATCGACTACCAAACGATGCGGTTTGACTACGAGCGAGCCGCCGACCACGATGCCGGTGCACCGCTCACCTATCCGGTCGTGGTGATCGGCGCTGGCCCGGTCGGGTTGTCAGCGGCCATCGATCTTGCCCAGCAGGGCGTTCGCACCGTGCTGCTCGACAATGACGACACGCTGTCGAGCGGTTCACGCGCAATCTGTTTTGCGAAGCGGACGCTGGAAATTTTCGATCGGCTCGGCTGCGGCAAGCAGATGGTCGACAAAGGCGTGAGCTGGAACGTCGGCAAGGTGTTCCTGCAGGATGAACTGATCTATACGTTCAACCTGCTGCCCGAGACAGGCCACGCGCGCCCAGCATTCATCAATCTGCAGCAGTACTACGTCGAGGGCTATCTGGTCGACGAGGCGAAACGAACCGCGAATCTGCAGATGCGCTGGAAAAGCAATGTGATCGGTGTGACCCAGCAAGACGACCATGTCGAGTTGCGGGTCGAAACGCCCGACGGCATTTATCCGATGCGCGCGCAATACGTGGTCGCTGCCGACGGCGCGCGCAGCGCGGTGCGCAAGGCGCTCGGTCTCGACAGTCATGGTCGCACCTTCAAGGACCGCTTCCTGATCGCGGATGTGAAAATGAAGGCGCCGTTTCCGACCGAACGCTGGTTCTGGTTCGATCCGCCCTTCCATCGCAATCAATCCGTACTGCTGCACAGGCAGCCCGACAACGTCTGGCGCATCGATTTCCAGCTCGGCTGGGACGCCGATCCGGTCGCCGAAAAACAGCCTGAAAAAGTGATTCCGCGCGTGAAAGCGCTGCTCGGCGACGATGCCGGGTTCGAGCTCGAATGGGTCAGCGTGTACACGTTTTCGTGTTTGCGGATGGACAGTTTCCGGCATGGCCGCGTGCTGTTCGCGGGCGATTCGGCGCATGGCGTGTCGCCGTTCGGCGCGCGCGGCGCGAATAGCGGCGTGCAGGATGCCGACAATCTCGCCTGGAAGCTGCGGCTCGTCGTCAACGGCGACGCGCCGCCGGCGCTGCTCGATACCTATGCATCCGAGCGCGAGTATGCGGCGGACGAAAACATCCTGAATTCATCGCGCGCCACCGACTTCATCACGCCGAAAAGCGCGGTTTCGCGGATGTTCCGCGATGCCACGCTTAAGCTCGCGAAAGAGTGTCCGTTCGCGCGGCGCATCGTCAACAGCGGCCGTCTGTCGGTGCCGGCGGTTCTGCGCGACTCGCCCTTGAACACGCCCGACGCCGACGCGTTCACCGGTGCGATGGTGCCCGGCGCGGCCAGCACCGACGCGCCGGTCAAGCTCGCTGGCGAAGACGCCTGGTTCCTGAATCAGACCGGACATGGCGGCTTCACGGGTGTGCAATTCTGCGGCCAGGGAGACGACCTGACGAAATGCGCCGAACAGCTTCGCGCGCTCGCATGCCTCGCGGTGCCGGTTCACTCGTTGATCGTCGTGCCGCGTGGCGCGGCCGTGACCGCTCTTCCGGAGATGCCTCACGTCACGGTGATCGAGGACGTCGAAGGCATCGTCACGCATCGCTTCGATGCGCGGCCCGGCACCTTTTATCTGCTGCGTCCGGACCAGCACGTCTGCGCGCGCTGGCGCGCCCTCGACACCGCATCGGTCGCCAAGGCCGTGGATCGCGCAACCTGCAACGGATAACCATCATGACCAAGCTGAACATCGAAACGAATATGGCCGATCCCGATGCGTTCTATGAAAAGCTCATCGACGCGCACAATGGACTGACCGACGAGCAAAGCCATTTCATGAACGCAAAGCTCGTGCTGCTGCTCGCGAACCACATCGGAGATGCCGACGTGCTGCTCGAAGCGCTGGCGCTGGCGCGCGCCGATTGACGACCCAGGCTCAGCGCCCGACCCAGCCGAACCGCCACGACAGCCGTCGTGTCGTGGCGAGCAGCCTCTGCGCGGTCGTGCCGTGCGTGCTGAAATCAAAGCCGCCCGACGGACCGATCACCGCGACCACCAGACTGACGCTGCCCGTGTGATCGAACACGGGCGCGGCCAACGCGCCGATGCCCGGCACCGGCGCATCGAGTGCGTCATCGATGCCGTCGCTCACAATCTTCGCACGACGTGCCAGATAGGCCGGGGCCAACGACGGCGGGCCCTTTTTCGGCGCCAAGAGCACCTCCGCAACCGGCGCGCCCGCGAGTCTGATCGATTCCTGCGACAACAGCCCGACCAATACGTCGTCCGCAAGATGCGCGGCGAACACGCGCCCTATCGCCGTGTTGACGAGCGACATCACGGTGCCCACGCGCAGGCTCACGTGTTGTGGTCTCGCCGATTCTTCGAAGCGGATTACCGTAGGACCCAAAGGTCCAAGAATCGCCACCGCGACGCTCATGCCGGACTCCGCCGCAAGCGTGACGATCTCCGGTTCGGCATCGCGAATCGGCGACATGCGCTGCAAAGCGATCAGGCCGAGCTCCATGCCGAGCGGTCCCGCACTGAAAAGACCGGCGTCGTCGCGGCTCAGCAAGCCGACCTTGAGCAGACTCACCAGATGCGGAAACGCCTTGGCGGCGGGCATATCGGCGGCCGCGGCCAGATCGCGCAGCGACAGCGGACGGCCGGCGGCAACGAGTGCCAGCAGGAGTTCGCCTGTGTTGTCGAGCGCGCTGATTCCGCGCTGAGCTTTCGTGTCGTTGAGTTGGGGCGTGTTCGCGTCGGACGCGTCCGGGGTTTCGATCTGCATGATTCTCAGCTGGGTGTGACCAGCGCTTCGGTGATACGTCGGGAAGTTTCGAGCAACTGACGCGCGACCACACCATCCCACCCGACTTCGATCGAGCCCGACGAGCCGATCGCCGTCAACGCGAGTTGCATCCGTTGATCGCCATCGAACACCGGCACGCTCAGACTGCTGATGCCCGGACTCGGCGCATCGATTCCTCGCTCGATGCCGCGCGCGCGGATCTCATCGAAGCGTTTGCGCCACTCCGGGCTAGTCGGCCCTTTGGCGGCGCGGCCGCGCGCCGGCGTCGGGTCCGCCGAATGCGCCTGGCTTCGCGCCATCTGCGCGACCTGCTCGGCAGCGCAGAACGCGCAGAATACGCGGCCCGTCGATGTCGCTTCGAGCGACATCACCGTGCCGATGTGCAGATTGACATGCAGCGGCGCACCGCTGCGCTCGTATCGGACGATGGTCGGGCCCTGCACGCCCGCCACGCAGATCGCCACGCTAAGACCGATCCGCTCCGCGAGCGAAGCCGCGTGGGCAGCCGCGATGCGATAGACCGGCTGCTGTTCGATATGCATGAGGCCAAGCCGCAACGACAGCGGCCCCGGCTCGTAGTTGCCGGTTAGGGCATCGCGCTTGACGAGGCCGAGGCGCGTCAGGCTCACGAGATAGGTATGCGCCTGCGCCGACGACAGTTGCGCCTCGCCGGCCAGTTCGGTCAGCCCGAGCGGTTCGCGCTGTCGCGCCAGCGCCTGCAGCAGACGTCCGCCGACCTCGACGCTCTGAATCCCCCGCTGTTTCTTTTCGCTTGTAGTATCAGCCATCGTGTTGTCCGCCCTTGACCCGAAGGAGATTCGGCCCGTCCGGTGTCGCCCGTGGAAGGCCTAGATGGTATCCGATCGGACCGTGCCGACCAACCAACGGAGTTTACCCTAACTTAGTGAATGACAAGGTATTTTGTCATTGACAAATATAAGCGTGACGACGACTATTAGTCATCCCCCAACGAGTCGTGAGACGGAGACAGACATGGCGAAGGCTTTCGCATCCCAGGCCGACCTGGAAGAGAAGAAGATCACGTGGACCCAATTGTCGGAAAACGCGTATGCCTACACGGCCGAAGGCGACCCTAACTCGGGCGTGATCATCGGCGACGACGGCGTGCTGATCGTCGACACCACCGCCACGCCGGCCATGGCGCAAGACCTGATCGCGAAGATCCGCAGCGTCACCGACAAACCGATCAAATACGTCGTGCTCTCGCACTATCACGCGGTGCGCGTGCTGGGCGCGTCGGCGTACTTCAAGGAAGGCGCGCAGCAGGTGATCGCCAGCCGCGGCACCTACGAAATGATCGTCGAGCGCGGCGAAGCCGATATGAAATCGGAGATCGAACGCTTCCCGCGCCTTTTTGCAGGCGTCGAAACGGTGCCCGGCCTGACGCGGCCGACGCTGGTGTTCGAAAAGGAAATGACGCTCTTTCTCGGCAAGCTCGAAGTGCGCATCGCGCATCTCGGCTCGGGCCACACGAAGGGCGACACGGTCGTCTGGCTGCCGTCGCAGAAGGTGTTGTTCTCCGGCGACCTGGTCGAGTACGACGCGGCCTGCTATTGCGGCGACGCGCAACTTGAACAATGGCCGGCAACGCTCGAAGCATTGCGCGCCCTGAACGCGGAGAAGCTGGTGCCGGGTCGCGGCCCCGCGCTGCTGTCGCCGGCGGAAGTGAACAAGGGCCTCGACTACACGAAAGACTTCGTCACCACGCTATTGCAGGCGGGCCGTGACGCATTCAGGGACAAGCTCGATCTGAAGGGCGCGATGGCGCTCACGCGCAAGTCCATGGACCCGAAGTTCGGCAACGTCTTCATCTACGAGCATTGCCTGCCGTTCGACGTGTCGCGAGCCTACGACGAAGCAAGCGGCATCAGCCATCCGCGCATCTGGACCGCGCAGCGCGACAAGGAAATGTGGGACGCGCTGCAGAACTGATCGCGCCGCGCACTCGGGAAAGGCCGTTCGGTATTTCCTCTTTTCCGTTCAAACCATGAAGGCGCGCTAGACGCCTCGGGCGCGCTCGTCTTCGCACAGGCGCGCTCCGCACCTGGAGCGAGACATGCAGCATTCCCTCGATGGCAACGCCATTGGCCACGCCGCGCCCGTCGCGAGCGACGATTCGATGTTCAGGAAGGTCGCGTGGCGCATCGTGCCGTTTCTGTTTCTTTGTTATGTCGTGTCGTTTCTGGACCGGATCAACATCGGCTTCGCGCAATTGCAGATGAAGCATGATCTCGGCTTCAGCGACGCGATGTACGGACTCGGCGCAGCTGTGTTCTACGTCGGCTACGTGCTGTGCGAGGTGCCGAGCAACATCCTGTTGGCCAAATACGGCGCGCGTAAAACCTTCATGCGGATCATGCTGCTGTGGGGCATCGCGTCGATGTGCATGATGTTCGTGTCGAAGCCCGCGCACTTTTACGTTCTGCGCTTTATGCTGGGCGTTTTCGAGGCGGGCTTTTTCCCGGGCATCGTGCTGTATCTGACGTATTGGTTTCCCGCCAGCCGGCGCGCCGCCGTGATCTCGGTGTTTTTCGCGGGCGTGGCGGTCGCGGGCGTGCTCGGCGGACTTTTCTCCGGCTGGATCATGCGCGACATGAGCGGCGTGCTGAACCTGTTCGGATGGCAGTGGATGTTTGCGATCGAAGGCGCACCCGCTGTGATTCTCGGATTGCTCTCGTGGCGCTATCTGGTCGACAAGCCGCACGAGGCAAGCTGGCTCACGCAGGACGAACAAGAGCGACTCGTCGCGCTTTGCGCGCAAGGCCAGTCGAAAGACCACCGGCACGACAGTCGCAGCTTCGCCGCCGCGTTGCTCAATCCGCGCGTCTATCTGTTCGCGTTCATCTATTTTTCGCTGACCTGTGCGTCGCTGACGCTCAATTTCTGGATGCCGTTGATGATCCGCGATTTTGGGGTTCAGGATGTCGTGGCGGTGAGTCTTTATACCGTGGTGCCGAATGCGATCGGTGCGGTGGGTCTGCTTCTGATTGCGCGCCGCTCGGATCGAACTGGGGAACGGCGTAAGCATTTTGCTTTCTGCACGGTGGGCGGGGGTCTCGCGCTCGCGGCGCTTACGCTGCATCTGAGCAGCTTTCCTGCGATGCTGGCTATCTTGTCGCTCGCTGCCGTGTTGATTTTCGCGGCGCTGCCGATCTTTTGGGCGGTGCCTACCAGCTATCTGTCCGGGAAAGCGGCTGCGTCGGGGATCGCGTTTATTAGCAGTATTGGGATTACGAGCGGGATCGTCAGTCCGTGGGTGATCGGTCAGATTCGCACGACGACGGGGAGTATGGATCTTGCCGTTTATCTTCTTGCGGGGCTGCTTGTGGTTAGTGGGGTTGCGTTGATGGCTGGTGTGAGAGCGGATGCGGGGGGGCGTTGAAATGTCATCGCAATGGGCGCGGGCGGTGGAGCGACGGCGAAGAATGACTTTTCGCTATCAGATCACGCCGGCGCTGACGAAGGCAGCAGGCGCAAAGGATACAGTGTGATGTCGCTGCGGTTGACAGCCCGTCACGATGACTGCGATCGGCGTGCCGTCGGTCGCGACGTGGTGTTTGTCTTCAGCAAATACGTCGGGAACCAGAATTCCGCGGTTCATCGCATCGCGTATCGGAACAGCCTCGCCTATCCGGCGAAGCTGTCGCTTCACTTTGCCGCCGACGAATGGGTACTGTCGACGTGGCGCCAGAAGACGGCTGGACTGAATCTTGCGGCTCCCCAATGATTGGAGGAAAACAATCATGACCAGACTACTCTTTGCAATCATCGTGGCAGTCGGCCTGGCGGGCTGCGTCGTCGCCCCGCCGCCGCCCAGCTATGGCTACGGTTATGAGCCAGCGCCCGCCTATGGCTATGCCCCCGGGTATTACGTCGCGCCGTCCGTGAGCCTCGGCATCGGCATTGGCGGCTACTGGGGCGGCCATGGGGGTCATTGGCACGGCCATTGAATCAGACGTTCTCGAAGGAAACGACGGCATGCGGTTGCGCCGCATCCAGGGCCATGACGCGGTGTCGATCCCGCATCGACCGTCGTTCCCGACAATCCACCAGCTCTTCCGAACCAGGGTAAACATCCATCCTCCCACGAAGTACTTCAAAATGGTTGGGGTACGGAGTATATTTGCGTTCAGCAGATATCTACTGAACGGAGGAGGACGTCATGCAATTTCATCTCAACGGTTTCCGGGCCGGCGATCCGACGATCGAGCCAGTCATCGGCAATACGCATGCTGCGCAGATGCCCGAGACGCTCGACGTGCTGATCGTCGGCAGCGGCCCTGCCGGCCTCGTACTGGCGGCGCAACTGTCGCAATTCCCGTCGATCGGCACGCGCGTCGTCGAGCGTCGCGACGGACCGTTGCAGATGGGACAGGCCGATGGCGTGGCGTGCCGTACCGTCGAGATGTTCAATGCGTTCGGCCTCAGTGACCGCCTGCTGCAAGAAGCCTATTGGGTCAATGAAACAGTATTCTGGCGACCCGATGCAAATGACCGCGGCGCGATCAGTCGTACCGGCCGAGTTCAGGATACCGAAACAGGCCTTTCGGAATTTCCGCACGTCATCGTCAATCAGGCCCGCATCCAGGAATATCTGCTCGACGTGATGCGCCGCTCCGCGCGACGGATCGAACCGGACTACGGCCTCGAAGTGGTCGACGTTCAGCGCGACGATACGCACGAATACCCGGTGCTGGTCACGCTGCGCCATACCGATCCCGCGCGGCTCGACGAGACGATGTCCGTGCGTGCGCGCTATGTCGTCGGTTGCGACGGCGCTCGCAGCCGCGTACGCACCGCCATCGGACAAACGCTGCGCGGTGACGCGGCCAACCATGCGTGGGGCGTGATGGATGCGCTGGCGGTCAGCGACTTTCCGGACATCCGGCTGAAAGCGGCGATTCAGTCCGCGAGTAGGGGCAACCTGCTGATCATTCCGCGTGAAGGCGGATATCTGGTCCGCTTCTACGTCGACCTCGGCGATGTCACCCCGGAGAACCGCGACAGCATCAAGCAGATCACGGTCGATCGCATCATCGAGACGGCGCAGCGCATCCTCCATCCCTATACGCTCGACGTAAAAGAAGTGGCGTGGTTCTCGGTCTATGAGGTCGGGCAGCGCCTCACCGACCGCTTCGACGATGCCATCGCCGCCGACGGCACTTCGCGCGAGCCTCGCGTGTTCATCGCGGGCGACGCCTGCCACACGCATAGCGCCAAAGCGGGTCAGGGCATGAACGTGTCGATGCAGGACGGCTTCAATCTCGGCTGGAAGCTCGGCGCGGTGCTGGAGGGCCGCAGCGACGCCGCTCTGTTGCGCACGTATTCGGACGAGCGCCAACCTATTGCGCAGGAGCTGATCGATTTCGACAAGGAATGGTCGGCGATGATGGCCGCGCCGCCGAAGGATCCGAACCGGCCCGAGGCGGGCAGCGTCGATCCCGCGGAGCTTCAGGCGTACTTCGTCCGCGCTGGCCGCTACACGGCTGGCGTCGCAACGCGTTACCGGCCGGCCACCCTGACCGGTGAAGCGACGCATCAGGCGCTCGCCAAAGGCTTTGCGATCGGTACGCGCTTTCACTCGTCGCCTGTCGTTCGCCTCGCTGATGCAAAACCGTTCCATCTAGGGCATGCCGCGCAAGCGGACGGCCGCTGGCGCCTGTACGCTTTCGCGGACGCGTCGCATCGTGCGCTGGATGCGCTGTGCGAGCATCTCGACACGTCGCCCGATTCCGTTTTGAGGCTCTGCACGCCGAAGGACGCCGACGTGGACAGCGTTCTCGATCTGCGCGCGGTGCTGCAACAGCCGCATCGCGAAGTCCGCCTCGGAGACGTCCCCGCCCTCCTGCTGCCGCGCAAGGGTCGCCACGGCCTCATCGACTACGAAAAGGCATTTACGAGCGACGCGACGACTGATATCTTCGACGAGCGCGGCATCGATCGCGAACAAGGTGCACTCGTCGTGGTACGTCCCGATCAATACGTGGCCCATGTTCTCCCATTGAATGCGTATGCGGAGTTGAACGCCTTCTTTCGGCCTATCTTTCGCGTGCGTTAAACCACAACGAAACCCAAACCTTCGAAATTGCCGATCAAACCCGAAGACGCCGGCGCGCTCCCCAAATTTACTGGCAGCCTGGTGCGCCGTGCCCAACAGCGCCATGCAGCGGTCTGGCTGAGCGAGGTTTCCGCGGAGATCACGAGCGTGCAGTACGCGGCGCTCGAGGTCTTGCACGAGACGCCTGGCGTCAGTCAGCGGCAACTCGGAGACAAACTCGACGTGGATCGTTCGACGATTGCCGATCTCGTTGCACGCATGGTGCGCAATGGCCAGATCACGCGCGCCGACGATCCTGTCGACAAGCGCAGTTATGTGCTGTTTCTCACCATTGCCGGTAAGAAGCAGCTCTCGGCCTTGCGTCCGCGCGTCGAGCAGGTCGAGCGCATTCTCACTGAAAGGCTGACGGCAAGCGAATTGGCGCAGTTGCGCCGGCTGCTTTCGGCACTGTTGCCGCCGCCTGGTTAGAACCGGGTGCCTTTCCAGATCAAATGACGGACGACGCACGCGAGCCCGCACATTTGTTCCGGCACGCAACCTGAAACGAAAACCGCGCCAGCGGACATTCGCACGATCCGGCGTCCGCCAACCCCGCTGCGGCTCGCCTCATGCCAGCGCGGCGATCGCGCTTGGCTTATTCCCAGCAGCGCCATGCACGTCGTACCGCCGCTTACGCTCAAGCGCGATAACGATAGCGCTCGATATTATTTGTGCACTAACGAGCGCCTCTCTACGATCTCCGGACCTTCACTTCGATCTCATTTCAAAACATGGCTACGACAAAAGCGCTCAAGGCCGCACTCCTCCCGGTTCTCGTTACATGCGGCATCGTCAACGCGCAACCGGCGCTCGCGGCGGGACAAACGGTGCGAGTCGGCATCATGTCCGGCGAGGACGAAGACGTGTGGCGTGCGGTACGCGGCCAATGCCGCCAAGCAGGGCGTCACCGTCAAGATCACGACCTTCTCCGACTATACGCAGCCGAACGAAGCGCTCGCGGAACACGACCTCGATGCGAATTCGTTCCAGCACAAGCCGTATCTCGACGCGCAGATCGCGGCGCGCCACTATCGGATCGTGCCAGTCGGCTATACCTACGTGCAGCCGATCGGTCTCTACTCGCGCAAGGTGAAATCGGTCGCGGTGCTGCCGCAGGACGCGGCGATCGGCGTGCCGAACGATCCGAGCAATGAAGGCCGCGCGCTGCTTCTGCTGCAGTCGAATGGACTGATCAAGCTGCGCCCCGACGTCGGCCTGCTGCCGACCGCGCGCGACATCGCGGAGAATCCGAAGCACATCCAGATCAAGGAACTCGACGCCGGCATCGTCGGCCGCGCGATTGGCGACCTCGACGCTGCCGTCGTCAATACCGACTGGGCGATCAAAGCGGGCATCAAGATTCCGCAGGAACGCATCGCGCAGGAGAAAGTGCCGGGCAACCCGTACCGCAACTTCATCGCGGTCAACGCGAAAGACGCGAACGCTGTGTGGGTGAAGACGATCGTCGACAGCTACCAGCAGACCAACGTCGCCGCGGCGATCCTGACCGTTTATCACGGCGCCACGCTGCCGGCATGGGATGGCGCGCCCCAGCACTAACCTGACGCACGAACAACCCACGTCTCAAGCCGCGGCGCTTCGGCCGTCGCGCATCCTGCCTTCTTCATTGCCCTCCTGATCGTATCGTCCGTCATGTCCATTAACAGAACGCTCCACGACCGCCGCACCTTCCTGACACTTTCGCTCGGCGCCGCAGCGGCCGCGGCAGCACCGCTTTCGTTCGCGCAAGGCAACGCGCGCACGCTGCGCGTCGGCAATCAGAAGGGTTACCTGAATCTGCTGAAGGGCCGCGGCACGCTCGAAAAACGGCTCGCGCCGCTGAACGTATCGGTTACATGGACCGAGTTCGCGGCGGGCCCCGTGCAACTGGAAGCATTGAACGTCGGCTCGATCGATTTCGGCGACGTCGGCGAAGCACCGCCGATCTTCGCTCAGGCCGCCGGCGCACCGTTGGCCTATGTGGCGGCGACCGTCAAGCGGCCGCAGTCGGAAGCGGTGCTGGTGCCGCCGCAATCGACGATCCGCTCGGTCGCGGACCTGAAGGGCAAACGGATCGCGCTCAACAAAGGCAGCAACGTCCACTACTTTCTCGTCAAACTACTGCGTCAGCATGGCCTGCAATACGGCGACGTAAAGCTCGTGTTCCTCGCGCCCGCCGATGCACGCGCCGCGTTCGAGCGGGCGTCGATCGACGCGTGGGTCATCTGGGATCCTTTCTTCGCCGCGGCGGAGCAATCGCTCGGCGCTCGCGTGATTGCCGATGCAAGCGGCGTAGTCGGCAATCGGGCGTTCTACTCGTCGCAGAGTTATGCGGCGAACAATCCCGACGTGATCCGGATCCTGATCGAAGAACTCGACAAGGTCGATCAGTGGGACAAGCAGAACAAGGATCAGCTCGCCAGCGAACTCGCGCAGCTATGGGGTCTGCCGAAGCAGGTCGTGGACGTGGCGGTGCAGCGTCAGCAGTTCGGCACGCAGCCGATTACCCGCGCGATTCTCGGCGAGCAGCAACAGATCGCCGATACGTTCCTCGATCTCGGCCTGATTCCTAAGCACGTCGACGTGCTGAAGGCGGCGCCTTCGAATCTCGCGTAGGCGTATGGGCTGCGGAACGACGCCGCACCCGCGTCAACGCTCGGAGACCGGCCGCGTTGGCGTAGCCTGTTGTTCCTGCGGGGCGTCGCTGTGCTCGGTCATACGCCGCACCGAACTCACGCCGGCCGCGATCAACGCGAGCGCCGCGGCAATGCCGGCAATCAACGTGAGGTGCCGGCCATGCACGAGTCCGAACACGATGGACACCGCCACCGCGCCGCTCGACTGGCCGAGCAGACGACCCATCGATTGCAAGCCGGACGCGCCGCCGCTGCGATGCCGCGGCGCACTGCCGATGATCACGCGGTTGTTCGGCGACTGAAAGATACCGAAGCCGAGGCCGCAGACCGCGAGCCGCCACACGATGTCGAAACGCGTCGCCGTCTCGCCGAGCTGGCAGAGCATCGCGAGTCCGCACCCGAACACGACGAGCCCGACGCTGCTGATGCGTCCCGGCGCCCACCGATCGGACAGCCGGCCCGCGACCGGTGCGATCAACGCGGTCACGAGCGGTCACGAGCGGCCACGGCGTCATCAGAATGCCGGTCTGTGTTTCCGACAGCTTCAGCGTCTGCTCGAAGTAGAACGGCAGCACGATGTACGCCATCGTCTGCGCCGCGAACGAGCAGATCGACGTCGCCATCGACAATGAAAACACCGGCATGCGCAGCAGGTCGATGGGCAGCATCGGTGTCGCGAGCCGGCTTTCGCGTCGCACGAACAGCACGCCGGCCACCAAGGCGATCGCGACCATCATGGCGCCGCGCTGCGTCGCGCCCGCCTGGTTGAATGCCGCGAGACCGGAGATCAGCAGGCCGAATGTGAGCGCGTTGAGCAGGACGCTCAGGCCGCTCAGGCGAGCCCCCGAGGTCGGCGTCGCGGGCAAGGTGCGCGCGCCGATCGACAGCGCCAGCACGCCGAGCGGCACGTTGACGAGGAACAGCCACTGCCAGTGCGCGACCGACAGAATCGCCGACGCGATACTCGGCCCCGCCGCCGACGAAACGGCCACCACCAGCGACGAATAACCGACGCCGACGCCAAGCCGTGCCTTCGGGAAAACGAAGCGCACCAGCGCGATATTCACGCTCATGATGCCGGCCGCGCCGAAGCCCTGAAACACGCGAGCGACCGCAAGCACCAGCAGCGTGTGCGCATTCGCGCAGGCGAACGACGCCAGCGTGAAAAGCGCGAGTCCGTAGCAGTAGACCCGTTTGTAGCCGAGGCTGTCCCCGAGCACCGCGAGCGGCAGCAAGGACACCGTGATCGCCAGCTGATATGCGTTGACGACCCAGATCGCGTTCGCGGGCGATACCGCGAGGTCGTTGCTGATGGTGGGCAGCGCGACGTTGACGATCGAGGTGTCGAGCACCGACATCGTCATCGCGATGGCGATCGCGATGTACGCAAACGCACGTTGGGGATTGGGCAGGCCGTCGGTCATGGTGCAAGCGGGTTGAAAGAAAATGCGCGGGCGACTACGTGCCGCGCGGGCGCCGTCGCGGGTGCATTGTTGCAACTCCGACTCGCGGGAGCAAGGTTGCACTCGATACCGGAATGATGGCTACCCGGCTTGTCTCCCCGGGGTCTTGCGATTCGCGAGCGCGTGCATACGCGCGCTCGTCAGGCATGACACGTGCAACACCTGAATCGGGACACAGTGGACGTTACTGCGCCACACGTTTTAAATCTGTAGGGATCGTCGCCGCTATCAGCGCCGGCGAAGCACGCATGAAAACGAAACGCCCTTTTTTCACGATCGGCCACTCGACGCGTCCGTTGCAGGAATTCGTCGACTTACTGAACGGCGAGCAGATCGCCTTGCTCGTCGACGTGCGCAGCATCCCGCGCTCGCGGACCAACCCGCAGTTCAATCGCGACACGCTGCCCGCCTCGCTCGCGCCGGAACATATCGACTACGTGCATCTCGCCGCGCTCGGCGGACGCCGCAGCAGGCGCAAGGATGACGCGCCGTCGCCGAATGCGTACTGGACGCATCCGGCCTTTCGCAACTATGCCGACTATGCAATGAGCGACGCGTTCCGCGAGGGACTGGCGCAACTTCTGACGCTCGGTCATCGGCAGCGCTGCGCGATCATGTGCTCGGAAGCGGTCTGGTGGCGCTGCCACCGGCGTATCATTACGGACTATCTGCTGATGCACGATGAAACCGTGCTGCACATCATGGACGCGCATCACACGAACGCCGCCACGATGACGCCGGGCGCCGAGCCCCAGGCCGACGGCACGCTGATCTATCCGGCTCAGGCGCAGAACTGAGCCGACTCACGACACGACTGCGCACCGGTCACCTCGCACCGCTTTATGGCTGTTACCACCAAACGTCCGTCGAAACTCGACACGTCGCTCGACACGCTGCTTCACGACATCCGCGCCTGCACGCTGTGCGCACCCATGCTGCCGCACGCGCCCCGCCCGGTGCTCGCGGCGTCCACGCGGGCGCGTATTCTGATCATCGGGCAAGCGCCAGGCGCGCGCGTGCATGCGTCGGGAGTGCCGTGGAGCGACGCGAGCGGCGCGCGTCTGCGGACATGGCTCGGCGTCGACGACACGACCTTCTACGACGCTTCCAGATTCGCCATCGTGCCCATCGGCTTCTGTTTTCCGGGCCGCGGCGCGAGCGGCGACCTGCCGCCTCGGCCCGAGTGCGCCGGCCGTTGGCACCGCGAATTGCTCGCGCAAATGCGTTCGGTGAAATTGACGCTGCTGATCGGACAATACGCGCAGCGCTTTGGCCTCGGCGACAAGTTTGGCCCGACCTTGACCGATACGCTCGTCAGGTGGGCCGAGTTTGGACCGCATGTGATGCCGCTGCCGCATCCGTCGCCGCGCAATATCGCGTGGTTCAAGCGCAATGCCTGGTTCGAGGGCACGGTGCTGCCGACGTTGCGCGAGCACGTGGCGACCGTGTTGGCGGGCGGCGAGCTTTGAGCGCCGCGCACCCATCCGCGCGATCAACCGCTCGTGGTAAACACGCATCCTGACCCGGCGTCCCAATCTTCGGAACGGTTACGGGTATACATGGATTAGGCGGTGCAACCGCACTGCACTAACATTTTTGCGGTACCGCACGGCGCGTATCGAGCGCCTCCGAATCGGGGTTGCACGTGGCCACGCCAAACTCTCGCGCTGCCCAGCGCACTCCCGGTGCCGTCCAGCATCTGCGCACAATCGACGCAACGTCGACCACATCGATCAACGAAGACAAGAACCGGAGGATGAGATGGCACAGCAACGGGATGACGATCAGGAACACAACGGTAACGGGTTCAGCACGGCGCGGCGGGGGCTGATGCAGGGCGCGGGACTCGGCGCGGCGCTTTCGCTGATGGGTGCGCTAGGCGGCGCGGGCGGACTGATCGGCACCGCGCAGGCAGCGCAGACGGCTTTTCCGTCGCACAAGAAGTGGAGGATCGTGTTCGTCAATCACGTCACCACCAACCCGTTCTTCGTGCCCACGCAGTACGGCATTCAGGATGCCTGCTCACTGCTCAACATGGATTATCAGTGGACCGGCTCGGCCACTTCGGACGCGGGCGAAATGGTCCGCGCCGTGAACTCGGCGATTGCCGCGAAGGCCGACGCCATCGCGGTGCCGATCGTCGATCCGAGCGCTTTCGACAAGCCCATCCTGGCCGCGCTCGACGCCGGAATTCCGGTGTTCGCGTACAACGCCGACGCGCCGCGCGGCAAGAAGAATCCGCGCCTCGCGTATATCGGCCAGGACCTGTATCTGTCGGGCTACCAGATGGGCGAGCGCATCGTCAGTCTGATCGACAGCGGCATGGTCGGCCTGTTCATCGCCACGCCGGGGCAGCTCAACATCCAGCCGCGTCTGGACGGTGCGAGCGACGCCATCAAGAAGTCCGGCAAGAAGATCGACATCCAGACCGTGGCCACGGGCGCGACCGTCAACGAGGAGCTTTCGAAGATCAAGGCGTTCTACCTGGGTCACCAGGACCTGAAAGGCATGTTCGCGGTGGATGCGGGCAGCACGCAGGGCGTCGCGCAGGTGATGAAAGAGTCGAACCTGCCGTCCAAAGGCGTGCACGGCGGCGGCTTCGACCTGCTGCCGACCACGATCCAGCTGATCCACGAAGGTTTCCTCGACTTCACCATCGATCAGCAGCCCTACGTCCAAGGTTTCTATACGGTGATGCAGGCGTTCGTGTTCCTCAGCTCCGGCGGCCTCGTCGGCCCGGCCGAAATCAACACCGGCCTGAAATTCGTGACAAAGGATAACGTCGAGCCGTACCTGAATACCTCGACGCGCTTCGAAGGCAAGACCGACAAGCAGCAAATCGTCCCGAGATCCGGCGCAATCAAGTCCTGATGAATACAGTGAACGAACCCAGCAACACCGAAGCGGTCCGCGCGCCCCGGCGCGCGGGTGTTTCATTCGCGTCTCAATGGGCGGCCGAGCTGCGCATCCTGCTCGTGGCCGTGCTGCTGGCCGCCTACTTCGAATTCGCGAACCACGATTTCCTGCTCACCAACGCGAGCCTCGTCAACCTGTCGCAGTTCATCGCGCCGGTGGCGATCATCGCGTTCGGCGAAATCATGTTGATGATCGGCGGCGACATCGATCTGTCGGCGGGCATGGTGTTCGCGTTCGCGCCATTCATGATGGTGTTCGCGAATGACGCGGGCGCGCCGATGTGGCTCGCCGTGATCGCGGGGCTCGTGGCCGCGGGAATCGTCGGCTTCGTGAACGGGGCGGTGTCGGTTTGGCTGCGGCTGCCCTCGTTCGTTACGACGCTCGGCACGCTCTTTCTGATCAACGGTATCACGCTCACGATCTCGCGCGGCACGCCCGCCGCCACGCCGGGATCGCCCACCTTCGCCGCGTTCATGGGCGCGTGGGGCTACAGCGAGATCATCTGGACCCTGGTGATCGCGGCCGCGATGCACGTGCTGTTGCGACATACACGCTGGGGCCTGCATACGCAGGCCGCGGGTGCGAATCCGCTCGGCGCGAGCGAGGCCGGCATACATGTGAAGCGACTGCGCCTCGGCAACTTCGTCCTCGCCGCGGTGCTAGCGGGCTTCACCGGCATGCTCGAAGCCTTTCGCATTACCTCGATCGACCCGCAGGCGGGCGGCAACCAGATCATGTTCCTTGCCGTGGCCGCCGCCGTGATCGGCGGCACGCCGCTCACGGGCGGCTCGGGCACCATCGTGGGCGGCCTCATCGGCGCAGCGGTGCTCGGCATTCTGAACGACGGCTTTACGCTCATCGGTATCAACGCGTTTACGTTCAACATCATTCTTGGCGCCGCGATTCTGGCGGCGATGATCTTCAACATCCACGTCGGGCGCATTCGCCGCAAGGGTGGACGATGATGGACCAATCGCAAACCTCCTCCGCGGGCGCCAATGCCACGGCCGCTGCGCGCAGCGCACCGAACGCCCCGCTCGCGCTGCGCGGCGACAGCCTCGTCAAACGCTTCGGCGCGGTGACGGCGCTCGATGGCGTCTCGCTCACGCTCGGCAAGGGCGAGATCCTCGGCATACTCGGCGACAACGGCGCGGGCAAGTCCACGCTCGTGAAGATCCTCACGGGCTTTCATCAGCAAACGAGCGGCACGCTCCACATCGACGGCGAGGAGACGCTGTTGCGCTCGGTCGATCATGCGCGTTCGCTCGGCATCGAATGCGTGTATCAGGATCTCGCGCTCGCGAATTCGCTGAGTATTTATCACAACATGTTCCTGAACCGCGAAATCGTGCGGCGCGGGCCGTTCAGGCTGCTCGACCACAAACGGATGCGCGAGCGCGCGGCGCAATGCCTCGACGATATCGGCGTGCACGTGCCTTCGGTGGATTTGCCCGTGGAGCGTCTTTCGGGCGGCCAGCGCCAGGCGATCGCCGTGGCGCGCGCCGTGCATTCGAACGCGAAAATCCTGTTGCTCGACGAACCGCTCGCCGCGATGGGCGCGCGCGAGGCGGGACTCATCATCGACCTTCTGATGCGCTTGAAGGAAAAAGGCGGCCTCTCGATCATCATGATCATGCACAACTATGCGCAGACGCTCGATATCGCGGATCGCATCATGTTGATGCAGCGAGGCCGCGTGACCTACGAGCAACAGAGCGCGCTGACTTCGGTGGCGGAGCTGATGGACATCGTGCAGCGGGAATACCGGGCCATGCGCGCCGGCGGCGCACAGTGAGCCCGCCACGGCCCGCGACACCGCGCCACTCAAATCAGAAATCGATCTTCGCGTTCACGCTGACCATGCGCGGATCGCCCGGCGCGATGTAGTCCGAGTAATGGAACATCCAGTAGCGGCGATTCGTGATGTTGTCGATCGCCGCGCGCAGCGTCACGTCGTGCCCACCGATGCGCGTCAGATAGTTCGCCCCGATGTTTACGATCATGTAGCCGCCCGTCTCCAGGTCGCCTGCCGGACGCACCTTCGTGCTGCCCGTGAACTTCGCGTCCGCGCCGACCTGCAGGCCCGGCAAGGCAGGCACGTCGTAGGTCACGGCGGCGACGAACTGTGGAGCTCCGGCCACACGGCCCCACGCGCAGGAGGGTTTCTGTCTGACAACATCTTGCTCTGAGAGAGCGGGTCTGATGTGTTGACGACATTGCGCGGTATCGCCCGTTTGGCGTGTGCGAAACCCAACGCGTCGGCCTGATGACATAAAACAGCCGACATCAACAGGTTCGACGCCGAGCGCGGGTCCCAAAGCGCCCTTTTGCCGCGCGCCTCCAGCTCCGCGCCGATCTCATTCGATTTGTCGAAGTGATTTTCAATGGCGCGCTTGCTTCGACCCGTCACGAAGATCATTTCCGTGATGCTGGCGACAATCGCTTCATCGACGGCCTACTGAATCAGCGGACCGTCATTGCGATTCAGGAGGCGCTGCGATGCTTCGACAATGTGGACTGGTGATGGTCGCCGTCGTTCACTCGCGACGCACTCTGCGCCGATACCGTTATGTGTTCATCGTACGAGAGCCGCAGGACGAGAAACATGATCATCGGCGACACCGGCGAAAGATGCCGCAGAAATGACCCGTAGTCCGGCTCGAAAATAGCTTGCGTTGACAGGAAACTGACCAGAAAACAAAAACAAAGTGTCTCGAATCGGCCCACCGGAAATAGCGCCGCCGCGGAGCGATAACGCACAAACACAATCGCAAAAGTGAAAAACACGCCAATGCCGCCCACCATTTGCAGCGGAGAACCCGACGTAATCAACCGCACCGGCAAAACGAAGGTCGCCAGCGTGATGGCGACGTTCGCCACGCCAATGAACATACCACTGCCTGGAATGAACTGTACGATCATCGACCCCACTTCCTCCGGGTCCCGCCACTCATTGGCGTTCTGCCTTGCGAAATCCAGTGATTCGCCATAGGCCTTCTGGAACACGAAGGCGACCATCACAAACATGGCCAGTGCGAAAAAGATCAATGAAACCGGCCTTTTGAAGCCGTTTGGCGCCAAATAAAGAAACACGGTTGCGGCCAGTGTGATACCCCAGTACGATCTGAAGTACATGGCTACCAGCGCTGCCAGGACGACAAACAAAGCCAATATCGCACGCGACGAGTCGTAAAACAGCAACAAAAGAACCAGAACCGAAATGATGAGTTCTTTCGATGGAACGCCGATGTAGACGGTCTGATTGGCGAGCCAGAAGGCAACCAGAAAGAACTCGGCCGGTTTTAGCGAAGTGACACCGGAACGCCAGATGGCGAAGAACATGCCGATTGTCGAGGCGAGAAATCCTATCAAAGAAATGGAGAAACCCTGGAGACCGAAAAAGTTGAATAGCCACGCGAGATTGTCAAATGAGTCGCCAAACGCCCTGAAAGCCGTGACGGTCTTCATCCGGTCGAAGATCACCAGTTCATCGAACAGAAAACGCGCCGGCAACGTGCTGTCGTGAAACGCGGAGATCGCATAAAGTGCGATGAACAGAATGAACCAGACCACGGCCGACACGCCTGGACTCGCATTCCTGCCGATGATGCCGGGGAGTTTTACAATGCGCATACTCTTTCCCTGAACAAGTGAGCGACTCGCCTCGCGGTGGAGGAGCTAAACTTGCAGCGTCGCTGATTTTTGAGCGCAGAGATCACGGCGCTTCATAACTAGGTTGGCGATTCAAATAAGCGTCCGGCTCCTTGCCGATCTTGAGCGCCTGGTAAGTCCCCACACTTGCCACGATCGTTCCACAGACGCTGAGCAGAAGAAGCGAGTGGATGAACCCGACGCCGAGGAATTGAGCCGTCGCAAAGATCAGGAAGATCGATACGGCATTGACTGCTTGAATCATCAAGTCGATCTTCAGCCGGTTCGCGACAATGAATACCTGAGCCATCGAGCCATAGATCGCCATCGTGATGAAATAGGGAATAAAGATCAGGTACACAGACATCGACGGTTCCCATTCGTCGCCCATCTTCATGTGGATAATGAGGCTAAGGCCTGCATAGCACGCTGCCACCAGAGAAATGCTGATAAACGTCAGCATAATAAAAAACTGTTTCGAGGGATTCACTCTGTCTTTTCTGTGGCCGTCGAAATAATCGATCAGATCGCGGCGGAAGACAGCGCCCAAACTTTGCGACAAGAGGGACGCAGGGAAGTACCCCACACGATACGCCAGCGCAAAGATGCCGGCTTCACGATGGTCGAAGATCATCGGCATCAAAATGGCGGACGCATAGATCACGAATGAATTCAGCGTAGTGGTCGGCACACCAAATTTTGCATACTGGATCTGAAGCGCGGAGAACCTGATGAAGGCCAACGGGATCATCCGGCGCGCCGAGTAAAGGCAGATCGCGGCGGGCACAACGGTCGAGGCCAGAAAAATCCAGCTATAGATGTTGAATACGGTGGTGCCTGTGCACTCCCCTTTCGAAAACATCATCATGCAGACGAAGTAGACGGCGAACGCGGCATTAGGGAAGAACCGGATCGTCGCGATTTGCGCGTACTTTCTTTCGGTGGTGAGTGCTCCGCACAACGCCTGTTGCAGGAACACGCCAAGTGCCAGCCCGATAACAGGTAGGTATTCCGTATGCCCGGCCGCTGCCGTGGCCACCACGAGCGTCGCGCCGATCCCTATGGCGACCGCACTGGAACTCGTCATTGCGCGCACGGCTTGGGCCTTGTCCGCCGCCATGCACGCAACCTCCAGACGCAAGCCGATCACCGACCCGATAAAAAGACCACCGGCCATGAGCTGGCTGAAATACCCGAGAGCCGTCGGTCCGCAGAACTTCCCGATCAATAGAATCGAAACGAAATTGAGCGCCTGACTCAGTACGACTCCAGCGATACTGACGATCGAGTGTTTGATATTCACAATTTATCTACGTCGAAGTCCGGGTGAATTTTTCATCGCTCTACACGACGATGGTTATCGTCTGAAGGCTAGCCTTTCTGCGTCTTTCCGCTGGCGGGCAATGCGTCGAGATAGGAAGCACTGCGATAGAGGCCTGCGCGCGCGCCCAGACTATAGCGATAGACATCCGTATCGATCGCGTTGAAGATCACGCCCTTCACGCGGGCATTCGCCTGCTTGAGCTGCTTGGTGGCCTCCACCACCTGCGCAATGGAAGTGGTCTCGAAGCGGGTCACCAGCAGCACGGTGCCGCAGCTATCCGCAAGCGCGGTCGCGTCGGATACGGCGAGCACCGGCGGCGTGTCGATCAGCACGATATCGTATTCGCTCGTCTTCGCGAGGAATTGCTGCATGCGTTCGCTCACCAGAAGCTCGGCCGGGTTCTCCGGTATCGCTCCGCGCGCAACGAAGTCGAGGCCCGGACGCACGTCACGCATGATCACCGGGTCGGACGTCACGTCCGACGTCAGATAGTCAGCCAGACCGGGGGTCGAGTCGAGACCAAAGTATTGCTCGAGATGACCTTTGCGCAGGTCCGCGTCGATCAGCAACACCCGCTTGCCGGCCGCCGATACGACCGCCGCCAGATTCGCCGAAAGGAACGACTTGCCCACCTGTTCCGTCGGCCCCGTCAGCAGCACGCGATTGTCGCCCGATTCCGATTCCAGCATGGCAAAATGAAGCGCGGTTCTGAGTCGGCGCAGGCTTTCAATCGACGGGTCGCGCGGAAACTCGCTCGCCAGCAGGAACTTCTCGCCAGCGGGCAGCTTCGGCGTCTTGCCGATTCGCGCGACTTTCGCCTGCGACAGCGGCACGCTCGCATAGACGTTCAGGCCCGTTTGCTCCTCGATCTCCTGCGCGTCGGTCACGCCCCGATACAGCGCCGTACGCCCGAACGCCGCACCCACGCCCAGAATCAGGCCGCCCAACGCAGCATAGATAATCACCAGAAGCTTGTTCGGCTTGATCGGCTCTTTCGGCACCACCGGGTTATCGATCAACCGCACCGTTCCAACCTTGCCGGCGCGAACCAGTCTGAGCTGTTGCATGTTGTTCAGCATGCCGACGTAAAGCTCGTTGTTCACGTTCATGTCACGGGTCAGGCGCACCGCATTCTGCTCCAGGTCCGGCAACGCCTGTTCCTGCTGCGACAAGCTGCCGATCTTGCTGCTCAGCATGCCGATCTGCTGATCGATCGCCTGGATCGCGGGGTGACCCGGCGCGTAGATCGCGCCCATCTCCGCGCGCTTCTGCTTCAGTTCGAGCAGGCTGCGCTGCGTGGCTACGCTTTGATCCAGATAGGCCTTGCCCTGCTCACTCAGATTGAACACGCCCATGCGGTTGCGCATGTCGTTATAGCGTCCCTCGGCGCGCTCCAGGTCGCTCTTGAGTTGCGGCAGCTGCTCGCTCAGGAACGCAAGCGACTTCTCGGCTTCCGCCGCCTTGCGCTTCAGATTCTGCTCAACATACGCATTGCCGATTTCGGCGAGCGTGCTGGCCGTCAGCAACCGCTCAGAGCCCATCAGCGACGCGCCGATGATGCCGCTGTCCTTACCCTTCTGCGAGACCGTCAGCCGGTTTTGCAGGCTTTCCACCGTCTTTTCGCGCGACTGTCTCTCCAGAATGAATTGCGTGCCCGGCTTTGCGTTCAGCGAATCGACCTGCAGCGTGATCGCGCCATCGGGCAGTTTCGTGTCGAGCTTTTTGCCCACGCGACCCTCGATCGGCTCGCTGAGATCCGACTGCTCCAGCCGGTAGCGTTCGCCCTCCAGAACCGTCAGAACGAACTTCTCGCCTTCGAATGCTTCCGGGACGTCGAAACTGGACACCTTGATCGCTTCATCGCCCCATGCATATCCGCCAAATCCAAAGATACCTGGCTCGGAAAGACTCCTGGCTTGCCGGCCCAACCAGTCTCCGATCAATGGAAAGCGCCTGGGCTTTGCGCTGACGTCGAGGTGCAGATCGTCAACGGCTTTTCCGACCACCATTCTCGACTGCAGGATTTCCATTTCAGCCGTCGCCTCTGTTTTGACGTCGAACATGCTCGAGACGTCGCCCAGCGGGCTTTTTGAATTGTTGGTCGGAATGCTGTCTTCAACCTGCACGAGAATATCGGCCTGGTACACCGACGGCGCGATAAACGCGTAGGCCACGCCCAGGGCGAGCACACTGCCGGCGATTCCACCGACCAGCCAACGGTTGGCCAATAGAACGTCGAAATAACGCGAAAGACTTACATCGTTATTCCGGAGCACGGCAGCATTCGTAAGCAGAGAGTTCTGATTCATCGAAACCCCCAGGGCGGGTGTGCGAAAAGGGTGGAAGCCGGATTTAATGTGCAGGCGATGCGGCATTACCAGATCTCGTTTTTTGTCACGAGATGGCAACATTTTGGGTGCTGGCGCTGCGTGCGTCAGTTCGGTGTGCAACGCAATCTGTCAACAATTCCTCTGCTTTGCGCGCCACCAACTTCAGAATAATCGTCTTACCGTACAAACATAAGACTGCCTAATTCTCTGCTTAACCACTGTTTTCCCGCAGTAGATTCCTCGGTGGAAAATTAGCGCATATTTCACATTAACAATGTATCCCAGACTATCTGAAGACGGTCATCACCTCTGTACGCTAACGCACATCGCTTCCGTGGCCGTGACGGCACAATCCCATTCAACGCCGTTAGCCTGGGATGCATATGAAACAATTGATGCGTGAGATATTCACACGCGCGCTGCTTTTCAGTGGAACCCCCGCGGCGATTCGAGCATTTCTCTGGCGCGATCGCACCGCGATTCTGCTCTATCACGATCCGTCGCCCGCCACGCTCGAAGCTCATTTTGAGTACCTGAAAGACAAGGTCGAGTTCGTGCCGTTGTCGCAGGCAAATTCGCGAGGTAGTGGTCGCCCGCGCGTGGCCGTCACGTTTGACGACGGCCATATCGGCAATGCAAATCTGCTGCCCGTATTCATCAAGTACGGCGTGTACCCGACCATTTACATCTGCAGCAGTGTCGTGGCGCACGATCGTACTCACTGGTTCCTACATCCTGTCGCGAGGGATGCGGGTGTGAAGCGGCTGATTCGCATGAAAAATCACGAGCGCCTGGCTGAACTCGACGCGCGAGGCTTTCGTCAGGACTTGCCAGACTCATCGGCGACGATTAGTGGCCTCAGCGCCGCCCATATTGAAGAGATGCGCCCCTATGTCGACTTTCAGTCTCACACACGCTATCACCCGACACTAACCTTCTGTGACGATGACGAATGCTTTGAAGAGCTTGCGCTATCAAAGTCGGAGGTAGAACGGATTGTAGGTAAGCCTTGCGAGCATTTCGCGTATCCCTATGGCATTTATGGTCCGCGCGAAGTCGAACTGCTGAAGGCCGCCGGCTACAAGACCGCACGCACGACCGACGTAGGCTGGAATGACGAAGGAAGCGACCCGTTCCGACTCAAGGCGTTCGACATTGACGATGACTCTTCCGTGTCGTGGTTCGCCGCGCAGCTCACGGGCCTGACGTTGGTGCCGCGCTATCTGCGACTGGGGCGCGTCAGGCGCCTGGCTCAGCGCATCTTTAGCAGGCCACGTGCATTGAACCAGGCGTAGAAAGCACCGCGCCGCCGACGACAGCGCGCTGACAGAAACTGCCGAGGCCGGGAGATGTCGACCGAGCGCCGACGCGACAACTCGCGCAGCGGCGTATGACACCGTCGTGCACCGCGCTGCATCCAACCCAGGGCAGCGAATCGTCACGATAAGGTATTCGCTAATAAAAATACTATCGCGCGCGATCTCGGCTTCGAGCAGAACAAGCGGTCAACGTTCGAGCACCTGTCAATCAAAGGCGCAACCGGACCGCCAGTGCAATATTCGTAACGGCCTTATTGTTCCTTATCTCCACGGTTAAAAAGGAAGGCGGCATGCGTAAAATCTTCATCACGTCTCCGGGTACCGCCAATTATCCGGAAATTACTGCCTATCAAAACTATTTTAAAGCGCGCGGCGTGGATGTGGTGGTCGGAACAATCAGCGATTACCGCGCCCTCGATAACAAACGAAATTTCGTGTTGTGGGAAATCATGGGTTTTTATCCGAACCGGTTTGAATCCGACTTTGTCATCCATGACTACCGTTCTCTCTCCGTGGGCGGCTGGCCGGCGATGAAAGACGTCGCGAAGCGGTATTTCAATTGCCAGCCGAATCTGCGGATCTTCCAGAACAAACAGCAACAGGAGATCATGGGTTTCGGTCACGGCGTACCCAGTGTGATCCTGCCCATGGGCGTGCCGAACTGGATCTTCGAGGTGCGGGATGGCGGTCAGACCGAAAAGAAAGCTGATTTCTGTTATATCGGCGAAATGAGCGTCGAGCGGGGCTTCGATCGCGTGCTGGAAGCATTTATAAACAACTTTCAGAAGCGCGACGTCTCCCTCCTCCTGGTGGGAAAACCGGACCCGCGCATCTACGAAAGATTTTCGGATGCAAAAAATATCATTTTCACTGGGCCGTTGCCGCAGCGTGAGGCGCTGAAGCACGTGGTCGAATCCGATGTTGCGGTGTGCTATTTCCCCTATCACCGGCCGCACTGCTATCAAACGCCGACCAAGCTGCTCGAGTATGCTGCGCTCGGCAAGAAAATCGTGTGCAACGACTCGCCGTCGAATATCAGATGCTGTGAAGAGATGGGCATCCATAGTGTGATCACCACGGCGAACATCTTTGACGGAATCGATGAAGACGCCGCGCGCGGTGCGACAGCGAATCGTCGGACGGACTTCGCAGACCTCATTTGGGACCGGGTGATAGAGCAATCCAACGTCGCGGCGTTTCTGCCGAAGGATATCAAGCTAACCAACGCTTGACCAATCCATTGACGTGC
Organism: Paraburkholderia sp. 40; assembly: GCF_050434105.1. Lineage (NCBI taxonomy): Bacteria > Pseudomonadati > Pseudomonadota > Betaproteobacteria > Burkholderiales > Burkholderiaceae > Paraburkholderia > Paraburkholderia sp. 40. Next base: position 265,768 of record NZ_JBNPVY010000003.1, on the reverse strand, counting down.
GACATTTCAACGAAGGCGACCCGAACTGCCCTTGGTAGCGCTGAGTCAGCCGAAGAGACACTTGAACGGTGGCAATGACATGCAGATATTCATCCTTCACCCCGGCAGGGCGAATTATCCTGAGATAGATGCCTACACCAGGTATTTTGTGAGAAACGACTGTAAGGTAACGTCAGGGACACTGGATGATTACAAAAAAGTCAAGAATCCGGAGGAGTACGTTCTCTGGTGCATCATGGGCTTTTACCCCAGGATCCCTGCTGCAAAATACGTCATCCACGATTACCGCTCGCTGTCGGTCGGGCGTAACAGTGCGCTAAAGGACAGCATCAAGAAAACGTTTCAATCACGGCCCGATCTTCGAATATTTCAGAACGACTCAATGAGTGCAGTCATGGACTTCCGCGACGGCGTCGATACCGTTTTCCTGCCGATGGGCGTACCCGATTGGATTTTCACGACGGATGCTGACCGCAACCAGGCGCTTCCGTCGGGAACGTATTGTTATCTGGGCGAGATAACGCGGGAACGCGGCTTTGTCGGCTTCATCAGGGACTTCCTGGCCGCCAAGCGCGACTCGGATACCCTCGTTCTGATTGGGCCTGTTGAAAAGGAAATCTCCGACGCATATCTTCGATCGCCCGGCATCCTGTTCACGGGACGCCTTGCGCAACGCGATGCCCTCGCGGTGGTTCGCAACTGCGAGATTGCTATTTCAACCATCCCGTACAAGCGTCCGTACGACCTGCAGACGCCGACCAAGCTTCTGGAATATGCTGCGCTCGGCAAAAGAATCATCTGCAATGACTCGCCTTCGAATCTGAACGCCGCCGCCAAGTTTGGAATTCTATGTAAAGTAACGGGCCCAGACGTATTCTCTAGCATCTGCAATTTCCACGGCGATATGGTGCCGAAAAATGACCCCTCCACGCTGCTGCATTTGCGGTGGACAGATATAATCGCCGCCTCGGGCGTGGATCGATATCTCGCGCGGCTCTAAAAATTAAAATGGTTTGCGCGATGACACACGCAAACCATTTCTGAAAAAGCGAATTCTCGAATCGTTTCCACGAAAGCTGCGTCGCTAATACGAAAATAACCGGATGCTGTTTTTTTCGAATCTCCTGATCGAATCAAAAAATGCGCGAACCGCGCGAGACGCGCCTGGAGGCGGTTTCATCCAATCAGAGCAACCAGCTCGGTAACGACGTTTCGATCGGCGCAAGTCAGTCTCGTCGCGATCGGCGTTCCGTGAACGTTGGTTACGGAGTGGTGCTTCGATTCTTGCCGCGCCCCATCGGCACGTTCGGGCAAGTTCTTCGCCCGTCCCGACTGCGCGAATCGATGAAGAGTTGATGGTCACGCGCGTGAAGAGGCTTTTGTCCGCTACTCTTCACTTCGGCAAGAGCACTGTATGCGATCGGTCCCAGACGACGGCTTGCTGCAAATCGCGCAGTCTGCGCAAGCAACTGAAACCGGCGCCGCGTCCCCTCTTCGCCGGAAAATCTCGCTAAGCCCCGCCGCGCAGCTTCACGTAGTCACTCGCTCAGCACCGAACGGCCCTGGCGAATGCTTCTCAACTGGGCCGAATAAAGCAGCGCGATGTTGTTGAAGAAACGATCTTCACTGAATCTGTTGCGCGCTTCCTCCTGCGCGCGCCGCAATAAACCTTCACGAAATTTATCCTCGGCTATCAACTTCACGATCAGCGAAGTCGCTTCCGCAGCCGTCCGATAAAGAACGCCGGTCGAATTGTGACGAATGGTGTCTATATTGCCGGGACAATCTGACGCCACAACGGGTGTGCCGAGCGTCATTGCCTCAATCAGAGAAATCGGCATTCCCTCCCAGGAAGCTGTCGACAAATAAATATCCGCTTGCGCCACAGCCGCGATTACTTCAGCACGCGTAAGCCAACCGGTCACGCGCACGCCGACGTCCTCGAGCGCCCTCCTGAGATCTGCGTCGCCGTCGCCGATCCATACGAACTCGACGCCGTCCCGATCAAACGAGCGTGCAATCTCCGCGAACAACCGCGGATTCTTTTGCACACGAATGCCGCCGACAGTCACAATTTTTCGCCTTTTCGTCGATCCGACTTTTTCGGCGCTTTCCAAACGATTGGTGCCCTGGACACTGACAGCCCGATCGATCGCGTTCTCGACCAGTACTGCATCTCGCCGAAGATAGCGGCGAATAGCGGCGCATTCACTCTCGGAGCAGCCAACGTATGTGCAGTTCTTCACACACGCAAGCAACTCCAACGCGGCGAAACAGTATCGCTTCAACCTGCCTATGTCTCGCCGTACGAAAGAGATGCAGTGCGGGCTATAAAGAAGCGCCGTTGACGGCAACGCAAACAAGGTCGACATTCGTCCCAGGAAACCTGCGAATGACGAGTGCAGATGGACGATATCCGGGTTCAATTCGATGAGTTGTTGGCGCAAGACAGACATGATCCGTGCCAATGATGGCCCTTTCATCTGCAGATGCCGCAGAACGACGTCAGAGTGAAACATCGCGCGCAAATTCTTCGGTGTTTCCTCGCGCTCTGAATAGATCACATACACCTCGTGACCTTCCTTGGCGAGGCGCGTCGCAAGCGTGCTCACAACTGCAAGCGTTCCTGTAGCAGTCGATTCGATTACGTGGACCACTCTCATAACATGTTTCTCGTGAATTGCGCAGCAATAGCGGAACACATCCCCGATCGGTCACGGCGATCGGGACGACATGCAATCTACGACCGGGAAAGGACCTCAGCCGGCTCAGTAGGCGCCGTCTTTCGCGAACACCACTTTGACGGTTCTCAGAAGAATCGACATATCGAATGTCAGCGAGCGGTTCATTGCGTATTTAACATCGAGCGAAACCCGCGTCGGATAGTCCACGTCGTTGCGGCCACTGACCTGCCATAAGCCTGTCATTCCCGGCTTCAGCGCGAGGTAGTAACGAACATCGCGGCCATATCGCACCAGCTCCTTCTGCACGATAGGACGGGGTCCCACCAGGCTCATATCGCCGCGCAGCACGTTCCATAGTTGCGGCAACTCATCGAGGCTCGTCTTGCGCAGAATGCGGCCAACCGGCGTCACACGAATATCGTTTTTAAGCTTGAAATCGCGGTCCCATTCCGCACGAGCCTGCGGATCGGTTGCGAGCAGTTTGGCGAGAACTTCATCCGAGTTCTTGACCATGGAGCGGAACTTCAGGCACTTGAAAGTACGTCCTCCCCGGCCAATTCTCGGATGACCATATACGGCGTTTCCGTGATCGCTCATGACTGCCAGCGCAATTATCAGAAGAACCGGGAAGAGCAGGATGAGTAGAACCGACGCCCCACAAACGTCCATCGTTCTCTTCACTGCGTCGTCCCACCTTGCGACGAAGATGTTCTCGCTTTGCGGGTTCGAGTCATCCAGGGCGACCTGTTTTGAATTCGCCTCAAGGCACGCCTCTTCCAGTTTCGGAACCGCGGTGGCGTTGGGTTCGAACATGCTATCTCCTCAGTTCGGAAACTCGTGGGGAACGATGCCGGCGTAGGCACGTGCGCTTGCAAAACAGATTCTGGTGTGGAAATGAATCGTTTAGTGACGCTAATTTCATTGATTCACAGATGAGTCACGACGAGCGTAACATCTCACTCAAAGACCGAATGTTAGCAATAGCGCATAAAGTCCCGCCATCGTACAGTTCGATCGCGACACGTCGCCTTCATTAGGCGCACCGACAGCTCTTCTGGCAATCAAATACGCAGAATTCGAATCATGTCTTCGTTCTTTGATTGGTCTTGTCGCCAGGTGTCACTCGTAAATATCAGGACAAAGCGATCAGGTGAGACGCATACCTTTATCAGACGTTTAACCGTTCTTTCCAAAGCTCGTGATTTCGAATTTGTCTAAAGAGAGACGACAGTTTTCATCTCCACATAAACCTTATTTGCGCGTTCAATGAAGAAAAAAGAGAAAATTTGATGAAGGAACAACTTGTGTAATGACTGACCGCGGCAAGGTCTATGCGATGACTCGCGCTGCACATCGAAGTCGCAAGTATCCCGGCTCGGCACTAAGAATCGATGTGCGTTCCCGTACATGATCGGACGATTCGCTCATTGCGGAGTTCGACGCGAAGACTTCGTGATATGCCGACAAGCGTGGCGCAACCGGCGTCGGAAATCTGATAGTGAGACATTGCGTCACACAACAAACTTCAGCTGGGACTGATGCCGTCTCTGAGCGCATGGCGAAAATGCGCGTAACGGTCTCACAGTCAGACATTGTCGCTCAGCAGTCGCCCATCGGCCGCTAACCGCGTGATGCTGTGATAATTGCCGAAACAGCCCGCGAACAAGGGGGTGCATCCTTAGGAAGATTGAGTCGCTCTGTTCGGAAGTGTAGTGTCAGTGCGGGACTCTGACGTCGACACGGTATTCGATGCGAGTGTTCGACAATTGATGTTCATCGGCACACTTAACTTTGACGTTTTCGGACCACTTCCAGGCGACAGCATTTATAGTTGAGAAATGAAACTCACACCTTTCTTTTTATTCGCCGTCTTAACACTTTTGTGTGGGCAGCCGATGTCGGCCTTCGCGAAGAACGGTCGCGCCAAGACAACGAACGCGACTACCGCCACTGCTCAGCAACTCGTGGCGCTGCAGCCGCCGCCCACCGGAAGCGGAAACGACCGTTTTGCAATGGACGTGAACTGCAATCTCTGGAGTGCGGATCAGACGGCGCTGAGCGAATGCTCAAAGGACCTGGATCTGATTGCCGGATTGGGCGTGGGTACGGTTCGCCTCGGCGTTTCGTGGGACTTCATGACGCTGGCCGACGGCAGCACGCTGGACCCCAACAAAGTGGCCTTTCTGAAGTCGCTTCTGAACGCCGCACGCACGCGTGGCATGAAGATTCTGTTCCAGGTGGGCATGTACGCGCCGTCTAGCGCATACCAATGCCCGGCCACCAGGAATCCGCCGACCGCATCGTCACCGCGACTCGACTTCTGCGACGCGACGTTCACGAAGTATCTCGGCTCGCTCATGGACGTCGTTCTGCCCTTTACGGCTGACATCGAACTGTTCAATGAGACCAACTGGTCGTTCTCCGCTTCGGACCCGTCTTACGGCGATCCGAACGGTATCCATGGCTACATTCTGAATCGCAGCAAGACGCTCTATTCGGAAGCCAGGCAGATCCTGAACACGAAAAGCCAGTCGGGCTACAAAACGGTTCTGCACACTCAGGGCATCTCGTACTTCTACAACTCGGCGTACCCGAATAACGGCTGGCAACCGCCCGCAGGCAGCGAGCTGATCCAGGCGACCGACTACATCAAGGCAATGGGTAACAACACAAAGAGTGCTTCCAGTCCGTTGAACGTCGAGATCGATGTCGTCGACGTTCACCCCTACTTCAGCAGCGCCGACTACCAAACGCTGATGCAGTCGTTCAAGACGACCGTTTCGACTCTGGTTGCTAGCGGTCCCAAGCCGATCTGGATCACGGAAACCAACAACGGGACGACCCGTACGGACGCCGGACAACTCGCGGCATTCAATCAGTTGAAGGTGCTGATGGACAACGGTTCGGTGGCAAAGGCATTCTGGTATGTCGTGCGAAACGGCGATCCGAGCAACGGGGAAGGCGACGGCTACTCAATCTACGATTACAACCGCAACCTGATTTGTCCGCAGCTTGCAGCCGCTATTCGGGCCTACACCGCGAGCATCCCGCGATCGCAGCGATTCCTATCGGGTCCCTACCTGACCCCGGTCTAGTGAAGGCGTCTAATTGCAATCGACGAGATGAACGCGAACGCCGACTCCGGCGTTTGCGTCATTTTGCTGTTCTGCCCTGCTCCAACGTGCTTGATGGTGTTGCAAAGAGGAGGCAGGCAGCGGACATCCGCAATGACGGATGAATCATAAGAGGGCGATGAGACTAATTATCCTCCTTTGATCCTCTCGCGCGCGCAACGCAAAGCGCGCACGCGAAGACCCCAATCGCCACGCCGATCAGCAGACAGGCGGCATGCGTCAAGAAAGTTACCATCTTCCACTCCCTTTACGACCACATCGAATTTTTGAGAAGTTGAACAGCACGATGTCATCGGTGGCGTAGCTATGGCTTGAGATCTTCCCTAGCGGCACCGGACAGTGTGATGAAGGCAATCCAAAGTCCGGCAGAGATTGACAAGGGCGCAGTGTCCCGCTTGCGGATGGATGCCGACCTAACAATCGAACTCACTATACCACGGGTTTAGCCACGCTTTCGGCGCCAAACTCCAGAATGGCAACCGCATTGCATCGCCGGCGGGCGCGCGGGTTCAGAAGCCCGTGACGTACGTAAATAGCCGACGCGGTAGGAGAGCGCGAAGATGCCGGCGTCGCGATGGACGAATATCATCAGCATCAAAATGACAGCCGCCGGCCGGCACAAACAGAGAGGTCGAAAAGATCCCGCCATAGATGAAGACGCCGGTGCCCGTGCGCTCAGCTTTCCAAAGCGCCATCAGGCAGATCAAGTTCCCGGCGAACGCAGTGATCGGTAAGAAACGGACCGTGGCGATCTTCGTGTATTCCCTTTCGCTGGTCAGCGCTTCACCCAGCGTCTGTTGCAGAAACACGCTGAATGCGAAGGCGATCACCGGAATCGAATCGGAGGGGTCGGAAATGATCGTGGCCACCAGGCGCGGGCCGATCGGTATGGCGACGGCGCAGGAACTCGTCATTGCACGCACGGCTTGGGCCTTGTCCGCCGCCATGCACGCAACCTCCAGACGCAAGCCGATTAACGAGCGGATAAAAAGTACCCGAGAACCGTCGGCCCGCAGAACTTCCCGATCAATAGAATCGAAACGAAATTGAGCGCCTGACTCAGTACGACTCCAGCGACACTGACGAATGAGTCTTTGATATCCGCCAATCATCCACGCGAAAGTCGGCTGATTTTTCATCGCCATTCGTGACGACGGCCCTCGCGCCGTGAAGGCTAGTCTTTCTGCGTCTTTCCGCTGGCGGGCAATGCATCGAGATAGGAAGCACTGCGATAGAGGCCTGCGCGCGCGCCCAGACTGTAGCGATAGACATCCGTATCGATCGCGTTGAAGATCACGCCCTTCACCCGGGCATTCGCCTGCCTGAGCTGCTTGGTGGCCTCCACCACCTGCGCAATGGAAGTGGTCTCGAAGCGGGTCACCAGCAGCACGGTGCCGCAGCTATCCGCAAGCGCGGTCGCGTCGGATACGGCGAGCACCGGCGGCGTGTCGATCAGCACGATATCGTATTCGCTCGTCTTCGCGAGGAATTGCTGCATGCGTTCGCTCACCAGAAGCTCGGCCGGGTTCTCCGGTATCGCTCCGCGCGCAACGAAGTCGAGGCCCGGACGCACGTCACGCATGATCACCGGGTCGGACGTCACGTCCGACGTCAGATAGTCAGCCAGACCGGGGGTCGAGTCGAGACCAAAGTATTGCTCGAGATGACCTTTGCGCAGGTCCGCGTCGATCAGCAACACCCGCTTGCCGGCCGCCGATACGACCGCCGCCAGATTCGCCGAAAGGAACGACTTGCCCACCTGTTCCGTCGGCCCCGTCAGCAGCACGCGATTGTCGCCCGATTCCGATTCCAGCATGGCAAAATGAAGCGCGGTTCTGAGTCGGCGCAGGCTTTCAATCGACGGGTCGCGCGGAAACTCGCTCGCCAGCAGGAACTTCTCGCCAGCGGGCAGCTTCGGCGTCTTGCCGATTCGCGCGACTTTCGCCTGCGACAGCGGCACGCTCGCATAGACGTTCAGGCCCGTTTGCTCCTCGATCTCCTGCGCGTCGGTCACGCCCCGATACAGCGCCGTACGCCCGAACGCCGCACCCACGCCCAGAATCAGGCCGCCCAACGCAGCATAGATAATCACCAGAAGCTTGTTCGGCTTGATCGGCTCTTTCGGCACCACCGGGTTATCGATCAACCGCACCGTTCCAACCTTGCCGGCGCGAACCAGTCTGAGCTGTTGCATGTTGTTCAGCATGCCGACGTAAAGCTCGTTGTTCACGTTCATGTCACGGGTCAGGCGCACCGCATTCTGCTCCAGGTCCGGCAACGCCTGTTCCTGCTGCGACAAGCTGCCGATCTTGCTGCTCAGCATGCCGATCTGCTGATCGATCGCCTGGATCGCGGGGTGACCCGGCGCGTAGATCGCGCCCATCTCCGCGCGCTTCTGCTTCAGTTCGAGCAGGCTGCGCTGCGTGGCTACGCTTTGATCCAGATAGGCCTTGCCCTGCTCACTCAGATTGAACACGCCCATGCGGTTGCGCATGTCGTTATAGCGTCCCTCGGCGCGCTCCAGGTCGCTCTTGAGTTGCGGCAGCTGCTCGCTCAGGAACGCAAGCGACTTCTCGGCTTCCGCCGCCTTGCGCTTCAGATTCTGCTCAACATACGCATTGCCGATTTCGGCGAGCGTGCTGGCCGTCAGCAACCGCTCAGAGCCCATCAGCGACGCGCCGATGATGCCGCTGTCCTTACCCTTCTGCGAGACCGTCAGCCGGTTTTGCAGGCTTTCCACCGTCTTTTCGCGCGACTGTCTCTCCAGAATGAATTGCGTGCCCGGCTTTGCGTTCAGCGAATCGACCTGCAGCGTGATCGCGCCATCGGGCAGTTTCGTGTCGAGCTTTTCGCCCACGCGACCCTCGATCGGCTCGCTGAGATCCGACTGCTCCAGCCGGTAGCGTTCGCCCTCCAGAACCGTCAGAACGAACTTCTCGCCTTCGAATGCTTCCGGGACGTCGAAACTGGACACCTTGATCGCTTCATCGCCCCATGCATATCCGCCAAATCCAAAGATACCTGGCTCGGAAAGACTCCTGGCTTGCCGGCCCAACCAGTCTCCGATCAATGGAAAGCGCCTGGGCTTTGCGCTGACGTCGAGGTGCAGATCGTCGACGGCTTTTCCGACCACCATTCTCGACTGCAGGATTTCCATTTCAGCCGTCGCCTCTGTTTTGACGTCGAACATGCTCGAGACGTCGCCCAGCGGGCTTTTTGAATTGTTGGTCGGAATGCTGTCTTCAACCTGCACGAGAATATCGGCCTGGTACACCGACGGCGCGATAAACGCGTAGGCCACGCCCAGGGCGAGCACACTGCCGGCGATTCCACCGACCAGCCAACGGTTGGCCAATAGAACGTCGAAATAACGCGAAAGACTTACATCGTTATTCCGGAGCACGGCAGCATTCGTAAGCAGAGAGTTCTGATTCATCGAAACCCCAGGGGCGGGTGTGCGAAAAGGGTGGAAGCCGGATTTAATGTGCAGGCGATGCGGCATTGCCAGATCTCGTTTTTTGTCACGGGACGGCTGAAATCGGACGCACAGGCCGAGTACGTCAGTCCTGCTCGCAACGCACCCGGAGAGGAAATCCCTATGATCTACACCCCGCCGCGTGCTCGAAATAAATCGTCTTATCGTTTTAAAGGGACTTCCGCCGGGTCTGGCGCAGACTTCTAATTTTTCCGCATCCGATGTATTGCGCCAGCAAACAGAAATCGAGTTATTCATAGCAGACGTCATCGCAGCCTATCTGACGGCTTGCCGCACCTCCGTACGCTGCCGCACATTCGCGTCTTTCGCCCCAACGGGGTCATGCGCAATTGCGATGTCGCTATTTCGATCATTTCGAACAAGCGCTCGTATAGCGTGAAAACACCGACAAAGCTGGTGGAGCAAACGGCGCCGAATTCGCGCAACCGCACGCAACGGTGCTAGCGCTTCGTCACGAAATGCCAGAGCGCCGAACACTCGGTCTCGGATATCCGGTAGTGAGGCATGGCTTTGCGCAACATCACGTTGACTGGGTCGATGCCTTCCCTCAGCGCCCTGCAGAACGTTGCCTGATCGTAACTGCTCGCCGGACCGGCCCTTCGACTCTTCGCAGGAAACAGGTTGCCGGCGGTCAAGGGTGGTGCGAATGCGTCGCCCGAGCCGGTTTGCGAATGGCAGTTCGCGCACCGCGTGGTCGAGCCGGGCAACAGACGATCGTCGTCGCGCAATTGCGCCTCAACCGAATGCTGCCCGTTGAAGATCGAACACCCGAGATCGTTCGACTCACAAAGCGGCGCGCCATGCGCGACATACGTGATGTTTGCCAGCGCCAGCGCCAGCGCGCGCGCCGCGGTTCGCCGTGACCGTAACGCCATCACTGGATCTGCACCGTGCGCGAAACGCTCGGCACGCCCTTCGCGTTCAGGCCAAACAGCATGTAGTAGCCAGGTACGACGACACCCGGATCGGAAGGAATATTGATCAGATATTCGCCCGCCGTTCCTACCGTGAAAGTCACGGGTACCCGCCGCTGTTCGTTGTTGACCGCGTGGGTCGACGAAGACATGCGCATCAACGCAAAAGCCGTGATGCCACTGCTGCCCGTTACGGCGATCGATGTACCGAGCTGGGCGGTGGTGGGCGCGGCCGTGAGGGTCGGTCGTGTTGCCGCCGAGCCGTCCGCGTTGAGCAGGTAAGGCGGCGTCAGAATTTCGAGGTTCGTATGGTTTGTCGAGCAGCTTCCGCACAGTCCACCGCCGCCACTCAGTACGCGACCGTCCGACAACAGCAGTGCGATGCTGTGATAGTTACGCGGCACGGCTTGCGGCGGGAGCACCGAGAAAGTCTTGGTGGTAGGGTCCCACAACTCTGGCGCCAGCACGGCGGTGTCGTCCGAAAACGTTACCGGGTACGCCTCTCCACCTAGGACTACCACCTGACCGTTCGGCAAGACCACGCTGGTGTTAAAGGCGCGGCGGTAATTCATCGGCGTAAGCGTTTGCGTCACCGCGGTGCCGCTGCTGATGTCGATTAGCGTGGCGTCCGCAGTCGCGTTGGAATACTCGTAGCTCGGCGCACCGCCTACAGCCAGGATCTTGCCGATATCGTACATAACGGCGTTGCCGTTCATCGCATCGGTATCGCTGCCCCGGTTGCCGGCAGGCGTCACGTTGCCCGCGCCAGCGGTATCGAACCAATGCATGGCAACGCTCGGACCGGCGTGGAAGACCCGCCCATTTGCCACCGCAAACAGCCATGCATGATTGTCGGAGCGGAAAATGCCAGCCGCGTCATTCGTGAGGATGTAGTCGGCGAGAATGGCGCTATTGACCTGCCAACCCGTACTCGGTGACCAGGTTTCGCCGGTCTTGCCGCCCTCGCCTCCGTTCCACGAGCCGCCCACCTGGAATACGTTGCCATTGCTCAACGTTACGCTGCCGTGGTAGGCGCGCGGAATATTCATTGGAGGACCTGACGACCATTTTCCGGTCGAAGCCGTGTAGAAACTCGTCGCGTCGCTGCTCGAGCCACCAGTGACGTAAATACGGCCATCCGGAAGATTGACGATGCCCGGGCAGAACATATCGTGGCCAGTATTCGTCACGAGAACCTGTTTGCTCGTGCCGGTAGTCGGGTTAAAGATTGCGGTGTATGTGTTGCCGGGGGTCACTTCGCCAGCCGTAAAGTCCAGCTTCTTGTCGGAGGACCACACTACCACGGTGCCATCTGGCAGATTCGCCGCAGCTGCCGGCACGATCGACAGGTTATAGGGTGTAGTCCACTTCGCCGGCAATGTTTTCGCGGTCATACCGCTGATCTGCCACGTCTGCGGAGCGGCTCCGCTGCAAGGCTGCTGCGTTATCTGCGAGCCCTGCGCCGTGAGGCTGGCAACAGCCAGACACAGGTGACTCTGCGACGCGACGATTGCAAAGCCGCCACCTTGCGGGATCAGCTGAAAGCTTTGATTCGCCTGGCCGTTGCAGGTCCACTGGTCCGCCCCAGCGCCGGCGTCCATGCTGACACCGTAGATGTCGAGGCAAAGGTTGCTGTTGACGTTGACGAACTGATAAAGCCCGTTGTTCTGCGTCAATGTCCAGTGCTCGTTATTCCCGCCATTGCACGTCCACTCGATAACCGAGGCGCCAGGCGTCTTCGATTCGGCGTTCACGTCGGCGCACAAGGTCGTGCCGTTGACGGTGAGCGTGCTCGATGTCTGCGCGTCGGCAGCTGTAGAGAACATCGACAGCGCCGCCATGAATGTGATTGGCAGCAACGCTTTCACGCACCTCTCGAACAATTGCGAGAGGATCCTAAACGACCGGTTTTTTGACATAGCCTCAGTCCAATAGGTTACACACGCCCTAATGCGCCCAGTACATCGCAAACTTGATCCGCGCGAGGCAGGTCATCACTTCGCCAGCGCAACATTGCGTTCGCGTCGAAGCAGTAGATTTGGGTCGAGTGATCGGCAATGTTGCCGAGTGGCAGGGTGCTGCCCGAAAGCGCTCTGCGCATCCGGTCGACGTCCTGCAACGTCGGCGTGGCCGCCCGCCATTCGGGTCCGGCCTGGAAGCGCATGAGCCATGCGTGCAGCGCGGGCGGCGAGTCGGAAAGTGGATCGATTCCGATCGACACCAACTGAACGGGGTAGCGGTGCTGCAACTGCGATATCCGTTGCTGAACGGTGCTGAACAGCGCACCCTGCAAAGGACAAACTGAACTGCATCCTGTGTAAATCGTCTGCAACGCAGTCACTTTCTGACGCAACAGGTCGGTTAGCAACCGTTTCTGGCCGCTTTGATCGACCAGCCAGAAGTCGTCGAGACGAATGGGCGGCGTGACGAGTCCTACGCTTGCGTGCTGCGCGTATAGCGGAAAAGAAACGCCGGCTAACGCCGCGGCCGATATGCCACGCAGCAGCGCGCGGCGTCCCGGACTTCGGACCGGCGCGCACGCACGCAACGCCGCGCGAGTCGGCGCGTGTTGATGGAACATGACTATGATCTCCTGCAACGTGTAATGGCTCGCAGAACCATTCGTCGCCATCTCTTATTGCGTGTTACCCGCGCGATAATGCGCACGAGTCGCGCGACGGCTACGTTCTCTTTCTAATTGCGAATCAACGGTATTCGGGAGCGTAGCAGAGAACCTTCCGGAAAATGACAGCGTCAGGCCCGCGAGTTGCTCCGCTTTGTGAGGTCGGCCACATAACAATGAAACTTCAAAAACTGGGTGTTTTAGAAAGCCCGAGCAAAACCCTATGTCGTCCTGCAAATCTGGAGCAGCCCACTGAATCACCGACCAAGATCTCCCGCTTAAAACAGCAGCCAGGCATACACCTGCGTTTCGGACTAACAGGCGGCAATAAGCGATGAAGGCGCTGACGGAGCCGGAGCGCCGGAGGCGATGGTCAGCCAATGAAAAGCTAACGATGGCGCGAGAGCGTTTTGAGCCGGGCAAGTCGGTGTCGATGGTTGCACACCAGCAGTGCTTCAATCCGAACCAGGTGCTTCACTGGCGCAAGCAGTATCAGGACGGCAGTCCGTGATCGGGCAAATCAGAGAACTGCAGTTCTCGCCGAGCAAGAAAAACATGGGCAACGAGACTCGTCGTGAGGCGGCGGAAATGGCCGAAGTCTCGAAAATGGATTGCGCGCTCAAACGTGGCGGCAACACGCGTTAGGCAGGCGGACCAGGTCGGTCTGGCCGAAGAGACTCGGCTGACCGTTACCGAACTGCCAAACCCTGCTCCTATAACGAAGGGGTTGCCCAACAAGCCCTCAGCATCGGCACGATGGCAAGTCCGCGCTGGCGAATAGCAAGCAGCGCCGGTGTTCCGGTGGCTTCGAGTTTCGCCGCGACCACGGCGAGCCATTGCGCGCGTTTCGCTGGCGATGATATGCAGGTTCCGCGCCCCTGGCTCCCGGCCGTCTCCTTGTTCCGAAGCACAAAGTCAAACCGTGGCAAAATTCGCATTCCGCGATTTATTTGATGCAACCGGTGCGGCCCATATAAATACCTCGGCAGCATTATTTTCTTTCTAAAACCATACCGAAACATTTAATTAGCATTTAATTAGGTCCCAAGCCCTCCCGATAGGAACCATACATTGGCGGAAATTAAAGTGCCCGACTGCCTAAAAGCGACTAGTAACAATTTTGTAACGGTTTTTTTGTTGTTTTGTGAATCTCGAATTCGGGCGTGAGAACGCGTCTGGATACGCGTGGGAAGGGAGGAGGGACGCGTTGCCGATAGGCTCACGTACCACAAAGTTCGTTGTTACGCTTAGTTACGTCCGATGGCGCGAGATTTGTTCCAATTCTGTATCATTCGTATTCATCAGATCACTCAGGGAAAACCTTGTCGATTTTGATTCGATTGGAAAAACTTCACAATTTGCGACGAATTACCGAATCTTCCGATTGAAAGTGATAAAAGTGGTTTTCTAGGTCGCATTAAATCTGAAGATTAAACGCGATTAGTGCCCCACGCGAGTGCGGCAGCGGGCGGCTCTTGACAAAAGCCGATCATTATTCAGTTGTACTTCGTGTTGTTGCGTATTTTTTCGTGGCGACGTCCTTATCACGCGAACGTTGTTCGTTTTAGCGGCCAGGTTCCATCGGCCTTGATAGACAGATGTCCTTCTCCAGCACACTCTCTCCAAGACTAAAACCGTCAGTTCGTCGGCTTCCCCAGATCGCAAGAACTGCTTCGGCGCTTGCATTTATCGCAGGAGTACTAAGCCTTGCGGGTTGTGGCGGTGAAACAAGCGATGATGGCAGTACCGCGTCCGTGACCGCTAACTCCCTCCCTGCCGACACAGTCGCGAACGCGGCTACAGATCCGTACAGCAACGGCGTAGTGCCCCCCGACAATGGCTCTCCGCCGGTTCAGGCGAACGGTCAGCCTTACAACCGCGCCCCGGTGCAACGGGCGGGACAAGGCGATTGAACCGTTTCGCGACGATCGATACGAAACCCGCATATCCCGTGCAAGAGCATTTTCAATCGTGATGTCAGCGACCGTTGACTCACGCGTTTGACGTGTTTGCGTTACGTATGCCATCGCTTCAGGAACTGATGGTCATCGGCAAACGTAATTCCAACGTTCTCGGCCCATCCCCGCTCAGTAGCAATTTATAGCTAAGCCATGAAACTCAGACTCTACTCACTATTCGCCGTTTTAGCCCTGTTGTGCGGGCAATCGATGCCAGCGTTCTCCCAGACGAGTTCGACCGCCGCCACCGCCAAGCAACTCGCGGCGCTGCAGCCGCCGCCCACCGGAAGCGGAAACGACCGTTTTGCAATGGACGTGAACTGCAATCTCTGGAGTGCGAATCAGACGGCGCTGAACGAATGCTCAAAGGACCTGGATCTGATTGCCGGATTGGGCGTGGGTACGGTTCGCCTCGGCGTTTCGTGGGACTTCATGACGCTGGCCGACGGCAGCACGCTGGACCCCAACAAAGTGGCCTTTCTGAAGTCGCTTTTGAACGCCGCACGCACGCGCGGCATGAAGATTCTGTTCCAGGTGGGCATGTACGCGCCGTCTAGCGCATACCAATGCCCGGCCACCAGGAATCCGCCGACCGCATCGTCACCGCGACTCGACTTCTGCGACGCGACGTTCACGAAGTATCTCGGCTCGCTCATGGACGTCGTTCTGCCCTTCACGGCTGACATCGAACTGTTCAATGAGACCAACTGGTCGTTCTCCGCTTCGGACCCGTCTTACGGCGATCCGAACGGTATCTCCGGATACATTCTGAATCGCAGCAAGACGCTCTATTCGGAAGCCAGGCAGATCCTGAACACGAAAAGCCAGTCGGGCTACAAAACGGTTCTGCACACTCAGGGCATCTCGTACTTCTACAACTCGGCGTACCCGAATAACGGCTGGCAACCGCCCGCAGGAAACGAGCTGATCCAGGCGACCGACTACATCAAGGCAATGGGTAACAACACGAAGAGTGCTTCCAGCCCGTTGAACACCACGATCGATGTCGTCGACGTTCACCCCTACTTCGGCAGCGCCGAATACGACATGCTGGTGCAGGCATTCATGACCACGGTGTCGAACCTCGTCAGCAGTGGCGCGAAGCCGATCTGGCTGACCGAGACCAACAATGGCACCAACGGTACGGACGCCGGACAAACGGCCGCATTCAACCAGTTGAAGGTGCTGATGAACAACGGTTCGGTGGCAAAGGCGTTCTGGTATGTCGTGCGTAACGGCGATCCGAGCAATGGCGAAGGCGACGGCTATTCGATCTACGACTACAACCGTAACCTGATTCGTCCGCAGCTGGCAGCCGCGATTCAGGCCTACACGGCGACCATTCCGCGTTCGCAACGCTTCCTGTCCGGCTCTTACCTGACTGCGATCAAGTAAGCCTGCCTGCTGTAACCCATGAATGAACGGAGCGCGACTATCGCGCTCCTTCGTTTTTCCGTTTTGGCCGAGTTGACAGGACCGCATCCAGTTTGAGCGCGCAGCGAAATTCCCGGGGCCGAGCTTCGCGAGGATGAATTGGCACTGTGCCAATGCGTTGCGTCAAACTCGTCGCTGCCGTAATCGAAGGAGCAGACACGGCAAACAACGCGGCGCCACCCGAGAGTCGAGAAACGCCCGATCCTGACACGCCGTGCGTCCGGACGCGCACGCCAGCCGGCATATTCGCCTGACAGCGGACGAGTCCGCTCAGCGGCGTGTCTTTCTGCTTTTCTTCGGCTTCGGTGAGGTGAGTGCGGCGCTCCAGAATGCGGAGGTCGCGCGTTTGGCTGCCGCTGTCGTTCTTACCCGCGCTGAGTTGGCGACGGTATTGGCGCCGCTTAACCACATGCTCAGGAACGGGTTCTTCTTCGTCCACGGATTCTTCATGTCGGCCTCGATTGAACGAACGTCGAGCGGGCGAGCTACCGATAGGTCGACGCGCTCGTTCTGCGCGTCGGTGTCGCGGCGAAAGCGGGCACGCAATGGCTATTCCCGAACATTCGTAGCCTCTTCGCGCCATCTACCGCATCGCTCGCCCAGCAGGACGTTGCGGTAAGAAAATCACGCAGAGCGCCATGAACGAAACCAGAATCACCGACGCATAGAGTCGGCTGATCTCGAGCCCACCTTGAGAAATGGGTTTGTCGAGCAGGTCCCCCAAGGTCGCGCCGAGCGGACGCGTCAGGATGAACGCCGCCCAGAATATAGCGGTCCGTGACAGCCGCGACCAGTAATAAAGCGCACCGACGATCAGCAGACCCGCACCGAAGATCAACGCGCCGTAATCATAGCCAAGCCCCAGACCGCCTTCGTCCGATCCCGCCACCCAATCGCCCAAGGCCGTACCCAGTGTCTGCGAAAAGAGGATCGTCACCCAATAGAACCACTCGGCTTTGGGCGTGGTCACGCTCTGCACCGCCACCGTACCTTCCGATTTGTACCAGACGCCCAGGCTCGCAAGCAGAAGCGCGAAGACGATGACTACACCGCCCGGATAGCCGACTCCCACCGAACGATCGAAGAAGTCGGCCAGCGTGGTACCGAGCGTGGTCGTTGCAACGATGGTCGCCCAATAGAGCGAGGCATTGAACCGCTCCGCCCTGATCTGCCCTGCGACCAGCCCAATAAAAATAACCGCAAAAATCGCCGTGCCGATCAGATAACCCAATTTTAGCGACATGGTCACCCAATCGCCGCCCGTTTCGCCAAGCGTCGTGGCGGCGATTTTGATGATCCAGAAGCCCAGCGTGATCTGCGGGACTTTACTGACTGCATGCGCGCGAGTTTGCGACGGGTTGCTATTCATGTGACGTGCTCACTATTCTCATGGCTTGAACATCGGCTCAACCATCGCAGAGCAATCCTTAACAGCACCTTAAGCATCCCACCGAATCACGCGGTCAGATTTTCCTGCGCCAATAACGGGCGGTAACGCCGAGTCCCTTCAACGCAGTTCCAGCCACATCGGCTGATGATCGGACGAGCGGCTGTGCTGATCGACATCGCACGATGCAATGCGTGCGCCCAGGTCTTCCGTGACGAAAACGAAATCGCACGCGAATGGTCCGTCGGGCCATTGCTCGTGATCGTATAGGCCGACCGTCGCGGCACGCGGCTCGCCGGGGTGCGCGCGGGCCCACGCATCGACGAACGCCGGAGCCTCGGTGACCGGTTCGAGCATCCGGCAAAAGGCGGTGTCTTCGAATGCGCTGTTGAAGTCTCCGCACAAAATCGCGCTGACCGGGCGCGCCGTATCGGCAAACGGGCTGTCCGGCTTCTCGCCACGCGCGGGAGCGCGCGCGTGAGCGCACGCCTCCTGATGCAACTCGCGCAGTCTCGCCACTTGTGCGAGCCGCTGTTTCTCCGAATAGAACTCGAGGTGCGTGGTGATGACACGAAGCGGACCGACGTCGGCTTCGAGCACCGCTTCGAGCGCGACGCGCAGCATCGACGGCTTGGCGGGGTCCGCGGGCCACGGCAGAGAATGGCGCAGCACCTGACGAACCGGCAAACGGGTCGCAATGGCATTGCCGAACTGCCGCCGATGACGGCTCACGCCCAACGAGGGCAGATCGGAGCCGATCGCATCGAGCACGGTCATCTCCGGCAGCAGAGCGGCAAGTTCGGCGAACTGATCGGACGATGGCGCGCCTTTCAGTCCGCCGGCCGCCGGTTCTTCGTTGAAGCCGCGCGTGACTTCCTGCAGACACAGGACGTCGAAGTCGCACAACGCGCGTGCTTCCCGCACGATCCGTCCGATGTCGACGCGGCCGTCGACGCCGCATCCCCACTGAATGTTCCAGTCGACCAGTTTCATGACGGCCTCCTTGAAAGATCCGGCTACAGTGTATCGCCGCATCCTGCGCGGTGAATCAGCGCTGGACAGGACGACTTGGAAAGATCGAGGTCCTTCGCTAGCGCTGTCACGGAAGTAACTTCCGATGCTGAGCGCATATCAACCACACGCTTCCCGTTGTTATGAGCGTCCACGAGGTCACTAAGAGTTAGCGATGAAATTGCGCAGTAAAAATTGTCAGTGAAAGTAAGCGCCAAAAAATGCCGTGCGTGCGATGAATTATGCTGACCCACATCCGCGACCGGCTCAATTTCTGTAGAAAATAATGAATAGCCTCGATCTGTCCATCGAAACATATCTGTCCAACATACACTTCGGTAATTTCGCGACTCTATCCATCCAGGCCATCGACAACCTGTACACCTTCAAAGGCCTCGTACTCATTCCCGTGCTGTGGTGGATGTGGTTTCAGCAAGACGAGTGCCGCGAATGGCGGCGAGAAATGGTTCTCGCGACGCTTGCCAGCGGCATCGTGGCGCTCTTCGTCGGAAGACTGCTGACCCACTGGTTGCCATTCAGGGTGCGCCCCGTCTACAACACCGAACTGCATCTGCGCTTTGCCAGCGGCGAAATCAAGGACGCAGTGTTGACCAACTGGAGTTCCTTCCCGAGCGATCACGCGATGCTATGGATGGCGGTCGCCACCGGCATCTTCCTCATGTCGCGGCGCGTCGGCGTGCTGGCGCTTCTCTATACTGCGCTGTTCATTTGCCTTCCGCGCGCCTATCTTGGCTTTCACTATCCGACCGATTTGCTGGTGGGCGCCGCGGTGGGAATCGTGATTACATTGGTGATGACGCGGGATGCGATCCGCGTACGCTACGCGACGCCGGTGCTGCGATGGACCGAACGCCACCCGGCGCCCGCAGCGACGCTCGCCTTTATTCTGTGCCTCCAGCTCGTCACGCAGTTCGACGAACTGCGCAAGCTGGCGAGTGGCGTAATGAAACACCTATGATGGCGGCGATGGTTGCCCGCCCTTGGACAGCAGCATCTGCGTGCCGGCGAAATGTGGGCCGTCGATTCGTTTCGGTTGACTCGTGCGACGGCGGCTGACAGCGACAGCAAAAGCTACGCGGACACCTGAACGTAGCGCGCTTCGTTCAGATCCGCGAGAAGCGTCGGACCTGTCGGTCGCCAGCCCAAACGCGCCTGCGTCCGCGCGCTCGATGCCGGCATATCGAGCGCGGCGAACATCGCCATCCATCCGAAGTACGCCTGCGCCTCGTCGCGCGCGATCGAGACGACCGGCAACTTCAGGCCGCGTCCGAGCGCCTCGGCGATCTCGCGGGCGCTAACGCCTTCTTCGCCGACCGCGTGATAGCGCGCACCGCGTTCGCCCTTCTCGATCGCGAGCCGGTACAGCCGCACGACATCCGACAGATGCCCCGCCGGCCAGCGGTTGTGTCCCTCCTCCACATATGCGCACACGCCTTTCTCCCGCGCGATCTGGATGAGCGGCGTGATGAGGCCTTGCCTGTACGGGTTATGCACTTGCGGCAAGCGCATCACCGACACGTTGACGCCCGCCTCCAGTTGCGCGTTGCCGGCCAGCTCCGAGCCGATGCGCGGGTTCGGGTGACTGGTGTTGAACACGTCTTCGGTGGCCGGCTGCCCGTTATCGCGGCTGCCGACGCCCGTGCCCGACGTGATCAGAAGCGGCCGATCCGAGCCGGCCAGCACCGAGCCCAGTGCAGCGATAGCACGCTTGTCCTTCTCGCAGTTCTCCACGAAGTGCGAGAAATCGTGGTCGAAAGCAAGGTGAACGACGGCGTCCGCCTTCGCGGCGCCGCTGCGCAGGCTGTCGGTGTCTTCGAGCGTGCCGCGATGGACCTCCGCACCGGCTGCGCTGAGCGCCTGCGCGCCCTGGTCGGACCGGGTCATGCCGATGACCTGATGCCCGGCTTGGATAAGTTCGGGCACCAAAGCCGAGCCGATAAACCCGGTTGCGCCCGTCAGAAAGATTCGCATGGTCAAGTCTCCAGAATAGCCACCGACGCACTATGCGATCATTCACTATGCTATTGAAGTAGTGAGCTTATCCCGGTAAAGCGACTAACAGGTTAATCATCCCAGTGAACACCGCCCAAACCCTCGGGGACTTTCTGCGCAGCCGCCGCACGCGGCTCGATCCGGCCAGCTTCGGCTTCTCGGGCCGCAGGCGTACGCCCGGATTGCGCCGGGAAGAAGTGGCGCAGCGCGCGAATATCAGCTCGACGTGGTACACGTGGCTCGAGCAGGGCCGGGGCGGCGCGCCATCCGCCGCGGTGCTTGAGCGGATCTGCGCGGCGCTGATGCTGACGAATACCGAGCGCGAACATCTTTTCATGCTGGGCCTCGGGCGCCCCCCGGAAGTGCGCTACCGGTCCACCGACGCAGTGGACCCACGCTTGCAGCGCGTGCTCGATTCGCTCGACGCCAGCCCGTCGATCATCAAGACCGCGACGTGGGACGTCGTCGCGTGGAATCGCGCCGCAGCCGTCGTGCTGACCGACTACAGCGCGCTGCCGCCGGGCCAGCGCAACATCCTGCGCTTCCTGTTCGGCGATCCGGCCGTCCGAGCAAAACAGCACGACTGGGAGAGTGTCGCGCGCTTCGTCGTGGGGGACGTTCCGAGCGGACGTTGCTCGCGCGGGGCTCGCTTCCGAGGTGGGCGATCTGGTCGACGATCTGTGTCGCGCGAGCCCGGACTTCGAACGCATGTGGCGCGAAAACCAGGTATTCGGCCACAGCGAAGGACAGCACGTTAAGCGCCTGCTGCATCCTGCGTTCGGGACCATCGAAATGGAGTATTCGCTGTTCGCCGTCGATGGTCGGCCAGACCTGAGCATGCTCGTGTACACGCCGCTCGACGCGCGAATCGCCGCGCGCATCCGCAGTACCGTTTCATCGATCGATGAGAGCGCCAGCGCCGCGCCTTTGACCGCTGCGTGATCGGCTTTGACGCTCGAGCGCGCGAGCGCGGCCGCCGGATCGCACTCAGGCGACTCCGCAATTGCTCGTGGAAACCAATGAGGTTGAAGCACCTTGGGGGACGACTACCGAACTGCATCGTTCGGCCCGTTAGTTGGCCGCACGGCATCGGACAAGCTTCGCGTAAGAATCACGATGACCACCTCGCTGGCGGCAAGCAAATTGGCGCCCTGCACGAAGGTTTCGCCGATGCGCGTACTCACCGTCGATAGCAACACCGTGCCCGGTCGCGATTGCACGGTGGCATCCTCGACGCCCATGTTCAGCGCGATGAAAAGGCGTTGATTGCCGTATCGCCTCTCATAGGTCAGCACGTCGCCGTCAGCAACGACGTTCTCTATCGTGCCCCGCACGAGCGCGGCGTTGCTGCGGCGCAGGCTCAGCAGGCGCCGATAGAGCGACAACATGCTCGACATGTCGCCGTCCTGTTCGCGCACGCTGGTCGTCGTCGCAATCGGCAACCACGGTTTGCCGTCGGTAAAGCCCGCATTCGGCAGCGAGCCATCCCATTGCATAGGCGTGCGCTCGGGATCGCGCCCCTGGCAAATGCCCGGTTGCCGGAGTTCCGCCGGATCCTGGATCGCATCTGACGCGATAAAGCCATCCGGCATGCCGATCTCATCGCCGTAGTAGAGCGTCGGCGTCCCCCGGAGCGTCAACAGCAGCACAGCGGCCACCCGCGCCTGCGCCGCGCCGACGCGCGATGCAACGCGCGGATTGTCGTGGTTTCCCAGCACCCAGTTCGGCCACCCGTATTCGGGCAACGCGATGTCGTAATCCCGGATCATGCGGGCGATGTTCTCCGCGTCCCATCTCGCGTTGAGCAGCTGGAAATTGAACGGCAGTTGCACACCTTCGCCGTTCACGCCGTAATACTTCACCAGTTGCGGGACAGTCAGGTAGATTTCGCCGATCAGCACGCGCTCGCCGTACTCGTCCAGTGTGGCTCGCATCGAGCGGACGATTTCATGCACTTCCGGCTGATCCTCCGTGTAACTTTGCAAGAGCCGATGATGTTCAGGCTCGCCGGGCCGATAGCCGGGATTGGGTGGATTGTCGCGAAACTGCGCGTCCTTGATCAACAGCCATAGCGCGTCCACGCGGAAGCCGTCCACCCCGCGATCCAGCCAGAATCGCAGTACTTGATCCATCGCGCGGCGTACTTGCGGGTTCCTCCAGTTCAGATCAGGCTGCTCCCGCAGAAACGCGTGATAGTAGTACTGTCCCGTCATCTCCTCCCACTCCCACGCCGAGCCTCCCATGCGGCTCAACCAGTTGTTCGGCGGCCCGCCATCGGGCGCGGGATCGCGCCACAGATACCAGTCCCGTTTCGGATCGTCCCGTGACGAGCGGCTTTCCTCGAACCACGGATGCCGGCTCGACGAATGGTTCGGCACGAAATCGAGCAGCACCTTGAGCCCAAGCCGATGTGCGTGGCCCATCAATTGCTGGAACCCGTCCAGAGTGCCGAATATCGGATCGATGTTGCAGTAGTCCGCGACGTCATAGCCAAAGTCGGCCATGGGCGACGGGTAGATGGGGGAGATCCACACCGCATCGACGCCTAGCGCCGCGACATATTCAAGGCGCGCTCTGATGCCGGGTAGATCGCCGATGCCATCGCCGTTACTGTCCTGAAACGAGCGCGGATAGATCTGATAGATCACGCCGCGTTGCCACCACGCAAGCTCCGACATTGCAATTCCTCTTGGCGATCGATCGTTTTGGCGCTACGCGGGGAACCTATGCTCAATGACCTCTGGTACAAGAACGCGATCATTTATTGCCTCTCGGTAGGCACCTTCATGGATGCGAATGGCGACGGCGTAGGCGACTTCCAGGGCCTGATGCGCAGGCTCGATTACCTGCAAGGGCTTGGCATGACGACGATCTGGCTGATGCCCTTCCACCCCTCGCCCGGACGCGATAACGGTTACGACGTTTGCGACTATTACAACGTCGACCCGAAGTACGGCACGCTCGGTGATTTCGCCGAGTTTACGCATGCGTGCGCCGAGCGGGGCTTGCGCGTCATCATCGATCTGGTGGTCAATCACACGTCCGACCAGCATCCGTGGTTCCTGCAAGCACGCAGCGATCCCGCTTCGAAGTATCGCGACTGGTATGTCTGGTCGGACGACAAACCGCCCGATGCGCAACGTGGCGTCGCGTTTCCGGGCGTGCAGAAGTCCACCTGGAGTTTCGACAAGCGGGCGAGACGCTGGTACTTCCATCGTTTCTATGATTTTCAACCGGACCTGAATACATCGAATCCGCATGTGCAGGCGGAATTGCTGAAGATCATGGGCTTCTGGATCCAGCTGGGGGTTTCCGGATTCCGCATGGACGCGGTGCCCTTCGTCATCGCGACGAAGGGCCCGAAGGTGCGCCGCCCCGTCGAGCAATATGACATGTTGCGAACGTTTCGCGAGTTTCTGCAGTGGCGCGAGGGCGACGCGATCATTCTGGCCGAAGCCAACGTGCCGCCCAAAACGGACCTCCACTACTTCGGCGACGAGGGCGAGCGCCTGCCGATGATGTTCAACTTCCGGGTCAATCAAAACACGTTCTACACGCTCGCGACGGGCAACACGAAACCGTTGAAGGACGCGCTCCTTGCGACGAAGCCACGGCCGCCGAGCGCGCAATGGGGGGTGTTTCTGCGCAATCACGACGAACTCGATCTGGGCCGGCTGACGCCCGCTCAGCGCGCGGCAGTGTTCGCCGCGTTCGCTCCGGACCCCGACATGCAGCTGTATGGGCGCGGCATCCGCCGCAGACTTGCGCCGATGCTGTCGGGCAACAGACGCCGCCTTGAACTTGCCTACAGCCTGATGTTGAGTTTGCCCGGCACACCCGTGTTCCGGTACGGCGATGAAATCGGCATGGGCGACGACCTGCGCCGGCCCGAGCGCCAATGTGCGCGCACGCCGATGCAATGGTCGGGCGAGCCGCAAGGCGGCTTCACCAGTCATTCAAACCCGCCCGTCCCGACGATCTGCGGCGGGGCTTATGGCTTCGAGCGGGTCAACGTGGCGAAGCAGCGACGCGATCCCGATTCGTTTCTCAACTGGACGGAGCGGATGATTCGCATGCGCAAGGAAGTGCCGGAAATCAGCTGGGGGGACGTCGAAGTGCTGCCTACCTCGCGAAACAATGTGCTCGCGCTCAGTTATCAGTGGCGTAACAACTCCGTGCTGTTTCTGCATAATTTCCGCGCCGAAGCGTGTACCGTCGAATTCCGCCTAAGCTCCGACGAACCGGGTAGACAGTCGCTGATCAATCTTCTGTCCGACGACCACAGCGAGTCCGACGATGGCGGCCGCCACGCGGTGGTGCTCGAGCCGTTCGGCTACCGATGGTATCGGGTGGGCGGCCTCGGCTATCTGCTCAGGCGGACCGAAGTCTAGCTGACGAGTCGCGGTCGTGCCTTCGGTCGGACCGGGTATCGGGTATCGCGGGTCGACACGGTTAAACTGATACGATCGCGTGCTTCTGGTCGTTCGCGGACTCACGCGACTTGTCGACTCACGCGAAGTTCAGCCTGCTCGACTCATCGGATACGCAATCGAATAAAGGGATGTCATGGCAAAGGATGAAATAGCCTGGGGAATTTTGGGCGCCGCAAAGATCAACGACAAGGTGGTCGTGCCCATGCACAACGCGCCGAAGTGTCGGGTGAAAGGCATCGCGTCACGCTCTCCGGAGAAGGCGCGGGAAGCCGCGGCCAGGTATGGTCTGGCTGTCGCATACGATAGTTACGAGGCGCTCCTCGCGGACCCGGAAATCGACGCGGTCTATATTCCATTACCCAATCATCTCCACGTGGAATGGACGATCAAATCGGTCGAGGCGGGCAAGCACGTCCTGTGTGAGAAGCCGATCAGCCTGGACGCTCAACAGGTTGAACGGCTGATCGCCGCGCGCGACAAGGACGGCCGATACATCCAGGAAGCGTTCATGGTTCGCACGCATCCGCAATGGTTGAAGGTGCGGACCTTGATCGACGAAGGCGCGATCGGCGAATTGCGGGCAGTGACCGGCGGTTTCACCTATCACAACACGAACGAACACAATATCCGCAACAAGAGCGAGCTAGGTGGCGGCGGTCTGCTCGATATTGGTTGTTATCCGATCACGACGTCGCGCTTCACTATCGGGCGTGAGCCACGGCGCGTAGTTGCGCTGGTGGAGCAGGATCCGACCTTCAAAGTGGACCGGCTCGGCTCCGTGCTGATGGACTTCGATGGCGTGCAGGCGAGTTTCTTTTACTCGACTCAGACCTATCCGTACCAGCGGATGCAATTTCACGGTACCAAAGGGCGAATCGAAGTCGAAATTCCGTTCAATGCACCAAACGATCGACCGACTCGCCTGCTAATCAGTGAGCACAATAGCGACGGTGTCGCGACTGATCGCTGGCTGGAGCTTGCGGTGTGTGATCAATATGGCGTAGCCGCCGCCACGTTCGCGGAGGCGATCCTGAGTGGAGGCCCGCAGGCTATTCCGCTAGAAGATGCGCGCGCGAATATGCGGGTGATCGATGCCGTGTTCCGCTCGGCTCAATCGGGCGCGTGGGAGAGCATCGCCCAAGGTTGACGTGCAACGCTGGCGCGACCCGCGCTGTTCAACGCGCGGCAAGTGCCCAGTCGTCTGATTCGCGATGCCTCCAGTCGCAAAGGCCGCTTTCGCAAAGCCATAGGCTATGGCGAGCGAAAGTGGTCTCTACCTGGCCGGCGCGGTGACATCGCAGTCGCCGCCGTGGGCACCGCTGTCGGTGTTTTTCAGCGTAAGCACGAGTCTGCTACCTCTGTTTGCCGTCATGATCTGACCATAGCTAACCGTGGGAATGAACTGAATATCCGGCGCGACCGCCACCGGGGGATTTCTCGCTCCGTCGACGGTCAGGTCGAGTTCCACGGTGATAGAGTCGATTGCAGCGCCCAGATCCTGCTTCCGGCCGGCCTGATCTTTGCGGAAATTGCACAGGCCCTGGAGAACCTGCTCGAGGGCAGTCGGGATATCGACCGGCTTACCCGGTGCGATCGGAGGCGTGTTACAGCCGACGATCATGAACGGCAAAGTGCACAGCGCTACATATCGGCAGGCTCGCATCAGCTTCCCCGCTTGATCTGGTGGACGTGGCGTCCGCCTTCCCGTGCTGTCGCTGGTTCGGTGCCCAGCTGGCGCACGCGAACGCAAACGCTCAATACTTGATATTCCTGGCCGCCTCACGGCCGTTCTGCTTGGTTTGCCGCTTGTCCTGCCGGCATTGCGAATTGCTCTTCTGGTCTGTGGCCCGGCACTCCTGCTTCGTGTGGCGGGAACCCTGGCGTGTCTCCTGGCGAACGTCACGTCCGGCGCGACGCTGCTGAGCCTGTTCGGTTGCCCAGGAGCTTCCCGCGCAAGCCATCACGGACACAGCCATGACCGCGACCCCGAACTCCCGGCTCCATGAAAACATGGCGACCTCCCTGACAGGTTGAATACGAGTATGCCGGCTTTGTACAAGGGTGCCACGCGTGGCTGTCGCGTCAATCGGACCAAGGTCCTAGGGTCGTCGCGTCGTGCGCGATCCACCAGCCGGCGAACTCCGCACTGGACGAACGCAGGCGCTCCACTAGCTCGACGAACGATGGGTCGGTGGCAAAGAGATCATGCGTGCGCGAAAGAACGCGATCATGCGGCGCGCTTCGTTTTCCCAGGCGGGTCCGAACAGCGCCGCGCTTCCAGTTCGATGAACATGAAAACGAGGATGCTGCGGTCCGCTCAACGAAGCGGTATCCCACGCGGCCGCGAACGGCGGTCCATTCAGAATGACCGTGAACCAGCCGTAGCCAGCGAATCAGCGAACGCTCACTCGTCCGCCAAAAAATTCGGATGACTTGTGCGGATCTGATCGATCTGACTCAGCGTCCCCGACAGATGCTTGCGTAGCGCTGCCTGCGCCGCCTCGACATCGCCTTTGTCGATCGCATCGACGATCTCGCTGTGATCGCGCACGACCGCTATCGTCTTGCCCTCCACCGGCAGATTCAGGCGCCGCAGCCGGTCGATATGGCCGCTCAACCTACGCACCAGATCCCATAGCTGCGGCACGCCGGCCGCCTCGTACATCTGCCGATGAAACGCCTGATCGAGCAGCGAGAACTGCTCATAGTTCCTCAGGTCGAGCAATTCCGTTTGCCGCGCGATCGTCAGGCGCAGTTCAGCGATCAGCGTGGCGTCGCGCTGCTCCGCGAGCGTGCGCACCACTTCGAGTTCAATCGAGCGGCGCAGGAAATGCGCCTGCAGCGCGGACGTCACGTTGATCTGACTGACGACCGTCGCGTGCTGGGGATAGATGTCGACGAGACCTTCTTCGCCGAGCTTCATCAGCGCGTCGCGCACCGGCGTCTGGCTGAGCCCGTAGCGGTTCGCCAGCTCGGTGCGCGACAGCACCGTACCCGGCGTGAGTTCGAGGGAAAGGATCATTTCGCGCAGTCGTTCGAATACTTGCGGCGCGGCGTGGCGGGAGCGGTCGAGCCGGGTTACCGTCGACGAATGAGCGTGGTTTTTCATGGCAGAAACTGAAGCATGGAAGCAGGCGTGACCCGGCATGGCGGTCCGCTGAGGCACTAGTACTATAGCCGACGCCCGCCCCTTCCAGCGGGCTTGCGAGTGGAATTCCGCGAAAAGTGCACGTGGGTATTTACCCCAGTAACGCACTAATACATTAGTGCTTTACCATCCGTCCCATCAAACTCCTCTTATGCCGATTGCCATCATGACTCGCGACATCACCATCACGCAGGTGCGCACCAC
The DNA here is from genome assembly GCF_050434105.1 of Paraburkholderia sp. 40. Taxonomy (NCBI): domain Bacteria; kingdom Pseudomonadati; phylum Pseudomonadota; class Betaproteobacteria; order Burkholderiales; family Burkholderiaceae; genus Paraburkholderia; species Paraburkholderia sp. 40. The sequence continues at coordinate 237,329 of NZ_JBNPVY010000003.1, read as the reverse complement.
CCCGATCGCCTTCCGCGACGGCCCGCTGCTCAACGCCGCCGGAATCCACGAACCTTGGGCGCTGCGCGCCATCGTCGAGCTGGAGACGAGCGACGGCCGCGTCGGCATCTCCGAGACCTATGGCGACGAACCGATGCTGCGCGTGCTCGAACAGGCGAAGTCGCTAGTGACTGGCCTGTCGCCGTTCGACCTCAATCGCATGGAAGAGCGCGTGCGAGCGTCGATCAAGGCGAGGCCGGGCGCGGTCGAATTCGAACTCGCGCCCGGCTCGCACTCGGCGAAGAACGCGCCGAAAGTCATCAGCACGCTCGAAGTCGCGATGCTCGATCTGCAAGGGCAAATCGTCGGCGCGCCGATCGTCGATCTGCTCGGCGGCAAGGTGCGCGACGCCGTGCCCTACAGCGCCTATCTGTTCTTCAAGTACGCCGAGCACGTCGACAAGCCCTATGCGCCCGACACCTGGGGCGAAGGCCTGAGCCCCGAGCAGATCGTCGCGCAGGCACGGCGAATGATCGAGCTGTATGGCTTCCAGAGCATCAAGCTGAAGGGCGGCGTGTTCGAACCGGCACACGAAATCGCGTGCATGCGCGCGCTGCATCAGGCGTTCCCCGGCGTGCCGCTGCGCCTCGACCCGAACGCCAACTGGACGCTCGAAACGAGCATCGCGGCGGCACCGGAACTCGACGAGCTGCTCGAGTACTACGAAGACCCGTGCCCGGGTCTCGAAGGAATGGCCGAACTGGCGAAGCACACGCGCCTGCCGCTCGCGACCAACATGGTCATCACGACGATGGAAGATTTCCGGCGCGGCGCCGAGATGGGTTCGGTCAAGGTCCTGCTGTCGGATCACCACTACTGGGGCGGCCTGCGCGCGACGCAGACGCTCGCGCGCATGTGCAAGCTGTGGGATCTCGGCATGTCGATGCATTCGAACTCGCACCTCGGCATCAGCCTGATGGCGATGACGCACGTCGCGGCAAGCATCCCCAACCTGACCTATGCGTGCGACACGCATTACCCGTGGCAGGAGGAAGAAGTCATCAAGGGCGGTCGCGTGAAGTTCGACAACGGTTCGGTGCGCGTGCCCACTACGCCGGGCCTCGGCGTCGAGCTCGACCGCGAGCGGCTCGCCGAACTGCATGCGCAGTATCTGTCGTGCGGCGTGCGCAGTCGCGATGACCTCTCGCAGATGCGCAAGTACGAGCTGGGCTTCACCGGCAAGAATCCGCGCTTTTAACTCCCACTTCCAATCCGCGCCTACGAGCCCTGCGACGCGCAACGCGCTTCGCCATCGAAGGAGACAACCCCATGAGTAGCCCGATTGCCGACCCGGCGCGGCCCGAGCGCGCCAGCGCGCTGGCGAGCGCGGTGCGCAAGATCAAATGGCGCGTGCTGCCGCTGTTCGTCGTGATGTTCATCGTCAACTACATCGACCGCGTGAACATCGGCTTCGTGCGCCAGCATCTGAGCGCCGATCTGGGCATCGGGGCGGCGGCCTATGGGCTCGGCGCGGGGCTCTTCTTCATCAGCTACGCGATCTTCGAAGTGCCGTCGAACATCCTGCTGCAGCGCTACGGCGCGAAGCTGTGGCTCGCGCGCATCATGCTCACGTGGGGGCTGGCCGCGGCCGGCATGGCGTTCGTGCGCGGCGAGACGTCGTTCTACGCGATGCGGCTCCTGCTCGGCGCGGCTGAAGCGGGCTTCTTTCCCGGCGTCATCTACTACTTCACGCAATGGCTGCCGAGCAACGAGCGTGGCAAGGCGATGGCGATCTTCCTAAGCGGCTCGGCGCTCGCCTCGGTGCTGTCCGGGCCGATCTCCGGCGGGCTCATGCTGATCGAAGGCGCGGGGCTGCGCGGCTGGCAGTGGATGTTCATTATCGAAGGCATGTTCTCGGTCGTGCTCGCGGGCTTCATCCTGCTGTGGCTCGACTCGAAGCCGCGCGACGCCGCGTGGCTCACCCGCGCCGAGCAGGACGCCTTGCTCGATGCGGTCGACGAAGAGCAACGCCAACGCGCCGCCGCGCACCCGGTCATGCCATCGATAGGAGCGCTGCTGCGCGATCCGCAAATCCTGATCTTTTGCCTGATCTACTTCGCGGTATCGCTGACCATCTACGGCGCGACCTTCTGGCTGCCCAGCATCATCCGCAAGATGGGCCATTTCAACGATTTCCAGGTTGGCCTGTACAACTCGATTCCGTGGCTGATCTCGATCGCGGCGATGTATCTGTTCGCGATGCTCGCGGCGCGCTTCAAGTTCCAGCAGGCGTGGGTCGCGTGCGTGCTGCTGATCGCCGCGCTCGGCATGTATGCGGCCGGCCAGGGCGGCCCGGCGTTTTCGTTCGTCGCGATCTGCTTTGCGGCGATCGGCTTCAAGGCCGCCTCGTCACTGTTCTGGGTGATCCCGCAGGGCTATCTCGACGCGCGGATTTCCGCCGCGGTGCTGGCGCTGATCAACTCGATCGGCAACCTCGGCGGCTTCGTCGCGCCAGCGGCCTTCGGCTTCCTCGAACAGAAGACCGGCTCGATCGAGGGCGGCCTCACTGGACTCGCGCTGATGTCGGTGGTGGCCGCCGGGGTCGTGTTCTTCTCCCGCATGAGCCCGCGCGAAGCAATGCCAGCCTCCGCGCATTAACTGCATCGAACAACCGTATAGACACCATTCCCAGAAACTTTAAGGAGACACAATGAAAACGATAGAAGCCACGACGGCCGCCGCACGCACGGCCGTCGGACGATACCGATGGACCATCTGCGCGATGATCTTCGCCGCGACGACGATCAACTACATGGATCGTCAGATGCTCGGGCTGCTCGCGCCGCTGCTGCAAAAGGATATCGGCTGGAGCCAGGTGCAGTATGCACAGACCGTGATGGTGTTTACGGTCGCCTATGCGGTGGGTCTCGCGATCTTCGGCCGCATCGCGGATCGCGTCAGCACGAAAAAGGCCTACGGCAGCGCGATGGCGCTGTGGAGTCTCGCGGCGATGCTCCACGCGGTGGCATCGACCGTGCCGGGCTTCGCGGCCGTGCGCGGTCTGCTCGGCTTCGGCGAGGCAGCCAATTTTCCGGTTGCGATCCGCACTACCGCCACGTGGTTTCCGAAGAAGGAACGCGCGCTAGCGACGGGCTTCTGGAACATGGGCGCGACGATCGGCGGCATCGTGGCGCCGGCCTTCGTGCCGATCGCTGCCGTGATGTGGGGCTGGCGCGCGACGTTCATCGCGGGCGGCGCGACCGGTTTCATCTGGCTGGCGGTGTGGATGCTGGTTTATCGGCAGCCTTCGGAGCATCCGTCGGTGTCGAAGGAAGAACTCGACTACATCAATGCGGATCGCGAGGAACTCGTCGAGCAGAAAGTCAGCTGGTTGTCGGTGCTCAAGTACCGCGAAACGTGGGCGTTTGTCTTCGGCAAGCTGCTGACCGATCCGGTGTGGTGGTTCTATCTGTTCTGGCTGCCCAAGTGGCTCAATGAGTCGCGCCATATCGACATCGGCAACATGGGCCTGCCGCTGATCGCTATCTATACGATGTCATCGGTCGGCAGCGTGGCGGGTGGCTGGCTATCGTCGCGTTTGATGGCCCGCACCAACAGGCCGAATTTCGCGCGCAAGCTCACGATGCTCATTTGTGCATTGTGCGTGGTGCCGATCGCAACGTTGTCGTATTTCCAGAGCCTGTGGTGGGCGGTCTTCGCCGTTGGTCTCGCGGCAGCGGCGCACCAGGGCTGGTCGGCGAACCTCGTCACCACGGTCGGCGACGTGTTTCCGAAGCGGCTGGTCGGCACGGTGGTCGGTATCGGCGGCGTGGCGGGGATGGTCGGTTCGTTTTTCTTTTCCGGCGTGATCGGCGAGACTTTGCAGCGCACCGGGCAGTATTGGGCGCTCTTTACGGTCGGCGCGTCGGCGTATCTGGTTGCGCTGGGCATCATTCATCTGTTGATGCCGCGGATGACGGCGGTTAAGTTGCGGGATTGAAGTGGCGCTGGTGGGTGAGAGCGCGGGGGGACGTGGTATGGATAGGGGGCGTTCCTCGCCGTTGCAAGCACGGCCCCGCAGACACGGGGGGCCGCTTCTTCATTCCTTGGCGTCCGGCCTGGTCAATTCATCAAGCCTGTTCTTTGTCATTCGGGTCATGCAGTCCCAAAAGTATACAAAGTGCAATGATGCTTGCCCAACCTGATAAGTCTCCGAGTAACAATTATTGTCCCTGTAACGTTGCCAGTTCGCTTGCGCGTTTTCAAAAAAAGGAAGTGCCTCAGGTTCTCCGTTAGCTCGATGCTCGCGATCATAGCCTTTCGTTATCATTTCTATTTCGGCAATCTTCCCGTTTAGGGCTTTGGCTGCCACTTCGTAATCGAATTGGGCACAAGCCGATACATCCATCGTCGCGAGATACTCCTTCTGGCAATACGACGCAATCTCTGCGGAGCTTTTCCCAGTGAAATATACGCTTGCGGGCTGCGCCTTTTTATAGTCGAAAGCCGATCCATAGATTGATGTGGATGCATGAGTCGGCTGCGCAGCCAGGCAGAGCAACGCCAATATGCTAGTGGCGCGCATCATAAACCCCCGTTACAAACAGTTGCGCTTCCAGGCGTCGACGCCACGGCACTCTATGCGCGATGAACGAGCGAATTACATCGCGCATTCTGTCGTATTGACCGCGGTTTAGATGATCCGCGAGATACTTGCAGCGCGATTTCGGATACCACGCATCGCCATCACGTGGATATGGTCCTGAGTTATAAAGGATCGACACAAGCGCGTCATACTCGTATTGATAGAGGGGCACCCGGATGTCGTTATTTATGGCTCTCTCAATTGGCCGCAAATTTACCTCAAAAAAAGCCTTCGCTCGCTCAACAGATATCACATCGCCAATTCTGAGATTGTCGTGTGGGAGCACTTTATGCCCCAAGCCTACTGTCGGAATTCCGTAACCGTCGTCATAGACCTTCACAATAAAGCCGTTTACGACGGGCATGCCAAGATAGGTTCCATTTACTACGCCACTTTCGAGGACGGCCATAAACGTATACCCGTCTGTCGAAAGACGCCAAGGCTTGCCGAGCCGGTCCGATTGGACCGTTACATTCGAATTGGGATCGGTGTTCGTTAGTGCCGTTCCAAGTGCATCAGGCATTACGCCCCCTATGACCAGGATAGATGTGAATGGATCGCACGCCGTCTGTCCCATAACGCCTGGTGCTGCTGGCCGAACTGCTAGCTATATCTATCCACATTCCGTCGTCCGGGCTGCGATAACGCCCTCCCCCTGTGACCAACCGATAGAACTTGCTACTACGTTGTCGTGTGTCCGGCATTTTGCAGTGCTCCTTAATGAAAAATGCGCCAGTGACGCAAGTCAGGCGCCTATTGAGAATGGTGGCAATGATTCCGCCGCATCCGCTTTGATCGTTCATCAGATTTGTGCGCGCCACAATCGACCAACTCTGAAAATTGGTCGCAGTTCATGCGCATCAGATAGATTTATCAATAATTGACCTTCACCAGCTTCTGACCATTCGACCGTTCGACGCGACCATGGTCATCGAAACGCGTCTTGACATCCCGCCGACATTGCAGAAGAGTCTGAAGGCGCAGCATGCTTGAGATCGAGCGAAATCTCTGAACCCTGAGACTTCGCTCGCCCCAACGCCGTCGCCACGAGAGCCTCTATGACCATCGATCCCTCCGTCGTCACCGCATTCACGCCCACGGGCAAGTTGCGCGCGTCGATCAATCTCGGCAATCCAATCCTCGCCAATCGTCACGCCGACTCCGGCGAGCCGTTCGGCGTATCGATCGATCTCGCGCGCGCGTTCGCCGCGAAGCTGGGCGTCGAACTGGAGTTGGTGGTCTTCGATACGGCCGGCAAATCGGTGCAGGCCGTCGGCGACGAGCGCGCGGATTTCGGCTTCTTCGCGATCGATCCGTCGCGCGGCGAGACGATTGCATTCACGGCGCCGTACGTGCTGATCGAAGGCTTCTACCTGGTGCGCGACGACTCGCCGGTGCGCTCGAATCAGGATGTGGATCGGGCGCACAATCGGGTCGTCGTCGGCAAAGGCAGTGCATACGATCTGTTTCTGACGCGCGAGCTGAAATCCGCGCAAATCGTGCGCGCGCCGAGCTCGCCGAGCGTCGTGCCGACGTTTATCGAGCAGCATCTGGAAGTGGCGGCAGGCGTGAAGCAGCAACTCGAGGCCGATGCGAAGCAAACTCCCGGTCTGCGGCTGCTAGACGAGCGCTTCATGGTGATCCGGCAGGCGATGGGTGTGCCGAAGAGCCGCGGCGAAGCGGCGGCTCACGCGCTGCGATCGTTTGTCGAAGAGATGAAGGGCTCGGGTTTTGTCGCGCAATCGCTCGCGCGGCACAACATCGCGGGAGCGTCGGTTGCGCCTGCGGCGTAGCGGGGCCACGCGATGCTTCGGCGCGGCCCCGCCACCACCCTCAGCGACGCTCAAACGAGCGTAGTCTGCACATCCACATTACCGCGCAACGCCTTCGAATACGGGCAGGTCAGATGCGCGCGCTCGATCAACCCGTGCGCCACGTCACGCTCAACACCAGGAAGACTGACGAACAGACGCGCCTGAAGGAAATAAGCGCCATCGGTGGTGCCGAGATCGATCTCCGCATCGACGCTGGTATCGGCCGGCAACGGCAGGTGCAACGCGCGCGCCGCCAGCCCGAGTGCGCCGATGAAACACGCCGACCAGCCCGCGCCGAGCAACTGCTCGGGATTCGTTCCGCCCCCCGAGGTGCCGGGCGGCGACAGCTTGATGTCGAGACGGCCGTCCGAGCTGCGCGCGGCGCCTTCGCGGCCGCCGGTCGTATGGGTTTTGCCGGTGTACAGCACTTCTTCGATGCGGGTCATGGTGGCTTACTCCTGTTGATCCAGTGATATTCAGGTCTGCAAATCCGGGCTCGAACTTGCGGTGCACGTATTTGAACGCGCCGACGTATCTCGCATGTGTCTGGATCAGCGGGTTTGGTAAGCGCACGTATCCCCGGGCCGCGCGGATACATTGCGATACAAGGAGCGGCAAACGGGAGCCACGCGGAGCGCGGCGCGACAACTAACGCGCGCCATCGCGCCCGTCTCTTCATTCAGCGACGCCGGTCGAAATACCGCCGCAACAGATAGTTCGCGGTCGAGCCATGCAGCAGCACCGACAACACGATCGCATCGAGCACGGCGGGCAGCAGCGGCGTCATCGCGCCACGCACGTATTCGAGGCCGAACATCAGGTAGTAAAACGCGCCGACGCCGCGAATCCCCATCCACGCCATCAGATGCCGCTGGCTATTGTCGATGCGCGCACCCATCATCGCGACGACGACGGACAGCGGCCGCGCGACGAAAAACAGAAACACCGCGGGCAACACGGCGCGCAGATCGAACATCTCGCGCCAGTGCGCGGACACGACGCAGCCGATGATCAGCATCAGCGACAACTCCGCGAGTCGCTCCATTTCGCGCATGAAGCCCATCATCGATTCGGCGAGGACCGCATGCGCCATTTCTGGATCCTGGGCGACATCGACCTGTTCGCCGTGCTGCACCTCGTCGAGCACTTCCGAGGGATTCTTGTCGCCCGTCGCGCGCAGTTCCTCGTGACGGACGGCGACGCCCGCCACGAACACCGCGACGAACGCATACGCGTGCAGCAGCAGCGCCGCGCCGTACGACGTCGACATCAGGCCTAGCGCGAGAAATCCGTCGAGACCGATCGCTTCGCCGTAGCGGGTGCGCAGAAAGAAGATCGCACGCGCGAACACGATCGCAAACACGCAACCGATCACGAGCGCACTGACGATCCCCCACAGCACCGAGCCGACGAAATGCACGCCACTGCCCGAGCCGAACAGCCTCGCGCCGGCAAGCGTCAGCCCCAGCACCGCAAACGGATAGGCGGCACCGTCGTTCAGGCCGCCTTCACCCGACAACGCGAACCGCACGGGCTCGTCGTCGCCAGCTTGCGTCACGCGCAGCTCGTTGGCGAGCACCGGGTCGGTCGGCGCGAGCGCGGCCGCGAGGAACAACGCCGCGCCGTCCGCGAGGCCGGTCACCAAAGCGCTGAAGCCGAACATCAAGGCGACGGTGAAGAGCATCGCCGGGCCGCCGAGCCGCAGCGGCAACAACCACAGCGGATTGCGCAGCCGCACGCGCAGATGCATGCCGATCGAAAACAACGACACGACGAGCCCGACTTCAGCCAGCGTCGCGAGCAACGCGGTATTGCGGAGCAGATCGACCCCGACGAGCCCGGACACGGCCGGCCCGACCGCCACGCCGACCAGCAGATAGATCATCGCGCCGGTCAGCGGCAAGCGGCGGATCGGCCCGCGCGCGACGGCCATGAACGTGAGCAGCGCGCCGATCAGCAGGAACCAGACCGGTTCGTCCTTCATGGCGGGATCGCGAGCACGCGCGGCGACGGCGGCAGCCGGGCCGCGTCGCCGCTTGCGCGCGCTGCTCGCGCCATGCTGGCGGCGCTGTCCGTGCTGAACCGCGGCCTGGTTCGCGCGCCCCGCGTGTTCACGGTTCGCCTGGTCGCGGCTCAACTCGCCAGGCGCCTTGCGCGCAGACGACGCCATTGGCAACACCCGACATCGCGGCGATGGCAAGGCGCTGTACAACCTTGTTCATGACCGACCCCTCGGTTCGGACCAGCTGGAATGCACTGTCCGTTCCGTTGCAAGCCGCGTTCCTCGCCTGAGGCGTGAGCGTGCCGACCGCCCTCACACACCGAATGGAAAAGTCTCCGCCGCGTGGTTCTTTTCGTCGGCGGAAACGGGCAGCGCGCTCACCGCGCTCGTGCGATCGAACCACACGAACGCATCGAACTGCTCGGCCAGCGACGCTTCCGCGTAATGGCTATACCGCTCAGTCCCGGGACGGTAGACGACGCCGATGAAGCGCTCCAGTAGCGGCGCGCGCAGCCGTTCGCGCAGCGTGTCGTGCATGCCGGGCCGCAGGTCGAGCAGGAAGCGCGGGAGACCCGTGCCGTGCATGCTGAATTCGACGCTGCCCCCGAGCGATGGCTGCACGGTCTTGACCTCCATCGGTCCGCCCCAATCGCTCGCCGCGGCGACCGTGCCGCTGTGCGTGCCAAACCCGATCAGCGCCGCCGCGTCGCCGAACTGCGCGCGGCACAGCTGGCCGAGATTGATCTCGTCCTGCATGCGGCCCATCTGCGTGGCGCTCGCGTCGCCGATATGCGAGTTGTGCGCCCACACGACCAGACGCGCCTGCGGCCCGCGGCTGTCGAGCGTATGACGCAGCGTGTCGAACATATGCGTGTCGCGCAAATTCCAGCTTTGCGGCCCGCCGTAGTACATCGCGCGATAGTAGTGCTCGGCGACCGCCACGAGCCGCGCGTTCTGCGCCGCGTCGAGGAAGCGCTCGCCGTCTTCGCGCGCATAGTCGAGCCGGCTTTTCAGCAGATCGCCGAGTTGCGCGACCACGTGCTCTTCGCACTGCGCGTAGCCGCCGCTCAACGCGGCGCGTCCGTACACGGCCGGATCTTTCTGCCACGGACTGAGGCACCCATAACGCTCGCGAGCGATGCACGCCGCGGCAGGGTCGACGCTGTCGAGATAGCGCAATACCGCGTCGATCGATTCGGAAAGGCTGTAGATATCGAGCCCGTAAAAGCGCGTTTCGCGCTCGGGGTGCGCGGCGTTGTGCGAGCGCAGCCACGCGACCAAGCCCATGAAGTCGGTGTTGCGCCACATCCAGGTCGGAAAGCGGCGAAACGGTCGGGACCGCCCGCCGGGCATCGGCCGATCGCGCACATGCCGGTCGACGATCGCGGCGTCGGGCCAGTCGGCCTCGACCGCGATCATCGAAAAGCCGTGCTGCTCGACGAGGCGCCGCGTGATCGCCGCGCGCGCACGGTAGAACTCCGACGTGCCGTGACTGGCCTCGCCGAGCAGCACGACGCGATGCCCGGCGAAGCGGTCGAAAAATGCCGCGAATTCCGCGGAATCGATGTCGGGCAACGGTTCGGCCGCGTCGCGAATCGCGAGTTCGAGCGCGGCCGGCATAGGTGCGGCCGGCGTAGGCGTGAGCGGGATGGGCGTGGACGTGGATGCGGGCCGCAAATCCGCGCGCGCCGCGCCGCCTGGCTCCGGCCAGCCATCGTCGCCGACGAGCGGCACGAAGCGCACGTCGCCGAACGCATGTTCGTCGTAGTCGTGTTCGTCGCGCCGCACGATCTTCACGAGCCGCTGACGGCTCTGACTGCTGCCGACCGGCATCACGAGCCGTCCTCCCACGGCGAGTTGCATGCGCAGCGCTCGCGGCACACGCGGTCCGCCCGCCGCCGCGATGATCGCGTTATAGGGCGCATGCGCGGCAAAACCCGCGGTGCCGTCGCCGACATGCACTTCGACGTTCTCGTAGCCGAGCCGCTGCAAGCGCTCGCGCGCGCCCTCGGCGAGGCTCGCGTCGCGTTCTATGGAATCCACCCGGCCCGCGATCTCCGCGGCGATCGCGGCCGCATAGCCGGAGCCCGTGCCAATGTCGAGCACGCGATCGCCGGGCTGCAACTCGGCGGCCGCGAGCATCTTCGCGACGATGTACGGCTGCGAGATCGACTGCTCGCCGCCGATCGGCAGCGGCGTATCGTCATACGCGAATTCGCGCAGATCGGATGGCACGAATGCCTCGCGCGGCACGCGCCGCATCGCCTCGATCACGCAGTCGTCGCGCACGCCGCGTTGCACGATCTGCCGTTCGACCATCCATGCGCGCGCTTCGTCGAAATCGCTCATCGCCCCCTCCTCGCGAATGTGCAGCGCTGCGCGCGCCACGCATTGCGACGGGGCCGCGCGCGAGTCCGCTGCTCTTTCACGCTTCAGCAATGAGCATACAGCCGGCAGGTGCTCGTGGCGAAGCGCGAAACGTGAAGCGCGCCCGGACCGATCTTTGCTCCGCGCTTCTCGAGAGCGATTGCACGAACAAAATGCCGGTCCGAATCCGTCGCACAACAAAAGCGAAAATCATGAACATTCCCATGCAGGTCGTGTCCTTCCTCAGCTCGCGAGGTCTGAAGCTCGCGACCGCCGAATCTTGCACCGGCGGTCAGATCGCGTCGTATCTGGCGAGCGTGCCGGGTAGCGGCGCGTGTCTCGATGTCGGCTTCGTCAGCTACTCGCCATCGGGCAAAGCAGGCTTTCTCGGCGTGCGGCAAAGCACGATGAAGCAATACGGGCTTACCAGCGAAGCGGTCGCGCGCGAAATGGCCGAGGGCGCGCTGCGCCAGGAAGGCTGCTGCGCGGACATCGCGGTATCGAACACGGGGCTCGCCGATAGCGGCGCGCATGGCGGCTCCGATGACGATCCGCCACCAGGCACGCAATGCTTCGCGTGGTCGTTCCGACGGCGCGGCAATGAGTTCACCACGTTCGCCGAGACGCGGCGCTTTTCGGGCGACCGCAACGACGTGCGGTCGGCCGCCGCGATGTATGCGCTGTCGCGCGTCGAGCATTACTTCGATCAACTCCCGCGCGTCGAGCGGGACCACTGATGAGAGACCGCGACGCGCCACCAACGCGCATTGCCGGTGGCACCGACGCCATCGCCGGCGTCGGTGTAAAGGGGCGGCGCTCGCTTACCCGGCGCGCGGCCGCGTGGCGCGCTTCGGCGGTTCCATGTCATCGCCCGACATTTCCTGCAGTTGCTCATCGGGCGCGATGCGCGAGCCGCGCTCGCGCTCCGCGGACTGATCGGTCGGCTCCTGCTGCACGGCAGCGTCGTCGGCCGCGCCTTCCGCCTCGATCTGCCGGCGCGCTTCTTCCCAATGGTCGTCGGCTTTCCCTTCCGGCGACGGATCGTTTTCCCAGATCTGGTACGCCCGCGTGCGAATGCGGGCTTCGAGTTCCTTGTCCATTTGTGCTTCTCCGTGAACGTGAGCGATGCCGCGGTACGGCGCCACATGCACCGTGCCCGAATGACGGCGAGCCACAGGCGAGCAAGCGTTGTTCCGCGCGGCGCGCCTTCGTTCGATGACATCCCGCTATTCGACGTGCCAATCAAATCAGCGCGCCGCCGGACTGGTGCTCGAGGAAGGCGACGTCGACGACGCCAGAACGAAAACGGCGGGCGCACAGACCCACCGCGTGCCAGTCGTGAACCAGGGCAAGCGTTTGACGGGGAGGGTGTCGCCAGGCGATATCGCGGCGGGCCGCGCTCACGCCTCGGGACAGGCAAGGTCGGCCGCGACGATTCGCGCACCATACTCCTCGGCGGCGAGCCGCGCTTCCTCGATACTGTTGAACGGACCGACCTCGGGTGCGCCATCGAACGGGAACAGACGGCGGCCATCCACTTTACGGCTCACCAGCAGATCGGCATAGAATCGCCCATCGGCGCTGCGGCGCGCGGTGACGTAGATGGAAAAGTCGTCGCGCGAGGCGACCCCTGCCGCCAGATACGGCGTCAGTTTCAACTTTCTCCTTGACATGGCTCTCCCCTGCTGTATCAGGCGATCTTGTTGTACCCTCCTGAAATCGATGTTAATGGACTTGTAAGGGGGTGCGCACGTCCGTAAGTGTCGACTTATGGACATGACCGTCGCAGCGACGTTTTAAACGAATCAGTGCGAGCGCCGCGCGCAAATTCAAGACTCCCATCAGGTCTTGTCGCCGACCGCGCGACTGCCCGCCTCATTCAGCCTGGCTTGCAGCGTTTGCTTGCGCGCCGCGATCTTTTCACCGAGCGCGGCGAGATCGCACCCGGTGCGCCGCAAGGCCGGAAAGAGTTCGCCTTCCTCTTCCTCGACGTGATGCCGCACGAGCTCGGACATGACCTTGAACGTCGCGTCGAAGCCTTTGTCGCCCGGCTTCAGCGTCTCGAACTTCGCGATTAGCGTTTTCACCAGAAAATGCTCGACGTAGGCTTCCTCGACATCAAGCTTGTCGTCGTCGGGCAGCGCCTGTTGCGCGGCCGGATACAACAGATCTTCCTCGATGATCGTATGCATCGTCAGCTCTTCGCACGCGCGCTGCGCCAGCGCGGCTTTGGCTTCGAGCGTGTCGCGCTCGTCGCCGGGCGATTTGCCGAAGGCGTCGAACAGTTTTTCCACGGCGCGGTGATCGGCCTCGAGCAGCGCGAGCGCATCGGGCGTGCTCGCGATTTCGCGTCGAGCGGTGGCCTGCGTGTCGTCGGTAGCGGATCGCGTTGCGCGGTTCATGGCGGCTCCTTCAATCGGTCAAGTGCCCGCATCGAGCGAACGCCATACCGCGCCAACGGTCCCGCGGCGGTACGTCACTTGCTGCTGGTGGTCCGGCGCGGCATGTTGCGCGCTAACCTCTCCTTCCTCTTTTCAACGACTGATGAGAATCGCCCAGATCGCTCCGCTTTACGAAAGCGTGCCGCCGTTCGCGTACGGCGCCACCGAACGCGTCGTGTCGTATCTGACCGAAGAGCTGGTCGCGCGCGGCCACGACGTGACGCTCTATGCGAGCGCCGATTCGAAGAGCGCCGCGCGGCTCGTACCGATCTGCCCGCGTGGACTTTGGCGCGACGCGAACGTGTGGGACACGCAAACCCATCACATCAGGCAGCTCGCGCGCGTGATTCGCGACGCGGACCGCTTCGACGTCGTTCATTTTCACGGCGAGCCGCTGCATTTCGCGTGGGCCGAGCGCCTGCCATGCCGTACGCTGACGACGCTGCACGGCCGTCTGCTGCTGCACGATCATGGCCCGCTGTTTCGCGAATTCGCGCGCGTGCCGGTGGTGTCAATTTCCGCGAGTCAGCGCCGGCCCGTGTCGTGGGCGAACTGGCAGGGCACGGTCCATCACGGACTGCCGCTCGACCAGTTCGAATTTCAACCGATGGCCGGTTCCTACCTGCTTTTTCTCGGCCGCATGATGCCGGAAAAACGTCCCGATCTCGCGATCGAAATCGCCCGGCGCAGCGGCTTGCCATTGAAGATCGCCGCGAAGATTCATCCCGGCGAACGCGACTATTTCCGCGAACGCATCGATCCGCTGTTGCGCCGCTCGGGCGCGTTCACCGAATACCTTGGCGAAGTCGGGGGCCGCGCGCGCCGGCAATTGATCGAGAACGCGCGCGCGTTGCTGCTGCCGATCGAATGGGACGAGCCATTCGGCATGGTGATGATCGAGGCGATGGCATGCGGCACGCCGGCGATCGCGTTTCGCCGCGGCGCGGTGCCCGAATTGATCGAAGACGGCGTGAGCGGCCTGATCGTCGATAACGTGGACGAGGCCGTGCAAGCGGTTGCGCGCATCGACAGCATCGAGCGCGGCGCGTGCCGCCGCGCGTTCGAGCGCCGCTTCACGGCCGCGCGCATGACCGACGACTATCTGACGATCTACGACACGCTGCTCGCGCACGACACGAGCGGCCGCGCGCGAGCAACGGGCAGTCAGCCCGCGCCGGAGTAATCGCGTTAACCGGACCGCCCGCGCAGCGCATCGGCGAAGCGCACCATGAGATCGTGCATGGCGCTTTCGTGAGCCGGCTCGGGACGCTCGCCGTTCTTCGCGGCACACACCAGCATCGACGTCCACTTGCGGACCAGATTCACGAACTGGGTCGATTCGCCCGGCAGCTGATGTTGCACGACATTCGTCATATGCATTGTGCGAGCTTCGCGCGGCGCTTTCGGCCCGCGTGCCCGGATTGTGGCGGAGGCTGAAAACCGCCGTCGCCAAAAGAACGCTTTTACCGGCAACGCCCCAAAAAATGCAGCGACGGCATATGGCTTGCTCGTTTGTTTGACTAACAGGAAAGGTCCGCTTTCACGCCCCGCTTCCACGTCCCGGAGCCTACTTGACCCACCGCGACTTCATCGTAATCGGCACGTCCTCGGGAGGGGTCGATGCGCTGCGTTCGCTTGCCTCGCAGCTTCCCGTCGATATGCCCGCCAGCATCGCCGTCGTGCTGCATATCGGCGCGCATGGCAGCATGCTGCCCGCGCTTCTGAACCAGGCCGGACCGCTACCCGCCAAGCACGCACAGGATGGCGAACATTACGCGCCCGGCAGAATTTACGTGGCGCCGCCCGATCGGCACCTCGTCGTCGAGGATGGGCTACTGCGGCTTCTGCACGGCGCGAAAGAGAACTTCGCGCGCCCGGCGATCGACCCCCTCTTTCGCACTGCGGCCGCCCAGATAGGGCCACGCGCGATCGGCGTGATCCTGACCGGCCTGCTCGACGACGGCACCGCGGGCCTCGAAGCAATCCAGGCGTGCGGCGGCGCGACGCTCGTCCAGGACCCGGCCGACGCGTTCGCGAGCGAGATGCCGCGACATGCATCGCCGTTTGCCGACCACGTGCTGCCGCTCGATCAAATGGGGCAATGTTTGGTAAAACTGACCGGCGGCAACGCCAGCGCGCCGGGAAAAAACGGCCGTGCGCGGCGCGAGGCGACCGATCGCATCGTTCTCGAACAAGACGCGTGGCTGGCCGGCACTACGGCATTCGAAGCAATCAGGGGACTCGCGACGCCCTCGACTTTCACATGCCCCGAATGCAACGGCACGCTGTGGCGCATCACCGGATCGCGGGTGATGCGTTATCGCTGTCATACCGGTCATGCGTATTCGGCCGCGTCGCTCGGCGACGGCCGCATGACGGATGCCGAGGACTTATTGCGCAAAGCGCTGCGTGCGCTGCGCGAGCGCGAAATGTTTAGCCGCGAGTTGCGCGACCATTTCGCCAAAACCGGAGATACCGCCGCGCAACAGCGCGAGGAGGATAATGTGCTGCGCGCGAGGCACGCGGCCGAACTGCTGCAGTCGATGCTGATGGAAAAATGAGTGCCATGCGGGATAATAGCCGTCCGAGCCAGCAAGAAATGGGCTCGTCGCCCTATAAAAATCCACCGCTGAACACTATCCTTTCCAAGAAGGGACACGCAGCCATGTCAAAGAAGCGAGGGCAAACTCTGCCTAGCCAGGCACTGTATCCGATCGTCGGTATCGGCGCATCGGCGGGGGGGCTTAACGCGCTGACGGAGTTCTTCGAGGCGCTGCCCGCGCGCACGTCGATGGCCTTCGTCGTGGTCGTTCACCTGTTGCCGGATCACGAAAGCAATCTGGCCTCACTGCTGCAGAAAGTCACCAGCATGTCCGTGCAGCAGGTCACAGGCCCCACGCCGATCGAATCGGACCACGTCTATCTGGTCGCGCCCTCGTTCGAGATGATCATGGTCGACGGCTACCTGCGCGTCACGCGGAAGCTGCCCGAGGAAGGACGCCGCGCGAGCATCGATCTGTTTTTCCGCACACTCGCCGAGGCGCACCGCGAACGCGCGATAGGCATCGTGATGTCGGGAGCGGGCTCGGACGGCTCGGTCGGCTTGTCGCGCATCAAGGAAATGGGCGGCATCACGCTCGTGCAGGACCCTTCCGAGGCCGAATACGACAGCATGCCGCGCAGCGCAATCGCGACCGGCATGGCCGACTTCGTGATGACCGCGGCCGAGATGCCGCAACGGCTGCTCGATCTGTGGTCCACCGCGCGGGAAATCCATCTGCCGGCCGCGGAGGCGGACGAGCCCGAGGAAGACACGGTCAACGAGTCGGCCGAGCGCGCGCTGCGCGAAATCATGGTGATTCTGCGCACCCGCACCGCACACGATTTCCGACATTACAAACGGGCTACGGTTCTGCGGCGTATCGAACGCCGGCTGCAAGTCAACGGCATTACCGAACTGCAGGCGTATCGCGATTATCTGCATCTGCACCCTGAAGAAACCCAGGCGCTGTTGCAGGACATGCTGATCAGCGTCACCAATTTCTTCCGCGACAAGGAAGCGTTCGACGTGCTCGAACGTGAAGTATTGCCGCCCCTGTTCGAAAACCGCGGCGAACAGGACCGCATCCGCGTGTGGTCGGTGGGCTGCGCGACGGGCGAAGAAGCCTATTCGCTGGCGATGCTGCTGCAGGAACGCTCGCTGAAGTCGCCCGAGGGCCTGTCTTTTCAGGTATTCGCGACCGACATCGACGAGCGCGCCATTTCCCTCGCGCGCACCGGTGTGTACCCGGACTCGATCTCCGCCGACCTGACGCCGGCGCGCATCCGCCAGTTCTTCACGAGGGACGCCGCGCATTTCCGGATCAAGAAAGAGCTGCGCGAGCACATGCTGTTCGCCCACCATAACGTGCTGAGCGACCCGCCGTTCTCGCGGCTCGACATGATCTGCTGCCGCAACCTGCTGATCTACCTCGACCGCGAAGCGCAGATCGAAATCCTGAAGATGTTCCACTTCGCGCTGCGTCCCGGCGGCGTGCTGTTCCTCGGCAGCTCGGAGTCGGCCGACGGCGTGAGCTCGATGTTCACCGTGGTCGACAAGCGCAACCGCATCTATCGCGCGAACATGGCGGTACGCAGTGACACGCCGGTGCCGATCGCGATTTCCGGGACGATGAGCTTGCGGCCTGTGGTGACCACGGTGCAGCCGCCGGGGCGCCGGCGCTTTTCGTTCGGCGATCTGCATCAGCGGCTCGTCGAGCAATATGCGCCGCCCAGCGTGCTGGTGAGCCGCGAATCCGAAATCGTTCATCTGTCCGATCGCGCCGGGCGTTTTCTGCAGTATTCCGGCGGCGAGCCGTCGCACAACATCGTGGCCGTCGTGCGTCCGGAACTGCGGCTGGAACTGCGCACCGCGATCTATCAGGCCTTGCACACGAACCGCAGCGTCGAAGCGCGCCGCGTGCGAATCGAGCGCGATGGCCGGTCGTACTTCGTCAACATGACCGCGCGGCCCGTGCACGATCCGGAAGCGAACGCGGACTTCGTGCTGGTGCTGTTCGACGAGGTCGAGGACAGCGTGGCGAACGCCGAAACGGCGCCGGCCGACGTGCAGAAAGACCCGATCATCAGTCAGCTCGAACGGGAACTGCAACGCACGAAGGAACAGTTGCAGTCCACGATCGAGCAGTCGGAAACCTCAACCGAGGAGCTGAAGGCATCGAACGAGGAATTGCAGGCGATCAACGAGGAACTGCGCTCGGCGACCGAGGAACTCGAAACCAGCAAGGAAGAGCTGCAATCGATCAACGAGGAGTTGACCACGGTCAACGCGGAGCTGAAGTCGAAGGTCGAGGAAACCGGCAAGATCAACGACGACTTGCACAACCTGATCGCCGCGAACGACATCGGCACGATCTTCGTCGACCGCAACATCTGCATCAAGCGCTATACGCCGCGCGCAACCGATGTCTTCAGCATCATTCCGTCGGACATCGGCCGCTCGCTGCTCGACATCACGCACCGCCTCGAATACGACAAGCTCGCCGACGACGCGGCCGAGGCATTCGACTCGTTGCGCCTGATCGAACGCGAGCTGAAGAGCAACGACGGGCGCTGGTATCTCGCGCGCTTCGTGCCTTACCGCACGACCGAAGACCGCATCGACGGCGCGGTGCTGTCGTTCATCGACATCACCGGGCGGCGTCAGGCGGAAGACCGGCTGCGCGAAGGCGAGCGGTGCATGCGCATCGTCGCGGAAAGCACGCGCGACTACGCGATCATCACGTTCGACGACAACGGCGTGATCAACAGCTGGAACGCGGGCGCGGAACGGATTTTCGGCTATACGGAAGCCGATATGATCGGCCAGTCCGCCGACATCCTGTACACCGAAGAGGACCGCGCCGACAACGTCGCGCAACGCGAGTTCGCCGAAGCGCGTCTGAATGGCCGCGCCGAAGAGGAGCGCTGGCATTTGCGCAAGGACGGCACGCGCTTTTTCGCGAGCGGCGTGCTGTCCCGTCTCGACGAACCGGGCATCAGCGGCTTTGCGCAGATCACGCGCGATCTCGGCGAGTTCGCCACCGACCCGATCTCGGGGCGCGGCACCCGCGTCGAATCGCTGCGCGCGGCGAGCGAGCGCGACGCACAGCGGCGCCGCGACGAATTTCTCGCGGTCGTGTCGCACGAGCTCAAGCATCCGCTGAACCTGATTTCGGCGAGCGCCGAACTGATCGCGCGCGCGCCGGAAACGCGGCAGAACCTGAACGTGTCGCGCGCGACCGATACGATCCGCCGCACCGTGATCGGCCAGGCGCAAATCATCGACGATCTGCTCGACATTTCGCGCGTGCGCACCGGCAAGCTGTCTGTCGTGCGCACCGTAGTGGACATGCGCGAGATCGTGCAGCGCGTGTGCAGCGCGGTGCAAGACGATGCCGCGCAACGCGACATCACACTCAGCGTCGAGATGACCGATGCGCCCGTGATCATTCACGCGGACCTCACGCGTATCGAGCAGATCGTGTGGAATCTGATCAGTAATGCGCTGAAATTCACGCAGCGCGGTTCGATCCAGGTGTCGTTGCAGGTCAATGATCACGGCGAGGCCGTGCTGCGCGTCATCGATACCGGCATCGGCATCGAGGCGTCGCTGCTGCCGCATATCTTCGAGATGTTCCAGCAGAGCCGCGATCCGAGTTCGCGCCGCGGGGGCCTCGGCATCGGCCTCGCGCTGGTGCGTGATCTGGTCAACCTGCACGGCGGCGCGGTGCGCGCGGAGTCGGACGGCGTCGGCCGCGGCGCGACGTTCACGGTGACGCTGCCCACCCATCGGCTCGCCACCCGCACGGGCGCGGGTATCGAAGTCGTCGCCGAGCCGCTGAAAGGCACGCGCATCCTGATGGTCGACGACGACGCCGCGACCGTCGAAACCTTCAGGTTGCTGCTGGAAAGCGAGGGCGCCGAAGTGCGGACCGCGACGAGCGGCGAGGAAGCGTTGACGATCATCAACGGCAACGCGCCCGATATCATCCTGTCCGACATCGGCATGCCGGGCATGGACGGTATGGAGTTCATCGGCAAGCTGCGCGGCATGCCGACGATGAAGTCCGTGATCTGTATCGCGGTCAGCGGCTTCGGCCAGCAGGCGGACGTCAGCGCGGCCGAACACGCGGGCTTCGACGCGCACCTGAAAAAGCCGGTGGTTCTCGAAGAGCTGATGAGTATTTTCGCGCGGCTGCGCGGCTGAACGAGCGGCCTGGTGGAGCCCAACGGGTCTATCCGTTGCTTTGCGACGACGACGCGTTGCGCGACGCGGCCCTCGCAACGGCCGCGTTGACCTCGATCGGTGGCTGCCTGTCGCCGAACGGCGGTTCCACGACGAAGCGGTCTATCACGCCCGGCTCGAACACCAGGCAGCAGGTCGATCCGCCGTACTGGAAAAACCCCAACTCATCGCCCTTTCTGACGCGCTGACCAGGCAACGCCTCGATCATGCACGACGACACGTCCGCCATGCCGACGAACACGCACGCCACCTGCCCCACCGCCGGATCGTCGCACTCGATCACGATCACCGCGCGCGCCGCCAGTGCCGTGATGTAGCCCTGAGAATCGTTGAGGCCGCTCGGGTCTTCGCCTTCGCTATCGGCGGTCGAATAGTAGCTGCCGTCCACCGCGTACGCGCGCGAGATCACGCCACTGACCGGCGCATGCCAGCGGTGGTAGTTGAACGCGCTCAGAAAGGCCTGATACACCGAGCCGCCCTCGAAGCGCCGCGCCAGTCCGCGCTCGCGCGAGCTCAGCATGTCTTCGAGCGAATACCGCTGCGACTTGATCCAGAACGTGTCGCGCAGCTTCACGCCGTGCTGCACGTTGTACGGCGTCGCCTCGCACGCGCTGACGATCAGCTTGTCGTTGTCCGGCTCCTCGATGGGCCGCATGCCGGGACGGAAGCGCCGTGTGAAAAAGTCGTTCCACGACGTAAAGCCCCAATACGGTTGCTCGGGATCGCACACGAATTGCGCGAGGCCGATCCGTTTGTCGGCCTCAGGGCTGAACCAGCCGTCGGGCGACAACGTATTTAAATGCGCGCGTGAATGCGGGCCGCTCAGGAAGCCACACCAGCAGTTCAGCACGTGCTTGAGTTGCGCGTTGAGCGCCGGGTCGCGAAACAGCGCATAGCCGGACGGCATGCACATCGGCCAGTCGAGCACCGCGTTCAGCGGACAATGAATCAGATCCGATTCGCTGAACGGCGGCGCGTAGGTCATCAGGTAATCGACGATCGTCATCAGCTCGTCGATCGATGTATAGCCGAGCACGTAGCCCGCCTGTTGCGCCTGAATGATGGCCCGCGTCATATCCATGCGCAGCACCGGATCGCCTTCGATCAGCGCCGCGAGTTCTTCAACGGCACGCGTGCGTGGCGCCGTGCGCGCACGTTCGCGTGCTTTGGCGACCAGCATGGTCCGGTAGCGCGTGAGATGCGCTTCCTCGCGCGGCAGCCATCCTCCAAGCCGCCGCCGTTGCGTGCGCGGGCTCGCCACTTCGTCGTTCGTCGTGCTTCGCCCTTCTTAAGTGAGTTGCGGATCATTTGGCGCGCGGAGTGCCGAGGCTTTCGCCCGGTTCCTTGCGCCCGCCGCGGATCTGCTCGACGCAACTCGCGACGGCTTCGGCCGCGTGGGCCACTTCCTGCTGCACGTCCTCGTCGCGATCGAGCGATTCATGGCTGGTCGCATAGGGCTCGTAATAGCCGATAAAACGCGTTCGTGAAACGCGTCGCGCGACATCGATTCGGTAACCTGACCTTTGCGAACTTCGACGGTGCGAACGTGGTCGGGCGGTTTTGCAGGGGGCTCATAGTTGAAGTGGCAAGCGATAGTAGAACCGCAATGGCAGCAAGTGCTATTCCCGCACCGACCCTTCGCGCACCGCGCCGGCGGAATGCAGCTTGCTAATTGCCGGTATGGAATCGAACCAGCGCCTGCTCGTCATCTCACCGCATCTCGACGATGCGGTCCTCAGCTGCGGACTGGTGATCGCCGCTCATCCCGGCACGGTCGTCTGCACAGTTTTCACCGCGCCGCCCGCCGACAACATGACGACCGATTGGGACCGCGCCGCCGGTTTCGCCGACGCGTTCGAAGCGATGCGGGCGCGTCAGGCGGAAGACCGGGAGGCGCTGGGGTTGTTGTCGGCGATTCCCGTGCATCTGCTGTTTCGCGACGCGCAATACCACGCATCGCCTGATGCGGACGGGCTGATCACCGCGTTGAACCACGCTGTTTCCGAAACAAAACCCACGCTGATCGTGATGCCGTTGGGCCTGTTCCATTCGGATCACGTTCTCGTGTCCAATGCCTGTCTCGCCCTGATGCGGCGTCAGCCAGCCACTCCGTTCATCGCCTATGAAGATGTGCCCTACCGGCGCATGTCCGGCGTCGTGCAAGCGCGCCTGTCCGACCTCGCGAAACGCGGCTACGCCGCTGACACGCCGCATGCGTTGGACGTGCCCGGCACCACGCAACACGAGCGCATGAAGCGCGCGGCACTCGACGCTTATCGCAGTCAATTGCGCGCATTCGGTCCCGAAGGACAGGCAAGCCTTTTTTCGTCCGAACGCTATTGGCAGCTTGGCCGCGACGAATCGGCTCCAGCTACGCAAAACGCGTGACGTACGGCACGAGGTTTGCTGCGTCGTCGCAGTCCAACGTTGAACGATTGCACAGCATGCAAACCAACGCCTCCCACCCGCGCATTTCGGTCGTCGTTCTCACGTATAACCGCGCGGGCGAATTGCTCATCACTCTGGAACGTCTGCTCGCGTTACCCGAGTTCCCGCCGATCATCGTCGCCGACAACGGTTCCACCGACAACACGGTCGCACTCGTCGAAGCGCGCTATCCGAGCGTTCGCGTCGTCGAATGCAACGGCAATCTCGGCGCGGCAGGGCGCAACCACGCGGTCGCGTGCGTCGAGACCGACTATGTCGCGTTCTGCGATGACGACACCTGGTGGGGTCCGGGCTCGCTCGAACGCGCGGTGCAATTGCTCGATGCATGGCCGCGCGTCGGCGTGCTGAATGCGCGCGTCGCGGTCGGCGCGGACAACACGACGGATCCGACCTGCGCGTTGATGCGCGCAAGCCCGCTCGGCCGTGTCGGTCTGCCGGGGCCCTCCTTGATCGGCTATATGGCGGGCGCGTGCGTGTTTCGCGCGGCGCTGTATCGCAAGATCGGCGGCTATGAGCCGCGTCTTTTCATCGGCGGTGAGGAAGCACTCGTTTCGCTCGACGTGCTCGCGTCGGGACATGCGATCGTCTACTGCGAGCAGTTGACGCTCCATCACCATCCGTCGCCGGTGCGCGACAGCGCGTTGCGCCGTCGCATGCTCGCGCGCAACGCGGCGTGGGTCGCGTGGCTGCGTCTGCCGTTGGGCGAAGCGTTGAGCGCGACTCTGCGCGCCCTCGACGTATTCGCGCGGGAAGGCACGCTGATGCGCGACGGCACCGGATTGCTGGCCGGGCTGGCGTGGACCGTGCGAGAACGCCGGGTGGCCCCCCGGTCGATCCTCGCGATGCGCGACCGCGTGCGCGCCGCCGAGCGCAATCTCGAGGCGTCCGCAACGACGACTGTTGGTGGCAAGTTCGACGCGCCGATCTGAGACCTCGCTCAGACCTGAATCGCGCGCATCATTATCGCGGCAACGCCGTGTCCGTGCGCGACGGCGCCTGCGCGAGCCGCCGGATCGCGGCGATCAGTTCCGCGGGCGCCACGGGCTTGTGCAAGTGCGCGTCGAAACCCGCGGTGCGCGCACGCTGTTCGTCGAGTGCGTCCGTGTAGCCGGTCAGCGCGATCGCGGGCAGTGGGCTGCCCCGTATCGACGGCCGCCCGCCTTCCAGTGCGCGCAAACGGCTCAGCACGTCATAGCCATCTTCGCCGGCCAGCATCAGATCGCACAGCAGCACGTGCGGCCATTGCGCCGGGTCCGTCGCGTGCAGCCAGTCCAGCGCTTCGGTGCCCGCTGCACATAGCCGTACGCGTGCGCCGCTCGTGCTCAGCACCGCTTCGAGCGCGTCGCGCGCTTCTTCCTGGTCGTCGATCGCGAGCACGAAGAGGCCATCGAGCGGAGCGGGCTCCGCCGAATCCGGCGCCGTGGACGCCGACGCCAGTGGCGGTTGCGCATCCGCGACCGGCCGCAGCGGCAGCATCGCCACATAGGCGAGCCGCCCGTTCAGCGGCGTCAGCGTGAAGCTGCCGCCCACGGCCGCCAGCGCGCTTTCCATCTGCCGCGCCGCCGCCTGCGATAGCTCGGCCGGCTTGTCGCCCATGCCTAGCAAGCTGAACCACACGTGATTGCCGTGCCGCTCCGCGCGCAACGCGATGCGCTGCCCCGGGCTCGCCTGCGCGATCTCATTGCGGCACAACTCGGCGATCAACGGTTGCAGCACGCTCGGATCGCCGGTCACCCGCAGCTCGTTGTCGGACGGCTCCGCGTAGACGACGACGCGCTGCTCGGCGATCTCGTCGTGCAATGCATCGATCACACCCGCCGTCAATGCGCTGACGCTGACCGATCGCGCGGTCAGCCGGCGCTGCGCGTGTTCGAGTTCGCCCTGCTGCCATTGCAGCGACCACATCTTCGCGTACACGCCCTCGCGCGCGAGCAGTTCCCGATGCGTGCCCTGCTCGACCACCTGGCCGTGCTCCATCACCAGAATCCAGTCCGCGTCGACGACGGTAGAAAGTCGATGCGCGATCACGATCGAGGTGCGGCCTTGCGCGAGGCGCGTCAGCTCGGTCTGGATCGCGCGCTCGGAGCGCGTGTCGAGCGCCGAGGTCGCCTCGTCGAACACGATGATGCGCGGGTCCTTCAGAATCGCGCGCGCAATCGCGATGCGCTGCCGCTCGCCGCCCGATAGCCGCACGCCCCGCTCGCCGACGCGCGTGTCGTAATGGTCGGGCAAGCGCTCGATGAACTCGTCGAGCTGCGCCGCCCGCGCCGCCCGCACGACGTCCGCGCGCGTCGCCGACGGACGTCCATAGGCAATGTTGTAGGCGATCGTTTCATTGAACAGCACGGTGTCCTGCGGCACGATGCCGATGGCCTCGCGCAGACTGCGCTGCGTGACCATGCTGATGTCTTGCCCGTCGATGCGGATCATGCCGCGCTCGGGCCGATAGAGGCGAAACAGCAGCTTCACGAGCGTCGATTTGCCCGAGCCGCTGCCGCCGACCACCGCGAGCGTCTTGCCCGGATACGCGTGAAAGTCGACATCGCGCAGCACCTGACGCGTTGTGTCGTAGCCGAAATCGACGTGTTCGAACTCGATCAGCCCCGCGCCGACCTTCAGCGGCTGCGCGTCGCGCGCATCGATATCCTCGCCGACGCGGCCGCGCGCCGCCAGAATCACGAACATGCGCTCGACGTTGACGAGCGCGTCGTTGGTCTCTCGAAACACGAAGCCGAGCGTGTTCAGCGGCATGCAGATCTGGATCAGGTAGGCGTTCACCAGAATCAGATCGCCGACGCTCATGCTGCCGGCCACCACGTGCTGCGCGGCGAGCAGCATGACCGCCGCTACCCCGAGCGCGATCACCGCGCTCTGTCCCACGTGCAATGCGGTCAATGCGTTCTGGTTGGCGATGCGCGCGTGCACCCACTTTTCCAGCACGTTGCCGAGCCGTTGCGTCTCGCTCTCTTCGGTCGCGAAGTATTTGACCGTGTCGTAGTTCAGCAGACTGTCGACGAGCCGCCCGTCCGATTGCGCTTCGAGCAGATTGACCGCGCGCTGGAATGCGACACGCCGCCGCGTGAACACGAACGTATAGCCCGCATACAGCACGAAGGTCACGACGATCGCGAGCATGAATTCGCGCGCGTAGCTATGCACCATGATCGCGACGATCACCGCGATCTCGAAGAAGGTCGGCACGATCGTAAACAGCGCGGTGCCGAGCAGAAAGCCGATGCCGTCGGCGCCTTTCTGCACGTCGCGCACGATCGCGCCAGTCTCGCGCCGCGCATGAAAGCGCGCGCTCAACCGATGCAGATGCGCGAAGGTCCGCTCGGTCAGCGCCGCGACCGTGCGTTGCACGACCATGCTGAACACGACGTCGCGCGCCTCGTTCAGCGCGTCGCCGAAAAATCGTAGCAGCGCATAGGCGAGCACGAGGAACACTGGAAACGCCATATGCGCGAGCGGATGGCTCAGTTCGTCGACGATGTGCTTCAGCGTGAGCGGCATCAGCACGGTCGCGAGCCGCGCGGCGATCATCAGCGCGAGCGCCCCGCTGGTCTGCCAGCGATAACGCCATACCGCATGCGCGAGATCGCCGACGATTCGGCGCGTCAGTTCGGAGCGAGGCGGCGGGGCGGAATTCGGCATGAGGTCGTGGTGGGGGCACCCGGAAGAAACGTCGCACAAGTGTGGCGTCGCGCAAGCGGCGCGCCCGGGCGCAAGCAAAAAAGGCGCTGGCTCCAGCCCTTTTCCGCGCACTTCTTACTTATTAAATGGGCGGGGTCCTTCGCCCATCCTGGTACCGGCGCGGCGCAAGCGGTTCGAAGTTACATGACCGTATGTAGAAACAGGGGACGCCACAGCGCTTCTCTACCCACGGAAAAGGGCACGCTACAGCGCTTCGTACGGTTCCGCGCGACGTTTGCGTCGTTTGTCCGCACCGCAGGATGCGAATGGCACACCACATGCTGTGCGCCGCTTACGAAAGTCAACATCAATTGCCGCTCATCGCAGGAAGGAATGCCAATGAAGATCGCCCTGATCAGCGAACACGCGTCGCCACTTGCTGTCGCCGGTGGCGTCGACAGCGGCGGACAGAACATCTACGTCGCGAACGTCGCGCGTCAACTGGTGGAAATGGGCCATCAGGTCGACGTGTTCACGCGCCGCGATCGCGCACTGCTGCCCGAGCGCGTCGACATGGACGGCGTGCGCGTGATTCATGTGCCCGCGGGACCGCCGCGGCAATTGCCAAAGGAACGACTGCTGCCGTTCATGGACGAGTTCGCCGCGTTTCTGAGCGCGTTCTTTCGCCGCGAACCGCAGTCCTACGACGTGATGCACGCGAACTTCTTCATGTCCGGCCTCGCCGCGCTGCAAGTGAAAGCTGCGCTCGGCGTGCCGCTGGTCACGACCTTTCACGCGCTCGGCCGCGTGCGGCGTATCCATCAGGGAACGGATGACGGCTTCCCCGACGAACGCTTCGCGATCGAAGACGAACTGGTCGCAGGCTCGGACGTGCTCGTCGCCGAATGTCCGCAGGACGAGGCCGATCTGCTCGAACACTATCGCGCCGATCCAGCGCGCATCCAGATCGTGCCGTGCGGTTTCGATGCCGAGGAGTTCCTGCCCGTCGAGCGCGAAGCCGCCCGCGATGCGCTCGGCTGGCGCCAGCACGACTTCATCGTGCTGCAAGTGGGGCGGCTCGTGCAGCGCAAAGGCATCGACAACGTGGTGCGCGGAGTCGGCGTGCTGAAGCACACGTTCAACGCGTCGGCGCAGCTGTACATAGTCGGCGGCAATTCGGACGCGCCCAACGAAATCGCGACGCCGGAGATCGCGCGCCTGCGCGAGATCGCACGCGAATGCGGCGTCGCGGAGCAGACGAGCTTCGTCGGCCGGTGTGGTCGCAGGCGGCTGCGCTACTTCTACAGCGCCGCCGACGTGTTCGTGACGACACCCTGGTACGAGCCGTTCGGCATCACGCCGATCGAGGCGATGGCCTGCGCGACGCCGGTGATCGGCGCCGATGTCGGCGGCATCCGCTATTCGATCCTCGATGGCGTGACCGGCTTTCTCGTTCCGCCGCGCGATCCGCATGCGCTCGCCGCGCGTCTCGACCGCTTGCGGCGCGACCCCGCGCTTGCGCGCCGGATGGGCGAAGCGGGCCTCGAACGGGCGCGGGCCGGCTTCACCTGGCGCGGCGTCAGCGATGCGCTCGCGCAAATCTATGCACGCGCGGCAAGGCTCGCACCGACCAAAACATCGCTCGACACCGCGTCCGAGCCAGCGCAGCTACCGCTGCGAGCAGCAGCCGGAGCGTCGTCCCGTTGACGACGGCGCACGCCGCGCGAACCCGCACGGTGTGCGCATTTGGAACACGCCGCGGCCGGTCCAGCGGCTGCGGCGCGCCTTTTTCCGACTTTTGACCCAAGCTCGCGCATACGAACCATCATGACGCTACCCGCTGTGTTCATCGACAAGGACGGCACGCTGCTCGAAGACGTGCCCTACAACGCCGATCCCGCGCTGATGCGTTTCGCGCCGGGCGCGCGCGAAGCGCTCGCGCTGCTCGCCGCATACCCGTACGCGCTGTTCGTGATCAGCAATCAGTCCGGCATCGCGCTCGGCAAGTTCGAAGACAGAGCGCTGTTCGACGTCGAACGCCGGCTGCGGCAGATGTTCGCCGAGTGCGGCGCCACGCTCGCCGGCGCGTACTGGTGTCCGCATCACCCCGAGGGCAGCGTCGCGCGTTACGCGATCGTCTGCGACTGCCGCAAGCCCGCGCCCGGCATGCTGCTGCGCGCGGCCGAAGAGCATGAGCTCGATCTCGCCAACAGCTGGTTCATCGGCGACATTCTCGACGACGTCGAAGCGGGCAATCGCGCCGGCTGCCGTACGATCCTGCTTGACAACGGCCACGAGACCGAATGGCGAACCGGCCCGCAGCGCACGCCGAGCGCGCGCGCCGCCGGTCTCCACGAGGCCGCGCAACGCGTCGTATTGCACGGCCTGCCGCCGGGCACCGCGGCGCGCCGCAAGGAGGCGCCGCGGTGAACGCACCTCTGCCACTTGCGCCGCCCAAGCTGGCTCACGCGCGCGCGCCCGATACGTCGCAGCCGGTGTGCTGGGGCGGCGAGGTCAAACGGATTCTGTGCGTGCGCCTCGACAATCTGGGCGACGTGCTGATGACCACGCCCGCGTTGCACGCGCTGCGCGAGTCCGCCGATGACCGCCATATCACGCTGCTGGCGTCGCGCAGCGGCGTCGCGCTCGCGCCGTTTCTCGACGACGTCGATGATGTGATCGAATACGACGCGCCGTGGGTCGCGCCCGCGTCGACCGTGCCGCGCGATCTGCTCGACGATCACCGCATGCAGCAGCGGCTGCGGCGCGGCGGCTTCGACGCGGCGGTGATTTTCACCGTCTATAGCCAGAGCCCGTTGCCGGCCGCGATGCTGTGCTATCTCACGGGGATTCCGCGCCGCCTCGCGCATTGCCGTGAAAATCCGTACGCGCTGTTGACCGACTGGCTGCGCGAGCCGGAGCCGCAGCAGCGCACACGGCACGAGGTGCAACGCCAGCTCGATCTGGTGCATCACGTCGGCGCGCAGACGGGCGACACCGGCATGCGCTTTCGCGTGCCGCCGGCCGCGCGCCAGTCGCTCGACGCGAAACTGAGGACGCTCGGCATCTGCCGCCACACCGAGTGCCTCGTGCTGCATCCAGGTGCGACCGCTGCGTCGCGCCGCTATCCGGCCGAGCGCTTCGGCGAGGTCGCCACGCAGCTCGCGCGCGAAACCGGCGCCTCGGTGCTCGTGACCGGCGGCGCGGGCGAGCGAGCGCTCGTCGAGACCGTGATGCGCACGGCCGCGCCCGGCGCGCGCGCGCAGCTATACGACCTGAGCGGTGCGCTGACGCTCGCCGAACTCGCCGCGCTGCTCGAACGCGCGAGCGTGCTCGTGTCCAACAACAGCGGACCCGTGCATGTCGCGTCTGCGCTCGGCACGCCGGTCGTCGATCTTTACGCGCTGACCAACCCGCAGCACACGCCGTGGCAAACGCCGCAACGCGTGCTGTATCGCGACGTCGAATGCCGCTGGTGCTATCGCAGCGTGTGTCCGCACGGGCATCACGCCTGCCTGCTCGGCGTTCCGACCGACGAGGTCGTGCACGCGGCACTCGAATTGCGGCAAGCGCATGCGCATGCGCCGCGTCGTGGTGTATCGGAGCGCACCGGTCGCACCGATAACACGAGCACGCCGTCGCTGATCGATCAGCCAACCGTCCCCTGAACCCACTTCCACTGCTAATGCCATGTACACACTCGGAATCAATGCGGTCTATCACGACAGCGCCGCCGCGCTGCTGCGCGACGGCGTGGTGCTCGCCGCCGCCGAAGACGAACGCTTCACGCACGTCAAGCACGCGAAACGTCCGGTGCCGTTCTCGACCTGGCAGCTCCCGTTCGATGCGATCGACTACTGCCTGAAGGCCGCCGGCATTACGCTCGCCGCGATCGATCACGTCGCTTACTCGTACGACCCCACGCTATTCGGCGGCATGCCGAAGAGGCCGGGCGCGACGATCGAGCTGCCGTTCGATCCGGCCGGCACGCGCCCGGACAACCCGTCCGCGTCGCCGTGGGACCCGCTGTTCCTCAGCTATATCGCCAACGCGAAGGGCCAACTGCTCGACGGCGCGCCGCATCATCTGCGCAAGCGCTTCCAGGGCGTGGACCGCGAGCACGGCTTCGCATGGCACTTCGTCGAGCACCATCTCGCGCACGAGGCGAGCGCGTTTCTCGCCGCGCCGTTCGACGACACCGCCGTGCTGACGATGGACGGCCGCGGCGAGGGCGTGACGACCAGCATGGGGCAATTCGTCGGCGGCGAGTACAAGCGTCTGAAACAGGTCGAGCTGCCGCACTCGCTCGGGCTGCTGTACGAAGAGGTCACCGACTGGCTCGGCTTCCTGCACTCGTCGGACGAGTACAAGGTGATGGCGCTCGCGTCGTACGGCAAGCCGGCTTACGTCGAGGTGTTCCGCGAGATCGTCCGCTATCGGCAGGACGGCAGCTATACCGTCGACGCTCCGCGGCTGACCGAACGCTTCGGTCCCGCGCGCGAACGAGGCGGGCCGCTCGAACAACGCCATTTCGATATCGCCAATTCGTTGCAGCGCGTGCTCGAGGAGACCGTGCTGGAACTCGCGCACTGGCTGCATCGGCAGACCGGCTTGAGCCGGCTCTGCATGGCGGGCGGCGTCGCGCTGAACTGCGTGATGAACTCGAAGGTGCGCGACGCCGGGCCATTCAGCGAAGTGTGGGTGCAACCGGCGGCCGGCGACGCTGGCACCGCGCTTGGCGCGGCCCTGTGGACCGACTATCGCGAGCGTGCCGCGCGCGGCGACCGCGAACGTCACTGGAGAATGGATCATGCGTATCTCGGGCCCGAATACAGCGAAGCGGAAATCGAGCAGTTCCTGCGCTGGTCGAAAGTACCGTACCGGCGACTCGCCGATATCGCCGGCGAGACCGCCGATCTGCTCGCGCAAGGCAAGGTGATCGGCTGGTATCAGGGGCGCACCGAATTCGGGCCGCGCGCGCTCGGCGCGCGCTCGATTCTCGCGTCGCCGGTCGATCCGCGAATGCAGGCGAAGCTCAACGAGATCAAGGATCGCGAGGACTTCCGCCCGGTCGCGCCGGTCGTGATGGAAGAGGACGCCAACGAATGGTTCGTGAACGGCCAAACCGCGCCGTTCATGCTGTTCGTGTTCGACGTGCGCGCCGACAAGGCCGCGCGTATTCCGGCCGTGCGGCATGTGGACGGCACCGCGCGCGTGCAGACCATCAACCGCGCGCAGCACCCGCTGTACTACGACTTGCTGGCGGCGTTCAAGCAGCGCACGGGCGTGCCGATTCTCGTCAATACGTCGTTCAACACGCGCGGCGAGCCGATGGTGAATTCGCCGCGCGACGCGGTCGAGTCGTTCTGGACCTCGCCGCTCGACGCGCTCGTGATCGGCCCGTTCCTCGTCGACAAGGCGGGGGGCCGCGCATGAACGCCTCGGTCATGTGTCCGTCGCCCCTGCATGGCGGCGTGGCCGCGCGCTACAGCAGCGAAGATGCCGAGGAAACCGGCCGCACGTTGCGCACGCAGTCGTGGCCCGACGTGTCGGTGGTGGTGCCCACCTACCGCCGTCCCGCGATGCTCGCGAACTGCCTTGCCGCGCTATGCGCGCAGCAGTTCACGCCGCACCGCTACGAGATCGTGGTCTGCGACGACGGTCCCGACGACGCCACGCGCGCCTGCGTCGAACGATTCGCACGCGAGAAGGCGCCGCGCGGGCTGGAACTGCACTATCTCCCGGTCACGCGCACCCAGGGGCCGGCCGGCGCGCGCAACGCGGGCTGGCAGTATGCGCGCGCTTCGCTGATCGCCTTCACCGACGACGACACGCTGCCCGATCCGCACTGGCTGACGGCTGGCGTCGCGGCGCTCGCGCAAGGCGCGACGGCGGCCGCCGGCACGATCGTCGTGCCGCTGCCCTCGCCGCCCGATCTACCGACCGATTACGAAGCCGACGCGAGCGGCCTCGCGCGCGCCGAATTCGCGACCGCGAACGTGTTCGTCACGCGTGCGGCGCTCGTCGCGACCGGCGGCTTCGACGAACGGTTCACGTCGGCGTGGCGCGAGGATTCGGACCTGCAGTTCACGCTGCTTACCGCGGGCGGCCAGATCGTGCGCGCCCGCGACGCGGTGGTCGTGCATCCGGTGCGGCCCGCGCGCTGGGGCGTCAGCATCGCGCAGCAGAAAAAGAGCCAGTTCGATGCGCTGCTTTATCGCAAGCATCCCGAACTGTTTCGAACGCGCATCCGCTCGCGGCCGCCGCTACTGTACTACGCGATTCTCTCCGCCGCGTTGCTGGCGATCGGCGGTTCGTTCGCGGATCAGCCGATGCTCGCGGGCGCGGGTTTGATCGCGTGGTGCGGGTTGACCGGCTATTTCTGCGCGCGCCGGCTGCGCGGGCGCAACCACGGCTGGCGCCACGTCGCCGAAATGCTCTGGACGTCGATCCCCATTCCGTTTCTATCGATCTACTGGCGGCTCTATGGCGCCATCCGTTTCAAGGTGTTCTTTCCATGACCCCACCCTCGCTGCTGGCGGCGCTCGCGCCGCGCCGTATCGCCGTATTTCGCGCGCTGCAGCTCGGCGACATGCTGTGCGCGGTGCCCGCCTTGCGCACACTGCGCGCGGCCGCGCCGGATGCGCATATCGCGCTGATCGGACTGCCGTGGGCACGCGCGTTCGTCGAGCGCTATGCGGCGCTCGTCGACGAGCTGATCGTGTTTCCGGGCGCGGTCGGTTTTCCCGAGCAGCCAGAATCGAACGATGGCTTGCCCGCATTCTTCGCGCGGATGCGCGAGCGGCGTTTCGATCTGGCGATCCAGCTGCACGGCAGCGGCGGCATCGCCAACCATCTGCTGCATCAACTCGGCGCGTGTGCCGACGCCGGCTTCGTGCAGCCCGACGAGGTACCGCGCGAGGGTTGCTTCATCGATTGGCCCGATGCGCTGCCGGAGCCCGAGCGCTATCTCGCGCTGATGAGCGCACTCGGCGCGCCGGCGCACGACCGGCGTCTGACGTTCCCGCTCACCGAGCTCGACCTCGACGAGTACACCGCGCTGCGCACGTATCACGGCATCGAAGACGAGCGGCTCGTGCTGGTTCACCCCGGTTCGCAATTGCCGTCGCGCCGCTGGCCCGGCGAGCGCTTCGCGGCCGTCGCCGACCACCTCGCCGCCGACGGCTGGCAGATCGCGATCACCGGCACGGCCGCCGAAGCGCCGCTGACCTGCGCGGTGCTCGGCGCGATGAGCGCGCCCGCGCTGCATCTGGCGGGTGCGACGTCGCTCGGCGGACTCGCCGCGCTGGTCGCGCATGCGCGGCTCGTGGTCTGCAACGACACCGGCATCTCGCACATCGCCGCGGCGATGGCGAGCGCGTCGGTCGTGATCGCATGCGGCAGCGACACGCGGCGCTGGGCGCCGCTCGATCATGCGCGGCATCGCGTGCTGGCCGACTATCCGGCGTGCCGGCCGTGCATGTTCCGCGACTGCCCGTATGGTCATCCGTGCGCGCTGAACATGCAGGTCGAACAGGTGGTCGAGACCGCCCGCGAGCAGCTTGCGCGCGCTCCCGGCGCAACCAGGCGCGCCCTGCAGCCTGCATGAGGGGACCGTTTCGCTGTCTTTCGAGGATCTGCACCATGTTGCGTAATTGCCGCCGGCTGCGCGTGCTGACCTGGCACGTGCACGGCAACTACATGTATTACCTGAGCCAGACGCCGCACGATTTCTATCTGGTGACGAAACCCGGTCATCCGCCCGGCTATGCCGGCAAGGTCGGCGTATTGCCGTGGGGCGACAACGTGCACGAGATCGCAATCGACGACGTGGCCAACCACGAGTTCGACGTGGTGCTGTACCAGCATCGCACCCACTGGGACCACGACCGCGAGCACGTGCTGAGCACCGCGCAGCAACGTCTGCCACGCGTCTATGTCGAGCACGACCCGCCGCAGGAAAACCCGTTCGAGCAATGGCATTGGGTCGACGATCCGGGAACGCTGCTGGTCCACGTCACGCACTTCAACCGGCTGATGTGGGACAGCGGCGTCACGCCGACGCGCGTGATCGAACATGGCGTCGTGGTGCCCGACGGCGTGCGCTACAGCGGCGAACTGCAGCGCGGCATCGTGGTCGTCAATCATCTCGCGCAGCGCGGCCGGCGGCTCGGCGCGGATGTCTTCAGCGAAACGCGAACGCGCGTGCCGCTCGATCTCGTCGGCATGGACGCACAGCGGCTAGACGGCATCGGTGAAATCGGCAACCTCGATCTGGCCGCGTTCAGCGCGCGCTACCGCTTCTTTTTCAATCCGATCCGCTGGACCAGCCTCGGCCTCGCGATCGTCGAGGCGATGACGATCGGCATGCCGATCGTCGGTCTCGCGACGGCCGAGCTCGCCACCGTGATCCGCAACGGCGAAAACGGCTTCGTGCATACCGACGTCGACGCGCTCGTCGACGCCATGCTCGGGCTGCTGCGCGATCCCGGCGAAGCGCGGCGGCTCGGCGAAGGCGCGCGGCGCACGGCGCTCGAACGCTTTCATATCGACCGTTTCGCGCAGGACTGGCACGACGCGCTGCTGCACGTCACGGGGTGATGCCACGCTGCTTTTCAACGTTCATGCGGTCCAACCACAGGATCACGCACCATGAAAGAACTTACCCGCAAGCGCATTCTGGTCACCGGCGGCGCCGGCTTTCTCGGCTCGCACCTGTGCGAACGGCTCGTCGCGCAAGGACACGACGTGCTATGCGTCGACAACTTCTATACCGGTACAAAGGACAACATCGCGCATCTGCTCGACTGCGCGAACTTCGAACTGATGCGTCACGACGTTACGTTCCCGTTGTATGTGGAAGTCGATGAAATTTATAACCTCGCGTGCCCCGCGTCACCGATCCACTACCAGCACGATCCGGTGCAGACTACGAAGACCAGCGTGCACGGCGCGATCAATATGCTCGGGCTCGCCAAACGCATGAAAGCGCGGATTTTCCAGGCGTCGACGAGCGAGGTGTATGGCGACGCGCTCGTCCATCCGCAGAAAGAAGACTACTGGGGCCACGTGAATCCGATCGGTCCGCGCTCGTGCTACGACGAAGGCAAGCGCTGCGCGGAAACGCTGTTCATGGACTATCGCCGCCAGCATGGTCTGTCGATCCGCATCGCGCGCATCTTCAACACCTACGGTCCGCGCATGCATCCGTCCGACGGCCGGGTGGTGTCGAACTTCATGATGCAGGCGCTGCGCGGCGAGCCGCTGACCGTCTATGGCGACGGCTCGCAGACGCGTTCGTTCTGCTATGTCGACGACATGATCGACGCCTTCATCCTGCTGATGAACAGCGCCGACGATCCAGGCGGCCCGGTCAACCTGGGCAATCCGCACGAAGTGTCGATGCGCGAGGTCGCGCGGCGCATCGTCGCGGTGACCGGCTCCGCGTCGCCGCTCGAATCACGGCCGCTGCCGGCCGACGATCCGTGGCATCGACAGCCGGACATCTCGTTGGCGACAAAACTGCTCGGGTGGCAGCCGGGCACGTCGCTTGACGAAGGGCTGCCGCGCACCGCGCGTTATTTCCGCGCGCGCATCGAGGCGAGTCAGCACACGCCGCCGCGTGCGGGCACGGACGGCGCCGCAGTCACGTCCGCTCGCCTTCATTGAGCCAGCGGCGCAGCGCTGCCGCCGTCGCGGCGCCGTTCTTCACGCGATCACGGCGGCCCCTCGCCGCCCGTCGCGCCATCCACCTGTCCCGTCACATAGCTCGCGCGCGAACGCGGTCGCCGCCGCGCGGCCGATGCCGGAATCGCCGCCCGTGATCAGCGGTGCCCGCGAAGACGGCGGCCAGCCCAGCCGCGGCGCTTTGCACCATCTTGCGGCGCGTTTGCGACACGTGGTCCGCGGGCGTGTCGTTTTCCGCTTGCGACTCGCGATCCGGAGCGCTCGTCGATCGATCGTTGGACATCGGCTTCTCCTTCATCGAGCTGCCGACGACCGAGCAAGGCATCTACCCTTCAATGCGTTTCATTTCCGACGCTTGCGTAAGCAGGCGTGGCGCGCGCCATACCGTTGAAAGCGGGCGGCCTTGCAAGTCTCGCGACGCGCAAAAAAAGAAGCGGCCACCAGGGCCGCTTGGGGAGCAGTGCCACGAAGGCCGCTCAAAAGCCGTGCGGCGAAGGGCGAGTGCGCTATGGCATAGGGTAAAGCTCTGGCGCAGCGGTCTTGCGCATTCAGGAGGAACGGATGGTCGACTCAGTGTCGGTCGCCAGCACGGTCATCGGTCCCGAGCTCAACGCGGCCGAGATAATCGCGAGGCGATCCGCAGGGCAATCGACCAGATCGACGCTCAGCGACTCGCGTCCGCCCGCGTTGTTCACGTGGGCGGACCAGCCGCACACTTGCGCACGATGTTCGATCAGGCTTTTCCAGACCTCGACGACTCGCAGTGATCCCGGGCTTGCATAAACAGTCAGACGTTTTACGTTCATGGCGTTCACACGGCATCGCGCCGCGCCTCGGATTCGGATCTCAGGCATTGATATGGTTTGTTGTACGTTGAGGTTAGACGTATGAACTTTCAAAGCAAAGCAGATGCCCCTGACCGTAACAGTTACGTTACGGACAGGAGCATCTGCGCACATGTCAGAACGGAATGGCGCGTTTCACGCGATGAGTCGTGCGAAACGCGCCGCGCGGGCTGCACGATCAGCGATGCGGTAAGAAGGTGACGCAAACGGCTCCGGCACGCAATTTCTACACGGCTGGCGTGTCCGCGCGAATGCGCATCACGGTCTGACGCGACGTGCCGAAGCGCCGCGCAACCTCGCTGACCGACTGTCCTCTGCCGAGCGATTGCAGCACGCGTTGACGCTGCTGCTCGGAAAGCGACGGCGGCCTGCCCGTATGCTTGCCGCTCGCGCGAACGGCCGCGAGACTGTCGCGGCTGCGCAGGCTGCGGCACGCGGCGTCGAGCCGCACCAGCGCGCGCAATGCCTTCACCGCCGAGGGCTCTGGGCGCCCGGCCAGATCGGTATGGCCGACTTCGACGCACCGCAGCGCCACGCCGGCCTTCCGGCACTGCATCACGGTGGCGAGGATGTCGCGCGCGTTGCAGCCCAGCGCGGCCAGCTCGAGCACGACGAGCGTGTCGCGCGGCGCGAGTCGTCGGATCAGACTCTGCAGCTCGGGGCGGTCGCGCGCCTGCGCATAGGTCGGCAGATCTTCGACCACGACCCGCGCGAGCGTGACCATGTAGCCGGCCTTGTCGAGCCGGATCAGCGCCTGCTCGTGCCGAACCGCATCGTGCGCGCCGAACAGATAGATGTGTAGTTTTTCCACTTCGCCTTCGTAGTCACGATCCGCCATTAGCGGCGCTATTACGTCGGGGTTCCGGTTTTTCGAGCGACGACGCCTGGACACGCCGTCACTCATCGCGCTCAGGGCTGCCGCTGGCCGCCCTGATGCGTCGGAGGAGTCTGGTTCTGTTGCTGCTGTCCGCTGTCGCGGCCGGGCTGCGCCGGATTCGACGGCTGACGATTCGAGTTCTTGTCCAAAGTCATGACGCTCTCCTATGTGAGATTGCGGGTGACCGTGGCTAACCGCGGCCATCGTGATCAACCCGCAACCAGCGTTCCCGGTCCTGCCCGCGCCAGAGCGTTGCGGCGCCGGCATGCAAGCGCCTGGCGATGACGCTTCCGCTGGCGATGCAAGCAGCCCGGTGGAGGAATTTTCAAAGTGTATCAACCGCGTTGAACGTCCAATACGGTTGGCGTCGGTATTGGCGCGATTGAACTGTCATTACGTGGGCGGTGGAGGCGCGGCAAGTGACGGCCGCGTGTCGGGGAACCGCAATCGGGGAACCGCAATCGGGGATGACCGCGGAATCCGTCTGACGGGAAGGCATGTGGCGCCCTGCTCAATGCTCGGCGACAGAGCGGCCGCAGATACGAGCCGACGCGAAGAACGCGACGGCTCGCTCGCCTCTTTACTGAAGCCGGCTGCGCAGCGTCTTCGCGGCGGCGAACATGTTCGTGAGCGCGGGAATCACTTCAGCCCACTGACGCGTGTTCGTCCCGCTCGCGCATCGTCATCGTTATCCGTTCTATTACTACCATCGAAGCTCCCCGTGCCGGACAACCGGCGGCCGGGCTGACGCCCTTCCCTTGTGGGCATTATGCGGTGACAACATCGCTTCGCTTTGCGCATCCGGACCGAGGTGCATGACTTCAGCAGCCCGCATCCCGGTCCTGGCGAGCAACAATATGATTGCTGTGTTCCGCAGCGGCTGAAGCGTAGCAGCGTCGACCCGCACTTGATGAGTTGTTCCACATCATCGTTCGTCAGGCTGGCTGGAAGCGTCGCGTGACGCCATCTCGGATTCGAGGTAGTGCTTCCTCGAGACCGGACGGCACAAGACCCATCGCGGTGAGAAACCGCAGCATCGCGCGCAGCGCGACGATTGGCGAATTCGATGGTCGGCGCCTCTTGCTCGAAAGTTCGCGGTGCAGATATCCGCGGAGATCTTCGATTGACAGGTCTTGCCAATTCGGTGGGTCGTCGCAGCACCAGACGTCCTGGAAGCCTCGGACAAACCGGCCGTACTTCCGGCGGGTGCCCTCTGCGAGGCCCTTGACGGTGCCCAGATACGCGTCAAACTCGCTGAGGAATTCGGCCGCGCACGAAATCGAACGTGCGCGCGTCGCGGTACGTTGCTTGCCGCACGTCAGTTCAGACTGTGCCATGAACTTCTCCTTACCGGCCACCACGGCCGGTAGGAAAAGTGCAGGATGATGCGAACCGTTGCAACCCGGTTCGGCTCGCGCGATCCCGCCTGCAAAATGGCGGTAGCGCCGTCGTCTGCATGGCGCTTCGCCTGATTTCCCGTCGAGGGTAATCGTGAATATCTTAAGCTTCAGATATTCACGAATCCCGGCCGACCCTCTATACCTCTTCTCTCAGATCCCCTGCAACGCGATATCGCCCAATACACCGAAAAGCAGCCCGGCCAGACGCCCACACCATGCCGCGTAATGCGTGCCCTCATGACCGGGCAAGCCAGCCTGACGTGCCACGAAACGACTGCATAGCGATGGCACGAACAGTGCGGCCAACGCCGCCACGCCTGTCGCCATCACCAGTTCAAAAACCAACGGCAGCGGTGCTAGCTGCTGCGTGTCAGGCAGGAAGTAGCACACTGCATCCATCGCACAGCAGGCGATCACCCAACTGCCGAGGACGTTGCCTATGAATCGGTCTCTATGTGCTGCCACCCTCATAGCCCTTTCCTTCAGTTTCGTTCCCAGCGCGAGGTGCTTGCGGCTGGCCGAGACAGCAGCCCAATGTTCATGCGTCACACGCCCGGGCAAATACGACGGCTGATCGGACCGGGCACTCGTGAGCATCTGGGTTGGCCGCCGGATATCCGGACTTTCTATCTGCGGTCGTCGCACAACCATCATTTAAGTCAAATACGCCCGATTTGTCAACTATGACTTAAATATCATGTATGAATGTAAGATCGCATTCGAAGTAAGAATTGTTGCCGTCGGCCAAGCCGTTTGTCTCAAATCACAACAGGCGACCGCGGCGTGAACGACGGCCCTGCCCTTCTGCCGTGTCAGACCGACTCTGGTTGAGCGGAAAGCTCGTACTGCAAGAGTCGTCGTGCAGGATGAGAGAACAACTCTCGGCTTTTCCACAGGCCACCTGACGGGAGTAAGCGCTCAAGCGCTCGCTCCCCGTCGACAACGCGAGCGTGGTCGGCGTGCCTGGCTCAGTAACCTGGCGGAGGCGCCGTATCAAAGGCCGGCGGCGGAGGCGTCGCTTCGTCGTGCGTCCGATACACATTGGCGGCGCTGCGCGGGACCGGCACACGTTCGCCATTTGCGTACATGCACTGAACGTACGCCTGGTCGTAGCGGTGTTGAAGGCTGGCGGCCGAGCTTTGCGCCATGCCGGCGCCGATCATGCTGCCGCCGAGCAGACCTGCGCCTGCGCCGACCGCTGCGCCGCGGCGGCCGTTGAACGCCGCACCGGCCGCCGCGCCGAGCGCGGTGCCGACCACCGTACCGCCGAGGGCGCCTGTCGCTGCGGCCTGTTGGGTGCTCACGCCGCCGGTCTGCTGAGAAGCAAATTGCTGGCACGTCGCGTCGTCGGCGCGGAATTGATCGAAAGACTTGCCGGTGCCGGGCAGGGCCATCACTGTGGGACCTGTCGGCATGCCAGCACAGCCGTCGAGCGCGATGATGCAGCCCAGGCTGACCGCGGCGGTGACTAGCGCGGATACGCCCCGTTTCGTGCGCATTGCCAGAGAGAGGGAATTCATTTTGCTCATGTCATTTCGGCCCGGTTGGCCTCACCGGCACTTCCACCCAGCCGCTCGAACACCCCTTCACGTACGGGTAATATTTTTTTGTCACCGGGCAATACCACCAGGTACCCGACGGCGGACTCGTCTGCGTTTTTTCGACGTAGACGGTGCTCGGGGTTGGCTGGACCGACTGGACGACGAGTGGGGCGGGCGCAGCGTAGACGACGGCGGGTGGCGCCATCATCATGGGGGGCGGGATACCCACAAGGACACCGACCCTCACATGCGCTTGCGCGGTGCTATTCAGGCATACGGCCGTAGTCGCGGTCAGCGCAAGCAAAACTATCCTGAATCTCACAAACTTTCTCCTATTCGATGAAGCGGGCCTGCCGCGATCCGGCGCAAAACGGTAAGGCCATGGCGCAAAAAACCGAACGGGTTCAACCTGGGCGAATTCCGCTGCGCGACAAAAAAGGGAATCTCGTTGGTGCTGGTTGAAGTGAATCCCCGCGTGGCCGAACCTGGTGATTCCGGGGTCGGCCGACCCCGAATGCAGATTCCCGACATCTACGCCTTCCGCTGAACCTCGCGTCCGGAGGGGTACGCCGACGTCGCTATGGAAAGCCAGACAAGGCTGCGGCTTGCCCCGCCGTGATGTCCAATCAACTTTCGTTGTAGATAGAACGATACGAGGCCAGCTGAGACATTGCCGGTACCCCCGAAACTGCGGAGCCCAGTTTCACGCCACCGTGCCCACTGAACGCCTGCTGTTGAGCCGCCACGCTCGCCAGGGCCGCGTGGATGTTCGCCGGATAGTGTGCGTCACCGTTGGGGTGGTCAGAGCCCGTTAGCTGCAGTCGGATGACTTCTTCGTGCACTAGCTCACGCGTCAGAGGACCGTTGCCCTGAGCAGAGGTGCCCGTGGGGAGAGCGATGACTGACACGACAGTGAGAACGGGCATGAACGCTTTAGCCATGATGAAGCTTCCAGTCTCGAGCGCCAGGAACAACAGACGCCGGGTTAACGAAACAACGACCAGGCAAGGTCCTTGAAGCCCGTGTGCCCGTTCCGTTGAGGTCCGTCATTTTCTTATCGTTTAATCACAAATAGCTCTCTTCAATACATTGTTTCCGAGCTTGCAACGTCGAGAGGCATCTATCCGCGCGCAGCGGTCGCGAAACGACAGGGCGCCGGACCGAACGGCGATCTCGGGGCGCGGAGCCCTCGTGCTGCGGCGTGCATTTGATGACGGCCGCCCAACCGGCGTAATTTGCGAGCGGACGGCGAATGTATGAAACGGCAACTCACAATTGCGCGCGTCGAATAACGACGCGCTGTCGTTATACTGCAACCCACATCCGACACAGCATGTGCTCAGTTTTGCGGTGGATACCGGCTCCGTTATTTACAAAGGATTAGCCAGCACAACGATTCACGTCCAAGCGCAGACAATCGGACACTGAAGTTATTCACGAGATCGTGCAGCACGCGTTGCGCAGCGCAGCTACGGCATCCACTGCAAGCGGGGCTATAGATGTGCTCGGCGACGCGCTGCTCGAAGTCGAGCGCCTGGTCGCAAATACAAAGCCGCTACCCTTCCTTTAACCCATAGGAGTCTTTAATGAAAAAGTGGTTTGCCGCGCTGCTGATTTTATTCGCAGCGAGTTCGCATGCAGCCGGCGATTCCTCGATGAACGCAACGGTTGAAAGCGTCGCAGGTACGAATCAGGTCGGCGGCTTCGTGGTGCTACGGTCAGCGGACAGCAAGTGCCGTTATTACGGTGTACTGCAGCAGACTGCTCGTGCGCCGCGTGGCATGGCAGAGAACATCGCTGCACTGATCCAGGACGGAAAAGTCTATGACTGGATGACAGTTATCAGTTACTCGGAATGCCTGCAAGCGAACGGAACCTATACCAGGGAACGCGTTTCGCTGGATTCGCCCGGCGGAAAGCGGTTCCGCGTGGGCGATAGCGTAGAGCTGCGATCACCGGTGTAACGAGGGCCAGCAAGCCACCGATAACGGCTTTTACCAGTCCCATGACCGCGAGAAATCACTTCGACGACTATCTATTTTCGCTGATTGCAGACAGGACACGGAGCTCTACCGGACCGGAATTGCGATCGGTGGGTTCCTGGTTCGAGATGATATCGCTCATACTTCGGACTACGACGGTTCGAGAGATCGACAGCGGTATTTCTGCAGCACGTAGTCGCTTCAGGACTGCAAATAGCAGATCGCTTCTGGTATCCCCGGCGATTCTCGGGCTACCGACATAGCCGGTAACAGTCAATGTCATACCGTCAGGCGTCAACTGGCTAAAGATCACCGATGGCGCGGGACGATCGAGAACCGATGGGTGATCCAGATAAGCTTGCAGAAGAACATCGCGCACCTGTTCCGGATCGACGTCCAGCGCAAAAGTAAGGGCCAGTGTGACAACCCCCTGCGTTTTGTTTCCCATTGTCACGTTGCGCACATTCTGAGAAATCAGGTGCGAATTCGGAACGATCACCGTTGATCTGTCTGCGAGCTGTATTTCGGTCGCACGTACACTGATGCGCCGGATATCGCCTTCAATGCCGGTGATACTGATCATGTCGCCTACTTTGACCGGCCGTTCAGCAAGC
Source organism: Paraburkholderia sp. 40 (assembly GCF_050434105.1). Classification (NCBI taxonomy): domain Bacteria; kingdom Pseudomonadati; phylum Pseudomonadota; class Betaproteobacteria; order Burkholderiales; family Burkholderiaceae; genus Paraburkholderia; species Paraburkholderia sp. 40. Next base: position 194,267 of record NZ_JBNPVY010000003.1, on the reverse strand, counting down.
AATATCAGCCCGGAAATGAAGTTTTTAACGATTTCCTGCAGACCAAAGCCGATGCCTACCGACAATGCGCTGACGATCCACGCCAGGTTATGCCATTTCACGCCGAGTACGGCCAAGGTTTGCAGCGCGACGAGGACATAGCAGACGTTGGCGAAGACCGTCACCAGCGACGCGCGCATACCCGAACTCATTTGCGTCTTGGGCAGAAACTCGGCGTCCAGCCATTTGCGCATGAGCCCAACCAGATACAGGCAGACTGCACAGGTAAAGATAGCGCTGAAGATATGGGCGGGAACAATATTGAGCGCATGTAATCGCTCGCCAACGAATACGTCGAGAATGCTATCGACCAGATCTCGGGGCGTTGTCCCGAGGCCGCCCGTTAGCAGTGCGATGACTGCGGCGAGCATCAATGCGCTGCGAAGAATGGCGGAGAGTACCGTTGCCACCTGTTCGAGATGAACATCTTGCAGGCCGAATAGATGCCTGATTGTTTTGCCGCTGGCGTGGCATGGCGAAAATACGGTTTCGCAAACATCATGAGCGAGCTTCGTCAGCAGATAAACGCTGCTCAGTACGAGATCGAACCAGACCAGTTCGTAAGTCAGGAACCGCGCGAACGAAACATAACCACAGAGCAATGCAATCAGAGAAGCTCCGACGGCAAGGCTGACGGCGGCATGAATAATGCCAGCGAGGGTAGAACGCGCCTCAGGCGATTCTCCGGCAGCGGCGAGCGCAGTGAGTACCCGGTTTGCGCGTAAAAGCGACATCCCGATGGTCAGAGCGACCACCAACGCCACCACGCCGCGAGTAAAGAGCGTAAGTTGCACGCTGGTGTCGACGGCCCGGTTGATCTGCTCGATGGCTCCTGAAAACAGCAGCAATGCGGCCAGTGTCCATGGGAAAGGGCGTAGCGCGCGAGCGACGGGATCCGCGATGGCCGGCAACCGCCATGACGGATGTCGTGTGCAAAGCAATGCCCGGCCGAGAGCAGCGACCAGCGCGCAAGTCACAACATGTTTGATGATTTCGCTCGCGAAGCCTTGCAGCGCAGGAGGCAGCGCCTGCTGACGGGTCAACGCGAAGTAGAGCAGATCAACGGCACATATGGTGGTCACCACAGACGCGAACACGGTCGAGATCGCCATCGCGCTGCGCCGTAGCCGGCCTTCCGGAAGGCGGCGTAGGCAGAACCGTTCTGATGCTCTGTCAAGAAGCCGCGTTCCAATCGTTGCAACGGCCAGGGCGAGCAGCACAAGCAGGGCGGTTGCAACCCGCTGCCCCGGTTGCCATGTCGTTTGAATCTGCCTGTCGATCTGCGCATTGAAGTCTCGCAGACGTTGATAGTCAGCCGTGTCCGGGCGGAGCGCCGACGCCCAGAACGCGGCGCTGACTACGCTGTCGGAACGAAGGGCCAGTTGATCTTTCAGATGGTTTTGCAGCAGTCGCGTGATCTGGGCGCTCAGGTTGGCAAGGTTCTCCTTGATCGTTGCCGCCTGCTTGAGTTCGGCATCGAGTTGCAATTGCTGAGCAGCGAGAACGCTGCGCTGTTGGGCGACCGCGGGAGTTTCCGCGGCGGATTCGGAAGCGGGTGCTGTTCCGAGTACGTCGAGCTGGGCGTGCGTTTTCGCGCGATCGGGCTCCAGCGACGTGGTTATCAGCCTGTCGACGTCTTCGGCGACGCGCCGGCTCAATGCGTCCAGCCCGGACAGTTGCGCGTCGCTTGTTGCCGTCGAAGCACCCTGCCGGATCTGGTCCTGTTTTTCCTGAAGCGCACCGAGCCTTTGTAATGCCTCGGAGCCCGCGCCCATGGATGGCGAAGAATCAGCAGGAGCATCTATGCTAAGGGGCGGCAGCGTCGCTGCGTTGGAGACAACCGGAATCAGGCCGAACATCGTCAGCGCGATAAGGTGAAAAATGACTGCAACTATTTGTCGCGCGGCGGAAGCGCGGCGAAGAGTATGCATTTGAGAGATCTGGCTCATGCACGCGATACCTATGTAAGCGGTGTTGCATTCGGTCGCGGCCGGGCGTGAAATGAGGGAGCCGCACTGCGATAGGAGAGCAAGCTTAATGAATCATACGTGATTATAATATCATATATGATCGATACGGCAAATATGAAGGGTGGGTGTACGGTCAGCGCTTGGCCCGCTGATGTGCGATGGGGGCCGCTACTGGTCGGAGCTCAGGGTTACCACGGCGTCTGGATGACCGGCCAGGCGGATGGCGACCATTTCCATTTATTTGGGACGTACATTGGCCGTAGGCGGTTACCGTCTGGATCCGTGGGTGTAGCGACTTGCGTTTGAAACCGGGCGTGCTTGCGATCGACCCGTTTTCCGACTCGAAATAGCTGCAGCTGACGGAACGCGCGTGCTCGGATTATCGGCAAGTGTGCTTGCATTCAGCCACGCGCGCTTGCATTCCATCGCCGCCTGCACGAATTGGTTGCAAATGACGAGCATCGGGAGCATCGACATGGAACGGAGCAACGCATTGCCGGATTCGATCCGAGCAGCGATTGAGGCGCACGGCGGTGCGGCGCGATGGGCCGAACTGGCGGAGATCGAGGCGACGGTTTCCGCCTGCGGCCTTCTGTTCACCGCAAAGCGACGGCCAATACTGCGACAAGTGCAGGTTCGCGCGTCGACACACGAGCCTCGCTTCGCTTTCAACGATTTTCCGCATGTTGGCGAAACGAGTGAACTTCAAGGAGAGGAACTTGTTCGCGTCGTCGGGCGAGACGGGGCTATCCTGGCTCGCCGCGACGGACCGCGAACAGCATTTCGTGGCTGGCGACGGCAAATCTACTGGGACGACCTCGACTTTGTCTATTTCGGCGCCTACGCGTTCTGGAACTATCTGACAGCACCTTTCTTATTCTTGCGCGGCGGCTTTACGTTCAAAGAACTTCCGCCACTGGCGACTTCGGCCGGGATATGGCCAAGAATCCGGGCGACCTTTCCCAGCGACATTCCAACGCACAGCCGGGTCCAGGATTTCTATTTCGATAGGCAACATCGCCTTTGCAGGATCGATTACACCGCCATGGTTATCGGACGCTGGGCGCGGGCCGCTCACATCTGCGAGGACTTTCGCGAATTCGATGGATTCCTGGTACCGACTCGCAGGACGGTAAAGCCGCTGCCGGTTGGCAATGCTCCATTGCCAGCTCCGACTCTCGTCGCGATCGAGGTCCACGATTTTCGACCAAGGCCTTCTGATTGACGCCAGTCCAATCGGCCGCTGCGACTGACGAAGCAAGGCGGATGCCCTGCGGACCCAGTTCATGGGCGAGGTAACGCGCGCACGCTTCGAGCGCGGCCTTCACGGGTCCCATGACGCTATAGTTCGGCACGACCTTGCTTGCGCCGTGATAGCTCATGGTGAGCAGCGTGCCACCTTTATCCATGAGGGGCGCGGCAAGCGCGGCCATATGCACGAAGGAATGGCACGAAATGTCCATTGCTTGCGCGAAGCCCTCGCTCGAGCAGTGCAACAGCCCGCCCTGAAGGTCGTCCTTCGGTGCCCACGCAATCGAGTGCAGCACGATGTCGAGGCGTCCCCAACGCTGGCCTATTTCGGCAAACACCGCGTTGAGCTGGTTCGCATCGGCGACGTCGAGCGGCAGGAGCATGTGAGCATCCAATTCCTGCGCGATTGGCTCGACCCAAGCTTTGGTCTTTTCCGTGGCATACGTAATCGCAAGGTCAGCGCCGAGTTCGCGAAACGCCTTCGCGCACCCGTATGCAATTGAGTGTTCGTTGGCTATGCCCGTGACGAGCGCCTTCATGCCCTTCAGCAGTGGGCCTGCCTGTCCGCTGTTTTCCGTTGACATCGCTTTACTGCACGACAGCGCGCGTATGGCGCGCAATCATCAGTTCTTCGTTGGTCGGAATGACCCACACCGGTATGCGGCTTGAAGCGGTGGTCACGAGCGGTCCGCCCTTGAGATAGCAGCGCCGTCCAGTTCAGCACCGAGCCACTTCGCTCGCTGCACGACAGCCTCGCGGACCGCCGCCGCGTGCTCGCCTATGCCGCCGGTAAACACGAGCGCGTCGATGCCTTCTATGGCGGCGGGCAAGCGAGCCCAGCTCGCGCGAGATGCGATAGACGAAAAGATCGACCGCGAAGCGGGCGCGAGGATCGTCGCTTTCGAGCAGCGTGCGCATGTCCGCGGAGACGCCCGATACGCCGAGCAATCCAGACTTGCGATACAGGAGAACCTCCACAGCACGCACATCCATGCCCTGTTCTTCCATCAGGTACAGCACCACGCCGGGATCGAGATTGCCGCAGCGGATGCCCATCGGGAGGCCATCAAGGGCAGTAAAGCCCATCGAGCTGGCCACGCTCGCGCCCGCCACGAGGGCGCACATGCTCGCGCCGTTGCCGAGATGCGCAACCACAGTGCGCCCGGCGGCTGCTCCGGGTGCGACGTGGGGCAACACGCTGGCGATGTACTCGTACGACAGCCCGTGAAAGCCATAGCGGCGCACGCCGAGGTCCGTGATTGCCGCCGGGAGCCCTCACTGACGGGTTGGCGGCATTCACGATGCCGTGGCCCGAACGCGCGGTGCGTGGGCCTTTTGGGGCTGCGACTCGAGCGCGGTTGTCGCGCCGAGCACTGACCGGATGGCGCGCAGCGCCTCTTCCTGCGCGGGTGTCGGCGGGATGCGCAGCACCCGCCGGTCGGCCAGCAGCTTGTCGAGCAAGGTCAGGAGCCGGTTTCGGTCTTCCGGGCTGGCGAGCAGATCGGGCAACGTCTGGATAGCCTGTTGCGGCTCAAAAGTCGCGATGAGTTCCTGCTCCCCGCGAATGCGCCGCCAGTCGGCAGGAGGCAAATGCGGCAGGTCGTCGGCATATTCATCGACCAGTTGCTTGACTGTCTCGATGCGCGATAGCGGCAGCGGCTCGCCCTTTGGCGCGAGCAGGAACGCGGTGCGCGCGACCGCCTCGTTGTAGCCGCCCTGCCTCAGCGAGGCGAGCGCCGCCTGGACGAACGGCAGGCTGCGAGGATCGGCGGCGGCGGACGTGCCGGCCCCATGCTCGCCGAGGCGGTCCGGGTCGTACATTGCGAAAAGATTCGCGTAGATGGAGAAGAACAGTGCTTCAATGCTGGCGTCTCTTACCGCCCGGAGCTGATCGAGCGAGGCGCTGATCAGTTCTGAGCCGCGCTGCTCCACCTTGCGCCAGGGTTCGAGGTCGCTCGAGGGCTGCCGGCTGGCTCTGACAGCATCGGCTATCGGACGCAGCGCGGCCACCCACGGATTCAGGTCCGAGAATGCCCAGCGCTGGAGACGCAACGGATGAAAATCGCGCAGCAACCGTGCGGTCATCTCGTTCGACGCATGCTGCACAAAGGGTTGAACGAACAGCTCGTAGGCTAGCTGGTTAAACTCCGACACAACCGCCACGGCCTTGAACGGCTTTTCGTCCTCGCGCCGCAACTCGTTGAAATGCTCGACGGCTTCTTCCAGCCGGTGTTCGGTGAGCGAGACCTCGTATTCCGTTTTGCCGTCTGCGCCCTTTCCCTCCTTGATCGACATGCCGTAGAGGCCCGGCGCGAGCGTCTCGATTGTCTGCAGCACGTTGAAGATTTGCGTGTATTCCTTCTTCGCCACCTTGCCGGAAACAAAGATGCCGAGATGGCCGACGTCCTCGTGCGTCAGGGCGACGATGACCTGGCCGCGCGCCTTGATCTCCTCGGTGCTGCTGTACATGTCAGCGACCCAGTTGAACGCCTGTTGCGGCGGCGTGATGTTGTCGCCCATCGATGCGAAAAGGATGATGGGCGAGCGGATGGCGCGCAGATCGAAGGATTTGCCCGACGGGTCGGACACTTCGCCGGACCACAGCTTGTTGCCGATGAAGAGGTTACGGGTGATCCACTCGATCTCTTCCCGGTTCATCAGGTAGTAGCTGCCCCACCACCGCTCGAACTCGATAAAGCGCGCCGGTTCCGTATCGATGTTGGCGAACACGTTGTAGTACTTGTCCCAGAACGTGTTGGCTGGGTTCAAATACTCGAAGTTGTTCACGAGATGCGCGCCGTCGAACTTGCCGTTGCCAAGATCGGCCGCCAGGGACGAGAGCCACGTGCCGCCCAGAATGCCTCCGGCATAACGCATTGGATTGGGCACCTCGCTCTCGCTCCACGCCCCGCTCCAGTAAGACATGGGCGCGCCGTTGACCAGGATGGGACCGGTGTCTTCCGGCGACGAACTGGCAAGCATCATCGCGGCCCAGCCGCCCTGGCAATTTCCGACGATCGCGGGCTTTGGGCTGTCTGAATGCAGTTCGCGCACCTTCCGTACGAACTGCTGCTCGGCCGCGCACACGTCGAGCAGGGTCTGGCCGGGCTCTGGCTCCTGGAAGAACACGACGAAATAGACGGGATGACCGGCGCGCAGGGCAACGCCGACCTGCGAATCGTCCTTGAAGCCCCCGATGCCGGGACCGTGCCCGGCGCGCGGATCGATGATCAGATACGGGCGCTTCTTCACGTCGACCACGACACCCTCCGGCGGCCGTATCGACAGCAGAGCGTAGTTGACGGGCCGCTCAAAGTGCCTCGCGTCGAGCACTACGTCATAGTCGAAATGCAACGCCGGCTTGATCCCGGCCTTGTTGCGCTCGATGAACTCGTTGCCGCGTTGACGCAAGGCATCCCAGAACAGGACGGAGCGCTGCGCGAAATCGGCCGTATAGTGCCAGGCACCCCATGGTGTGAACTGCGCCAGGTTGGGAATGGTGAGCGCGGACGTGCCGTCGCCCCCCTTGATTGCGTCGCTCGTCCTCTGCCCGAACCGTTGCCGGGCCTCTTCCAGGCGATTGTGCAACAGGCGCAGGATTTTCAATGCGATCTCGTGATTGCGTGTCAGCTGGGTAACCTGGTCCATCTCATGAATCTCCTTAAGCGAAGCGACTTAACCCGGCACAACCGCTCATTCCGTTGCCTGGTTGCAGAGAAGCTTAGATGCCGACTGGATTACGGGCAGCACCAAGCACAAACAATCCGTCATATGACATATATGTCATTTATGACGATATGATCATTATAAATCCAGTCGATGACACGACGGTTGAGTTCAGCGGATCGCGTCGTTTCGCCGCAGCGTGGGAAAACTGCCCGGGAAAACTATCGGGCGCCGTCACGAAACATCCAGCGCCAGTGCGAAGGACTGACCAACACGCTGGGCAACTTCGTCAGGGGCGCCCGGTCGCGGCGCGAGAAGCTACAAGCCAAGCCTCAACCAGCCCCGCTCGCGGGGGCGCGCCGGCGGCTTCGCTGCCCAGCCGAGGCGGGCACGTCCGACGGAAGCGCAGGCGCATCAGTTAGCCTGCGACATCCGCACGCTGGCCCAGTGGCTCAGTCATGACATCGTGTCGCTGGCGGGTCCGCAACTCGCCACGCGGCAAGCGCTGTTCGACTTCATCGTCGAGGAATTGGGCGTGCTCGAAGCGCTGGATGCGCGCCGCATCCGCCCGGTGCGCATCGCGCTGCAGAACCAGCGCGATGACCTGCTCGCGTTCGCCAGTTCCACGCCGTGCTGGCCGCGGTGTCCGAGGCCATGGCCCACACGCCGCGCAGCAGCGCGCTCGTCGAAAATCTGAACTCGCGCTTGCGCAACTATTTCACGCTGCGTCGCCATCTGGGCGCCCCTTACCTCGACCTACTGCGCTTCTTCCTGAATCATCGGCGCTTCGTGCGCAGCCGCCGGACCGAGCGTCAAGGCAAAATTCCGTGTGAGTTGATGACGGGGCGGGACCACCCGCACTGGCTCACGATGCTGGGACTCGGACCGCTTCAACCGCGGCAAGTCTGAGCGCGGGAGGTCGATACCCAAGACCTCCAAATCCATCGGGATACTCACCACAAATCAACACACCGCCCTCCACGAGCGGTGCGGCTCAGTTCGTCCGTGTTACCAAAAATCGGCGCTTTTCGAACCACGCCGTTGTAGTACAGCAGTCCTTCACCTTCTCAGGCGACGCCGGCAAGGCAGCATGGCAACAACAGAAAACCACATTTGTGCTTGCGCTCAATGGGGAAGCCCTTGTTGCCTTAACGTACTTTGTCGCCCCTTTCGTCAAACGCCCCCTATCGCAGCACACGTCGCACGCAGGCGTTTCTTTCATGCTTCGACCACATGCGGCAGCAATGCGGCGCCACCTAACCAGCAGCGGAAGGTCCCATGCCCTGTTCGAAGAACTCCGCGGTATGGTCGATAAACGCCCTGACTTTCGCGGGCAACAGTGCGCGTCCGATGTATGCCAGGCGGACCTCGGCCACAGTATCGGCGATCTCGAAGTCTTCCAGCAGACGAACGAGCCGTCCGGCCTTTATGTCCTCCTCAACAAGGGCGATTGGAAGCAGACCAATACCGAATCCTTCGAGTACGATGTCGCGATTGAATATGGGATTGTTCGACGCAATTTCGTAGCTGATCGGGACCGCGATGTTTTCCTGATCCATTCGAAAGGTGACGCATGGTTTGTGCATCGAAGGAGGGACCGTGACGAACACATGGTCGGCCAGCTCAGCCGGATGCCGGGGCCGAGGACGCCTGCCCAGATAAGCTTCCGTTGTGACAATGACCAGCGGCAACCGCTGGAGCAGCCGCGTCACAGCCAGATCCGTCGCCAGCATGAAAGGCAGGACGATACCCAGATCGTAACCGTCGGCCGTCAGGTCCACGGGCCGCTCGGTCAATGTGATATCCAGGGTGACGTTCGGATGCTTGCGTTTAAAGGACGCAATCAGCGGTGCGAGCCACGTCAATGCGGTGGTCGTATGTGCGACCAGTCGCAGTACGCCCGCCGGCAGTCGACCGTGGCCCGCCGCACTGGCTTCCAGGCAATCAAGGTCATCCAGGATGCGACAACATCCATCGTAAAAGCGCTCCGCGGCTTCCGTCAGCGAAAACTGTCGGGTCGAGCGATGGAAAAGTCGCGTGCCCAGGCGCTCTTCCAGCGATGAGATCGCCCGCGAAACGACCGATGGCGAGAGATCCATCATTTCCCCGGCACGTCTGAAGTGTTTGACTTCGACAATAGTCCGGAACAGGCGCAAGCTTTCAATGTATTCCATGGTTAACGTCCCATCTGCTATCTGACGACTTGTGTGGATATCCTTTGGATACCAGTCCTGTTCGTGGACCTGTACCGCACCGCACGCTGTGGAACATAGTCCAATGCCGTGCAACCGCGACCAGGGGTACTGTCCGGTCACGCCTGACGCGCGTGGATGCGCCTGGTGTCACCGCCGCACATGAAAGCGCTGAGCATTCTGCCGTAAAGACACCAGAGAACCGAATCACATCAGATCGGCTGTTCTATCAGGCTAACGCTTCTCGCACAGATCATTGCGTGAGCATTAGCCGGTGTGGGCCCAGTGAGGCGCGGCCTGTAGATGGCATCTCCGACTTCGATTAGCCGACCGGTCAGCGCACAGATGCCTGGCACCCGCGCGACGACTTCGCACCATGTCTGGTATCCATAGTGTCCGGAGCGCACATCGCACCATGAAACGATCAGTGTTTGCGCGGTCGGTTGGTCGAGTACCCGTATGATTGGCTTATCGGTCGAAGCGATCGACTGTCGAACAGAGGAACCGTTCAAGGCAGATCCATGCGCAGTGGCTCGTTCGTTAAGTCTCCAATCGCCAAGCCTTGTGACGGTCATACTCCACGGATCAACAGCGCGATTCATAACCCGGCTCCCTCTGTGCAAGCTCGAACGCGTGCGCTTCGCGTGAGCGCTGCCCACCATAGCTGCTCTCTTCCGTCGGTAATTACCGGTCCGATTGCGTCGGCAAAGACCTTTTTGATGTCTTTGCCCCTGCGACCATAGTCACGCTTTCACGAACCGCGCCTACCCGAAAAACACCGTGACCCCGGCAAGTCCCCTGGGTCGGGGAGATCGTTCTTCGAGGCTTTACCGGTATGCTGCTGCCGGGCCCAAAGTCCTATGCGTGCGCTGCCCCCGTGCCGCCATGTGCGTTGTCGCAGGTGGCAGCCAGGACGCTGCGGGCCGCCTCGACCAGGACTGCATATCGGCAGCAACGCGTGCAAAATCGCTCGCCGCCGGGGACCCAGGAAATGCATCGACGACACAGCGCGAAAGCTCTGCCGCTTGCGCGATACACGGATCGATTGAGATGCAGCCTGCCTTGAGAACCGAGACAGCCAGATAATCGCGGGCAATGGCTCCGAGATTTTCCAGCAGCGCGTGAGTGTCCGCTTCACCATCGAACAGATTCACAATGATGCGGAATTCCTCGATGCCCTGTGCGAGACGCAGGCGCTTCATGCAAACGTAAGTGTCTGCTACTGCAGCGGCCGACAGCTGCATGACGACGATGACGTGGTGGGCTTGCAACGCAAGCGGTGAAAACGCGCCGTTGCCAGCAAGCGCGGCGTCAATCAGCACGATGTTCGGCGGGCTCGTGAGCACCGCGTCGTACTGCAGGCCAGCGAAGTTTTCGTGATCCGTATGGCCTGTGCCAGTCGAGTGGAACTGACGTCGACCACGGTCAACGGCCAGCACGCGCGGCAAGTTGCGATGTATCGCGGGAGCGAACACGCCTGCGGCGTGAATGTCTTGAAGCATTGTGCTCGCCGACCGCGCGCCAGGACATTCGTCCACCACCAGCACGTCCATACCCTGTCTGGTCAGCGCCATCGCGAGGTTGACAACGGCAGCCGTACGGCCGACTCCTTTCGAGCCGCCTGTGACAGCGACCACACGCGTAGCACTTTTGGCGAACATCTGGCGCAACCCGAGCGCCTGTCCGGAGACTGTATCCTTCACTGATTCCCCCACGTATCGAGACCGCCGCGCCCATCACGAGTAGCGTTGACGACCCGCGCGCCGTCAGTCATAACGACTTTCGGATCGCACGTTTCATCGACGCGTGAATTGTACGCCTTCGCGTCACTACTGACAATGCAATCATATATGGTTCGCGTGTCAGATATGAGTGACAGATTCAAAAAGCGCGAACGGCGGGTTGGCCCCGAGCTCATCCGGTTCTTTCTTGCACGTCGGGAATTGAAATGCTGTGCGCTGCCTGAAAGTGGAGGTAGCGGTACGTCTAGCCGGCTACAGCAAGGCTTGACGCCGTGTCTTTCGGGTCGTCTCGATCAACAGCCGAAGGCGCTTGAGGTGCGGCCAATGTGCTGTTGTGGCGAGCGGGGGGTGGAGTGGCACCTGTCGATGCCTCCGACTGATGCCCGCGGTAACTTATCGAGCGGTTGCGTCGCCTTGGCGACAGCTCGGCGCCGCCATGCCGCGTTCACTCGGAAGGGGCTGCCGCGGGAATTGGGCTGTGCCAGTCCATCCTGTCATATGAGTCGCTATGGTGCGCCCATGCCCAGTTCCTTGCTGTAATGGGTACTGGTTGCCTCGACGAGGTGGTTCGACACCGAACCCGGTTCATTCCGGTCATTTGTGCTGCTCCCGACCGTGGTATTTAGGGAATTCGTGTGGTCGTAATTCATGGCCATCGTCTTTAACAGCTTGAAATACATCAAGATCCGCGCGAACCGCTAGAGACCGGCATGTTCTCTCGGGACAGTCCCTTGCCCGAGCGGTTGCCGCTTCACCTTTATCGTGTCAGGCCTTCGTAGCGGAACTGGCCCTCGTACGCAGTAGCCCTCTGACTTTCACGGTTCAGGCGGGTACGTCCAGGCGATGATTGTCGTAGACTGTTTCTTCCGGCTGTCGCGACAACACGCACGAAAAAAATCCGGCAAGCACTGTCTGAAGCACCTTGTCGCTCACCGTTTGCGGACTGCACATCCTGAAGAACTGCACGCCCTCGCACAGGCTCACCAGGCCAACCGCGAGAGCCTCGGCCTGCAGGGGCAACGGCCTGCCGTTGCGCGCCGAAAACATGCGGATGTACACGCTGATCTGTTCCAGCTTCTCCTGCCGGAAGGCGTTAATGCGCTCCCGAAACGGGGTGTCCCGGCACGCGAGCAACTGGGCCTCGACCCAAAGTGGAAAGCAATCGTGTTCAACAAAAGATTGGCTGTAGTACGCGATGGCGCGGTCCTTCATTTCATCGGGCGTGCCGCCCTTCTCCATCATCGTCAGGAGATTCGTCCGCGCCCTATCGTCGTCGCGGCGCAACAACCTGATCAGCAGATCCGGCTTGCCGCCGAAGTTTGAGTAGAACGCGCCGCGCGTATAGCCAGCCGCCTCAGCGATGTCCTCCACGCTCGTCGCGGCGAATCCCTTTTTAATGAACATCTTCCGCGCAGCCTCAAGCAGGCATTCGCGCGTCTGCTCTCTGCGCTGTGCCCGTGTCAGGCGTTCCCGCTTCATGGCATAAAGTACCGGTCAGGCCGACATCTGCGGTGCCGCCAGATCGGCATGCTTGTCAGATGACGGGTTTCGCAATGATCCGTCGACGCCCGATCAGGCCGCCTCGCGGTTTATGTGACATTAGACTCATATCTGATTTTGTTGTCAACAAAGTTAACGAAATCTGGCACACGTGAGAGGAAATCGGAACCGTCATACCGCGCACTGGTATTCCGGACCAAGGCATCCAAAGCCCTTTGGAAAAGCGCAGAGGCGCGCTTCGCGGGGACGTCATGAGCTCCTTCGTCCGGTTGGACGATCTTCGGGCGATAGCGTGCGGCCTTGAGTCGGCCGGCGACTGCATACGTCGCCCATCCTGAAGCGTGAGCGGTCCGCCCGTCTCATGCCAAGCAGCTTCGTTGCGGTGCCCATGATCACGCGACGTCCATACCGTTTGTCGACTGTGCGAGGCTGACCTCGCCCAGGTAAACGCTCTCGCCCCCTAATTCGCATTTGCGCCAGGCGCTGCCGAGGGCATGACGGATTTCGACCCGGTACATGCCACTTCCTTTGGCCAGACCGCCGAACCGGAAATCGCCGAAGCCGTCCGAGACGGTTTCGGCCATCTTCTGATTGCCGAGGTACAGGGCGACCGCCGCATCCGTGACGCACTCGACCACATCTCCCATCCGCGCGCTGACACTTCCGCCGATGAAGCAGGTTTCCCAGCGTTCGAGGCCGCTGTACCACACGCGCGGTTTCGTGCCCAGGTTAGGCCGCAAGACCTTGAGCCCCTCGCGCTGGGCCTTCTCGGCCATCGCAGCGTCATCGAGCCTGACCGTCTCGAAGACGTCGGTGGGGCACGACTGCTGGCAACGCGGCTGCGGCCAGCCCTGGTCGAGCAGATGGGCATCGAAGATCCAGGTCTGCGGCAGTTGCAACTCATCGTTCCAGACGATCGCCTTGTACGGGCAGGACTTCACGATGTCCTTCCGGCCCCGCGCCTTGTCCGGATCGATGATGACGACGCCGTCGGCGCGCTTGCGAATGGCGTCGCCGCCCACCCGCATGCAAGGCGCTTCGTCGCAGTGGTTGCACATGACCGGCAGATACGTGGTTTCGACCATATGCGAGTCGCCCTGGACGCGGCGCAGGATCCGGATGGGGCTGTCGGCATTGGCGGCGGCGGGCGCGGCATAACCGGGGAAGTCGTTGCCGACGTGCTCGTCCCGCGCGGCAATGACGCAGTTCTGGCAGTTCTCGCAACGCCCGACTTTGATAACCAGGTTCAACTTGCTCATTCTGTAGTCCTCACGCTGCGCGACCGAGCACGAACGCCTCGGCGCTTCGCCACTTCTCGACCTGCACCAGGCAGGAGTTCGGGCTCATACTGCTGGTTCCGGCGGTTTGCGGCCGATCGGGCGTGAGCACGTTCATACAACCGCCTATCTCGACTCGCTCGCCATCTATTTCGATCATTTGAAACTCGGCGCTCGCCTCGTACGACTTGACCACTCCCGCGGTGACCAGCGCCGAGACGTCGGCCGCGCAGATCACCGCGCCGCGGTCGTTGTACACCTTGACGAGGTCGCGATGGGCAATGCCTCGAAAAGCCGCGTCGGCCGGATCAAGCCTCAGCAGCCAGAAGCGGTGCCCGCCAATCAGCGCGCGATGATCCTCAACACTGTTGACCGAGGAGTTCTTGCCGTCACAATGGGTATGGAAGCTGTAACGGCTGTGGGTGGCGATCAGCTGCAGCGGATAGCGCTGAGCCAGGTCCGAGCGCCGCCCCTCCCACGAGGGGATATAGCGGTTGAGCGGCGGCCGCTCGGGATTGTCCGCAGTGTGCCGCTTCAGCAGCTCGGGCACGAACTCCAGCTTGCCGCTCGGCGTCTGCAGGCCCATGCCGAATTTTTCGGCGAACTGGGACGGCAGCGGATGGGGTTCCTGCAGGTCCTTGCGCCGTCCCTCCGCGAACCAGCGCATGTCCACCGGATGGCGCAACTCGGGCTTTTCGGGCGGCACGACGAAATAGCCCTTGCGGCAGAACTCGCGCCACGAAATGCGATCGGGCAGATCCGACGAGTCGAAGACCCGCTTGACCCAGTCCAGCTCGCTGCATCCCTCGGTGAACACCCCGCCAAGGCCCAGCCGGGTCAGGATGGCAGTGAAGATGTCGTAGTCGGAACGGGATTCGCCCAAAGGCTCGATGCACTTGTGCTGCAGCGTCATCACGCGATGATTGACCGTGCTAAACCCATGATGGGCGTAGCCGCCGGAATTCGCCCATTCGCCGATGTCCCAGCGCTCCAGCGCGGTGCACGCCGGCAGGATGATGTCGGCGAACTGGGCCTCGCCCTCCATCCAGATCGACTGGTTGACCACGAACTCGATGCTCGGGTGCCGGTAGGCTTCAGCCCAGCGTCCGGAATTCGTCACCGTGCTGAAGGCGGACCCGCCGTAGCGGTAGATCATGTGGATCGGCGAATATCCGGGCATGGGGTAGCTGAACGGCGCGAACTGGGCTTCCTGGGACATGCCGTCCCAGAGGTAGCCCGTCGCATGGCCGTTGATGATGGCGTCGGGCAGTTGCTGCCGCGGGACCATTTGCTTGACCGGATTCATGGACAGAATGTGCGGCATGCGCTGGTAATTGTTCACCGCATTGGCGGTCCACGCCAGGTCGCCGGATATGCCGCCGTCCGCGTAGCCGGGAAAATAGAAATGGAGGTCGTGGGGCACCCCGGCTTCAAGGCAGCCGAAATTGACCCCCGGTTTGCCCCAGCCCTGCATCGCCATCATCATGATCATGCAGCGCGCCCATTGCGCTCCGGTCGCGCCGCGGCCCGCGCCGCCGAATCCCGCGCCGGTCATCCCGACCGCGAGATGGACCTTCCTGTTCCCCCATCGGCGCGCAAGCGCACGGACGTCCTTGGCGGGCACGCCCGTTTCGCCCTCCTGCCACTCGGGCGTCTTGGGAACGCCGTCGGATTCGCCCAGAAGATAGGCCCTCCACTCGTCGAAACCGGTCGTGCGGGTGGCGATGTAATCCTCGTCGTACAAGCCCTCCACGGCCCACACGTACATGATGGCGGTGGCGAGAGCAGCATCGGTTTGCGGTCGGACCGGAATCCAGCGCCCGCCCAGCAACTGCGCCGTGGGGTTGCAGTGCGGGTCGATATGAACGAACTCAATGCCGAGTTCCTTGGCCCACAGGCGCCGCGGAGTCCCCTCGAATCCCGCATAGGCCCCGTTGGTACTTTCGGGGTCGCAGGACCAGAACACGATCATGTCGGCTTCCTTCAGGCAATCCTCGACGCCACCATAGCCGGATGGCACGCCGACGCGCATCGAGTTGCCGAAATGATGCATGGCACCCCAGTACCAGCCTTCCCAGCTATCCGGATTGGCCGCGACCCGGGTAAAGCCGATCAGGTTGGCAAAGCGCGTCAGCGCGCTGAGGTAGTAACCCACGTTGCCCCACTGGTGATGGGACGACATCGGGAAGGTGATGGAACCGGGACCGTGAACGCGCTTCTGCCGGTTGATTTCCCTGGCGACAATGTCCAGGGCCTCGTCCCAACTGATACGCACATAGCCGGATTTGCCCCGGTTCTGGGGATTGCGTTCGCCGTCAGGGTCGAAGTCGACCCGCTTCATGGGGTGAAGGATGCGCTTGTCGGAATAGACCAGCGACTTGAGCGTCAACGCGTGGGGCGCGACCAGGCCACGCCGTGGCGGGCTGAAACGGCGGCCGCGCGCCTCGATCACATAACTTGGCGCATCCGTGCTGTCCAGCTCGATGGGCGTCACCCGAACGACGCGGCCATCCTTGACGTAGACGAACAGAGGCCCGCCGTTGGTGCAGGTGGTGTAGCGGCGGGCGCCGTCGCGCAAAGGCGTGCCCATCGGCAGGCCGACGGTCCGCATCATGCTCAGGGTCTGCATTAGCCAAACCAACAGTTCGTCCTCGCCCTCGGTGACCACCTTGAAGTTCTTGGCAGCGTGGATGATTTCGCCTTGGTCCGGATTGGGAGAAAGGAACTTCAGGGCGGTGGCGACGTCCTTGAAGACCATGCTCACGTCGGGCCGCGGATGCCTGCCGGCGCTGGACCGAACACGTCCGTTCCTTAACCTGATGACGCGACCGATGCTTTGATCCGCGAGTCCGATCCAGGCGACGAGATCGCGCTCCGTCAGACGATCACGATAAGCGGGAAAGCGGCGTGCCGTCAGCTCAAGAGCCTTGGGCAAAGCAAAAAGAATAGTCTTGAGGACCTGTCGTTTCATTGTTCGATCCAAAGGGAAGCGGGGTGCGCTAGCGGTGGCATGACGTCGCGGACCGCAGCCAGGCCCGGGGCGCGAAAAATAACGTAGTCGATCTCTTCGATGGGCATTCAAATCTCTCGATCGGTGCATTAGCGAGTCGTACGCGCTAAAACGTATAGGCGACGTTCACGAAGACGCTAAGGGGATTGAGTCAGAGCGTCGATTTGGAAACGATCTGCGTTCCAGTCGCGGTCTGACCATCTAACGTAAGCATCGTCTTCACCGGCATGTAGTTGACGGAGGTTCCGACAGCCCAGTGTTTTGTAATCGCGTAACTTGCCCCGATCTCGAATACCGGATTCCACGATGAACTGAGTGTTGCGTGTGCCGAACCACCGGGACCAACGCTATCAGTGACAAACTGGCTATTGGTTGTCCGAACCTGGGTGAACCATGTGTAGTTCACGCCCAAACCGATGAATGGACGGAATTTCGAGCCGGCCGAAAAGAGGTGGTATCGAAGTTCGATGGCGGGCGGCATCGGCCTCGTCGAGCCGAGGTTGCCATACTTCGCTAGCGTCCCGTCGCCAACCAGATTTACTGTCAATGGCAGTCCCAGAAGCATAGCGACGCCAATGTTGTCCGTGACGTAGTACTCGGTGTTAATTCCCACCGTATCCGTTGACGTCGCATGCGCCCCGGTACCGGCTAATTGGCGATTCACCGTTTCGCCGCCAATACTCTCCACGGTGAGTGGCGTTGCGTCGCCCTGTGGCGCAATGTGAAGCCATCCTGTCGACAGCGTAATGCTTCCCGCCGACTGGGCGTTTGCATTGTCGGTAAGCGCAGCCGAGCAGAGGCAAGCCGCCATACTGGCAGAGCGGATCATTCGTCTGTAGTTCATCACGTGTCTTCTCCTGTCTCGTTGCCCGGGCATTTTTTGAACCCGTGGTGCTTCCTGTGGAACCGATGCGGAGCTCCGTCTGGGGGCGTTGCGTCGTTCCTCATAGGCTTCGACCGCTTATCAGGTCCGCCGGTTATGTCTGATTAGGTAGTTTTACTAAATGACATGAAACAGGCACGAATGTTTAGAACACCACTACTGCCTCGTACACGTTATGTGGAAATACGCTTTCGCGTTATCCTTACCATGCTTTCTATTCTTCGTACCTCCTGGTGTCGAGACTTTAAACCGTCCAATTATTCGTTCTCTGCCTTTGGAATAATTGCTGGTACAGCATGCCTCCATCGCCCCGCACGCTAGTAAGCGCGCATCGCCAAACGTTCAGTCTCGGGCGGGAATACGCACCACGCACCGTCGCGGTGCCGGTAGAAAAATAGTCCAACCGGCCCTGTCGGCAGCACCAGCTCGATACGCACATAGGGTCTCTGGTTTGTGCCCGCACGACCGAATCGGGTAATCCGAACCGTAGTCGCCGATATTGGCCCGAGCCATTTTTCAACAAGCGAACGCAAGGACCTTTCTGAAGCAGTATTCATCCTCTTTCCTCTAAATCGACGCGAGCGTTTAACTCATGACACCGGCGTTTGAAACGCCGCATCGAGCCGCGTGCGCGTGACTGAACGCCCCCGCTGATGCCAGGCTCCTGTCACCTTGGCCGGCTTGGCGTCCCCATCGCCGCCGTGACATCAACATTGCTCCGTCCGTGATGGCCTCGCGACAATCGAAAGCGAAAATGCGAACGGAAAGCGCCCGAGAATGGAAGTCGCCAATGCTTCGGGCGCGGCGTCGAGAAGTTCGACGTGAAGCGAAAGCCCGCGCGAAGCATCTTCAACAATCCTAACGGTTGCTCCCTCGACGCCAGCCTCCACGAGCGCCGACTGTAACGCGTCTACCGTTTCGCGCTGTTTCAGCGCCGGCTTGAAAATCTTGCCCACGCCTGTCAACGGCATCGCATCCAGGATTCTGATCCGTTTAGGCAGTGCCGCGCGTTCGCCTATCTCGAGTCGCACGAACTCGGCGAGGTCGTCCTCAGTCGCGGTTGCACCCGGTTTGAGCTGGACATAGGCAATCGGCAACTCCCCGGCGTGTGCATCGGGACGACCGACCGCCGCCGCGATCTTGACGGCGGGATGCCGATAGAGCGGTTCCTCGATCGCTGCCGGATCGATGTTGTGACCGCCACGAATGATCACTTCCTTTTTGCGACCAGTAAGCCAGAAATAACCATCGACATCGCATCGACCGAGGTCGCCGGTATTGAGCCAGCACCTGCCATCGCCGAGATCCAGCCAGAGCCCCTTGTTCTGCTCGGGCACGATATACCCGAGGAAAATGTTCGAGCCGGAAATAGTCAGCAGGCCGACCTCATCGATCTCGCAATCCCGTACATATCGCCCGTCAGCGTCGACGATGACGGCTTTCATCGCCTGGCCCGGAATGCGGAGCCCGATTGAGCCCAGCCTGCGCTCCCCCAGCGGCGGATTGACGCTGCTCACGCAGGTCCCCTCGGTCAGGCCATAGCCCTCGAGAATCCGGATGCGCGTCCTTTCCTGAAAGGTCCGGAAAACTTCGACCGGCATGGGAGCCGCACCGCACAGTCCGTACTCCAGCGAACTCACATCGTGCTCGCCGACAGGAATATCGAGTAACGCCGCATAAAGCGTCGGGACACCGCTGAAGAAATTGATGCGGTGATGCTCGACGATTTCCCAGAAACGTTTGACGACGCCATCGCCGCGATAGCCTTGTGGCGTGCCGAGCACGACCTGGGCGCCTTTGGAAAAAGGCAGGAGACCCGTTGCCATGACGGCATTCACGTGGAAGAGTGGCAGTCCGCAGAAAAGCGTCTTGCCTGGCCCGACGCTGTCGCCGAAGAATTGACCCGTGCTCCAGGCATTAGCCACCTCATTGCCGTGGCGGCGCATCGCAATTTTCGGCAGACCGGTCGTCCCGCCCGTGCAGAAGTACGACGACACGTCGTCGGCGCCAAAGTGCCGCGCGCCTTGAAGTGCCGTTCCCGACTCCTGCGCGATGGCAACGCCGAAGTCGTGGATCTCGATATGCGCAGGAACCGCGCCCCGCACGCCGCCCTCGCCGTGCAGCCTTGAGCACTCGTTACGCTGCAGCATCCGCGTCGCGGACTGTTTTGAACCCGTCACACGTTCGGCCGGATTCACGAGCACCAGATCCTTCAGCGAAGAAACCTTGTGCAGCACCGCTTGTACCTTTTGCCAAAGATCAGTTCCGGGAAACGGCGCCAGCGTTACCAGCACGCTGGCGCCTGCAGCGTTGAGGAGTTGGCCGATGGCTTCCTGCTCAAGCAATGGATTGATCGCGCAGACAATTCCGGCGGCCTCCCCACCCCAGATCACGAAGTGCGTTTCAGGGAGGTTGGGCAAAACATATGCGACGACTGAGTCGCGTTGTACTCCGAGGCGCGAGAACATGTTCGCGGTGCGCGTGATATCTCGGACGAGTTCACTATACGTCCAGCACTCGGCGTTCCGATAGTCGTCGGCCGTTGCAAAGAACGAAAGTGCCGGTGCCGATGGATTAATCGCCGCGCCCCGGCAGATCATCTCGTAGGTGCTCGACGGGAGATCCGCCGGCAGCCCTTGCGTTTCGATGGCAAGGACTTCGTCTACGTTTGCGATGCCGTTCATGCTGCCTCTTCCACAACGACGTTATGCTGCACGCCCAGATTGATCGAGCGATCGTGGCTGACGATATGCGCCTCCACGACGTCCCCCACCTTCAGGTACTGCGGCCTGTCCGCCTGCATCTTCAGGAAAAGACGCCATTTTTCCGCTTCAGGCAGCTGCGCCGCGGCGCGTTGCTTTTCGGGCGATGGAATGCTCAGTGCACAGCCAGATGGCGTGCCCGTCGCGAGCAGGTCACCGATGCGCAGATCATGCACGCCGGAAAGCTCCGACAAGGTCTCTGCCGGTCCATAGACGAGACCCGCAGTCGTGTCATTCTGGCGGACGGATCCATTGACCGTCAGTGTCAGCACGAGCTCCTTCAACTTCGGAATATCATGTTTCTCAAGGAGGCAAAGGTAAGGGCCGACAGGGCCAAACGTGCGGTAGCTCTTGCCCTTGTAGAACTGCATCTGCGGAATCTGGATATCGCGCGCGGAGTAGTCGTTGACGATCACGGCGCCAGCAATGTAGTCATGCAGGTTCTCGTCGGTGACCGTTTCGCGGGAAGTGACGTCGCGTTTGAGCACAAGACCGAGTTCGATCTCGTAGTCGAGCAACTGCACCTCCCTGGGCTTTACGAGGGGCGAGTCGGCAGGAACGATGCAGCTCGTCGCCTTCGTGAAGATCATGTTGAATTTCTTCACATCCGGGTCCATGCCGGAGTCGATCATATGCTGGCGATAATTCGCGCCCTGACAGATAAACTGCTGGTTGGCGGTCACGGGTGACAGCCATTGCACATCCGATTCGGGAATCGGAGAACCGTCCAGTACCGCCAGCCGTTCGACGGGATTGGCTTCAATAAACTCGGCGGTCGACTTGAATTCGCCATGAATCGGCGTGATGGCGCCATTAGCGACTACGCCCCACTGGGCGCGGCCATCATGAAGGTAATGCAGAACGTGAAGTGCCATTTATCGATCTCCGGATTCTATGAAAGTAGGGTGGTTCAGGCGAAAAGCTTCGCCAACGTGCGCAGCTTGCTCAACGTCAGGTCGGGGCTGCGGCGCAGGTTTCTGAAAAGTGCCACGACGCTCGCGGGTGTGAACCTGGGCTTCGTGAAGCTGCGTGGCATCGTCGGTCCCCATTGGGCCATCGCCTCGCGGCTCACCGCATGGACACCCGTCGGCGCGTCCGCCGTAAAGAGGTCGCCGTCGCAATAGTGCTCGTGCTTGTCGCCCCACGGATCCTGCCAGTAGTCGAACACCTGGCTGCCCAGGATATGTCGGCCGATCCCCCACGCGTGCGTCCAACCTTTGTCGCGCAGAATGCGTTGGCCCATGCCAACCGCGTCGGCGTCAACGACTTCGTACGCGCTATGGCTATAGGTGGGCACGAAGCCTTGTGCAAGCGCGAGCGTATGGTGATCGGCTGGCTTGTCGCCGAGATCGAGCCGCATGAACGCGACGGCGGGCGAACCATCGGGAAGCACCTGCACATCGCTGGGGATGAAGCCGAAATGCCGCGTATACCACGCGCAGGTTTCCTGATAGTCAACGAGTTCGAGCACGACGTGTCCGAGCCGGATAATTTCCGGCGCGCCTTCGGGTGGTCGCTGCGTCCCGTTGATCCTGACCGCCGCATCCACGGAGTTGAACGGCAAGGGCGGCCGATGAGACAACGTCGAAGCTGGCAGCTGGCCCCATATCGCGTCGACGCGAAAGCCCGAAGGATCGGTCAGCCGTACCGTATAGCCGCCGCCGGGCAGGGGCGAGCGTTCGACGTCCGAGGCGCCCGGCAGTTTTGCAAGTGCATCAAGCTCGGCCCTGTTGTCGACCTGTAGCCCAAAACCAACGAACCGGGATTTCGAGGCCTTCCGGACGACATAGCAGAAGTGTGAAGCGCCCGTTCCCCGCAGCAGCAGGAGCGCTTCACCGCGCGATACCGTTCGGAGCCCGAAGTCACTGAGAAATTGCTCGGCCTTCTCGAGATCTGGCCGGTCGAATATCAGATAGGCCAATGCCGACGCTTTCGTCGTAGGATCGGAGTGACGGGCTGGTTGTACAGTGGTCAGGTTCATGGCGATAAGAGATCACACGGTGTGAATGGGGTTTCGAGATGGCATGCGGCTTCGCGATCACTGCATGACCCAGCAGTGCTGACCTGGCAAGGAAAGACTCTCGCGCACGAGCCGCGACGCATCGGTCGCCGGGCCATCGTGAACGACGGTCTTGTCGGGCCGCACCACGGCGGCCCAACCAACCGGTACGAGACGCGGAAGGAACACACCGTCGAGGTCCTCCCAGCTGTCATGCCGAGCGAGATGCGGCCGCTCTCCACGGTGTGCGATCTGCACAGTGCTTCCGCCGGCACGCGCGAAGGCTGCTGCCTCAGAAGAATCAAGCGAGGCTCGGGCATCTGTGCCAAATCCAATCAGCGCCAGGCCCTGCCCGAACACCTCGTCGCTCGGACGCGCCTTGCCATCCAAACCACGTACCCGCCCCTGCCCAATGACTGCGCCGCGCACAAGCTTCGTCGGCGAGCGGCCTTTGACAACCACACCTCTTCTAGTTGTTTTTTTCGGCTGGATCTGCGATTCGTCGGGCTGCGCACGCAGCGGGAGCACCGGTGGCGACAATTGCATCAGCCCATGAGCCCACAAGGCATTGCCGCCATTGCGCGGCGTGACGAGCTTTCTCATGAACCTTGCGAGCTTTGTTATCGCCTTCCCGTGAGGCCGCCTCTCCTCGCCGTAAGTGTCGAGAATGCGTGAATCCGCTCGCCCCTGCACTACGCATGCAAGCTTCCAGCACAGGTTGGCGGCATCTCGCAGTCCCGCGGCCAACCCTCGGCCGACGGATGGAGGACTAATGTGCGCGGCGTCGCCCGCGAAGAACACACGCCCCCGGCTGGATGCATTAAGGGTTCGCGTTCGGAAGCGATACACCGCCTTGCGCTCGATCATCGTGTCTTCCGGGTTGCCCGATGGAGCGACCATCTCGCGTATGCGGACCTCGGCTTTCATGTTCTCGTGGCGCTCGTCCGGCCGCAGCATGAACTTCCAGCGCTCATTCCCGCGCAGGCACCGCTCGAGTTCGTGCTGGTACAACGTGACGGGCTTCGGATAGCCATCCAGGCGGCTCGCCGAACTGATTTGGCCGACCTGCCCCAGCATGGGCGACCTCATCCGCACATATGGAATGGTGCTGGTCTCGAAATCGTGATCGCCAATGCCCGCAAGCTGAAGGATGCGCAGCGCGTCGCTATCCAGCCCGATTGCCCGGCGCGCGATGGAAACCTCGGGCGACTTGTCGACAATCAATACATGCACGCCGTAGTGCGCCAGTAGATTGGCAATCGTTGCACCGACAGGTCCGCAACCCACCAGTAAGACGTCAACCACCGACGGTAATGCGCCAATCGGCGGACGAACCTGTCCATGCCGGCTCCACGGCGCGGCGCCGTCCTTTGCTGCTGTCTCCACAGTCACTCCAGATGTTGTCTGTTGTACTTGTATGTAAGGCCGGCCTTCGGGTCGCCTTTAATGACATTAAAGTCATTCATGAGTGTTTTGTCAACATAGACATTACGATCTATACTTAGGCATAACCAAGCTTGGATCCATCATGCCGAACACTACAAAGCGTCCTACCCGTGCGGCGCCAGTCGCCCCGGTTGCCGTTCCCGAACAACGCGAGCCGCGCGGTGCGCGTCGCAAGCGCGAGACGCGTGCCCGTCTGCTCGACGCCGCCCTCAGGCTGATGGCCGAAAAAGGCATGGAGGGCGTGGCGATCAATGAAATCACCGAAGCCGCTGATGTCGGCTTTGGCTCGTTCTACAACCACTTTGAATCGAAGGAGGCGATTTACGCGACGCTTGTCGACGAGGTGTTCGAGGATTTCGCTAACATGATGGATCGCCTCGCCGCTGGCCTTTCCGACCCGGCCGAAGTGATCGCTGTCGCCGTGCGTCATACGGTCCTGCGTGCGCAGCAAGACCCCGTGTGGGGACGTTTCCTGATACGTGAAGGGTTTATTCCGACGCATGCGATGAGCCGCGGACTGGGCCAGCGGCTGCTGCGCGACATTGTGAATGGCATTGCCGCGAAGCGCTTTGTGGTCGCCGACCCGTTCATCGGATTTCTTGCGGTAGCCGGTACGGTCCTCTGTGCAATCGCCGCCGAGCTGAACTTCGTCGCACCGGGCGCGCCCGCGGCAAGCGTACTCAAGGAGCTTGGCTTTAGCGGGGAGCGCTTCCCTGAGCGTACTGCAGCAATGCTGCTGCAGACACTCGGGCTCAAGCGCGCGGAGGCGGAGAAGATTGCAGCGCGTCCGCTGCCGGTCGTGGAGGAGACTGTCGACGCCGATTGAATCAAGAGGTCCGGCGCCATCGGTCTGATCGGCCTGAAGTCAGCCGGGTGCGGCCCGGCGGAGAAGCCCGGTCGGGCCGCTAGCGATTAAACTCAATCACCTGCTAAAGCCTCGACGCTAGCAATCAGCTCGGGCTCCTTGTCGTCGAGAGCTTCGCTGTGGAACCTCGAAACGGCGTGGAGCGCTCGCGACACAGCTCTGACCGGATGAGGCGCCGACGTCAAAAACGGCCACGCATGGAGCAGGTACATGAGTGGCGTGATCTCGCGGCGTTCGCGCCAGCGATCAAGAGCGCGATGCACAGGTCATCGACCTCCTTGCGCAAGCAGGAATCGTCGTTCCCGCTGCTGTTGCAAGCATCGGTCCCGACGATCTTGAATGTTCCCACATAGTTGCGGTGGCGGTTTCGTTCCATTTCCCTCCCGGTGCGTGATGCACCAATTCCTGTATCGGTTCAGCCTGCTAGAGCCGGGCATAACAACGCCGAACTTCTCGTACTCGCAGGGATGCGCGCCGGTGCAACGGCGGACACGGTAGGCAACGCCGAAAATTCCCGGACGACTTCGCCAATTTGAGCGCCTATCCTTCTCACTGCGACTCGATGGCCGTTGACGAGTGCATCGTAACCGGCCGATACGGGCTGGCTGACTATGCTGCGGCAGGTCAATGTTCGTGAGTCGTTCGACTTGCGTACACTCCAGGTGACGTCAAGCAGCGCGTGTGAGCCCGGCCACGATTCAAAACGCTGCACGTCGACGGAGACCTGATACGTGCGAGCGTCCTCAGCGTGACCAGCCCGGTATGTGTCGGGGCCGCCCGCCTGTCGAGTCGCGGCCGCGAGCAGCGCATTGCGGATCTCGTCTGCAAGCGGCGATGCCCAGCGCTCGTCTTCCAGAATCCTGACGCGCGCCGCATCGACCTGTACGACGAGCTGGCTCCTTGCCACTGAAACAGGCACCTTCACCATGCGCATGTCGATCCAGAAGGCCGGACTGACCGTAACATTTGCACGCGTCGGTTCGCTGTCAGTGCCGAGGGTATAGAAGCGAGCCGGCGGGGAAGCACAGGCGCACAGCGCGGCCAGACCCATGACGGTCGCGATACGGGCGATCGCGCGCCGCGCGCGGGATTGGATCAGTTTCACCGTTGGTCTCCTTTCTTGCCGAACAGGAGCGCCTGGGGATGACGTTCCAGATAATCGGCGAGCGCATTGAGGGATTGCAGGGTGCGTGTCAATTCCTGCATCGCATCCTGGATGTCCGATTGCAGGGGCGCGGTCTGCCGGAGCGTCGTTTCGGCGGTACTGAAGGTTTTCTGCGCGGCCGCCAGTGTGTCGCGGGCTTGCGGAACGACCTCTGTGTCCATGTGCCCGAACAGCTTGTTGGCGTTTTCAAGTGCGCCGTTAAGGTTGGCTCCGATCTTGTCGAACGGCACCTGATTCAGCTTCCTCGCAATATCGGCAATCTGCACCTGAAGTTCGTCAAGGGTGTTAGGCACAGTCGGCAGTTCAATAGGATTGCGATGAACATCGACGGTCGCCCGAGGCGCTTTCGGAAACATGTCGAGCGCCACGAATAGCTGGCCTGTCAGCAGGTTGCCGGTTCGCAACTGACCGCGCATTCCCTCCATGACGAGGTTTTCCAGCAACTCATGACCACCCTGCGAGTTGGGAGCCGGTAGCGCTTCGTTGGAGCGCCGGCTGAGCCGGTCGGGATACAGCGCCAGCGATACCTTCATGCTGAAACTCTTCTCCTTTTCGTTATATTCGATACCGATGTCCGTCACCTGCCCCAGCGCGATGCCTCGAAGGTCGACGGGAGCGCCGACAGACAGGCCGCGCAGCGACTGGTTGAACCGCATCACGACATTGAGCGGCGCGCCGTCGGGCTCGCGCATCGCGTCCGACTCGTCCGATGCGAGTCGGAACGCCGCCTTGTCAGCGGCCGGTTGTCCGGCGTCCTGACCCGGCGGCGACTGGAACGCCAGGCCTCCGACGACCACGGTCGCCAGAGATTGTGTATTGAGCTTCAATCCATTCGAATCGAGACGGAGGTCAACACCGCTTGCGTGCCACCACCGTGTATTGGTGCCGACATACCGGTCAAACGGGGCATTGACGAAAACATTGACAACCACTCCCGCGCCGGTCGGATCGAGCGAGAAGCCGACCACCTGGCCCACCTGGATGCGACGGTAGAAGATCGGCGCGCCGATATCGACGGAGCCCAAGGAGTCGCCCCTCAGCGTATATTGATGCCCCGGCTGCCCGGACGTGACGATCGGCGGACTTTCGAGGCCGACAAATGCGGTTTGCCTTTCCGAAGACTGCCCGACGTCGACACCGATATACGCGCCGGAGAGCAGCGTACCGAGGCCCGAGATGCCGTTAGCGCCCACGCGCGGGCGAACCACCCAGAAGCGCGTGCCGCGGCTTGCGAATTTTTCTGCCTGTTTGGTCAGCTCGATCGTGACGATGACGTGCTGCAGGTCCTTTGACAGCGCGACCGCCTGTACCGAACCGATCTCCACGTCCTTGTATTTGACCTTCGTTTTGCCCGCCTCCATGCCCTCAGCGTTGCTGAACGTGACCGTCACTGTCGGTCCCTTGTCGGTGACGGATTTGACTACCAGCGCCACACCGATCAGCGCACAGATGAGCGGCACTAACCAGATGAGGGAGGGAATCCAGCGTTTCCGCGGCTTGATGTCAGGTCTGGGTGGCGTGGGAAGATGCATCGCTCGGAGAGTAGTTCGCAAATATGAGGTTATTTAGGAGTGCGGACGCCGCTAGAACGGTATTCGTTCATCGCCGTGAACCACGCGCTGGCCCGCAGCGGACGTTGTCCCAGATCAGCCGCGGATCGAATTGATGCGACGCGAGCATGGTGAGAATCACCACCGCGCCGAAAGCCAGCGCGCCCGGACCGGCAGTGACAACCGCGAACGAACCGAAATGCACCAGCGCGACCGTCAGTGCGACAACGAAGACATCGAGCATCGACCACCGGCCCACGCACTCGACGAGCCGATGCAGCCTAGCGCGTTCGAGCGGCTGCCAGTCCGGACTGCGACGGGCCGCTACGATCTGCAGCGTGAGAATCGCGAGTTTGAGCATCGGCACCACGACGCTGGCTACGAACACGACGACGGCGAGTGGCCAGTCGCCTGAAGTCCAGAAGTACGCCACGCCGCCGAGGATCGTGTCCTCCTCCGAGTGGCCGAGGGATGACGCGTGCATGATCGGCAACAGATTCGCGGGTATGTAGGCGAGCGCGGCGGCAAGAACCAGACTCGACGTGCGCGTCACGCTATCGGGATGGCGCGTGTGCAGCACCGATTCGCACCGCGAGCAGCGCTGCTCTGACGACGCCGCGATGTGCTTCTGCACCAGTCCACAGGTATGACAGGCTATGAGCCCGGCGCTGCGCGCCGTCATATGCGCCGTCGGCGCGGGCTTCAGGCCGAAGAACGTCGGGGCTCGCGGGGCGCACCTGCGCGTCACTCTGGTCCAGCGGATCTCAGCGGGTTGTCGAAACTTTATTTCGTCCCGCGTCGACCAGAGCACGCGCGGGTCGAAAGTGGCGAGAAACGCCAACATCAACGTGAGTGCACCGAATGCAAACAGTCCTGGCCCAGGGATCACCTGCGCCATGCTGACCATTTTCACGATCGTGATGACCACGCCGAGCATGAACACTTCGATCATGCCCCATGGACGGATGAGCTGCACGACGCGAAGCATTCGATTGAAATGACGTACTACCTTGCCAAGGCGCAGCGGAACGAGCACATAGAGAAGGGCGAGGAGTTCGATCAGCGGAAACAGGATCGCCGAACATAAGACCATCGTTGCGACGATGCGCATGTGCCCCGTCCACAACGACTGCACCGCGCCGAATAGCGTCGCCTCCGACGTCATACCGTTGGTCTGCAGTTGTATGACCGGGAAAGCCTGCGCAATACAGAATGTGATCAAAGCTGCAACGGTGAGCGCACCAATCCGGTCGAGGGGCACGCTCGATGCCTGCGTTCCTTCCAGGCTCGCACGGCAGCGCGAGCAGCTCGCAGTCTGCCCGCCCCGCAGCAAAGGCTTGCGAAACAGCAGATCGCACTCGTGACAGGCGATCAGTTTCTTATAGTCCATACAGGGAACCGGACAACCTGAAGTTCTGGCGCGTTCGATGCACGTGAAGTCCGTCTTGACCTTCCTGCACGTGGGCGCATTCTTATTTCGGATATGAAACGACTGCTCCGATACCCGCTGGTGCAGTCGAGGAAGAGCGGCCTGATCGGCAGGTCGCTCTTTCCGTCTTCATCGACACGCGATCATTGCGCCGACGCTGTTTGCGGCTGGCCCGGCGGCAGTTCGCCCATCGACTGGAACAGTGCGACGGTATCGTTCATGCGCTGGCTTGCCGCGCGCACGGCGCCGATCTGTGCGCTGAGAAAGCGCTGCTCGCTGGCATGCTCCGCCGTTGACGGCAGCGAACCCATGCGGCGGCGCGACGCGGTATCGTCGAATCCCGCCTCCGCTGCCTGTGCCGCTGCTTCAGTCGACGCGAGTGTCTGTGCGTCGTTATCCAGCGCGGCAAGCGAATCCGCGACATTCTGGAACGCCGACAGTACGGTGGACTTGTAGTTCAGCACCGCCGCATCGTAAGCATCGATCGAGGCCTTGCGGTGCGCGAACAGCGCCCCGCCATGGAAGATCGGTTGCGACAGGCTTGCACCAATGGCCCACAGCCCGCCCGCGCCTGAGAGCACCGCCGGCCAGCTAAAGCCGCCGCGGCCCATCGAGGCCGTCAGCGACAGGCTCGGAAAGAGCTGCGCGGTCGCCGCGCCGACGTCGGCGGCGGCGGCCTTCACGGCGGCGTCGGCTGCCTGAATGTCGGGGCGCGAACGCAGCAGGTCCGACGGCACCACGACGGGCACGTGTTCGGGCAACGTCAGGCTGTCGAGGTCGGGAACGGCCGGGGCGTTGTCCGGCGTGCGGCCCATCAGCACCGCGAGCGCATGGAGGGCTGTGGCGCGCTGCTGGCGTAACGCAGGAAGACTCGCCGCAGCCGAAGCCGCATCCTGCGTCGATGCGAGCGCCTGCGCACGGGAAACTGACCCGAGTGCGTACCGCTGCTGGTCCTCGTTCGCGACCGTCCTGGCCACGGCGACGAGCCGTTCGGTGAGCGCGATCTGGCGATCGAGTGCCGCCACGCTGATCGTCGTACCGACGATGTTTGCCGCCAGCGCGCGCCGCGCCGCCTCCAGTTGATACGCCTGCACGTCTACGCGAGCGGCGCTGGCCGCATTCGCCGAACGCGTCGCACCGAACAGGTCAAAGGTGTAGGACGCGAGAACCTGTCCGGCAAAAAAGTTATAGCTAACCTCGCTGGGGCCGATGCCGGGCACAAGCGGTGAACGCCCGCGATCGACCTGTGCGGCAGCATCGATTGAAGGCAGCGTCGATGCGCCGACCTGGGCGCGCAGTTCCTGCTGCGCGGCCGCCAGCGTCCGCTGCGCAGCCCCGAGCGTGGGGCTGTTGCGCAAGCCTTCCTCGACCAGTGCATTCAGCGCGTCCGACCGGTAAAGCTGCCACCATTGCGGAACGCCCACTGCGCCGATATCGAACTGCTGCGCCACGCCGCCCGCTGCGACGGTCTTCGCCGGCTGTGCCCCGGCACCGTAGTGCGCAGGCGAAGGCATCGCCGGGGGTGCGCCGTTCGGGCCGAACGTGCAGGCCGTCAGTGCGATGGCCACAGCCACGGCCATCACGGATGTCTTGTAGGCGAAGCTCATCATCAAACCTCCATCTGCTCGGCGACGACCGGTTGCGTTCCGCGCTCGTCGTGCCGGACCCTGAAGCACGCCGCGTACAGCGCGGGCAGGAAGAACACGGTCAGTACCGTCGCAATCGTGATACCGCCCATCAGTGCGGTCGCCATCGGACCGAAGAAGCCCGAGCGCAGCAGCGGAATCAGCGCGAGGACGGCGGCAGCGGCCGTCAGCATGATCGGCCTGAAACGCCTTATCGTTGCGCCGATAATCGCGTCGAAGCGCGGCTGCCCTGCCGCGATATCCTGATCGATCTGGTCGACCAGAATCACGGAGTTGCGCATGATGATGCCGAACATGGCAATCACGCCCAGCAACGCGACGAAACCAAAGGGCTTGCCGAACAGCAGCAGCGCGGCCACGACGCCAATCAGACCGAGCGGTGCCGTCAGCACGACAATGAAGGTCCGCGCGAAGTTCTTGAGCTGGATCATCAGCAACAGCAGCACGGCGATGATCATCAACGGCATTTCGGCATTGATCGACGTCTGGCCCTTCACGCTTTCTTCGACCGCGCCGCCCACCTGAATGCGATAGCCGACCGGCAGCCTGGCGGTTTCCGCCGCGAGCGCACGTTCGATGTCGTGGGTCACGTCGATGCCCTGCGCGTCGCCGCGCACGTCCGCCTGCACCGTGATGGTCGGCTGGCGGTCACGTTGCCAGATGACGCCGTACTCGAGCGTATTGCGCACGTGTCCGAGCGAACCGAGCGGCACCGGGCCGTTCGGCGTCGGAATCGCGAGGCTCGTGAGCTGCGCCGGATTGACACGTTCGCTCCTGGGCGCACGCAGATCGACGTTGATCAGCTTGTCGCGCTCGCGGTACTGCGTCACCGTGTAGCCCGATAGCGTCATCGCGAGGAAGTTCGACACGTCTTCCGACGTGACACCAAGCTGGCGCGCACGGTTCTGATCGATCTCGAACGAGATCGAGCGCTCCGCCGGCTCGTCCCAGTCGAACTGGACGTTGCGCGTGCGGGGATCGGCGCGGGTCTTGTCCGCCACCGTCTGCGCAATCGATCGGACGGTCGCGATATCGTCGCCGCTCACCCGGAATTTGATCGGGAAGCCGACCGGCGGACCATTCTCGAGCCGGGAGACGCGCGCTCGCACGCCGGAGAAATCCTTCTCGAGCTTGCCGTCCAGCCAACGCATCAGTTCCTCGCGGTTTTCCACGCTTTTAGCCGTAATCACGAACTGCGCGAAATTCGGCTGTTGAAGCTGCTGGTCGAGCGTCAGGTAGAAACGCGGCGCGCCGGTGCCGACGAAGTCGACGAAGTGGTCGATTTCGGCTTTGCCGTCGAGTACCTTTTCCAGGCGCTTCGCTTCACGCAGCGTCGCTTCGAACGAGGCGCCTTCCGGCAGCCGCAGGTCGACCAGCAGTTCCGGCCGTTCCGAGTTCGGGAAGAACTGCTGCGGCACGCGCGTGAAGGCCAGCATGGAAATCGCGAAAAGCACGACGGTGACGCCGAGCACGACCCATCGACGCTCGACGCACCACGCAACCCATCCCGACAGGTGCCGGTAGAAGCCGGTGTTGCCGATTTCATGCGGATCATGGTGTGCACCGCCGGGTTCAGGCTTGCGTTCCGGCAGCAGGTAATAACCCAGCAACGGCACCAGCACGACGGCCGCGAACCACGAAACGATCAGCGCGATGGCCGACACTTCGAAGATCGAACGCGTGTATTCGCCCGTGCTCGATTTGGCGAGGGCAATCGGCAGGAAGCCGCATACGGTGACGAGCGTGCCTGTCAGCATCGGGAATGCCGTGCTGGTATACGCGAACGCTGCCGAGCGCGCCCGGCTCCAGCCCTGCTCCAGCTTCACCGCCATCATTTCGACGGCGATGATCGCGTCGTCGACGAGCAGGCCTAGCGCGAGCACGAGCGTACCGAGCGAGACCTTATCGAGCCCGATATTGAACATGTGCATGCAAAGCGCCGTCACCGCCAGCACGATCGGAATCGTGATCACGACGACCATGCCGGTGCGCAGGCCGAGCGAGACGAGGCTCACGACCAGCACGATCGCCACCGCTTCGCCAACCGATTTCACGAACTCGTCCACCGAGTGCTTGACCGCGTGCGGCATGCTCGAAACCGGCGCGAGTTTCAGACCCGCCGGCAGCGTTGCCTGCAGTTCGGCGGCTTTTGCGTCGAGCGCCTTGCCGAGGTCGATCACGTCGCCGCCCTTTTGCATCGTCACGCCGATGCCGAGCACCGCCTGGCCGCCGACGCGCATCTGGGTCGCCGGCGGGTCGTCATAACCGCGTGTGACCTTCGCGATGTCGCCCAGCCGGAACGTGCGCTTGTTGATGGTGATCAGCATGTCGGAGAGCGCCTGCACATCCTTGAGCGCGCCGCTCGGCCGCACGAACACGCGGTCGTCCGCGGTCGTGATGGTGCCGACGGGCGCCACGGCATTCTGTGCGTCGATCGCCTGCGCGAGCTGTTGCGGCGTGATCGAAAGCCGCGTGAGCTGCGCATTCGGTATCTCGACGAAGATGTGCTGATCGGGGTCGCCAAAATAGTCGACCTTCGCCACACCGGGTATGCGCAGCAGGACTGTGCGCAGCCTGTCAGCGTAGTCGTGCAGTTGCGCCGGCGAAAAGCCGTCGCCTTCAAGCGCATAGATGTTGGTGTAGACGTCACCGAATTCGTCGTTGAAAAACGGGCCGACGGTTCCCTTCGGCAGCGTCGCGGCAATGTCGCCGACCTTCTTGCGCACCTGATACCAGGTATCCGGCACTTCCTTGACGGGCGCGGAGTCCTTCATGGCGAAGAAGATCATCGACTCGCCAGGCCGCGAGTAGCTCTTGATGTTGTCGATGTTCGGCGCGGCCTGTAGCTGGCGGCCGATCCGGTCCGTGATCTGTTCCTGCACCTCGCGCGCAGTCGCACCAGGCCAGTAGGTCTTGATCACCATCGTGCGGAAGGTGAACGGCGGATCCTCCGACTGCGCGAGTTTCGTATAGCCGATTACGCCGAAAAGCGTGGCGAGCCCGATCAGAAAGATCACGAGCTGCTGATGACGCAACGCCCAGGCGGAAAGATTGAAGCCGCCTTCGCCAGATTTGTCTGCCCCGGAAGACGGGACAGGCGCGCTCTCGCGCACGGATTCATCGTCGCGTGAATTCATGACGGGAAATCCTCCGGATGCAAGGGCGCCACCACCTGCACATGCTGGCCTGCGCTCACGGCGTGTACGCCCTGCACCATGACGCGGTCGCCGTCGCGGAGGCCCGATGCGATCGAGACCGTGCGCTCGTCGTATCGTTGCACCGTCACAGGACGCAGTTCGAGTGTGTCGGTGCCGGTACGCACCACCCACACAGCAGGCTTCTCGCCCTGATGAAAGAGCGCCGTCACCGGCACGGTGAACGGCTGTGCGTCCGACGCGTCACCGACGGCATCGAACGCAACGGTGGCCGTCATGCCGAGGCGCACTTCAGGGCCGGGCGCGTTCAGGCTGAGCTTGACGCGCCAAGTACGGCTTTGCGGATCCGCGCTAGGCGACACCTCGCGCACGCGGGCCTCGAAGGTCTTGCCGGGTAGCGCCGGCAGCGTTACGCGCGCCATGCTGCCGACTGTCAGCGAGCTCAGCGTGCGCTCGGGCGCGTCGCAGACGATGTCTACGTCGCCCGTCCAGTCGAGGTGATAGATGGATTGGGTTGCCTGAACGTTCTGGCCCGTGTCGGCGTCCTCCGAGGTAATCACGCCGTCGTGATCCGCAGTCAGCGTCGCATAGCGAAGATTGTCCGAGGCGAGCGCCATCTGTGCGCGCGCCGAGTCGCGCTGCGCAACAGCGGATGCGTACGCGTCCTGCGTCTGTTCGAGCTGCGCCGGTGCAATCAGGTTTGCCTGCGCCTGCGCCTGATCGCGATCGAGCTGCTGCTTCGCGTAGACGAACCGGTGTTCGGCGGCATCGAGCTGCGCTCGCGCGTTAGCCAGGTTACTGCGCAGGTCGGTCGGGTCGAGCAGCGCAACAACCTGTCCCGCCTTGACGGCGTCGCCGAGGCGAACGCGCCGTTCGATGATCTTGCCGCCCACTCTGAACGAAAGCGCCGTGGAGTAGCGCGCCTGCACCTGAGCCGGCAGCGACGCACTTGCCGTGCGCCCGTCAGCGTGGACGGCCAGGGCGACCACGGGCTTCGGCTCTGGAGCGGCGGCTTCGCGCTGGTGGCATGCCGCGAGCATGACCGCGCAGCAAGCCGCAAGCACCATGCGTGCACACTGCGGAGATTGAACGAGGGAAGGTAAGAAGCGACGCGCAGGCGCCTGCGCGATAGGGCCGGAATGTTTCACGATGTTCACAAGACGGGTGATAACCCTGGTAAGAAAGTTTCCTGATGCCGTGCAAACCCGAGTGCCAGCAAGCACGGTTCGCTATCAGCGCGGACGCATAAAACAAGCTTCGTTGATACGTTAGTCCTGCTTATCGACGTGCATGTCGGTACTTGCCAGCTCGATGTGCCTCCACGCAACCAGTACGTGGGGCAGCGCCCGTTCATGCCTACCGCCCGGTGATCTGCTGGTCTATCTGGTCTGTCAGTTCCGGCCGAGGACTCGGGATCGACCGCTAACGGATTTTTTTCGCTCCGTCGGCATCGTCGGGTCCTTCGTACGTCCGGTTGTCGGCGACGCGGGTGACATTAGACCCAATACTGAGTATATTGTCAACTATGACATATATATCTAGAATCCGGATATCGAATAACCACGACTACGGAGCCGACATGCCACAAGCCCCCCAACCGCGCGCGAGCCGCGGACGCTCTCTCAAGGCGCCAAGTGCGTCCCACGACGCGATCAATCGAAGCTATCCGCGCGGTGCCCGTCGCAAACGCGAGACGCGCGCGCGCCTGCTCGACGCTGCGCTGAAACTGGTGGCGGCCAAGGGTTTGAGCTCCGTCACCATTAACGAAATCACCGAGGCAGCCGACGTCGGGTTCGGCTCCTTCTATAACCACTTCGAATCCAAGGAAGGCATCTTCACGGCGCTCATCGAATGGCTGTTCGAGGAATTTGCGGATACGCTCGATCGCCTCGCCGCGGGGTTGTCCGATCCAGCGGAAGTGATCGCCGTCTCAGTCCGTCACACGCTCCTGCGGGCCTACCGCGAGCCAGTTTGGGGGCAACTTCTCATTCGCGAAGGTTTGTCGCCGCGCCTGCTCAGCAGGGGTCTCGGCCTGCGCCTGCTGCGCGATAGCGAGAAGGGCATTTCAGAAAGGCGCTTTGTGATCGCGGACCGGCTCATGTCCGTTATCACCGTGATTGGGACGGTGCTCGCGGGAATTGCCGCCGAAATGCAACTGGCCATCTCGTCGAAGCGGACCGTTCGTGCGCGAAAGGTGCTTCGCTCGAAGGAGGAGAAGTTTGCCCAGCGAACCGCCGCCATTGTGTTGCAGGCGTTCGGTCTCACACGTGTAGAGGCCGAGCGGATCGCGCGACGTCCACTGCCCACCGTTCCCGATGCTCCGACCTTGCCGTGACAGTGCAACTAGCGCGGCGTTTCCGCGCCATCGCAGGTGCGGCCGCCCGGTGCGGTGTCGGGTTGGTGGGTAGGCGGGGCAGGTGCCCGGACGTCGAATCGGGCGATCGCGATGCCGGTCAGCCCTGGTAAAGCGCACTCGCGAGATAGCGGTGGCGCAGTTCCCGCAATGCCGATGCGAGGATGGCGCTGACCGGCAACGCGAGCAGCACGCCGAAGAATCCGAACAGCCGCCCAAACGCCAGCAACGCAAAGATGACCGCGAGCGGATGAAGGCCGATGCGCTCGCCAACCAGTCTCGGCGTCAGCACAAAGCTTTCAAGAATCTGGCCGACGCCATACACCGCGACCACCACGGCGAGGCCATACCAGTCACCGAATTGCAGCAGCGCCGCCAGCAGCGCGAACGCGAGGCCGGTCGCAAAGCCGATGTAGGGAACGAATACGGCAAGCGCGCTAAACAGGCCGACGGGCACCGCCAGATCCAACCCTGCAATCGTCAGCACAGTCGGGTAGAACACCGCGAGCACTGCAATCACCAGCAGTTGCCCGCGCAGGTACTGCGACATCATGCAATCGATCTCTCCGACGAATTCCCGTGTCTTGCCGAGCCAGCGCCGCGGCACGAAGCTCGCCATGCGCTCGAACGCCTCGTGCCTGTCGTAGAGCAGATAGAACAGGACGAGTGGCATCAGCACCGCATTGCTCACGACATTGATCATCACGTTGCCGCTGGTGCGCAGGTACTGCCATACGGCAAGCATCGCGCCCTGCCCGTCCGCTTTGAGACGGGCCGCCAGCACCTCGCGGATATTCGTCACATCGAGCGAATAATCCAGTCCCAGAAAAGCCAGACGCGGCTTCAGCCATCCATCGAGTTTTGCGACGATAAATGGAATTTGCCTGATGAGTTCCGGCCCTTCCTTCTGGACCACTACGCACATGAGCAGCATGACGAGTGCGACGGACAGAGCAAACAAGGACATCATCACCAGCGCCGCAAGGCCGCGCGGAATGCGATGGCGTACCAGCCACTCCACGCCCGGCTGCAAAATGTATGCGACGAGCGCACCGAGCAGAAACGGCGTGAGAACGGCACGCAGGTTCCACAGCAACACGCCGGCCGCTAACGCAACGGCGCCCCAAAACAGAGATTGACGATGGTATACAGTCATAAGCGCCCCCACTGGGCGAGTGATCGAGTGGCTTTCGTCGTTGGGCCGAAGCATCGGCGGAAGTCGCCGCGCGGCGCATCCGTCAGATCGGCGTCGCGCCGCTAGCCGCGCTGTGGGTACGCCTGTCATCACCCTGCTGGCGCGACGGGTCTTGCGGCGTCGCCGGTTTGCTGGTGCCTGTCTGCGATTGGCCGCCGGGTTGCCCGGTGACTTCGATCCACAATGGACGCGCCATCGGATCGGGCGGCGACATTATTGCCGGTGCTGGCATCGCGGGAACGACAATCGCGATGACGCGCGGCGTGGGCATCACGGTCGTGGAACAACCGCAGACCGTCGCAGCAAGCGGGAACGAGCACAGCAAGGCGAAAAAGATGCGCGGTCGGCGCGTCATTCCTGCCACCGATGCAGCGAATCGTTCAGGTCTGGTTGAGCAGTCATGGGTGACATCTCCACGGTTGATTCAGCGTGCGCTGGCATTGCGGCGACTCGCCTACAGCAACTTCGCGGACGGGCCAGTATTTGATAATATTATCACATTCGCGTGATTGGTCAATATTGATTCTAAAAATCGAGCCGCGCTGCATCCGCCATCGCCGGTACGCCGTGCGCTGCGCTGCCGGTCCGACTCCCGGCCAGTTCGCAGACGCGCAGCGGGCTCAGTGCGTCAGGACGCTCGGGTGCGCGGCGAGGCGCTCGACCTCGAGTAGCGCCTGACCCAGCACATCGATAGCTCCATTCGTGGTGGAGGCCGTAGCAGCGCTGCGCAACGCGTGCTGAACGATGTCGTGAATGACGTCCGTGTTCGATGAACCGGCGTGGAACGTAAGTTGGTGTGCCATAAGTATTCCTGCGTAAAAACGAAGCCTGTTTCATGTGGACGCAGTATAAGCAAAGCGCGCCGCAATTCGACGCGCGCAATTATGAGTTGCGAGATCTTCAATGCACGGTTTGCGTGAATCGCGAATCGCTGACATAAGAACAGCAAGCATGCTCGACGGCTGATCCCGCTTGCGTAACCCCCGGCTGGATAGCGTCGAAGCAAATGTGCTGCGTGTCATTCAGACGGTCCGCACCGCCCTTGCCTCCGGACACACTAAAGAAGCGCGCAACCGCTTCAGCGCAGTCGCGCTACAACCTTGCAGCGACGACAACTATCCGTTGCCCTGGGGATGCTTGTAAGTAGATAGTAAGTGACTAAACTGGCACTCAACGAACTGGCAAACAGCACTCAAGGCCTCGCCAGACCGTTGTTCCCCAAACACCGCGTCTCCATCCGACGCTCGATATGGAGTCTGATCATGCCAAAGTCGAAGACCTTCATCCCCGTCCCTGTTGTCGCGTCGATCTTGTCCTTCTCGACCGCCGCATTCGCTAACAGCAATGGTCCCCAAGCGTATGAGCAAGCGGCTTCTCAAGCGGTTCAGCGTCAAACGGTCGGCTACCACGAACGCGCAAGCGCCGATACGCAACATGCAATGGACTTTCAGGCAGTGTTAGCCCGCGTGGAAGCCCAACGACAGGCGTTCAACAACTACGGCGGGGTGACTAGTTCGTCGGCTTCCCTCCCGTCAGACAACGTAGCGTCGGATAAACCCGTCGACTTTAGTACCGCAACAGCGTCCTGGCGTTACAAGGCAACCTTGGCCGCGCGTTGATACGGCCCGCGGCTGCTAATCGCATCAAGATCAATACAACCAACTGTAGAGAATTGAAATGAAAAAGATCTTCCTCGTACTGTTCGCCTTCCTTACCAGCACATCCGTTCTTGCGCAAAACAATCTGCCGCAGCAATTGCCGTCGCAGCAGACAGCGTCCGCCGGGCAACCGTCCACGAAGCAGCTTTCACAGGGTGGGTCGCAGCTTCCGCAACCTCCACAGCTTCCGCAGATTCCGCAACTTCCGACACAAGCGTCGACGCAAGTGCCGACCCAGCTTTCGAAATAACCCCGTATGGCTGCGCAACCCGCGCAGCCATACCTGAGAGACCGGCGATTGTCGCGGCTACCCGGATTCTGTTCATCGCAGTAGGCGCATGTGATGCACGACGGCGTTTGCGGCGATTCGTTCATGACGTCGGCAAATCGCTGGCCGCGAGACCCTGGATGGGTGAACAATGGACTGCCCTCAACGCTTCGTCAGCAATTTGATGAGGCGCTGCATCTTCGTCGGCTGCCTGCGGGTTTCGGCGATCGCATGGACCGCCATCGGCGTGCCCCGCCATCCGGGCATGATCCGGAGTAGCCGTCCACTGGCTCATTCATCGTGACGATTGGCTCCGCAACAGGTTGATACCCATGTCAGGCGTTGCAAACGGCGGATTTCGCCGACGCTGTGTAGGGTGAACCGTCCACCTAGCGACACGGTGGTGCTTCGCTTGCCGTCTCCCACGGTCCGCGAGCGTCCAGGCGCCAGCCTATGCGGCGTCAGTCCCGTCCGTTGGCCCATATGCGGCCAGGAACATGTCGGCCGTTCTTTGAACGACCTTGGCGATATTGCGCGCACTGGTATCCGCCGGCACGCCCAGCAGGCGGAGTTCCAGCAACTCCGCCTCGTACAGCCCACGCAAATGCGCTGTCGCGATGGCTGCGTTACAGCTGCGCAGCTTCCCGGCGTCAATCAATTGCTGCCGCAAGTCGGTCACCACTCCCCAGCCGGGCTTCGGCCCGCGCTCATAGAACAGAGCGCCGACCTTCGACCGGCCACCCTCAAGATGCGCGAGACGGCGCACCGCGAGCAGTTGCGGTGTCAGGACCACAACCGGACAGTGCTTGCCGAAGCTCAACAGTGCGTCGCGAACCGGCACGGTGGTCTTCAGTCGCTCGAATGCAGCTCCTACTCCTTGTTGCGCGGCGGCGCCCATGAACTCGGCGAACATCTCCTCTTTCGACTCGAAGTAGTTGTAGAGCGTGGCCTTTGACACGCCTGCCCGCGCCGCAATCTCGGACATCGACGCCTGCTCGAGCCCCAATTCGCCGAATCGCTTTACCACGGCCATCGCTTTCCGGCAGCGGTCATCAGTTGCCTGCGTGATATCGAAGAACTGTTGTTCGAGCGCGGGGTTATCGTCAGTTACGAGACGATCCGTCGCTTGTGCGACAAGTTCGGTGGGTGCTTCGCGCGCCGTGTGAGAGCGGCGCGTCACAAGCCCGGCACCACGTGGCACCTTGACGAATTATTTGTGACGTTGCGCGGCGAGCCCTACCTGTTGTGGCGCGCCATCGAAACCACCGACATCATGCTGCAGATGGTCGCGAGCGATCGCGGCGTCGCCGCGCTGGCTCGCCGAGGAATACGCGGACCGTATGCCGGTGGTCAGCGTGAAGCTAGGCAAGACCGGCATCGCCAGGCAGATTTTTCTCGGCACGCGCGAGGCGGACGCGTCGCTCGACTATCTGCATTCGCTCGTGGAGTTCGCGCGCAAGTCGAGCTGGAAGGGCTCAAAGCCGCGGCGCTGAACGCTGCGTTTCGCGGGTCGCCTGTGGACGCGCGTTCCGTCATAACGCGCGGCAGGCGTCCGCGCAACGGCGGCACGCATCGCTGCGATCCTGGCAATGCTGCACGGGATGACGCGTGCAGGCGCGCGCACAGGTCGCGGACATCGCGCATGGACTGCGTGTCGCGTGCGGGGGCTGCCGACGCGATGAAACGGACGATGCCGGGCTGCCTGCAAATCGAACCGCAGCCCGGAGGCAGCGATGGAACGCCATGAGCGCTTCTAGAGAAACGCTGTCCCCGAATCCGTAGGGGACGTCGCAGTATCCGAACACTATGTGGCGTCGTGCGCTGTCCTTCAATGCTGGGTAACGGACATCACGGATAGCGCTGCGCGCGCCACATCCGGTGCGAAGCTTTTGGTTCTCGTCCTTTGCCAGCTTGCCGGTTCGGCTCTGTACGCAACTCATGCATTACCAACACGCTGCGCGTCCGTTGCGGGCCGCTGGCGCGACTATGATGGAGATGGGCACGCGCTTATCATGCCCTTCACGCGCTGCCCGGGTGTAATTCAGCGGCCGGCGCCGGTAACGATGCCGGCCTCTTTGTATCTACGAAGCACTGGTCACCGCGTGGCCGCCAGTACGCGCACCGGAATCGACTTCGCGCCCGGCACCTTGCTCTCTTTCGCGTAGTGCCATAGCGGCAGCAGCGGATTGCATTCCGGGTAATAGCCGCCGATGCATCCCTGCGGCACGTCGAACGGCACGACGGTCAGTCCGTCGACGTGCCGCTCGACGCAGTCGTCCGCGATCGTCTCGAGGCAGATGCGGTCGCCGTGCGCGAGTCCGCGCTTCTCCATGTCGGCCCGATTCATCAGAATCACCATGCGCGAACCCTTGATGCCTCTGAAGCGGTCGTCGAGGCCATAGATGGTCGTGTTGAACTGGCTGTCGCTGCGCAAGGTCATCAACCGCAGCGAATCGGGCTCACGCGCGGGCATGTCCGGATCTTCGCCGATCGAAGTCGGCACCATGAATTCGGCCTTGCCGCTTTTGGTCTTCCACTTGCGCTCCCGCGCCGGCAGCGGCCGGATCACGCCGCCGGGTGTCCACATGCGCGCCTCGAAATCACCGAACATCTCGGGCCATGTCTTCGACATCTCCAGACGCACGCGCGAATAGTCGTCGCGCCATGCATCCCAGTCGACGCTAGAGCGCTCGCCGAGCGTCGCCTTCGCGATGCCCGCGACGATGAACGGCTCCGAGCGGATCGTCGGCGCGGCCGGTTCGGCCATGCCACGCGAGCCATGAAAGTGCGCCGTGCTGTCTTCCATCGACACCGCCTGCGCGCCGCCCGCCTGCCGGTCGATCTCGATGCGGCTCAGACACGGCAGCAGATACGAGCGCTGGCCGTGCACCAGATGGCTGCGATTGAGCTTGGTCGCCACGTTGACAGTCAACCCGAGCGCGGCCCACGCCGGTTCGGTGCGCACCCGGTCGGG
This sequence comes from Paraburkholderia sp. 40, assembly GCF_050434105.1. NCBI lineage: Bacteria > Pseudomonadati > Pseudomonadota > Betaproteobacteria > Burkholderiales > Burkholderiaceae > Paraburkholderia > Paraburkholderia sp. 40. The sequence continues at coordinate 152,272 of NZ_JBNPVY010000003.1, read as the reverse complement.
CACCGAGCGCACGAGGTTGCCGCCGAGGTTGATCATCGCGTTGACCTTGCCGTCGAGCATCGCCTCGAAGGCCTCGACGATGTTCATGCCTTTCTCGCGCGGCGGCTCGAACGAAAACTGTCTGGCCAGTTGATCGAGCGGCGCGAGCTCCGGCTTTTCGGTGATGCCGACCGTGCGCTGTCCCTGCACGTTCGAATGCCCGCGCACCGGCGACGGCCCCGCGCCCGGCTTGCCGATATTGCCGCGCAGCAGCAGCAGATTGCACAGCATGCACACGTTCTGCACGCCCATCCGATGCTGCGTGAGACCCATGCCGTAATGGATGATCACCGCGTTCGCGTTCATGTACTCGTCGGCGGCTGCCTGGAGCGCGTCGCGCGGCAATCCGCTCACTCGCTCGATGTCGTCCCAGTTCGCGTCGCGCGCGTACTGAGCGAATTGCTCGTAGCCGTTCGTATGCTCGCGGATGAAATCGACGTCGACGACGCGCGCGTCGCCCTTGCTCACCGCGCGATCGTCCGCTTCGATGACGAGCTTGCAGATGCCGAGGATCGCGGCGGTATCGCCACCCGTCTTCACCTGGTGGTATTGCGTGCTGATCTGCGTATCGCTGGGTGTGAGCATCTCCAACGCTGACTGCGGGTTTGCGAAATGCAGCAGTCCCGGCTCGCGTAGCGGATTGAACGTGATGATCGGCACGCCGCGTTTGCGCGCGTCCTGCAACTGATGCAGCATGCGCGGGCTATTCGTCCCGACGTTCTGGCCGAAGAAAAACATCAGGTCGGTCTTCTCGAAGTCGTAGAGCGAGACCGTACCGACGCCCACGCCAATCGCTTCCTTGAGGCCGACGCTGGTGCTTTCGTGGCACATGTTCGAGCTGTCGGGCAGATTGTTCGTGCCGTACATGCGCGCGAAAAGCTGCAGCATGTACGAGGTTTCCAGCGAAGCGCGGCCCGACGTGTAGAACACCACGCTGGCCGGGTCCAGCGTGCGCAGCTCCGCGCCGATCGCATCGAATGCTTGCTGCCACGGCACCGGCACGTAGCGGTCGGTAGCCGGGTCGTAGCGCAGCGGCTCGGTCAGCCGCCCCGCCTCCTCGAGATCGTGGTCGTGCCATTTTGCAAGTTCGCCGACCGTGTGGACCTCGAAGAAATCGGGCGTTACGCGTTTGGCCGTCAGATCCCACGCGGTCGCTTTCGCGCCGCTTTCGCAAAACTCGAACGTATGCGGATCGGCCGGCTTCGCCCACGAGCAGCTGACACACATGAAACCGTCGGGCTTGTTCTGATGCATCAGAACCTGGCTATCCTTCAGCGGCGCTTTTTCCTGCAGCAGGATCGTCGCAACCGCCTTGATCGACCCCCATCCGCCCGACGCGTAGGGATGCGCGTCGCTTTTGTCTTCCTTGTTCATGAGCCCACCCGTTTGGCCATAAATGTCACGTCATGACGTATCAGCACATCGCGTTCCCGGCCGCGGCGCCCTACGACGCGTTGCGCGGCGCACGCCGCGGCATCGTGTTCGTCACGCCCGAGCAGTTGACGCGGCCCGAGCTGATCGACGCATTGCGGGCGCGTTCCCGGCAACGCATCGAACCCGTCGTCGTCGATGAAGCGCACTGCGTGTCACAGTGGGGCCACGACTTTCGGCCGGCATTCCTGCGCATCGTCCGCGCGGAACGCGCCAGGCGCAAGACGTGAGCGATCCGCGAAGCACCGGGCGCGCTCGCAAGCCTGCGAGCGTCACGCCATCTGCTCCGCCGGCACCGCCACCGAACGGCCCGCGAGCCGCTCGAATTCGTCGACGTCGTGGCTGCAAAAAATCGTCAGCGCGGGGCTCGCCCTCTTCGCCAGATCACGCAGGCGGCGCTGGTTGTACAGTCGCGCCGCGCGATCCTTTTCGAGCATCCACTGATAGAAGCGCAAACCGGGTGCGCAATGCGGACGCACCGGGTCGAGTTCGCCGTTGTCGAAATAGGCGTCGCCCGCGAGCAGCAACCAGCCGCCATCGCCGTGTACCGCGACGCCCGCGTGACCATAGGTATGGCCTCGCAACGGCACGAGCGCGATCTCGCTCGCGAGTTCTTCGATCGGATGGACCTTGGCGAAGCCCTCCCAACGCTCGGTGTACTGCGGCGAATGCACGCGCCACATGTTCTGATACGACCACTGCTGCGGCCTGAAGCGCTGCCGGTCCAGCCACGTCTTCTGCTGCGCCGCGTATTGGCGCTCGCTCGCGAGCATGTGCACCGTCGCGTGCGGAAAGTCGTCGAGTCCGCCCGCATGGTCGAAATCGAGGTGCGTCATCACGATGTGGCGCACATCGGCCGGGTCGAAACCGAGCCGCTCGATCTGCCTGATCGCCGTCATTTCATTTCGGAACTCAGGCTTCAGCAGTCTCAGGAAGAATTTGCCGAGGCGCGAATAGGGATCGGCGACATCGCGCAGACCGAAACCGGTATCGACGAGCACGAGCCCCGCCGGACTTTCGACGAGCAGGCAATGGCAGGTCAGATGCCCGCGGCGGATCAACGAATCGGGGTGCCCGTTGAACAGCTTGCCGCACAGCGGGCAAGTCGAAATGCAGTTCAGATGATGCACTTTCATGCCGCGCTCCCGGTCACGGTGACTGCATTCCTGCTGGTCGCTTCCACGGCAGCCGTCGCTGCACGACCGTCTGCGTCATTCGGCGAACAGATCCGGTCCGAACACCTCGTAGTGAATCTTCGACTCGTGAATGTCCAGGTTTTTCAGCGCGTCGTGCTGCATCCGCATGAAAGGAACAGGACCGCAGATGTAGTAGTCGGCGTCGGGCAACAGGATCTCGTCGCGCAGCTTGCTGAGGCCGATGAAACCCGCGTAATCGTAGTCGCGGCCCTGCACGTCGGTATCGAGCGGCGCGTCGTAGAACACCATCGCGCGAAAATTCGACTGGGTGGCGGCGGTCTGCTGCAAACGGTCGCGCATCGCGTGCACGGCGCCGTTGCGCGCACCGTGAATGAACACCACGCGCCGCTGCGGGTCCTGAATCGCGCGCTTCAACATGCTGACCATCGGCGTCAGACCGACACCGCCGCTGATCAGCACGATCGGCGTCTTCGCATGAACATCGATATAGAACGTGCCGTACGGTGCCGCCAGTTTGACTTCGTCGCCGACGTTCACGTGATCGTGCAGCAGCGAGGACACATAGCCCGGCGGTCGCCCGGCCTCGCCGCTCTCGCGCTTGACGGAGATCCGATATGTATGGCCATTCGGCACGTCGGACAAGCTGGATTGCCGGATCTGCTGCAGGCCGAGCGCGAGCACATCGACGGCAATGCCGATGTACTGACCCGGCTCGAAGTTCGCGACCGGCTGTCCGTCCTTCGGTTCGAGAATGAACGACGTGATGACGCTGCTCTCGGGTCGCTTCTCCTTGACGACGAACGTGCGCCATCCGGTCCAGCCGCCCGGCTGCGATGCGCGAGTTTCGCGCAATTCGGCTTCCATGCCCATCAGCACGTCCGCGAGATTGCCGTATGCCTGCGCCCACGCGGAGATGATGTCGTCGGTCGCGGCGTCGCCGAGCACGTCCTTGATCGCGCCAAGCAGATGTTCGCCGACGATCGGATAGTGCTCCGCCTTCACGTCGAGGCTCGCGTGCTTGCTGGCGATATTGCGCAGCACCGCGGCGAGACTGCCCGGGTCCTCGATGTTCTCGGCGTATGCGTACACGGCGCGCGCGAGCGCTTCCTGCTGCTGCCCCTGCTCCTGGTGGGCCATGTTGAACACGTTCTTCAGTTCGGGATGCGCCTCGAAGAGCCGCCTGTAGAAACGTTGAATGATCGTATAGCCGTGCGCTGCCAGAACCGGCGCCGTGGCCTTGACGATGTCCTTGGTTTTCTGCGTGAGCATTTCTTTCCTCCTGCAACAGGACGACTGGTTGCCTCGCTCGTGCGCGTAAGTGGCGGGTGGAATTGTCCGATCGCGCATACGCCTTCAAGCGTATCCAGGCGACCATGCTCCTCCAACCGATGCTGGCTGTCCACAAGCTGAAGGCAATGGACACGCCCGAGCAAACGCGCGCGCCGCGACACGTCCAACATCGGTCGTCCGATTGCAGACGAACGCGGGTCGGTCAGGAACGTGCCGTGGCCGCCGGCACGCGCTGGAAGCGTTTCCGTCAAGGTCCGAAAAACGTGTTGCAGAATTTGCCGGCCACATTGCACGTCTGTTGACCGGAAGGCCGCACATTGGTGCGCTCGGCCGACGTCGCGCATCCACCCATCATGGCGACGGCAAATGTCATCACGAGCGTTCCGCGCAGCGCTGCCGCGTGCCGATTCTTCGCAGCGTGAGTCGTGGTGCGATCACAATCGCAACGCGCGGATGCGCCGCGCTTGCGTGCATCGGTAGCGCACGAGCCTTGTCCGACATCAGGCATTTCGCCCTCCCTCGCGATAGTCACCACGTTCATCGTGCCACGCACAAAGGGATTTCCAACGAGGGTACCCGAGCGTTGGCGCGATCACCGCACCGCCTTTTGCTATTTTGATCCAGATCAGAAGTTGACCGACTAACCGACGACGGCGCGAACTTCATTTGCACACGCTGTCATCACGACGTCATACCAACAGTCGAGCGTAGAAGCAACCCGGCGCGTCGGTTCGTCGAATGTGAGTCCCGCAAACTGCGGCGCGAGAGTGGACGGGGCTGTCCACAATGCGGCTGTCTCGGACAACTCACTGCGATGTATTTTTTTTTTGCGAATGCGAGCGTATGCTGAATCCGGCGTTTTCGGACATGTCATCAAGCCGGTATGACTTACTGTGAACGACGAGTAAGCTGGAGATAACCAAACGGGGAGAGAACCTGTGAAAGCCGCGCGTAATTACAAAACAGTCACAAGGCAATTGACGCACGTCAGCGCGATTGTCCAGCGCCTCGAACAACTCGTTCAAGGCGACCGCGTCGACTGGCAGGCCACGGGAATTGCGAAGCCGGCTTACTGGCGCGCGCGCATCGAGGCCAACGCCGAACTGCCGCCGGCGCTGCAGCCGCAAGCGCGCCCTTTGCTCGCGCGGCTCGCTACGCTCGAAGCACGGAGCCAGCGCCGCTCGAGCGCGCAGGGCGGCAATTAGCGCCGCGCCCGTCGCGCATTATCATCGCGCACCGGCACGATCACACACTCACGCGACGAAGGACATGATGATGCGGACCTACGAATACCACGGGTTCACGATCGAGGTGACCGTCGCGGCGGATTTCACGTTGCGCCCCGCCGGGCGCGCGGCGGTACGCACGCGCTACGCGGCGGTGGTTCACATCTATCAGGCGGGTGCTGCGGTCGCAACGTTCTCGCCGCTGCGCGTCGACATTGCGGGCAGCCGGCCGTTCGACACCGAGGCCGATGCGTTGATGGGCGGATATAGCGCGGCGCGCCGAATCGTCGACGACCTGTTCGCCCGTGCGGCGGATGCCGCGGACTCCGCGTTGAGCGCCCTCACGAGCAGCAAAGCAGTGCGCTCGCGGCAGCCGGCACCGCGTTGATCGATTGCTGGGCAGCGGGAATGGCGCATGCGGTAACCGCCGGCACCCTTTGCCTGGAGAAACGCCATGTCCAATGACGCCTCATCGCTGTCGCCGTCGATTACGTCGATGATCCGCCTCGACCATATGCACGTGCTCGCCGCTTCGCACCGATACCACGCGTCCACGCCGTGGTGGCGCAAACGCGCGATCGTCAACGGCGTGTGCGACGCGCTCGATATCCACGCGCAACTCGAGGAGTGAAATTTTCTACCCGGCGCTCGACCGCGCGCTCGGCAATGACGAGGCACTGAGAAAAAGCCGTCCCGAGCACGACGAGATGCGCGCAACGATCGCGAAGCTGCGCGGGATGGGCCCCGAAAACGCCGCCTACGACGGGCTCTTTTATCAACTGATCCGCGAAGTCGCTCATCATGTCGCCGACGAGGAAACCATCCTGCTGCCCGACGCCGAGCGCGTGCTGAAGAACGAACTGCAGTCGCTCGGCGCCGCGATGACGCGCCGCCGGATGCAGTTGCTCGGAGAGCGCCCGATGGACATCGCGGTGAATGCCGCGGGCACGTTTCCGATCGCCACGCTGCTGCTGGGATCGACTGTATTGCTCGCATTGCGGCATTGGCTGCCGAGGTCGCGTCGCGCGGCACAGACGCGCTAGCACATACTACTGACACCACGGGGCGCCGCCCGCGATCGCGCATCAATGATTCGGGCGCGATGCACCCGGCGTGCGCCCGCGCCGCTGTTTCGTCTTCGCCGGTTCACCCGGCTCGACGAGCCCGGCCGCGACGCGGCGCGCGGTTTCGGCCGCGATGTCGAGCGCGTCGTCCCATGACACGTGGCCGCACGTCCCGCGTCGCTCGAAGATCGTGTGATGCTCGCCGCCACGCTCCGTCACGACCACGACCCACTGGAAAGCGCCTTCCGAATCCCGGATGACGGTCCAGCTTACGAGGAAGTCGGCAATCTCTATCTTCTGCAAGCGCATGTCCGGCTCGCTGTCGATCCGCTTCGTCGACCGGCTCTGTTCGAATGTACGCATGGCACGAGGTCCTTCGTTTTGGCCCTTCGTTCAGGGCCTGGTTCTGCTACAACGTGCCCGGCAGATTGCCGCCGGCATCGGGCTGTTTCGGTTTGTCGTTCATCACGGCTCCCTTGATCGATTCATGTCTGGGCCGAGCAAGCGCTATACCGCGTGGCCGCGCGCGATTGCAGCGTCACTGCCGCGGCACGACTACGGCAACGTCTAGGCGACCACGGAGTCGCCCTGCTTCGTGCCGCGCGAGAACCAGAAGCTTTGGATCGCGCGTATGGGTTCGAGCCTCGTTGCCGGACCGGCAAGCTGGCCCGGCTAGAAACTCATCGCGAATCCGAACGACACCCCGTGCACGTTGCGACCGAACACATAGCGCACCATCGCGCGCGTACGGGTGACGATGACGGGATACCTGCTGCTGTCGAGTTCGAGGCCCACTCCCAACGACGTGAGGTCGTTGAAACCCAGCACGCCTGCGCTGTCGCCGAAATAGTGCGAGTAAGCGGCTTCGAGCACATAGCGGACCGGCCGGTCCAGCGCGTGCCAGCCGGTAGGCGCGCGCCAGCGCGTCCAGAGGCTCACTTGTTGCGCCATGGCCGAGCCCTGAACGGCCTCCGAAGAACCGCCGAAGCTGCGCAGGTAAATATCGGTTGCCCGCAGTTCGGCGTCGATTTCGTAGTTTTCGCGGTAATGCTCGTAGTCGAGCATCAGGGAGCCGCCATAGCCGTAGGCGTTCAGCGAGCCGTTTTCGAGGAACTGCAGGTTGCTGTCGGTGACACGATTGAAGAGGGACTGCCCTACCTTCAGGTCACTCGAGACACGCCCAATCGTGCCGTTCAAGATCGGACGGAACGCCAGTTCGTCCGTGATGCGGAAATCCCACCCCAGGCCGACCGTGCCACTGAAGGTATTCCACTTCGTCGGCACCGCACGCTGCTGGGCGCCATCCGTGGCAATGAAGATCGGATCGTAGCGGCTGTAGGCGAGCGTGCCCTCCATGTACAACGGAAACGACCTGCTGAGCGTGAAGCCGCCGCCAAATTGAGTCTGCCCGAAGCCGGGATTACCCGTCAGGCCGTTATTGACCGACAGGTTACTGGTCGTAACGTCCGGGACTGTCGTGTAGGTCATGATCGCCAGCACAGCGTCTGCGTGCTGCTTTACATTGCCGCCAATCACGGTATTGCTCGACAATTGCCCCGGCACGACCTGTGCGTGCGAAGGGCAGGACAACAGGTTCAAGGTTAGAGCGGCACACGCCTCAAATGCGCGAAGTGACCAACGCTTCCGAAGTGCCGGCATAGTCAAACAACCTCGCCATTTGTCGACGAGATTGCAGGCTCACTTGCAGGGTCATACACGGGATATCCAACGAGCATGACGCGCTCCTGTCAGTCGGCTGATCGTGTTCGTCTTCCGCGAAGTCGCCATCCCGTTGCACAAAAGCACGCGCACGCAACTGATGCAATTCCGACGGGCATTGCGCCGCTCACAGCACCTGGAAGGTCTGCGTTAGTATGTGATAGAAATACCTGAAAGGAAGTAGTACGGCAATACGGGCAATGTTCAGTCGCTTGCATGGCGTTCGGCGACGAACATCGCCGTCGACTCACGAAACCTCGCAGCCCCACTTTCGCAGGGAGCCTCGTTATGTCCACTCATTCGGTCCCGAACGACAAACCCGTCAAGATCCCCGGCCCGGATCATCCAATCACGGTCGAGCACCACCAGGCGCGCGTGATCGTCATGGCAGGCGGTCACGTGATTGCCGATACGCACGACGCATTGACGCTGCTCGAAGCCCGCTATCCGGCCGTGCTGTACATCCCGCGCAAGGACGTCGACATGACCCGGCTCGAACGCACGGCGCACGCCACTTATTGTCCGTACAAGGGCGAATGCGCATACTTCTCGATTCCTTCGGCCGGCGAGCGCGGCACCAACGCGGTGTGGACCTACGAGCACCCATACGACGCTGTCGCGTCGATCCGCGAGCACCTTGCGTTCTATCCCGACCGCGTGGATTCCATCACGCGGGAGCCGGCCGCGCACTAGGCGAACGCGCGCGCGTCATGCCGCGTGCGGGCGCGGCGATCGCGGCGACCGGCATGGCGCGAGCGGCACGGACGGCGGCGGCGCCGCACGGCGGCCGCTGCTCCCACCACGCAAGCTATCAATCCGAGCAGGTTTCAAGGCCTGCTTGAACTCGGCGCGTACGGTTCGACGATGGAAGGTCCACTGCCCCGCGTAAACCCGTCGCCTTTGCAATACGTTAAGCCCGGCATGCCACAAGGAGACCTCGACGAGTTTTGCTCGACGCCGCCGCCGCTGTATAGTCAATCGATCAAGGTCAGGCCGGTGCAGGTGACGGATCAGGCCTTGATTCATTCACTGGGATGACGCCTGGCGGTATTCGACTACCGACCGGCGAAACGGCAGGGGCTGCAATAGCCCGTGCCGTTTTTTATGCTTGACGACTCGCGAAAAATCACGCGCGGATTCGAATCAGGTTCACAGCGCATGCGCGTCGAATGAATCACCCAAACCTTAACAAGACCTTAACACCTCAGTATTGCAAAGTATTAATTTCAGGTCACGCAAATGACTTTTTTTACGGTTCAAATTCGTCCCGCACTACCCAAATTTGTTGTCAAACAAAAGGACGAGACATGAAACCGATCACGAAATGGAAGCGTAAGCAAAGCGCAATGTGCGCCGCCGTCGCATTGCTCGCCGGGTTGTACTCGGCAGTCGCAACAGCCGGCGACGATCACGACCACGGCCGCGATCACGATCGCGATCGCGCGTCCGTCAAGCATGTGCTGCTGATCAGCTTCGACGGTCTGCATGAGCAGGACGTCGCGCGTTGCATCGGCGCGAATACGTGCCCTAACCTGGCGCTGCTCGCGAAGTCAGGCACCACCTATACGAACGCGCATACACCGGGACTGTCGGATTCGTTTCCTGGCCTCGCCGCGCTCGTGACCGGCGGCTCGCCGAAGTCCGCGGGGCTGTTCTACGACGTCTCCTACGACCGCACGCTCTATGCGCCGTCCGATACCCATTGCACGGGCCCGACCGGCTGGAATGTCGTCTTCGATGAAACGACCGGCATCGACGGCGAGAACGGCGGCGCGCTGATCCATCTCGACGGCGGCGGCGCGTTCAATCCGCAGGCGATTCCGAATGCGCTCGTCAATGGCGTCTGTACGCCCGTCTATCCGCACAACTATCTGAAGACCAACACGGTTTTCGAAGTGATCAAGGGCAACGTCAACGGCGCGCGCACCGCGTGGGCGGACAAGCACGCGTGGGGCTACGACTGGCTCAATGGACCGTCGGGCGCGGGCGTCGACGACCTTTCGCGCACCGAAATAAATTCGATCGATCCGGATACCAAGACCTACTACCTCGACACGTACACGCACACGAAGAAGTTCGACAACTATCACGTGCAATCGCTGATCAATGAAATCGATGGCAAGGATTCGACAGGTCAAAAGAACGTCGCGGTGCCGACCGTGTTCGGCGCCAACTTCCAGACGCTGAGCGTCGCGCAGAAGGCCACGGTCGCGTCGGGCGGCGGCTATCTGGATGCGAGCTTCACGCCGGGTCCGCAAGTCGCGGGCGCGATCGCGTATATCGACGACGCGTTGGGACGCGTCGTGTCCGAACTGAAGCAACGCAATCTCTATTCGTCGACGGCGATCATCGTGACCGCGAAGCATGGCCAGTCGCCGACCGATCATTCGAAGCTCGTGAAGAACGGCGATACGCTGACCAACTTGCTCGAAGCCAACAACTACCTGGATTCGGGCGGCAATATTGGGCAGGCCGCTACGAAGAGCGGCAACCTCAACGACGGCACCGGACTTGTCGGCACGGGTTTCGTGCAGACCGACGACGTCGGCCTGATCTGGCTGCGCGATCAAAGCCAGGTGTCGTCGGTCGTGAAGACGCTGAAAGCCAATCTGAGCTGCAACGCACCCGGCATTTGCGCGGACGGCCCTCAGGCGTACATCCTGTCCGGCCCGCAACTGGCTAACCGGTTCGGTGACCCGTCGCGCGGCCGTACGCCCGACATCATCGTTCAACCGAACCCGGGCGTCATCTATACGTCGAGCAAGTCCAAGGACGAAGAGCATGGCGGCAACGCGCCCGACGACAGTCATCTCGGCCTCGTGATGTACGTGCCTCACGCGCATCACGCCGGGCAGGTCAACGACGAGCCGGTGCTGACCACGCAGGTCGCGCCGACGATCTTGCGTCTGCTCGATCTGAAGCCTGAGCTGCTGCATTCGGTCGCGATTGAAGGAACGCGTGCGCTGCCGGAATTCGATCACGAAGACTAAGCCTGGCCGTAGTCCACGTATTTGAGTAGTAAGCTGCGCCGCGATCGGTGTTGGAACGATCGCGGCGCAGTCGTTTTTGCGGGGTCCAGCCGCGCGGACCTCGCGTGCCGGCCCGTGCGAGAATGGGAGCCGCCTGATTCTCGCCAAACAGGCGTGCGTCGATTGCCTGACAAGGAGCCGCAATGCCATGAACGCCATTGCTCTCGGATGCGTAGCGGTGTTGGGGCTGCTGTTATTCGGCCTCGGCTCGTCGGTATCGATGACGCGTTTTCGCGAACGCACCAATGCGGGCTGCGCCGACGATCCGGCCAACCTGCTGCACAAGCTGGTTCGGGCGCATGGCAATACCGCGGAATGATGACTTCCCGCGCCAGCCCAAAAGAAAATAAGCCCCACAGTCACCCGTGAGGCTTCAAAAAGACCCGCAGCCTGACACCGCGAGTCCCGGTCTTTCAAGCAACCACGCTTACTTCACATTCGGGAAGACCGGCCAGGACGAAGCCTGATCGCACAGCGACAGCTTCGCATTCTGCGAGACGATCGTGGCCGCCGGATTCGTGTCGCCCGCGGCGCCAGCGTCGTCGCTGCCATTGACGGTCAGGTTCAACGTGTTCGTCGGGGTCGTGTACTTGCCCGCGCCGCTCGACGTGTTCGTCAGAATACCGCCCGTGCCGTGAGCCATCGACGAGCCAATCAGGCTCACGTTCGCGCCCAGGTTCAGCGTGGCGTTGGCGGCTTTCGATTGCGTCGAGCCATCGAGCGCACCAATGTTCACGACGGGCTTGCTCAGGTTCGCAATCGACATCGTGACGTCCTTGTCCGCGACCACGTTATCCAGGTTCAGCTGGATCACGCTCTGCGTATTGGCGTATGCCGTATCGGCATGCAGGCCACGGAAGGTCAGGCCGCCGCCGCCGTTCTTGCCCGCGGTCTTGTTGGCCGGGATGTTCATCATGCGGATGTTGCTGAGGTTGATGTCGTGGAAGTTCGGCACCAGCCAGCCCAACCCCGTGTACGAGATCGGATCGGCACTCGGGCCCGTGTAGTACATGTCGAACACGAGGAAATCCTTCACACCACGCATACATGCGCCGTCATAGTAGATGTTGCTGACGTCGCCGCCGCGTGCCTGACCGCTTTTGATACGCAGCCCCACGACGCCCATATCCGTCGACGAATTGGTGCCGTCGTAGATATTGTCGAAGTAGTTGTCGTAGAAGTGAATGTTCCGGACACCTGCATTCGTCGGGCTGCCGATCGACAGACCATGGCCGTTGTAGTTGTGGTTGTGCGCCACCGTGATGCCGTACGTACGGTTCGACGAAACGCCGCGGTTACCGTCGATGGACCACAGCATGTTGGCCGGCGTCGTCGCGCCCTGTGCCGCCGCCGGACGCGGATCCTGCAGGCCGCCCTTGAACGCGACGTTGTCGTCGGACGGGCTCAGGAAGTTGTACACGATCGCGACGTTCTTCACGTAGCCGTCGAAGTACACCTGGCCTGCTGACGTCGTCTTGCTGCCCGTGCCGAGAGCCGCGTGTTCCGGACCCGCTGCAACGCTCGGGTCGACGCCGTCGGTGTTCTTCACGCCCGTCGAGCTGGCATCGATCGTCGCGCCCGTATAGAGGTGCGCGTACGAACCGCTGACGCCGTCGAAGCCGTCGTTGTTCATGCCGACGCTCGCCTGGTTCGCCGCATCCGGCAGCAACGGCGTGATGATCTTGATACCCCACACGGTGAAGCCGTCCACGCCGTCGGCTTCGACGGTGAAGAACGTGCTGTTGCGCAACGTGATCTGATACAGCGACAGGTTCTTCGACTGCTGCATCCACAGCATGCCGGGGTTGCCCTGGAAGCTGTACGGGCCGCCGCCGATGTCCTTGTTGCCGTGGTACGAGATATCCCACCAGCTTGCCGGCACCCAGCGTGCGCAACCGCCCGTGCCAGCGGTACAGCCGCCGCCCGTAACCGTGTAGCCGCCTGGGATGCTGGTTGCCTGGCGGTTCACCACATAGGTGACGGCCGGCGTGGTCAGCGTCGTCTTGCCCATCGCGGTGACCACGTCGCAAGCGGTGCCTTCCGGCGCGAGCGTGCCCGCACGGTAAGCGGCGATCGTGTTCGTGCAGCTGAACTTCGGCGTCGTCACGCCCGTGATGTTGTTGCCCGAATACGTGAGCGCCTCGATGACGCCGGTTGCCCAGCGGATCGTCGGATATTGCGGCGACGAGCTGATCAGCGGCATGTAGCCACGCGCATCGATCGAGCCCGTGCCCATGATCGACGCGTTGACCGTATGCGTGCCGCGGATCAGCGGATAGCAGTTCTGCATGCCGCTCGTGCCCGCGATGGTCGCCGCGCCCGCGTTGGCGGTGCCGACAGGCGCGGGAAGCCCGGCCGGGTTGTTGATCGCGGCGCCGCAGGTGATCGCGTTCGGCCGATCCTGCGCGGTTTTGTCGTACACGACCACGTCGCGGCTCGCGAACAGCGTGACGCCGTCGTCGATCCACAGCGTGACGCCCGACGGCAGAACGAGCGGACCGCTCAGGAATGCATTGCCGGCGCCGCTGCTGTTCTTGACGAGACGCACCGCGAACTTGGTGGCCTTATAGGTCGGGTTCGACAGCGTTTCGCTCGATGCACCCGCGATGTTGACGTTCGGATTATTGGCCGCCTGTTGCGTAGCGGCAGCCTGCTGATCGGCCTGCGTAATCTTCGCGCCGACTTCCGCGTCCACGGCGGCGCCGCACGCGTCGAGCGCGGCCTGGATACGCGCCTGGTCGGGGTTGTTCAGCGCCGTGGTTGCGCCGCCGTAGGTGACCGGCGTCGGATCCGAGCTGACCGGCAGCGAGCCGTCCGCGTTCTTCACCAGGTTGTTGCTTGCCTGAAGCGTCGAGCAAACCTGGGTGTCCGCCGGCAAAGACGGCGAATCCGGCAGGTTCGTGTCGCCAGCGTAGCGGCCGGGCGTCCAGACCGGGGAGGTCGGCGAAGTCGGGTTGGTGGGTGGCGTGGTCGAGCTACCTGGACCTGAAATGTTATTACCCTCACCGCAACCGGCGACGGTCAGAACAAACAGGCCGAGTACCGCAAGCTCTCGGACTGAGCGCATCTTCATAAGTTATCTCCTTGGAAGTGGATCCACCGCGTGTTCCTGGCAGGCCTCGCTCTCTTCGCGCGGATGCGGCGCGGAAAGCGTCAGGGCATGTGGAGCATCAATATTTGTTATAAGACATCGTATAAGGTACAACCTGAAATCGGGAGCTTCCACTTCGACGTGCGACGGCAGAAAACCCACACATCGCCCAACTTATGTCGACGCAACGACCCGGCCCCCGGCCGGATCTCGAGGACGCATTGCAAGAGAAATGCTTTGCCAGCATGGGACTGCGTCTCGAAGGTTATTTTCTGTCTGCGAGCCGACCATGCCGCAGCCTCGCCGGCAACCGACTCCGCGAGCTCGCGAACCAAGTTGTCGGGCAACGTTGAAATTCATCGTACAACGTACGACGGATCATGCTTCGGAAAGGCACGCTCTTTCAATTACAGTAAACCCGACCTCCCAATATCAGGGACACGGTCAGCGGGCCCGAAGCGCGCCGGTATGATGAAGGCGTCGGAGCGATCGCTCGGACCCATGCCGGCCCGCCACGGAGGATTCATCTTGCGTTCCGTCAACATCCTGCTTGCGCTTGCGGGCGTTCTGTCGCTAAGCGTCGCGAGCCCGGGACCCAACTTTCTTATCGTCACGTCGACGGCCGTCGCGTCGCGCAGCGCCGGCATGATGACCGGCCTGGGGCTCGCCGCCGCGTCCGGCACGTGGGCTTTGATCGCGATCGCGGGGCTGGGCCTGATCGTCACGCACGTGACGTGGCTCAGCGCCGTGCTGCGGATCGCCGGCGCGCTTTACCTGATCTGGCTCGGCATCAAGATGATCGTGACCGCGCGGCGGCCATTGTCCGCGGACGTCGGCAGCGCCGCGTCGGGCTGGGCTGCGACGAAGAAAGGCTATTTCGTCAGCATGACGAACCCGAAGTCGATCGCGTTCTACGGCAGCATCTTTGCGTTGATGGTGCCCGCGCATGCGCCGTTGTGGCTCGATATCGCGGTCGTGGCGCTGTCGATCGGCATTTCGTGCGCGTGGTACTGCGCGATGGCGTTGCTTGCCTCGCATCCGTCGGTTCGGCGCGCGCTGGTTCGGCGCAAGGCCGTGCTGGATACGGCAGCGGGTGTGCTGTTGGTGGGAGTCGGCGGGCGGATGTTGGCGGGGCGGTGAGCGACTACCGGCGCGCGAAGCGATAGCGCCTTTGCGTGATCAGGCGGAGCCGGACTGCGGAGCGCCGCCGCCGCGAATCACGAGTTCCATAAAACCCGTCTGCGGATCAGGCTCCCGCGCGAACGAATAGCCCGGAACCGACACGAGCAGCAACTCGACGGTCGTGCGTACCGTGCAGCCGCGCGCCACATGACCGCCGAACACCTGCCCGCGCGCATCCGCGATCGACATGTGCAGATGAGCGCCATCGGGCGAGATGGAGCCTGCGAGGGTCAATATTTCGAGGTCGCCGCGAATTTCCGTCGGCGCTTGCGCGCCGGCGAACCTCAATGCCGCAACGTGGAGGCTGCCGATGCCCTGGACGACGAACGCCGCCTGCAGGTCGCCTTGACGAAGCGCGTCTTCGACGGCGACGCGAAGGTCGTCGCCGGGCGCGAGTCGGAGGGGATGAGCTTGCATGCCTGGGCCGGTTAAGACGTGGTGGACTCAGGGATTATGCGTGAATGAGAAAGTATCTCACAGGCGCTTGTTTATGCTGGGTTCGTGGGGACTCGACGGCGAAAATATATTCAGTTTATATGTACAGTTAAACTGTACATATGCTATGTTTTCGGCATGTCACGACAATCACCGTCTTCCCAATCTACCGATCTAGCCGCCCTTGCGGGCGAACTGCGCATTGCCGTGAGCAAACTGATTCGCCGCGCGCGGGAACATTCGCAATCGAGCGACTTTACGTCGGCGCAGAAGTCGGTGCTGTTTCATCTGGAGCGCGACGGCCCAGCCACAGTTTCCGCGCTAGCGCGAGCGCAGCGCGTAAAACCCCAGTCCATGCGCATTACCGTTGCCGGTCTGGAGACGCTGGGCGTCGTCAAAGGCGAAGCGGATCCAACCGACGGACGCAAAACCCTTATCGATCTCACCCCCACGTTCAGACGAACGCTCAAGGCGAGTCGGGCGGCCAAAGAGGACTGGCTGATCCGTGCCTTGCAAGCGCAGCTATCGCCGCGAGAACAGGCCACGCTCGCCGCCGCGGTGGGACTGCTGCAGCGGCTCGCTGACTCCTGAACGTTTGCAGGTACTTCATCCGAAACGGCATCGAAACGGGCACAGCCCGCGACCTCATCGATTTACTCGATTCAAGGAGCAACTGAAATGGATTGGCCGCATGTCGTCTCTTATTTTTTCGGCGGTGTCCTGTTCGCGAATGCCGTGCCGCATTTCGTCTGCGGTGTGATGGGCGAGCCGTTTCAGAGCCCGTTCGCGAAGCCGTCCGGAAAAGGGCTGTCGTCATCGACCGTCAATGTACTGTGGGGCTTCTTCAATATGGTCGTCGGCTATCTTCTGATTTTTCGTGTTGGCGACTTTCGGATCGAGGCAACGGGTGATGCCGTGCCATTCGGCCTCGGTATCCTGGCGACGGGCATGCTCTGTGCGCGGCTGTTCGGTCCTTTGCATGGCGGCAACATTCCGAAACGGACTTGAGCGGCTCGTAAGCGGTAGTCGGCGCATGTGTCGGACCTGCGGAGTGTCCCTCACGCCTGCTTGACATGCAAGCAATCTCTTGCCTATAGTAAACGCAACAAATTACTTGCCTGTAGCCGTTCATGGCCGAGCGCCCCGACGACACCGACCTGCTATTCAAAGCCCTCGCCGATCCGAGCCGGCGCAAGCTGCTGGATGTGCTGCACGCGCACGACGGCCAGACCCTGAACGACCTGTGCGACCACCTCGACATGACGCGGCAAGGCGTGACCCAGCATCTGGGCCTGCTGGAAGCGGCGAACCTCGTCGTTACCGTACGCAGCGGGCGCGAAAAGTTGCACTTCCTCAATCCGGTGCCGCTGCAGCAGATCTACGAGCGCTGGATTGCCAAGTTCGAAAAGCCGCGCCTGAAGGCGCTCTCGACCCTGAAACGACGCCTGGAGAAAGGCAATGACTAGATCGACGTTCGTCTATGTGACCTATATCCGCACTACGCCGGAACAGTTGTGGTCGGCGCTCACCGACGCGGAGTTCATCAAGCAGTACTGGTTCGGCATGCACTGCGAAAGCGAATGGACGGCGGGCTCGTCATGGAAACTCGTGTCGAGCGGCGGCCAGATCTTCGACGCGGGCGAGATCGTCGAGGCCGATCCGCCGCGGCGTCTGGTGATCCGCTGGCAGCACCAGATTCGTCCCGAGTTGCAGGCCGAAGGCGACTCGCGCTGCACGATGGAGCTCGAACCGAGCGGAACGGCGGTCAAGTTGACGCTCACGCATACGATCGAGCGCGATCCGTCGAAATTCATCGAGGCGGTGTCGGGTGGCTGGCCGAAGATCATGTCCAACCTCAAATCGCTGCTGGAGACAGGCTCGATCGCGTTGCAGGAGGCTTATCCGGCCAATGGCGGGAGTCATGCCGGGAAGGCCTGATGCGGGGATACGCTGTAGAGCATCAGGATGGCTTCATCGTGGGGCCGATCGATGCATCGCAAGTTCGACAGCCGTTCGTCCGCGAGATCACGCTGATAGAATCGTCTGCCCGACCCTCGCCCGTCTCAGGAAATCAGCATGGAAATCCAGCCCTATCTGCTCTTCAATGGCCGTTGCGAGGAAGCCATTGAGTTCTATCGTTCGGCGCTCGGCGCGCAGGAGTTGCTGAAGCTGCGCGCGAAAGACGCGCCGCCCGATCCCGCTCGCCCGGTGGCGCCCGAACACGCCGACAAGATCCTGCACGCGACGCTCGTCGTCGGTAACACGCACGTGCTGATGTCGGATGGCGATTGCCGCGGCGGCAATGCTGTGCATGCGGGCTTCAGCCTGTCGGTCACCGCCGACGACCAGGCGTCCGGCGAAAAGTACTTCAACGCGCTGGCGGACGGCGGACAGATCACGATGCCATTCCAGCAGACCTTCTGGACCAGCGGCTTCGGCACGTTGATCGACCGCTTCGGCGTGCCGTGGATGGTCAATGTGCGGCACGACGAGCCCACGGCATAGCATTGAAGCGGGCCGGCGTTCCATATCACACGCACACGCGAGCGCCGCTTCGCCGCGGCGCAAATACCTGTCCGTTCCGTCTTTCCATGAGTCATGTCTGCCAGGAAGGCGGCGCCTGCTGCGCGCGGTTCCGCGTCTCGTTCTATTGCGGCGAAACCGATTCGATGACCCCTGGCAGTGTTCCGGAGTTGCTGACGACACCCATCTCGTCTCATCGCGTCGCCATGCGCGCGACCGAGAGCAAGCCTGCGCGCACGGAACGGCGACCAATGCGCCGCCGCGCCTAAGCGACGCTTACTGCGTCGCGGACGCCGTGCTCGCCGGCGTGCTGCGGACCGGCGCGGCGTCGCTCGCGGCGGGCGCTGCGCTCGCCGCCGCGCCCGCCTCGCCGTTCGCACGATTTGCCGCGTCGCTATCGCCCGGTGTGCCGCGCGGGCTCGCCGAATTGCTCATGACACCGCTGCTCACCTGGCCGGTCGAGATACCGCCATTCCCGGCCGTCCGCTTGCAGCCGGACGCGCCCGCCAGCAACGCAACGGCCGACAGCGCGATCAGCATGTTTGCCGAAACCTGCCGCATGATTCGCTCTCCCTGGGATGACTCGGCTCTTGCAGCGAAGCATGCGACATGCCCAATGGCCACACCGGGCGCGCGTACGCCCAGCGGGCGCATGCGCGGCGCCTGACATCCGCGGGCACATAGCGGGCTCCCTCTCTGGCAATCACGGCGCGGACACGCTAGGGTGCGAGCAGGCAAGACCATCGTTCACCGCTTTTCTCGAGGCCCGCACCGCAAAACGAAGCGAATAACGCCGCATTTCCAAGGGGCAAACGATGAAGCCACCCGAAACGCTCGCGGAGCGCCGCGAAGTCGGCCGCCATGCACGCAAGAACACGCCGCGCAGCGCCCACTCCGACATCGGCAACATCCATCGTGATCCGATTCGCGTGCTGCGCGAAAGCAGTCGCGGGCGCGTCGAATCCCTCGTGCCGCTGCGCTGCGGCCGCATGCTCGCGTCGCCGTTCACGTTCTATCGCGGCAGCGCGACCATCCAGGCGCACGATCTTGCGAAGACCGCGAACAGCGGCTTTCGCTTCCAGATCTGCGGCGACTGCCACCTGATGAATTTCGGTGGCTTCGCAACCCCCGAGCGCGCGCTCGTATTCGACATCAACGATTTCGACGAGACTGCGATCGGCCCGTGGACTCCGACATGGCGGCCGACTTCGTCGCCTGGACGAGCGAGGCGTGGGGCTTGCCAGCGAGGCCCGGTCGTTCAAGCCCCGTCGGCCTCGCCGACGACGCCGAACTCGGCGGTCGTCTTCACGTAGAACAGATGCAAACCCTCCGCGCGCAGTCGATCGAACAGCCGATCGGCTTCGTCACTCGTCACCGCCATCACGACGGACAACGGCTGATCGGCAAGCTCGAAGAAGTGCGCGGAGTGAATGCGATGATGATGGCCGATGCCTTCGCAAGCCGGGATCAGGGTCGCGCCGCGCAGGCCGAGTTCGCTCGCGAGACGCACGAGCCAGTCGGCAAGCGGCTTGCCATGATGGCTGCGCCCCTGCTGGGTGAAGAACGTGATCTGAAAGCCGTGCATGTCGGTGCCTCCCCGATGCGGATCGCGCCGTGCGCAAGGCGATCCGCATGCGAGCCGGTGGCCGCATTGCGACGTCCCCTGCCCGCTCACTTTTGTAAGCGGAAACCTGCAGCGCCGCGTGAGGCGCCGGTTGCAACCGATTCGGGCATCCCGGCTTGCCGCAGCACGGCTCAGGACGGTCATGACACAAGTTTAGGTGTCGGGCCGCGCGAGTGCCAGGTCGAAACTGGTCACGTGCGGCGCGGCCTCGGCTCACTGACCGTACACGTCGAAATCGAAATACTTTTTCGCAATGCGGTCGTAAGTGCCATCGGCGCGGATGTCGGCAATGGCTTTGTCGATCTTTTCCTGCAGATCGGTATCTTCTTTACGCAAACCAATCGCTGTGCCGCTGCCGAGCGTTTTCGCGTCGTACAGCGGATTGCCGGCAAATCCGAAGTCCTTGCCGCGCGCGGTGCGCAAAAAGCCGATATCGGCTTGCACCGCGTTTTGCAGTGACGCGTCGATACGGCCGGCAAGCAGATCCGAATACACCAGATCCTGATCCTGATACGGCACGATCGCGGCGCCGGCCGGCTCCCAATACGTCTTCGCGTAGGTTTCCTGAATCGAGCCCTGCTCGACGCCGATGCGCTTGCCCTTCAGCGCTTCCGGCGTCGGCTCGATCGGCGAGCCCTTCTTCGCGACCAGACGCGTCGGAATGCGGAACACCTTCGACGAGAACGCGATCTGCGCCTGGCGCGCGGGCGTCATCGACATCGTCGACAGCACGCCGTCGAATTTGCGGCCTTTCAGCGCGGGAATCATGCCGTCGAACGAATTCTCGATCCACACGCATTTCGCGTTGAGCCGGCGGCAGATCTCATTGCCGAGATCGATATCGAAGCCGACGAGCTTGCCGTCGGCCGCTTTCGATTCGAACGGTGGGTAGCTCGCGTCGACCCCGAACCGCACGGTCGACCAATCCTTGGCGATTGCGCTTCCGGACGAGACGGCCAGCAGCGCAATCGTCAGGGTTGCCAGCATGGCTTTCATTGTTGCTCCTTATTGGTCATTTGAAGAAGTCAAACAGGCGGCACGGCGACACGCGGACCGCGCGAAACCCGACATTCGACCGTGATCTGGTCACCGGCGCAAATTCATTAAAAAAATCAATTTATGCAGCGCGCGCATAGACTGGCGACTAGACTTCCGGATTCCGATCAGTCACAGGTGATTAAAAACGGAACGGCGCCGCTTAGAGATTCAACGTCGCGTCTTATCGCGGCAACGCAGTCTGTTTCAAAATAAATGCGCGCCGATCGGCGTCGGCATTTCGCGCGCCATTTTATTTAAAAGATCGCAATGACACTAATTCACTCGATGAGCAGCCGATAAGCGCCGCGCGCATTGACGCTCGCAAAACGACCACCGGCAGACAACTGTGCGCCGGTTGATTTGCCATAAATTGTCACTTAGAATTTTCCGCAAGGGCTCCTGAGGAACCGATGACATGGCTGCGAACAACGGAAAACCGATGTCGTCGTTCGTTCTTCGGGGAATGCCTGGCCTCTGGGTCGTCCTGTTCGTCATCTGGATGATCGCCAATGCATCGCTCGCCGTCGAACCCGCACTCGTCGGTCTCGTCATTACCTTCGTCATCGCGCGTGTCTTCGTATCGTCGAGCGAAGCATGGCAGCGCCTACGTCTAACGCCAGGCGCACCGTATCACTTCGCCGCGTATAGCGCGACCTTCGTCGTCGAGCTCGTACGCGCCAATCTGAACGTGATGGCGCTGGTGTACTCGCCGCGTATCGACATCAAGCCCGGCATCGTCAAGGTTCGCACGCGCCTCCAAACACCGCTTGGCCGTCTCGCGCTCGCCAATTCTATTGCGCTCACGCCGGGCTCGCTCGTCATGGATATTCGGGACGACATACTATTCATTCACTGGCTCGACGTGAAGACGACCGATATCGACGAAGCGACCGAGGCACTCGTCGCACCGTTCGAAAAGCATCTGGAGAAAATCTTTGGCTGAGATCATGCTCCGGATCGCCGCCGTGCTGATCTTCTTCGCGATCCTGTTCGGCGTGATCCGTCTCGTGATCGGCAAGACCCTCGTCGACCGCATCGTCGCGATCGACATGCTGACCGTCGTCTCGCTGTCGCTGATCGCGCTGTACGCGCAAGTCTCCGGTCGTTTCGTCTATATCGACGTCGCACTTGTCTATGCACTGCTGAGCTTTCTCGCGGTGCTCGCGATTGCGCGCTTTCTCGAAAGGGGGCTGTGAGCCATGCTCGAACTGCTCCTGCTGCTGATGTGCGCGAGCATCCTCGTGAGCGGCGTACTGGCCGTCTGCCTGAAGAATCTGCTGGCCGCGATGGTGAGCTCGGGGCTCGCGAGCCTGTTCGCCGCGATAGCCTTCCTGCTGCTCGCCGCGCCCGACGTCGCGATGGCCGAAGCCGCGATCGGTTCCGGACTCGCGACCTTCATCTTTCTGTACGCGATCCGCAAAACCGGTTATCAGAAGGGCTAGCGCATGTTCGAACTGATCGGCAGCGTGTTCATCCTGGTGGGCGCCGTCTTTCTGTTCTCCGCCGGCCTCGGGCTGCTGCGCATGCCGGATGCGTATACGCGCATTCAGGCCGGCACCAAGGCGTCGACGCTCGGCAACATGCTCGTGCTGATCGGCCTCGCGTTCTATCACCCGAACTGGACCTTCCGTCTGATCCTGTTGATCTACTTCGTGCTCGTGACCAACCCGGTGTCCTCGCATGCGCTATCGCGCGCCGCCTGGCTGATCCGCACGCCGATGACCTCGTCCACGATCACCGACGCACTCGCCGACGAAGGCGGGCGCACTGCGGGGGAGGCCGAATCATGATGCGTCGCGCGTTTGCGCTGCTGACGGTGCTGCTGTTCGCGGTCGTGTTCTGGCGGCTGGTCGGCGGCTACACGGAGTTGCAGGCGCTGCGCCCGCTCGCCTGGTACTACGTCGTCAGAGGGCCGCTCGAACTCGGCGCGCCGAACATCGTGACCGGCATTCTGATCACCTTTCGCGGCTTCGACACACTCGGCGAAGTCGCGGTGCTATTCATGGTCGCGGCGAGCGTCGGCGTGCTGCTGAAAGAGGAAAGCAACGCGACTTCCGCCGCTGCGGCGGACGAATCCGCGCCCGCGCGCCGCCCAGCCGGCGAGATCGTACATACCGGCAAGCAGGTGCTGCTGCCGATGATCCTCACCTTCGGCGGCTACGTGATCGTCAACGGGCATCTGTCGGCGGGCGGCGGTTTCCAGGGCGGCGCGATCGTCGCGTCCGCCGTGATGCTGATGCTGCTCGCGCGGCCCCGCTCGACGCTGAACGTCGCGCTGCTGAGCGTCGTCGAGTCGCTCGCGGGCGTGATCTACGTGTGCACCGGCATTCTGGGCCTCGTGCTCGCTGGCGGTTTTCTCGACCCGCGCTTTCTGCCGCGCGGTGAGTTCGGCGCGTTCTTCAGCGCCGGCGCGATCCCGCTGATTTCCACGCTGCTCGGCGTCAAGGTCGGCGCGGAGCTTAGTGTCATCATCGACCGGTTCAGAAGCTGAACGAGAAGGAGAGCGCATGAGCACGGGCATCCCGGTTTCGAAGATCCTGCTGATCACGGGCTTCTGCCTTTCCTTGATCGGCCTGTGGGGCATGCTGACCCACCGCAACATCCTGCGCATCATCATCGGCTTCGCGGTGATCGACACGGGCCTGCACATCGTGATGGTCGCGACCGGTTACGTCACGGGCGGCACCGCGCCGATCATCGACGCGGCGCTCAGCAAATCCGCCGCCGCGCACCGCGCGATCGATCCGATTCCATCGGCACTCGTCGTCACGGCGATCGTGATCGGGCTATCGGTCACCGCCATCATGCTGTCGTTCGCGATCCGTCTTCATGCCGCCAGAAAGACGCTTTCCATCGACGCCTTCACCGAGTCGAAATGGTAGCCGCGCTGTTTCATCCGCTGCACATCTTCATTCTCGGGCTCGGCGGCGGCTTCGTCATTCCGCTGCTGTACCGGCTCGGCAAGCCATGGCTCACGCTCGGCTTTTTCGTCGCGCTGTGCGGCATCGTGCTCGTCTCCGGCGTGTCGTTCTACGGCCTGCTCGACGGCGGCGACACGATCGAGGTGCTGACCGCGGGCGCGCTGCCGCCGGTGTCGATCAATCTGCGCTTCGGCTTGTGGGAAGGCTTCTTCACGTTCAGCGTCAATGTGGTCGCGCTGCTCGGCGCATTGCATCTGTGGGACCGTCTGCGCGGCAACTACGCGGCCTTGCTGCTGTACCTGATTCTGGTGATGGGCATCGACGGCATGGTGATGACCCGCGACCTGTTCAACCTGTTCGTGTTTCTCGAGATCGTGTCGATCGCGACATACGGCCTGTTCGGGCTCGAGCGCACGCCCGCCGCGCTCGCCGCCGCATTCAAGTACATCTTTGCGACCGTGATCGCGTCGACGCTCTTTCTGCTCGGCGCGGTGCTGCTCTACTACGTGAGCGGCACGCTGAACATCGACGAACTGCTGTCGCTGCGCGACCAGCTCGGCGGCCCGATCGGCACGACTGCGATCCTGCTCGTGTTCGCGAGTCTCGTGATCGAGCTGAAGCCGTTTCCGGCCAACGGCTGGGGGCTCGACGTCTACGAGACCGCGCCGAGCGGCGTCGGCGCGATGGTATCGGTCGGCGTATCGGCGGGCGTGTTTTTCGCGCTGCTGAAATTGCTGCCGCTGTTCGACGGCCTGCTGACGCTGCTCGCCGTCTCGGGCGGCGTCACGTTCCTGTTCTCGAACCTGCTCGCGATCAAGCAGACGAAGCCGCAACGCTTGCTCGGCTATTCGTCGATCGGGCAGATGGCGCTGTTGATGCTGTCGCTCGCGTTGTTGCGCCAGATCGGCGCGGACGCATCGATCCCGCTCGTCGTCGGCGGGCTCTTCATCAACCATCTGTTCGCGAAGGCGGGGCTGTTCTGGCTGATCGGCGTGCTGCGGCGGCACGGCGACGATGCACGCGCGATCCTGTCGCGCAGCCCGTTGCTGATCGGCCTGCTCGGTCTCTTCCTGGTCGCGATCGCGGGACTGCCGCCATTCCCCGGCTTCTGGGCGAAGTGGGAACTCGTGATGCGCCTGACCGCCGCCGGCAAGCCGTACTGGATCGTGTTGATCCTGACCGGCTCTCTGCTCGAAGCGGGTTATATGTTCCACTGGTTCGTGCGCGCGCTGGCTCCGTCCGACGTCGAGGCCAAAGCCCGGCCGAACATCGCCGCGCTGTTGCCGCTGTTCGGCGTCGCCGTGCTGCTGATCGCGGCGGCCTATATGGCAGCCGTGTTCTCGGGCGTCGCGTCGGCGTGGATCTTCTCGCCGCTCGCGGCGGGTGCGCTATTCTATGCGGCCGATCGTCTGCCGGGGCGCGTGAAAGGCGTGCTCGCGGTGATCGCGATTGGATTGATCGGCAGTCTCCTCTGCGAGGGCTCGCGCGGTATCGCCGGACTGTTCGCCTGGCTGCTGCTCGCGGGCAGCCTCGTGATCGCAGCGGCGAGTCTCTATCGCGACGACGTGCGCGCCGGCTTCTATCCGATGCTCGTCGTGCTATCGCTGTCGATTCCGGCGCTGCTGCGCTCATCCACCTCGCTCGAGTTCTTCTATAGCTGGGAAATCATCACGCTGTCGTCGTGCTTCCTGATCGCGAAGTGCCGGCGCGCGGGACCGCATGTGCTGACCTTCCTGCTGTTTTCGCTGCTGGCGGCGTTCTTCCTGCTGGCGGGCTTCGCCAACGTCGCGGCGATCGACGATAGCATCGCGCTGTCAGCTTTGATCCATTCGGGACCGGAGGCGAACCGAGCGTTCGTGCTGCTCGCGGCGGGCTTCCTGATCAAGGCCGGCGCGATCGGCGTGCACGTATGGCTGCCGGGCGCATACACCGAAGCGGAAGACGACGTGACCGCGATGCTGTCGGCAGTGGTCAGCAAGGTCGCGATGTTCGGCCTGTTGATCGGCACCTATCTGACGATACGCTCGGAGGTCGGCCTCGAACTCGCGCACGCGATGACCTGGATAGGCATGCTGACGACCCTGTTCGGCGCGCTGATGGCGTTGCGGCAGAACGACTTCAAACGGATGCTCGCGTTGTCGAGCATGAGCCAGACCGGCTATATCGTCGCCGCGATCGGCCTGATGAGCCATCTCGGCTGGGTCACCGCGCTGTATCTGGTCGCCAATCACATGTTCGTGAAGGGCATCCTGTTCCTTGCGCTCGCAGGCGTGATCTCGCGCACCGGCACGCGCAACTTTGCCGATGTGGGCGGCCTCGCGCGCGAGATGCCGCTCACGTTCGCGATGGTCGTGATCGCGCTCGTCTCGATGTCGGGCCTGCCACCGCTGATGGGCTTCGGCGGCAAATGGCTGCTACTGAGCGCAATGACCGACAAGGGTTGGTACGGGCTCGCCGTGTGCGGGCTGATCGCGACCTGCGCCGGCTTTCTGTACATGCTGCGCCTGCTGAACGGCGTCTTCCTCAAAGCGCGCCCGCCGCAGCGGCCGCAGGTGCGCGAAGCGCCTGTGATGCTGCTGGTGCCGCAGTTGCTGTTCGTGGTCGGTATCGTGGTCCTGTCGTTCTTTCCGAAGGTGTTGCTCGAACCGGTGTCGGCCGCGATCGATCCGCAGTTCGCGGCGACACTGGTGTGGGGCGGCATGTCGCTCGAAAGCATCTACGGGTTCTGGAATCCGACGCCGGTCGTGATCGTCGTGCTGATCGTCACGGCGATCGTGTTCGGGCTCAGTGTGCTGTACTACCGCAGCCGCCGCGGCAATGCGCGCAACGCCCCGGATTTTTACCACTTCTACCGGCCGATCGTGAGCCGCACGGTGCCGCCGGTCGCGCAGATGTTCTGGCGCGGCATATCGCACTTCGCGCTCGTGGCGGCGGCTCGGATACGCCGCGTCTATACCGGCAACGGGCAGACCTACGCGCTCTATGTGCTGCTGTATTTTCTCGTGATCTATTTTGCGAGCACGGGGCTGAGTCCAGCGGGGACGCCGTAAGGGTGCACCTGGTCCTGGCGCAGCGGCATGGACCGGCCCACGTGCGAGGACGATCGCCTTGGAATACGGCGTCGGCGAACTCAACGATCATCGAACGAGATATTCTTCCGCTACCCAGCCGTCCTTGGTCAAGCGCACGCCTTCGCGCAGTTGCATGGTGCCCGCGCCTTCGATCACGCGCGCCACCATGGGAAACGCTCGCTGGAACTCGGGAGTCCTGGCAAAAGGCGCCGGGTCGATCTTATAGGTGTAGAGCACCGAGGTCCTGGTCTCGCCGTCGTGAGTCTGGGGCGGCTCCCAGCCCACCACCTTGTCCAGGGTCAGCGTGGCCACGCAAAAATCGGCGTCGTGCGTGACCGTCTTGCCGGGCGTCGCCACCACCACCGGCTTGTGCAGGTAGAACTGCTTGCCTTCGTCGGTCAGCACATACTCGCGTCCCGGCGCCTCGATCCTGGCCCCGTCCTCGCCAGTGCGCTCGAGCGTCATGACGGTGCTCTTGACGAGGCCCAGCTTTTCCATCACCGGCAATTGCAGCGCATCGCGGGAATGCGTGACCACGATGTCCTGATCGGCCACGTGGATGGGCCAATCGTATTTCGCCACGCACAGGTGGCCGCGATCGGCCAGGTAGTGCGTGATCGTGTTGGTAAAGTTCTCCGCGGTAGGCTCGGCCTTGTTCTGGCAACCGCCCAGCAGGAACAACGCCGTCAGGGAAACCGCAATGGCAGTGCCGCGCACCGGATTCGAAAAATGCATCATCGTGGATAGTTCAAGTATTCAAAAAGATCAATTCACGCAGCTACCGCTCGTGGGCTGGGTCGCGGCAGGCTGGTAGCCGTCGCTCAAAGTATTCAGGAAGCAGATCACGTCCTGCACGTCCTGATCCGACAATTGCGGCGCCGAATGGACAGCACGCGGCTGCGCACCGTTCAACGCGGTGGTGCCGCCCGCGTCGGTCTGGCCCTGCCCCAGCGGCAGTTCCTCGTCGATATTGCCCTGGTAGGCGGCCGGCAGATCGTTGAACATGTTCACCGTCGCGCCCGCTGCATAGGTGGGTTGCAGCGCATAGCTCGGGTTGCTGGTCAGCCTGGTGGAATCGCCACCCGTGGACGGATACCAGTACTCGGGGTTGGTGTCGCGCGTGTTGTAGAAGCGCACCACCTGCTCCAGCGAGTGGAACACGCCGTTGTGGAAGAAGGCGCTGCGCGCGGCGACGTTGCGCAGCGTCGGCACCTTGAAGCGGCCGCAATACGGATCCGGGTTATTCACGCCCGTAAAGGGGTCCGGACCGGCGCCGCTGGTGGCCGAAAGCGGCGTGTGGCTGTCATAGCTGCCGTTATTGATCGGGCCGCACAGCCCCATGTCGTAGTAGCTCGCCTTCAGGTTGGCCGCGATGGGGTTCGGATTGTCCGGGATCGACGTGTCGTTGCGCGGCGCACCGATCGCCTGATAGGTGAAGTCGGTCCCCAGCGCGTTCGAGCCGTTGAAGTTGGCGCCCATGAAATGGCAGGCCACGCAGCCGGCCCCGCGATCGGTATCGTTGAACAGGTTCATCCCGCGCAATTCGGCCGGCGTCAACGTGCCGCCGATCTTGTTGTTCGCATACAGGTCGAACTTGCTGGAATACGGCGCAAAGCTCGGGTCCTCGTTCTGGTAGGCCTGCAGCGCGAGTCCGATGTCCTGGAACGCCGTGTCCGTATCGCCGAACACGGCCGGGCCGTACACCGCCGTGAACTGTGCGGCATACGAGGAGCTCTTTACCGCCTGCACCAACGCGTCCTTGGAGGCGTTGTTCATCTCGATGGGATTGAGCAGGGGCAGCGCCACCTGGTCGGCCAGCGTCTTGCCGCGGCCGTCCCACATGAACCCGCCGCCCGGCGCGTTCGCCGTGATGCCGTCGGGGTTCGAGGCGTTGTCGTCGTAGGCGGGCGTCATGGCCTTGTAGCGCAGCGAGGGAACCGCGCGCTGGCCTTCCGATACGTTATCGGAACCCAGCTGCACCGCCAGGCTGTTGGGCGGGCCGTAGGCATACGCCGGATCGTGGCAGCTCGCGCATGCCTGGTTCTTGCCGCCGGACAGGTTCTTGTCGAAGAACATTTTCTCGCCGACCTGGGCCGCAGCGCTCAGCTTGCTCGTGGGCGCCGACCCCGTAGAGCCCGTGGAGCCCGTGGAGCCCGTGCCTGCGTCCGTCGAAGCAGACTGTGACGAGCCCCCGCCCCCGCAAGCGGTCAGTGTCGACAAGATGACATACAGCGCCCCCGCATAAACCTTGCGCATCGCTACTCCCCCGGCTTTGTTCGATAAAACAGCTGGCGGGGGAGCGGCCGAACCGCTCTCCCGCGCAGGCTACTGCTTGATGAATGGCACGCTTGCGCGTGCTTACCGTTTAGTGCTTTTTATTACTTCGTCGCCCACAGGTTCTTCTGGGTCGCGTCCGGACCAACTTGCGCCGGATCGCTCACGTCACCCGTCTGGAACTTCTGCGTGTAGCCGGCCGGAATCACGTAGGCGTGGTTCATCGGACGAACCGCGTCGTAGTGCGTGTCGGCGCTGCCGGCGTACTCAGGCAGGTTGGCGATGTTCTGCGCAATGTACGACTCCGTGTACTTCGAACGGTTGGCGTACGAGGTCGGAACAGCCGGGTCGGCCAGCTGGAACATGTCCTGCACCGTGCGCACGAACGAGAAGTGGCTGTACGTATCGCTGTCGGCGACGCCCTTCGGCGCGGCGCCCACGTCTTGCTGGTTGGTCATCAGGACGAAGATCGAGTTGCCATGGCCCTTGTTGCCGTTGCCGTACTTCGCCTGAACCGGAGCCCAGCTGCCGTCCGCGTTCTGCATCTGCGTAGCCTTGCCACCCACGTCCCAGCCGCAGCACGAGCTGCCGGCACCGTTGGACGTGCCATTGCCTTCGTCGAACATGACCACGATGGCAACGTTGCGCTGCTTGTTCTGCCACAGCGGCGATGCCTTGATCTTCTGCACCACGGCGTTGGTGTAGTAGTCGGCGCGGGTCAGCAGCGCATGAGCCGGAACGGTACCCGAGGCGGTCGTGCTGTCCTTACAGGTGCCGTCGCTGCCGGCGCCGTGCAGGTCATCACACTGGTCAGGCATGATGAAGTTCAGCGTACCGACGTCGCCCTTGGCCAGGTCGGTGCTGAACTGGTCGACGTTGTAGCCGGTCGGAACCTTGTAGAGCGTGGTGTTGGTCAGGTCGGCCGCGTTCGTGTAGTACTGGGTACCGAAGATCGTGCGGTTGTTCGCGAAGAACTCCGGCAGGCTACGCACGTTCTGATAGGCCATGCCCGGATGGTGCTTGGTCTTGTAGAGCGAACCGGGCATGGCGAACGGCGTGCCCGTCACGGTGATGCTACCGTCGGTCTGGTTGTAGGCCTGCGATACACCCGTGTCACCGAGGCTGTCGGCGCGCGGATCCTGACCCGGGTTCAAGGATTCGCTGTAGGTACGCCACGTCAGGCCCGCACTCGAAATCTGCGTGAACAGGTTCGGCGCGTTCATGATGTTGTGGTTGGCGACGGAACCGGTGCCGTCCGTCGAGCACGTCTGGTTGGTGGCCGCCGTGTAATTGGACAGCAGCGATCCAACGGCCACGGTGGCGCCGCCGGCGGTGGTACCGATGATCGGGTCGTTCGGCGTCAGCGCGACGTGGGACGGCAGGGGCTGGCCGTCGGAAGCCGTGCCGCCGGCGAAAGCCTTGTCCGTCGGAGCGTTGGCGCCGGCGGCGGCGCAACCCCACCAGTTGTCGTCGCCGATACCGAAGTCGTCGGCGCCGCCCAGGGCGGTGTAGTTCGGCTCGGACGGGTTGCCGGTCGCGAAGTAGGTCGAGAAGTAGTTGCCGTTGGTGATCATCGAGTTGACCGCCGGCATGTACGCCGAACCCTTGATGCGGTTCGTGCTGCTGTTCTCCAGCATGATCACGAAGACGTTGTCGTAACGCGGAATCGCTTCGACGTTGAACGCAGCCTGCTGGGCTTGTGCGAAGCTGATCGCCTTGCGCGTATCCGTCGGGATGGTTTCGCCAGCGGTGATGCCGGAAACGCCGGTCAGGGTGGGGTCGCCACCGGCAACGGCCAGCGCATCGGGGTACTTGTCGCCACGATCGAGCTTCGCGGTGGCGTACGTGTAGCGGTTCGTCAGTGCGTTTTCTTCGAACAGCACCGCGTACTGCTCGGCGCCGGACAGGGTGTTGGCGTCGGCCAGGACGTCGCCGGCGGAAACCGTCACGGAGGCGTTGTTGAATGCCGGGCCGGACAGACGGGTCGACAGATTAGCCTTCTCGGTCGCGTACTTGCTGCCGTTGGCTTCGACGAGGCGCTGCACTTCGCTCGACATCGGGCTGATCACGACTTTGGTGGCGCCCTGGTCGGCGATCTGGTCGGCCGAAGCACGCAGGATCAGGTGGCTGGCGACCTTGGCGGCCGATGCCGTGTTGATGGCCGAGGTCGTGATGTCAGCGACGAGCGGACCCGTGGTGGTCGTGGTCAACGAGAAATGGCCGTTGCTGTCGGTCTTCGCGGAGGCTTCGCCGCTGTCGAGCACACCGTTGCCATTGGCATCGACGAACACGGTGGCACCAGAGTAGTAGCCGGCCTTCAAGGTTGGGTTGCCGCTCGAGCTGCCCGGGACGAAGGCGGCTGCGGCGACCACGCCCGAGTACGTCGTGCCGGCGGTCGTGCCACCGTTGTTGTTGCTGGCAGAGGGGCTATCCGAATTTCCGCCACAAGCTGCGAGCACGCAGGCAGCGGCAACGGACGTTAGACAAAGCGCTGGGCGCATTTTGTGATGCGATGACATTTGGGGACCCTTTGTTAGTTGTATCGGCAACCGCTTGTGTGGGGCAAGACTTAGTAAAACGAGCGAATAATATGAAGGGTTTGTGTAAGGCGTATGTCTGCTAACGATAAGGATTGGAGCGTGAACCTGGCTTGGTTCTGATCACATCTTTTCGAACAGCCGCAATGCACGGGCAAGCAACGAAGACGAAAATAAAGCTGAGAACCAACCGTCGTAGTTGTTGCGGGTGCAGCGAAAATGCTCTCAATTCCCCGCTACTGTTGAAAAACACTCGGAATGCTTCGCGTGTGCGGTGCAGCATCCGAGGGTGTTGCGGTTTGGACTGGACGCCCCGCAGGAAGAGGGACGACAAGCTCCTTGAGCGTCGATCGTCTATTTGTAGCCGGGAAGCGACGTGATGTACGTTCCACCGCTATTCGAGTACCGGGTGGTGGCGCATGCGCCGCGTCGGTGGGTCTGATGCGAGCACTGGTGGGGCGAGGCTGAAGAAGCGAGATGACGGGACCGCTATCCGGCGGTGGCTGGGTGCTTTGCCACGGCCTGCTAGAAGTCGCTGCAGGCGGCCCGCGTATGGGGAGTAGTCTCGCAATAAGAGTAACGCAATGGAATACTTCGTTTACCAACGATGACTTACGTTATCGGCGAGTACAAGTAAGCCAAATACCAGCGCCGATAACGAGGACGCGCTGCTTGCATGACGAATCACTCGCTCGTCGAATCGACCGGCAATTGCGAGTCGCTCTCTCGCACGGGACGCTGCACGGCGCGAACGAGCCCGCTGCTGCCGCCTCCGCAGAAGAACAGATCCGCGCCGTTCGATTCGAGTCCGGAAATGCCCGCGCCGGCCGGCATCTCGACGCGCTCGAGCACCTCGCCGCTGCGCGGATCGAGATGCCGCAGCTCGCTCTCGTCACCTTCCCACGTGCCATGCCATAGCTCGCCGTCGACCCACGTGATCCCGGTCACGAAGCGATTCGACTCGATCGTGCGCAGCACCGCGCCAGTGTCCGGATCGACCTGATAGATTTTTCGTTCGGGATACTGACCGACCCATAGCGAACCTTCGGCCCATGTCAGCCCCGACTGGCCGCCGTCGCCGGGCGCCGCGATCGTCGACAGCACGCGGCCGCTCTGCGGGTCGATCTTCTGGATGCGGCCGTGCGCGATCTGGAACAGGTGTTCGCCGTCGAAGGCCGTGCCCGCGTCGGCGGGCACCGCGATCGAGCGCAGCGTCTCGCCGCTCGCCGGATCGAACGCGTCGAGCCGTTCGCCGGTCGCGATCCACACCAGTCGGCCGTCGTAGGTGACGCCATGCACTTTATCGACGCCCGTAAAGGGCCCATATTCACGGACGATTCTGGCGGCAGAGCGGTTCATGGTGGCCATCCTAATCATGAAGGAAACGGGGAAGGGAGTAACAAAGCCGTCGCGAATCCGGCCAGGGGCGGCGTCATCCAGCGGCGCGCGCGCCCCTCGCCCACTGGCTGCACCTTGCCGGCCGCGGCGAGCGAGTCGAGTGAGCGCTGCACGGTGCGCTGACTCGCACCGAGCACGAGGGCAAGCGCGGAACTCGACCACGCTTCGCCATCCGACAGAAACGCGAGCAGCGCCGCATGCTCGCCTTCGACCGGCGGCGCCAGCACGACGACCTCGCGGGCGTGACGCGGCGCGAGCGCGAAGCCGCGCGTCGTCGCGCTGACGCTCGCGAGCGTGCCGAGCGCCGTGCGCAGCCGGCCGATCTCGACGCGCAGCCGCGCGCGATGCGATTCGTCAGCGCGTTTGGCGCGGAACGCCCGTGCGACGAGCGCGTCGCGCGGCACGTCGTCGGGCCATGCCTCGCCGAGCATGCGGGCGAGCGCAAACAGCACCGGTCGGCTCGCGAGCGCAACCGCCGCGTTCGCATCGCGGATCGCGTAGCGGCAAGCGTCGACGATCAACGCGCCGCCAGCGCGATTCGAGGTCAATAGCTTCTCGACTTCATCGAGCGGGATCGGTTCTTCTTCGCCATGCGCGATCATGCGCGCCGCCGGTTTGCCCAGTGCCACCGATGCGCTTTCGACTTCCGCGATCAACGCCGGAATGCCGGCCTCGCGTGCCGCGCGTCCGGCCCGCGCCAGCGCGGCACGGGCGGCGCCGCTGCGCAAACGCCGCAGCGCGACTCCCGCGACGACCAGTTCATGCGCGGCACGCAGTGCGGGCGGAAACGGCCGGGGATCGAGCGCGGCAAGCTTGCGCTCCGCTTCGTCGAGACGGCCGATCAGCAGCAGACGCCGCGCCGCGAGATACCGCGCATGCGCGGCATTGACGCGATCGCCGTACGCGTCGAGCGTGGCGGTCGCAGCGTCGAGTGTTTTGACGGGCCATGCGAGATCGCGCGACGCCAGCGCGATCTCCGCTTCGGCGACCACGCATCTCGCGCGCGCCACCGCATGCTGCGCGCCGAACGCGCGCGCGGCGTCGCGCACCAACGCCTTGGCGCGCCCGAAATCGCCGAGCTGCGCCATCGCGATGCCGCGCAGCGCGAGCGCCGGCGCGTCGTCGCGCAACGCGACGCGGTCGAGCGCGCCAAGCGGATCGCCGGCCGCGAGCGCGCGCGCCGCCGCGGAAATCAGCGCGTCCACGGCGTGCGAGTCCGCGAGTAGCACGTCAATGCATCAAGCGAATCCCGCCACACTTGTCACTCCCACCCGATCGATGCCCGGCCCTAATCTAACACGACCAACAACCGTCACCGACGCCGTCGGGCAAGGGCTCGCGCGGCGCGGCACGACTCACGGAGGTACCCACGATGACTACGCATCCGATCGGAACACGCGAACAGTGGCTCGCCGCGCGACGCGCGCTGCTCGACGCGGAAAAAGCCCACACGCGACACGGCGACGAGCTCGCACGGCAACGCCAGGCGCTGCCGTGGGTCAGGGTCGACAAGGCCTACCGCTTCGATACCGACCAAGGCAGCGCGTCGCTCGCCGATCTGTTCAAAGGACGTTCGCAGCTGCTCGTCTACCACTTCATGTTCGGCCCCGACTACAAGGCGGGCTGCCCATCGTGCTCGTCGATCGCGGACGGCTTCGCCGGCTTCGCCGTGCATCTCGCGCATCACGACGTGATGCTGACGGCGGTGTCGCGCGCGCCGCTCGACAAGCTGCAGACGTACAAGCGGCGCATGGGCTGGACGTTTCCATGGGCCTCGTCGGCAAGCGGCGATTTCAATTTCGACTTCAACGTCTCGTTCACCGAGGCACAGCAGCGCGATGGCGATATCGAGTACAACTACGCACGCAACAGTCACGCGATGGACGTGAGTCCGGCGCCCGAACCGGTCGCGCAGTTCGCGGCGACCTGCGGCACCGACGCGGCCACCTATTCGCGCGACCGGCCAGGCATGAGCGCGTTCGTGCTCGAAGACGACGTCGTCTATCACACGTACTCGACTTACGCGCGCGGTGTCGATGCGCTGTGGGGCATATACCAGTGGCTCGATCGCGCGCCGAAGGGGCGCAACGAGACGGGCATCTGGTGGCGCCGTCACGACGAGTACGAGCGGTCATGAGTCCGCTCGTGCGCGCTGTTTGCACGAGCGGGCAGCGCCTTGCCACACGGCGCGCGGCGCGCTCATCGCAGCGCGTGTTCGTCGGCGTCTGCGTGCTGATATTCGCCGCGAGCGTCGCGGCGACACTGGCCCACGGCGCGTCGATGTCGGCGATGGGCGCGTTGCCGATGCCCGGCGGCTGGTCGATGTCGACGCTGTGGATGCCGACCTGCGGGCGCACGTGGGCCCGCGCCGCGGCATCGTTCATCGGCATGTGGATCGTGATGATGGCGGCGATGATGCTGCCGTCGTTGATGCCGACGCTGCTGCGCTATCGCGACGCGATCGGCTCGCGCGCAAGTGCGGAGCGACTGGCCCTGCTGACGATGCTCGTGAGTGGCGCGTATGCGGTCGTATGGACGGCGCTCGGCGCGGCCGTGTTTGCACTGGGCGCGTCGCTCGCGGCGCTCGAGTTGCGGTGGCCAGCGCTCGCGCGTTCGATGCCGCTGGCGGTCAGCGTGGTCGTATTGCTCGCGGGCGCGTTGCAGTTCAGCACATGGAAAGCCCGCCGCCTCGCCTGCAGCCGCACGACGCCCAGCCTTCCCGCCGATGCGCCGAGCGCGTGGAGATACGGTCTGCGCATCGGCATCGATTGCGCCGGTTGCTGCGGGGGTCTCACGGCAATTCTGCTGGTCGTCGGCATGACGGATTTGCGCTTGATGGCCGCCGTGACGGCCGCCATTACGGCCGAGCGACTTGCGCCGGACGGCGCACTCGTCGCCCGGGCGAGCGGCGCCATAGCCGTCGCCGGCGCGGGCTTGCTGCTCATCAAGGCCATATCAGCCGGCTGACTCATGCGCGCCAGCTGTCGCGGATCGCTTCGCAAATCGACGCTCGATGGCCTTGCTGTCTCATTATTGTTTTGGTTTCGGAAACAGTGATTTCAGAAATTAGGTATTTACCCTACTTTCCGCTCCCCCTAGACTGTCATCACTGCTGCAAACAAATGGTTTCGCAGCCTAGAAAGACAAAACCTGGAGGTAATAAAAATGAAATCGCTCGTTCAAGCTGTCGTTATCGCCGCTACCCTCGCTGCTCCGGTTGCCGTTTTCGCTCAATCGAACCAGCCGCTGACCCGCGCGCAAGTCCGTGAAGAGCTGGCTCAGATCGAAAAAGCCGGCTACAACCCGGCACGTTCGAACCCGAACGAATATCCGTCGAACATTCAGGCTGCCGAAGCCCGAGTCGCGGCGCAAAACGCCGCGGTCGGCGGCGTGACCAGCGGTTCGTCGCAGCAAGGTCACGCAGCGCAGTAAGGCGTTGCAGGTTGGAAAGTTGCTGTTGATGTAGCTGTACCTGCCGGAGCGCTCGGCTTGGCGCTCTCGCAGCTTCCCCTACTGGCCCGCCATCGCGACTGAATGCGATGGCGGGCCAGTTCCGTTTTGGGGAGCTCTGTTGTTAGTTCTGCGTCAGACCGCGCCCGGGTTGATATACGCGGTCTTCACCGACGTATAGAACTCGCGGGCGTAGGCGCCCTGCTCGCGCGGACCGTAGCTCGACCCCTTCCGCCCGCCAAACGGCACGTGATAATCGACCCCCGCCGTCGCGGTGTTGACCATCACCATGCCGGCCTGAACATGGCGGCGGAAATGACTCGCGTACTTCAGCGATGTCGTGCAGATGCCGGCCGACAACCCGAACTCGGTGTCGTTGGCAACTGCGAGCGCTTCCTGGTAGTCCTTGACCTTGATGACCGACGCCACCGGCCCGAACACCTCTTCACGGTTGATGCGCATAGCCGGGGTCGTCTCCGTGACCAGCGCCGGCGCGAAGAAATAGCCGCGCGTCGAGCCTTCGACGCGCTCGCCGCCGAACACCGTGCCGCCCTCTTCGCGCGCGATCGCCAGATAGCGCTCGTCCTGTGCCAACTGCTTGTCGTCGACGACCGGGCCGATGTGCGTGCCGTCCGCGAGCGCATCGCCGACCTTCAGCGCGCGCATGCGCGCCTTCATGCCGTCGATGAAGCGGTCATAGATCCCCGCGGTCACGATCAGCCGGCTCGATGCCGTGCAACGCTGGCCCGTCGAGTAGAACGCGCCGTTGATGCACGCTTCGATCGCGACATTGAGATCGGCGTCGTCGAGCACGACCATCGGGTTCTTGCCGCCCATTTCCAGCTGGAATTTCTTGCCCGAATCGAAGCACTTCGCGCCGATCGCGCGGCCCGTCGAAACGGAACCGGTGAAGCTGATCGCATCGACATCCGGCGACGACACGAGCGCCTCGCCAACCACCGAACCGCGCCCCATCACGAGGTTGATCACCCCCGCCGGCGCGCCCGCCTCGGCGATGATCTTGACCAGCTCCCACGTGCTGCCCGGCACCAGATCGGCCGGCTTGATCACGACCGTGTTGCCGTACGCAAGCGCCGGCGCGATCTTCCACGCCGGAATCGCAATCGGAAAATTCCACGGCGTAATCAGGCCGACCACGCCAACCGGCTCACGCGTCATTTCGACCGTCATGCCCGGCCGCACCGACGGCATCACTTCGCCGCCGACGCG
Source organism: Paraburkholderia sp. 40 (assembly GCF_050434105.1). NCBI lineage: Bacteria > Pseudomonadati > Pseudomonadota > Betaproteobacteria > Burkholderiales > Burkholderiaceae > Paraburkholderia > Paraburkholderia sp. 40. Next base: position 114,543 of record NZ_JBNPVY010000003.1, on the reverse strand, counting down.
CAGCGCTTCGCCCGCGAAGAACTTGAAGATCTGCCCGGCGCGGCCCACTTCGCCGATCGCCTCGGGCAGCGTCTTGCCCTCTTCACGCGCGAGCACGTTGCCGAGCTCCACCTTGCGCGCGAGGATCGCGCTGCCCGCCTGGTCGAGCACGTCGAAGCGCTGCTGCGGCGTGGACAACGACCATTGCGCGAAGGCCTTGCGTGCGGCGCTGATCGCGCGATGCGTCTGCTCGGCGTCGGCTTGCGCGAATTCGCCGATCACGTCGTCGAGATTCGACGGATTGACGTTGCGCGACACGCTCGCGCCGTCGACCCACTGTCCGTCGATGTAGTTTGCGAACTGACTCATGTCCTGATTCTCCTTTCGAAAATTGCAACGACAATCCGGTTATTCAGCAACGAGCAGGCCACGGGCGGCGAGATTGCTATAGAGCGCGCGCACGCCGAACGTCCACGGCTCGATTTCGGTGGACAGGCGCACCGTGTTGGTCAGCGCCCCGAGCTGCGGCGTCGAAATCGTCACGCGATCGCCGAGGTGGTGGGTGAAGCCGCCGCCGGGCGCGTCGCGGTCCTTGATCGGCGAGAACATTGTGCCGAGGAACAGCATGAAGCCGTCCGGGTACTGGTGGTGACGGCCGCAGGTCTGCGCGACGAGGTCGGCCGGGTCGCGGCTGATCTCGCTCATGTGGCTCACGCCGTCGAGCACGAAGTCGTCGTCGGCGCCTTCGACGCGCAGCGACACGCTCGCGCTGCGTACCGAGTCGAGCGAGAAGGTGTCGTCGAACAGCCGCACGAACGGACCGATCGCGCACGAGCCGTTGTTGTCCTTGCACTTGCCGAGCAACAGCGCCGAGCGGCCTTCGATGTCGCGCAGGTTCACGTCGTTGCCGAGCGTCGCGCCGACGATGCTGCCGCGGCTATTCACCGCGAGCACGATCTCCGGCTCCGGGTTGTTCCACACCGACGCGGCGAGCAGACCGACGTCCGCGCCGAAGCCGACTGCCGACATCGGCTGCGATTTCGAAAATACTTCGGCGTCCGGACCGATGCCGACTTCCATGTATTGCGACCACGCATCGCGTCGCTCGAGCTCGGCCTTCAGCTTCATCGCCGCTTCCGATCCCGGCTTGATCTTCGACAGATCGGTGCCGATCGTCGACGCGATCGTCTCGCGCACTTCCCTCGCCTTCGCCGGATCGCCGCCGGCCTGCTCCTCGATCACGCGCTCGATCAGACTCACCGCGAACGTGACGCCGCAGGCCTTGATCGCCTGCACGTCGCACGGCGCGAGCACGCGCGCGGCCGGTGCGCTCGCGCCCGGCAGATTCGCCTCGATCAGCTGCGCGACCGGCCCGAGCGGCACGCCCGGCGCGCTGCGCGCAAATTGCGCGGCATCGTCGCGCTCGAACAGGTCGGCGGTAGTCGGCACGGCCGCGGTGATGTCGAACACCTCGCCGCCGCGCACGACGACCACGCACGGTCCTTCATGCTGCTCGGTCTTGCGCCACACGCGGCCGATCAGCAGTGCGTCGTTCAGATCGCCGGGAAGAAAGCTGGAGGGGGAAGTTGCGGACATGGGATGGGCTCTTTCGGATAAGTGGGAAAACGGCCAACGCCGGGCGTCGCGTTGCGTGCGAAGCCCGGCCTTGTCACCTGCAGGTCAATGCGAATGCCGTGGGTTGCCGCGCTCGGCAATCACCTTCAGATACAGCGTCGCCGGTTCGAGGCAGCCGCCGGTCGAAAGCTGGCCGACCGTCTTGCGATACAGCTCCTGCCACGGCGTTTGCGCGGGCGGAATCTCGAAGTGCACGGTTTCGCGACGTCGCGCGAGTTCCGCTTCGTCGACCAGCACTTTGACGCTGCGCGAATTCAGATCGACGCGGATGCGGTCGTTCGTGCGCAACAGCGCAAGGCCGCCGCCCACCGCCGCTTCCGGCGACATGTTCAGAATCGACGGGCTCGCCGACGTGCCGCTCTGACGGCCGTCGCCGAGCGTCGGCAGCGACGTGATGCCCTGGCGCACGAGCGCCGCCGGCGGCGCCATGTTGACGACCTCGGCGCTGCCCGGATAGCCGACCGTGCCCGTGCCGCGAATCACGAGGATGCAATGCTCGTCGATTTCAAGCGACGGGTCGTTGATGCGCGCGTGATAGTCCTCGGGGCCGTCGAACACGATGGCGCGTGCTTCGAAGCTGTTTTCCGCACCGGGCTCGCTCAGGTAGGTCTTGCGGAACGCATCGCCGACCACCGACATCTTCATGATCGCGCTGTCGAAGAAGTTGCCGGACAGCACCATGAAGCCCGCGCCGTGCTTCAGCGGATCGTCGGTCGTCTTGATGACCTCGCGATCCGGCGCGGGTGCGGCGGCCGCGATTTCGCCCATCGTGCGGCCCGACACGGTCAGGCAATCCTCGTGCACGAGGCCGCCTTTCGCGAGCTCGCGCATCACGGCCGGTACGCCGCCCGCGCGATGGAAGCTCTCGCCGAGATATTCGCCGGCGGGCATGCAGTTGACGATCAGCGGCACCTGCTCGCCGACGCGCTGCCAGTCTTCGAGACTCAGCTCGACGCCCATGTGCCGCGCAATCGCGATCAGATGCGGCGGGCAATTGGTCGACGCGCCGAGCGCCGATGCGACGACGATCGCGTTTTCGAACGCTTCTTTCGTCATGATCTTCGACGGCCGCAGGTCCTCGCGCACGAGGTCGACGATGCGCTTGCCGGTCGCGTAGGCCATCTGGCCGCGCTCGCGGTAAGCGGCCGGAATGCTCGCGCAGCCGGGCAGCGACATGCCGAGCGCTTCGGCGAGGCTGTTCATCGACAGCGCGGTGCCCATCGTGTTGCAGTGACCGATCGACGGCGACGACGCGGTAGTCAGCTCCATGAAGCCTTCGTAGTCGATCTCGCCGGCCGCCAGCAGATTGCGTGCATGCCAGATCACGGTGCCCGACCCGACGCGCTTGCCGTCGTGCCAGCCGTCGAGCATGGGACCGCCGGACAGCACGATCGCTGGCATATCGACGGTGGCCGCCGCCATCAGGCACGCGGGCGTGGTCTTGTCGCAGCCGGTGGTCAGCACCACGCCGTCGAGCGGGAAGCCGTGCAGGATTTCGACGAGGCCCAGATACGCGAGATTGCGATCGAGCGCTGCGGTCGGCCGGCGGCTCTGCTCGGCGAGCGGATGCACCGGAAACTCCATTGGAATGCCGCCCGCGTCGCGAATACCAGCCTTCGTGCGCGCCGCGAGCTCGATGTGATGCCGGTTGCACGGCGCGAGATCGCTGCCGGTCTGCGCGATGCCGATGATCGGCCGGCCCGACTGCAGCTCTTCGCGCGTCAGACCGTAGTTCATGAAACGCTCGACGTACAGCGCCGTCATATCCGCATGCGAGGGATCGTCGAACCATTCCTGGCTGCGCAGCCGGCGCGGGGTGGATGCTGACATGATGCTTGTCTCTCTGTCTGGGTGAGGGTTTCTTATGCGTGCTCCGCGTGTTTCTGTGCCCGCGCTGTCTCGCGGCCGGGGCCGCTGCCTTCATTCGAGGCGGCCCGCGTCAGCATCGTGCGCGGCACGAGCAGGATCAGCACGCAACTGACCAGCAGACACGCACCGAGTGCGTAAGTGCCGTTGTTGATGTCGCCGGTCAAATCTTTCGCCACGGCGGTGATCATCGAACCAGTAAAGCCGGACAGATTGCCGATCGCGTTGATCATCGCGATGCCGGCCGCGGCCGCGGCGCCCGACAGCAGCTGTCCCGGGAACGTCCAGTAAATCGGCATCAGCGCAAGGATGCCGGCGGTGGCGATCGTCAGAAACGTGATCGCCCACACCACATGATGCGCCAAAGCCGCGCTCATGATCAGAGCGATTCCGCCGATCAGCGCCGGAATCGCCGCATGCAGGCGCCGCTCGCCGGTTTTCTTCGAATGCGCGGCGTTCGCGAGCGTCGCGACGATCGCCACGCCGTACGGAATCGCGGTCAGCAGGCCGATATGCAGCGGATCCTGCACGCCGGTCGCCTTGATGATCGACGGCAGCCAGAACGCGAGGCCGTAGAAGCCGGTATTGAACGTGAGCAAAATCGCGATCAGCAGCCAGACGCGCGGATCGCGCACCGCCGAGCCGAAGCGCGCTGTCTTATGCGCGCTTTCGCGCTGCAGATTCGCCGCGAGCAGGCTCTTCTCCTGCGGCGTGAGCCAGCGCGCGCGGTCAATGCCGTCGTCGAGCGAGAAGTACACCACGAACGCGGTCAGCAGCGACGGCACGCCTTCGATCAGCAGCATCCATTGCCAGCCCTGATAGCCGAGCAGGCCGGCCGTATGGTTCATCAGCCAGCCCGACACGACGCCGCCGAGCATCAGGCTGACCGGCATTGCGATCAGAAAGCCTGACATCACGCGACTTTGGCGCTGCGACGGAAACCAGAAGTTCAGGTACAGAATCACGCCGGGGAAGAAGCCGGCCTCGCAGAGCCCGAGCAGGAAGCGCAGGATGTAGAACATCGTCGCGGTTTCGACGTGCGCGACGCGCGCGAGCGGCGCGACGAACGCGAGCGCCATCGACACGAGCCCCCACGTGAACATGATCCGCGCGATCCAGAAGCGCGCACCGTAGCGATGCAGGAACACGTTGCTGGGCACTTCGAAGATGAAATAGCCCCAGAAGAACACGCTCGCGCCGATCGCGTACATCGTGTCGGACAGGCCGAGATCGTCGAGCATCTGCAACTTCGCGAAGCCGACGTTCACGCGATCCAGATACGCAACCACATAGCACAGCAACAGTACCGGCAGCAGCCGGCGCACGACCTTGCGATAGGTCCTTTCCTCGAACTCGTCGACGCGCGCGGCGGGCGCGGCGATTGCGGACGGCACAGCGGTCATTCGTATCTCCATCAGCCTGTTTTTCGTGGGAAATGCCGTTGCTTCGCCGCTCGTGCGATTCGAGCCGACGAACCTCGCCGATAAGTTACCGGTAACATTTCTGGCTGTGGATGTTACGCCCGGCTTACCATCCGGGCAACCAAGGGATATCCCTGATCTGTTTAATTAAGGGTAGTTCGAGGTGTTCGCGGCTTGCGAATTCAGCGTCGCGCCGCTGATGCTCGCAGCGTGTCCTCTACGCGCTATCGCGTGCAATCACCGTGAAATCGATCTTCACCGCTTTCCTGCGATGCACCTCGCCCGCTTCGCGATCGGCGAGCGCCGCAAGCAGCGTTTCGCCAGCGCGCAGGCCGATGCCGTACGCGTCGACCGACACCGTCGTGATGCTCGGCTGACAGCACCACGACACCTCGAAGTTGCCGAACCCGGCGACCGCGATGTCGCCCGGCACCGACAGCCCGCGCCGGTGACACTCCATGATCGCGCCGAACGCCGACATGTCGCTCACGCACATCACGGCCTCGATATCGGGCCACGTGTCGAGCAATGCGCCGATCGCCGGTGCGCCGTGGCTCATCGTGATCGGCGAATCGCCGAGCCGGATCACGCGCGGCTCGCCGAGGCCGAGCGCCTTGATTTCGGCGACGTAGCCGCGCATCCGGTCGTGCCCGCGCCGGTCGCGCTCGCTGGCACCCGCGATGAAGCCGATCCGCCGATAACCGCGCTCGTGCAGATGCCGGACCATCGCGCGCGCCGCCGCCGAGTTCGAAAAGCCGACGACCGTATCGATTGGATCGCTGGGCAGATCCCACATTTCGACGACCGGAATACCGGCGCGCTGCAACAGCATGCGCGTCGCCTCGGTGTGCCGGCCGCCCGTCAACGCGACGCAGCGCGGCTGGTGGCGCAGCATCGAGCGCACCAGCAGTTCTTCCTGTTCCAGACGGTAGTCCGTGTCGCCGAGCAGCAGTTGCAGACCGTGCGGGCCCAGCACGGCATTCAGTCCGCGCACGGTGTCGGAGAAGTTCGAGCTGGACAGCGACGGCACCAGCACCGCGACGAACGCCGAGCGTCCCGACGACAGCGCGCCCGCCGCCGCATCGGCGACGTAGCCGAGTTCGTCGATGACCTTCTGCACGCGTTCGCGAGTCGCCTGCGACACGTTGCGGCCGGCGAGCACGCGCGACACGGTCATCTTCGAGACGCCCGCGCGTTCGGCAACATCGGACATGCGGGGCGGGACTGGCGGCCTGGACGTCATGATAGGTATCGGGGCGAATGCGCGAAAGTCATGGAACGCACATGATAGCGGGCCGCTCCTTGCGGAGCGACCAGGCAACGTCAGGGTTGCGTTTTGCGGCTTGTCCTGTCGCTGTGTTGTTGTCGTCTAGCGCTCGAAGCCCACCGTGCAGCGCGCCTGAGCCTGCCCCGCCACCGGCGCGCGGAACGAGAACAGCCCGCCCGCCTGCGGTTGATGCTGGCGCTCGACCGCCGTCAGTCCCTTCCATGCGGTGGACACATAGACGGTTTGCAGATCGTCGCCGCCGAACGCGAGCTTCGTCACGTTCGCGCACGGCAACGGCACCTGATCGACCAGCTCGCCCGCCGGCGAGTAACGCTCGATCCGCCAGCCGCCGAACAGCGCGATCCACACGAAGCCGTCGGCATCGACTGCCATGCCGTCGGGATGGCCGTCGCCGGAGATCGCGGCGAAGATGCGCTTGCCCGACAGCGTGCCGTCCGCGGCGACGTCGAAGGCATAAACCACCCGCCGCATCGTGTCGTTGTGATACAGCGTGCGGCCGTCCGGGCTCATCGCCGGGCCGTTCGTGATCACGTAGTCGTCGTCCTGCGCGATTGCCGCGCCTTGCTCGTTCACGCGATACAGCGTGCCGCTCGGCGCCTCTTCCGCATCGTCCATCGAGCCGAACCACAGGCGTCCCCGTGCATCGACGAAACCGTCGTTGAGGCGGTTGCCCGGCAGATGCGGTTCGACGTCGGCGAGATTGCTGAACTCGCCGCTCGCCGGATCGAAGCGATGCAAGCCGGATGGCAGCCCGCATACGAACGTGCCGTCCGCGAGCGGCGCCAGAAAACCGGGCTGGTCGGGCGCCTGCCACGTCCGCTGCTCGCCGGTCGCGACCGACAGCCGATGAATCCAGCGCCCCTTGATATCGACGAAATACACCGCGTTTTCGGCGGCCTGCCATAGCGGCCCTTCGGCCAGCTCGGCGCCGACCGCCCATACGCACACAGGAACCGGCATGCTCATTCTCCGTACCACCCTGCGTCGACGAAGTAATCGCGGCCGGAGCAGCGTGACGCGTCGTCGGAGGCGAGGAACAGCGCCATACGCGCGACGTGCTCGGGCTCGATGCGCAGTTGCAGACACTGACTCGCGACGACCTTCGCTTCGCTTTCCGCCGATTGCCACAGCTGCATCTGCCGGGGCGTCTTCACCGCCCCGGGGATGATGCAATTCACGCGGATGCCCGCGCTGCCCAGATCACGCGCGAGACCACGCGTGAGCCCTTCGATGCCGGCCTTGGCGGTCATATAGATCGCCAGGTTCGGCAGCGCGACATGCCACGACACCGAGCCCAGATTCAGGATCACGCCGCGCCCCGCGCGACGCATACCGTTCGCGGCGGCCTGAGCGCAGAAGAACTGGTGGCGCAGATTCACCGCGATACGATCGTCCCAGTAGCTCGCGGTAAGCTCGCCGATTTCGTGCCGGTCGTCGTTGCCGGCGTTGTTGACGAGAACGTCGATCGGGCCGGCCGCATCGACGATTTCGTTGAAGGTGTGTTCGATCGCGTCGACATTTTTCAGGTCGCAGCGGCGGAACAGCGGCGGATGCTTCGCGTGGCGAAGCGTTTCCTGCAGCGCGAGCGAATCGTGCTCGGCGACGTCGAGGAAGAACACGCGCGCGCCTTGCTGCGCGAAGGCCTCGACGGTCGCGGCGCCGATCCCGCTGCCGCCGCCGGTCACGACGATGGTTTTGTCCGACAGACTTGGATAGGTTGCATACGACATCAGATTTTCCACTTGTTACGAGTAGGACCACACACAGGACGGCGCTCGCCGCCCTGACCCGCCGCTTAGGCCACGATCTCGACCTCGCTCAGCATGCGCCAGTTGCGTTCGAGCGTTCTCGTCGCGGAGCCCGCGACGGCGACCGTGCCGCTCAGATGAATGTCGCGGCTCGAGCTGCCGACCAGCAGATCGAAGTCACCGGGCTCGACGATACGCTCGCCGCACGCGTCGGTGAAGTTCAGCATGTCGACCGGCAGTTTCACGCGCACACGCGCCGACGCACCGGCCGCGAGCGGCACGCGTGCAAACGCCTTCAGCTCGCGGACCGGCCGCGCGACCGACGCGTGCCGGTCGCGCGCGTAGATCTGCACGATCTCGGTGCCGTCGCGCGCGCCGATATTGTCGACCGCGAAGCTCAACTCGATCGTACCGTTTTCGATCGGCACTTCGCTGTGCGCGAGCGCGAGATCGCCGTAACGGAACTGCGTATAGCCCAGACCGAAACCGAACGGATAGCGGCAGCCGAAATGGTATGCAATCGGCGTTCCCGCGCTCTTCAGACGATGGTTATACACGTACGGCACGGCGCCCGCGCTCTTCGGCACCGACAACGGCAGACGGCCACTGAAATTGGCGCGGCCCACCAGCAGATCGGCGAGCGCCTCGGCGCCACGCTCGCCCGGCGCGAACGCCATGATCTGCGCGGCGATGCGGTCTTCGAGGCCGCCGAGATTGTACGGACGGCCGCCCGTCATCACGACGACCGTCGGCGTGCCGCTGTCGACCACCGCCTGCAGCAACGCCTGCTGTACGCCAGGCAGGTCGAGGCTGTCGGTATCGGACCCTTCGCCGACCGTGCCGGACTGGAACAGGCCCGCCAGATCGCCGACGAACACCAGCGCGACGCCCGCTTGCCGCGCGGCTTCGACCGCGGCCGCGATGCCGTCGGTGTCCTTGCTGATCAGCTCGTCGCAATGCGCGTCGCCGGTCAGATCGAGCGACACGTCGCCCGGAAACACCGGCGCGCCCGCGCGGCGCTCCTTGATGATGTCGCAACCCTGCGCGTGAATTACGCGCTCGTCGCCGAGCAGCGCGCGCAGCGAACGCAGCGGCGTCGCGATCGAAGCAGTGGACTGCTCGCCGCTGTTGATCAGGTGCACCGGGAAGCTGTAGCCAGCGAGCAGCGCGAGCGGATCGTCGGCGGTCGGGCCGATCACCGCGATCTTTTCGGAGCCGTGCGCGTCGAGCGGCAGCACGTCGCCTTGATTGTGCAGCAGCACCGCCGATTCGAGCGCGACCTGATACGCGGTATCGCCCGCGGTCGCGCTTTTCACGTCGACGCGTTCGGGATCGACGTACGGATTCTCGAACAGGCCGAGCTGGAATTTCACGCGCAGCACGCGCGAGACGGCGGTGTCGATCGTCGCTTCGCTGATTTCGTTGCGCTCGAGCGCTTCCTTCAGATGCACCGCGCACTCGTGACCCGGCAGCTCGACGTCGAGGCCGGAGTTGAACGCGAGGGCTGCGGCCGACGCGCTGTCGCGCGCCACGGCATGATGGCTGAACAGCAGGTCGACGCCCGCGTAATCGGCGACGACGAGACCGTCGAAGCCCCATTTCTCTCGCAGCGTGTCGTGCAGCAGCGCGCGATCGCCATGACAGGGTACGCCGTCGACGTCGTGATAGGCGGGCATCACCGAACCCGCGTTCGCGAGCTTCACGGCCATTTCGAAAGGCAGCATGAACACGTCGTTGAGCTCACGCGGACCGACATGCACCGGCGCATGATTGCGGCCGCCTTCGCTCGCCGAATGACCGACAAAATGCTTGAGCGTCGCGAGCAGATCGCGCTGTTCGCCCTGCAGGCCCTTCACGTAATGACACGCGAGCACGCCAACCAGATAGGGGTCTTCGCCGAGCGTCTCCTCGGTGCGGCCCCAACGCGGGTCGCGCGACACGTCGAGCACCGGCGCGAGCCCCTGATGACAGCCGATCGAGCGTGCCTGCTCGCCGATGATCGTGCCCACTTCGCCGACCAGTTGCGGATTCCACGTCGCCGCATAGTTCAACGGCGACGGGAACAGCGTCGCGTCCTTGATCATGAGCCCGACGAGGCATTCCTCGTGTGACATCACCGGAATGCCGAGGCGCGTGTCTTCGACCATCTTGCGCTGCAGCTCGTTGAGCGCGCGTACGCCTTCTTTCGGATCGACCGTATGCGTGCCGAGCGGACGCGTGATCTGGCCGAGGCCATGCTGCAGGATCTCGTCGACCGTGATCTGGTTGGCGCTCTGCGCGAAATCGATGCTACGCGCCTTGTGATTGCCATCGGCCGACAGCTTCAGCCACGCGGCGTGAAGCTGCGCAATCTTTTCGTCGAGTGTCATGCGCGCGAGCAGATCGGCCACGCGCTCTTCCACGGCTGCCGCTGGATTGCGGTAGAGCTGGACCTCACTTTGGCGAAGCAACATCGAAAACTCCTTTTTTTATCCTGGTGTACGAAGCGCATGAAGCGCCGACAAATCCGTTGTTCCTGACAAGCGTGCGGCATGGCGTTGCTTCGGCCCGGATGCCATTCCCTTCTATTTCAGATACCTTTCCGCACTTCGCAGTCCTGCTAATCGATCGAACGCAGCCGCAACTCGTATTCGCCGTGTTTGATCGACTACGGGTCATTCGTTTGGCTCTAGCGACACGATGCGGTGGAACCGCGCCTGCTCGCGTCGTGCGAGTACCGCGATCGCAAGCGGATCAGTGCAGACGCGGCAGCGCGAAATCCTTGTCGTCGAACACGTGGCACGCGTGCGGTGCGAACGCCAGTTCGACGCGTTCGTCGTGCGTCACGCCACCGTCGCCGGGCAGCTTGGCGATCATCGCGTTGCCGTCGCGCACGCCACCGTCCACATGCACGTAGCTGTGCTCGCCCATCCGTTCGACCAGGCGCACGGCGCAGCGGATTGTCTGCACGCCGGCCTGCGCCGATGGCAGGGCGAGGTGCTCCGGCCGGATGCCGAGCGTGACCTGCGAACCGGCGCGCTGCCTGCGGCCGTCGACCTCGGCGCGCACGCGCTCGCCCGTGGTCAGCTCGACCTGAATGCCCTTGTCGTCGACCGCGAGCACCGTGGCCGGCATGAAGTTCATCTTCGGCGAACCGATGAAGCCTGCGACGAAGCGGCTCTTCGGCCGGTGGTACAGATCGAGCGGCGCGCCGATCTGCGCGATGCTGCCGTGTTTTTCCATGTCCGCGCCGGCGTGCAGCAGCACGATCTTGTCGGCGAGCGCCATCGCTTCGATCTGGTCGTGGGTGACGTACACCGCGCTCGCGCGGTTGAACTCGCGATGCAAACGGGCGATTTCGGTACGCGTCTGCACGCGCAGCGCGGCGTCGAGATTCGACAGCGGCTCGTCGAACAGGAACACGCCCGGCTCGCGCACGATTGCGCGCCCGATCGCCACGCGCTGGCGCTGGCCGCCGGACAGCGCGGCGGGGCGGCGTTCGAGGTAGCTGTCGAGTTGCAGCGCGGCAGCGGCGCTGCGCACCTTCCTGTCGATGGTGGCCTTATCGACCTTCGCCTGACGCAGGCCGAATGCCATGTTCTCGTACACGCTCATATGCGGATAGAGCGCATAGTTCTGGAACACCATCGCGACCTGGCGCTTCGCGGGTTCGACGTTGTTCATCAGTTGACCGTCGATGCGCAGTTCGCCGTCGGTGATCGATTCGAGACCGGCGATCATGCGCAGCAGCGTGGACTTGCCGCAGCCCGACGGCCCGAGGAACACGCAGAATTCGTCCTTGCCGACTTCGAGGTTGGCGTCGCGGATCACCGAGTTACCGCTCGTATAGGACTTCTGTATGTTAGTGAGAGAGATGCTTGCCATATCGTTTATGCGAAGTTCGGTGTGCGGGCCACTTTGGCCCACACGATTCGAGGTGAGGTGCGATGCGGATCAGCCCTTGAGCGAGCCGGCCATCATCCCCTTGATCACGCGCTCCTGACCGAACGCGTAGGCAACGATCAGCGGCAACGACGTGAGAACGAGGACAGACAGCATCGAGGGTATGTTCGACGCGTATTGCCCCATGAAGTCCCAAATCGCGAGCGGCAGCGTACGGTGTTCGGCCGTCGACGTGAGCATGTACGCGAAGATGAACTCGTTCCACAGACCAATGCCGTTGAAGATCGTCACGGTGGCGAGCCCCGGTGCCGAAAGCGGGAAGAAAATACGCCAGAAGATGCGGAACGGACTGCAGCCGTCGAGCTGCGCCGCTTCTTCGAGCTCGCGCGGAATCTGGCGCATGAACTCGGTCAGGATGAAGATCGACACCGGCAGACTGAGGGCCACATAAGGGCCGAGCAGCGCGAACGCGGTGTCGTAAAGGCCGAGGTTGCGCGTGAGCAGATAGATCGGCACGAGCGTCGCATGCAGCGGCACGATCATGCCGGCGACCACCAGACCGAACAGCGTCTTGTTCAGCGAGAAGCGCAAGCGCGCAAACACGTAGGCCGCCATCGCACTGATGATGACGATCAGCAGCACCGACACGCCCACCGTGAACACGCTGTTACGGAAATAAGTGAAAAACGGCCCCTGCAGCACAGCCGCGTAGTTACCCCAATACAGGTGGCTCGGCGGCGCCCACACTGACGTCGCGAAGGTCTCTTCCTGGCTCTTGAAACTCGATGCGACCATGAAGAGAAACGGAATCGTCGTGACGGCCAGCCAGATCAGTGCCAGCAGAGGAACCCCCACGCGGGGGAAGCGTAGTTTCTTGTTCATGGTTCAGACCTCGGTTGCATAACGGCGGGTGAAGTACATCGACACCGCCGCCACCGTGATGACGATAAGGAACATCGCCGAGCCGATGGTGCTGCCGTAGCCGAGTTGAAACGAACTGAACACCGTCCGATACATGTAGGTGGCCATCACCTCCGACGAGCCTTCGGGGCCGCCACCGGTCATGACGAAGACGAGATCGAAGTAACGCAGCGACCCGAGCACCGACAGCAGCACAGCGGTGCGCACCGTGCCTTGCAGGTGCGGCAGCTTGATGCGCCAGAAAATGGTCCACTCGGATGCGCCGTCGAGGAGCGCAGCCTCGTTGACCTCGGCCGGCATCGACGAGAGGCCGGCGAGAAACAGAATCATGTAGAAAGGCGCGTTCTGCCAGATGATCACGGCGATGGTCGCAGCCAGCGAAAAATGCGGATCGCCCAGCCAGTCCTTCGCGAGGCCATCGAGCCCGAATGCCTGCAGCGCGACGTTGATCGGACCGAAATTCGGATCGTAGATTTGCTTGAACAGCACACCGATCGCCACGCTCGACATCAGCAGCGGCAGGAAATAGAGAACCTTGAGCAAGCGCGAGCCACGCCCGGCCTTCTCCAGCAGCACGGCGAGCGCGAGCGCGATCGGAAGCTGGACGACGATCGACGCGACAGCAAGAATCACGTTGTTCTTCAGCGATTGCCAGAACACCGTGTCGTGCGCGAGCCGCGCCCAGTTCGCGAGCCCGATATAACGGGCAGTGTTGCCGAGGCCGTTCCAGTCGAGCAGCGACAGCCGCAGGCTGGAGACGAGCGGATAAAGCAGGAACACGGCCAGCAGCAGCAGCGACGGCGCAAGAAACACAACCGTGACGAGCGTTTGCGATGAAAATCTCAGCCGGCGTTCGGGTGTAGCGGAAAGTGCGATATTCACGGGCTTGTATGCCGACCGGCACCTCGCGGTGCCGGTCGGACTTTTCTTTAAGACTGGAGATCAGCCGCCCTTCTTCGAAGCGGCTTCCATTTGCTGCGTAGCAGCCTCAGGCGTCAGCGACAGACCGAACAGTGCTTGCGTCGTGTCCTTGTGCATTTCACCGAGGGCCGGCGGCAGTGCCTGGTCGTACCAGAGCTGCACGCTCGGAGCGGCGGCAAGCATTTGCTGCAGACGCTGCGTGAACGGATCGTCGATCTTGACGTTATTGACCGGCGGGAGCTTGTGGTCATCCGACGCGCGAGCCTGCATCGCCTGCTCGTCGGTCAGTGCCTGGATCAGCTTGAACGCTGCGTCCGGCGTCTTGCACTCGGTCGAGATGCTGAGGAAGCCGTCGCCGACCGTCCCGATCAGGTCGCGCGGATCACCCTTGCCACCCGGCACGCTCGGGAACGCGAAGAAGTCCAGATCCTTCGAGAACGTCGGATTTTCGTTCGCGATCGTCGAAGCTTCCCAGGCGCCCATCAGCTCCATGGCAGCCTTGCCCGTGTACAGCAGGCGGCGCGAGGCGCCCGAGTCGTAATCGAGACCGTTGATGCCCGGTGCGAACGCGCCAGCCTTCACGAGTTCCTGAATGCGCTTGCCGGCTTCGACGAACGCCGGATCTTCGAAGCCCTTGCCCTTGCCTTCGATCGCGTCCTTCACGACTTGCGGACCTCCGATACGGTCGACGAGGTACATGTAGTACATCGAACCGGTCCACTTGTTCTTGTTCGCGAGCGAGAACGCTGCAACGTTGTGCGACTTCAGCACTTCAACGACGTGCATCAGTTCATCCCACGTCTTCGGCGGCGTGATGCCGTACTTCTTGAAGACTTCCTTGTTGTAGAAGATCACCGCGGCCGCCGCGTTTTCGGCGGCAACACCGTAGGTCTTGCCGTCGAACGTCGTGACATTCCACGACGCTTGCATGAAGCGGCTGCGGTACGCCGGATCCTTCTCCAGGTACGGCGTGAGGTCGGCGATCTGGCCGGATTTCACGTATTCGTGCAGCCCGCCGCCGCCCCAGTTCTCGAACACGCACGGCGGCTGGTTCGCGCCGAAGGCGACCTTCAGCTTAGTCTTGTATGCCTCGTTCAGGACGTGCGAATTCTCGACCTTGTAGCCCGGAACCGCCTTTTCGAATCGATCCGACGCGTCGCGAATGATCTTGCTCGACGACGCATTGGTCTGCTGGTCCCATACCGTGATCGTTTTGGAGTCCGCCGCTACGGCGTTCGAAACAACTGCAGACAACGAAAACAGCAGCGCCGTCGCGCCGATGATGGACCGCGCTTTAAACAAAGCCGGGTACGCCATGGGTGTGTCCCCTCTTCTGGATTTATAAGAAATCACCAAAACATTAACGTTAGCCTTAACGTTAGTGAATGTTAGGTCGATGCGTGAAGTAAGGCTATGCGGGATTTTACCTGGTCCCGGCGGGCTGCGACGCAACTGCCGGATAAGATGGACCGATTGTGGGAAAGCTGAAATATAAAGGGTTCTGCTAGAATAACGACTACATAAACGGTATCGCTAACGCGATTAGCGAGTCGCTCCATCCAATGACCTCTCGCACACCTTCGACCCGCATGGCAAGACAGACCCCAACGCTTGAGCACGTTGCCAAGCTTGCCGGGGTGTCCCAGATGACCGCGTCGCGCGCCCTCAACGGCCGTCCCGGCGTGTCGCGCGAAACCCGCGACGAAGTACTGAGAATCGCGTCGGACATCGGCTACGTCGTCAACCGCACCGCACAGAAACTATCGGGCGGCCGCAACGGCATCATCGGCATCATCACGCCAACACTCGACACGCAATTCTCCAGCGAACTGATTCTCGGCGCGGGCCGTGCGGCGCGTGGCGCGGGCTGCGAGATGCTGGTCTACACGGTGTTCGACGAAGATCGTCATACGCATCACGACCTGCTTGGGCTCATCCAGCAATTCTCCGACGGTATCCTCGCCATTCTTCCGCGCGAGTCGCTGTGCCTCGAGGCGCTCGCCACCGCGAAGGTACCGGTCGTCGTCGTCGATCAGCGCGGCACGCTGACGGGCTTCCCGTCGGTGTCGGTCGACAACTACGGCGGCGCCTGTCTCGCGGTCGAGCACCTCGCCGAGCTCGGTCACAAGCGCATCGCGTTTCTGGCCGGCGACGAAACGATCGAAGGCGTGCGCGACCGGCAACGCGGCTATCACGACACGCTGGCTCGCCTCGGCCTGCCACGCGAAGACGCGCTGGTCGCCGCGGGCGACCTGTCGCAAATGATGGCGTTCGACGTCACGTTCGACCTGCTGAATCTCGCCGAGCCGCCCACCGCAATCTTCACGGCCAACGACCAGAGCGCGTTCGGCGTGATCGCCGCGATCCGCGAAGCGGGTCTGCGCGTGCCGGACGACATCTCGGTGATCGGCTTCGACGACATCCCGATGTCCGAGCAGTTTCACCCGGCGCTCACCACGATCCGCCAACCGTTCCAGCAAATGGCGCGCTCGGCGGTCAACACGCTGCTCGCGCAGATCGCCGGGATCGACGCCGCTTCGCAACGCATCACGCTGCCGGCGGAACTGGTGGTGCGCGATTCCACCGGCCCCGTCCGCACCAGGCAGCGCCGCGGCCGTCACCAGATCGTTTCGACGTAAGTCGACGCGCGCACTTTCGCATCCGAAGTCACGAGCGCGCCGCCATGCGTGCGCGCGGTCGCGACGATCAGGCGTTGATGCAAGGCGAGCGTGGGCGGCAGCGTGGCCGCGCGAAACGCGATCTCGGTGTCGACCGGGATCATCCGCACGCCGTCGAGCGACAGAAACGTCGACATCCAACTGCGCGCGTCCATCGACAGCCCGAGACTGCCGACCTTCACGAACTCCGCGATTTCGAACGCACTGATTGCCGAAATCAGGATCTCGCCGCCGGCGAGCTCCCGATCGATCGCATCGTGCGCGGCCTGGCTCAGCGCTTTCTGCCTGCCGAGCCAGCACACGAGCGCAAGCGTGTCGAGCGTGATCATTACTCGTCCTGCTCGGCAGTGACAGGCTGCAACGCGTGCTTCAGGTTGAAATGCGTAATCGACGCGCGCAGCAGCTCGAGCGGATTTTCCTGCTTGCTGCGATACGGCCGGATTTCGATGGTGGGTTGCCCGCGGTCGGTGACGACCACGGTTTCGCCCAATGCCTCGACCTGACGGAACAGCTCGCAGGCCCGGGACTTGAAAATGGCTTTAGACACTCGCTTTTCCATGACGCTCTCCACCCAGCAAAAATCCAACGGTATTTTTTGTATCGGGCAGTGCGCCCGCAGGCGAACACCAGCGATGCGTGCCCGACATTCTTTATCAACCTTGCTCTCAGTCGTTGCTTCCCAGCCTACTGCCAGGAGCTCCCTCGAGCTCCAATCCAACTCGCGGCGACAACTACCGTAACCGCGACACAGCCTGCATCGGTAGCGCCAATTCCTGCGCGCAACCGATGCACGTTCATCTAATCAATTGGTTTTACACAGACCGCTCTGGCCATACCGGGTCGTGCCGGATAGCGGCGCGGCGCGTCTTGGCTTGCAATGTTTTGCCCCGTGTTATAGATCTTCGAATAGATGCAAACTTGCTGAACGTTACCCTTAACGTTAGCGGATGTTAATGGCGCATGTTCGCGGCCGCCATGCGGAGTTTACCTAAGCTCCGAACCACTATCCGACCCCTCGACTGGACCCTCTAAATCAAGCCCGGCAAGGAGAAAGCTCGATGCAAGGCGTCGAAAGTAACGCGTAATATTCAATGCGAACTGGCTAACATCATCGCTGCTTGCGTCAGTCTTCGTCGTTCGATGCAGGGGGCCCTGATGAAGGCTCCGCATCGAAATGCACGATCCACGCATGCAACGATTCGCGCGGCTTCTTCAGCCTGCCGCGCTGCTGCGGCTCTCGTTCGGTAGCCGGTTGCCCGCGGTTCGGGGCAGCGGCGGTTTCACCAGACGTCCGGTCAGACCGGTGCCCGGACGGATTGCTAGTCGCGGCCTTGCCATCGTTGTTCGCTACATTTTTCTCCATCGCACTTTCCGCCATCGGTGTACCGTTGCTCACTCGCCGACATCGGCCTGTCAAACCACCGCGCCGACGTCCTCGCCGACTTCGGGTCGCGCGAGGCTCACCGCGACGCCGTTCGCATCGAACAGCGTGACCGACGACGACGCCACCTTGATCCCGACACGCGCGCCGACCGCGTGCTGCGCGTCCTTCTTGCCGAGCTTCAGCGCGATCGCGTGCGCCATGCCATCGAGTCGAGCATGCAGGATTGAGACGTCGCCGAGATGCTCGACCAGTTCGACACGCGCGGCGAGACCTTCGTCGAGCGAGCCGATGCCCAGATGCTCGGCGCGCACCCCGAGCGTCAACTCGCCACTGACCGGCTGCGCCAGCCGGCCGGGCAGCACGATGCGCTGGCTCGCGCCAGCAAGCGCCACGACGGTTTGCGCATCGCTTCGCGACACCAGCGTTGCGGTCAGCATGTTCATCTGCGGCGAGCCGATGAAGCCGCCGACGAAGCGGTTCGCCGGCCGCTCATACAGATCGAGCGGCGCGCCGGTCTGCTCGATGCAGCCTTTGTTGAACACGACGATCTGCTGGCCCAGCGTCATCGCCTCGATCTGATCGTGCGTGACGTAGATCATCGTCGTGCCGAGTTCGCGATGCAGCTTCGCGAGTTCGATACGCATCTGCACGCGCAGCGCAGCGTCGAGATTCGACAGCGGTTCGTCGAACAGGAACACGCGCGGCTTGCGCACGATCGCCCGTCCGATCGCGACACGCTGGCGCTGGCCGCCCGACAGCGCCTTCGGTTTGCGCTCCAGCAGATGTGTGATCTGCAGGATCTCGGCGGTACGGCCCACCGCCTCGCGCACTTCCGTTTTCGACTTGCCCGACAGCTTCAGCGAAAAGCCCATGTTTTCCGCTACCGTCATGTGTGGGTAGAGCGCGTAGCTCTGGAACACCATCGAGATGCCGCGGTCCGTGGGCTGCAGATCGTTGACGCGTACGCCGTCGATCAGAATGTCGCCGCCCGTCACCGACTCGAGCCCCGCGATCATGCGCAGCATCGTCGACTTGCCGCAGCCCGACGGTCCCACGAACACCGTGAACTGACCGTCCGGGATGTGCAGGTCGATGCCCTGGATCACCTGCGGTCCTTCGCCATACGTCTTCGTGACGTTGCGCAATACGAGTTCGCCCATTTGATGCCTCCTCCTCAATCCTTGTACTTGCAGACCCCGCGTGACGCTATCGCACTGCCGCACTACTGTCGCGCCACGCGAGGTTCGACGCGCCCGTCGCCGGGCGTGCGCCTCAGCGCCCAGCCGCGACGCCGGCGTGTTGCGCGATCACGTCGCGATACCACCACGCGCTGTCCTTCAGCGTGCGCTGCTGGCTCGCGTAGTCGACGTAGACCATGCCGAAGCGCTTGTCGTAGCCCGACGCCCATTCGAAGTTGTCCATCAGGCTCCAGGCGAAATAGCCGGCCACGTCGATGCCCTGTTTCACCGCGTCCGACAAGGCGGCGAGATGCAGGTCGTAGAAGCGCACGCGCTCGGCGTCGTGCACGCGGCCGTTATCGAGCACGTCTTTCGCCGCGCAGCCGTTCTCGGTGATGTAGATCGGCGGCAACTTGTAGTCGGCGTTGATGCGCGTCAGCAATTCGGTGAGACCTTGCGGATAGACTTCCCAATCCATGTCGGTGAAGCCGAGCGCGCCCGGCGGACGCTTGTCGCCCGATGCGCTCGCGAAGATCCGCGTGTAGTAGTTGACGCCGAGGAAGTCCATCGGCGTGCCGATCATGTCGAAATCGCAGCTCCGGATCACGTCTTGCGGACCGTTCGCGCCATACCATTCCAGCGCCTCGGCCGGATACTCGCCCTTGAACAGCGGGTCCATGTACCAGCGCACGAACTTCGCGTATTCGAGCGACGCGGCGGCCTGATCTTCGGGCGCATCCGTCGCGCCATGCGCCGGCGACTGGTTCAGCACGATGCCGAGCGGCGCCTTCACGCCATCGGCGCGCAGTGCCTGCAACGCGAGACCGTGCGACAGCAGCAGATGGTGCGCGACATGCGCGGCCTTCTTCAGATCGGCGTTGCCCGGCGCGAAATAGCCGGTTGCGTTGCCGAGCCACGCGGTGCACCACGGTTCGTTGTGCGTCGCGATCGATGCAATGCGATCGCCGAGCACGCTGCCGATCTTGCGCGCGTAGTCCGCGAAGCGATAAGCGGTGTCGCGGCTTTCCCAGCCGTTTTGCGTATGCTGCAGCGACAACGGCAGGTCCCAGTGATACAGCGTTGCGAATGGCTGGATGTCGCGCTCGAGCAAACCGTCGACGAGGCGCTCGTAAAACGCGAGGCCCTTGTCGTTGAATGCGCCGCGGCCAGTCGGCTGCACGCGCGGCCAGGCGATCGAAAAGCGATAAGCCTTGACCCCGAGTTCGGCCATCAGGTCGAGGTCTTCCTCGACCAGGTGATAGTGATCGCATGCGACATCGCCGTTCTCGCCGTTCACGACCTTGCCCGGCACGTTGCAGAACGCGTCCCAGATCGACGGGCCGCGGCCGTCCTCATGCGCTGCGCCTTCGATCTGGTAGGAACTGGTGGCGACGCCCCAGACGAAGTCATCGTTGAATCGATACGTCGACATAGATGATGTTGTCCTGAATGTCACGCCCGCGCGGGCGTGAAAAATGAAAGAAAGAATCTCAAGCCTTGACCGCGCCGGTCGTCAGACCGTCGATCAAACGCCGCGAGGTGAATGCGAACAGCACCAGCAACGGCAGCACCGCGACCGCGGAGCCCGCCATCACCGCGCCCCAATCCGAATTGGTCGGACTTTGCAGAATGCGCAGAGCGAGCGGCAGCGTGTACATCGACGGCGAACGCAGCACGACGAGCGCCGACAGGAAGTTGTTCCACGCCTGAATGAAGCTGATCAGTCCAAGCGTGCCCAGCGCCGGTCCCAGCAGCGGCATCACGATGCTCCAGTAGATGCGGAATTCACCGCAGCCGTCGATGCGCGCCGCCTCGATCAGCTCGGACGGAATCGCCGCCGCGACGTACTGGCGCATCAGGAACACGCCGAGCGCGGCGGCCGCGCCAGGTACGTACAGCGCGCGCGGCTGATCGATCCAGCCGAGCAGGTTCATCGTCATGAAGGTCGGAATCATGCCGAGGAACGGCGGCACCAGCATCGCGGTCAGCGCGATCGCGAACAGCGTCTTCTTGAAGCGGAATTCGTACATCGCGAACGCGTAGCCGGCCATCGACGTGACGAGCAGCGTCAGCACGGTTTGCATCGTGGCCGTATAGAAGCTCCAGCCGAGATTGCGCCAGAACGGAATGTGCCGCATCAGCGAGGCCATGTTGTCGAGAAACGCGCTGCCGAACCACAGCGGGGGCGGCATCGAGAAAATCTCGGAACTCGTGTGCGTCGCGAACACGAACATGAAGTAGAACGGCGAGAACATCAGCAGCGCGCCGACCACCACGATCGCGTAGCCAATATAACGGCCCTTGTTGCTCGACGATTTCATCGCTGTGTCTCCTCGTTCATGCCGCTGCGGTGAAAGATCCGCGTGTTCAACCACATCAACGCGCCGATCGAAATGAACAGCAGCCATGCGATCGAACTCGCGGTGCCGAAATCGCCGTCGTGGAATGCGGTGCGATACATATAGACGGCCGTCGTCAGACCGGACTGGCTGGTACCCATGCCTTCGTTCGGCAGCAGGATGAACGGTTCTTCGAACAGTTGCAGCCCACCGATGATCGACAGCGTGACCGCGAAGAAAATCATCGGCTTGATCAGCGGAATCGTGATGCGGGTGAACTGTTGCCAGCCGCTCGCGCCGTCGATGCGCGCGGCCTCGTAAAGGTCTTTCGGAATGGTTTGCAGCGCCGACAGATACAGCACCGTGTTCCAGCCGACATAGCGCCAGAAGATCACCACCGACACCGCCGGCTTGACGTTCTTCGGGTTATAGAGCCACTCGATCGGATGCGCAGGGACGATCCAGTGCAGGCCGGCCAGCTTGCCGAGCTCGGCGATCGCGAGGTTGATCATGCCGAAGTCGGTCGAATACAGCGACGAGAAGATCAGCGCGATCGCGACGCTCGACGTGATGAACGGCAGGAAGTACAGGCCGACCACCAGGTTGCGCCAGCGGCGAAACGCGGTTTGCAGAAAGAATGCGAGCGGCAGCGCCACCAGATGCTGCGGCACGCCGGACATGATCGCCATCGACGCGGTGTTGTACAGCGACTTCCAGTACCACGGGTCGGTCAGCGTGAAAGTGAAGTTCGAGAGACCCACCCACTTCATGCTCACGAGCCCCGCCGTCGCGTCCCAGCTCTGGAACGACAGGTACAGCGAGAACAGCAGCGGGAACGCCATGAATAGCGCGAACAGTAGGAAAAATGGACCGAGAAACAGGTAGGGTGCGACTTTCACCGGATCGAGCCGCGAAGTTCTGCGCGGCGCGGCGAACGGCGCGGTCGAGCTCAGCACATCGCTCGCGCGCGCATCGCGGGCGACCTCTTGGGTCGAGGGCAGCGGGGTGTTCATCAATAGTTCCGTCCAGTCGGGCGTGGCCGGGATCGATGACCGGCCGCGCTGTTTGCAGCAGACTTGCAGCGCACTGCGACACACTTCGGTCGCGGCACGCAGCGTGCCGCGACCTTGCATCGATACCGCTTTAACGGCGGACCCGATGCGCGATCTGGTCCTGCGCTTCCTGGAGCGCCGTATGCACGTCTGCGCCGTCGTCGACGACCTTGTCGAGCGCCGAGTGCACCGCTTCCTCGGCGACCTGGTCGTACTTGCTACGCTGGATCGCCGGGATGTGCGAGGCTGCGTCACGCCAGATCAGACGCGCTTTCTCGTTGCCGAGGAATGCGACCGGCTCCGCGAAGAACGTATCGTTCTGCGCGGCGAGCAGCGCGGGGAATGCGTCGATCGAACGGAACGATGCGAGCTGCGTGTCCTGACGCGTCGTCAGGAACTTGATGAATTCCCACGACATCGGCTTTTGCGTCGCCTTCGCCGGAATCGAGTAAAACGTGCCGCCGAACGATGCGTACGCGTTGTTCGGCAGATTGGCCGCGCGCCACAGACCCTTCGTGTCCGGGGCGATCCACGACGACAGGTGACCACCGAGCCACGCGCCCATCATCTGCGTCGAGACGGTCCCGCGCTTGAAGCTTTCGGCCCATTCGTTCGACCAGGGCGTGATCTTCGCGTCGAGACCGAGGTCGCGTGCTTTCTTCGCGAGTTCGAACGCCTTCACGAAGCGCGGCGACGTGACGACCGGATTGCCGGCCTTGTCGAAGTACACGCCATTGCCTTCCTTCAGGTCGGCGCGAATGTAGATGTCCTCGATATCGCGCGACGATGCCATCAGGTACGCGCCCGTCGCCTTCTTGATCTTCACGCCGGCCGCCAGATACGAGTCCCACGACTTCGTCAGGTCGGCTTCGGTCACGCCCGCCTTGTCGAGAATGTCCTTGCGATAGAACAGCGTGCCCGGACCGATATCGGCCGGCATGCCGACGATCGTGCCGTCCTGCGTGGTCGCCTGCGCGAACGTGTAGTTGATGAACTCGCTCTTGTACTGGCCCGCGCTATACGGCGCCTTCGACAGATCCTCGAGACCGCCGCCCGAGGCGAAGCGGCCGATAAAGCCGACCTCGACCGCCATCACGTCGGGCAGATTGGAGCCCGTCGCGAGTGCGGTGGTCATTGCGTTGTGATGATCGGCGATCGCGAGCGACGACACCTTGATGTCGACGTCCGGATGCAGCTTCTTCCACGCCGGAAGCGCGTCCTTGATTTCCTGATCCAGCTTCGGAAAGACCGCGACCGTCAACGTGGTGTTGGCGTGCGCGCCGACTGCGGCCAGGCTGAGCAGAACGGCGGTGGCAGAGCCTGAAAAGCGGAATTTCATTACTCGTCTCCTGAAGAACCCTGTTTGAATTGCATTCGATGAATATCCGGTTGCTGCGACCTACTTCCCCTGTTGTCTTTGTTGCTGCTTTGCATGGTGCTGCTCTGCTTGGTGCTGAATGCGCTGCTGAATTTCTGCTTGACTGCCGATACATGAAAGCGCTTTCACGTTGAGGCGAAAAAACAGCCGCTACGTAGGCGTATCCCCCCGTTTTACCGGCGGCGTGATTCGCCGCGTGGTTTCACGCGTCACGAGCGTGAGCGGAATCGGGCTTAGCGCGATCGACTGCTTGCGGATCATCTGCACGATGCCCTGTGCGGCGAGGCGGCCGATTTCGTAAGTCGGCTGGCGGACCGTCGTCAAAGGCGGCGTCATGTACGACGAAGTCGGCAAATCGTCGAAGCCGACCAGCGACACGTCGTCCGGCACCCGCACGCCGCGGCGGAACATCGCGAGGCGCGCGCCGTACGCGGTTTGATCATTTGCGCAGAACACCGCGCTGAACGATGGATGGCGCGCCATCAGGCGCTCCATCGCTGCGACGCCGCCCGTTTCGAGGTAATCGCCCTGCTCGACGAGATCGGCATCGAAGCCGATGCCCGCTTCCTCGAGCGCGGTCCGGTAGCCGACGAGGCGCTCGATCGCATCCTCGTGACTTGCCGGCCCGGCGATGAAGGCGATCTCGCGATGGCCTTGCTCGATCAGATGATGGGTCGCGTCGCGTGCGCCCTGCATGTTGTCGATCGGCAGGCCAGCGAGCGTCGCGCTGTTTTGTACCGAGCGGCCGAGTACGAGCATTGGCGCGTGCCGCGAGTAGTTGGTCAACGTCGACTCATCGAGTTGCGCGTGCAGCAAGATGATTCCATCGACGCGCCGCGCGATGAACTGCTCGAGGCGCGCCTTTTCGTCGTCGATGTTCCAGCGGCTGCTCACGAAGATCGGCGTAAAGCCCGGCTCGTACAACGACTCCTCGATGCCGCGCAGCCACTCGGCGTAAAACGGGCTCGACACCGCCTGCGTCAATACGCCGATCGTTTCGGTCCGCCCGCTCGCGAGACTGCGCGCGAGCACGTTCGGCCGATAGTTGAAACGCGCGATCGCCGCTTCCACCGCCTGCTGCTTGGCGGGAAGCACGCGCGCAGAACCGTTCAGGATCCGCGATACGGTGCTCGGAGAAACACCGGCCGCGCGCGCGATGGCTTCGAGCGTCACGTTGGGCGCAGCGGGTACGTCGGATACCTTGGGCGCGCCGGGTTTGTCGTTGGAGCCGTCGTGGGTCATGAGTTCTGCCTGAATCCTGTGATGAAAGCGCTTTCAGATATGAAGAGGCGCACTACGTCCGGTGATGAATTCAAAAAAAGAAAAAGCAGCCGATGCGACGAGGGTGGAGGAGGCGTCGCACCGGCCTCTCTATGAAAGAGAAATAAACAGTCCTTGAAACAAAGAGATCACTGCGATTGCTGATCAGGCAACCTCAACTCAGAACGAGGTCATGATCCCGGCGAAGACGCCGGTCTGGCTATGACCATAGTTCGGGTTGCTGTTCGACGACGTGCCCGTCACCGCATCGAAGTTGTTGTTGCCGTACGGCCCGTTGCCGAGGTTCAGGTTCGACGTCGAGCTGTTGTGCACGTAGCCGGCTTCCGTGTACAGGAACGTGCGCTTCGACAGCGCGTACGTCGCGGCGAGCGTGAACAGCGTTCCATTGCCGTTGCCGTTGTTCGCGTTCGCGTGGTAGACCGCAGCCGTCAACAGCGTGGGCGCCGTGACCTGCCATGCAGCGCCGACCCATTCGTGGTTCACACTGGTCGGCGCGCTCACGCCGAGAGGCTGCGACGCATCGGTTACGCCCACGCTCGCGTTGGTCGCGTCAGGCGCGCTCAGGTGCTGGTAGCCCGCGTACAGCTTGACCGGACCTAGCACGTACGTGCCGCCGACAAGGGCCATCCGCGAAGCAGAGTAGACGTTGTTGAACGAGCCGTTGGCGCCGCGCACTTCGTCATAGATCACGCGGACGTCGCCGTTGCCCCACGTGTACACACCTTCGACCGCGTTCGTACGACCCTGACCGGTCGGCACGCCAGCCGAGTTGACAGGCGCCGAGTTCCAGCTCGTGTTGTTGGTCAGCGAATACTGGCCCTTCAGCACGAGGCCGCCGAACAGCACCGGCGAGTTGTACTCCGCGCCGTTGCTGGTGCTCGTCCAGTTGCGGCCGCGCACCAGTGTCGAGATCGCGTAGCGCTGCATCACCTGCGGGTCGGTGCCCCAGCTGTCCTGCGCCAGTTCGCCGGCGCCGAGGTTACCGATCTTGAACAAACCCCAGTGGTCGTTCGTCAGGCCCACCGTCGCGTGACGGCCGAACAGATTGCCGGCCGATGCACCGGTCATCGTGTTGAGCTGTCCTTCGAGCTGGAAGACCGTCTTTGTGCCGCCGCCGATATCTTCGGCGCCCTGCAGGCCGAACCACGAGCAACCCCAGTCGCCGCTTTGGGCTGACCACGCGTGGCCGCCCGGGAGGCCGGTTTCAAACTGGATGCCGTTGTCGATACGGCCGTACAACGTGACGCTGCTCTGCGCATGGGCCACAGTCGTCGCGGCTGCCATCACCGACACAGCAATAAGCTTCTTCTTCATTTAGATATCCTATATATATTTTGGCGTCTCCAAGCCGCACAGGACGCACGCGTTCTCACACGTTTCCCCTCTTGCCGAAATGCTCGCTACTTATTTGCTTCACATTTCGAGGCGATTATAGGGATGACCTTTCGCCGCGCATCAAACTAACTGCTCAGGGAAAACGCTGTTATCGATAACAGTTGCGCGCCGGACGATCCCGCAGTAGCGCCCTGCTTTGTGACCATTACGTGATGGTCACAAGCGTCGGAAATCCGTTTGAACTCATGCACCGAAACGATGCGCGAATCCGTCTCGCGCGTCGCTCAGCGCTTGCTTAACGAGGAAGACGCGCTCGAATGCAAGAAAAATTTCGCGCTTGATGTTGCGAAGATGCAACGAGCCGCCTCCCTTGCATTGCCGGTTCGGGCTTGACGAACTGGCGCAGGAGCCGCCAGCAGTGGTGGACATTAGCGACTATCATCAATGCATACGATGCTAGGCAACGAGCCGGGCTCAGCGGCGTAGCCGGCTGAGTGCGGGATTGTCGGCGCATCTGTCTGGCTCTCGCGCTCCATCACGAACGCTCCAACCAGTTCCCATCCCTCGGCTCTCGCTGTTCCCCCGCCACGCCGCACATGCGACGTCCCGTTCGAACACGCTGCCCTTGCAACTTTTCTGCGGGCGAAGGCATGACTGCACATCGCCCCGACTGGCAAAACCTCGGCGCGCAACCGCGATAACCGCGACGCATGCAGTGGAAAGAGGATTTTGTCCAGTGCACTTCCGACGCCTCGCATCGAGTCGAACCGGAAGATTTGCCGGCGGATTTTGCCGGCACACCTTGGCACTCTAAGGAGGTATCGTGAAAACAGCCCTTGTTTCTACACTCGCGCTGCTGATTTCAAGCGCAATAGCGCCGGCGGCCCATGCCCAGGATTCGCAAGCCACCGACCAACAACTCGCCCATAGCGTGCGGGTCGCGGAGGCGCACAGCGGAGTCGGGATGTCACATGTGTTCGTCTTTGCCCACTCGGGGCGGATCACGCTGGTCGGATGGGTGCCAGAGCGGGACCATGTCGCGCGTGCCGAGCAGAGTGCGATGTCGGTACCGGGTGTCACCTCGGTGGACAACTGGCTCTCGCCCGACGCTGGCTCGCTGAACGGGCATTGAAATCAAACTGAATCGCGGCGCGGACGACGATTGAAGCAGACCCGCGCGTTCAGCGGATTCGGTTTTCCTGCTCGCCAGTTGGAATTCAGTGACTGGCGCCCTGTTTCGCGCCGTTAGCCGCGCGTCGGTTCCGTGCAATCCCCATCTGAAAGCGCTTTCAACCCACGCCGTGTCAAGCCGGTCGACTCAACGCTGATTCACCATCCATGTCTCGTCGATATGTCAGGTAAATCCCTCATAGCGGGGCTGACAGAGGCTGCTTAACATCTTCACTGTTACCGGTAACTGTAGACATGGTTAGAGAAGACATCCGAACCGGCATTCCGTCATAAGGAGACCAGGAGTGCGTCCTTTGAGGACTTCAATGCGCATGCTCTGCGCAGCCGTCGCCGTTTGCGCGCTCGCAACCGCAGGTTGCGCGCACAACCGGGCCACCGTCGCTCATGACGGCCAGCCGCTCGCCGCGGCGCCCGCTGAGGCGCTGCCGTCATTGCGCAGTGTGATGGCCGCGCACTTCAAGGTCGGCGCGGCGATTGAACCTGATTCAATCGACAGTCCCGCCGACGCGGCGCTCGTCGCCGCCCAGTTCTCGAGCCTGACCGCCGAGAACAAGATGAAGCCGGGCACGATCGGCGTCGCGGAGGCAAGTACAACTTCGAACCGGCCGACAGGATCGTCGCGTTCGCGCAAGCGCACGGCATTGCGGTGCGCGGGCACACGCTCTTGTGGCACTTCAAGGCCGGCGACTGGACCGAGGCGCCGGACTGGTTCTTCGCCGGCGATCCGAAAGATCCGCTCTATCACGACATCGTCGCGAAGCGGCTCGATCGATATGTAACCGACGTCGTCACACACTTCCGAGACAAGGTCTACGCGTGGGACGTAGTCAACGAAGTGATCAGCGACGATCCGCATCAGGTGTATCGCGAAGACAGTCCGTGGTATCGGACGCTCGGCAAGGACTACATCGCTATCGCCTTCCGCGCGGCGCGCGCGGCGGCCCCGAACGTGAAGCTCTATATCAACGAGTACAACACCGACGATCCTCGCAAGCGCGCAAAGCTGCTCGCGGTGATCCGCGATTTGCGCGCGCAGGGCGTGCCGATCGACGGTGTCGGGCATCAGATGCATATCAGCGTAAATTGGCCGCCGCTGCCGAACATCAAGCAGGCGTTCGACGACGTCGCCGCGCTCGGCCTCGAAAACCAGGTGACCGAGCTCGACGTGAGTCTCTATGCCGATCCCGGTGAATGTTGGAGCGATCCGCATGCATGTCTGCCGGACCTCGGGCATCCAGTGCCGAACGAGATCATGCGCGCGCAGGCCGAGCGTTATCGCGCCGTGTTCGCTCTGTTCGAGCAGGAGCCGAGCATCAAGGCGGTCACGTTCTGGGGCTATTCGGACAAGCACACGTGGCTGACGTCGACGCCGGTGCCGCGCAACAACCTGCCGCTGCCGTTCGATGCGAACCTGCAGCCGAAAGCGGCGCTGTGGACGATCGTCGATTCGTCGTATCAGCCGTAACGTCGATCTTCGAGCCGAAAAGCAGGTGGCCCGCGGTAGGTGCGGGCCGTCTGGTCACATCTCGCGAGGGTGGTAGTGCATTTGCCGTCAGCTTGATTCAAAACATCGAGATTTCAAGGCTCGTCCGAGCCAACCTGCTCGAGCGCATTCAGATCTTCGGCGAAATCGTCGGGCGGACCGTCGGCGGTTTCATGCGTGCGCGGCGGTGACTTGACGACCGGCGGCGGCATCTTGCCGATGCCTTCGTCGATACGCTGCAGCAGATACGGGAAGAACGGATTCGACGCGATGCGGAACATCGAATCGAGCGTCAGAATCAGTGTGCCGCGTTCGCCGCGCGGCGCGAGCGTGCCGAGGTTCTCGTTGAAGTTCTCCGAATCGTCCGGCGCGATGCCGTACAGCGCGTCGGTGATCGGGAATGGAATCGCGACGTGCGACAACGAGAAAATATCCTGCGGATAGTCGATATCCAACGGTTTGACACGCGTTTGCACTTCACCCGCATAAACGCTGCGCTCGACAGTATGCGCTGAATCCGACGACACGTTGGCGATCACCGTCGTGCGATAGTTCTGCGGACCGATGCGCAGTAGGCGCGAGAGCGCCATGTACGACGCGGAGCGCAGGAAGGTCCTGAAGCGCACGCTGCGGTTCACGTCGAACAGCACGACCTCGCTGCCGTTCTCAGGCAGCTTGTCGTAGAGCGCCGACATCACCGCTGGCGTGCTGACCGTGAAATCCGTCACGGACTGGAACGTCAGGATAGGCGGCAACGTATCGAGCCGGTTCTCGCGCTCGAGCCGCGCAATCTGTTCCTGAATCACGCTCGTGAGGAGAAAGGACTGTCGCGCGCCATTCACAGGAAACGAGTTGTACTTGAACGGGTTGAACTCCGGCACGACGCCGAGCCACGCGGCGCGCGCGAAGGCCGGCAGCACCGCGGGCAATCCGGCGAGACCGGCAAAGCGTGCGTAACGCGTGACGCCGATCATCGGCGAGATCAGCACGACGCGCGTCGGACGCGCGAGCGCGGGATTCTCGATCGCGTCGAGCGCATATTGCAGTGCGAGCGCGCCGCCGTTCGAAAACCCGACCAGCTCGATCGGCTTGTCCGGCCCCACGCGACGGCGCGCTTCACGCACCGCGAGCCGAGTGGCCGCGGTCCAGTCCTGCCAGTGCACGTCGACGAGCCCCGCCGGCACCGTGCCATGTCCTGGTAAGCGGATGCCGATTGCGACGAAACCGCGATCACGATATCGACGCGCGATATGCCGCATGCTGTACGGTGCATCCGTCATGCCGTGCAGCAGCACGACCGCGCCGACGGGTGGCCCCGACGGCTCGAGAATGTACGAGTGATTCCAGTTTTCGGCGAAATGCCACGGAAAGATCGGCGAGCCCTCGTAATAGCGGTTCGCCGGAATGCGCTCGGACGGCCGCAGCTTTTCGACGACATTGACGCGCACGTCCTCGAAAATCCGATTTTCCGCCTCGATGTATGCGTTCCAGTCGGCGGTGTCCATTTCCTCGACGGTCATTTCGCGCGGCACATAGGTGTGCCATACCGACAACTCCGGCCCGCGCTGCGAATACCACGCGCGTAGCCCCAATGCGAGCACCGCCAGCAGCACCAGAACCCATGCACTTATCTTTATTACCTTCAGTGACGTGCGCAGCATTCGTGTTCTCTTGATGAGATGAAGGTTGCACCGCGGGCAGGCTGCTCTCTGCGCGGTGTGCGCATGCCGCCATCGCGGCGGCTTCCGGTGTGGATATCCTAAGGGCTTTTAAGCACCGGTTCAAACTTTGTCGGCCGGGCGCGCAACGCGACGTCGACAGCGGCTCGTGTATGAACGGATGATTTTCATGACGAACTGGGGATGCGCGATGTCGCGAGCGCGAATGAATTCGCCCCATTCGCTTCGTTACTTGACATTCGACGTGAGGAAAATGGCACGGAATGCATACGGCGTCGCGGGGAAGGGAGAGGTGCCCCATGGAAGAACGGTCCTTCAGCGACGCCTCGGAAATCGCTTCACTCGACGGCCGTGGAATGCCTGATCAAGGCCTGATCGGGCCGTGCGCTTCAGTAACGAAACCGGGACGTGACCAGGTCGCGCCCCAGCCTTGCCTGCTCGCCGGTAATTACTGACGGCCGCGGATATTGCCGGCCACGCCGCCCGCCGCGCCGCCGATGATCGCGCCGGTCCACGCATCGCCGCCGGCGATCGCCGCGATGCCCGCACCTGCGCCCGCGCCAAGTGCCGCGCCGCTCACCGTTCCCTGCGTCTGCGGGCTCATGTCCGTGCAACCGATCATCGCGGCCAGTGCGCCAATACTGACGATCCACCCAAGTCGTTTCATGATCGTTCTCCTTACTGATTTTTCTTCAGGCCGGGCACGACCATCTGGAACCAGAGGGTCTCGATCACCGGGTGTTGGATCATCGTGGGATTGGCGGCGTAGTAGCCGTCGAGGCCTTGACGCACGCTGTCGAGTGTCTGGCCTTGCATGCCCTTGCCGAAGCGCTGTGCGATGTCATTGCTGTTCGCTGTGTTGCCGGCATAGGCGCGCTCGACGTCGATCACATTCGAGATGCCGACCAGATACGCTTTCTTCTGCTCATCGGTCGACTGCATCCATTGCTGGCCTGTGACAATTGGAATGCTCTCCGCACGCGCGACGTTGCCCATCATTGCCAGCGATAGAAAAGTCAGAGATAACAGCGTTCGCCATTGTGGTTTGCTTGCCATCACATACTCCAAAGAAGTTATGTTCTCCAGCGGCCCGCCGGCGACGACCGCATCCGGCGGCGTCGATCACGTTATTTGGAAGAATGGTCTGTGTGTCTCGTCGAATCTCCTTTCAGGTTCACCGGTCGGCGTGGTTCGCCGGTTCGGGTTCTATTGGCGTTGGGTCGTATCAGCGAATAGACACCTTGATGGCAGAAAATCTCGTGGCGGATTGGAGTGATTTGCACACATGCTGGGTGCGCGCAACGATTGGACTCGTGTTGGCCTCGCCGCGTAAGACACGCTATAGAGTCTACAGCCTTTTCTGTAATTTCCAAGCCCGTTTCCGCTCGATGCGCGGCGCGTGACATTTGTGTCAAATTTCATTCGGCAAGCGAAAGGATACGATGCAATGCGCGTCAACACTCGTCGGTTATCCTGCGCTCGATTTGAGCGCCCGTGATATTGCTAGCGATTCGTTATCGACGGCCATTCAGTGTTCTAGCCACGCAATGCGAAAACAGCTTTTGTTTTGCCTGAATGTCGGCTTCCTGATTAGATCGTCAATCGAAAACGATTCGGATTTATCTATTTCCGGTCGAGGCGTTGCTTCTTTCTGATGGCAGCACCAGCCAGCAGTGAAACAGATGCGATTTTATGGATGCGTTTGTCCATCATCTTTATTTTCGGTCGATCACATGTTGCCTGCGGCGGAGTGGCTGCGCAGCAGCGAAGGGGTTGGCGGTGCGCGGTTGACCGTTAGTTGCGTGATGAGTAGCGTGAGGGGACGCCGTTTCAAATGCGTCCGTGCTCGTCATTAACAGTCTCTAGCTTGTATTTGCTAAATACAGCGTATAGACTGTATCTGTTATTTACAGGTTTTGGCCTGTTACGCCGCCGCAGCCGAACCGGAGATCGACCGTGGACTACGCCATCAAGACACTGAGCCAGCTCAGACCGATCCTGCAGGGCTTCAGGAAGGCCGCCGGCCTCACTCAGGCCGCGATGGCCGCGCATCTCGGGGTCACGCAACAGACCTACGCGCAACTCGAAGCGAATCCGGCGACCGTCAGCGTCGAACGACTCTTCAGGGTGTTGCGGGTCTTGCAGGTCGATCTGAAGCTCGCGCAGAGCGGATCGACGCAAAGCGTGGCCGTGGAAGACGCCGCGCCGGCGCCGAACCGCTCCCGCCGCGCCGGGAGCGGAACGCCGGTCGCCGGAGCGCCGGTCGAGGCCAAAGGCAACGCTAAACGCGCCACGCGCTTGCCGCTCAAACCGGGACCGTCGGCGCAAAAGCCCAAAGCGGTCAAACCCGCCAAGGCAACCAAAGCGGCCAGCACCAGCAAGAAACGGGAGGACTGGTAAGCATGGCGCGCAGCACACCGAACCGTCTGAATCTGTGGATGAACGGCCTGCGGGTCGGCGCCTGGGAAACGACACGCAGCGGCGAACGTCTGAGCTATGCCGACGAATGGATCGACGATCCGCAAGGACGTCCGCTATCGCTGTCGCTGCCGTTCACACCGGGCAATCAGGCGTATCGCGGCCAGATCGTCGCCGACTATTTCGACAACCTGCTGCCCGACAGCGAACCGATCCGGCGCCGCATCGCCGCGCGCTACCGGACCGGCAGCGCCGCGCCGTTTGCGTTGCTCACCGCGCTCGGACGAGACTGCGTCGGCGCATTGCAACTGCTGTCGCCGGACGAAGAGCCGAGCGATCTGACGAGCATCCACGGTCGCGAACTCAGCGACAGCGACATCGCGGCGTTGCTACGCGGCACGACGACGGCGGCGCCGCTCGGGCAGCACGATCCGCTCGAAGACCTGCGTCTGTCGATCGCCGGCGCGCAGGAAAAAACCGCGCTGCTCCGTCATCGCAATCGCTGGCTGCTGCCCGAAGGCAGCACGCCGACCACGCACATCTTCAAGCTGCCGCTCGGGCTCGTCGGCAACATGCGCGCCGATATGCGCACGTCGGTGGAAAACGAATGGCTGTGCTCGCAGATCGTCGCGGCCTACGGGCTGCCCGTCGCGCGTTGCGAAATCGCGCGATTCGATGAGCAGAAGGTATTGGTCGTCGAGCGCTTCGATCGCCGTTTGTCGAGCGACGCCACGTGGATCGTGCGTCTGCCGCAAGAGGACATGTGCCAGGCCACTGGCACGTCGGCGCTGCACAAGTACGAGTCCGACGGCGGTCCGGGCATCGAGGCGATCATGGAGATACTCGCGAGGTCCACACGCGCGACGACGGACCGGCGCAACTTCTTCGCGACGCAGCTGGTTTTCTGGCTGCTCGCCGCGACCGATGGCCACGCGAAGAACTTCAGCATTGCGCATCTGCCCGGCAATCGCTACGAATCCACGCCGCTTTATGACGTGCTGTCCGCGCATCCGATCATCGGCAGCGGCGCGGGGCGCCTCGCGGCGCAAAAAGTGAAACTGGCGATGGCGGTTCGCGGCAAGAACGTCCACTACCTGCTCAATCAGATCCAGCGCCGGCATTGGGTGGCCGAAGGACAGCGCGTCGGTTTTTCCGCCGCGGACGTCGATACGCTGATCGATCAGTTGACCGCGCAAACGGAGACGGTGATCGACACAGTCTCGTCGCAACTGCCCGCCGACTTTCCGCTGGACGTGGCCGATGCGGTCTTCGACGGCATGCGCCGGCTGAACCGGAAGCTTGCGCAGTAAAGCGCCGCCATCCTGATCGACGCGCGGCACCACGGCAACCTCACGCACGCCGCGCCGCCGCACCATCGGTCTTCGCCGACGCACGCCACTGCACGCTCAGCAGATGCTCGCGCATGCATTGCGCGGCCGCATCCGCATCGCGCGCTTTCAGCGCATTGACGATCGCCTGATGCTGTTGCGCGAAAAACTGCCGCGTCTCCTGCGCGGACGTTTTCTCGCGCACCTCCGGCTTCACCCGCATACCGTTGATCACCTCCATCAACGCAATCAACGCGGGATTACGCGTGGCATGTCCGATCAGCAAATGAAAGCGATGATCCCATTGCTGCCACTCGTCGTCGTTTTTCGCGGCGGCATTTTTGCGTGCGCATTTCTCCAGCTCCTGCAGATCGTCGCCACTCGCTTTCGTCGCGGCCAGCGCGGCCAGCGCCGGCTCGAACAGCAGCCGCATTTCGGCGATATCCGCGGGACTGGCGCCGGCGCGCAAGCCGCGCAGCGTCGGCGCAAACTTCAGCGGCCGCGCGCCCAGATAGGTGCCGCGGCCGACGCCGCGCCACACCCGCCCCGACGCCTCGAGCGAAGCGAGCGCCGCGCGCAGGTCGCGGCGGCTCACGTCCAGTTCCTCGGCGAGCTTTCGTTCGGGCGGCAGCGCGTCGCCGTCCTTCAACTGATGATCGGCGATGTAGTCGAGCAGCGCATCCAGTACCGGTTTGTCCATGTTGTCCGCCGAACCAATTTGTATTGGTTCCAACGATACCAGAATCGAGGCGGCATGACATAGCAGGACCCGGTTATTTTTGATTCGCTATACTGGGTCATATGTTGATGGTTAACACCGGGTGCAGCCCGGCTTCGTTAGTTTTACGCTTTCATTTTCTCCAATTGAACCATTCCATATTGGTTCTTCCATTCGGACCGTCGTCGCCACGGAGTCGCGCATGTCGTTTACAACCCGTCCAGAACTGATCGGCACCTTCGGCATGGTCGCCTCGACGCACTGGCTCGCGAGCGCATCGGCGATGGCGGTCCTCGAAAAAGGCGGCAATGCGTTCGACGCCGCCGCCGCGGCCGGCTTCGTCCTGCAGATCGTCGAGCCGCATCTGAACGGTCCGGGTGGCGAGCTGCCGGTGGTGTTCTACAGCGCGCGCGAAGAACGCGTGCGCGTGCTGTGCGGACAAGGCGTGACGCCCGCGCGCATGACGATCGAGCGGATGCGCAAGATGGGGCTCGACGTGGTGCCGGGCACGGGCCTGCTGCCCGCGGTCGTGCCGGGCGCATTCGGCGCATGGATGGCGCTGCTGCGCGACTATGGCCAGTTGCCGCTCGAAGAAGTGCTGAGCTATGCGATCGGCTACGCGGAAAACGGCTATCCGGTGCTGCCACGCATGGCATCGTCGATTCTCGCGATTCAGGACTTCTTCCGCACCGAATGGACGACCTCGGCCGAGCAATGGCTGCGCAACGGCGAGGCGCCGATGCCGAACCAGTTGTTCGCGAATCCCGCGATCGCCGAAACCTACAAGCGCATCCTGCGCGAGGCAAATACGCGCAGCGATCGCGCCGAGCAGTGCGAACGCGCGCGTGATGTCTTCTATCGCGGCTTCGTCGCCGACGCGATCGACCAGTACTTCCGTTCGACCGCCGTGCTCGACACCTCGGGCCTGCGCAACAGCGGTCTGCTCGATGCGGGCGATCTCGCGCGCTGGGAGCCAACCTACGAAGACCCGGTGTCTTACGACTACGCGGGCATGCGCGTGCACAAAACCGGCCCGTGGGGCCAGGGCCCGATGTTCCTGCAACAGCTCGCGCTGCTGAAGGGTTTCGATCTCGGCGCGATGGACCCCCTCGGGCCCGATTTCGTGCACACGGTGATCGAGTGCTCGAAGCTCGCCTTCGCCGATCGCGAAGTGTTCTACGGCGACCCGGCGTTTTCGCATGTGCCGATGGACGCGCTGCTCAGCGACGCGTACAACGACGAGCGGCGCCGCCTCATCGATCCGCGCCGCGCGTCGTTCGAATTCCGCCCCGGGCTGCTCGGCGACAGCGAGCAACGCGCCGCGCGCATCGTCGCGAATGCCGGGCGCGAGCAGACCGGCGGCTTTGGCCAGGGTGAGCCGACCTTCGCGCCGCTGCCCGAATTGCGCGGCGATACCGTGCATCTCGACGTGGTCGACCGCTGGGGCAACATGGTGTCGGCTACGCCGTCGGGCGGCTGGCTGCAGGCGTCGCCGGCGGTGCCGGGTCTTGGCTTCAACGTCACCACGCGCGCGCAGATGTTCTGGATGGAAGAAGGCCTGCCTTCGTCACTCGGCCCGGGCCGCCGGCCGCGCACCACGCTGTCGCCGACGCTCGTCACGCGCGACGGCAAACCGTACGCGGCCTTCGGCACGCCGGGTGGCGACCAGCAGGATCAGTGGTCGCTGCAGCTGTTCCTCAAGCACGTGCATGGCGGCATGAACTTCCAGGCCGCCGCCGATGCGCCCTCGTTCCAGACCGCGCACTTCCCCGGCTCGTTCTATCCGCGCGCGATGCATCTCGGCAAGATGTCGGCCGAGTCGCGCTTTCCGGACAGCACGCTCGCCGAACTGCACGCGCGGGGCCACGACCTCACCGTCGCGGAACCGTGGTCGCTCGGCCGGGTCTGCGCGGTCGCGATCCGCAACGGTTTGATGCGAGGCGCCGCTACACCGCGTCAGATGCAGGCCTACGCAATCGGCCGATAAGCGGCCCGAAGCAGCCATCAGCGCAGAACGCGCGGCGTCGCCGCGCCATTTCCTTCAGGAGAAGTTGCCGTGTCCGCCGTCGCCGCCCGTCTTGAAAGACTTCCCCTGTCGAGCTTTCACCGCAGACTGCTACTGATCGGCGGGCTCGGGTACATGTTCGACGGGCTCGATTCGTCGTCGCTCGCGTTCCTGCTGCCGGTCGTCAGCAAGCTGTGGCAATTGACGAGCGCTGAGACCGGGCTCGTCGCGAGCAGCACCTATATCGGCTACTTTTTCGGCGCGTTCCTGTCGGGTGTGCTCGCCGACGTGATCGGCCGGCGCCGCATCATGATGAGCGCGCTCGCCATCTATTGCGTCGCGTCTCTCGCGAGCGCGACCGCGCACGACTGGCACACGTTCTTCGCGCTGCGCGTCGTCGCGGGCTTCGGTTCGGGCGCGGAGACGGTCGTGATCGCGCCGTTTCTCGCCGAGTTCGTGCCGCGCCGCTATCGCGGCATTTTCTGCGGCGCGCTGGTCGGCTTCATGTCGTTCGGCTATCTGACCTCGTCGATTCTCGGCTTCGCGGTGGTGCGCAACTTCGTCGACGGCTGGCGCTATCTGGCCGTGATCACGTCGCTGCCCGTCGTGATGCTGCTGTGGTGGCGCCGGACGCTGCCGGAATCGCCGCGCTGGCTCGAAAGCCAGGGCCGCGCGGCCGAAGCGAACGGCATCGTCGGCCGCATCGAAGCGGCGTTCGTCGAGCGCGGCATTGCGCTTGCGCCCGTGACTGCGAACCACGCGCTTCACGCGGTGCCCACGCCGGCCTCGACGCCGGCGCGCGGCAACGCGTGGCGCAACGTGCTCACGCTGTGGTCGCCGCGACTCGCGCGCACGACCGCGGTCAGCTGGCTGATGTGGTTCTCGGTCGCGTTCGCGTACTACTCGTTCTTCTCGTGGATCCCGAGCCTGCTCGTCAAGGAAGGGCTGACGATGACGAAGAGCTTCGGCTATTCGATTGCAATCTATGGCGCGCAGATTCCCGGTTACTTCTCGGCGGCGTGGCTCAACGAAAAGATCGGCCGCAAGGCGGTGGTCGCTTCCTACATGCTGTTCGGCGGCATCGCCGCGATCACGCTCGCGTTTTCTCACACCGGCATACAGATCATGACCGCGGGCATCGCGCTGTCGTTCTTCATGAACGGCGCATTCGCCGGCGTCTACGCTTACACGCCGGAAGTGTTTCCCACCGCGGTACGCACGACGGGCACGGGCTCGTCGTCATCGTTCGGCCGCATCGGCTCGGTCAGCGCGCCGATCCTCGTCGGTCTCGTTTATCCGCTGTCCGGTTTCCTCGGTGTGTTCGCGATTACCACGACGGTGCTGGTGATCGGCGCATGCGTGGTGTTCTTCCTCGGCATCGAAACGCGCAACCGCTCGCTCGAAGATATCGAGGCGAGCGAACTCGAACCGGCTCGCGACGCGCGAGGCCAACTGAACTCCACCCGCATGCACGGCTGAACGCACTGCGACTTTTCACACTTTCCGATGCAAACGCGATGCAAATGATGCAAGGCAACCTGACCGAACCCGCACCGCACGATACGCAGATGCTGGATATCGCAGACCTCGAGCGTCTCGCGCTGGCGATGCGCCTGAAGAACCAACCGCTCGAGCTGTTCCGCGCGGTTCACGCGGTGGCGGCAAAGGCGATAGGCCTAAGCCTGTTCACGATCATGTCCTACGATGCGCGGCGTCACGAGGTCGAACGGGTCTACACGAACATGCCGGACGTCTATCCACTGGGCGGCCGCAAAAACAAGCAAGGCACCGCGTGGGCGCGACAGATACTTCAGGATCTGAAGCCGTTTCGTGCCGCCACGTCGCAAGGCATTCGCGAGGCCTTCGACGATCATGCGGTGATGACAGGTATCGGTCTCGGCTCGATCCTCAACATTCCGATCGCCTATGATGGCGTGTGCATCGGTACGATGAACCTGACCCACAAGGAAGGCTGGTACACCAGCCGTCATGAAAGCATAGGCCTCCTGATCGGCGCCTTCCTTGTCCCTGCTCTGCTCAGGCAGAATACGGCATCCGCCGCTTGCGCCGCCCGTTCATGAAAACACCATCCGACCTGCAAAACTATCGAGCGGTGACCCATCCCGCCGTCTCGCAAGGCCGCTGGGTGCTGGTCTTCGTGCTCGCCTACCTCGCGCTGATCGCCGATGGCGCCGACGTGATGATGTACGGTCTCACCCTGTCGCGCATCAAGGACGACTTCGGGCTGACCAACGTCGAAGCGGGCGCGCTCGGCAGTCTGACCTTGCTCGGCATGGCGATCGGCGGCATTGTCGGCGGCTGGGCGAGCGATCGTCTCGGCCGCGTGCGGGTCATCGCATGGGCGCTCGCGCTGTTCTCGCTCGGCGCGGGGATGCTCGGGTTCACGCACAGCTTCGTCGAATTCGCGGCGGTGCGCTTTATCAGTTCGCTCGGCATTGGCTGCATGGTGCTGGTCACCACGCTTGTGGCCGAATATGTGCCGACAGAACGGCGCTCGCTGGTACTCGGCATGCTGCAAACTGGCATTTCGGCTGGATATATCGTCGTGATCGCACTCAGCAACTGGATCCTGCCGCAGTACGGCTGGCGCACGCTGTACTACGTGTCTGCCGTGCCGGTGCTGCTCGCATTCGCGATCAAGTTCGCGGTGCCCGAACCGGCGGCATGGCTCGCTAGCCGGGCTGCCGACCGTGCGAGCAAAACGCGGCTCGTCGACAATCGCTACGCGCAGATTTTCCGCGACCGCCAGGCGCGCACGATGTTCATCCTGTGGACCTTCGCGTCGATCTTCGTGCTGTCCGGCTTTTACGGCCTGAACAACTGGCTGCCGACGTATCTCGAGAAGGAATTGCACATCAAGTTCAGCTCGCTGACCGGCTATATGATCGGCACATACGTGGTCGCCTTCATCGGCAAGATCTTCGCGGGCTGGCTCGGTGACCGCTGGAGCCGGCGCGGCGTGTACGTGATCGGCTGTATCGGTGCGGCACTCTTTCTGCCCGTGATCATTTTCTGGCACACCCACGACAACATTTCCACGCTGATGCTTTTCTTCGGCTTTCTGTACGGCGTGCCGCTCGGCACGATCGGCACGTTCATGTCGGAGAGTTTTGCGACGTCGGTGCGCGGCACCGCGGTGGGCGGCTCGTATAATCTCGGG
Organism: Paraburkholderia sp. 40; assembly: GCF_050434105.1. Classification (NCBI taxonomy): domain Bacteria; kingdom Pseudomonadati; phylum Pseudomonadota; class Betaproteobacteria; order Burkholderiales; family Burkholderiaceae; genus Paraburkholderia; species Paraburkholderia sp. 40. The sequence continues at coordinate 74,254 of NZ_JBNPVY010000003.1, read as the reverse complement.
CGCTTCTGTTCGGGAGCGGCGCCGATCGTCATCGGTTTTATCGCGACGCAGTTCTCGATCGGACTTGGCTTTCTCGTGGTCGGCGCGGTGTTCTTTTTGAGCGGCGTGACTGCATTGTTCGTTCCCGACCGGCTATACGACACGCAGCATTAAATCGACACGAAAATGACGAAATCATGTCGTGTCGATGAATGGCCCAGGTTCCGGCGCTAAAACTGGCCGCCGGATAGCCCGGGCACCACGAGGAAGCATTACTGGGTTCCGGCGACAATGTCTGAAATGGTCCAGTTGTTCGTCGTTACGAGCACATAGTCGCCGTTGACACCCAGCCATTTGTGCCCGCGCGGCGGCGCATTGAGGCCGTGTCCGCGCCAGTCGTCCATCATGAAGTTGTAGTGACGGTATTCGGCCGGCACACGTTGACCTTTATGCCAGTCACGGTGCGGAATCGACGGCATCACCTGCTGACGGCCCGTACCGGCCATCTGGCCGCCGCCCTCGTCCTTCATGGGCCCAGCCGCAATCGCGAGCGCGGACATACCGGCAAATGACAAGGCGACGAGTTGCGCAACAAAGCGATTATTCATATTCGAACCTCCGTGCGGTGGAAGAAAGCTCCGAGCATTCACGCGATTGACGTGAAAAGTGATCGTCCAGCTACTCGCAGATTCATTAACTCGAACTTCATTGCAGCGATCGCTGGTCTATCGAATGTAATCTTTGCAAATCGCGAGATATCAAATTCGATAATTCAGGCGCGAAGTCGTTAAAAAGTATAGTAAAAGGAAGTTCGACTTCAAGCCGGACCTGCCCACCACTACGGCGTGCGTCAACCGGCGATTAGCGGGGCGATCCGATTCGTCGCGTCGATCGTCTGGACGGATCGCGCCGTTCCTGGCGGCGGCGGACGCGCGCGCGGCGCTGTCGCCCGTTCGCCACTTCAGCGAGCGGGCGACACTTTGCCAGTCACCGGCCAGATTGATTCGCTTGACCGATCAATAGTCGACCGCATCGCGGATGATCGGGCAGGTCATGCAGTGACCGCCGCCACGTCCACGGCCCAGCTCCGCACCGACGATCGTAATCACTTCGATGCCCTGCTTGCGCAACAGCGTGTTCGTGTACGTGTTGCGGTCGTATGCATAGACGACGCCCGGGGACGCGCACACGAGGTTCGCACCGCTATCCCACTGCGTGCGCTCGCGTTGATAGTCGCTGCCGCCCGCCTCGACCACGCGCAGATGCTTCAGCCCGAGCGCCTCGGCGACGACGTCGGTGAACGGCTTGTTTTCGGCGTGCAACTCGACGCCGCTCGGATGGCTGCTCGGCCGATACGAATAGGTGCGCGTCTTCGCCATGAAGTCCGGGGCGACCAGCACGCAATCGCGATCGGCGAACGTGAACACGGTATCGAGGTGCATTGCCGCGCGAATCTTCGGCATCGCCGCGACGATCACGCGCTCGGCCGCACCCTTCTTGAACAGCATTGCAGCCAGTTGACTGATGGCCTGCCGCGAGGTGCGCTCGCTCATGCCGATCAGCACGACGCCCTTGCCGATCGGCATCACGTCGCCGCCTTCCAGCGTGGCGAGACCGTGGTCCTGAGTCGGGTCGCCCCACCACACGTTGACCTTGCCCGCGAAATCGGGGTGGAACTTGTAGATCGCCGTGGTCAGGATCGTCTCCTCGTGGCGGGCCGGCCAGTACAGCGCATTCAGCGTGACGCCGCCATAGATCCAGCACGTCGTGTCGCGCGTGTACAGCGTGTTCGGCAGCGGCGGCAGCAGATATTCGGTGCCGCCCGCCGCTTCTTTCGCGACCTCCAGCGCCTTGCCGCCGTGCGCTTCCGGGAAGTCGTGAGTGGATAGCCCGCCAATCAGCGTTTCGGCCAGCTTGCGATTGTCGAGCCCTTCCAGATAGCTTCTCAATTCATCGATAAAGCCGAGGCCGACCTGATTCGGCACCACCTGGTTGTCGAGAATCCACTTCTTGCCTTCGGGCACCGCGACCGTTTCGGCGAGCAGATTGTGCATCTCCACCACTTCGACGCCGCGGTCGCGCATCTTCGTGACGAAGTCGAAGTGGTCGCGCTTCGCGTTCTCGACCCACAGTACGTCGTCGAACAGCAGTTCATCGCAATTGCTCGGGGTAAGACGCTGATGCGCGAGCCCCGGTGCGCAGACCATCACTTTGCGCAGCTGCCCGACTTCCGAGTAGACACCCAATTCACCCGCTTTCGCGTCCGTGTTCGCCATGATGATCTCCTGAATGCCAATGTTGGCCCGCTCTGTTCAATCGGATTTCATTAAAGCTAAATCGCGATCCTTCCGGTTACGAGGCCATAGATGCCGATGATCGCGCCAATGATCGCAACGATAAAAATGATCCAGTCGGAAACGATGAAGACATTCTTGTTCTGCTCGCGCCGAGCCCAGATATAAAGCGCGGTTCCTGGCGCATACAGCACGGCGGAAAGCAGAATGAATTTCAGGCCACCCGCCCAGATCATGAAGACCGTATAGATCGAGGCGATTGCGGCCATGATGAAGTCACGCCGGCGCTCGTCGGCGCGCACGTCGTAACCGTCGCCGCGATTCGCGTTCATGCAGCCGAACACCGCGACGAAGAGGTACGGAATCAACGACATCGCGCTCGTCAGATTCAGCATCAGCGCGAACGCATCGCGCGAGAAGTAGGTGCTGATGACGAGCAGCTGCACCACGATGTTGGTCAGCCACAATGCATTGGCAGGTACCTTGTTAGCGTTTTCCCTCGCGAATACGGCGGGCATGTCTTCGGTCTTTGCCGCCGTGAACAACACTTCGGCGCAGATCAGCGACCAGGCGAGATAAGCGCCCAGTACCGAAATCAGCAAACCTATGCTGACGAAAACCGCGCCCCAATGACCGACCACCGCTTCGAGCACCGCCGCCATCGACGGCTGCCGCATGGCCGCGATGTCGGCGCGCTGGAGCACTGCGTAAGGCAGCATCGTCACGAGCACCATCAGCGAGGTCACGACGACGAAGCCGAGAATCGTCGACTGGCCGACATCGGAGCGCTTCTTCGCATAACGGGAATAAACGCTCGCCCCTTCGATACCGATGAACACGAACACCGTGACCAGCATCGTGGCCCGCACCTGCTCGAGGATATTGCCTTCGAGTCCTCCGCCGTAGAGGTTGGCCTGGAACAGGTCCAACCGGAAACCGAAGATCAGGATCAAGATGAACACCAGAATCGGAATGACCTTGGCGACCGTGACGATACTGTTGATGAAGGCCGCCTGCTGCACCCCCTTCAGGATCATGAAATGAAATAGCCAGATGCCGATCGATGCAACGACGATCGCGACGACCGTATTGCCGTCGCCGAACACGGGGAAGAACGCGCCGAGTGTCGACTTGATCAGCACCCAGTAAGAAACGTTGCCGATACAGCTACCGATCCAATAGCCAAATGCGGACAGAAAGCCCGGATAGTCGCCAAAGCCCGCTTTCGCATACGCAAACACGCCGGCGTCCAGTTCGGGCTTGCGTTCCGCCAGCGCCTGAAATACGCGCGCCAGCATATACATGCCCGTGCCCGCAATCAGCCAGGCAATCACGGCACCCACCGGACCGGTGGCATTGGCAAAAGTGCGCGGCAGGGAAAAGATCCCGGCTCCGACCATGCCGCCCACCACCATCCCGGTGAGTTGCATTTTTGACATCTTTTGTGGCGTGGACGCCATTCGGATTCCTTTTAGTTACCTTTTTAACAAGGATCTGTAATCAGATTCGAACGAAACGTGTCTCTCGGCCAATCTTGCTGTTGATCAGCCGTGCTACTCTGCAACCACCACACGAAAAGAATGGTCTGTCCGTTGGCGTTTGTCAATTTATCGAAGACAAGGTAACGGACTGTGGCTCGCTATGCGATCGAATCCATCGATGCTGCGTCGCCGAATTTGGTTGAATTTGCGAATTAACAATTCACCACGCATCTGAATTGCTCGCATCGATAAGTCGCTTTGAATATCGATGATTTAACAATGATGCGACCTGCCGCATCACCGCAGCGGTTTTCTCAAATGATGGGGAATCGCTGAAGCGAGCTGAACCGGTGGTCATTCAGAACTACTGAGAAGCACAGAGCCACAGCTCGAAATAGCGCGCGGGGTCATTAATAGTCCAAACCCGATGACGATTTCGTAATGACGGGCTTGGTGAATTTTTCTGACGGAATCGTCCGCGTGTCCGCGCCGCAAGAGGTCCAACTATGACTCGCGCAACTTCCTCAACGTCAGCCGCGCTTCGAGACCACCGCCGACGCGGTTGTGCAGCGTGAGCGTCGCGTCCATCGCGAGCGCGAGTTGCCGCGCGATCGCGAGCCCCAGCCCCGTGCCGCCCGTTTGACGATTGCGCGACCCTTCGAGCCGCACGAACGGCTCGAACACCGTCTCCAGCGACTCGACCGGAATGCCGGGACCGCGATCGAGCACCGACACGGTAGCCTCGCCATCGTGCAACGCCCCGATATCGATCTGCGCGGCGCCGCCGTACCTCAGCGCGTTATCGACCAGATTGCCGACGATGCGCTTCAACGCCTGCGGACGCATCGTCAGCGACTGGCCGAAGTGGCCCTGCAGTGACACTTGCTGACCCGCGTCGACGTAATCGCACACCAGGCTGTCGAACAGCGCATCGGGATCGATGCGGCGCGGCACCTCGGTCGTGCCATGCATCGTGCGCGCATAGGTGATCCCTTCCTTGACCAGCGCCTCCATTTCCTGCAGATCCTGGCGCAGCTTTGCGGCCTCGCTGTCGTTGTCCATCGTGTCGACACGCAAACGCATGCGCGTGATCGGCGTCTGCAAATCGTGCGAAATCGCCGCGAGAATCTGCATGCGCTCGGTCATGTACGTGGCGATCCGGTCCTGCATCGCGTTGAACGCGCGCGCGGCGCGCGCCACTTCGGACGGACCGGCTTCGCGCAGACGCGCGGCCTTCAGGTCGGGGCCGAGCGTGTCGGCCGCGACTGCGAGCTGATTGAGCGGGCGCGTCGCGAGCCGTACCGCCAGCCAGCAGCAGGCCGCGAGCACGAGCAGCTGCAGCGTCAGCACGAGCGGCAGCCAGCGCGACAACGGGGCGCCGGGCATCGGCCGCAGGTCGATGGTGAGCGGCGTGCCGTCGCTCAGTTTCAGGTGCACCTGCAGACGCTCGCGATCGCCCGGCACTGCGTTGACGGTCAACGGATAACGCGTGCCGATGCCATCGCCGATCGACTGCGCGACGCGCGCCGACAGGCTCGCGTCGACCGGGGTGCCTGGCACGCCCGGGCCGAGCACGAACTCATAGCTGCGCCGCGCGAGCCGCGGCAGCCACTGGGCGCGCTCGTCGGGAGGCAGATGATCGAGCAGCGCGACCGAGCTCGCCACCTCGCGCTCGATGTAGCCCATCATGATATTGGTCATCGTCTGGTCGCGCTCGGTCATTGTGAGCCAGAACGACAGCGCCTGCGCGAGCGCGAGCCCGACGAACAAAATCACCGCGAGCCGCGCGAACAGCGTGCGCGGCCAATGCGGCCAGCGCAGCAACGACGGTGATGATGGAGACGCGCTCATTCCGGATCTCCGATCGCGGTCACGGTCGCTGAAAACACATAGCCCTCGCTGCGCAGCGTCTTGATGTAGCGCGGCTCGCGCGCGCCGTCCCGCAGGCGTTGACGCAGGCGGCTCACCATCAGATCGATCGAGCGGTCGAACGGATCGGCCTGGCGTCCCTGGGTGAGGTTCAGCAACTGATCGCGCGTGAGCACGCGCTGCGGATGATCGAGAAACACACGCAACAGACGGTACTCCGCGCCGCTCAACGCCACCTCGGTTCCGTCCGCGTCGAGCAGATGGCGCGCGGTCGTGTCGAGCCGCCAGTCGCCGAAGCACAGCATCGGCGCCGACTCCGTCACCTCCATGCCGGGCGGCAACATGCGCGCGCGGCGCAGCACCGAACGGATTCGCGCGAGCAACTCGCGTGCGGCGAACGGTTTGGTCAGGTAATCGTCGGCGCCCATTTCGAGGCCGACGATCCGGTCCGCTTCCTCGCTGCGCGCCGTCAGCATCAGGATCGGCACTGTGCGGAACTTGCCCGCGCGCAACTCACGGCACAGCACGAGGCCGTCTTCGCCGGGCAGCATCAGGTCGAGCACGATCAGGTCGGGCGCGCCGTTCTCGAGCGCGGCGCGCATCTGGCGGCCATTGGCCGCGAGCGAGACACGCACGCCGTTTTTCTCGAGGTATCCCGCGAGCAGTTCACGGATACCGCGATCGTCATCGACGATCAGTACGTGGTCGGAGGTTTCCATCGACGGATTATCTGCTGCGGCGATTGAGTTGCACGCCGCTCGATTGGATCAATGAACACTGCAACAGATGGGCGAGTTCGGCCGCGAACCCGCCCGCCACGAACACAGCGATGGCAAACAGGCGTTTCATGCGTCCTCCAGCACGGAAAGACTCGCGCCATCGGCCACGCCGGCTTCGAGCGCGTAAGGATCGACCCCGTCGAGGCAGCCGATATTGACGCGCCATTGCTGCGGATCCTTGCGCGTCTGATGAAAAGGATAGATGCCGCAATGCTTGCAGAAGTAGTGTTTCGCGACCTTCGTGTTGAACTGGTATAGCGTCAGCGAATCCTCGCCACTCAGAATCTTCAACTGACTGGCGGGAAAGAGCGGCGTCATCAGCGCGCCCTTGCGGCGGCACAGGCTGCAGTTGCAACGACCAGCCGGAACGATTTCGGTGCGAACTTCGAACTTGACGGCCCCGCAGTGACAGGACCCTTGCAGGAACCCGGCGTTCATGATGCTCTCCGTGATTTGACGATGCCTGCTTTATAGCCTGGTTCATCAGTCGAATTATGTCGTAATGTATCCGGCGGCCGAGACGATACATCACATTGCAATACGCTGCGGCGATTAGCGCAAGGCGAACAGCGAAGATATACACGCGAGTTAGCATTTAAGCGGCACGCGCAAACGGATAACGCAGATTGCATGATTGCCACCGCATTATCGCGCTCAACCGTGCAAAGATACTCTGCCTGTAAGCGGCGCGACGGGGCGCGCCGGCCGGCCTCCCTACACGCTGTTTTTGACCTCGGCGTGACCAACCGGCTTTTCTATATTCCGCTTGAATGGCCGGCATTGCCAGGCACAATCGCGCGTGACCAGCAAGCGGGCGATGACGGCCACGAGCCGGTTGCTCGCAAGCTCTGTGAATCAAGTTGAATACGCTTGACTTTTAGTCACCGGCCACTTCCAATACCAATGGTGCAGTGCGAAGTTTCGACTTTGAAACACGCCTCACCTCATTCGGTAGTTCACAGCATTGGCCAGCAGTTCATTCGTCCGCCGTGCATGCGGCGTCAGCTCGCGAAATGGAGCACTCCTCACTACCGGAGTCGTCTTGGCTGCAACAAAAAACCAACCCACCCACCGCGAACCCGCCCTTATCGACCTCGCATTGCAAGGCGGCGGATCGCACGGTGCATTTACATGGGGCGTCCTCGACCGTTTGCTCGAAGAGTCGTGGCTGCGGATCGAAGGGATATCGGGTACGTCGGCTGGCGCGATGAACGCCGCGGTGCTAGTGAGCGGCTATCAGGCAGACGGCGCGGCAGGCGCGCGCGCCGCGCTCGAAGCCTTCTGGCGGCGAGTATTCGAAGCATCGGTGTACAGCCCGTTTCGCCGTACCCCGTTCGACGTGTTGATGGGCCGCTGGACGCTCGACTACTCGCCGCTCTTCATCGCGATGGACCTCGCGGCGCGCGTGTTTTCTCCATACGACCTGAACCCGCGCGGCGTACATCCGCTGGCGAAGATTCTGCAGGACTCGATCGATTTCGCGCATCTGCGCGACGCGCCGATCAAGCTGTTCATCACCGCGACGCGCGTGCGCACGGGCCAGGCGCGTGTGTTTCGCAATGGCGACCTGACGCCTGACGTGCTGCTCGCCTCCGGCTGCCTGCCCACGCTGTTTCAGGCCGTGCAGATCGACGGTGAAGACTACTGGGACGGCGGCTATGCCGGTAATCCGACCATGACGCCGCTGGTACGCGAATGCACGTCGAGCGACACGCTGCTGATCCAGGTCAATCCCGTCGTGCGGGACGAAACCCCGCGCACCGCGCGCGACATCATCAGTCGCCTGAACGAAGTTGCTTTCAACGCGCCGCTGCTGAAAGAGCTGCGCATGATCGCACTGCTGCGCCGCGCGGCGGACCCCGGCAGCGACGAAGGCCGCCATTGGGCGGCGATGCGCATCCATCGGATCGCGAGCGAGCTGATGACCGAACTCGGCTACTCGTCGAAGCTGAACGCCGAGTGGAGCTTTCTGACGATGCTGCGCGACGAAGGCCGGCGTGCCGCCGACGCGTTCCTCGCCGAGCACGGCGATTCGATCGGCGTGCGCTCCTCGCTGGATCTCGACGCGTTGCTCGACGGGGTCTGACCATGGAAGTCATCACCCTGTCACCGCTCGCGATCGGTCTAGGGCTTTTCGGCATGCTCGCGAGTCTCGCGCTACTGATCGGCTTCGCGTACCGCGGCTGGACCGTGCTGCTGCTCGCGCCGTTCGCCGCGATGCTGGCCGCCGCGATTTCGGGCGAACCGATTCTCGCGCATTGGACCCAGACCTTCATGCTCAGCGCCGCGCGCTTTCTCGCGCAGTTCTTTCCGTTGTTCCTGCTCGGCGCGCTGTTCGGCAAGCTGATGGAAGACAGCGGCTCCGTGAAGGCGATCGCCAGTTACATGACGGAGAAGCTTGGCTCGCATCGGGCGATTCTCGCGGTCGTGATCGGTGGCGCACTCGTCACCTATGGCGGCGTCAGCCTCTTCGTGGCGTTCTTCGTGCTCGCGCCGATGGCCACCGCCCTCTTCCAGGCCGCCAATATTCCGCGCCGTCTGATGCCGGCCGCGATCGCGCTCGGCACGTCGACGTTCACGATGTCCGCGCTGCCCGGCACACCGGCTATCCAGAACGCGATCCCGATGCCGTTCTTTGGTACGACGCCGTTTGCGGCGCCTGGGCTTGGCATCATCGCGAGTATCGTGATGGTGGTGTTCGGGCTCTGGTGGTTGTCCTTGCAGCAATCGCGCGCGAAGGCGGCCAATGAAGGATTCGACGGACTCAAGGCGGCGGTGAAATCCACCGGGGCGCCGGCCAGCGACAACCTCGTGCGCGAGCGCGCAAGCGTATCGCAGAGTTTCGATCCGGAGGAAGCGAAGCGCGGGCATGTCAGCGAGAGTCTGCCCTCGTTCGGCGTCGCGCTCACGCCGCTCGTGCTCGTCGTGCTGACGAACTTCGTGATGAACGTGATCGTGCTGCCGCGCATCGACGCCGACTATCTGGCCGAGGTCCGTTGGGGCGAGACGTCGCTTGCGGCGGTCGGCGGTGTGTGGGGCGTGTGCGTGGCGCTCACCGTCGCGATCGTCGTGCTCGTGCTGCTCAATCGGCATCGCCTGGCAGCGCTGCGCGAGACGATCGATGCAGGCGCGAATGCATCGGTGCTCCCGGTGCTCAGCGTCGGCAGTCTGGTCGGCTATGGCGCGGTGATCGCCGCGCTGCCAGCGTTCGCGCTCGTGCGCGAATGGGTGCTGGGTATCGGCGGTGGTCCGCTCGTATCGCTCGCGGTCGCCACCAATCTGCTCGCGGCGCTGACCGGCTCGGCCTCGGGCGGTCTCACCATTGCGCTCGACGCGCTCGGCAGCACCTATCTGCAACTGGCTGCGCAATACGGCATCGACCCGGCGCTGCTGCATCGGGTCGCAGTGATTTCCTCAGGCACACTCGACAGCCTGCCGCATAACGGCGCGGTCGTGACGCTGCTTGCCGTGTGTGGGTCGAACCACCGCGAAAGCTATCGCGACATCGTGATCGTCGCGATTCTCGGCGCGTTACTCGCGCTGGTGGTGGTGATCGTGCTGGGCTCGCTGTTCGGGTCGTTCTGAGCGTTCTGAGCGGCTGAAGTAGCAAGGGGTCTTGCACTGACGTTGCTATCCGTCAGTGCAAGACCCCTTTCTATTTGCCGGTCGGCTCAGTTTGGGCTGCTTTGCAGCCGATTTCCGGCTCACTTCACGCCGCCGCGCGCGCCGCATTCATCCGGCCGAACACGAACTGCCCCAAATACCAGACCAGCTCGGTATTCGCGAAAATCGCATCTTCGGTGACCGTCGACGGTTCGAGCTTCATCCGGCGCAGCATCAGCTTGCCTTCGCGCGACGTCGTCCACGCATGCATCAGTTCCTTGCGCGTCTTCGCATCGGCGGCGTTGAAATGGTCGCGGCCCTTGCGCGAATCCTCGTTCATGCGCGCGCGCACTTCCTCTTCGCGCGTCGCGATGCTGTGCGCCACGGTCTTTCTCGTTTCGGTCTTGACCGCCTGTTCCTGCGCTTCGTCGGCGAGCAGTTTGGCCTGTACGTCGACCATCGTGCGCTCGGCGTCGGAGATCTTCCAGTTGTCGCGTAGCGCGCGCATCAGGTAGCCCGCGGGGCTCTTCTTGACCTGGCCGCGCTTGACCCTGAAGCGCGTGTATTCGACGGCCTGCTGGATGCGTTCGTCGGTCCAGAGTTCGCGGTTCTCCGAAATCTCGCTGAACTGCTTGGTCGAGAGCCCGAATTCGTCGGTGAGAATCTTGTACAGATGGCTCGCGTCGGCGAGGCTCGCGAGTACCGCGTCGGCTGTGTCCTTGCGCTTGAGCAGGAAGCGGATGCGGTCGATTTTCTTCGACGTCGTAGATGCAGTCCGCGTCTCATAGGACATCTCGACGTCCGACACTTCGTTGATCTCGCGCACCGCCGGCTCGAGCCAGTCGCGCTTGAAGTATTTGAAGATGGCGGCATTCGCGCCCATTTTGCCGGGCCAGTTGCGCATTTCCTCGAGCTGGATCCAGTCGGTGCGTCCCGCGGGCACGTTGGGCAAAACTTTGTCGTAGATCGCGCGCGCGAGACTGCGCGTGAACGCGGTGGAAATGCGCAAGCTCAGCCAATGCGATTTCTGCGGATCGCGGATATGCGGCACCAGCCGCGGATGGACGTCGAAACGCATACGTCCGCGATGAAAGCCGACCATGCCGATCAACTGAACCTGCACCCACAGATCGTCTTCGTTGGGATCGCGGTCCGCGGGCGTATTCGTCACGCGAACTTTCGCGTTCTGAGCTTCGTCGGCGATCGTGCGCAAGTGCTTCAGGTTGCGGCTGTCGTAACGCATCAGCCACTTGAAGTAGTTGAGTTCGACGTCGTACTGATCGCGCTGCTCGGGCTCCTGCGCGACGATGAAGTACGCGGCATCGAGAAAGCGCCGCGCCGGCAGCCCCATATTGACGATTTCGGTGAAGAAATCGTTGCGCTGATAACCGATCTCGCGATTGGCCTCGTTGATGCGCAATCCCTGATCGAACATGTCTTCGAACAGCGCGAGCGCCATCTGGCGTGACGTCGCTTTCGACCTGCCCTCTTCCGGATTGTCCGCGGCCATGTTCTTCATCCACTTTTTCGCTCCCGGGACTGTAAGCATGCGGTGGTGAGCTGTCAACACACAGAACCTCACCATCAAACGACCGCGGCGGAGGCCGTTTCGGCGTCCCTTCCGCGTTTCGGCACACAGAACCTCACCATGTTCACAAAGAACCTCACCTTGCGGGCGGGCGTTCGCGCGGCAAGGCCTTATGCGACGGCCCTTTCAACCTCGTTCCCAGTAGCTGCACAACCCACCTCACCCTCGTGATTTGACGCAGTGGCAAACACATCGAACCACACCTTGGTGGGGAATCGGTCTCACCTTGCTGCACAACCAACCGCACCTCTGAGCACAGCGAACCTCACCTTCGACACAACGCACCTCACCTTTTGGAACTTAAGTGGTTGAACGCATTGAATAGTGTTTGATTGCGTTGGTTTGTGGGTTCGTTCTCGGTTTTAAAAAAACCTACCAACCTGGCTCACACAATAAATGCGGCTTAAGATTGCGCGATGCAGCATGGTGAGGTTGATTGTGCGAAACGTGGAGCGAGTTTGGGAGGGCTGCTGCCAAGGTGAGGTTGGTTGTGCTGCTACGGTGATTGGCAATCCTTGGTGATGAGCTGAGCCTCTGGCTGACGGCCTGGCGCCGGTGCGTCGCCGCTTCTGTGGGTGAGGTTGATTGTGCATTTGTGTTCTAAGCGCGGGGAGCGCTCGCAGGGAGGTGGCGAAAATCTAACAATGGTGAGGTCGGTTGTGCAGAAGTTCGCCGGACCGGTCTTTCAGGAAATGAGAAAGTGCACAAATGACCTCACCAAGTGCCTAAGTCTCGAGCAGGAGTGCCGACTCCGCTACCCAGATTGCGAAGAAAGGTGAGGTCATTTGTGCCTTCGAGGACGCAGTGTTTCGAGGGTCGTTTAGTTTCCACGGCGATTCTGCAACCGAAAACGGTCTGGAAATACAGAAATTTGCAGAAAATCCGCATAAAAACAGTAATTTAAAAAGCTATTTTCAAGTATTTCCTGTATTCTGAGGTTTCTGGAATTTTATGGAAAAACCTCAGAATGGTCAGAACGAGCCAACTTCCTGCCGTAGACCGAACCGTTCACTTTGAGCAGATCAGTGAGTTCGCAGAAAAAGTCACCATTTTCACTAATGAGCTGCGTGACACGATTCTGGCTCCGCGTCCTCGAAAAACGGCTCCTGTTTTCAAGACCGGCGAGATTGCCGAGATGTGCAACGTCTCACACTCGCAGGTTCAGTATCTCGCGACAAAAGGCGACGGAGAACTGCCTTCGGGCACGGCGGCAGGCACGGGCCGTACCCGGACCTTCACGCTGGAAGAGGCGCGGATCTGGGTACAAAAGATTTCCGACATCTACCAGACTCCACTGGTCACGCGCCTGAAGGAGCCAGACGGGAAGATCATTATCACCGCGCAGCTCAAAGGTGGCTCCGCCAAGACGACGACGACGATGTGCCTCGCCCAGGGGCTGTCGCTGCGGGGACGCAAAGTGTTGGTGGTTGATCTCGACCCGCAGGCGTCGCTTTCGGAACTGTGTGGACTGTACGCGGAAAAAGACGTGACGCCTGAAGACACAGTATTGCCGTACGTCTACGACCAGGACATCGAAGGTGGCCTCGAGGGGCGGGTCCAGTCGACGTACTGGGATGGCATCGATGTGATTCCTGCGCACACGGAGCTGATTGGAGCAGAGTTCCATCTGCCGGCGATGCAAAAGATGCGACCGGGTTTTCGCTTCTGGACCGTGCTTCGTCAAGGGCTCGAGCCGCTGCGCAAGAAGTACGACTACATTCTCATGGATACGTCGCCGTCGCTGTCGTACCTCAATCTGAACGCGCTGATGGCCGCGGATGCCATGGTGATGCCGATGGTGCCGGAAAACCTGGACTTCATCAGCTCGCTGTCGTTCTGGCGACTTTTCTCGGACGTGTCCAAAAGCTTTATCAAATTCGAGACGGACAAGAAGTACGACTTCGTGTCGCTGGTGTTGTCGCGGGTCGATTATGGGCGGAACTCGTCGGCGCCAATCGTGCGCGCATGGGCGCAAAGCGCGTACGAAAACTGGCTGCATTCGATCGAGGTACCGGCGAGCTCGGTGATGAGCACCGGGGCGTTGGCGTTCTCGACCGTCTTCGACATCAGCAGCAATCACAGCGCGGCCAAGTCGCTGCAACGCGTGCGGCAACCTCTCGTCCACTACTGTCGCTGGATCGACGAGATCTATTCGGAAAAATGGAGGAACGCGCAATGAGCAATATGCGAGAACAGTTGCTGGCCAAGACGTCCGGCATTCGCAAAACTTCGTCGATCAACGAGGACGAGGTGAAGCGCAGCAACCGCACGCAAACGGCGCCCGGCCTTGCCGGCGCGCTGGCCGTTGCGCAACTTCGCGTGCAGGAACTGGAATCGACTGGCGTCGCATCGCAACTGGCGGTTGCTGGCATCTTGCCAAACCCTTGGCAGCCGCGTCGCGTGTTCAACGAAGCAAAGTTAGCCGAGCTTGCGGAGTCGATCCGGGAAGTTGGACTGATGCAGCCGATCGTGGTCCGTCGTGTTGCGGACGACTATCAGATCGTCGCCGGCGAACGACGCTGGCGTGCGCACAAGATGTTGGGGCTGGACACGATCAAGGCCGTGGTTGCGGATTGCTCCGACTCGGATATGGCCGTGCTTGCAATGGTCGAAAACATTAGCCGCGACGACCTTGCTGACTATGAAATCGGCGTGGCGATTCGTCGATCGGAAACAGAGTTCCCGAATCGCAAGCGACTGGCGGAAGCGATGGGATTGTCGCGGGCAGGTCTGTATCAGTTCTTGTCGTTCGACAATCTGCCGGACTTCATCAAGAAAGATCTCGATATTCAACCGCGACTATTGGGCGGGACTGCGGCGCAAGCAATTGCAGCGGCTATCAAAAAGCATGGCGAGGATGGCGTTAAAGCCGCTCGCGAAATTTGGCCTCTGTTGGTGAGAGGCGAAATGGATCAGGGCAAGGTCGCGGCGGGAATCACCGCCCTGGCGACCCGGCAGACGACGTCGGGTGGTACCAGCGGACGCAGCATCGAGAAATTTTTCGCGGGACGAGAGCACGCTGGGAGCATCACCAAGGATGTTAGTAACTTCACGATCAAGATCAAGACGGGAGTGATCACCGAGGCGCAAGAAGTTCAGATACGACAGTTGATCGGACAGATGTTCCAATCGCAGCCGAAGACGAGCTAATCGGTGGTTCGGTTGTAGTGTTAAAAGTCCCGCTTAGTGCGGGCTTTTTTTTGGGTCAATCAAATCGGTCCACCTCGAAGAGTGTCTAGAGTCTAGACACTCACTCCGCAGCCCTACCTTTGCGCCATCCGGCGTCTAGACTCTAGACACTCTTGACGACGCATCCCCGATGCCGATGAAAGCGTGCCGCGTCCGCGCGAACGCACATCCTTCGTGCCTTGCACGACCCGTGGAGCGATTCGCGCGGTATTGCGTTCGCAGCGATCTCGCAGGCACCCCGCGGCGGGTCAGCCGCTCGCCATGAGCGAGACAGCCAATGACTAGGGATTTCTGATGCATCCATTGAGCCGGGGTTCGGCTGCTTCGCTGACGGTCGCATTACCCGGAGCACATACAAAATCGCACCGGCGACATATGACGGACGGGATGGAGGGCCAGCCCTCTGTCCTATAAACGTAAACTCTATTCCGGCAGACCATCCACGGTCATTCTCAACCCAACGCCGCATCAGCGCGTTTCCCCGAGACGACTCGACTCCGCTATCGTCGGTCCCAATCTTCTCAATGAGAAAGGCCGCGACTCTTAGTGCGCGACGTGCATTGCACATGGTTGTCCATGAACAGCCGTGTTCATGATGGCACTGTCGGCCGCAGCAAACCTCGGCGAAGATCGTCGACGTCTCGCAAGGATGCTTCACACTCCCGGTGTACCTCAGGCAATGAACGCGCGCAGCGTTGAGGCCACCGCTTATCGACCGCAAAGTCAACAGTCGTTCTGCCGGAAAAGCTGTTCCGTACGATTAGCAATGAAAGCGGCATGAACAAACGCGCCAAGGAAGGCTGTGAATGGGGCTTGCCTCAGCGAACAGACGACATGCGTCAAGATCCGGCGGGAGCCAGTTATTACTGGAACGTCGCGTTAAGGGATCCCGCATCATGTATCGCGCGTTATCTCAAACGAAGCAGTCGCCGTTCCGCAAACGGTGTTCGCCACGGCGCAAGCTTGTCCTCAAATCAGATCCCGTCGCTGATTCAGCGTCTCGATCGAACACCAGAAAGTCAATCGCGAACACCTGCCGGCCGCGATGAATTTGGCTGTAATCGCGTTAAGCCAACATCCCACCGTCGTCAGTGAGAGGGCACTTTAAAGATAGTTGATGTCGGCCGTCAGGCCTACCGATCTACCCACCCGCTGGGGTGACACCCAGATAGATGTATTCGATGGGATGCATCGCGACCGCCCCGATCATTTTTTGGGCAAGCACCGGAGTAATGAGTGACTCGACCGCAACGAATGATTTCCGTCCGATCGTATGTCACGCCACCCGGATAGGCCTGCGTCAGACCACTCGTTCAGCGCGAAATCAACATCGCTGCTCTCAGATCATCCGCGAGAAATCCGTCGGACGATGGACGGCAGGATAGGTGAGGGCAAGCGCGCAATTCTCGCGAACGTAAAGAATCTCTCCCGCCCCGCCCTGTGATATTGACTAGCAAGACGATCGCGCATCCGCAATTCGAGCGACTGTCAGTCGCCACGCGTGTGGCCAACTTGAACTTCAGCAGATGCAGCAGTCGCGCATCTGCAACCTGGCAATATACGGGGACTGAACATACGGTCAACTTTTGCGAACTAAATATCGAAAAACGAATGACTCTTAGCCAATACGAGCGAGAATTTTCGATTCTTCGGCCAATCTCGCCAACCGACACGGCGTGAAACATAACTAAACCTCTTCTATGCGTGTCAACCTATTGTTTTAAAAGACTTTTTTCACCAATGCATCCCATTGTTTCACGCCAATCAGTCAAATTGGTGCACGATACCCCATCACTCCCCCCAAACGGCGACAACACGCCAGAATGAACACACGTGCCCCGCCGATCCGTAACATTCAATACGTAATTTGTAGCGAAAAAATCTCGAGTGGCTATCGCGATCTTTCGAGCGTTCCGCTGACCTGACCGCTCATCCGAACCAATCTTCCGCGCCTGCCTCGATCACGCTGGCTTGATTCGGAACGCTGTACCAGTGATTCGAACAGAGCCCAGCAACAGCAAGCACGTCAAGTCCAAGCCCAAGTCCGAGCCGCCGCAAAAGACAGCTGGCCCCTCCGCCATCACTTCGCTATCCCAGCCTCCCCGCAAACCTCCCCGCGCTGATCGATCTGCGCAATATCCTCATGCAAGATCCGCCGAATCTCGAGGATCGCCCGCGGCGTCTCCTGCACACTGTGTCCAGCAACAATCACCTTCTCGGACAGCGCGCCCACGAGATGCGCGCTGCGATAAGGGACCACGCCATCATCGGAATCTTCGAGCGGCCCGTTTTCGCGGCGCCGTGCGATGATCGAATGGAAGCAAACCTGGGGGCTGATCGGCAACTGCGACGTCGCGCGAATCAACGGATCGGTTTCGCGCAGCTGTTCGATGCTGTTAGGCACATGGAAGGTCCGTCCCTGCGGCTCGATGTTCGTCGCCGTCTGCATCACTTCCTCGATCTCGTTCAGCAGGGCAAGCGGCAGACGCACGAGGTTGGCCGCCCAGCGCGACAGCCGGTTGCTCGCGAACGGCGTGCCTCGATG
This sequence comes from Paraburkholderia sp. 40, assembly GCF_050434105.1. NCBI lineage: Bacteria > Pseudomonadati > Pseudomonadota > Betaproteobacteria > Burkholderiales > Burkholderiaceae > Paraburkholderia > Paraburkholderia sp. 40. The sequence goes on along the minus strand of NZ_JBNPVY010000003.1, from coordinate 56,927 downwards.
GGGGGCCGCGATAAATATGGCGCGCTCGATTTGCGGCATCGGCGTGAAGTTCAGTAGCCGATCGAGCCGCTCGTCCTCGCGATCGATATCGGTGCCCTCGGGCACGTACTTGTCCTCGAACGTCGCCCAAAGTGCGTCGCCGGAAGTCGACACGAGCAGCCGCGCCAGAACGCCGCCCATGCTATGACCAATCAACACCATGCCATGCGACGCCGGCGCCGTACCGTCTGGATCGAAGTGCGCGAGCGTCTGTTGCGTGGCGCGGCGGATACGCGCGAGGTTGACCAGAATCGGCACGTTGGTCGGGTAGTAGACCTGCCACACCTGGAAATGCTGGCGAAGCACTTCATCGCCCTGAATATCGTTGGCGACGTTGACCCATGCCTCGGGGCTGCTCGCGAGGCCGTGCAGCATCAGAATGATCCGTCGATTGGGATCGAACGGTTGCATCATGTAGATGCGGGGCGTATCGATACCGTGTGCGCGTCCAAACAGCGTGCGCAATGATTGCCCGGCGAAGCCCGAGCGCGCGAGCCAGATGCCGTAGCCCGCGCTGAAGTTGGCCGAAAGTGGCACAGTCTGGCCGTGTCGCTCCACACTGTCTTCGCGATACGGATCATAGACGGACAGCACGACCTCGTGCGAGGCAAGCACCTGTTCGAGCGTGCCCTGGCTGAACCAGATCAACGCGGTGACGTTCGGCGACGGCATCTCGCGGAAAAAGCGCGACGCCGGCCTTGGCCGATCCGCGGCTGCTGACGACACGCCGGGTTTGAACGGTGCGCTCGCGGGACCATCGACGCGGGCGGACACACGCGTGTCGGCGCTGGCATTGCCACCCGCATCGACGTCATCTTCAGGCGGCGGCACGTTCATCACAGCAACGAGTTCCGCCCCCAAACCATCGCGTCGATAAATGCTACGTATCCCCGCGAACGACAGCCGCGACGCCGGGATGACTTCGCGCGGTTCGCGCACGCCTTCGGGTAGCCGGGTTCGGCTCAGGTCGAGATGAATGGACCAGCCTGCGATGTACTGCGTGCCCGGCACGCCGTTGCCGGCATCGGTAGCGAGCGCGCCACGCAGAAACAGCGCGTGGGCGAGCTCCTGCACCGCGTAGTTGTAGTAGTCACGGACCTGGGTCTGACGATCTTCGAATGCACGTTCGCCAGCAGTGCGTTCACCGAGGAACAGAAACGCATACGCGAATCGCGCGGCCCTGAGCCACAGATCGAATTGCGCGTCGCTCCAATCGCTGGCGCTGGCCGGCGTGTTGGTGATGGCCATCTGCAACGACAGTTCGGCGAGGCTCGACAATCGCCGGTCGGTATTGATTCCGCCGACGGTCGAGATCGTATTGATGCAATCGAGCGGCTCACGTTGGCAGGTGTTCCCGTCGAGTGCCGCAATGTGCAGTGTGTCTCGCGTCGCGGCGCTCAGACGGCCGGTCGACAGAATGTCGCCGCGACGCATCGCGATGTACTGCTCCGCACCTTGCGAGCTGACGGTCACCATCGCGCAACCGCACAGAAGACTGCTGGTGAGCAGCGCGAGTGCCGCGCACCGCGATGTCCACGATGCGAGCGAGCGCGTCATGATGCGTCGAACCGGTTCGTCCGAGACGGCAGCCGCGCTACGCCGATGCAAGCGATGAATGCTGGCGGCGGCCCGCGACGTTGCAATTGCCAACTTTCTTTCATGCAGAGTTGGGTCACAAGGCGGTTGCCTCGCGCATCGAATCGATATCGCTGAGAACGAATTACCTGTCCGCTGAGTACTCTACGCCCGGCGAATTGCTGATGCAACCAACGCCGTCCCCCACAGCGCGCCTTGGCTTCAATGAGAGAGTATTCCGATCTAACGATCACGGCTGCTCCATCGGCGAAACAAAAATTCCATGAAACCTATAGCATTTTTTCCCCATGGCATTTCGTCACTAGTACAGCAGAATAGCCATGCTTATTTTTCGTCAACAGAAGCCGAAGCAACCATAGAACAAGTCTGTATGGCCGTAGTAAGTCGCGAATCGATTGACGGCTTGCGCATTGTTCGGCCATGATGCCTGTGACGAACTGAAAGGGGCAATGACGCACGCATGATCCGGGCAAACCACCAGTGAACTGCGCGAAGTCATGAACGCCTATGATGGCTTTGATATACCGCTTAAGGTAAGCGATCGATACGATCGTGCTGCGCCTGTGAGGCTCTTGACAACGAATTGTTTGGGAACTTTAATAATTTTGCAGCAAGGTTCAATCGAAGGGATCTGATTCAACGCTGCAATCCGCCCGCAATTCGTCTTCAGGTTTTGCGGAATCGTCGTGCATTCCGTACAGGGCGGATTCGTCAATTTCCTCAGTCTTGCTTCGACATGGCGAAGCAGTTTGGCACTTAGACAGGATGCCTGATGAACGGAGCCGGAATGACGACACATGGGTCGCGGCTGTAGTCCCGACGGCCACAACACCATTGTCGCCGATAGACTGGTTTGAACGACGTTGCCGGTCCGACAGAAGGGATGCCGCTGTTCCTCGAGTCTGAGCTGGCCGTGGAAGTCGCATCGGATGCACCCGTCGGTCCACTGTTATGGGCCCCTATGAATTGCTGAGCAACCTGTAGGGTCTCGTATTCGCCGGGCCGTGAGCTACGTTGCCGCCGGGCTTACGACATGGGTTGCGCCAGCAGTCAGCCGAGAACGTCATGAATGCAAACCGCTCCGATGCACCGCGGCCTCGCCGATCAGCCGGAATCGCACTGACCGGCGCAGTGTCGTGCGCGCTGACTTGCGCGCTTGTCGTTTCACTGTCGGGTTGCCAACGGCAGACCGAAACACAGAATGGCGATACGAGGCCAGCCGTGCAACTCACCAGGGTCGAACCGGCCGATGCTTCCGCCATTCGCATTTTTACCGGGCGGGTCGAGCAGACCAGCATCTCGCCGCTCGCCTTCGAAGTATCGGGCCGCGTCGTGCAGATCGCGGTGCTCGAAGGCGCGTCGGTGAAACGCGGGCAACTGATCGCGCGGATCGACGAGGAACCCTACAAGCTGCAACTGCAACGCGCGAACGCGCAGTATCAGCAGCTGAGCGACAACCTGAAGCGCCAGGCGGTATTGCGCCAGGACGGGATTCTGTCTCAGGCTGCCTATGAGCAGTTGTCGGCTTCCACCGATGCCGCACGCGCGGCACGCGACCTGGCGAGCCGCGACCTGCGCAATACCCAGCTCGTCGCGCCATTCGACGGCCGGATCGCTCGCCGCAACATCGAGATCCAGCAGGTCGTGCAGGCTGGGGCGCCCGCGTTCAATCTGGAAAACATCGGCCGTGTCGATGTCGGCGTCGATTTGCCTCAGAGCATTGCCGAACGGCTATTCGTCGACAAGACGCTGAGAGCCGAGGCGTGGCTGCCCGAGCGGCCGCAGAACCGCTTCCCGCTCGTGTTCCGCGAACGGACCACGCAGACCTCGCCGACTTCGGCGGCCTACCGGCTCGTGTTCTCGATCGAAGGACCGCAAAGCGCGATGCTGTTCCCCGGCATGGCGCTGCGCGTACAGATTTCCGACACGGCGCGTCAGGTCGCGCAAAACGACAACAAAGGGTACTTCGCGATTCCGATCGCCGCGGTGTCGATCGGCGCGGACGGTCAGCGCAGTCTGTGGCGCTACGACGCCGCGTCCGGCCGTGTGCATGCGGTGCCGGTCAGCGTGCGCGAAATTCGCAATGACGATGTGGTCGTCGCGGGGGCGGTTGCGGCGGGCGAGCGCGTGGTGGCCGGCGGCTCACAGTTCATGAAAGAGGGAATGGCGGTCCGTCCAATGGATGCGCCTCAATGAATCTCGCGCGCCCCCTTATCGAAAAGCCGCTGATCGCGTGGGTTCTGACGCTCATCTCGCTGTTGGGCGGCATCTTCGCGTACTACAACATCGGGCGGCTCGAAGACCCGAAGTTCACGATCAAGACTGCGGTCGTCGTGACGCTGTATCCGGGCGCGAGTGCGCACGAAGTCGAGCAGGAAGTGACGGACCGGCTCGAAAGCGCGATCCAGCAGATGCCGCAGGTCGACAAGCTGACCTCGCGTTCGACACCGGGCTACTCTGAAGTCCGCGTCGAGATTCGCGACCAGTACACGTCGGCGCAACTGCCGCAGGTGTGGGACGAGGTGCGCAAGTCGGTATCGGATGCACAGCCCCGGCTTCCGCCGGGCGCGGGACCGTCACTCGTGGTCGACCGTTTCGGCGACGTCTACGGGATGTTCTACGCGCTGACCGGGGAGGGCTACACGCAGGCGCAACTGTATGAGTACGCGCGCGAACTGCGCCGCCAACTGCTGACACTCGGCGACGTGTCCGACATCGTGATCGCCGGTGAGCAGCAGGAGCAGGTCTCGGTCGACGTCGACCAGGCGCAACTGATCGCCAACAATCTGTCCACCGACGATCTTGCGCAGACGCTGTTCCTGCAGAACGAGGTTCGGCCCGCGGGCCGCGAACGTGTCGGCGACCTGTCGTTGCGGATTGCGCCGTCCGGCTCGCTCGATTCGCTGCAGGCCATTCGTTCGCTGCCTGTCAACAATACGCCCGGCCCGCTGCTGCTCGGCGACATCGCGCGCGTAAGCCACGGCTACGCGACGATTCCGAACCACGTCATTCACTATAACGGCCAGCCCGCGGTTACGATCGGTATCAGCGCGCGGCCGCGCGTCAATGTGGTGAGGGTCGGCGAGGAGATCAAGGCGAAGCTCGCCGAACTCGAGCGTGACCGCCCGATCGGCATCAAGCTGCACTCGCTTTACGATCAGCCGCAGGTCGTCGACGAGAGCGTGCGCGGCTTTATCTTCGACGTGTTCCTGTCCGTGGCGATCGTCGGTGTCGCGCTGGGCATTGCGCTCGGCTGGCGCGCGGGCGTCGTGCTGGGCGTCGAGCTGTTCCTGTCGATCCTCGGCACGCTGCTGGTCATGTACGCGGCAGGCATCGAGCTGCAGCGTATCTCACTCGGCGCGCTGATCATCGTGATGGGCATGCTGACCGACAACAGCATCGTGGTGGTCGAGGGGATGCTCGTGAAGGTTCAACGAGGCACGTCGCATCTCCAGGCGGCGACGGAGATTCTCAAACAAAGCCAATGGCTTCTGCTCGCGTCGACCATTGTGGGGATTCTGGCTTTCTCGGGCATCGGCCTGTCGCCGGATGCGGTCGGCGAATTCTGTGCGTCGTTGTTCGCCGTCGCTGCGATTTCGCTGCTATTCAGCTGGGTGATCGCCATCGCCCTGACACCGCTGTTCGGCACGTATCTTTTCAAGCCCGCGGACATCATCGATGAAGACCCGTTCAAGTCGAAGCTGTACCAGCGCTACGGCGAGCTGTTGTCATGGGTCACGAGACAGCGTGTGCTCGTGGTCATCGGCCTCGTCGCGCTGACCGTGCTGGCCGTGGTGGGCGTTCCGTTTCGTCGAGCAGAGCTTCTTCCCCGCGTCGACCACGCCGATCTTCTATGTCGACATGCGCTTGCAGCGCGGCGCCGATATCCGCGCGGTCGTCGAAAAGAGCCGCGAGGTGGAGAAAGTGCTGCTCAAGCATGCGGACGTCACCAACGTGCAGACCTATATCGGCTCGGGCGCGACGCGTTTCTTCCTCGTCTACGATCCGGAGGGGCGTGATCCGTCGTACGCGCAGTTCATCGTCGGCGTGAAGGACCAGGGCCTGATCGACGACATGATTCCGGAGATCGAAGCGGATCTGAAGAAGCGCTTCCCCGAACAGCATTGGACGGTCACGCGGCCGAACTTCGGTCCCGGCGGTGGCGCGGCCATTCAGGCACGCTTCTCCGGACCCGATCCGGCCGTGCTGCGCCGCTTGTCTCAAGAAGCACAGAATGTGCTGAAGGCGGACGGCCGCATCATCGCGATTCGCGACGACTGGGAGAACCCGATCAGCATCGTGCGGCCGGAATTCGACGAATCGCGGGCGCGCTCGCTCGGTGTGACGCGCCGTCAGGTCAGCGACACGATGGCTTATGCAACCGAAGGCCTGCGGGCGGGCATCTATCGCGAAGGCGATCAGCTACTGCCGATCGTGCTGCGTTCGCCCGACTACACGCGTGGCGTCGCGGGTCTGCAGGACCTGCAGGTGTTCAGCGCGGGGCTGCGCCGTTACGTGCCGCTCGGCGACGTGGTCAACGGCTTCACGGTCGGTACGGAGGAAGGCCAGATCGCGCGCGAAAACCGGATTCGCACGCTGACGGTTTCGGCCAACCCGATCTATGGGCAGAACAGTGTCGACGCGTTCAACCGCATACGCTCCAGCATCGAGAACATCAAGCTGCCATCGGGCTATAGCTTCGAATGGGGCGGCGAGCACGAATCGTCGACGCGCGCGCAGCAGAGCCTGTTCCGTCAACTGCCGCTCGGCTTCATCGGCATGGCGCTGCTCGTGCTGATGATGTTCGGACGCCTGAAGCCGGCGCTCGTCGTGCTGCTCGTCGTGCCGATGTCGATCGTCGGCGTCACGCTCGGTCTGCTGCTGTTTCGCGGCGCGTTCGGCTTCATGGCGTTGCTCGGTCTATTGAGTCTGATCGGCATGCTGATCAAGAACGGCGTGGTGCTCGTCGAAGAGATGGATTCGCAGATCGCCGCGGGCGTGCCGCGCATGCAGGCGGTGACCCACGGCGCGATGAACCGTCTGCGGCCGGTGATACTGGGGGGCGGTACGACGGCGCTCGGCATGGCGCCGTTGTTGTGGGATCCTTTCTTCAAGGACATGGCGATCACGATTATGGCGGGCCTTGTTTTTGCCACCGTGCTGACGTTGGTCGCCGTGCCGGCGCTGTATGCGATGCTGTTCTCGATCAGGCAGGCGGAATGGGAGCCGGGTCGACACCCGGAAGCAAAATGATCCGCGCGCGCCCTTATCTGCTCGCCATCGCGGCCCTGCTGCTCGAAGCCGGCTGTACGGGTTCATTGCAGCTGCAAAAGCCCGCCGCATTTCCGCCGCAGTATTCGGAGGCGCAACCGGGCGTGGCGACACCGATGTCCGAGCAGCAGCTCGCGGCATGGTGGACCCAGTACAACGACCCGACGCTGAACAAACTGATCGATCTCGCGCTCGCGCACAACTTCGACATCGCGACCGCTTACGCACGCGTCGATCAGGTGCAGGCCGGTATCCGGCTGGCTCGCTCGCAACTGCTGCCGTCGGTCGGTGCTGGCGTGAGCGCTGCGAAGTACCACGGCGCCGAGACGCAGCTCGAATTCGCGGAATTCCTCGGCATCAACAATACCGATGCGCAGTTCTGGCGTGTCGGCTTGCAGGCGCGATGGGAGATCGACCTGTTTGGTCAGGGACGCGCAAGGCTCTCGGCGGCACGCGAACAGGCACGCGCGGCCGCGGGCGACGCGGAGGCGGTACGCCTGAGCGTGGTGTCGGGTGTCGCGGATCTGTACGTCACCTATCGCGGGCTGCTGCGTCAGCGCACGATTTTGTTGCAGAGCCGCGCGATCGCGGACGACTTCGTCGACATCGCCGGGAAGAGCTTTAACGCGGGTCTCGTGCTGAGTACGGACATCGAAGCAGCGCGCGCCGGCCGCGCGCAGGTCGATGCGCGTTTGCAGGACGTGGAGAACGGCATCGCGCAGGCACGACTCAATTTGCAGAATCTATGCGGCGTGCAGCCCGCGGAATTCGCGGGGATTCTCGATGAAAGCGACACGCTGATGACCGCGCTGCCGCATATCGAGCCCGGCCAGCCGGTCGACCTGCTGATGCGGCGCCCGGATCTGATCGCGGCGCAGGCACGCGTGAATGCGGCGCTCAGGCAGTCGGATGTCGCGCGGCTCAACTACTGGCCGACCATGTCGTTGAGCGGTTTGCTTGCACGCAATGGTTGGGAGATCGCGGGTCAAAGCCTCGGGGCCAGCACGTTCTGGCTATTCGGCGCGGCGATGGCGATGCCGCTGATCGACTTTGGCGCGCGTCGCTCGCAGGTGGAGTCGTCGGATGCGCAGGCGCAGCAGGCCATGTTGAACTACGAAAAGACCGCGCTCGGCGCGTTCTATGACGTCGACCGTGCGCTGGCGCGTTTGAACCGGCAGGACGAGTTGTTCAAGGCACGCAATGAAGAAGTCACGCGTCGCACCACGCAGTTGAGCCAGGTGCGACGTCGCTACGAACTCGGCGATACCGGCCGCGTCGATATCGATCAGGTGCGAGTTGCGCTGCTCGAAAGCCAGTCGTCGCAGGCGAGGGAAGAGGTCGGCGAACTGCAGGCACAGTTCGCGCTGTTCAGGGCGTTGGGGGGCGGCTGGTTGGCCAATCCGCCAGTGGCCTCGAATACACGAGCGCCGACGGAACCCGCGCCCGCCACCGCACCGGCACCGGCCGCACAGTGAACGACCAGGAGGAGTGCGGTCCGGTACTCGCAAGGCCGTTGGCTTCAGTCGGGGAGGACTAACAGGAGATGCGCAATGCACGCGTACCTGCTCCGCGTAAGTCCCTTTCTGGAGGAAATCAGCTTCTCTGAAGGGTGGACGATGGCAACCCAGGTCGAGACGAAACTGTCGTTGCCCGCATTGACCGCGATGGTCGTCGGCTCAATGGTGGGCGCAGGGATTTTCTCGCTGCCGCGCAATTTCGCGCGCGCGACCGGACCGTTCGGCGCGGTCATTGCATGGTGCGTGGCGGGCATCGGCATGTATGCGCTGGCGCGCGTCTTTCAGGCGCTCGCGCAGCGACGGCCCGAGCTCGATGCGGGCGTGTTCGCATACGCGCGAGCGGGCTACGGCGATTATGCGGGCTTTCTATCCGCCTTCGGCTACTGGATGGCCGGCTGCTTCGGCAACGTGTCGTACTGGGTGCTGATCAAATCGACGCTTGGCGCTTTCGTGCCCGCCTTCGGCAACGGCAATACGGCGACCGCGATCATCGTGTCGTCGGTGGGCATCTGGCTGTTTCATCTGGTGATGCTGCGCGGCGTCCAGCAGGCCACGATGATCAACACGATCGTCACGGTCGCGAAGTTGATTCCAATCGTGCTGTTCATCGTGATGCTGATCGCGTTGTTTCGCGCCGACATGTTTCGCGCGAATCTGTGGGAACGCAGCGATCAGATCGGCAAGGGCTTGTTCTCGCAGGTTCGCGCGACGATGCTCGTCACCGTCTTCGTGTTCGTCGGTATCGAAGGTGCGAGCGTGTACTCGCGCTATGCGAAAAAGCGCTCGGACGTCGGCGCCGCGACGATCACCGGCTTCGTCGCCGTGCTGTGTCTGCTGGTGCTGGTGACGCTGCTGCCTTACGCGACCTTGCCGCGCGCGGATATCGCGGTGATGCGCCAGCCGTCGATGGCCGCGGTACTCGGCGCGCTGCTCGGCCCATTCGGTGTCGTGTTCGTCAGCGCCGGTCTGATCATTTCGATCCTCGGCGCGTACCTCGCATGGTCGCTGATCTGTGCCGAGGTGCTGTTCGCCGCCGCGCGTCTCGAGACGATGCCGCGTATCTTCGCGCGACAAAACGAGCGCAGGCTGCCGGTCGCCGCGATCTGGCTCACGAGTACCGTGGTGCAGTGTTTCGTAATCAGCACGTACTGGTCGACCGATGCGTTTGCGCTGATGCTCAATCTCACGAGCTCGATGGCGCTGATTCCCTATTTTCTCGTGGCCGCATACGGCATCAAGGCCGCGCGTTACGATAGTGGACAGAATGGCGGCACCTTGAGCGGCGCGTTGCGCACCGAGTATTTCGTCGCGATGTTCGCGACGTTGTATACGGCCTTTCTGCTGTTCGCGGGCGGCGTGAAGTTCCTGATGCTATCGGCGCTGCTTTATGCGCCCGGTACGGTGCTGTATGTGGTGGCCAAACGCGAGCGCGGCCAGCGGGTGTTTTCGAAAGTCGAGTGGGTCATCTTTGCCGTCGCGGCCTGCGGCGCGATTGGCGCGCTGATCGGCCTCGCGATCGGCACGATCGTCATCTGAGCGGTCGATCATCGTAGTCGCACGAGCGCGGCTCGATCGGAACGTGTTCGCGGGAGAGCGATCGCAGCCATGGACAAGCGCGTCAGACTTTCAGCGCCGGGCCTGATGGCGATGGTGATCGGCTCGATGGTCGGGGTGGGCGTCTTTTCGTTGCCGCAGGCGCTCGGCAAATATACCGGCGTAGTCGGTTCGTTGATCAGCTGGACCATCACCGGCTCCGGCATGCTGATACTCGCGCTGATCTTTCAACGGCTCGCATGGCGCAAGCCGGAACTCGACGCTGGCGTCTACACGTATGCGCGCGTCGGGTTTGGACGCTACACGGGATTTCTGTCGGCGTTCGGCTACTGGTGCGCCAGCTGTCTCGGCAACGTGGCGTATCTCGTGCTGATCAAGTCCGCGCTCGCGATCGTCGCGCCTTCATTCGGCGCTGGCAATACGTTTAGCGCGATCGTCAGTTCCTCGCTGATGATCTGGGTGTTTCACTTTCTGATACTGCGCGGCGTGAAGGGCTCGTCGGTAGTGAATGCGTCGGTGACGGCCGCCAAGTTGTTCGCGCTTGGACTGTTCGCGGTGCTCGTGCTATCGAGTGTCAAGTGGCAGTTGTTCGTCGCGAATCTGTGGACCATTCCCGAGCCGTCGGCGACCGGTCTGTTCGGCGAGGTGCGCAAGACGATGTTGGGCACGGTATTCGTGTTTCTCGGCGTCGAAGGTGCGAGTGTCTATTCACGGCATGCACGCGAACGGCGCGACGTCGGGGTCGCGACCGTACTCGGCTTTCTCTGCGTGCTTGCGTTGATGGTCATGGTCACGTTGTTGTCGTATGGCGTGTTGCCGCTCGAGCAGTTGGGCACGCTGAAAAATCCGTCGATGGCTGGCGTGCTGAGCGCCGCGGTCGGCGCCTGGGGCGCGGTCGTGGTCAAGCTTGGCCTGTTGATATCGGTACTCGGTTCTTATCTTGCATGGACGTTGCTCGCCGCCGAAATTCTGCACGCGGCGGGCAAGAGCCGAACGATGCCCGCGTTTCTCGGGCGAGAAAACCGCAACCACGTACCGGTCGCCGCACTGTGGATGACGAGCCTCGTGATTCAGGCTTTTCTGATCGTGACGCTGTTTTCGAAAGAAGCGTTCACGCTGGCCAAGGAGTTCACGACGTCGATGAACCTGATCCCGTATCTGCTCGTCGCCGGCTATGGGTTGAAGCTCGCAGCGAGCGGCGAATCGTATGCGGGGCAGCCGTGGTCACGGCGCATCGATTTCATGCTCGCGCTGCTGGGCTGCGGCTACGCGCTCTTTCTCGTGTACGCGGGCGGCCTGCATTATCTGTTGATGTCGACCGTGCTTTATACGGCGGCGACCGTGTGGTTTTACATCGCCGAGCGTCGCAAGGGGAAACGGCCTGTGTTTACGCTGCTCGAACGCTGGCTGTTCATTGTGGTTCTGCTTACCGGGCTGGTCGCGTTCGTCGATCTTGTGCGCAATCATTTTGCGGCTTAAGGCAACACTGATTAAGTCCACCAATCTGGCACGTCAAGCGTTATAGAGATCGGATTAAACGAGGAAGGCAGAACAGGATGAAACAGCAGACGCTGGCGATGGCAGCCGATCAAGGTGCGGGTTTCGAGACCCACCGCAAACGCACGCGGCGCGACGAGTTTCTCGACACGATGAATGCGATCGTGCCATGGTCGCAGTTGTGCGCGGTGATCGAGCCGCATTATCCGAAGCGCGGCAATGGCCGCCCGCCAATTGGTCTGGAGCGCATGCTGTGGATCCACTTCGTGCAGCACTGGTTCAATCTGGCCGACTTCGCTTGCGAAGAGGCCCTCTACGACAGCGCCAGCCTGCGTCGCTTTGCCGGAATTGACCTGGGTTGCGAAGGTGTGCCCGATGCGACGACGCTGCTCAAATTCCGGCGCCTGCTGGAGACGCACAAACTGGGCGAGCAATTGTTTGCCGAAGTCGGCCGGGTCCTTCAGGCCAGCGGCATGAAGCTCAAAAGCGGCACCATCGTGGACGCGACGATCATCGGCGCGCCGAGCTCGACGAAGAATGAGCAGAAGGCGCGCGACCCCGAGATGCATCAGACCCGCAAGGGTCGCCAATGGTATTTCGGCGCCAAGCTGCACATCGGTGTGGACAGCCAGAGCGGCCTGGCGCACAGCGCGGTGCTCACGCCCGCCAATGTGCATGACAAGCATCCACTGCCGCAATTGCTGCACGGGCAGGAGCGGCGCGTCTACGGCGACAGCGCCTATGCGAGCCAGAAGGCACTGATCCACAGCAAGGCGCCCAGGGCGCGCGACTATACCAATCAGCGCACGCGCCGTGCGGGCGGCGAAGTCGACGAGGTGCAGCGCGGCAAGAACCGCAACAAGTCGAAGATCCGGGCGCGAGTCGAACACGTCTTCGCGGTTGTGAAGCGCCTGTGGGGATTTACCAAGGTGCGCTATCGAGGGCTGGCAAAGAACGCCAACCGGGCGTTCGTCGCGCTCGCACTGGCGAACGTCTACCTGTCGCGCAAGAAACTGATGGCACCGGTACGCCCATAGTGGGCGAAAGGCGGGCAAAGTGCCCGCCCAACAGGCCTGCGAGGGCCGAAAAGCAAGGGCTTAAGCTCGGCCTCATCACTTGGCGAAGTTCAAATCGCTGACACGTCGCCGATTTACCCGCTTGTTCAGCTTTGCCTTAAGGCTCGCGCTCGCGCGCCGCGCGGCTCACATGATCGCGGCCTGGCGAATGCAGCGGATGAAATAGTCGGCCGGGCGCGTGTGAATCGCGCCTTCGCGCTGCATTAGATGCAGTCTCGCCAGCACGCGGGGCAGCAACTAGCGGTTTCGGTTCAAATGGGCCCGCGAGGGCGGACCTGCTGTCGCGCGGGGTCCGCTAGAAGAAACACGGCGGCGACGCCGGCGGCGATGGGGCATTGCGACGGGCCGACTGGGCTGGATGTTGAAAGCACTTCTTGCACCTATGACGCATATAGGACTCTGCTGACTTTTTTCTTGTTAGCGCATCGTACAATCCGCCTCTGTGCAAGGCGGGGATGTTTTAATTCCTCGCCGACGAGTTGGGGTGCGTTGCGCTATCCCATCTTCATGATTGATCCATGCCAGGTTGTATGCCGAAAAATTGCTTTGTCTTTCCCAAAGCACACCGGCTTTCTCACCGATTTTGCATCGTTTTAACTAATAGTGGTTCGAAAACTTCTATTTGCGTGGTGCAAAATGCTTTTGTGGATTGATCAAGCCAATTTGATATGCGCTATTTGGACTGCACCGACTGGTGCGCTTAGATGATAGGCGTTCCCGACGCCGTTCGCTTCATTAGAAGCAGGAAGGTTGCGGCTCTCGATCTTGCTGCTGAGGTGTGCGGCTAGGCCCACGCAAACGCAGCGTCCCGTGGCGACACACAGGATCAGGGAAGTCGACGAGTGGCATGGGACGAGATGCCCTGCGCCTTTCTCATCATGTAACGGCGTGAAATGACATGGTACTTTGGTGACAAATCATGCAGGGTGTTTCGGCAAGAAAAAGGTATTCACCTGCGTGGTATGGAGTGTGAGTGAACAAAATAAGAGTGGGTATCGCCGACGATCATCCATTTATTCTCCTCGGCGTCGAGCATCTTCTTCAGCGTTGTCCTGACATCCAGGTCTGCTTCAAAAGCGAAAGTATCGGCCTGCTTCTCCAGCGGCTGGTTGAAGTGCCAGTCGATGTTCTTGTGTGCGACTACGAATTCGAAGGCGATCCGTATGCCGACGGTCTCAATCTTCTTGACCGGATCCGGCGTGTCGCCCCATCCATACGAGTAGTTTTTCTGAGCACGCATTCTTCCACGCACATCATTTCAGCTGCGCTCAACGCGGGGGCGGCCGGCTTCGTCGGTAAGGGTCCCGAGGGCTTTGTCAGCCTTACCGCTGCCGTTCGCGTTGCAAAAAATAAAAGCGTGTTTCTGCCTGATTCCATTGCGGACAAGATGTTGCGCGCAACGGGGCGCGCAGCGCAAGGCGGATCTTCTCTCAATTTGCTATCTGAAAAAGAATCGACGGTCGTGCGAATGATCTGCGACGGGATGTCGATCGCAACAATTGCCGAGCGGCTCAATCGCAGCCCCAAGACCGTGAGCAATCAGAAGAACGCTGGCATGAAGAAGCTCGGTGCCAGAAACGACGTAGAACTCGTCACGATCGTGCGCGAGTGCTCCTGCTCGTAGCAATTGCCTCGATTCTCAGGCGGATTCCGTAGTTCTCGCGGCGCCTTCTCTCTATCGTATGGTGGTCCTGTGACCTGTTCAGTTCGAGGAATCGACACGCCGTTTCTCGACTGACCTATTTGGTCTTTCATTTTGGGTATCGGCCCATTAACACCGATCTTCTTCAATGAGATCATTCCTCTGCCTTGACGATCGCTGGACGTCCCGGCTTCACAAGGGTTTGTAGTTCTGAAATGGCAACAAAGAGGAATCTCATGAAAAAACAAGTAACGCAACTCATGATCGCGCTGATGGGCCTGTCCGTCGCGCCGATGGTTTTCGCCCAAGCTACACCGGGCACAGGTCAGGTAACGTTCAATGGAGAACTGTATGACGACACCTGTGTGATCAACTCGGGTGACGAGGACCAAACGGTCACGCTGCCTCGGGTGTCTTCGCAGACGCTGCCTGCGGCTGGCGTAGTCGGCGGGTCCACGCCTTTCAACATTTCGGTGTCGCAGTGCCCGGCAACGCTGAAACAGGTCGCGGCGCATTTCGAGACCACGAACATGGACCCGGTTACGCGTAATGCCATTAACCAGGCAACTACCTCGCCGGCCCAGCACGTCGAAGTGCAATTGCTTGACCACAATGGCGCGAATGGCACGATGTCGGTGCTTCCGCTGGGCAGCACGGGCGAGTTCGTTGATGTTGGGAGCGACGGTACGGCAACGATGTACTACGCCGGCCAGTACTACGCAACAGACAGAGCCACGGCCGGTAACGTGACGGCTGTTGTTCGCTACACGTTGGCATACCAGTAAGCGAATCTAAGCCGAATGGCATCGGGTTGCTCTTCTAGTTCGAAGGCAACCCGAAGTGGCATTCCGCTTATCTGTCGCGTGGAGGAGCGAGTGACTTCAATGAAGTTTCCAATGTTGTTCGCCGCAGTTGTCGCCTTAAGTGTGACCTCGTTTGCTGCACAAGCTGCTATCACCATTACCGGTACCCGAGTTATTTATCCGGCGCAAAACCGTGAAGTCAATGTTCGTTTGAACAATGTTGACAGCCGTCCGGTCCTGGTCCAGGCGTGGCTGGACGACGGCGATGCGGCAGCTGCCCCGAATGAAATCAAGGTGCCGTTCACGTTACTGCCGGCGGTATTTCGGGTCGAGCCTCACAGAGGGCAGGCTTTGCGCATCATGTTCACAGGCGGCGACATGCCGAAGGACCGTGAGGCTGTCTATTGGCTGAACGTTCTCGAAATTCCGCCGAAGCCTAAGGACGCTGATGACCGGAACATGATTCAGCTCGCGTTCCGAACGCGTATCAAGATGTTCTACCGGCCGGTATCGTTGCTCGATGACCCAACGGCGGGGCGGGCCCAGCTGAAGTGGCATGTCGAGGCAAATGACAAAGGTCAGAGCATCGTTCGTCTGGACAACCCTTCGCCCTACTACATTTCCGTCGGCACGGCAGAGGTAGAAACGGCAGGCAGGAAAGTCGCTCTTTTGCCCGATATGGCACCGCCGTTCGGGCACGTCGATCTCCGTCCACAAGATGGAAAGCTGGATATCAAAGCTCCTGCCACCGTTTCCTATACGGTTCTGAACGACTTCGGTACAGCGATCAAGGACTCGGCGGAAGTGACAGGTGCTCAAAGCGCGGAAGCGCAAAAGAATCAATAATTGAAATACGGGATGTCGGGCGTGCGGAATAGTAAGACGGCGGTTGAAAGAGTATTCAGTAATGTCCCTTTCCGGTTTCATCCACTGGCTTGGGCGGCAATCATAGCGTCGGGCTGGGTCTTTTGCTCAAATTCCGCAGTCGCCGCGTGCGCGCCGGACTCAGCGGCGACGCCATCCAGCGACTGCTCGGCGTCCGAGTTGCCGCAACAGGCAGCCGGTGTCGACGGAGAGGCTGCGCGTACGGATGCGTCATCTACCACGGCGACATCAAATGCGCCCGCTGCGGAAGTTCCGCAAGAAGTCGAGTTCAATCCAGCATTCTTTACGGGCAACGTCGCCGATTTGTCACGCTATACGCGAGGCAATCCTGTTGCTCCCGGTGTTTATCCGCTCGAACTGCTCGTCAATGGTAAGAAGCGTGGACGCTTCGATGTCCTGTTTCAGGCAGTGCCGGGCTCGGATATCGCAACGCCCTGTTTCACGATGCCTGGCCTCGACCGCGCTGGCGTAGATACCGAGCGCGTGGCCCAGCGGTTGAAGGAAGCAGGAAAGGGCGACTTCGACGATACGGACGCGTCAGTGCAATGCGTCCCGCTGGTTGAAGCCGTACCGGGATCGGTTGCATCGTTCAACACCGCCGATCTGCAACTCGATCTGTCGATTCCACAGATCGAATTGCGCAAGGAGGCTGCCGGTTACGTTGATCCGTCCCGTTGGGACAACGGGATCAACGCAGGCTTCGTGCAATACAGTCTCGCCGGCTATACGACTCACCAGAACCATGGTAGCGGAGACTTCAGCAGTGTCTACCTCGGTCTGCAAAGCGGATTCAACGTG
Organism: Paraburkholderia sp. 40; assembly: GCF_050434105.1. Taxonomy (NCBI): domain Bacteria; kingdom Pseudomonadati; phylum Pseudomonadota; class Betaproteobacteria; order Burkholderiales; family Burkholderiaceae; genus Paraburkholderia; species Paraburkholderia sp. 40. The sequence goes on along the minus strand of NZ_JBNPVY010000003.1, from coordinate 40,249 downwards.
AACGGCTGGCGTTTCCGCCAGTGGTCCACGGTAAGCTCGCAGAACCGGGGTTCCGGCACGCATTGGCAAAGTGTCGCGCTGTTTGCGCAACACGATGTCACGGCGCTTAAGAGCCAACTGACGATCGGCGACAGCTCGACGAGCGGTGACGTCTTCGACTCATTCAACGTGCGTGGCGTCCAGCTTTCGAGCGACGACCGCATGTTGCCGGATTCCATGCGCTCCTACGCGCCGGTTGTGCGTGGCGTGGCTGATACCAATGCACGCATCATCGTGCGTCAGAACAACATCATCGTGGCCGAGACCAGCGTGCCGCCGGGGCCGTTTGAACTGAACGACCTGCCGGCTACGGGTTATGGCGGCGACCTTCAGGTCACTATTACAGAATCCGACGGCCGTCAGCGGACTTTTCTGGTGCCGTTTGCGTCCGTCCCGCAGTTGCTGCGGCCTGGCGTTGCACGTTTCAATCTGACGACCGGTGTCTATCGCGATACCGTGCTGAATAACCATCCGTGGGTGGCGCAGGCGGTTTATCAGCGCGGCCTGACAAACCTGTTGACCGGCTACACCGGTGCACAGTTTGCGGAAGGTTACTGGGCTGGCCTGGTGGGTGTCGCGCTCAATACGCCGCTCGGCGCATTCGCGTTTGACGTAACGGCGGCGGGAACGAATATTCCCGGGGTGTCTGGTGGTCGTCCCGGCTACAGTACGCGGATCAGCTACAGCAAGCTCCTTCCAGGGCCCAACACGAATATTTCGGTTGCGGCTTACCGATACTCGACCTCACGCTTCTATAGCCTGCATGACGCGATGTACGCGCGATATGGCTCACGAGACACCACGGGACAGTATGACTACCGCACGCGCAGCCGTCTGCAGCTGAATATCAACCAGCCAATCGGCGAGTCGAGTTCTTTTTATATCGCCGGCAGTTCGCAGAACTACTGGGGCGCGTCGAAGGGCTACGACCTGCAATATCAGGTTGGCTTCAACAGCGCGTACAAGCGGGTGTCCTACTCGCTATATGCGCAACGCACGCGCCTGCAAAACTCGAAGATCAGCACGCAGGTAGGTTTGAACCTGACGATTCCGCTCGGCAAGGTCGACTCGAACGAGCATCATATGTTCGACTATCTGACCACCAACATTTCGCGCGGCTCGAACGGGGATAGCACAATTCAGGCCACTGCGTCGGGCAACACGAGCGGAGCCACGCCGATCACCTACGGTGTCAACGCGTCACGGATCGTCGCCGGCGACAATCGGACCGTTTCCGCGGGTGGTTACGCGATGTATCGCGCGCCGTTCGGTACTTACAACGTCAATGCATCGATCAGCAATCAGACCCGTCAAGCCGCGTTCAACGCCGACGGCGCGGTCGTCGTTCACAGTGGCGGCATGACGCTGAGCCCGCCGCTTGGGCAGGCGTTCGCGCTCGTCGAAGCGAAAGGCGCGGAAGGTGGTCGGATCATCAATGGCCAGGGTGCAAGGATTGACGCTAACGGCTATGCGGTGGTGTCTTCGCTGATGCCATACCGGGTCAACACGGTCGCGCTGGATCCGAGCGACGTGTCGCTCGACGTTGAACTGGGCAACACGAGTGAGGAAGTCGTGCCGCGCGCGAGTTCGCTCGTCAAGGTGAAGATTGCGACCACGCAGGGCACGCCGATTTTCGCCGAGGTTTTGGATCGGGAAGGCAAAGCCATGCCGATGGGCACCGAGTTATTCGACGAGTCCGAGAAATCGGTGGGCATCGTCGGTCAGGGTGGCCTCTCGTACCTGCGCGGCCTCGAGCACGAAGGCAAGCTGCTGGTGCGCTGGGGCAATCGCGCAGCGGAGCAGTGCGTGATGCCCTACACGGTGCCGGACGACGACAAGGCGGACAGCGGTCAGCGCGCGGGCATCGTTGCGCGCATCAAGCTGAGCTGTGATCCAGCGCTAGTCTGGTCTCCGCCGGCAAAGTCCGTAGCGCGACGTTCAGCGGGCGCGGCGCTTGTCAGTTCGCTTCGCTGAAGTGTGAAGGTCGATATTCGGTCAGCTCCAGCGCTGCGGCTTAGATGATTCCGCCGACAGTAGAGGTCAGAAAATGAAAAATATTTGTAGATACTTTCGGATTGCCGGACTAATTTCCGGATTGATCGCAGGTGCACTGTTGGGATCGGTTTGCGTACATGCGCAAGGCTCGCCTTCGGTCACGCTCAATTTTAGTGGCACCTATAACGCGACGACGTGTGCGCTGGTGAGTTCGCCCGACATGACGGTCACGTTGCCGACGCTTTCGACGCAATCGCTGCCGACGGCCGGAGTTATAGATCGCGGCTCAAAGTTCTTTACCATCACGATCCAATGTCCAAGCGGTGTAACGGGGGCGCGCGTGTATTTCGAGAGCGGTTCGTCGACCGATCCCAACACCGGGAATCTGGACCTGCAGAATGCGAGCGGGGCGGCGTCGGCAACGAATGTACAGGTCATGCTGGCCAATGAGGACGGATCGCGGATCAAGGTCGGCGACCGGTCTACGATGAGAGTCGTTCCGATCACGTCCACGGATCCAACGCCGGTGAAGTTCATTGCCAGCTACTACGCAACCGGTCGGGCCACGGCTGGCACTGTCAATACATTCGTCACCTATGTCGTCGAAATGCCCTGAGGGTGCCGGCGCGAATACGTTTCTTATTATGTTTGACTCAACAATCGCGCTCATGCGAGCGACTGCGTTGCATGCAGCACTGCTGTCCGACGGCGCGGAGCTGCCGGCTATTCCTTTTTGGCGCGCGCGTTGCAGTACGTTGGTCGAGACGCTACAGCAGCAAATGCTGGATCGAACTTTTCCGGCAACGGACATCCGGGAAGCCAGCCTCGCACAATGCGTTCTGCTAGATGAACTGACGTTGCATGCATTGCCGTCCAGGCAGCGCGAGGAATGGTTGCGTGACCCGCTGCAGATGCGTTTTCATGGCGTGCGCGATGGCGCCGCATGGGTGTGGCACCGGATCGAGGCGGTGGTGGACGGCGGCGATCCGGACCCCGCCGGACTTGAGTTCTACATCATGTTGCTGGGGCTGGGCTTCGACGGCGGACGAGAAAACGCCAACGCATACCTGGAGCGTGCGAAATCGGCGTTGAACGGGCATCTGCGTAATAAGGCGGCGTTCTCCATACCCGACGCACCGGATAACGCCATGCCACCGACCAATTCGCCTCGGCCGTCGGACGTGTCACGCATCTCACATTCACGCAGAACCGCCGGCGGGGTGATTGCTGGTGCGGTTGCCATCGCGTCACTATGGACGGCGATGGACCTTAGTCTGGACCGTTGCGACACGCGGTCTACCTCAAATGTCGTCGCCGCAGAGTAGTCCTATGCAGACGGAGCGTTCGCAATGATTTCCGGAAACAGCTACCGGGCGGCGCTGATCTGGATCGCTGTCTCCGTAGTTGGACTGATATGGTTATGTTTGCCGCTTGCTCTCCAACCATCGTGGCCCGTTGTGCTCAGTCTTGTTCTGTTGACGGGGGTGGGCGCCGCCGTTTTGCCAGCTTACGGGCGATCGCATCCGACCCACGAGGATCAGGATTTTCAGCTCGGGAACGTGCGTCAGTTATCGATCGTTCTCGTCGTCGGGCCACATGCCGGCGCGTTGTTTGCACGCGATGGCCAGACATCCACACTGCGACGTAACGGTGATGCGCTGTGGTTCCGTGTCCGGTCCCCGCAGCAGTTGTCCAGCGTGTTGGCCACGGTGATGGAGTCGCATCAACGTCCGCCGGATGCCGTGTTGATACCCGTTGTTCCCGACGGTGAGTGCGACGATGCTGTAATTCGCCGCGAATTTTCCCGCTGGAAGCATCAAATCGACGCTTGCATCGGTTCCCGGGCGTTCGTATTACCCTGCTATATCGCGATCTACGCGTACCTCGGTTCGAATAGCGACCACGCAGTGGAACCGGTCTGGTTCGGCGATGCCATGAATATCTCGACGATGCAACCGGCGACCGCAACCGCGCGGCAACACGTGCAAGCGCTCAGGCAACAGCTGGATCAGGCTTGGCTCGCTGTCGCCCACCCGGAACGTGCGTCGCGTGCCGGTCTGGGACATGCAGTGTTCGACTGGCTAGAAGATGAGGCGCTGCTATCGATACTTTCATCGCTCGCGAACACCGCGCCGTTCTCGCTGCGCGGTTTGCTGTTGGCCGACATAGGACACCCACCGATGCGTCCAGGCGCATGGACGCGATGGCTCACCGGCAAGACCGCGCTGCGGCCGCTGCTGATGAGGCCGAAGGCTCAACCGAAGCCGCTGTCTCTGCCTTTACTTATGACCATCGCGCGGAACGACAGATTCCGGGTTTCGAAGAGCGAGTGGGCCCGGTCGTATTCCGGAAGCTTTCACGCGTTGGCTGCGTCGGCGGTCGTCCTGATGGTGTCGATTGGTGTCTCCGCATGGTCGAACAGCAGGTTGGTCACGCGAGTCGCCGACGATCTCGAGGTTTACACGCATATACCCACAGCCCGCGCGGATGCGAAGCGTGAGCGATTCGAATCGTTGCGCAGACAATCCGCCGAGTTGGCTCGCTATGCGAGCAACGGTGTGCCGACCGGGCTCGGCTGGGGACTGTATCGGGGCAAGCAGTTGCAAGTCGCGCTTGAACGCGTGACCGCGACATCGCGTTCCCCGACGATCGCCGCGCATTCCCCGCCCCTTGCTGTGACGATCGACAGCCTCTTGTTATTCGACAGCGGCAAGACGACGCTCAAGTCAGGTGCAGAGCCAAGGCTCCACGCGGTTCTCGATCTGATTCGCGCGAATCCCGACAAGCGAATTCTCATCGCGGGTCATACTGACAACGTGGGTGCCAGCGTCGCGAATCAAAAGCTCTCCGAGGCACGCGCGCGGGCCATCCGCGATTGGTTCGTCAACACGGCTACATTGCCCGTCACGCGTTTCGCAATTCAGGGGTATGGCGATACCCGGCCGATCGCCGGCAACGAAACTAGTCAGGGGCGCGAGATAAATCGTCGCGTCGAAATCACCGTGGTTCCCGATTCAGGCACGCACTGAAAGTACTCGTCTCGGGTAGCCCTCCGGGAGCCTGCGTTCGCGTACGCCAACCCGGCCTCGCTTTTGGGAACGGGACAGACTTTTGGGCAACCGCCCATATCGCCGCGCTGCTCCGAGACATAACATCATCAGCTTGCGGATTTCATACGAAAGCGAGCGGTGTCGCCGCTTCTTTTTTACTTGAGCGAACAACCTCAGAGCACTATGTCGGCTTCCACCAGTTCTCAAAAATTCATCGCACGTAATCGTGCCCCCCGCGTCCAGATTGAATACGACGTCGAAATTTACGGTTCGGAAAAGAGAGTCGAACTCCCGTTCGTGATGGGCGTCCTCGCCGACTTGTCGGGCAAGCCGCTTGATCCGTTGCCCGCCGTCGGCGATCGTAAGTTCTTCGATATCGACATCGAGAACTTCGATGAGCGAATGAAGGCCATGAAACCGCGTGTCGCGTTCGCGGTGCCCAACACGCTGACGAACGAAGGTCATCTGATGGTCGATATCACGTTCGAAAGCATGGACGACTTCTCGCCCGCAGCCGTCGCGAAGAAGGTTGACGCGCTTGCGCAGCTACTCGAGGCGCGTACGCAACTCGCCAATCTGCAAACGTATATGGATGGCAAAAGTGGCGCGGAAAACCTGGTCAGCAAGGTGTTGAGAGACCCAGCGTTGCTCGAAGCGCTCGCAAAGGCGCCAAAGCCGGAAGCGGCATCCACCGGCGAACCGGTGACCAACGAATGATTTTTGCTTTCCGCACGAAAGCACAGCCTGAAACAATGGGGAAATGATGGCCGAACTTCAAGCGAACACGCGCGCCAAGGCAACGGCGAGCGTGACCAATCAGTCCGATTTCAACGCACTCCTATCGCGCGAATTCAAGCCCAAAACGGAGCGCGCGCGCGAGGCTGTCGAGGGGGCTGTCCGGACGCTCGCTCAACAAGCACTGCTTACATCGGCAACGGTGTCCGACGACGCGTACAAAAACATAGAGTCAATTATTGGGGAGATCGATCGTAAATTATCCGAACAGATCAACCTGATTCTCCACCATGAAGATTTTCAGAGTCTTGAAAGCGCATGGCGTGGGCTTCATCACCTCGTCGCGAACACGGAAACGGATGAGAAGCTGAAGATCCGCTTTATGGATGTGTCGAAGGACGACCTGCGTCGCACGATGAAGCGCTATAAAGGGATTGCGTGGGACCAGAGTCCGTTCTTCAAGCAAATTTACGAGGAAGAATACGGGCAGTTGGGTGGCGAGCCGTACGGCTGTCTCGTCGCTGACTACTACTTCGATCACACGCCCGCCGATGTCGACCTACTGGGCTCGATTGCAAAGGTGGCGGCAGCGTCGCATGCGCCGTTCATTACGGGCGCGGCACCGTCCGTGCTGCAGATGGACTCGTGGCAGGAACTCGCCAACCCGCGCGACCTGACGAAGATTTTTACGCAAAACCTCGAGTACGCACCTTGGAACTCGCTGCGTAGTTCGGAAGACGCGCGCTACATCGGCCTTGCAATGCCGCGTTTCCTTGCACGCCTGCCGTATGGCGTCAAGACGAATCCGGTCGACGAATTCAATTTCGAAGAGGCGACCGCCGGCGCGGATCATCAACGCTATGTATGGTCGAACGCGGCCTACGCAATGGCGGTGAACATCAACCGTTCGTTCAAGAACTACGGTTGGTGCACGCTGATTCGCGGTGTGGAAAGCGGTGGGGTAGTTGAAAACCTGCCGTGTCACACGTTCCCGACGGATGACGGTGGCATCGACATGAAGTGCCCGACGGAAATTGCGATCTCCGACCGTCGCGAAGCGGAATTGTCGAAGAGTGGTTTCATACCGCTCATTCACCGCAAGAACACCGACTACGCGGCGTTCATCGGCGCGCAATCGTTGCAGAAGCCGGTCGAGTACCACGATCCAGACGCAACTGCGAACGCGAATCTATCGGCACGTCTTCCGTATCTGTTCGCGTGCTCGCGCTTTGCGCATTACCTGAAGTGCATCGTGCGCGACAAGATCGGCGCATTCAAGGAGCGGGACGAAATGCAGCAGTGGCTCAACGAATGGGTCATGAACTACGTTGACGCCGATCCCGCGAATTCGTCGCAGGAAACCAAGGCACGTCGGCCGCTGGCCGCGGCCGAAGTGGTCGTCGAGGACGTCGAGGGAAATCCGGGATATTACCAGGCGAAGTTCTTCCTGCGTCCGCATTTCCAACTTGAAGGTCTGACGGTTTCTTTGCGTCTCGTCGCGAAGCTGCCGCTCGTGAAGGATGCAGCCTGATCTGACGTCTACCGTTCATTCGGTGATTGAGCGACGGACAGGCGCTCACTAAATATGCCTGACTTTCATTGAGCATCTTTAAAACTAATCTGTATCAAGGAGTATTTTTATGGCGCAAGACATCTTTCTCAAGATTAACGGGATTGATGGTGAGTCGGCAGACGCTAACCACAAGGACGAAATCGATGTTCTGAGCTGGGCGTGGGGCGTTACGCAGCAATCGAATATGCACGTTGGTTCCGGTGGTGGCGCTGGCCGAGCCACGGTCGACGACTTTACGTTTGAGCATTTCATCGATCGTGCAACGCCCAACCTGACGCAATACTGCCTGACCGGTAAGCACATCGACGAAGCCAAACTCGTCGTGCGCAAGGCTGGCGGTAATCCGCTCGAATACATCAAATTCACGATGAACGACGTGCTGGTTACCTCGGTGCATCCGTCCGGCGTCAGCGACAGTGAATCGCGTCCGTGCGAAACGGTGCGTCTGTCCTTTGCTCGCCTGAAGCAGGAATATGTGGTGCAGAACGCGCAAGGCGGTAGCGGTGGTGCGATCACGGCGACCTTCGATATCAAGAAGAACACAGCCTAAATCGCACATTTTCCTGAATCTTGGCACGACGACCCTTTTGTCCGGGAAGCCGTGTCAAGGTTGTTAACCGGGATGCCCGGCTGGATGCAGGCATCCTGGTTCATTCAGGGCGACGTGCGAGATCACCTTGATACCTTCAGATGGTTTCGATCTTTTTTTCCCGCCTCGCGATATGGCTGCGTATCGGGGGCTGGCTAGCCCTAAGCGGGGCGAGCGCATGGCTGTCGGGGTGCGCTACCGCGTCGGCTCCCGTTGTCAAGGAGCGAACGACCCTCCGGCTTCAGATCGCGGCAAACGAGAACGTCAATCCGAACGAGTGGGGAACGGCGGCGCCGATCCTCGTGCGGGTCTACGAACTGAAGTCGCCGACGGCGTTTCAAACCGGCGACTTTTTCACGCTGCAAAGCGACGACAAAAAAATCCTTGGCGACGACGTGCTGGTCGTTGACGAATTTATTCTGCGTCCCGGCGATACACGCGAGATCGTCCGGAAGTCGAACCCCGCCACTACCGCAATTGGCGCGCTGGCCGGCTACCGGGATCTCGGGAAATCGGTCTGGCGCGCGGTTTACCGGTTGCCAGTCGCGCCCGACGCCGCATGGTACAGGGTGGCTCTTCCAGACAAGGAACAGAAGCTAACGATCCAGCTCGATCAGCGCACTGTTTCGATTTCAAAGTCAGACTAATTTCGATGAGTTGGTATAGCAAAGTTGTTTGGAGCGAAGGACTCTTCCTGCGCCCGCAATTGTTTCAGCAGCAGGAGCGGTATTTCGAGTCGTTCGCGCATCGCCGGAGCGCGCCGCTGAGCCCGTTTTTCTGGGGCTTCAGCCGTTATGAAATCGATCAGGAATCGCTCGCGTTCGGCAAGCTGGTGTTCAAGAGCGGGCTCGGCGTATTTCCAGACGGCACACCGTTCGAGGTGCCTGGCCTGACGCTGCCCCCGCCCCCACTGACGATCGGACCGGAACATCAGGAGCAGGTGATCTTCCTGGCGGTCCCGCTTCGCTTGCCTAACACCGAGGAAACCGCCTTCACCGAGCAGAGCGGATCGCTGGCCCGTTACCATGCGTACGACGCGGAACTGCGCGACAGCAACGCGATCGGCCAAGGTCCGAAGCCCGTCCAACTCTCGAATCTGCGCTTGCGGCTGGTGCCCGAGAAAGAGCTGACGCAGTCGTGGATCGGGCTTGCGCTGACGCGCGTGAAGGCGCTGCACGCCGACGGCGCCGTGTCGCTGCACAGCGCCGACCACATTCCGCCCGTGACCGGTTACGGCGCGAATCCACTGCTGCGGGAATGGGCGATGCAGCTGCACGGCCTCGCGCGACTACGCGCCGACGCGCTCGCCGCCCGTCTGTCAGGTGCTGATGGCCGTACGGGCGCGGCGGCCGAAGTGGCCGACTATCTGCTGCTCCAGGTGCTCAATCGCTATGAGCCGCTGCTCGAGCATGTTTGCCAACTCGAGGAGACCGCGCCGGTGACCCTGTATCGCGAGCTCGCGCTTTTCGCGGGCGAGCTTTCGACCTTCGTGCGTCCGCAAACGCGGCGTCCGCGGGCGGCTCCGGGCTATGACCATGCGCAGCTCTACCGCAGTATCAGGCCCCTCGTCGAGGAGGTTCACTATCTGTTGAACCAGGTGTTGATTCGTGGTGCGCAGCCCATTCCGCTTACGGAGCAGGCGCATGGCATCCGTACGGCCGCCATGCTGCCGAACGAATTGGCCGGCTATTCGAGCCTCGTGCTCGCCGTGGGCGCGCAGATGCCTTCCGAATTGCTGCAGCAGCAGTTTCTTGCCCAAACGAAGATCAGTCATCCGCAGCGCTTGCCGGAATTGATCCGTTCGCACCTGCCGGGTCTGACAGTAGCGGCGCTGCCGGTTCCTCCGCGCCAGATTCCGTTCAACTCGGGCTTTATCTATTTCGAACTGTCGCGTACCGGACCGTTCTGGGAACAGATCGCGCGGCACGGCGGGCTTGCCATGCATGTCGCCGGGCACTTCCCGGAACTCAAGCTTGAGCTGTGGGGCGTGCGTCAAAAATGAGTACCGGTGCATACGGGGACGACGCGTTCGAGTTTCTGTTGAACCCCGACAACTCTCCTTCTGGCAAGAGCCAGCCGTCTGCCATTCCCGCTGGGCGTCCCACAACCGCGGGTGTCGCCAATCAGGAACCGGTGGTCGATGCGGCCGCGTTCGATCCGCCGGAACAAGCGCAGACGCGTCTGGAGCGCATGAAGGCTGCGCGCAATCCGTTGTGTGAAGCCGCGCAGCCTTTGTTGCGCATGCTGGCGGACATGCCGGCTTCGCTCGATTCGTTGGCTGTGGTCGCGAGCTTGCGCTCGCTGCTGGTGCGTGAGGTCGCCGCATTCCAGAAGGTCTGCGACAAAGCGAGTTTGCCGTGGAAGCACGTGGCGGCTGTCCGCTACGCGCTGTGCACCGCGCTCGACGAAGCCGCCAACCGCACGCGTTGGGGGAGCGGTGGAATTTGGGCCGCGGGGGGGCTGCTGCTCAAGTTCGAAGGAGAAGTGGACGGCGGCGAGAAGTTCTTCCTGCTGATCGGCCGCATGGCAACGGATCCCCAGGAGTACATCGACGTCCTCGAGGTGTTGTATCGCATTCTCAGCCTTGGATTCGAAGGACGCTACAGCGTTGCCGCGGACGGTCCACGTCATCTGGAGCAGATCCGGCAGCGGATGCTGACGCTTATCAGCGGCACGCGGAACACGATGCGGCTCGAACTGTCGCCGCACTGGTGCGGCGAGGAGCCGGGCAGGATGCGGCTGCTGAAAAGCGTGCCGGTCTGGGTGACGGCGGGCGTCGCTGCGCTATGTGTGTTCTCGCTGTTCGCCTGGTACAAGTATCGGCTTCTGGCGCAAAGCAATGTGCTGGAAGCGAAGATTCTCGTGATCGGAGAGCCGAGCAAGGTCGCGGCTCCGATCGTTCACGAGCGCTTGCGCCTGTCGATTTTGCTGAAAGACGAGATCGCTCGCGGCCAGGTCTCCGTCGAAGAGAACGAGAGCAGCAGCCGGGTCGTGTTCCGTGGCGACTACGTGTTCCTGCCGGGGCAAAGCCGCATTCGACCGGAACTGGATCCGGTGTTGACCAAGGTCGCGCAGGAGGTCGTTCGGGTCGGCGGCAATGTCACGGTGACCGGGCACACCGACAATCAACCGATTCATACGGCGGAGTTTCCTGACAACCTGGTGCTATCGGAAAAGCGCGCCGCGTTCGTCGCCGACGTATTGAAGGCGCACGGCATGCACGGCAATCGCATCGAGGCTGTCGGCAAGGGCGATACACAACCTGTCGCGGACAACAGTACAGCGGAAGGTCGTTCCCGCAATCGACGCGTGGAAGTCTTCGTCACGCATTAACGGGAAAGCCTTGATGTCTTATTTGAACCGCTTATCGAAACTTGTGCTCACGCGCCAGACGCTGGTGCTCGCCGCGATCCTCGTGACGGCTGTGGCCGTCTGGTTCGTGGGACCTCTGATTGCATTTGGCGACTACCGCCCACTCGAGAGCGTGCTCTCGCGCACGCTGTCGATCGTCGTGCTGTTATTGGTGCTGCTGTTCTGGCTGCTCGGCTGGTCGCCTGGCGTCATCGGCGTCGCGTTGCTGTGTCTCGCGCTTTGGTATTTCGGACCGATACTCGCGTTCGGCGAAACGCATCCACTCGGCACCACATGGTCCCGCGTGCTGCTGATCTCGGTGCTGCTTGCCTGCTACGCGATCTATGGGCTGTATCGTCTGTGGCGGGCAGTGCGCAGCGATGACGTGCTGCTGCAGCGCGTTCTGAACCCGTTCACGAAGAAGTCGGCCGCGACCCCTCTGGCACGAGACGAAATCCGCGCGCTTCACGCGGTCGTCGCGAAGGCCATCGACAAGCTCAAACGCATGCACGGCGGACCGGCAGGGCTGCGTCGTCTGCTCGAAAGCCAACGCTACCTGTACGAACTTCCGTGGTACATGGTGGTGGGCTCGCCAGGTGCCGGCAAGACGACGTTGGTCCTGAACTCGGGTCTGGATTTTCCGGAGGCGGATCAGATGGTCGCGGCGTCACTGAGAAGCCGCGTCGAAACGGCGAACTGCGACTGGTGGTTCGCGAACGAAGCGGTGCTGATCGACACCGCTGGCCGCTATACGGTTCAGGACGCAGCGTCGCAAGACGCCGCGAAGGTTGACGTCAATCCGGAAGACCTGAAGAGCGTGAACGAGGCCGAGTGGTGCGGCCTTCTGGGGCTGCTTCGCAAGCGGCGCCCGCGCGCGCCGATCAACGGTGCGTTGCTAGTCGTTTCGGTCGAAGAGTTGTTGACGCGCCCAGCGTCCGAACGAAAGGCGCTCGCCGCGTCCATGCGCGCTCGGCTCGGCGAGTCGCGCCAGCAGTTGGGGATTCGATTCCCCGTCTACGTGCTCGTCACGAAGCTCGATCTGCTGCCCGGCTTCGGGGAGTATTTCCAGTCGTTGACGGCGGAAAGCCGCGCGCAGATTTTCGGCTTCACACTGCCTTATCAGGAAGCGGCGGAAGAACACGGCCGCGACACACTGCGCCTGAACTGCGCGGCCGAAATGCGTGAGCTGGAGCAGGGACTCGAAGACGGCGTCAACACGAGGCTGCAAGAGGTGTATGAGGTCGATCTGCGCAAGAAACTTTATGCGCTGCCGTCAGAATTTCGTAGCCTGTGCGCGGAACTCAATGAATTGCTCGCGCTGGTGTTTCTCGATTCGAAATACGACGACACGCAGTTGAACAGCACGCTGCGCGGCGTCTATTTCACGAGCGCGGCGCAAACTCACGAGGCCGTGTCCGCCGACAGCTCCACGCTCTTGCAGCGGCTGCGTCGCGGGCTCGCGGGTTTATTTGGTGCCGCGCCGAAAACGGTCTCGCCGTCGTCCGGCGACGCGACGCCTACCGGCTATCGCGGCTATTTCTTGCGCAATCTGTTTCAGCGCGTGATCCTGGCCGAAGCGCATCTGGTGCGGCCGAACCTGTACTGGGAAGTCCGCTTCCGCGCGTTGCGTCTTATCGGACATCTGCTCGCGATCGTCGTGGCGGTGTGGCTGATTGGTGCGCTCGTCGTGAGCTTCGGCAACAACCGCGAGTATCTCGCCACGATCGATGGCAAGGCCAATGCGCTCGCCGCGCGGATCCTGTCGCAACGAAAGGCGCCGCAGCCCGGGACGATGGGGATGCTTCTGTCAGCGTCGCGTGACCTGCCTCAGTTCGACGGCATGGACCTCGACAGTCCCGGTGTCGCATGGCACTACGGGCTCTACACGGCGCCCGCCATCCGCGCCGCCGCCGGCGAGACTTACAACAATCTGCTGAAACAGATGCTGCTGCCGCAAGTCGTCGGCCGGCTCGAAACGGTGCTCGATACGCAAATCGGCGTACAGGACGCGGACGGCGTTTATCGCACGCTGATGGTCTACCTGATGCTGTTCGATGGCTCGCACTACGACGCGAAAGCGATCAAGGCATGGGTGCTCGGCGACTGGGAACACGCCAACAGCGTCGCATCGCTCGGCGAGCGCAACGTGATGGCGCGTCACCTCGATGCGCTGATCGTGGAAGGGGTGTCCGCGGTGCCGGCAAGACCGGTGAATGCGCAGCTCGTGCGCCGCGCGCGCGAGTTCCTTGGCCGCAATCCGGCGTCCGGACGGCTCTACGAACGTGCGATGAACGCCATGGCTCCCGAGGCGCCCGAGAACGTCACCCTGCTGAGCGCCGCGGGTCCGCAGGCCACTACCGTGTTCATGCTGGCCGACGGTTCGACGCTCGCGCGAGGTATCCCCGGTCTCTATACCTACGACGGCTATCACGCCGTTTTTAACAAGCGCCTCCCTGATTTTCTCGAGCAGGCGCGAAAACAGGACGCTTGGGTGATGGGCGAGGCCGATGCATCGGCGCGGTGGCGGCGGATGGCAAACGGCAACGCACCGCGCAAGGACAGGCTCGCCGACGATATCCGTCGCCAATACCTGACCGACTATGGCAATTACTGGAGCCAGTTTCTCGACGACGTGAGACCGGTGTCCGGCAGCGAAGCCACACTGGCGCCCGATCTGCAGACGCTGCGTACGCTGGCTGCGCCGGATTCGCCGCTGGCGAGACTCGCGCGAACGGCCGCGCGCGAGACGTCGCTGTCGATCGTTGATGGCGCGGACGAGCCGTCGGCCGCCGGTAGTGCCATCAACGTGATCATGCGTCGCTCGCAGGCGGCGCGCGCAGCGAGCGCCGTGGCCGCAACCGCCACGATCGGTCAGCTCGCGCAACAGAAGATGGAACGTGAACTGGTCGACAGACGCTTTGCCGCGCTGCGCGAAGTCGTGACCGGCCAGGCCGATAGCGGGAGCGCGCTGCCTGGCGGCAGCGGCGTGCTGCAGTTGGGCGGCGTCATCGGGCTGATCAACGAGCAGTACACGCGATTGATGACGGCCGGCGACGTGCTCGCCACCAACAGCATGCCGCCCACGGACGACCTCGGTTCCACGATGCATCTCGAGGCGCAGAAGCTTCCGCCGCCGTTTCGGGCCGTGCTCGTGGGCCTCGCGTCGCAGTCGATGCGCAAGGTGGACCGCAATGTCGGTTCGCTGCTCACGATGCAGGTCGAATCGAGCGTTGGCGCGCAATGCCGCCGTGCTGTCGAAGGCAAATATCCGTTTGCCGCGAGCGCCCAGGAAGTCGACATCGACGATTTCAATCGCGTGTTCGCGGCCGGCGGCCTGCTCGACGACTTCTTCCACAAGACGCTCGCCAGCCGCGTCGATACGAGCATGCGGCCATGGCGCTATAAGCCGGTCAGCCCCGGCATGCCGCCCATGCAGGGACCGGGCCTCGAACCGTTCGAGCGCGCCGCGGCGATCCGTCAGACATTTTTCCGCGATCCCGGCGCGACCCGGATGTCGTGGAACGCGGGCCTCAAGGTCGTGTCGCTGGACCCCGAGATTACCGATCTGCTCATCGACGTCGACGGGCAAAACCTGCGCTATGCGCATGGTCCGGTCACGACGTCCCCGATCACCTGGCCAGGGCCGCGCGGCGGTTCGATGGCCGGCCTCACCGCGAATCCGCGCGTGCGTCCGGACACGTCGACCGTCATGACCGAAGGTCCGTGGGCGCTGTTCCGTCTGATCGACCGGGGCCGCGTGACGTCGACGTTGTCGTCGAGCCGCTCGGCGGTGGACTTCAATTTCGACGACCGGCATGCGGTCATCGAACTGACTTCGGGCGGACAGTCAGGACCGCAACTCACGGCGTTGCTGCGCGATTTTCGTTGTCCCGGTAGCGGAAACGCGATGGGAAGGCGAGCGGACGCGTCGTCAGGCTCCGCATCCGCCGACGAGCTGTAGCGTCTTTTCGATATAGAGAATTTAGAGGAGTGCATGTCAAGTAATCCCTTGAACGCGATAAGTGTGCAAAGCCGCGCAGTGACCGTATCCAGCGCGGCGATACCGCGGTGGCCGGGGCAGACCGCGGACGGACAGACGCAGCCGGCGCTGGAGTTCATGTCACTGAACGGCGACGAGCATCTCGGCAAGCTGTTTGAGTACGAACTGCTATTGCGCACGCCTGACGATTACACGGTTCCGTTTGCCGTCAGTGCCAACCTCGACCTGAAGGCGCTGCTAGGCAAGGAAATGACCGTCGCGATCGACCTCGAGCCGAGCGCCGACACCGAAGCATGTCAGCGCGAAATCACCGGACTCGTCGTCGCCGCGCAATACCTGCGTCGGGAAGGCCGCTACAACGTCTATCGTGTCGTGCTGAAGCCGTGGCTGTGGCTGGCGACCCTGACGACCGACTACAAGATTTTCCAGAACAGGACGGTCATCGAGATCATCGACGAGGTTCTGAAGGACTATCCGTACCCGGTCGAAAAGCGCCTCGACGTGAGCCGCTATGCGCTCGAGGGTGAGAGTCCGACCAACGAACCGCGCGCGTTCCAGGTCCAGTACGGTGAGACCGATTACGACTTCATTCATCGCCTGATGGAAGAGTGGGGCATCTACTGGTTTTTCGAGCATGCCGATGGCAAGCACCGGCTCGTGCTGTGCGATCACATTGGCGCGCACCGCCACTCGCCGAACCCCTCATACCGGACGTTGGCGTTCCAACCGCAGGGCGGCAAGACCGACACCGAATATATCAGCGCGTTTTCGACGGCCGAAGTCTTGTGCACCGGTCACTACGTGACGAGCGACTTCGACTTCACGCGTTCGCGCGCCGACATGCGGGCGATCAATCAGCAACCGCGCGACACCAGTTGGAACCTGCTCGAGTGCTACGACTGGCCGGGCGACTACACCGACAGCGGCCACGGTGAACTGCTGGCGCGTACGCGCATGGAAGCTCTGCGCGCGCCGGGTACGCGAGCGAAAGGCGAAGGTAACGTACGGGGACTCGCGTGCGGGCAGACGTTCGTGTTGACCAACTACGACTATACGGCCGCGAACCGCGAATACCTCGTCATCGGCACGAAGCTCGAACTGACCGGTACGCCGGACGAATCGGGTAGCGGCTACGAATACACCTGCAGCAACAAGTTCGACGTGCAACCGACAAGCGAAGTGTTCAGACTGCCGCGGGAGACCTCGAAGCCGATCGTCAACGGGCCGCAGTCGGCTGTCGTCGTGGGTCCCGAGGGCAAGGAACTGTGGACTGACGAATTCGGCCGCGTGAAGGTCCGCTTCGTCTGGGACCGTTACGGCCAAAACGTCGAAACCGACTCCTGCTGGGTCCGTGTGAGCCAGGCGTGGGCCGGTCAGGGTTTCGGTGGCATCTACATTCCGCGCATCGGCCAGGAAGTCATCGTCGACTTCTGGAACGGCGACCCGGATCGTCCGCTGATCACCGGGAGCCTGTACAACGCGGCGACGCGTCCGCCTTATGACTTGCCAGGCAACGCGACGCAGAGCGGTTTCATGAGCCGGTCGATGGAAGGAGGCCTGCAGAACTACAACAGCATCCGCTTCGAGGACAAGGCGGGTGCCGAGGAATTCACTTTGCAGGCGGAACGGGACATGAACCGCCTGACGAAGCTGAATGAGTCACACGTCGTCGGTGCCGACTACACGATCGGCGTGGCCGCGGCGCACAGCATGACCGTCGGGGCGACGTCCAGCACGATCGTCGGCGGCAAGTACTCGGTAAGGGTGAAGGGTGTCGCCTTCTATTCCGTGGGTCTTGCACAGTTTGTCTCGATTGGCGGGGCGGAGGAGACCGCGGTTGGGGGTGCCTCCCTTCTGACGGTGGGCGGTGCATGTACGGTCACGGTTGGTGGCGCGTCGACGCACGCGGTAGGCGGTGCCTATTCGCTGTCGGCCGGGGGGGCGCTGTCTATCGTGTGCGGCAAGTCGTCGCTGACCATGAACAAGGATGGCGAGATCAAGCTCATTGGTAAATCGATCCGCATCCAGGGTGACACCCGTGTCGTGGTGCAAGGCACGCCGCTGGACCTTAACCCCGGTGACAAGGAATGCGGCAGCGCAATGACGGTGCCAGTTCCTGTAGTGGTGCTCGATGCGCTGGACGTTCCAGTTATTCCGCCACCTCCATCGGACGAGCCGCTTCCGACGATAGATCCGCTGCCGACGGAAGAACCACTGCCGTCGGAAGAGCCGCCGCCGTCGGAAGAACCGCCGCCATCGGAAGAACCGCCGCCATCGGAAGAACCGGCACCGTCGGAAGAGCCGGCACCGTCGGAAGAGCCGGCACCGTCGGAAGAGCCGCCACCATCGGAGGAACTGCCGCCGCCGATCGAAACACCGCCCGCAACCGGCTCAGACGCGTAACAGCGTATTTCGCAATACCGTGCAGCCGGCGAATGCCTTCGCGCATCGCCCTGCACGGACGTTCAGTTTCCACGAGGAGAAAATCGATCATGTTTCCAGCGGCTCGCAAAGGCGATGCGATCGGACATGGCGGTTCGATCGTCTCGGGTTCCCCGACGGTCTTCATCAATCGATTGCCTGCGGCGCTCGTCGGTATGAGCTCTGCCGTTTGCGCGCTGCACCCGTGCTCGCAAGCTGTGGTCGCGGGTTCGGGTACGGTGTTGATCAACAACGTGCCGGCGGCATTGGTTGGCGGCAAGGTTTCGTGTGGCGCGCCGTGTTCCGCTGGCTCGCCAGACGTGCGCATCGGCTCATGATGACAATGGGGGCCATGTGACGACGGGAGTCGCGGGAATCGGCGGCGAGCTGGTCGGCTTGCCCGGCGTCGTATTGCCCCTCGCCAGTGCCGGACCGTTGCTCGATCGCTGTGAGCGGCTCGGCGACGTCGTCGACCGCTTTCGGATGCGTCGTGCGCTGTCGGGCATTCTGTGCGGCTCGGTCGAGGTAATCAGCGGCAGCAAAATCTGCCTGCCTACCGACGAAACCGACTTCAGGCTGCGAGGCCGTCTTCCGCTCGCATGGTCGCGTTCTTATTCGAGCGAGCAGCACGCGCTCGGGCTGCTCGGCGTCGGTTGGCGCACGAGTTGGGAAGTCACGCTGCACAAGCGGGACGATCAACTGCTCTACACCGACGAACACGGCAGCACGCTCAGCGTGCCGTTTCCCGAGCGCGGGTCGCAGGTGATTGCGTCGGCTGCGCAGTTGCACATCGCGCATCTGAGCGACGGACGCCTCATCGTCGCGGATCTGACGCCGCATTACCGCGTGTTCGGCGACTTCGACGCGAACGGAATCGCACGGCTCAAATACGTCGAGGATCTTCGTCAGCAGCGGATCGGCCTGATCTGGGACCCCGGCGGGCGCTTGCTGCGCATGCGTGGGACCTGCGGCCACGAACTGCGCATGCACTACGAAGCGCGGATGGGCGCGCGTCTGAGCGCTGTCGAGTGTGTCGACGGCGGTCCCACCGGCGCGCTGGTCCAGTACGGCTACAGCCAGCGCGGCGAACTCACCGAGGTACGCAACCGGGTCGGCGAAATCGTGCGTCGCTTTGCATACCGCGATGGGCGGATCGTCGAAGAAGCAGACGCGCTCGGAATGGCGACACGCTATGTGTGGCAGACGATCGGCGGCGCCGCGCGCGTGATTCGACGAGTCACGTCAGAAGGCGCGCGTGAGCGCTTCGCCTACGACTTCGATAGCCGGACCAGTGAGGTCAGCGACGTCTTCGGCAACAGGGCGCATTGGCAATACGACGAGCAGGGCCGCGTGCTGTCGCACACAGACTTCGACGACCGGCGCTACCGGTTCGACTACGGCGACGCCGTCGCGCCGCTCACCATGCAACTGCCCGGCGAGCGGGTGGTTCACGTCGAATACGACGGGCTCGGACGCGTCGCGTGTGAGACGGATCTCCAGGGCGCAACCCGCTCGACGCAGTATGCGTTTGCGTCACGCGAGCCCGTGTCAGTTGCGTTAAGCGATGGCCGTGTGTGGATCTGGGCACGCAACGATCGCTTGCAGCCGTTGCACTATCAAACCCCGTCTGGAGAATTCACGCGTTTCGAATATGGTGACGATGGCGATGTCGTGTGCTCGACGGATGCGCAGGGGGTCGCCACGACCTTCGCGCATAACGCGTGGGGGCAGGTGACACGTCGCACTGGAGTCGGCGGAAGCACGACGGACTACGAGTATGACGTCAATGGCTACGTAGTCAGTGTGACCGACGCGCTCGGCGCGGTCACGCGAATCGAGCGCGATGGCCTCGGCCGACCGTTGACCATCACGCGTCCGGACGGACAGGCCGAGCGTCATGTGTGGAATGCGGCTGGCCAGCGAACGTCGTTCGTCGGCCCGAGTGGCCGAAGCCGGCACTGGTATCGAGACCGGCAAGGCAATGTCGTACGCGCGGTCGACGAAGAGGGGCACGTGATCGTGCGTCGACACGATGCGCATGGGCGTCCGGTTCGAATCGAAAGCGCGAACGGCGCGGTGCAGTTGCTTCGGTGGAATGCGAGCAGTTGCCTGTCGATCACGGATGCCGATGGCGTGGAACGCAACTTCGACTATGCGGATACCGGGCAGGTCCGTTGTCTCACGTGGAAGGCGGGCGCGCAACAGCGTCGCGAAACGTTCGACTACGACCGCGCGGGCCGTCTGATCCGGCGTGAGACCGCGCACAACCGCTATTTGTATCGCTACGGGCCGCGCGGATTGCTCGACTGCGTGATCCGCGAGCCAACACGAGAAGGCGAGCTACTCGGAATCGGAGCGGATGAGATCCGCTTCGAACACGACGCCGGTGACCGTCTGATCGCCGAGCACGGCGCAAACGGCACACTGCGCTACAAGTACGACGTCGTTGGCCGCCTTGTCGCGATTCGGCTGCCACAGGGGCAGGAGTTGCGTATGCGTCGCTTCGAAACTGGCGCTGTCGCGTTCGTCGAACTGGACGATCGACAGATTGCGCGCTTCTGGTATGACGCGATGAGGCGTCCGGTTGCGCGCACGCAAGGCCGTTTGCGCACGCATACGGGCTATTCGCCGCTCGGCTTGCCGGTGTGGTGGCGTTCGGTGACGGGGCGCGACGTGGATACGCCGGGCTGCGTGACAGAACCTGTCGCCGGATTGTGGCGCGAAGCCGATTACAGTCTCGCTGACGTGATCGTCAGGACGGGCGCCGAGGCCGACGGTCAGACATGGTACGACTACGACCGGCGTGGCTGTCTGTTGCGCTCGGTGTCGGAGAAGGGGGACATCGAGTATTTCACGTGGGACGCCGCTGGCAATCTGCTCGATACGCCTGGCGGCAGCTGGTTCCCGGCCGTGTATCCCGACCACCGGTTACGGGAGTGCCGCGGACATCGTTATGACTATGATGTGTGGGGGCAATTGGTGCGTAGGCGTGGCCGCAACCATACGCTATCGCTCGATTGGGATGCGGAGGGGCACGTCATCGCCGCGCATCGCAAGGGCTATACCGTGCGCTATCAGTATGACGCAATCGGTCGGCGTATCGGCAGGCGTGTCGAACCCGCTTCGTCACGGCGCGCGCAGCAGTCATCGACGCCGGAACAGGACGAGGTCACGCGCTATTTGTGGCAAGGACACAGACTGATCCAGCAGCAGCGCGCGATGGAACTGCGCACGTACCTGTATCAACCCGAGCCCGACCGTTCAACGGGCTTCGCGCCGCTCGCTTGCGTGGACCAGACGCTCACCGATGATGGCGCGATCAAGAACACGCAGGTCTATCACTATCACACTGACGTCGCCGGTACGGCCGTCGCGCTCACGGATGAGACCGGCCAGGTTGCATGGCGCGGGCGTTACCGGGCGTGGGGCAGTCTCGTGACGCCGGAGTGGCCAAGCAGCGACGCGTTTGCGCAGCCGCTTCGTTATGCCGGCCAATACGCGGACGATGAAACCACGCTGTACTACAACGGTGCGCGTTTTTTTGATCCTCACGCGGGCCGCTACATCAGCCCCGATCGCAGCGGCGAAGGCGGAGCCAGTCCGTATCGCTACGCGCCGAATCCGCTGACGTGGTGCAATCCTGTCGGCCGCGCGACGCCGGAGGCGTTTCCGTGCGTCGTGGTCGCGGATGCGTCATGCATCGATGGCGCACCGGACCCGGCTCAATACCTTGCCGGCGTCGTCGAACAACTCCACGACGTAGCAGGCTGGGAGCTGGCCAAGTTCTGATTCGAAAATCACATGGAAGTCGAGCCAGCCGTTTTTCCGGTATCGGGAAAGACCGCTGCCGTCGACGGTCTCGCGGCGCAGTACCGTCTCGTCGTTGCCGTAAATCACGACGGTGACTGACGTCGCGGCCCGCAGCGCGTGCTCGACGCCGGGCGTGACCAGATGCCTGTCGAATCCATTCTGATGCACGCACACACGGACGTCGTTTGCGCGTAGCAGAGAAGCTTTCCATGTCGCTTCGTCGGGACGTTGCGTGCCCGCGACTGGTGGAAAATCATTCAATACCGACTGTTGGACACCGCGCCACTTGAAGCCGATGCCCGCGTAGGCCTCGTAATCGGCGAGCGTGCGTTCCCCTCCGAGTCCATACTTGCCGAACTCAACGTCAGCCAACGTTTCTCCGTCGATACCGAGCAGAGCACGATTGCGCTGCAACGAGCGCTCGTTGCGCGCGTGCCAGGGCTCGTCGATTTCACCCCGTTCCTTGGCCTCGTGATTGTGGTCGTTCCACATCTTGACGCGGTATGAGCGCAGATATTCGTGCCAACCGATCAGCCTGTGCGGACTGTACAGGTCATAGCCGTGGGTGAACGCACGGACAGCAAGCGAAATCTCCTCGCCGTGAAAGAAATAGTCAGGATCGTGCTGGACCGCCTGGGCAAAGTGACCGTCGGCAAATGCGAAGTGCGCGCTGAAGAAGCGCGAACGGACCGGGCGAATGCGCGTTCTCCAGTCGGAGAGAGTCTTCGAGCGAAACAGGACCACCCCTTCCCTGGAAAACCTTGCATAGGTCAATATCCCCGGCTCGTCGCTGGATCGAGCGTCGTCGTTCTCGGGGTCGTACATCGGAAGGTAGGCGGTCAGCACGGGTTTCGGACTTGCATCGCGTAAAGACTCCAGCATCTCGATTGCGAGCGTGTCCCACGCGTCGACGAAGCGGTGGTGCGAATCGAGTTGCAGCGTGTAGCGCTCGCCGCCGTATCGCTGTTGGACCAGATTGCGAGCCCAGCATGCGCCCTGCGTCATCATGTGGGGCACGTCGATCAATTCGATTTTCGCTTCACGATGACTGAGATGTTGGATAGTCCAGTCGTCGGTCTGCTCGGTTCGCCAATTGCCAAAGCCTTGCTGCCAGAATTGGATCATCGTCTCGTCGTGCGCATGCTGCCAGCAGACGATGATCCGTAGTAGATCAGGTTTTCTAGCTTTCTGGATCAAATCCAGCAGGGTGGGGATCAACTGCGGGTCGCGATAACTCGCGATTTGCACGAAGATCGAGTGCGGCGGTGTGACGGATAACTGGGTCATGCGCGTTGATTCTGGTGGACCTTCGTCGTTGAATAGTCGATTCAAAGAATGGTCATCGTGACTGTTGCGGTTGCCTGGATCCTGCCTGCGCTCGGCGTTGCTGTTCCGACGCGCAGCACCGTCGCCTCGAGTGCAAACGGCGATTGCATCGCGCCCTGCGGTGTGCGGACGAGGGTGCTCGTCGGATCGTTGGGCCTGAAGATTGTGTTGGTTGAAACATCCCGCAAACGAATCGCGAGATGCGTCGCGCCGATGTTCTTCAACATGCTGCTATCTTCTGTATCGGGGGTTCCGGACAGTACGGCTGTAATCGAAGCCGGTGGCGTGGGCCCGGTGCAGAGCACCGTAAAGTCGACTGGCTGGGTTGGCCCGCTTGTGGTCGACACATCGCTTGGGCCGAACGTGCCGAAATCGATGTTCAGTGTGCTGGTATTGACCGAGCAACTTGGAAGAACCTTGACGTTGATGCTGCCGCCTGTGATGGTCACGACCCGATTGCCGTCACCCTCGGCGACGCCGGCTCCCACGGTGTTGAGTATCACGTTGACGTTGCTTGCGATGTCGCCCGTTTTGACCAGTTCGATCTCGAATTGCGAGCCAATGCCGAAGCGCCCATACATAACCTGATTGGGTTCGCCCGCGGGAAAGGAAGGCGTAAACGGAAGTGGCGAGTTCACGCCGGTTGCACGAAGATAGGTCAAACGAAAGCCGATGCCTGGGACGTTCGTGTTATAGACGGTAGCCCCCAATACAACGGACGGCGTTGCGTTGGAATACTGTATTGATACCGTGCCCCCGTTGGTGCAGTCCGCGAAGTTCGCATAGGTCGCGTACGCCGGCGACAAGCCCGTGGCGATCACCGAGCCGACCGGTAACGCCGGATCGATCGATACCGAGCTTTCCCGGAACGGTATGTTGACCGTTAATGGTTGTCCCGCGATGTAGCCTTGAGACAGCAGTTCGGAAATTTGCGAAGGCTTCAACTGGGTGCAGGCGGCGAACGCGAAATGGGGTATCGCGAAGCAAACCAGGATAAGGAAATGAATGAGTCTTTTCATTGGAAGTTGTTGGTTGACCGGCGGACTGAATGGGCTGACAGCGGGGAAAGTCGCACATGCGCGCACGTCGCCTCAACTGTCGGCTACGTCCCATTTAGCGAGTAAATCGGCGGGAATGATATGGGCGAGTTCTGAAAACCGTTTGCCCACCATTCGTTCCGATTGGCGCAGCAAAACAATGACAGGACTGCTCGGTTCGTTTTGCTCGAACCACATGCGTGTTTCCTGAATGGCTGCGAGCGCGCTCCAGCGATCCATTGGAGAAGGCGCAGTGATTGGCAGATCGGCCGGCGCGTCGGACTGCGGTAGCGTCGCCGTAGCCACGATAGCCGACGCCGATCCACGCACGCTGTAGTTGTCCTGCTTGTTGTCCTGCTCGTTGACGGCTCGGGCGGGCGCTGGCGCGGACCCGCCGCCGCCCACCCGATGCTGCGCGAATGGCTCCAGCGCTCGGGACAACGCGCCGAGATCGGGCGCGTCGGTGTCGAGCATCTCATCGCACCATGCGGCAATGCGCTGCGTCAGACACTGCGCTTCGACCAGTGCGGCCATTGCCGCGTCGCGTCGGCCCCACAATTCCTTGAGCAACCGGGCGACGGATTCAGGGGCGAGCGCGTCCTTCTGGCGCGGCGTCGCGAATGATTTTTCGATATCGCGCAAATGCAGTTGAAGCCCCGCGGCCCTCGGCATCGGGATGTCGCGCGCATCGGCCAGCGTGCCATCCGGTTCGACGAGTCCACCGATCGCGTTGGCGAACATCGCCGGGTCTCGCCCGCCTTCGAACACGGGCAGCGGGTGGAGCGCTTCGCCATAGCATTCGAGCATCGCCATCAGCAATGCCAGTCCGTCGCGCAGGCCAGCCGCGCCGTCGAGCCGGGTTCGGCAACGCAGCAGGATCACCGCGAGGCGGATGTCTTTTGTCCGCAGCAGCAGCGCGCGGCAGTCGCGTTCAATGTCGGTCCAATTGGCCGTTGGCGGCACGTCGACGAAGTCGCCGTACTGCGCTTCGGCGCGTGGGGCCGCGGCCGCCTGCAGCATCACGAAGGCCGGATCGTATTCGAGATCGGGACCGCAAGGCGCGTGTGCGGAGACCGGTTCGAGCAGATCGGCGTAGCGCAGCACGACGGCGGGAGTGTTGGCGTTCATGCGAGGGAACTCCGGGGTCGGTCGTTGTACTGTTCAGGTTCGAAAACCATGCCGACGACCGGCAGGTCGTCGAGGGAATCACCGAGCCACGTCGAGTAGCCGAGTCTCTGCGACGTGCCGATGCAGGCGGGCGGCGCCGCGCGGGGGTTGACGAGCAGCTTGACCTCCCACGCGTATTCGTGGCCGACGAAGGCTCGCACCCATTCGACGAACGTCGGCAAGTCCTCGCCGTGCGGCGTGAGGCGCAAATACTGATCGAGGTCGAGCGGACCCACGACGAGCCGGAACTTGTGTTGCCGGTCGGGAATTGCCTCGCCGAGTTGGGCGCATTCACCGATGATCGCCGCGGGCCCCGGCACCCCGAGCCTCGTATGTTCCGATGCGGACAGATGGATCCAGTGCGGCACGAATTCTTCGATCGTCATCGGAACACCGAAGTAATGCGAGAGCGTCGCCGCGATGCCGTGCGGAGTCCGCGCCTCGCGCACGAGGTGCGCCGCCGCGCTGTAGCGCGAGTGCGTGGGCAGACAGGACTGCTCCGCCTCGGCCGGATCGACGCCGATCAGACTGGCGACGTAGAACGAAAACGTTTCGTCGCCGGCACGGTCGAGCGACGCGGTGGCTTGCCCCGATGCCCACGCGCGATAAAACTGCGACAGCGCGCGGTGATGGAACAGATCGACCAGCCCGACGAGCGCATGATCCTGGTGGCTTTCCACACGACTGTGAGCCAGCTCCGTCATATGCAGCGGCAGCGGCCCCTGCGGCCCCCAAAGGCCGAGCCCGAACAGCCGCACGTCGAGGCGACCGTCTCGCATGCCAAGAGACGCGATTTCGCGTGGCGCAAACGCCAGAGTGGGTTGCTGACCGATCCGGAACGGCTCTTCTCGCGGCAGACTCGCGGTGCCCGGCAACGGCATCAGCGGATCGCGCGCGGCGATAGCCCGCAGCAGGCTCAGGAAGCCGGACTGCCACGGCGTGTCCGGATCGAACCACGCGTCGAGCGATTGCGGATCGAGCGATGATCGCGTTGGCGCGACGGCGCTCGCAATTGCCCCATCCATGCTCATACCGCTCCGCGTCCGCCCATGCGTGGCCGCCATTGGGTGATCAGGCCACGTTGCATCGAACGAAGTTCGGTTTCGGTGAACACGTTGATCGAGACGTGGCGCGCGAGGTAATGCTCGAGCACGAGGCCGAGCAGATACGGGCTGATGCCTGAGAAGCCGGTTTCGTCGACCGTCAGTTCGCAGCGCACGCCACGCCCATACACGAGTAGTCCGTCGCCCGGCAGACGCCGGACCACCGGTTCAGTGCGTGCGCCGACGAGTGCCTCGATCTGCCGTGCCTGTTCGCGCTCGCCTGGGGCGATGAAGAGGCCGAGCATGTTGCGCAGCGCCTGGCCGCCGTCGCCGTGGTCGAGTTCGGCGAGCGGCATGTAGTTGAAGCTCAGCTGCCTGATCAGACGCCACGCCGTTTCACCGCTCGCGTACGGCGCGCGCGGCGCGCTCGGTGCATGCACGAGGCGCACGCCCTCGATCGGCACGGAGTCCGACATCGTGAGGTCGGTTTTGCCGTTACGCGGGATCAGGCGCGGCAGGTCACGGTTCGTGACCCACGCTTCGACCGACAGGTAGCGGATGTCGTCAGCGTACGGCGCCTCCGCCTGATCGACGAGCGACACGTAGACCTCGGTCCCGATATACGGCGTACGGGTGCCGTACTTGCGTGCATTGGCCGACAGCGCGCGCTGCTCACGGCGCACCGAAAAATAGCGGCCGTGGTTGCCCACGTCGCTATGCAGCGTCTGATAAAGCGGATTGAACTCGACTTCGAGCGATGTTTGCGCTCGCTGACCGAATAAGCGCGACACCGAAAAAATCTCGTAGTCGAGCGGCCGGGTGCGGTCGGCGAGCAGATGAAAATCGGTTTGCGCGCGATTGATTTCGACACGGTCGGTGCGCTTGCGAAACAGGTTGATGACCGGCGTACAGAACAGCAGGAAACGCGCTGCGTCGACGTGCGCGGCCAGCTCTTCCGGCAGGCGGTCGAGCAGCAGTACGACCTCGGCCTCCTTGCTGTCCACGCGCGCGAGACCCGCCGCAAGCTGCGTCAGCGCAAAGAAATAGAAGCGCTGACGGCATGCGAAGTATTCCTGCAGCAGGTTGTGGCCGTGAAACGTATTCCACGTGAGCGGCAGCAGACCCTGTTCCGCTTGCAGACCTTCAAATTCGACCGGTGTTTTCGCGACCACCTGCCCTTCGTCTCTCGACGCGCCGTACGCGCGCACGACGGAGGCGACGCTACCGGCGTGGATCAGCTCGAACAGATGCGAAGCGATACGTTCGTCGCCACCGATGTAAATGGGTAGCCGGTCGAAGTCTGTCATCTGGTTGAACTTCACTTCGCCTGTTGTGCGCAGGCGCAGCCGTAACGCGCCGCGCAATTGCATGTGCGGCAACAGATGGCGATCGGTGTCGGGGATATCCGGCGGCACGGCGCTGAGCCGGGCTTCAGCGATCTCGATAGGCCATAGCGTGACGTCCTGGCTGCTGCGGAATTCGCATGCGGTTTGCTCGCCGGGCGGGATCGCCGAGCGCAGCATGCTTTGCCGGGGCACCTTCAGCCCTCTCGTGAAATCGCCTTCGCGCAGGCTCGGACGCAACTGCGCGACGGCGATCGACGGCGTCGGCGCGACATAGTTCGGATAGACCACTTCGAGCAGGCGCTGCGTAAAGCGCGGAAATTCGGCGTCGAGTTTGATCTGCGTGCGCGCCGACATGAAGCAAAACGCCTCGATGAGCCGCTCCACGTAGGGGTCGGCAACGTCGATGCCCTCCATGCCAAGGCGGCGCGCGATTTTCGGGTGCTGGGCGGCGAACTCGCCGGCCATTTCCCGCATGTAGGTCAGTTCGCGGCTGTAGTAGTCGAGAAATCGTGGGTCCATGTCAACTTCCCTTGCCGGAGCCCAGCTCGAACGTGACGTGATTCATTTCGATGTCGAATGCACTCTGGATGCGAAATTCCAGTGGATAGGGCGACCAGCGCATGAGGCCATGAATCTCGAACTCGAGCTGGTTGTAGCGTACCGGGTTCTTGCTATTGAGCGGCCGGATGCGCAGCGACTCGGGAATCAGCCGCGGCTCGAAGCGAACGATCGCGTTGCGGACCATTTTCTCGACGGTTTCCCAGTTGCGACTGGTGAGGTAGCTGCCGGACAACGCGGGAATGCCGTAGTTGACGACCGACGCGGCTAGCATGGGGTAGCGCGCGATGTCCATTTCGTCGTCCAGGTTCGTCGTGTTGAGCAGCAGGCCGAGATCACGCTGGATGATGCGGCGCATGCCTTCGCTGTTGGGCGCATAGGCCTCCGGCCGCTCGCTGCGCCGCGCGGGCGCATCGTCGAGCAGGCGGTCGATCAGCGACGGCATGTAGGCTTGCCGGTGTCGCGCGTCGGACGTGGTCATACGTGCTCGTCGTGATTGAACCGGCATTCGCCGATGTCGAGCAGGCCGACGTCGCCCTTGTCGGTGCTCCAGGTTTTCTGGCCGAGCGCGATCACGCCGGTTTCCCCTATGTCTTTCCAGGTAGTTTCGCGCGAGAGCCGGGTGGCGGCGGGACCACTTTCCGAGCCGGGATAGCGCACCGGCAGGTAGCCGCGCAGGATAGTCGCGTCGCGTAGGCTCACGACGGCCGAGCGCCAGACGAGGTCGGTCAGCGCGGTGACCGGACCGAGTGTCAGCGATTTCATCGAGTCGAACGGCACCCAGCGATACCCGCCCGCTACGGTCAGCTCACACACGGGGCCCAGCCGGCTATCGCTATCGGTCAGCCACTCGAATGCGCCGATCTGCGTGCTGTCGCCGCGCGTGGCCGGCGCGGCGTTCAACGCGGCGCCGCGCAGTTCGTCGGCGGCGGCGAGGTTGCCCTCGCCCAGCTTGACGTTGGCTTGCAGCAGCGATTTCACCCACTCCGGCAGCGGATTGATCTCGCCCGGCGCGCGCTGACCCGCGAACACCTCGGCGCGAAACATCTCGCTGCGAATCAGCCCGCGATACATCTGGGCGCGCGATGTGCCTTCTGGCTCTAGCGTGGCCCAGGTTTGCAGCTGTTGTAACGCGCGTTTCCATTCACCGTCGAGGCACAACAGCTCGAACAACAGCCAGCGTTCGCGCACGTTCGACGGATGCTTGCGCACGTTGTCGATGGTTTGCTCCTTGAGTTCGCAGTAAGTCTGCGCGTCGAGCAGACTGCGAAGTGTTGGCGTGTCCGACTTGGGAAGCTCAGCGGTTATTTTCATCTGAAAATTCAGGCTCTTCGTATTCAATCGATTCAGGCATGGCGATGTGGCTGTCCATACTGATCATGTGATGTTCTTCGCGCGCAAGCTGCGCGGTTCTGCTCGCACGGTGCGCGGGAATTCCGCGCGGCGCGAGCAGCGCGAGGATCTCGTGGGTTTCGTTCGCCTCGAAAATCTGCTCGGCACTGAACGAGTCAAGGCTATCGAGCAGGGTGTCGATGTTCTTCCCCTTCGTCAGCAGGTCGAACACCGAGGCTTCAGCACGCGACGGATCGACAAGCTCGGCGAACGGATCGTGAGGTGAGCCGATGATCGACTCGCCGTGATCTTCGGCCGACGCCTTGGGCTCGTGCGCGTTGCCGCTCTTCTGGCTCGACAGCGCGTGACGATATTCCAGCGTGAGCGCGGCGAGCGGGTCCGCTTCGTCGATGTCGGCTGCCAGAAGCTTTGCCATGCCGTCGTGTGCGCCGGGTTCCGCTGGATTCGGTTCGCGCCGCAACTGCAGCGGATCGTTTTCGTCCTCGTCGGCTAGTGCGATCAGGTCGCTGAAGTCGTCCGGATGCGTGAGCACGGGCTCGATCCGGTCCGCCGGAGAATTCACGCTCGACGGTGGTGCCTGGACAAAGTCTCCAGACGCATTCGCTATTTCGAGAGGCGGGTTCCGTAATAAATCGGGCATAGGCTGAAGGTCGGTATGCGGGCTCGGCCCAGCGCGAGGCGAACCCTCCACGCCGGCGTGACTGTTCTCGCGTGCGAAGGCCCGCTGGCTTGCCTCACTCATTTCCGACAGATCGATTCGCGAAACGGTTGGAGCGAGCCGGAAAGACTGGATCGTTCGTGCGAAGGTCCTGAGCGCGCTTGCTTCGAAGGGCGAATGGTCCCAGCGAGCGTGATATCCAGTCATGGCCTGACCGGTATGCAACGGCGAATGAGATTTGCCTGGAAAGCGCGCATTTGTAAAAACTCTCTCGCCGCAGAAATAAAAAAATCACCAACTGAAAATGTGGGTTGGCGCGTGGAAGATATGAATGCTACTTCGCGCTCCTTGAGCGGAATATGGGCGACGGCCCAAATACACGCAGCGATCGACCGGCTATCCTTTGTCGCTCGATCAGTCTGGCCGGCGCGCTTTTTTGGATACCTGCCCGCGGAGCGCGGGATGCCAACGCGAGGCCACGCCTTTCCGCTACAAACATCTTTACCTGCAACGTCATCATGTCCATTTCACGCCACGCGTTGTTCGGCAAGCTCGGCGCAACGCTCTTCAGGAGCATCGAATCCGCAACGGCGTTTTCCAAGCTGCGCGGCAACCCGTATATCGAGCTCGCGCACTGGCTGCACCAGTTGCTCGCGCAGTCCGATAGCGACCTGCACCGCATCGTCAGACACTGCGGCATCAGCCGCGAACTGCTCGAGCGGGACCTGCAGACCGCGCTTGCCGCGCTGCCGTCAGGCGCGAGCGCGCTCACGGATTTTTCGCATCACGTCGAGACGGCAATCGAGCGCGCGTGGGTGGTCGCGACGCTGGCATTCGGCGACGGTCGGATCCGCGGCGCATGGCTGATGGCGGCGCTTGTCGAGACGCCTGAGTTGCGTCGCTTGCTGCTGGCCATTTCGCCGGAGTTCGGCAAGATTGCCGTCGACGGCCTTCACGATGCGTTGCCGGCGTGGATTGCCGGCTCCCCCGAAGCGGAGGACGCCCCGTACGACCAGAGTGACTTTTCGCCGGCGGTGCCGGGCGAGGCGTCCGGTGCGCTCGCTGCATCGGTGAAGGGCGCGGCACTCGCGCAGTTTTGCGCGGATCTGACCGCACGCGCGCGCGCCGGTGAAATCGATCCGGTGGTTGGGCGCGAAGTCGAGATTCGCACGATGATCGACGTGCTGTTGCGCCGGCGTCAGAACAATCCGTTGCTGACCGGCGACGCCGGGGTTGGCAAGACGGCGGTAGTCGAAGGCCTCGCGCGCGCGATCGCGGCCGGCGAAGTCCCGCCGAAACTTGCCGACGTGCGGCTGTTGAGCCTCGACGTCGGTGCGCTGCTTGCCGGCGCGAGCATGAAGGGCGAGTTCGAGGCCAGGCTGAAGTCGGTACTCGAGGAGGCGGCGAAGTCGTCGGCGCCGGTCGTGCTGTTCGTCGATGAGATTCACACGCTGGTCGGCGCCGGCGGCCAGGCCGGCACCGGCGACGCGGCGAACCTGCTGAAACCGGCGCTCGCCCGCGGCGCGTTGCGCACGATCGGCGCGACGACGTGGGCCGAGTACAAGCGGCACATCGAGAAGGACCCGGCGCTCACGCGGCGCTTTCAGGTGCTGCAGATCGCCGAGCCCGAGGAGCCGTCCGCGATCGATATGGTCCGCGGACTCGCGCGCACGCTCGCGAGCCATCATGGCGTCGTGGTTCTCGACGAAGCGATTCGCGCAGCCGTGTCACTGTCGCATCGCTACATCCCGTCGCGTCAGTTGCCGGACAAGGCGATCAGCCTGCTCGACACCGCCTGCGCGCGCGTCGCGCTATCGCAGCATGCGCCGCCGCGCGAATTGCAGCGGATACGCGAGCGCTTGCAAGCCGCGCGCGTCGAAGCCGAGCTGCTCGGTAACGAGGTGCGCATCGGGCTCGGCAGCGAGGCCGCGCTGGCCGACGTCAAGGCGACCATCGCGACGCTCGAGCTCGAGGAAAGTGTTGTCGAAGCCGCCTGGCAGGCCCAGTCCGATGTGGCGAAGGCGCTGGCGCACGCGCGCGAGGTCGAAAGCGAGCGCGCCGCCGCAGCCGGACCTGAGGCCGACGCGCGCGATCGCGCGGCGACCGCGCTGGAGACGTTGCGCGAGCTGGAGCGGACGTTATCGAACCTGCAGGCGGATACGCCATTCGTGTTCCCGGAAGTCGGCGAAGCGATCGTCGCCGACATCGTCTCTGACTGGACCGGTATTCCAGTCGGACGCATGATCACCGATGAGGTCAGCGCCGTTCAGGTGCTGCCCGCCACGCTCGCGGCACGCGTGATCGGCCAGCACGACGCGTTGCAGCAGATCGGCGAGCGCGTGCAGACGGCGCGCGCCGGGCTCGCGGACCCGCGCAAGCCACTCGGCGTCTTCCTGCTCGCGGGGCCGTCCGGCGTCGGCAAGACGGAAACCGCGCTCGCATTGGCGGAGGCGCTCTATGGCGGCGAGCAGAACCTCATCACGATCAACATGAGCGAGTACCAGGAGGCGCATACGGTCTCGGGACTCAAGGGCGCGCCGCCTGGCTACGTCGGGTATGGCGATGGCGGCGTGCTGACCGAAGCGGTGCGCCGACGTCCGTACTCGGTCGTGTTGCTCGACGAGATTGAAAAGGCGCACGGCGACGTGCACGAAATGTTCTACCAGGTGCTGGACAAAGGCTACATGGAAGACGGCGATGGTCGCTATATCGATTTCCGCAATACGACCATCCTGATGACCAGCAATGTCGGCTCCGATCTGACCGCGAGCCTATGCGCGGACGAAATGCTCGCGCCGGACTTTGACGGTCTGCGTTCCGCGCTTTCGACGGAATTGCTGAAGGCGTTTCCGGCCGCCTTCCTCGGACGCGTGACGCTGGTGCCGTATCGTCCGCTGGGCTCGGATTCGCTCGCGCGGATCGTGCGTTTGCATCTCGATCGAGTCGTTCGGCGGATGGCGGACAACAACCGCATCGCGCTGAGTTATGCGGCGGAGGTGGTCGACTACATCGTCGGGCGCTGCCTCGTGCAGGAGACCGGTGCGCGTCTTTTGATCGGCTTCATCGAACAGCACGTGCTGCCGCGCCTCGCCCGGCAGTGGCTCGATGCGTTTGCAGCGAAAAGCGCGCTCACGCATATGACGATCGAGGTGAGCGATCCGGCCGCGGCACCTGTTGAAGCGCTCGTGGTTCGGTCGTCCCGCCATGTGTAGTCGGCTTCGCACTCGGTGACCTGCATCGCGAATGACGAGTCGCGTTGATCGTGCAGCGGCGTGACGAGGCGCATAGCCGGCCGGTCAGGGGCTGCATGGATGCTTCGCAAACGTCTCTTTTGGCATTTTTTTTGCCGGGCAAAAGCGCTGGTTTTTGACATCATTTTCACTTATGCATGTTCAATGCCACGCGGCATGATCGCCACACCACCAGAAATCGTCAATCGAACGGAATCCTTAAAAATTGCTCGCGTTACACGATCGGGATAAGCTATAAAGACAAAAAAGATCCGCATCATGCATTTGCGGCGCCCGAAGTGAGGAGCACAAATGAAAGACGTGACGAACAGCGGGTTTGCAGCTTTAAATGAGCCATTGAAACTCATGCATGTCTTTCATACAGTATGAATGCGCGTGCGCAATCGACATGCGGTCATGGTAGGTTTTCGGCGCTGCCGTGCTGATCGTATGCGTCATCCATAGCGGGGCAACCATAGGTCGAAATCCGTTAAGCCTTTCAATTGCAACCGGAA
The DNA here is from genome assembly GCF_050434105.1 of Paraburkholderia sp. 40. NCBI lineage: Bacteria > Pseudomonadati > Pseudomonadota > Betaproteobacteria > Burkholderiales > Burkholderiaceae > Paraburkholderia > Paraburkholderia sp. 40. The sequence continues at coordinate 6,453 of NZ_JBNPVY010000003.1, read as the reverse complement.
TGACTGGAGAACAACAATGCTTTTCTTCAATGATGGTTTCACATTCCCGAATTTTCTGGCCGACGTTTTCTCCATCTTCATCTTTATCCTGTGGTTCTGGCTGTTGATCACGGTGTCGAGCGACCTGTTCCGCCGCCATGACGTGTCCGGATGGGGCAAGGTTCTGTGGGTGATTTTTCTCATCATCCTGCCGTATATCGGCATTTTCGCGTATCTGCTCACGCAGCATCGCGGCATGGCGGAACGCGATCAGGCGCGGGCCAAGCAGGTGCGGGAAGATCTGCGCAATGTGGTGGGCTTCAGTGTCGCCGACGAAATCGAGAAGCTCGACAAGCTGAAAGCGTCCGGTTCGATTTCCGGGGAAGAGCACTCGCGTCTGCGCGCGAAGCTCGTGCAGTAAGCGTCGGTTACCTGACTGCAGCCATGGGCGAGCGGGCGCGCAGCCCGTGTCGCCTCCGCTTTTGCGCGGTGAGGGACCGCGCGATCGAACGTAACGGGAGGAACCCTTGTTTACCCGCCTCGCCCACGTTCGGAACGCTGCCGCGCGAACCGCGCGCGCCCCGCTGGCATTGCGCCGCGCCGCGCTCACGTGCGCGACGGCGTTGATGCTCGCGGCTTGCGCGCAACCGTGGCAGCAATTCCAGGCGGGTCAGGATCAAGCGGCGATCGTCGCCCGCATGGGTCCGCCGCGCGAAGTCTATGACCTGCCGGGGGGCGGCCGCCGACTGATGTGGCCGACCCAGCCGATGGGCTCGACCACCGTCGCCGCCGATATCGACGCTTCAGGCAAGATCGTGAACGTGCGTCAGGTCTTGCAGTTGAGCGAATTCAATCGCGCGGAAATCGGCAAATGGACGCGCGACGATGTGCTGATCAATTTCGGCCGCCCCGTGCAAACGCAGTTCTTCCGGCTCTCGCAACGCGAAGTCTGGTCATACCGTTATATCGAAAGCAACATCCACCACATGCTGTTCAATTTCGCGTTCGACACCAACGGCGTGTTGCGCGAGACGCAGCGCACGCCCGATCCACTGCGAGATCGCGATTTGCGACGATTCTGAACTGCGAGCTATAGCAGCGACTCAATTGGCATAAGCGACAGCATCCATACACCGAGCCGTGCGTACCACGTCGTATTCGGTTCGGTGTCGTGGCGGGTTTCGACGTCGCCGTTGGTTTCGATCCAGTACAGCTTGCCGTTTTTGTCGAGATGCACCGCGTACGCGACGGTCGGCAGCAGCGCGAGAAACTTGCGATCGACCCGCGTCGCGAGATCGGGGCTGTCGATGACGAGTCCAAGCTCGGTATTCAGATGCGCGGAGCGCGGATCGAAGTTGAACGAACCGACGAAGACCCGCTGGGAGTCCACGATGAATGTCTTCGCATGCAAGCTCGACCCGGAGCTGCCGAACGGCCCCGGCGACTGTTCTTTCTTGTAGGTGGCGCCCGCCACGCGCCGCAATTCATACAGGTGCACGCCGTTTTGCAGCAACTCGACGCGCCGCCTCATATAGCCCGAGTGCACGGCGACGACATCGGTCGCTTCGAGCGCGTTCGTCAACACACGCACGTCGACGCCCTGGGCGGCGAGCCCGCTCAGATACCGCGTGCCCGTGTTTGCTGGCACGAAGTACGGGGAGACGAGGTCGAGCGACTTCGTCGGCTGGCCCATCACTTCGCGGAGCTGGTGGGAAATCAGCGCTTCCGGCGGCGCGTCGTTCAGGCCTTTCGCTGGGTCGTCGCTGATCATCTTCGTTTTGGCCCAGTCGAGCGGCAGCTTGTCGTCGAGCAGGTTCTGCACGACGCGCGGGCCGCGCAGCGCTTCCTTATACTCAGCGGCGGCAGGATCCTGCTCGATCGCCTGCGCATTACGCTCCAGCGTGACCAGCTCATCGACGCTCTCGTGCGGCAGAATCTTCCCGACCGGATACGCCGACGCGCTTGCCCAGTAGCGGTCGAAATCGCGCGAGACGTCGGTCGCGGCCGGTCCGACCGCGAGTACGTCGAGGTCGGCGAAGACGACGCCGTCGGTGGCATCGAAGTACTCGTCGCCGATGTTGCGGCCGCCGAGGATCGTCGCGGTGGCGTCGGCGGTCAGGGACTTGTTGTGCATGCGCCGATTGGCGCGCGAAAAGTCGGTCACGAAGCCGAGGATTTTCGGGCTGCGCACGACGAACGGGTTGAACAGGCGCACCTCGATGTTCGGATGCGCGTCGAGCGCCGCCAGTGTCGGGTCGAGCGCGGAGGCGATGCCGAGATCGTCGAGCAGCAGGCGCACCCGGACACCCCGGTCCGCCGCTTCGTGGATCTGTTCGAGCAGCAGCGTGCCGGTCAGATCGTCGCGCCAGATGTAGTACTGGATGTCGAGCGTGCGTTGCGCGGAACGGATCAGGTCCATGCGCGCGGCAAACGCGACATGCGCATCCGCCAGCGGATAAATGCCCGCCAGCCCCGCATGCGCGGCCAGCTCCGGCGCGACCGCGCGACCGAGATCCGTGGTGGCGGCCACCGCGGGCGACAACGCATGCGACTCCTTGCGATCCTCGAGCGACGGTAACGGCGCGCAGCCGGCCAGCAGGCTTGCGCACAGCAGCGCGCACAGCGCGCTTCTCCATCGGCGATGCGGGAACGACGGGTGGTGCATCTGCGCTTGCATGGAGTCCAGGTCTTCCTTTGGGTCGCGCGACCCGGCCGGTTCCAGAATCGGAACATCGCGTGGCTTGCTCGACAAAGCTTCGCTCGACCGCCTGTACTGACGGTGTCGCGCGCATGCTTGCACGCAACTTGCATTGGTGGAGAAGAATACTATGAGCGCATGCCCATCGGTGCGCCGCCCGACGCTCTTGTTGCGCAAAGCGCTTTGTCCGATGATACGAGCAGGCTGCGCGAATTCGAACGGGGGCCAACCCGGCCGCGCATCGACCGCATGGTTTCCATGCAATCGAGCGCGATCCGCTCCGTGTCAGCGTAAAGGGTCCGGTCCACGGCGCCTTCGAGCGTTTCGTCCACTGTGGAGTCGAGCAACGTGAAGATCTCCCGTTTGCTGCTTGCTAGCGTGCTGCTTTTCGTGGTGGGCACCGCGCTGCAGATGATATGGCCGCTCGCGCAGCCGGCCTCGTATCACCACTTCGCCGATCAACGCTCGCTGGGGCCGCTGCACCATGCGGCGGACGTGCTGTCGAACGTCGTCATTCTGATCGCCGGTGTGTTCTGTCTGCGTTGGGTCCGGCGCCATGCGTCCGACCAGCCGGCGCAATTTCCCGGCATGGTCGTCGCCGCGCTCGGGCTGCTCTTCACCGCGTTCGGCTCGGCTTACTACCACATGGCGCCGAACGATGCGACGCTCGTCTGGGACCGCCTGCCGATGACCATCGTGTTCGCCGGCATCCTCGCCATGCTATGGACGTCGTGGAGCGGACAGCGGGTCGGCTGGGCGCAGATGCTGATCATGGTGGTCGTGTCGCCCGCCACCGTCGGCTACTGGCTCGTGTTCAACAGCTTGTGGCCTTACGCGATTCTTCAGTTCGGCGGGCTCATGCTGATCGTCGGCCTGACGTTCACGCGCAAGGTGGACGGCGTGATCGCATGGACGCTAGTGATCGTCTTCTACGGCGTCGCGAAGATTTTCGAAAGCCTCGATTGGCAGATATGGGAGCTGACGCATCACATGATCGCCGGCCATGCGTTGAAGCACGTGTCGAGCGGTCTCGCCGGCGCGGCGATGATTCTGGTCGCGAACGCGGCGCCGCGCTCCGTCGCGGGCATCGTGCCGCGCCGGCCGGGCGGTATCGGACATTCGGGTACGTCGCGTTGAAGCCGCGCCATGGCGAAGTGACGCGGCCTCCGGCCGACGTCACTGCGGTTCGTACCACGAATACGTCGCCAACGTGCTTACCGGCGGCGTACCGATTTGCAGCGTGATGTCGCGCAACGACGTCAGCTCGATACTGCGCCAAATCGCCCATATAGCGGCGGGAATCGCCGTTGTCGTTGATATACGCAACCACGTTGCCCATGATGCCCGCGACGTTCGTGTTCGTCAGCGGCTCGCCCCAGATATCGAAGAAGTCGCCGAGCGTATAGGTCTTGACGTTCGGCGCTTCGATATGGATGATGCCGGTGTTGTCGTGCGTATGCATCTCATACGTGCATTGCGACAGGATGCCGACGTTCATCGGCAACGCGAGCCACTGCCCGTCCTTGATGATCGCGAGGTGCGCGTGCACGTGGTACAGCACGCTCATGTCCGGCGCGCAGGTCAGGCCGTCGACCGGCGTGCCGGTGCCGCCCGTCGAGGTCGTGCCGTTCGGCCAGAACGACGAGCCGACCACGCCTCCGAAGACGAGCGTGATCGGGTTCGGGTCGAACGGCGGCGGATCGGTCCAGGTGTAGGTGGGCACTTGGGTGACAGGCGTGCCGACCATGACCGTGATTTCGGTGTGCGGCTTCAGCACGAGGCTCGCGGGGTCGCCCGTATATTGCGTGAGCGTGCCGCCGTCGTTCACGTAGATCGCGACTGGCGAGGCGGTCAAACCCGCCACGTTCGACGCACTCAGCGTCTCGCCCCAGATCGAGAAGAACTGGCCGAGCGTATAGGTCGCGCCGGTCGTCGCGTCCATATGGATCTTGCCGCTCGAATCGACCGTGTGCACCGGATATGCGCAGCCAGTCGGCGTGGTCATGGTCGGCTCGACCATGCCGATGTTGGGTGGCAGCGTCAGTAGCTGCCCGTTCTGGTAGATCGAGACGTGCGCGTACGTGTAAGCGGTGCTACGCAACCCGCAGTTCAGTCCACTGACGGGCTGACCGGCTCCTCCCGATGACGTGGCGCCCGCGGGCCAGATCGCGGCGCCGAGTGTCGTGCCGTCGATGATCGGCGTCGCGGCGGCGAGCTTCGGTGTCGTGGCGCTCGCGTCGGATGCGCTCGACGGGCTCGACGCGGGGGTCGGACTCGATGCCGGTGTCGGACTCGACGCGGGCGCGGGACTCGATGCTGGCGTGGTCGCGCCAGCCGCGCCGTTCGAGCCGGTGCTGCCCGGGGCGGCGCCGCTGCCGCCCCCACCACCGCCACAAGCGGACAATGTCCACATCAGACCCGCTGCGACGAATCGCGACCCCAGCCGTTGCAGCATCTCGTACTCCCATGTCGTGAGGTGAGAGGATGCGTGCAGTCGGACATCACGCACAGATACAGCGCGGACATCGCACGGCACGCGCGGCGCGGCTTCACTGCATGGATTCGGCCGTGCGCTACCACCGCGTGACGCAGGCGCGCGCTTCGGATCACGTGAGGTGATTGAAACCGATTAGGGCAGCGTAGCAGATGGGTTTCACGAGCGAATCCGGCGCATCACAACGTTTCGCGACATTCTGCTGGCGCATTTCGAGGTGTCGGCCCGGAGCTTGCCGGCGGAGCGATCTGGCGCGCTTTTTATGTGAGCTGTCATCGTTCTGTGCGAAGATCAGTGCTGTCCATCGCGCGACCGGCGGGTAAGGGGATCGCACGGCGGGCGCGTGCCCGGCCATCGCCTTTGTCCTCGGGTGACCCTGGGGTGACTCTCTGGCGCACCTGTTTGCGGATTCATGGAGCACTGACCAATGACCGACAGATTGCAAGCATCCGTATATGTAGTGGTGCTGCTGCTGATTGTGGGCTGGGTGCTGTATATCGGGCGCGCGGTTTTCGTGCCGATCGTGTTCGGCGCGATCGCGGTATACGTGGTGGTCGACTTCACGCGGTTGCTGCAACGCATCCCGGTCATCGGCCCGCGGCTGCCGGTCCAGTTGCGCTACGGACTCTCGATGTTCCTGATCGGCGCCGCGATCTTCTTCGCGGTCGACATGCTCGTCGAGAACTACGACGCGCTCGTGGCGCTCGCGCCGCGCTATCAGGACTCGGTCCTGCTGATGATCCACAAGATTTCGACGCTGCTGCACCTCGAAAGCGAGCCGACGTGGGAATCGCTGCGGCGGAACATGCTCACACAGTTGAATATTCAGGCGATGGTGACCGGCATGCTGGCGTCGCTGTCGTCGGTGATCATCGACCTGTTCGTGATCGTGCTGTATGCGAGTTTTCTGCTGGTCGAGCGCCGGACGTTCGGCGACAAGCTGACGAACATGACCGCCAATTCGACCAACGCGGCGCGCATCCGGGGCGTGGTCACCGACATCAACCGGCGCATTGGCGCCTATCTCGCGCTGAAGACGTTTCTCGGCGTGCTGCTAGGCGGGATCTGCTGGCTCGCGATGCGCAGCGTCGGCCTCGAGTTCGCCGGGCTGTGGGCGATACTGACCGCGCTGCTGAACTACGTGCCATATATCGGCTCGGTGCTCGCGATCGTGTTCCCGGTGCTGATGTCGGTGCTGCAGTTCGGCGACCTGAATTCGATCCTGGTCGTGCTGGTGTCGCTGACCGCGGTTCACTTCGTGATCGGCAATATTCTCGATCCG